>NZ_CP009631.1:1200000-2400000 GCF_000959445.1 Burkholderia vietnamiensis LMG 10929 | reverse complement strand
CGACGGAGCGGGGCGCGACACGATCTTCGTCGTGCGGCGCGGCGAGCAGCTTCATGCGTGGCGCGACGCCTGCCCGCATTTCGGCGACACGCCGATGGCCTGGCGTAAGGACGCCTATCTGAACGGCGACGCCACGCGCATCGTCTGTCACGCGCACGGCGCGCAGTTCGACATGGCGAGCGGCGTGTGCCTGCTCGGGCCGTGCCTCGGCCAGCGGCTGATCGCGGTTCCCATCGAAGTGACGGAAGACGGCTACGTCGTGCTGGTCCGGCACGACACACGATCGATCACATAAAGCACCAGGAGACACCCCTATGACATCCTCCCTTCAGCGCATCCTCGTCATCGGCGGAGGGTTCGCCGGCATGACGACCGCGATCCAGTGCGCGAAGCTCGGCCTGAGCGTCGATCTTGTGGAAATCGACACGGGCTGGCGTTCGTATGGCGCGGGCATCAGCATCGGCGGCCCGACGCTGCGCGCCCTGCGCACCGTGGGCGTGCTCGACGCCTTCTTCGAACACGGCCACGGCGGCGACGGCGTGAACCTCTTCACCGCCGCGGGCCATCCGATCGGCACGTTGCCGACGCCGCGCGTAGCGGGCGACGACGTGCCCGGCGGCGGAGCCATCATGCGCCCCGCGCTGGCCGGAATTCTGGCGGATGCGACGCGTGCGGCCGGCGTGCACGTGCGGCTCGGCTGCACGTTCTCGCAGATCGCGCAGCGCGACGACGGCGTGGACGTGACGTTCACGGACGGCACGCACGGCCGCTACGATCTCGTGGTGGGCGCCGACGGCCTGTACTCGAAAGTGCGCGATGCCGTGTTCCCGAATGCGCCCAAGCCGCGCTACACCGGTCAGGGCGTGTGGCGTGCGGTCGTGCCGCGGCCGGCGGAGATCGCCTGCGCCACGATGTGGTTGGGGCAGAAGGTGAAGGTCGGCGTCAATCCTGTTTCGCAGGAAGAAATGTACGTCTTCGTCACGGAAGACCGGCCGACGAACGAGCGCGTCGATCCCGCGCACTGGCCGCGCATGCTCGCGGATCTGCTGGCGCCGTTCGGCGCGCCGCTGGTGCAATCCATTCGCGCGCAGGTGGGACCGCAGTCGCACTGCATCTATCGTCCGCTGGAAAGCCTGCTGCTGCCGCAGCCCTGGTTCAGCGCGCGCGTGGTGCTGGTGGGCGACGCCGTGCACGCCACCACGCCGCATATGGCCGCGGGCGCGGGCATCGGCATAGAAGACGGCATCGTGCTGGCCGAGGAGCTGGGACGCGGCGCGACGGTGCAGGCGGCGTTGCAGGCTTTCCAGGCGCGGCGCTGGGAGCGCTGCCGCATGGTGGTGGAAAACTCCGGGCGCCTCGGCGAGATCGAGATCAGCGGCGGCGACAAGGCTGAACACACCCGCATCATGCACGAGACGCACCAGCGGCTCGCGCAGCAGATCTGACGACCGGAGCCACGATGGAAACGAACCTTTCTGCGGCACACGCGGCGCATGCCGCGCACGTCGACCTGCCGGGCGGCGCCGATGCGGACGCGGATGCGGGCACCCGCCTGCGCGCATCCGGCATCGCGGTCCTGCTGATCTCGCACTGTGCCGGCATGGTCGATCTGGTCGCCTTGCCGGTATGGGTGGGCACCCTGATCGGCGCATACCGGCTCGACCCACAGCAGGCCGGCCTGCTCGCCACGCTGTTTCTGGCGGGGGCCGTCGTCGGCAGCCTGTTCTTCTCGCCGCGCCTGAACCGTCTGCCGGCGCGCGTCATGGCGACGCTCGGTTTCGGCACGGCGACGCTCGCGTTCGTCGGCATCGCGTCGATTGACGGCTATGCGGCGATGGCGGTGCTGCATGCGTTGGCCGGTATCGCCGTGGGCTGCGGGCTGAGCTTCGCACACGGCACGATCGGACGCAGCCGCCATCCGCATCGCCTGTTCGCCGGCGCGGGGCTCGCGCTCGGCATCTTCGCAATCGCGTTTCTGGGCGGCACGCCTGCGTTGATCGCGCAACACGGCGGCGCCATGCTGTTTCGCGTGTTCGCGGGGATCATGGCTACGGCGGCGATTGCCTGCGCCCTGGCATTCCCGTCGATTCGCGCGCAACACAGCACGGCGTCGGTCGCCGAGCCGCGCTTCGCGCGCGCGGTCTGGTTCGGCATGGCAAGCGTGGGATGCATGGGGCTCACGCAGTCGATGCTCTTCAGCTTCGTGCAGCGCATCGGGCTCGACCACGGTTTCGGCTTCGGCGCCGTGACGGGCACGCTGATCGCGCTCGGCTTCGTCAACCTGTTTCCCGCACCGGTGGCGGGGCTGCTCGAACGGCGCATCGCGGGGCGCAGGGTGGTGCAGGGCGGTCCCATCTTACAGGCGGCGCTTGCGTTGATCATCACGCACAGCGCGACCGTCGGGCCGTATGCCGCGGCCACCGCCGTCTTTGCCGCCGTGATGATCTTCACCCATACCTTCGCGTTCGGCATGCTCGCCCGCATCGACCGTACCGGACGCGCCGTTGCCGCGACGCCCGCCATGCTGATGACGGGCGCCGCAATCGGGCCGCTCCTCGGCGGCACGCTCGTCAAGCATTCGGGCTACGGCAGCCTGGGCATTGCGGCGGCCATGATCGCGGTGGCGGCGGTGTTCTGCTTTTCGCGGCTCGAGGGCCGTCCTGATACGCAAGGAGTCAACGCATGAAGCCCGTTCGCCGGTTTGTCGATCTCTCCATTTATCTGGAGAACGACGTGCTGTCCGATCCGCCGCCGCTCGCGCCGAAGATCACCTACCAGAAGCACGCAGACACGTTGCCCGAATTCATGGCCATGCTGCCGGGCACGAAAGCCGACGATTATCCCGACGGCGAGGCTGCCGCCGCGGAATGGGTCACGCTCACGACGCACAGCGGCACGCATCTGGACGCGCCCTGGCATTTCCATTCGACCATGGACGCACGGCTCGGCGAGGCGCGGCCGTCCATCACGATCGACGAGGTGCCGCTGGAGTGGTGTTTCCAGCCCGGCGTGAAGCTCGATTTCCGCCATTTCCCCGATGGCTACGTCGCGAGCGCCGCCGATGTCGAGGCCGAACTGGCGCGTATCGGCCACGCGTTGCAGCCGCTCGACATCGTCGTCGTGAACACGCGGGCCGGCTCGCGCTATGGGCACGGCGATTACGTGAACGCGGGCTGCGGGATGGGCTACGAGGCCACCATGTATCTGCTGGAGCGCGGCGTGCGCCTGACGGGCACCGACGCCTGGAGTTGGGACGCGCCGTTCTCCTACACCGCGACGAAGATTGCGCAGACGGGCGATACGTCGCTGATCTGGGAAGGGCACAAGGCCGGCCGCGACATCGGCTACTGCCATCTGGAGAAACTGCACAACCTCGAAGCGTTGCCGCCCGCCGGCTTCACGATCAGTTGCTTCCCGCACAAGATCCGCGGCGCTTCCGCCGGCTGGACGCGCGCCGTCGCGATTCTCGACCAACCCGATGCGGAGCGCGCAGCATGAGCTTTTCCACCATTCGTCGCGTCGTGACCGGCCATGACGCCAACGGCCGGGCGATCGTCATGTCCGATGGTCCGTTGTCCACCGTCGCGGAAATTGCCGCGATTCCCGGCACGGTATTCCACGAAGTCTGGAGCACGTCGGAAAGCCCCGCGGTGGTGAACAACGGCTCCGATCCCACCATCGGCGAGCTCATGTTGCCGCCGCCGAGATACGGCACGCGCGTGCGCTTCGTCGACATTCCGCCCGACACGCCGGAGTTTCTCGCGCACGGCGCCGCGGCCATGCATGCGGCGTTCAGCCAGATCGGCGACGCCGATGCATCGACCGTCCAGGCCGACTCGCCGCATCCGCTCATGCATCGCACGGAGTCGATCGACTATGGCGTCGTGATCGAAGGCGAGATGACGTTGATACTCGACGGCGCCGAGGTCGTGCTGAAGCAGGGCAACGTGGTGATTCAACGGGGGACCAACCATGCGTGGGCGAATCGCTCGGGACGCATGTGCCGGATGCTGTTCGCGTTGATCGACGGCGTCTACGACCCGGCGATTGCCGCCGCGCTCGCGAGCCGGACGGAGAGGGAGGCACGATGAAATTCAGTTCGTTGCCGGACGGCGCCGATGGCCGCCTGCTGCTCGTGTCGCGCGACCTTCGTTATGCCGTGGACGCCGCACCGATCGCGCCGACGTTGCTCGATGCGCTGCAACGTTGGGACGCGGTCGCGCCGCTACTCGCGGCACGTTACGACGCGCTGAATGCGGGCGCGTTGCCCGACGCACGCCCGTTCGATCCGCAGGCTTGCGCTGCGCCGTTGCCACGCAGTCCGCAGTGGTGCGACGGCTCGGCGTTCCTGAATCACGGTCGCCTCATGGAACAGGCGTTCAATACGCCGCCCATCTCCGAGTTCGACACGGTGCCTGTGATGTACCAGGGCGCAAGCGATGATTTTCTCGGGCCGCACCACGACGTGCCCTTGCCGGACGAACACGACGGCATCGACTTCGAAGGCGAGTTCGGCGTGGTGGTGGCAAACGTGCCGATGGGCGTGTCGCCCGACGATGCGGTTCGGCGCGTGCGCCTCATCGTGCAGCTCAACGACTGGAGCCTGCGCGCGTTCGGGCCGCGCGAGATGAAGACCGGCTTCGGGTTTCTGCAGGCCAAGCCCTCCACGAGCTTTGCGCCCGTCGCGGTCACGCCGGACGAACTGGGCGAGCATTGGCGCGACGGTCGCGTGCATCTGCGTTTGCACGTGGACTGGAATGAGCGCTGGTTCGGGCATCCGCACGGCGGGGAAATGAGCTTCGGGTTCGGCGAGCTCATCGCACATGCGGCGCGTACGCGCAGGCTGTCGGCGGGGACGATCGTCGGTTCCGGCACGGTGTCGAACGTGGACCGCGGCGCCGGGTCCGCGTGCATTGCCGAGCGGCGCGTGATCGAGATGATCGATGAAGGAAAGGCACACACACCGTTCATGCAGTTTGGCGACCGCGTTCGCATGACGGCTCGCGACGACGCGGGCGGCACGCCGTTCGGGTCGATCGACCAGCAGGTCGTGCGCGCGTCTCGCGACGCAGAGCAGGTCAGGGATGAGGTCATAAGCGAGGTCACAAGCGAGGCGCTGCGATCATGAGAGTGCTCGTCACAGGAGCGGGAGGATTCGTTGGGAGGGCGCTTGTCGAGCGCTTGCTGCACGATGGCATCACGCAGTCCGGCGATGTGTCGGAACTCGTGCTGATCGATCGACGAGTGGAGCGCGCGCCAGGTGACACGCGCGTCACGGCGGTGGCCGGCGATTTCGGCCGCCCCGAGATTCTCGAGCCGCTACTCGCGAGACCAGTGGACGTCGTCTTTCATCTGGCAAGCATGCCCGGCGCGCAAGCGGAAGCCGAGCCGGCTGCCGGCGACAGCGTCAATCTGTGGGGCATGCTCACGCTGTTCGAACTTCTCGCGAAGCAGGCCGTGCTGCACGACGGGTACGCGGCACGCGTGGTCTACGCGAGCAGCGTTGCGGTGTTGGGCGAACCGTTGCCGAACTTTGTCGATGAGCACACGGCGCCGCACCCGGCCACGAGCTACGGTACGCACAAGCTGGTCGGCGAACTGATCCTTGCGAACTGGACGCGTCGCGGCGAGCTGGACGGCCGCGCGCTGCGGCTGCCCGGCATCGTGGCGCGGCCGGAGTTGTCGTCGGGACATGGGTCGGCGTTCATGAGCCAGATCTTTCGCATGGCACAGCGCGGCGAGGCTTATACGTGCCCCGTGTCGCGCGACGCTACCGCATGGTGGATGTCGCGAAGATGCTGCGTGGACAACCTGCTGCACGCCGCGCGCATGCCGGCGGCGTCGTTGCACGCGGGCCGCGTGTGGACGCCGCCCGTCTTGCATCTTTCCGTGGGAGAGATCGTCGATGCGTTGCGCCGGCGCTTCGGCGCGTTCACGATCGACTACGCGCCCGTGGATCAGATCGAGCAACGTTTTGGACGGCAACCGCCGCTCGTGGATAGGCGAGCGCTCGAGGCCGGGTTTCGGCACGATGACACTATTGAAAGGCTGGTGGAGGCGGCGCTCGAGGGCGGCACGGACGCGTGACGTGAAACGCAGGTTGTCTCGATGCGGCAAGTGCGTGATGGCAATCTGCGCTTGAGACGTTTCCTTGCGTCAATCTGGTTCGTGGGATGTCAGGTGTCCGCAGCACGGACGCAAACATCGCAGAAGCAATCCGTGCTCGAGTCGGTCGTGGCCGAGCGGCGAATCTGCCGCGTCGTCAATTCCAGCCGGTTGGCCGTTTGAGCCGACACCCGGCTACAGCCTCGATTATTTAGCGGAAACGCGACATTACTACTTTGCTCTTACAATCGCTCCGACTGATAATAATGATTATGTCAAATCAAGGATTCCACCAACGACCAACAGACCCCGTCCCCGCAGTTCGCCCCGAACGGTAGCCGTCTATCGACCCCCAGTGGACCGCGTCCAAACTCGCGACCGCAGCCCGTACGGCGCCGTTCCCGATCTTCCCGGCGAGCCACGAACTGCGAATCGCAAGCACCACACACCCGTCAGGACACCCACATCCCGAGCATCTTGTGCGAAAAATGCGCGCGTTCGGCGGTTTCCATCAGCGCGAGAAATTCGTCTTGCGTCATATGGATCAGCGCCTCGTGATCGCCGGCCTCGAAATAAACTTCCGGCTGCTGCGCGAGTTGCTCCTCGAGGAACGTCTTCATCCCGTACGCCATGCATATCGGCGGCAACGCGCCCATCTCGCAATCCTTGAACAGTTGGCGCAGTTCGATTTCCTTGGCAAGAACGAGATGGCGTCCGGTCTTGATCCACAGGTCGGAAAACCGGATCGCGTGCGACGTCGGCAGCACCACGGCGACGTAGCCCTGATCGTCCTCGAGCAGAACTGTCTTGGCGAGCCGTTCGCCGGGGATATGCGCGGCTGCGGCCGTCTCCATGCTGGTATGGCTATACGGGTGGTACACGACTTCGTACCGGGATGACTTCTCGCGCAGGCAGTCCTGCAGCGTCGCGGAAACAGGCATCGCACACCTCGTCTGGACGAATCGAGCGAACGAAGTTCGCTCCGGATTCGTTCAGCATAGGTCGCATTCCGGTCAATGAAAACGGCCTCGGATCGTCTCGAGACCAGCGGCGATCGTCGCTTTCGGCCCCCTTTCCCGATATGCCGTTCGACCATGTTGACGGCATGAAAAACGAATCTGGAATATGCGAAAAACGAGCGATGAACCACCGCGCTGAAGACGGTTTTGGAGAAGCACATTCAGGCGCAGCAACGCGCGTCAATAGGATGGAAGCCGGAAAAAAAGACCGTTAGTTGCAAATAATGGGGAGACACAATGCCGCTCGATCATATCGTCCGCATCGGCCCGAATCGCCCACGCAGCCCGAGCCGCAAACCACCGCGCCGACCCGCGAACCGCACCCTATACTGAGCCAAGACAACCCGCCGACCGTGAGGCAACCGACTTCCCCGGAGCGACCATGCACTACCAGCTGATCTACGAACTCGTCGACGATTACCTGTCCCGGCGCGAGCAATACCGTGCCGAGCATCTCGCGCTGGCGCGCGCGGCCACGGAACGCGGCGAACTCGTGCTCGCCGGCGCATTGCAGGATCCGGCCGATCAGGCCGTGCTCGTGTTCGAAAGCGATTCGCCGGCCGTCGCTGAATCGTTCGCGCGCGCCGATCCGTACGTGCAGAACGGGCTCGTCAAGTCGTGGCGCGTGCGGCCGTGGCGGGTCGTCGTCGGCCGGCACGCACCGGGCTAGGCTACGGCCTACAACCACCCCGCCCGCTTGAAGCGCCACCACAGCGCGAGGTCGGCCACGGCCATCGCGGCGATACAGCCGTAGAAGCCATATTTCAGGTGCAGTTCGGGCATGTTGGCGAAGTTCATCCCGTAGATGCCCGCGATCATCGTCGGGATCGCGAACAGCGCGGCGAACGACCCGAGCCGCTTGGTCACCTCGTTTTCGGCCAGCGAGATCATCCCGAGGTTCACCTGGATCGCGGTCACGACCATTTCGCGCCGCCCTTCGATCGTCTTCACGATGCGTTGCAGGTGGTCGTACACGTCGCGAAAGTAATGTTGCATCCCGCTGCAGACCTGCGGGATACGCCCGCCCGTGAGCTTCGCGAGCGGCTCCATCAGCGGCGCCGTGTGCTGATACAAGGTCACGAGCCGGCGCTTGAGCGAATAGAGATCCTCGATGATCGCGCGCGACGCAGCAGGCGTCGCCTTCGCGAAGATCCGGTCCTCGAGCTCCTCGAGCTCGGCGCCGAGCGTTTCCAGAATCGGAAAATAGCGGTCGACGACCTGATCCATCAGCGCATAGAACACGAACGCCGAACCTTCGCGCAGCAGATGCGGCTCGCGCTCGCAGCGCTTGCGCACGTCGCGAAAGTCCTGTTCGGTATGGTTGCGGATCGACAGCACGTAGTTCGGGCCAACGAACACATTCAGTTCGCCGACCTTGAATTCGCCGTCGTCGTCCAGTTCGACGGTATGCAGCACGGCGAACAGCGAGTCGCCGTACTCCTCGATCTTCGGCCGCTGGTGCCCCTTGCGGGCATCCTCGAGCGCAAGCTCGTGCAGCCCGAATTCCTCGCCCATCAGGTCGATTTCGTCGGGCGTCGGCTCCTTCAGCGCGACCCAGACGAAACATTCGGGCTTCGATACGTAGTCGCTGATGGCGTCGATATCGATGTCGGCCAGCTTGCGGCCGTCCTGGTATGCAGCACAGTTGATCAGCATGGTGTCCGTGGCGTTGCAGTTTTCGCACCAGTTTACCGGTTTGACTCGCAATCGGCCCGGCTTGCGCCGCTCGCCGATATTGGTCATGATCGGGCTGCATGCGCCGTGGGCGCATGCGTCGGCATCGCTTCGACACACGCGCGGCAGCCCCGCGCGGCCCAACCTTCAAGGAGACGAACCCATGTGGTATTTCTCGTGGATACTCGGCATCGGCGTGGCGCTCGGTTTCGGCGTCATCAACGCGATGTGGCTCGAGGCCGAAGTGTTTTCGCGCGGCAACAAGGGCTCCGACGCGTCGCCTGCCGATTCGGGGAGCCGGTATTCGTGACGCATCTGGTGTTCTTCTGCGGTCATGCCGGCACCGGCAAGACCACGCTCGCAAAGCGGCTGATCGGGCCGCTGATGCGAGCCACCGGCGAAGCCTTCTGCCTGCTCGACAAGGACACGCTGTACGGCCGCTACAGCTCGGCCGCGATGGGCGCCCTCACCGCCGACCCGAACGATCGCGACAGCCCGCTCTACCTGAAACATCTGCGTGACCCCGAATACCAGGGCCTGCTCGACACGGCCCGCGAGAATCTCGCGCTCGGCATCGGCGTGCTGGTGGTCGCCCCGCTGTCGCGCGAAGTGCGTGACGGGCGCATTCTCGACCGCGACTGGCTCGGCATCGGGCCTGACATCTCGCTGACGGTCGTCTGGGTCCACACCGCCGAAGACGTCGCGCACCAGCGGATCGTCGCGCGCGGCAATCCGAACGATGCGTACAAGCTCGCCCACTGGGACGAATACCGGCAGCGCCGCTTCGTGCCGACCGGTGACGAATGCGACGGCATCGTGATGTTCGACAACACCGCACCGTCCGACGCGGACATCGACGCGCTGCTGCACCGCCTCGCGCAGCCGCACGAGCAACCGGCCGCCGGCGCGTCGCGGTCGGCCTGAACGCTCCCCTGCCCGCCTGACGCCGCGCGACGCGGCGCCTGCGTCGAAACGACAACGCCGGAAGCGCTGTTGCGCTCCCGGCGTCGCCTTTACCCTCGTACCAAAGACGCGTGCGTCACGCCAGTGCGTGCACGCGCTCCATCGTTCCGCCTTCGTACAGCTTGCCGAAGCGGTTCGCGAGGAACGCCTTCAGCGAGACCTTCTCCTGCGGGATGAAACCGCTCTGCGGCAGCTTCTTTTCGCGGAACAGATCCAGCACCGCGCACATCGCGCCAGCCGTCGTGATCTGGATCGCGCTCATGTGCATCCCGCATACGTCCTTCGCGAAAATCTTGCGCGTGAATACGTCCTGCACGAGCTGGCCGTCCTTCACGCCCGTCACCGTGACGAACACGAGCACGACGTCCTGCTTCGTCGACGGCACCGCGCGGCGCATGATCGCCTTCAGCGTGTCGCGGTCGCTCGACAGGCGCAGGTCCTCGAGCAGGAACTGCACCAGCGCACGGTGGCCCGGATAGCGGACGGACTTGTAATCCAGCGACTCGACCTTGCCCGACAGCGTTTCGCACAGCGTGCCGAGGCCGCCCGACGTGTTGAACGCCTCGTATTCGGTGCCGTCGAGCGAGAAGTGCTCGAGGCCTTCGAGCGGCTGCACCCACTGCTTGCGGCCGTCGCGGATCGCTTCGCACGGCTGGCAGTATTCGTTGATCAGCCCGTCGACGCTCCAGGTCAGGTTGTACTTCAGCGCGTTCGTCGGATACTCGGGCAGCGCGCCGACGCGCATCTTCACGTCGCGCACTTCGCTGAAACCGTTCACGAGCTCGTGTGCGGCGATGCCGATGAAGCCCGGCGCCAGCCCGCATTGCGGCATGAACGCGTGGTCGGAGCCGTCGGCGAGTTCGCGGATCGCGTGGGTTGCGCGCACGTCCTCGGTCAGGTCGAAATAGTGCACGCCGGCCGCCTTCGCTGCCGCGGCGACGTTCACCGCGAGGTAGTACGGCAGCGCATTGACGAGCGCATCGAAGCCCTTCACGGCTTCGCGAATCGCATTGGCGTCGGCCGAATCGACCCGCTGCGTCGCGATGCCTTCACGTGAGAGCTTGGCAAGCGCATCGGCGTCGCGGTCGAATGCCACGACCTCGTAGTCGCCCGTTTCACGCAGCATGTGAGCAATGGTGTGACCGATCAGACCTGCGCCGACAATGGCGATTTTCATGCGCTTATCTCCTGATGATGGGTTTGGTGTTCGTGTACGGCGTCGAGCCATGAACACAGTTTAGGGACGCGCAAAATCAGTTCCAAGACGAAGAATGATGCGAAACGACCGATAAATTCGACTAATTGACGAATGGTTTCGTCGTTTCGACGAGATCGTATAAAAATCGCAGATATGTCGCCGGGCAAGCGGCTGGCGCGGGCGTATGAAGCGAATGGGGGCGTGCTGAAGCCGCAATGCGGGACAGAGGCGAGACATCATGACGCGCGCCGACACGCGTTCGCCGCACCGATGCATGCGCGAAGAGGCCTGACATGACGCGACGCAATGCGCTCGTTGCGCGGGCGTCACGGAGAGAAACCGAGGAATAGCCGACGCAGCTCGACGTGACGCGTCGGTCCTGGCGTCGGTAGAGAGAATGAAGAAACATCGGGCACGGCCCGACATCACCCGCCGCAGCCGGCGTTACCGGCGAGAAACGAAGATACGGCCAGCACGACGGCGTACCGCGCCGCAGCCAGCGTCACCGGACCAAAACGAAGAAATAGCCGGCACGAGCCGACGTAACACGCCGCAGCCGACGCCGCCGGCGAGAAACGAAGAAACAGCGAGCGCGACCCGACGTTACGCGCCGCGACAGACGCCATCCGAGACAAGCGAAGAAACGGCCAACGCGCCCCGACCTCCCCCCGCCGCGGCCCGCGTCACCAGAGGGAAACGAAGAAACACCCGGCGCAACGACCCACATCGCGCCACGGCGTCACGCATGAAGCACGCATGCGCCTCATCATCCACCGATGGTGCCGCGATCGATCTTGCGCGACAGAATGATCGACGTCGTCGTGCGCTCGACACCTTCGAGCGAGCCGATCTGGTCAAGCAGGTCGTTGAGCCGCTCCGGCGAATCGGCGCGCAGCCACGCGACATAGTCGTATTCGCCGCTCACCGCGCACAGCAGTTGCACTTCGGGCATCCGGTCCAGCTTGCGCAGCACGTCCTTGCCGAACTTCGGCGTGAGGATGATGCCGACGTACGCGTAGATGCTCGCGTCCAGCACGTCCTGCCCGAGCCGCACGCTGTAACCGGCGATCACGTTGGTGCGCTCGAGCCGCGCGATGCGCGCGACGACGGTCGTGCGGGCGACGTCGAGCTGTCGCGCGAGATCGGCGACGCTCGCGCGCGCATCGGCTTGCAGCAGCGCGACGAGTTGCCGGTCGAGATCGTCGAGTTGGTCGAGGCGAGGTGGACGCATGAGGCTGGGCCGGCGTGCAGCGCGCCGGCGAAATGGAACGTGACGCGATGATAGCGCCGAACCCGCGACCCGCCCACACGGCATGGCGCGGGAGCGGCTTCCCGATGTCGCACGCCGGCATGACGCGGCCGGCCCATCGCAGGTGTCGCAGGCAGCGCGATATGGCACGACGCCCCAACCGAACGCCCCCCGCCCCACCGTGCGCCCCACCAACATCGATTTCGACAAGTATCCGATGTAAGCAAGTGTCGCTTTCACTGCCGGGTTGCAGCCGACGTGCTACTAATATCGGGCGATGCGAGATGCGCGCCCGCGCCCGCTCGCACGACACCACCCCGGAGAGCCCATCATGAAGAAAATCTCGCTCACCCTTGCGATGCTCGCCGCGGCCGCCGGCGCCTTCGCGCAAAGCCAGCCGCAACCGGCCTCGATGCCCGCCGCGTCGGCGCCCAGCGCCGAACAGCGCGCCGCGCGCCACGAAGCGCGCGTCGAGCAACGCATCAAGTACCTGCACGACCAGCTGAAGATCACCTCGGCGCAGGAGCCGCAATGGAAAACCTTCGCCGACACGATGCGCGAGAACGGCGACACGATGGGTCGCCTGTATCGCGAACGGATGGAAAGCCGCGACGTATCGGCGGTCGACGACATGAAGCAGTACGCGGCGCTCGCGCAAGCGAACGCGGACGGCGCGAAAAAGCTCGCCGACGCCTTCGCGCCGCTCTACGAGTCGTTCCCGGCCGACCAGAAGGCGCTGGCCGACACCACGTTCCGCAGTTGGCTGCATCACGGCGGCGCGCATCGCGGCAAGGGCAAGGCCGCGCCCCGGGAAGGCAAGGCAGCCGCCGCGCCGGCCGCCAGCGCGCCCGCGCAGCCTTGACACCCATCGCCACCGCGCGGCTCGCGCACGGCTGAGCGGCCGAGCGCCTGCCGCTGCCGCCGGAACCGGCGCGTCACACGGCGCGCCGAATTCGGGATAAGCTCCCGGCTTTTCCCGCACTTCCCCCGCCATGCTCGAACTCAAGCACATCGATCTGCGTACCGACCCGCAGGCCCGTCGCGTCGTCAAGGACGAAACCGTCACGGTCGCATTCGCGCAGGCCGACGGCGAACTGATGAGCCTCGAAGGTCCGAACCGCTATGTCGCGGGCGACGCGCTGGTCACCGGCTCGACCGGCGACCGCTGGGTCGTGTCGCGCGAACGCTTCGACGTGAAGTATCTGCCCGCCGATCCGGCGCTCGCGCACGGCGCGCCCGGTGCATACCGCAACCGCCCGGCCGTCGTGCTGGCCCGCCGCATGGACGAGCCGTTCACGATCGCGCGCTCCGAAAACGGCGACACGCTGCGCGGCACCGCCGGCGACTGGGTCATGCAATACGCGCCCGGCGACTACGGCGTCGTGCAGGCACAGCGCTTCGCCCAGGTCTACCGCGACGCGTAACGCGTAACGCCCGACGCCGCACACCGGCTCCGCGCCGGCACGCCCGCGGCGTCCACCTTCACGCAAAGTCCTCGTCGAGTTCGAGTTCCGCATTGCGCTCGATCGCCTCGCCCGCCGCATGGCGTTCCTCGAGCGAACCGAGCATCGCTTCCGTGTACGCATGCAGCACCGCGTGGCTGCGCGCGCGCTGCATCGGCCTGAGCGCCAGATAGCGCGCCAGCGCGGCCGGCACGATGCGGATGTCGAGCGTCATGCGTTTCGGCGTCGAACCGAAGCGCATCGCGAGCCACTGCACGGACAAAAAGCGCCCGCGCTCGTCGCTGCTTTCGGTAAAGCGCGTCTGCTCGGGAAAAAGCTCGCAGATCACGCGCGCTAGCGCATCGAATTCGGCGCTCTGGCATTCGATCAGATAGTCGTCCATTCGCTCTCCCCCGTCAGGCCGCCGCACGCGGCGGCCGGCACGTTTTCATCAGCACGGCGACCAGCATCGCGGCCAGCACGAAATACACGGCCTCGAGCCAGCCGGCCGGCAGCGCCCGCACCTGGTACAGCAGCGCCAGCGCATGCAGCACGATCGCGAGCGGCAGCACCATCGCGCGGCCGGCGCGCACGCCGCGCCACACCAGCACCGACAGCGCCAACTGCACGACGAACGCCGCGCAGCGCTCGAGCAGCAACAGCAGGATCGACTGGGCCGACAGCGTCGCGAGCATCACATGCAGCCGCACGACGGTATCGCCCGGCAGGTCCGCGAGCTGCGTTTCGAGCTGTCCGCGGCTCGCCAGCCACGCGAGATACGACCACTGGCCCCACACGAGCACGCCGACGAACCACGCTTCGGCGCCGGCATGGCCGAGCCCGTAGCCGATGCCGCGTCCGTCGCCGGCCGACGCCCCATAGCGGCGGCTCAGGAAGCGCATCCCGACGTAGCGGCCGACCTCCTCGAACACGGCGCTCGAGAGCGCACCGTACGCGACGAACGCAAGCGGCTGCGTGAGCCAGCCGCCGTCGGGCGTGCGGCTCAGCACGAGGCCATGGAAGGCGCGTTCGACGATCATCGCGAACAGCGTGAAGACGGCGACGCCGACGATCGTGTCGCGGCGGTCGAGCGCAAGCGGCTTGCGCAGCATACGAAACAGCACGAACGGCAGCAGCGCGATGATCAGCGTGGCGGCGATCAGCACCGCCAGCGTGACGGGGGCGACAGTCATGTATTTCCTTGTTCGGAGCGGCGCACCCGCTGCGCCGCGTGCCCGAATGATACTCAGCTTGCGGTCGACGCGCGCACGACCAGCTCGCCGCGCAGCAGCGCGACACGCGCGTCGCCGCCCGCGCCGTCGATGCGCTCGTGCACGAATTCGACGGCCTTGTAGCCGATCTCGTAGGTCGGCTGGCGAATCGTCGTGATGCCGATCAGCTCGGCCCACTCCGGGTCGTCGATCGACAGGAGCGCGGCCTTCTCCTGCCATGCCGGGCCGAAGCGCGCGCGCAGATGGCGCGCGATCGCGAGCGCGACCGGGCCGTTCGCCGCGAACAGCGCCGCGCGCGCACCGCGCCGCAATGCGTCGTCGACGCGCGCGTCGAGGTCGGCGAGCGCCGCCGCCGCGGTCGCGGGCTCGTTGAGGTCGAGCACGATCGTCGGCGGCACCGGCAGCCCGCGCGCGTCGAGCGCCGCGCGGAACGCGGCCTCGCGCAGACGCCGCGAGCTGACGCGCTCGAACGGCTGCACGATGAAATGGATCGCCTCGAAGCCGCGCGCGATCAGGTGCGCGAGCGCCGTCTCGATCGCGTCGGTGTTGTCGAGGCCGATCAGGTCGGCCTCGAAGCCCTCGACCGTCCGGTCGACCAGCACGGCCGGGATGCCGCCGCCGCGCAGCGGGCGCAGCGCGTCTTCCTCGGCGCCCAGCGCGTTGACGATCAGCCCTTCGACGCGGTAGGTCGTGAGCAGCTGCAGGAAGCGCCGCTCCATCTCGACTTCATTCGCGGCGTGGCAGATCAGCGGCATGTAGCCGAGCGCGTGGCACGCGGCCTCGACGCCCTGCAGCACTTCGACGGTATACGGATTGGTGAGGTCGGCCGCGAGCATGCCGAGCAGCCGGTTGCGGCCGCGTTTCAGCCCGCGCGCCATCTGGTTCGGCCGGTAGTTCAGGCGGGCGATCGCCGCCTCGATCCGCTGGCGCAGATCGGCGGACAGCACGTGCGTCTCGCCGTTCAGATAGCGCGAAACGCTGGTCTTGCCCGTGCCGGCCTCGCGGGCGACGTCGCTGATCGTCGCCGGACGCTGCGTGGAAGGTTGCGAATCGCTCAAGTCGTGCCTCGCGACGTACGATCCGCGCCGCTTCGTCTGCGGACGGACCTTTGTTGTTGGATACGAAAGCCGCCCGGCCCGCGTCGCCGCGATCGTGCTGCGCGCTCGCCCGCTGCGGCCACCTGAACCGGATGGCGCCGGCCGCACCGGACCCGGCACGGATGCCCGTCGCACCACGCCGCCGGCCGCGCGGCCGGTTCGTCGATGCGACGAGCGGGCGATCATAACGCAGCCTGCCCTCCCGCACCAAGACCGCCGCCTCTATCCGCCCCCGCCGCCCCCGCCGGTCACGCGCCGGCGCTCACGCATGCGCGAGCGCGTCCGGATTGACGAGATTCGTACGCAGCGTGCCGGCCAGCGCGCCGACCAGGTTTTCCGCCGCGCAGCGCGCCATCGCATGACGCGTCTCGTGCGTCGCCGAGCCGATATGCGGCAGCGCGACGACGTTGCTCATCCGCAGCAGCGGCGAGTCGGCCGACAACGGCTCCTTCTCGAACACGTCGAGCCCCGCGCCGCGGATCGTACCCGCGCGCAGCGCGTCGATCAGCGCGGCCTCGTCGACCACCGGGCCGCGCGACGCGTTGATCAGGATCGCACCGCGCTTCATCTTCGCGAATTCGGCCGCGCCGATCAGATGATGCGTCTGCGGCGACAGCGGCACCTGCAGGCACACGAAATCAGACTGCGCGAGCAGTTCGTCGAGCGTGACGCGCCGCGCGCCGTACTGCTGTTCCGCTTCGGCGTGCGCCGAACGGTTGGTGTACAGCACCTGCATCCGGAAGCCGAGCGCGGCGCGGCGTGCGACCGCGCCGCCGATGCGCCCGAGCCCGACGATGCCGAGCGTCTTGCCCTGCACGTCGGTGCCGTACAGTTCGGGGCCGATGCTGCGCTGCCAGTGCCCGGCCTTGACCCATTCCGCCAGCTCGACCACCCGGCGCGCGGACGCGAGGATCAGCGAGAACACGGTGTCGGCGGTCGATTCGGTCAGCACGTCGGGCGTGTGCGCGAGCACGATGCCGCGCCGCGTGAGATCGGCGACGTCGAAGTTGTCGTAGCCGACCGAGATCGTCGACCACGCCTTCAGCCGCGGCGCGCGATCGAGCATCTGCGGCGTGATCTTCAGGCTCGCGCCGATCGCGCCGTCCGCCTCGCCGAGCGCGTCGGCGAGCGCGTCGGCGCCGTCGGCCCGGATCACCTCGGCGTGCTCGCGCAGATACGCGAGTACGTCATCGGGCAGCGGCTTGTACGCGACGATACGAGGCTTCATCGTTTTCATTTTCCTTGCAACGGCGTCGCGAGCGGATGCGCATCGCGCGCCTGGGGTTTGACGGACAACGTGAGGATCACCGCGGCGACCAGCGCGACGCTCATGAACGCATACGACGCGAGGGGCGAGCCGGTCGCGCCGTTCAGGTAGCCGACGAAGTACGAGCCGACGAACGAGCCGAGCGCGCCCATGCTGTTGATCAGCGCCATTGCGCCGCCGGCGACGTTCTTCGGCAGCAGCTCCGGCACGATCGCGAAAAACGGGCCGTACGGCGCGTACATCGCGGCGCCGGCGACGACCAGCAGCGCGTACGAGATCCAGAAATGCGACGAGCCGAGCGCGTACGACGCGGCGAACGCGGCAGCCCCGACCAGCAGGAACGGCCAGACGAAGCCGCGTCGCGAGCCGACCTTGTCGGACGCCCACGACGCCACCAGCATCGCGATCGTCGCCGCGAGAGACGGCAGCGCCGACAGCCAGCCGGTCGCGACCATCCCGAGCTCGGAACCGTTCTTGACGATCGACGGCAGCCACAGCACGAAGCCATACACGCCGATGCTCCAGCAGAAATACTGCGCGCACAGCTTGATCACGGCCGGGGACCGGAACGCTTCGCCGTAGTTGCGCACCGGCTTGATGGCCGCCTGCTCGGCCGCGAGCACCGCGGCGAGGTCGCGCTTTTCCTGCGCGCTGAGCCACGGCGAATCGGCCGGCTTGTCCTGCACGAGGAACCACCAGCACACGGCCCAGACGATCGCCGGCACGCCTTCGGCGATGAACATGTGGCGCCAGCCGAACTCGTGGACGAGATAACCGGACACGATCGACATCCACAGCACGGTCACCGGATTGCCGAGGATCAGGAAGGTGTTCGCGCGCGAGCGCTCGTTCTTCGTGAACCAGTTGCTGATGTAGATCAGCATCGCCGGCATCACCGCGGCCTCGACGACGCCGAGCACGAAGCGGATCGCCATCAGCGACGGGATGTTCGTGACCACGCCGGTGAGCGCCGCGCACGCGCCCCACAGCACGAGGCTCGCGAACACGAGCTTCTTCACGCTGCGGCGTTCCGCGTAGATCGCACCGGGAATCTGGAAGAAGAAATAGCCGAGGAAGAACAGCGCGCCGATCAGCGACGACAAGCCCTTGCTGACGCCGAGATCCTGGTTGATGCCGGCCGCTGCCGCGAACCCGTAGTTCGCGCGGTCGAGGTAAGCGAGGCTGTAGGTGATGAAGACGATCGGCATGATCGTCCACCAGCGTCGGACTGCAAGGTTGGCTGCCATCTGAGTGTCTCCTGGGGTGACCGGAGCGGGCCGGTCGCATACCGGCTCCGCTCCCGTCGTTCGGAAATCGACCGGCGTCGGCGCGGCGGCGCCGGGTCCAGCCTCATTCAAAACCGTGCACGTGGCACGAAGTGATTCCGCGGATCGGGCCGTGGTCGGCCTCTCATTGCGCGGTGACGGTTTCTTCCTGACGCTCGGCGTGCGCGGCGCCAGCGTCGGCGCCTTCGAGCCGATCGAGCGCCGCGCGGGTCGGCAAGCCTTCCGAGTCGCCGATCACCTGGATCGCCAGCGCGCCGATTCGGTTGCCGCGTGCGACCGCCTGCTCGATCGGCTTGCCCTCCAGCAGCGCGCTGACCACGCCGACCGCGAAGCCGTCGCCGGCGCCGACCGTATCGACGACGTTCGCGACGCGCTCGCCGGCCACCGTGCCCTCGCGGCCGTCGGCCGTGCGGAAGTATGCGCCGTCGGGGCCGAGCTTGATCACGACGCCGCGGGCGCCCTGCGCCAGATAGAAGCCGGCGATGTCGGCCGGCGCGTCGCGGCCGGTGAGCTGCTGCCCTTCGGCGAGGCCCGGCAGCACCCAGTCGGCGAGCGCGGCGAGCGCGTTCAGCGTGGTCGCCATCGCTTCCGCCGACGGCCACAGCGTCGGGCGCAGGTTCGGGTCGAACGAAATCGTCTTGCCGGCCGCCCGCATCTCGCGCGCGAGCTTGAACGCGAGCTCGCACGACGTCGCCGAGATCGCCGGCGCGACGCCAGTCAGATGCAGGTGCCGCGCGCCGAGCACGTAGTCGGCCACGTAGTCGTCGCAGCACAGATGGCTCGCGGCCGAGCCCTTGCGGAAATACTCGACGGTCGGGTCGCTGCCGTCGTCGTTGCGCGACTTCAGCTGGAAACCGGTCGGATACTGCGGATCGACGGTCACGCACGACGCGTCGATGCCTTCGCGCGCGAGCGTGTCGAGCACGTAGCCGCCGAACGAGTCGCGGCCCACGCGGCTCATCCAGCCGACGCGAAAGCCGAGCCGCGACAGCCCGATCGCGACGTTCAGGTCCGCCCCGGCGACGCGTTTCGTGAATTGCGTCGCGTGGGCGAGGTGGCCGGGCTCGGTGGCGACGAACATCGCCATCGCTTCGCCGTAGGTCACGACATCGAGTGCTGCTTTCATGAGTGAACTCCTCCGTATCCTGGCGGCGTCAGGCGGCCGCGAGCCACGCGACACGCCGGCCGGCGTCGGCCGCCAGATCCGCCGCGTCGAACGGGAACTCGATGCCGCGCGGCGCGGTGTGCGGCAGCGCGGCCAGCACGTCCGCGACCAGCGCATCGCCGGGCGCCGGCGCCACTGCGAAGCGGCGCGCGCCTGCGCCGGCCACGGCCTTGCAATGAATGTATTCCACGTGCGGCGCGAGCGCATGCGCGCACGCGAGCGGCGCTTCGCCCGGCCACTGCCAGTTGCCGATGTCGAACGTCATGCCGAGCGCATCGGGCATGCCCGCGCCGCCCAGCGCAGCGAACAGCGCGCGAAACTGCGCGAGCGCGCCGCCCACCGGCAATTGGCCGTTCTCGACCACCACGCGGGCACGCGCGCCGCGCGACAGGGCAATGATGTCGGCCGCGTGCGCGTCGCCCGCGAAGCCGCCGAGCTGGAACTTGACGAAGCGCGCGCCGAGCGCGTCCGCTTCGACCAGCGTGTCGCGCAACGCGGCGGCATCGAGCGCACCGCTTTCCGTATACAGCGTGGCCGGCGTCGAGTAGACCGACCACAGCCCGTGCGCGGCCACCGCCACGCCGAGCTCGGCCAGCGCGCCGGGCGTCGCGTCCTCGTCCGATGCGAACAGCTCGCGGCGCACCTCGAAACCGCTCGCGCCGGACGCCGCCGCCGTCGCGATGAATGCCCGGTGGCCCTCGGTACGCACGCGGTCCATCCCGAATGCGCTCGCCACGATCACGATGTCTGCCATTTCTAACCTTTCAGCCCTTTTAAACCGGAATGGAACCGGTTCCATTTACTTGAGACGGATGGTGCGCTTCGCTTCTCATGCACGCCATAGAGGAAATCCCTAAGCAACGGCTGCCGCGCGAAAGCGCGCTTCTGGACACGCATCGGGCGTTCCCGGAGAGCGTCCGGCGGCTGTTCGAACGTCTGGTCGCGCGCCTATCCGAGTGCCTGTCCGAACGCCCATCCCGACGCCTACCCGCCCGCCTCCCCGATGCACATCTCGAGAAACCGGCCGGCCACGCGCGACGGCGCGGCGCCGTGCGGCACCAGGATCGAGAAATGCCGCGTGAGCGGCGCGGGCGCGAGTGAGCGCGGCACCAGCGCCGCATCCTCGTGCCGCAACGACATCGCGGAGACGAAGCCGACGCCCATTCCCGCGCGCACGGCCTCCTTGACGGCCTCGACGCCCGCGATCTCGAACGCGACGCGCATCGGCGCGCCGCTTTGCGCGAACGCGCGTTCGACCAGTTGCCGCACGCCCGAGCCCTCCTCGCGCAGCACGAGCGGATGGGCGGCGAGCGCCGCGAGCGGCACGCCATCGTCGTACGCGGCGGCCGCCAGCGGATGACCGGCCGGCACCACCGCGACGATCTCGTCCTCCTGCCACGCGTGCATGGCGGTGCCGGGCGGCAGCGCGTCGCCGGGCGGCCCCTCGATCATCGCGATGTCGAGCGACGCGAGCGCGGCCACCACGTCCGCCGTGTTGCCGCTCATCGTGTGGATCGCGACGCGCGGCGCGCGCGGCTGGAACGCGGCGATCAGATACGGCAGCAGATAGCTCGCGGGCGTCGTGCTCGCGCCGATGCGCAGCGTGCCGGCGTCGAGCCCGCGCACCGCGTCGCGAAACGCGCGCGCCTGCGCGAACGTGTCGCGCTGCGCGTTCGCGTACTGCGCGAGCTGCTCGCCCACCGGCGTCAGGCGGATGCCGCGGCCGTCGCGCTGGTACAGCGGCTCGCCGAATTCGTCCTGCAGCACGCGCAACTGCCCCGACACCGCAGGCTGCGACAGATGCAGCGCGACGGCCGCGCGGCTGATGTTCAGATGCTCGGCGACGGCCGCGAAAGTTATCAGTTGATCCGGGGTCATGGACGTGAATTATCGGCTCTCCAGATAGTTTATGTCACAAATCACAATTTTTCATATCGATATAACCAAACTAGGATTAGGCCATCGCAATCAGTTGCTGCCGGTGCCTCATGTCGACTGCCACGCATTCCCCTGTGTCCCACGCCGCGCCGACGATGCGCGGCCAGTTGAACGGCGTGCTGTTCGTCGCGCTGTTCGCCGCCGCCGTCACGAGCCTCGCCGAACTGCCGACGATCGCGTCGCTCGGCCTGTCGCCGCTGATCGTCGGCATCGTCGCCGGTGCGCTGTACGGCAACGCGCTGCGCGACGGCATGCCCGCTAGCTGGGCGGCCGGCGTCAATTTTTCCGCGCGCAAGCTGCTGCGCATCGCGGTCGCGTTCTTCGGTCTGCGCGTGAGCCTGCAGGAAATCGCGCAGGTCGGCCTGCCGGGGCTGACGGTGTCGGTGCTGGTCGTCGTCAGCACGCTCGCGATCGGCACCTGGGTCGGCATGAAGGTGATGAAGCTCGATCGCGACGCCGCGCTGCTGACCGCCGCCGGCAGCGCGATCTGCGGCGCGGCCGCGGTGCTCGCGTTCGAATCGACGCTGCAGTCGAAGCCGCACCAGAGCGCGATGGCCGTCGGCAGCGTCGTGCTGTTCGGCACGCTGTCGATGTTCCTGTACCCGCTCGCGTACCACGCCGGCTTGCTGAACCTCGACCCGGCCGGCCTCGGCCTGTTCTTCGGCGGCACGATCCACGAGGTCGCGCAGGTGGTCGGCGCGGCCAGCGACATCAGCCCGGAAGTCACGCACGTCGCGACCATCGTCAAGATGACCCGCGTGATGCTGCTGGTGCCCGTGCTGCTCGCGCTCGGCTGGTGGCTGGCCCGCTCGGCACGTTCGGCCCGCGCGAGCGACGGCGCCCACGGCAAGCACAAGGTGGCCGTGCCGTGGTTCGCGCTCGGCTTCCTCGGCTTCGTGATCGTCAACTCGCTGAACGTGCTGCCCGCGAGCGCCACCCACACGCTGAACGTGCTCGACACCTTCGCGCTGACGATGGCGATGACCGCGCTCGGCATCGAGACGCGCGTGTCGCAGATTCGCGAGGCCGGCCCGCGGGCGCTGACCACCGGCCTGATCCTCTACGTGTGGCTGATCGTCGGCGGTTACGGCATCACGTGGGCCGTGCAGCACTGGCTTGGCTGATCCGCGTCCACGCCGCCGCGCACTGCGCCGCGCCCGCCGGGGGAACCCGCGGGCGCGGCGCAGTGCTATGCTTCGCGTCGTTTTCCTTCCTCCTCTTCCTCTCCGTCTTTCAGCCGTGCTCTCGTTCCTGCTGAAACTGCGCACGCGCGCGCAGAAGCTGTTTCGCCTGTCCGACGCTCATACGATGCTGATCTGGTCGGCCATCGTCGGCGTCGGCGGCGCATTTGCGACGATGGCCTTCCGCGAAGGCATCGACCTGATGCAACGCTTGATTGCCGGGCACAGCGGCAGCTTCGTGCAGATGGCACGCAGCCTGCCGTGGTACGTGCGTTTCTGGATGCCGGCGGCGGGCGGCTTCCTCGCCGGCTGCGTGCTGCTGCTCGCGACGCGCAGCGACCGCAAGGCCGGCAACACCGACTACATGGAGGCCGTCGCGCTCGGCGACGGCGTCGTGCCGGTGCGCCAGAGCCTGTGGCGCAGCGTGTCGTCGCTGCTGACGATCGGCAGCGGCGGCTCGATCGGCCGCGAAGGCCCGATGGTGCAGCTCGCCGCGCTCGCCGCGTCGCTGGTCGGCCGCTTCGTGCACTTCGACCCGCCGCGCCTGCGCCTGCTGGTCGCCTGCGGCGCGGCGGCCGGCATCACGTCCGCATACAACGCGCCGATCGCCGGCGCGTTCTTCATCTCCGAAATCGTGCTCGGCACGATCGCGATGGAGAGCTTCGGGCCGATGGTGGTCGCCTCGGTGGTCGCGAACATCGTGATGCGCGAATTCGCCGGCTACCGGCCGCCGTACGAGATGCCGGTGTTCCCGGCCGTGACCGGCCCCGAGGTGCTGCTGTTCGTGGTGCTCGGCTCGCTGTGCGGCGTGCTCGCGCCGCAGTTCCTGCATCTGCTCGACGCGTCGAAGCGCCAGTTCAAGCGGATGCCCGTGCCGCTGCCGGTGCGGCTCGCGCTCGGCGGGCTCGTGGTCGGCGTGATCTCGGTGTGGATTCCCGACGTGTGGGGCAACGGCTACAGCGTCGTGAACCACATCCTCCATTCGCCGTGGACCTGGCAGGCGCTCGTCGCGGTGCTGGTGTTCAAGGTGGTCGCGACGGCCGCGACCGCCGGCTCGGGCGCGGTCGGCGGCGTGTTCACGCCGACGCTGTTCGTCGGCGCGGTGTTCGGCTCGCTGTTCGGGCTCGCGATGAACGGGCTGTGGCCGGGCCACACGTCCGCGTATTTCGCCTATGCGATGGTCGGCATGGGCGCGTTCCTGGCCGGCGCGACGCAGGCGCCGCTGATGGCGATCCTGATGATCTTCGAGATGACGCTGAGCTATCAGGTCGTGCTGCCGCTGCTGGTGTCGTGCGTGTTCGCCTACTTCGTCGCGCGCGCGACCGGCACGACGTCGATGTACGAAATCACGCTGCGCCATCATCAGGACGCGCAGGAACGGCTGCGGCTGCGCACCACGCAGATGCGCGAGCTGATCCAGCCCGCGCAGACGGTCGTGCCGCTCACCGCGAGCGTCGCCGACATGACGCGCGTGTTCCTCGAATATCCGGTGAAGTACCTGTACGTGACCGACGACGCCGGGCGCTTTCGCGGCGCGGTCGCGCTGAAGGACATCACGTCCGACCTGCTCGAGAAGCGCGACACGACCGACAAGACGGCCGCCCACTACGCGCATACGCCGTTTCCGCTGCTCACGCCGGACATGCCGCTCGCGACGGCGCTCGAACGCTTCATGGCGTTCAAGGGCGAACGGTTGCCGGTGATCGAGAGCGAGGCCGAGCCGCTGCTCGCCGGGGTGGTCTACAAGACGTCGCTGCTCGACGCGTACCGGCGGATGACCGGCGAGCGCTGACCGGCGCGGCGGGGTGCGCGCGGCGAGCGCCGCTGTGCCCGGCCATGCGAGCCATCCGGGTTATCCGCGCTGTCCAGCAGCCCGCTCGAGCCCTTCACGCCGGCCTGCCGCTCGAGCCGTGACTCGAACGGATCGCCGAAGCCTCGAAGCAAATCAAGCCAGATCCCGCCCCAGCGAGCCGCCTCCGGCCCCATCAGTCCGGCGCGCGCCCCAGCACGACTCTCGCGAAGAAGCCGCCCAGCACCGCTTCGGCCGCATCGGCCGACACGTGCTGCGGATCAGCCGTGTAATACGACTGCACGCCGTCGCACAGGCACATCAGCCCGAACGCGAGCGTCTCGGCGGGCAGCAGCAGCGGCGTGCCCGCGCGCTCGGCGAAGCGCTGGATGAATTCGGCCATCTGCAGCCGCTTGCCGTGCAGGAACTGGTTGAAGCGCACGCGAAACTTCGCGTCGCGCGCCGCCTGCAGCTTCGCCTCGCCCCACAGCAGCGAATACTCGTCGTCGCGAAAGAGCGTCCGGTAGTACGCGAGCGCCATCGATTCCATCTGCTCGCGCGGCCCGCCTTCGTCGAAGATCGCCTCGAAATCGGCGCGCACCGAATCGTGATCGCGTTCGAGCAACTCGAGCAGCAGATCCGACTTGCTGCGGAAATTCGAATAGAACGCGCCGCGCGTGTAGCCGGCCGCCGCCGCGATGTCCTCGACGCTCGCGGCGACATAGCCTTTCTTCTGAAAAATCCGGTGCGCGGCAGTCAGCAGACGCTCGCGCGTCTGATCCCTGCTCTGCTCGCGAGTTAAGCGCTGTGGTTTCATGGCGCGAAGTCTAGCACCAACCCCCGTCCGGATTCAGCTTTGCATTCAGATACAACTGTGTATTAGAATCCGCGACAGTCTCCGAACGACCTCGTTCGCCGTTGTCCGTGCGCGCCTATGCCGGCGCCACTCGGGGCAAGCGCGCCGCGCTTGCCGGCCTCGTTCCGCTGTCACCTGCTCTGGGGGTTTCGTGATTCGCTCCGGTTCCCGCGCCGCGCTGCTCGTCGGCGCCGCGCTCGTCCTCGCCGCCTGTCATCCAAAGGAAGCCGCCGCGCCCGCGCCGCGCCCGGTCGTCACGCTGACCGCGCACGCCGACGGCGCGGCCGTCGCCGCCACGCTGCCCGGCGAAATCCAGCCGCGCTATGCGACGCCGCTGTCGTTCCGCATCGCCGGCAAGATCATCGAGCGCAAGGTGCGGCTCGGCGATATGGTGAAGGCCGGCCAGATCGTCGCGCTGCTCGATCCGTCCGACGTCGAGAAGAACGTCGCCAGCGCGCAGGCGCAGCTCGATGCGGCGTCGCACACGTACGCGTTCGCGAAGCAGCAGCTCGACCGCGATCGCGCGCAGGCGCGCGAGAACCTGATCGCGACCGCGCAGCTCGAGCAGACCGAGAACAGCTATGCGTCGGCACTCGCGCAGCGCGATCAGGCGCAGCAGCAGCTCGCCCTCGCGAAGAACCAGCTGCGCTATGCGACGCTCGCCGCCGATCACGCGGGCACCATCACCGCCGAGCAGGCCGACACCGGCCAGAACGTGTCGGCCGGCCAGGCCGTCTACCAGCTCGCATGGTCGGGCGACGTCGACGTCGTCAGCGACGTGCCCGAAACCGCGCTCGCCTCGCTCGCACCGGGCCATGCGGCGAGCGTCACGCTGCCGTCGCTGCCCGGCCGCAGCTTCACCGCGAAGGTGCGCGAGATCGCGCCGGCCGCCGATCCGCAAAGCCGCACCTACCGCGTGAAGCTCACGCTCGCGTCGCCCGATCCGGCCGTGCGCCTCGGCATGACCGCGAACGTCGCGTTCGACGGCGCGCCGGCTGCCTCGGGCGCGCCGACCGTCACGCTGCCCGCGACCGCGCTGTTCCATGACGGCCCGCGGCCGGCCGTGTGGGTCGTGCGCAGCGGCAACGACACGCTCGAGCTGCGCCGCGTCGACGTCGCGCGCTTCGGCGAGCGCACCGTCACCGTGTCGCGCGGGCTGCAGCCGGGCGAGCGCGTCGTCGTGCAAGGCGTGCATACGGTCAGCGCCGGCGAGAAGGTGCGGCCGGTCGCGCCGCTGCACGCGGAGGACTTCGCATCATGAGCGGCCCTCGCGAAGAAGGCCGCTTCAACCTGTCGGCATGGGCGCTGCGCCATCAGGCGCTGGTGGTCTACCTGATCGCGCTCGCGACGCTCGCGGGCATCCTCGCCTACACGCGGCTCGCGCAATCGGAAGACCCGCCGTTCACGTTCCGCGTGATGGTGATCCGCACGTTCTGGCCCGGCGCGAGCGCGCGGCAGGTGCAGGAACAGGTGACCGACCGGATCGGCCGCAAGCTGCAGGAAACGCCGGCCATCGACTTCCTGCGCAGCTACTCGCGCCCCGGCGAATCGCTGCTGTTCTTCACGATGAAGGACTCGGCGCCCGTGAAGGACGTGCCCGAGACCTGGTACCAGATCCGCAAGAAGATCGGCGACATCGGCTATACGCTGCCGCCCGGCGTGCAGGGGCCGTTCTTCAACGACGAGTTCGGTGACGTCTACACCAACATTTGGACGCTCGAAGGCGACGGCTTCACGCCCGCGCAGCTGCACGACTATGCGGACCAGCTGCGCACCGTGCTGCTGCGCGTGCCGGGCGTCGGCAAGGTCGACTACTTCGGCGACCCGGACCAGCGCATCTTCATCGAGGTGAACAACGCGCAGCTCACGCGCCTGGGCATCTCGCCGCAGCAGCTCGGGCAGGCGCTCAACGCGCAGAACGACATCTCGTCGAGCGGCGTGCTGACGACCGCCGACGATCGCGTGTTCGTGCGTCCGAGCGGCCAGTTCGACAACGTCGCCGCGATCGCCGACACGCTGGTGCGCATCAACGGCCGCACGTTCCGCCTCGGCGATCTCGCGACCGTCACGCGCGGCTACGACGATCCGCAGGTCACGCAGATGCGCGCAAACGGCCGCGCGGTGCTCGGCATCGGCGTGACGATGCAGCCGGGCGGCGACGTGATCCGGCTCGGCCGCGCGCTCGACGCGGAATCTAAACAGTTGCAGGCGCAACTGCCCGCGGGGCTGAAGCTCACCGAGGTGTCGAGCATGCCGCAGGCGGTCTCGCATTCGGTCGACGACTTTCTCGAGGCCGTCGCCGAAGCCGTGGCGATCGTGCTGGTCGTGAGCCTCGTGTCGCTCGGGCTGCGCACCGGGATGGTCGTCGTGATCTCGATCCCGGTCGTGCTCGCGGTGACCGCGCTGTTCATGTACCTGTTCGACATCGGCCTGCACAAGGTGTCGCTCGGCACGCTCGTGCTCGCGCTCGGGCTGCTGGTCGACGACGCGATCATCGCGGTCGAGATGATGGCGGTGAAGCTCGAACAGGGCTACAGCCGCGCGCGCGCCGCCGCGTTCGCGTACACCAGCACCGCGTTTCCGATGCTGACGGGCACGCTCGTCACGGTGTCGGGCTTCCTGCCGATCGCGCTCGCGAAGTCGAGCACCGGCGAGTACACGCGCTCGATCTTCGAGGTGTCGGCGATCGCGCTGATCGCGTCGTGGTTCGCGGCCGTCGTGCTGATTCCGCTGCTCGGCTATCACCTGCTGCCCGAGCGCAAGAAGCACGCGCACGAAGCGCATCTGCCTGACGATCACGAGCACGACATCTACGACACGCGCTTCTACGCGCGGCTGCGCGGCTGGATCGACTGGTGCATCGAGCGGCGCTTCGTCGTGCTGCTGATCACCGGCGTGCTGTTCGTCGTCGCGCTGATGGGCTTCACGCTGGTGCCGCAGCAGTTCTTCCCGAGCTCCGATCGCCCCGAGCTGCTGATCGATCTGCGGCTGCCCGAAGGCGCGTCGTTCGCGGCGACGCTGCGCGAGACGCAGCGCCTCGAGAAGGTGCTCGACAAGCGGCCCGAGATCGACCATGCGGTGAACTTCGTCGGCAGCGGCGCGCCGCGCTTCTACCTGCCGCTCGACCAGCAGTTGCAGTTGCCGAACTTCGCGCAGTTCGTCGTCACCGCGAAATCGGTCGAGGCGCGCGAGAAGCTCGCGAACTGGCTCGAGACGACGCTGCGCGACCAGTTCCCGAGCGTGCGCTGGCGTCTGTCGCGCCTCGAGAACGGGCCGCCGGTCGGCTACCCGGTGCAGTTCCGCGTGAGCGGCAGCGACATCGCGACGGTGCGCGCGATCGCCGAGAAGGTCGCGGCGACGATGCGCGGCGACGCGCGCACGGTGCACGTGCAGTTCGACTGGGACGAGCCGGCCGAGCGCTCGGTGCGCTTCGAGCTCGACCAGAAGAAGGCGCGCGAGCTGAACGTGACGTCGCAGGACGTGTCGAGCTTCCTAGCGATGACGCTGTCCGGCACGACCGTCACGCAGTACCGCGAGCGCGACAAGCTGATCGCGGTCGACCTGCGCGCGCCGCGCGCCGATCGCGTCGATCCGGCGAAGCTCGCGGGCCTCGCGCTGCCGACGCCGAACGGCCCGGTGCCGCTCGGCTCGCTCGGCCGCTTCACGCCGACGCTCGAATACGGCGTGGTATGGGAGCGCGACCGCCAGCCGACCATCACCGTGCAGTCCGACGTGCAGGCCGGCGCCCAGGGCATCGACGTCACGCATGCGATCGACGGCAAGCTCGACGCGCTGCGCGCGCAATTGCCGGTCGGCTATCAGATCAACATCGGCGGCTCGGTCGAGGAAAGCGCGAAGGCGCAGAGCTCGATCAACGCGCAGATGCCGTTGATGGCGATCGCCGTGTTCACGCTACTGATGATCCAGCTGCAGAGCTTCTCGCGCGTGCTGATGGTCGTGCTCACCGCGCCACTGGGCTTGATCGGCGTGGTCGGCATGCTGCTGCTGTTCGGCCAGCCGTTCGGCTTCGTCGCGATGCTCGGCGTGATCGCGATGTTCGGGATCATCATGCGCAACTCGGTGATCCTGGTCGACCAGATCGAGCAGGACATCGCCGCCGGCCACGGACGCTTCGACGCGATCGTCGGCGCGACGGTGCGGCGCTTCCGCCCGATCACGCTGACGGCCGCCGCCGCCGTGCTCGCGCTGATTCCGCTGCTGCGCTCGAACTTCTTCGGGCCGATGGCGACCGCGCTGATGGGCGGCATCACGAGCGCGACCGTGCTGACGCTGTTCTACCTGCCCGCGCTGTATGCCACGTGGTTCCGCGTCAAGCGCGACGAACGCGACGAACGCGACCCGCGCGACGGGCCGCCGCACGACGGCGGCGCCGCAGCCGCACCGTCGGGAGCCTGATCATGAAACCGTCGATGGATATGAAAACGACCCTCGCCCGCGCGCTGTCGGCCGCGGCCCTCGCCGGCCCGCTCGCCGGCTGCGCCTGGTTCGCGCCGAGCGGCGAGCCGCCCGCGATGCCGTCGCCCGCGCATTACGGCGCCGCACCGCAAGTGCAGCAGACGGTCGCCGCGCAGGGCGTCGCGCAACGCTTCGACGTCGGCGCGCAGCCCGTGCCCGACTGGTGGACGCAATACCGCTGCGCTGCGCTGAACGCGCTCGTCGACGAAGGGCTGCGCAACAGCCCCACGCTGAGCGCGGCCGCGCATTCGCTCGATGCCGCGCGCGAGCAATTGCGCGCGCAGATCGGCAGCTCGATGCTGCCGTCGATCGATGCGGGCGGCCAGGCCGTGCGGCAGCGCGCGCTCGGCGTGCCGATCCCCGCGCTCGGCGCGCCCACGCTGCTGTACGACACCTTCGTCGGACAGCTGCAGGCGAGCTATACGCTCGACCTGTTCGGCGCGGCGCGCTTCGCGAACCGCGCGCTCGCCAAGCGCGTGGACGTCAGCGCGTTCCAGCTCGAGTCGGCGCGCCGCGCGCTCGCCGCGAACATCGTCACCGCGTCGATCACGGTGTCGGTGCTCAACGCGCAGATCGCGACCACCGAACGGCTCGTCGCGCTCGCCAACGATCAGGCGCACGACGCGCAACGTCGTTACGCGCTCGGCTCGGCGTCGCGCAGCGATGCGCTGAACGCGCAGCAAAGCGCGGACACCTTCGCCGCGAGCCTGCCGGCCCTGCGCCAGCAACGCGACACGGCGCGCCATGCGCTCGCGGTGCTGATCGGCCGCACGCCCGATCAGCCGCCGGCCGACCTGACGCTCGCCGATCTGCATCTGCCCGAAGAGGTGCCGGTGGTCGTGCCGTCGGGCCTGCTGCACAGCCGGCCCGACATCCAGGCCGCCGAAGCCGGGCTGCGGGCCGCCGCGGCCGAAGTCGGCGTCGCGACCGCGCAGCTGTTCCCGCAGCTGTCGCTGTCGGCGGCGATCGGCCAGGGCGGCTTCAGCTGGCCGGCGATGCTGTCGGGCGGCGGCGCGATCTGGAACGTCGGCGCATCGCTGAGCCAGCCGCTGTTCCACGGCGGCGCGCTGCTCGCGCAGCGCCGGGCGGCGAAGGCCAGCTACGAGGCGGCCGTCGATCAGTACCGGCAGACCGTGCTGGCCGCGTTCCAGAACGTCGCCGATTCGCTCGCCGCGCTCGAGCACGATGCGCAGGCGCTGCAGGCGTCGTCGCACGCGGCGCTGTCCGCGCAAGGCGCGTATGACGACGCGGCCGCCCGCGTGCGGCTCGGCGCGTTGCCGCCGTCGGCCGCGCGCGCGAGCGAGTTGCAGTACCGCAACGCGCGGCTCGACGAGATCCGCGCCACCGGCGCGCGCTTCGCGGATACCGCGCGCCTCTATCAGGCGATGGGCACGCCGCCGGCCGACGGCGCCAAGCGAACGGACACGGCCGCGAACGCCGACGCCGCCACGCCCAGCGACGCCGGCAACGGCGCGGGCGCCGCCGCGCCCGACACTCCGCCCGACACCGCGCCCCGGCAGAACTGACGCCACCGGCGCGGCACGCACCCGGCGCGCGCACCACCGCGCGCGCCGCGCCGCGCCGCAATCTTCCGCTTGACCCTCACGTAGCGTAACGTTCGAGACTCCAGTGTGCGTACCGAACGGAGGACATCATGCGGCTGAAAGTGGGAGAACTGGCGAAACGCAGCGGGCTGACCGTCCGCACGCTTCATCACTATCACGCGATCGGCGTGCTGGCTCCTTCGGCGCGCGCCGACAACGGCTACCGGCTGTACGACCGCGACGACATCGCCCGGCTCCACCAGATCCAGGCGCTGCGCCGCTTCGGGCTGTCGCTTGCCGAGATCGGCGACTACCTGAACCAGCCCGGCACGCCGCTCGTCGAGCTCGTTGCGAAGCAGATCGCGTCGCTCGAGCGCCAGCTCGCGCAGGCGGCGCAGCTGCGCGAGCGGCTCGTGCAGTTGCACGCGCAACTTGCCGCGGGCACGGAGCCGGAGCTGGCCGATTGGCTCACCACACTGGAGTTGATGACCGTGTACGACAAATACTTTTCCGAGGAAGAACTCGCGCGCATGCCGATGTACCGCAAGAGCCAGACGGGCGACGCGGAATGGGTCGCGCTCGTCGCCGACGTGCGTGCGCTGCACGACGCGGGCGTGCCGCCCGAGGACGAACGGGCGCGCGCGCTCGCCGAGCGCTGGATGACGCTGCTGGTGCGCGACACGAACAACGATCCGCGCCTGCTCGCGAAGCTGAACCTGATGCACGAGCGCGAGCCGTCGATGCAGTCGAAGATCGGCATCTCGACCGCACTGCGCGACTACGTGCTGAAGGCGATGGCCGAAACCAAGATGCGCGTGTTCGAGAAGTACCTCGCGCCGGACGAGATCCGCTTCATGCGCGCGCACTATGGCGAGCGCGCGATGGAATGGCCGCAGCTGATCGCCGACGTGCGCGATGCGATCGACGCCGGCAGGACGCCCGCTTCGCCGGAAGGCCGCGCGCTCGCGCGACGCTGGCTCGAGCTGTTCTGCAGCTACGCGGGCACCGATCCGGCCACGCACGCGAAGTTCCGCCACGCGATGGCGACCGAGCCCGCGCTGCTGAAGAACGCGTGGACCGACGAGACGCTGCTCGGCTTCATGCGGGACGCGATGGCACAGTTGCAGACGGCCCGGCATTGAACGACGGCGGCGGCAACGCGACGGCCGCGCGACGCGGCCGTCATTTCCCGTACCGCGTGGCCGGCGCCATGCCGCGCCGTATTCAGTCGTAGTTGCGCACGCTCACGCCCCGCCAGTGCTGCAGCATGTAACGCAGCAACACCGGCGCCGCCTTCAGGTCGGCGTTCGGCACCGGCGGCGCGCCGCCGTCGAAACGCACGCCGCGGCGCGTCAGCATCTCCTCGCCGCGCAGCACGTACTTGGTCCGCTGCTCGATCAGGAAATACTTGACCGCATCAGGGCTGATGTCGCCGCGACAGCCGATCCGGTACGCAAACAGGAACTGCTTGCGGCCGTTGCCGAGCAGCTCGCGCGTCTCGACCGACGCCGGCACCACGTCGAGCACCTTGTCCTCCGCGCAGTCGGTCACGTCGTCGCGCACGGTCCAGTCGGGCGCGCCGTTCAGCGTGGCCGTCACGCGCAGATGAAGCTGGTCGTCCGCCGCGGTCTTCGCGAACGTGACGACGTGCGCGCCGGCCGTGTCGGTCCAGCGGTATTCGGCTGCATGCGCCGCATGCAGCCACGTCGCGACGGCGATAACGGCTAGCGCGCGGCCCGTGACGGCGTAGGGTTTCATCGAAGCGGCTCCGGATCGAAACGCGCCATTATCCGCATGCGCGCGCCGCGCCGCCAGCGCGCGACGCGGCACCGTCAATCGTCGCCGCGCGCGCCGAGCCCCAGCGCCTTCAGCCGCCGGTACAGCGTGCGCTCGCTGAGCCCCGTGCGCTCGGCCAGCGCCTTGCGCGTCCCGACGAAGCCGCTCGCGATCCGCAGCAGTTCCGCGTCGCTCGGCGGGTTGGCCGCACGCTGCGCGTCGTGCGGCAATGCCGACGCCGCGACGAGTTCGGCAGGCAGATGCTCGACGCGGATCACGCCGTCGTCGGCGAACAGGCACGCGCGTTCGAGCACGTTGCGCAGCTCGCGGATGTTGCCGGGCCAGGCATAGGCGTCGAGGCACGCGCGCGCCGCGTCGGTGAGCACGAACGGCCGCGCGCCTGCGTCGCCGCTGCCGGCGCGCGCATTGGCGATGCGCCGCAGGATCGATTCGGCGAGCAGCGCGACGTCGCCGCGGCGCTCGCGCAGCGCCGGCAGCTGGATCGGGAATGCGCTGATGCGGTAGTACAGGTCCTGACGGAACCGGCCGTCGTCGATCATCTCGCGCAGCGGCTTGTGGGTCGCGGCGACCAGCCGGAAATCGGCGCGCAGCGCCTCGACGCCGCCGACCCGGCGAAACGTCCCCGACTCGATCAGCCGCAGCAGCTTCACCTGCATCGGCAGTGGCACGTCGCCGATTTCGTCGAGGAACAGCGTGCCGCCCTGTGCGGTCTCGACCAGCCCGGGCTTGCGCTGATTGGCGCCGGTAAACGCGCCCTTCTCGTAGCCGAACAGCTCGCTCTCGAACAGCGTCTCGGCGATCCCCGAACAGTCGACCACCACGAACGGGCCCATCGCGCGTTCGCTCGCCTCGTGCAGCGCGCGCGCGAACAGCTCCTTGCCGGTGCCCGACTCGCCGAGCAGCAGCACCGGCAGCATCGACGGCGCGACGCGCTGCAGCGCGCCCAGTGCCGCATTGAACGCGTCGGCGCCGCCGACCAGCCCTTCCGCGCTCGGCTGCGCGGACGCGCTGCGCACCGTGGTCAGCCGCTCGACGAACGCGGTCACGTCGCCGCGCGCATCGAAGATCGGCCGCAACTCGACGTCGACGTGCTCGGGGCCGCGCGGCGTATGGTGGATGTGCAGCACGCGATTCAGGCTGCGCGATTCGATCGCCTGCTTCATCGGGCAGTGCTCGCCCGCCTGGTCGCACGGCACGGCGTAGTGATGCGACACCTCGAAGCAATGGCGCCCCACGTGCTCGACGCCGGCCACGCCGAATTGCCGCCGGTACGCGCCGTTCGCCGCGAGGATCCGGTAGTCGGGATCGACGACGATCATCGGCTGCGGGTCCTGCTCCAGATACGCGATCAGCGCGCGCACGTCGGGCGTCACGTCCCGCGGCTGGGCGGGAACGATCGGAATGATGTCGTGTTGATTCATGGGGAAGCTCGGTCACGGTCGCCCGACGGACTGCCAGGCCGACTGCCAATTCTGCCACGACACTGCCGCACATGGCAGTGCCGATCGGCCCGCAGCCGCGCGCGACGCCGCATGACGCACCGCCGCCCCACCTGAAACCCGATCCCAATCAAGCACTTGTCACATTGACCCCGATTACCGCGTCGATTGGCACGCTTCTTGAACATGGGATACGCAATTGCAGATGCAGAACCCCAGCGAGGACATAACGTGAGCCATGCCCCCCAATTGTCGGTCGAAGGCTTCTTCGACCCGGCGACCCATACCGTCAGCTACCTGTTGCTCGATACCGGCAGCCGCGCCTGCGCGTTGATCGACAGCGTGCTCGACTACGATCCGAAATCCGGCCGCACGCGCACGGACAGCGCCGACCGGCTGATCGCGCGCGTCGCCGAACTCGGCGCGACCGTGCACTGGCTGCTCGAGACGCACGTGCACGCCGACCACCTGTCGGCTGCGCCGTACCTGAAGGCGCACGTCGGCGGCCAGATCGCGATCGGCTCGCACGTGCGCCGCGTGCAGGACGTGTTCGGCACGCTGTTCAATGCCGGCCCCGGCTTCGCGCACGACGGCAGCCAGTTCGACCGCCTGCTCGACGACGGCGACACGCTCGCGCTCGGCGCGCTGACGATCCGCGCGATGCACACGCCGGGCCATACGCCGGCGTGCATGACCTACTGCGTCGACGACGCGACCCAGCGCGCGGCCTTCGTCGGCGACACGCTGTTCATGCCCGACTACGGCACCGCGCGCTGCGACTTCCCCGGCGGCGACGCGCGCACGCTGTACCGCTCGATCGCGCGCGTGCTGGCGCTGCCGGCCGATACGCGCCTGTACCTGTGCCACGACTACCAGCCCGGCGGCCGCGACGTGCAGTTCGTGACGACGGTGGCCGAGCAGCGTCAGGCGAACGTCCACGTGAAGGACGGCGTGAGCGAGGACGATTTCGTCGCCATGCGCACCGCGCGCGACGCGACGCTCGACATGCCGGTGCTGATGCTGCCGTCGGTGCAGGTCAACATGCGCGCCGGCCACCTGCCCGAACCCGAAAACAATGGCGTGCGCTACCTGAAGATCCCGCTGAACGCGATCTGACGATCTGAAGCCGAGCCGCCGCCCGACCGGAGAACCCCCGACATGAACATCCGCAAGCTGACCGACACGCTATCGGTCTCCCCCCAGATCGCCGCGACCGACCTGCCCGCGCTGCAAGCGGCAGGTGTGCGCGCAATCGTCTGCAACCGGCCGGACGGCGAAGGCTCGGATCAGCCGACCGTCGCCGAGATCCGCGCCGCCGCCGCGCCGCTCGGCATCGCCGTGCACTACCTGCCGGTCGACACGGGCAAGGTCACCGACGAGCAGGCCGCGCAGTTCGGCGTGCTCGTCGCGTCGCTCGCCGGCCCGGTGCACGCGTACTGCCGCAGCGGCATGCGCTCGGCGACGCTGTGGGCGCTGTCGCAGGCCGGCTCGCGTCCGATCGAAGAGATCGTCGCGACGGCCGCCAAGGCCGGCTACGATCTCGCGGCAGTCGCGTCGCGGCTCGCACGCGGCGCGGCGCAGAGCGCACCGGCCGTCGACGCGCAGCACGACATCGTGATCGTCGGCGCGGGCGCGGCCGGCGTCGCGGTCGCGTCGAGCCTGCTCGCGCGCGACGGCTCGCTCGACATCGCGGTGATCGACCCGGCCGAGATCCATTACTACCAGCCGGGCTGGACGATGGTCGGCGCGGGCGTGTTCCGGCCCGAGACGACCGCGCGCCGCATCGTCGACGTGCTGCCGCGCGGCGTGAAGCGCATCCAGGCGGCCGTCGCCGGCTTCGAGCCCGACGCGCACGCGGTCGTGCTCGACGGCTGCCGCCGCATCGGCTATCGCAAGCTGATCGTGTGCCCGGGCCTGAAGCTCGACTGGGACGCGATCGAGGGCCTCGCCGACACGCTCGGCCACAACGGCGTCACGTCCAACTATCGCTACGATCTCGCGCCGTACACGTGGCAGCTGGTGCAGGCGTTCCGCGGCGGCAATGCGCTGTTCACGCAGCCGCCGATGCCGATCAAGTGCGCGGGCGCGCCGCAGAAGGCGATGTACATGTCGTGCGATCACTGGCGGCGCAACGGCCGCCTGGGCGCGGCGAACGTCGAATTCCTGAATGCGGGCGCCGTGCTATTCGGCGTCGCCGACTACGTGCCCGCGCTGATGGAATACGTCGAGCGCTACGACATCGCGCTGTCGTTCGGCCACAACCTGATCGCGATCGACGGGCCGGCGCGGCGCGCGACGTTCCGGCGCACGCTGCCCGACGGCAGCACGGAGACCGTCCAGCGCAACTTCGACATGATCCACGTCGTGCCGCCGCAGAAGGCGCCCGACTTCGTGCGCGCGAGCCCGCTCGCCGATGCTGCCGGCTGGATCGACGTCGACCCGGCGACGCTGCGGCACAAGCGCTTCCCGGATATCTTCGCGCTCGGCGACGTCGCCAACACCACCAACGCGAAAACCGCCGCGGCCGCGCGCAAGCAGGCGCCCGTGGTCGCGCACAACGTGCTGGCGGCGCTCGGCCGCGTGCAGGGCGACGCCGCGTACGACGGCTACGGCTCGTGCCCGCTCACGGTCGAGCGCGGCAAGATCGTGCTCGCCGAATTCCTGTACGGCGGCAAGGTCGCGCCGACCTTCCCCGCGTGGCTGATCGACGGCCGGCGTCCGTCGCGGCTCGCGTGGCTGCTCAAGGAGCGCCTGCTGCCGCCGCTGTACTGGAAGGGGATGCTCAAGGGCCGCGAATGGCTCGCGAAGCCCGCGATCGCACGTTGACCGGAAGCCGATGACACCATGCTGATTTCTCTGGTACTCGGCGGCTTCGTCGGCGCCGTGCTCGGCCTCACCGGCGCGGGCGGCGGCATTCTCGCGGTCCCGGCGCTCGTCGTCGGAATGGGCTGGCCGATGCAGCAGGCCACGCCGGTCGCGCTCGTCGCGGTGGCCGGCAGCGCCGCGCTCGGCGCGCTCGAAGGGTTTCGCCGCGGGCTCGTGCGCTACCGCGCGGCGCTGTTGATGGCGCTCGCGGGCGTGCCGCTCACCACGCTCGGCGTGCGGCTCGCGCACGTGCTGCCGCAACGCGTGCTGCTCGCGCTGTTCGCGCTGACGATGCTGATCGTCGCGGCCCGTCTGCTGCGGCAGGCACTGCGCCAAGGCGCCGGCGAGCACGACGAGTCGCGCCTGTGCGTCGGCCGCGTGAATCCCGACACCGGCCGCCTCGTGTGGTCGTGGCCGGTCGGGTTCGCGCTCGCGTCCACCGGCGCGGTGACGGGACTGATGACGGGGCTGCTCGGCGTCGGCGGCGGCTTCGTGATCGTGCCGATGCTGCGCAAGTTCACGAACGTGTCGATGCACGGCGTGGTCGCGACGTCGCTGATGGTGATCGCGCTGGTCGGCACCGGCGGCGTGCTCGCGACCTTCGTGGCGGGCACGCGCGCGCCGGTCGACATGATGCTGTGGTTCACCGTCGCGACGGCGCTCGGCATGGTAGTCGGGCGCGCAGCCTCGCGGCACCTGTCCGCGCGCCACGTGCAGGCCGGCTTCGCGATCGTGCTCGTGTGCGTGGCGCTCGGCCTGCTCGCGAAGGCCGCGTTCAGCGCATAAGCCGCGCGCAGCCTGCGCTGGCGACAAAAACGCCCGGCCCGACTCATCGTCGGCGCCGGGCGTTTTGTTGTTGCCGGTTGCGCGGCAACCGGCGCGTCAAGCGGCGCTCAGGCCGCGAAGCCCGCCATCCGCTTGCGTTGCTGGCGCAGCATCACGACGTTCGCGATCACGACGCCGGCCGTCACCGCGACGATGAACAGCGTCGCGAGCGCGTTCATCTCCGGATTCAGGCCGAGGCGCACGCGCGAGAACACGACGAGCGGCAGCGTCGTCGAGCCGGGACCCGACAGGAACGCCGACAGCACGAGGTCGTCGATCGACAGCGTGAACGACAGCAGCCAGCCGGCCACCAGCGCCTGCGAAATCAGCGGCAGCGTGATCGTGAAGAACACTTTCAGCGGCGTCGCGCCGAGATCGAGCGCGGCTTCCTCGAGCGACGGGTTCAGCTCGCGCACGCGCGACTGCACGATGATCGCGACGTACGAGATGCACAGCATCACGTGGCCGAGCCAGATCGTGAACACGCCGCGCTCGGCCGGCCAGCCGATCCACTTCGCGAGCTCGATGAACAGCAGCAGCAGCGAGATGCCCTGAATCACCTCGGGGATCACGAGCGGCGCGTTGATCATCCCGCTGAACAGCGCGAAGCCGCGGAAGCGCCCCATCCGCGCGAGCACGAAGCCGGCCCAGGTGCCGATGAACACCGACGCGAACGCGGTCAGCACGCCGATCTTCAGCGACAGCCACGCGGCCGCGAGCAGCTCGTCGTCCTGCACGAGCGCCACGTACCAGCGCAACGAGAAGCCCGACCACACGGTGACGAGCTTCGACTCGTTGAACGAGTAGACGATCAGGCTGACGATCGGGATGTAGAGGAACGCGAAGCCGGCGAACAGCGCCGCGAACTGCAGGAAACGATTCGGCTTCATCGACGGCGGCCCTCCTGCTCCTTCGCCTGGAAGTGCTGGAACATCGCCATCGGCACGAGCAGCAGCAGCACCATCGCGCAGGTCACGGCCGACGCCATCGGCCAGTCTGCGTTGTTGAAGAACTCATTCCACATCACGCGGCCGATCATCAGCGTGTTCGCGCCGCCGAGCAGCTCCGGAATCACGTACTCGCCGACCGCCGGGATGAACACCAGCAGGCAGCCCGCGATGATCCCGTTCTTCGACAGCGGCAGCGTGATCTGCACGAACGCCTTCCACGGCCGCGCGCCGAGGTCGTACGCCGCCTCGAGCAGGCGCAGGTCCATCTTCACGAGGTGCGCGTACAGCGGCATCACGAGGAACGGCAGATACGAATACACCATCCCGATATAGACCGCGTAGTTGGTGCGGTACAGCTCGATCGGCGTGTGCGTCAGGCCGATCCACATCAGGAAGTTGTTCAGCAAGCCGTTGTTCTTGAGGATCCCGATCCACGCGTACACGCGGATCAGGAACGACGTCCAGAACGGCAGCATCACGCCCATCATCAGCAGGTTGCGCGTGGCCGGGTTCGAGCGGGCGATGTAGTACGCCATCGGATAGCCGATCAGCAGGCACAGCAGCGTCGTGATCGCGGCCACCACGACCGAGTTCACGTAGGTCGCGAAGTACAGGCTGTCGGTGAGCAGGAACGCGTAGTGCGACAGGTTCAGCGCGATGTGCAACACGCCGTCCGTATACGACGCGAGCTCCGTGTACGGCGGGATGCCGAGCTGCAGCTCCGCGAAGCTGATCTTCACGACCAGCACGAACGGCACGAGGAAGAACAGCACGAGCCACGTGTACGGCCCCGCGACGACCGCCGTGGCGCCCGTCAGGTTGAAGCGCCGCACGGGCCACGAGAACATCGACTTGAGCGCGTTCATGACGTCAGCACCACGCCGGCGGTCGCGCTCCAGCGCACGTAGATCTCGTCGCCGAGCGCGGGCGTTTCGAGCTCGCTGATCGCGAGGCTCGACACGTTCGCGATCACCGTCTTGCCCGCGTCGAGCTTCACGTGATACAGCGAATAGCCGCCCATGTACGCGACGTTGGCGATCCGGCCGTGCGCCCAGTTGAACGCGCCTTCGGGCGGCTTGCGGGTCAGCGCGATGCGCTCGGGGCGCACCGACACCGTGACCGGCATCCCGAGCGGGCCGGTGATGCCGTGGCTCACGTACAGCCGGCTCGGCAGCTCGGGCGATTCGATGTACACGTAGTCGGGTTCGTCCTCGACGGTGATGCCCTCGAACAGGTTCGTCGAGCCGATGAACTCGGCCGAGAAGCGGCTGTTCGGATATTCGTAGACCTCGCTCGGCGAGCCGATCTGCACGATCTGCCCTTCGCTCATCACCGCGAGCCGGTTGGCCATCGTCATCGCCTCTTCCTGGTCGTGCGTGACCATGATGCAGGTGACGCCGACCTTCTGCAGGATGTTGACGAGCTCGATCTGCGTACGCTGGCGGATCTGCTTGTCGAGCGCCGACATCGGCTCGTCGAGCAGCAGCACCTTCGGACGCTTGACCAGCGAGCGTGCGAGCGCGACGCGCTGCTGCTGGCCGCCCGACAACTGATGCGGCTTGCGCTTCGCGTACTTGCTCATCTGCACGAGCTCGAGCGCGGCGGCCACACGCTCCTTCAGCTCGGCCTTCGGCGTGCCTTCCTGCTTCAGGCCGTACGCGACGTTCGCCTCGACCGACATGTGCGGGAACAGCGCATACGACTGGAACATCATGTTCACGGGCCGCTTGTACGGCGGCATTTGCGCGAGGTCTTCGCCGTCGATCAGGATCTTGCCCGACGTGACCGTCTCGAGGCCGGCGAGCATCCGCAGCAGCGTCGACTTGCCGGAACCCGAGCTGCCCAGCAGCGCGAACAGCTCGCCCTGGCGCACCGTGAGGTTCACATTGCGGACCACTTCGGTTTCGCCGAACTTCTTGACGACGTCGACGATCTGGACAAAGTTCTCCGCGCGCGACGCGGCGCCGGAAGAAGGAACGAAGGACGGCGCACCCGCGACCGGCGCGCCCGACTGGCTATTCATGATGTGCTGCTTCTCTCCTGCGTTTGACGAACAAAGCCCCCGGGGACACCAGGGGCTTCATGACTGCTGGCTCACCGCGGCGCGCGTCAGCGGCCCGATTTCAGCTCGGTCCACAGACGGGTCTGCAGACGCTGGATTTCAGGCGGCAGCGGCTTGAGCAGGAACAGCGTCTTCACGACGTCGGCCGGCGGATAGACGGCCGGGTCGTTCGCGACGTCCGGGCGCACGTACTTGCGCGCTTCGGCGTTCGCGCTCGGGTAGTACACGGCGTTGGTGATCGCCGCGTGCACCTTCGGATCCTCGATGTAGTTGATCCATTGCAGCGCGGCGTCCTTGTTCTTCGCGTCCTTCGGGATTGCCATCACGTCGAACCACACGGGCGCGCCGCCCTTCGGGATGTAGTACTCGACCTTGTACGGCTTCTTCGCTTCGACCGCGCGATGCTTCGCGATCACGACGTCGCCCGACCAGCCGAACGCGAAGCAGATGTCGCCGCCGACCAGGTCGTTGATGTAGCCCGACGAGTTGAACTGCGTGATGTACGGACGGATCTTCTTCAGCACGTCCATCGCGGCCTTGTAGTCGGCCGGGTTCGTGCTCATCGGATCCTTGCCGATGTAGTGCAGCGCCGCCGCGAACATCTGGTCCGGCGCGTCGAGCACCGACACGCCGCAGGTCTTCAGCTTCGAGATGTTTTCCGGCTTGAACAGAATGTCCCAGTTGTCGAGCGGCACCTTGCCGAGCGCCTGCTGCGCCTTCGTCAGGTTGTACGCGAGACCGGTCGTGCCGTATGCCCACGGCACCGAATACTTGTTGCCCGGATCGGCGCCGGCGACCAGCGCCATCAGCTGCGGATCGAGGTACTTGAGGTTGGGGAGCTTCGACTTGTCGAGCGGCGCGAAGATGCCGGCCGCGATCTGCTTGCCCGCGTAGTTGCTGGTCGGCACGACGATGTCGTAGCCCGAGCTGCCGGTGAGCAGCTTCGCCTGCAGCGTGTCGTCGCTGTCGTAGTTGTCGTAGCGGACCTTGACGCCCGTCTGCTTCTCGAAGTTCGGGATCGTGTCCTTCGCAATGTAGTCCGACCAGTTATAGACATTGAGCTGCGTATCCTTCGCCGCCGCCGCCGATGCACCCACGCACAGCGCGAGCGCTGCGAACCGGCCCACTACTTTTGCTTTCATCCCGCTCTCCCTCCGACCGGACCGTTTGTCCGGCTGCCGTCTGCCTCATCATGGCGGCGCAGTTGGGCGCGCCGCCCCCCGAAAACCCCGAACGCTATCATCATTCGCGCCCGGTCACAAAAAAATCATGCCCGTGTCGCGCAAACGGAACACATTGCCGCCACCGGCCGCTCAGGCGGCGCGCGCAGCAACGCATCCCGGGGAATTCTATCGGGTAATCGGCGTCTGTCCATGGGGAAAACAAGGCGGCGGTGAATCGGCGTGCGAGTCGTGCTTGCGGGCGCGCAGGGCACGCCAAGGTTGCGATCGGGTCGCGAGCGCGTAGGCGCTCAGTGGGTGACGTCGCCGCATGCCGTGCCGTGCTGGACGGCCGATGTGGATCGGCGCCCGGTCAGCCGCACGCGCGGTCGGGCGACGCGCCGTGCGCCCGGATGGCGGCTCGCCCGGGTCGAGCCATGCCGATGCATTAAAATGACGCCCCGTCGACTCCACCGCGCGAACCCTTCAGATGGCCTCCAATCTCCACGACCTGCCCGACAGCCCCTGCATCGGCGTGTGCTCGACCCTGTTCGACGAAGTGTGCAAGGGGTGCGGCCGTACGGCCGCCGAGGTGTCGAACTGGGTGTTCCTCAGCGACGAAGAAAAGCGCGCCGTGTGGGAACGCATCACGCGCGACGGCACCGCGATGCGCTTCCAGTACGACAAGCTGTAAGACGACGCGCGTCGATACGTACCGCTCGCGCGGCCCGTGAACGGCAACGCCGCTGCCGGTTCGTCGCGGTGCCAGCGTCTTTCGGCCGCGCGATGCACGCGTCACGCTTGCCGCCGCGCGCTGCGTGCCCCCGGCTCTGCCCGCAACGGCGCTGCATAAAAAAAGAGCGGCATGCCGACTGCCATGCCGCCAACCCCAACTCTGTTTGTTGCCCTGCTCGCTTAGAACTTCATCCCGACGCCGATACCGACGATCAGCGGATCGATGTGCAGCGTGCCGATGCCCTTGTCGCCGAGCGTCGCGTCGGTGCTCATCCAGATCTTCTTCAAGTCGACGTTCATGAACACCTTCTTGGTGAGTTGCACGTCGACGCCGAACTGCAGCGCCGGACCGAAGCTGCTCTTGTTGATCGACACGCCCTGACCGCCGACATTCAGGCCGTTGTTGTAGAAGTACGTGTAGTTCAGACCCGCACCGACATACGGACGCACCTTGCCGGCGTGATTGAAGTGGTATTGCAGCAGCAGCGTCGGCGGCAGCACGCCCACGCCGCCGAGATTGCCGAGGCTCGACGTGACCTGATGGCGCGACGTGCCGAGGATCAGCTCGACCCCCAGGTAGTCGCGGATCATGTACGTGAAGTCGAGTTCAGGCACGATCGCGTTGTTCACGCCGGTGTTGATCGCGCCCAGCGTGTCGCTGCCGCGCTCGTTCGGCTGAATGCTGATCGCGCGCAACCGCACCAGGACGTCACCCTGATTGATACCGTCGCCCGCGGAAGCCGCGTGGGACAGCGAAGGCATCGCGATAAGGCTGGCCGCGACGGCGGTGGTGGTGACAAATGTTTGAATCGCTTTATGCATGGTACGGACCCCCAAAGAATGGATACCATTCTCCCAATAGGGTCTTTTTTTCATCTTGATATCGATCAAGCGAGCGTAAACATGGGGCGGTTTGCCGCAGGCTCTGCGACACGGCCCGTCAGCAACAGCTCGAGCAGATCGCGCACACTGCGGATCGCCGTGCCGAACGGCAGCGCTTCGCGCCCGCGGAAGAACAGCCCGTTCGCAACGTCGCCGCGCAATGCGGCCGCGAGCCGCGTGTCGATGCAGAAGTGCCCGAACTTCTCGATGCCGTCGCGCAGCCCGCATACGCTCAGGCATTCGAGCGCGGTCGGGCAGCGTTGCTTGAACGCGCCGAGCTTGCTGCGGATGCGCGCCTCATTACGCAGGTATCGATCGAGCCATGGGGTTCGGACCGCGCGCGCCGGCAGACCGGTCACGCTGACGAATTCGACGATGTCGTCGGGCACCGCATCGGCCAGCACGCGCTTGAAGTTCGGATGCGCATCGCCTTCTTCCGTCACCGCGAACGGCGTGCCGATCTGCACGCCGTTCGCGCCGGCCGCGAGCGCCGCGCGCACCGCGTCGTGGCTGCCGATCCCGCCCGCGACGATCAGCGGGATCGTGTCGCGCTCGAGTCCTAGCGTGGCCATCACCTGCGCCGTCTCGTCGAGCACGCGCGCAAAATCGAATCGGGCGTCGTGCATGTCGTCGATCTGCGTGACGCCGAGGTGGCCGCCCGCATAGGCCGGATGCTCGATCACGATCGCGTCGGGCAGCCGGCCCTTCTTCATCCATTTCTTCAGCACCAGCGCGATTCCGCGGCTGTCCGACAGAATCGGAATCAGCGCGATGTCGTGGCCCTGGGTGAGATCGGGCAGATCGAGCGGCAGGCCCGCGCCCATCACGATCGCGTCCGCGCCCGCGTCGCACGCGACGCGCACGTAGTCCGCATGGGCGCTCACCGCCTTCATCACGTTGACGGCGATCATCCCGCGCCCTTCGCTGTAAGTCTTCGCGAGGCGAACCTCGCGCGCGAGCGCCTCGAGGTTCGCGGCCTCGAGCGTCGCCCGGTCGGGATGCGCGCGACAGCGCGCGAGCAGATCCGCGTGGTGATGACGCAGGTCGATGCTCGCGATCGTGCCGAGCGCGCCCTCGCGCGCGACGGTGCCCGCAAGGCGGTGCGCGGACACGCCTACGCCCATGCCGCCCTGCACCACCGGCAGTAGCGTGCGCCCGCGAATCGTGAGCGGCGGGAAGGGAGTGGGTACGGTCATCTGGAGCCTCGTCGAAACATCGGAACAGCGATGATCGACGATCCACCGGTGTGCATCTTGATGGCCGTCAACAAAAAAACGGCACGCGAGCGTGCCGTGGCGAGCGATGCGGCGTGAAACGCGTCAGGACGGATTCGCCGGCCTGAGCTGCATCGACTTGTATTCCAGGTACTCCTCGAGCCCGTACACGCCGTTCTCGCGGCCGTAGCCCGACTGCTTGTAGCCGCCGAACGGCGCGGCGTTGTTCCAGCTGCCGCCGTTGATGTCGACCTGCCCGGTGCGGAGCCGGCGCGCGACGCGCAGCGCCCGCTCGTCGCTGCCCGCCCATACCGCGCCGCCCAGCCCGTACGGCGTGTCGTTCGCGACGCGCACCGCTTCGTCTTCGTCGCGATACGTGATGATCGACAGCACCGGCCCGAAGATTTCCTCCTGCGCGATCGCCGACGTCGGGTCGACGCGGCCGAACACCGTGGGCTTCACGAAGAAGCCCTTCGTCAGCCCGTCGGGCAGGCCCGTGCCGCCCGTCACGAGTTCGGCGCCGTCGTCGATGCCGCGCTGGATGTAGGCCTGCACGCGCTGCTGCTGCACGGCCGACGCGAGCGCGCCGAGGCGCGTCGTCTCCTGGCGCGGGTCGCCCGCGACATAGGCTTCGGCGGCCGCCTTCGCGAGTGCGCGCGCGTCGTCGTAGCGCGCGTGCGGCACCAGCATGCGCGTGTGCGCGGAACAGGTCTGGCCTGCATTGAGGAAGCACGCGTTGACCGTGCCCTTCACCGCCGCCGGGAAATCGGCATCGTCGAGGATCACCGCTGCCGACTTGCCGCCGAGCTCCAGCGCGACGCGCTTGACGGTCGCCGCCGCCAATTCGGCCACGCGCTTGCCGGCGCGCGTCGAACCGGTAAACGACACCATGTCGACCTCGGGATCGGTGGCCAGCACCTCGCCGACCACCGGGCCGTATCCGCACACGAGGTTGAACACGCCGGCCGGCAACCCGGCTTCGTGGATCGCCTCGGCGAGCATGAACGCATTGAGCGGCGCGACCTCGGACGGCTTCAGGACGACCGTGCAGCCGGCCGCGAGCGCCGGCGCGACTTTCAGCGTGATCTGGTTGAGCGGATAGTTCCACGGCGTGATGGCCGCGACGACGCCCACGGGCTCGCGCACCACCAGCGAATTGCCGACCTTCGCCTCGAATTCGAACGACTCGGCGAGTTTGGCGTATGCCTTCCAGTTGTAGACCGGCGCGCCGACCTGGATCGCGCGCGACAGCTTGATCGGCATCCCGACCTCGCCGGTGATCGATTGGGCGAGCTCCTCGCTGCGGGTCTGCAGGCGCTCGACGATCCTGCGCAGGTAGCCGGCGCGCGTCGCGGGCGGCGTCGCGGCCCACGCGTCGAAGGCGGCGCGCGCCGCGCGGACCGCGTGCCGTGCGTCCGTCGCCGCACCTTCGGGAATCCGGCCGAGCACCGCCTCGGTGGCGGAGTCGATCACGTCGATGGTGCCGGCTCCGGCCGGTTTGCACCATGCGCCGTCGATGTAGAACTGATCGTAGATTTTCATCGCTTCCTGTCTCCCGGAAAACGGCCATTCTAACGACGGTGCGACGGGTGCGGCGACGCGTGGGGAGCCGACGCGGCCGACCCGCTGCGGGCGCGCGGTGGGGCTGCGGTGCGCGCGCCGCCGGCCCCGCGTTCGACCCTCTGAGCCGAGCCCGCGACGCCGGTGCGCCAGGTGGCGCGCATCGTGCTATGTTTTTAGTATCGGCGCCGGCCGCTGCACGCCGCGCCACCCGGAATCGATGCCTTTCGTGAGCGCTGCCATGACCGACGCATCCCGTACCCTCGGCTCGCAAGACCGCCTCGAGCTGCTGTGCTGGCTTACCTGCGGCAATCTCGGCGCGTTTTATCTGAATGAATGCTGGCCGGACGCGGCGTTCCAGGTTCAGGCCGCGCACCGCTGGCTCGACCGCCATCGCCGGCAGTCCGACTGGCTCGCGCTCGCGAAGCTGGCCGCGCTCGCGCAGGACATCGCGAAACGGCACGCGAGCTTCGTCGACGCATCCTGGGCGCGCGACGCCGTCGAGGAGATCGTCGATACCGATGATCTCGACTACCGCGCGAAACTCGTGCAGCGGGTGTACGAAGACTGCTGCAAGGCACTCGCCGACAAACGGCTCGCCGACTAAGCGTCGGCGCACGCACGCGCCGGCGTGCGCGTCACGCGATCGGCAGCCGCTGCGTCGATTTCAGCTGCCGCAGCGACAGGTTCGAGCGAATGCTCAGCACGCCCGGCAGCTTGCGCAACACCCTTTCGACGAAATGGCTGTAGTCGTCGAGATCGGCTGCCACGACCTGCAGCAGGAAATCCGCTTCGCCGGTCGTGTTGTCGCAGGCGAGCACGTTCGGGCTCGCCTGGATCAGGCGCTCGAACTCCGCGGTCACCGCCTCGCTGTGCTGCGTGCAGACGATCTGCACGAACGCCATCACGCCGAACCCCAGCTTTCTGCGATCGAGCCGCGCGTGATAACCGGCGATCAGCCCCGCTTCCTCGAGCCGGCGCAGCCGGCGCCAGCACGACGTCTCGCTCAGCGAGAACGCTTCCGCCAGGCGCGCGTTCGACACGCGCCCGTCCTGCTGCAGCATGTCCAGCATGCCGCGATCGATCCTGTCCAGCTGCTCCATGAAAGCTCCTTGCGGCAATCGCACGATCGTCGCAAGGCTATCTCAGAATCGTGCGCTTCTCAATCGCAAGACGAAAGAACAATCCACCATTGCCGCGCTATATTGAAAGAGTCATTCGACCCAGGAGGAGATCGTGAAAGCAGTCGTTTATGAAGCGTTCGGCGCGGCGCCGCGGCTGATGGACGTGGACGATCCGAGGCCGGCACCCGACGGCGTCGTGATCGAGGTGAAGGCGACCGGCGTGTGCCGCAGCGACTGGCACGGCTGGATGGGACACGATCCGGATATCGTGCTGCCGCATGTGCCGGGCCACGAACTGGCGGGCGTGGTGGTCGCGGCGGGCGCGGCGGTCACGCGCTGGAAGGCCGGCGACCGCGTGACGGTGCCGTTCGTCGGCGGCTGCGGCCATTGCCCGGAATGCCACTCGGGCAATCAGCAGGTCTGCGAGCGCCAGTTTCAGCCCGGCTTCACGCACTGGGGCTCGTTCGCGCAATACGTCGGCATCCACCACGCGGACCTGAACCTCGTGCGGCTGCCCGATGCGCTCGACTTCCCGACCGCGGCGAGCCTCGGCTGCCGGTTCGTGACGTCGTTTCGCGCGGTCGTCGACCAGGGGCGCACGTCGGCCGGCCAGTGGGTGGCCGTGCACGGCTGCGGCGGCGTCGGCCTGTCGGCGATCATGATCGCGAACGCGATCGGCGCGAACGTCGTCGCGATCGACATTTCCGAGCGTGCCCTAACGCTCGCGCGCGCGCTCGGCGCGGCGGCGACCGTCGATGCGTCGCAGGTGACGGACGTCGTCGACGCGGTGAAGGAGATCACGCGCGGCGGCGCACACGTCTCGCTCGATGCGCTCGGCCATCCGACCACCTGCTTCAACTCGATCAGCAACCTGCGCCGGCGCGGCAAGCACGTGCAGGTCGGGCTGATGCTCGGCGAACACGCGACGCCGGCCGTGCCGATGAGCAAGGTGATCGCGCACGAACTCGAGATTCTCGGCAGCCACGGGATGCAGGCGCATCGCTACGGCGCGATGCTCGACATGGTGCATGCCGGCAAGCTCGCGCCGGAGCGCCTGATCGGCAAGGAAATCAGTCTCGGCGAGTCGATCGACGCGCTGATGAACATGGATCGGTTCGAAGGCGCCGGAGTGACGGTGGTGACGGATTTTTCGGGCTGAGGGGGGCTAACGGTTAGCGGTTCACGATTCATGGCCGCCGTGCTCGCATATCTCAACGTGAGCTTCCCTCGGTTTTTCGCCTTCCAACGGTCCTGAGTTATGCAGCCGCATTCTTGGTCTGCTGAGCGTTGATCCAGTCCTGAAGATACCTTTCCGGAGACACAAAGCCGAGCGACGAATGACGACGAGTGCGGTTGTAAAACACTTCGATGTATTCGAACAGATCGGCCTTCGCGTCCTGATGCGTCCGGTAGCGCGTGGCGTGAACCCGTTCGTTCTTCAAGCTGTTGAAGAAGCTTTCCGTTGGAGCAATGACGCTCCTATGTCAAGTGGTACGGGCTGAATCGGCTAAGTCGGCAAGAATGAGCGGGTACATCTCCCTGACGATATAACGCTTCAGACAGCGATGAATTTCCTTGTTCGACATTCCTTCCTTGGTCCGTCGCTCGACGTATGCGCGGGTTCTCGGGTCACTGCGCATTCGCACCATGGCAATGGTCCACAAGGCGTTGTTCGCAGCGCGGTCGCCGCCTCGATTCAGGCGATGTCGGACCGTTTTTCCGGAAGATGCTTGCAATGGACTCGTGCCACAAAGCGCGGCGAGCGCGGCATCGCTTTTCAACCGTTCCGGATTGTCGCCTGCAACGGCAACAAGCACTGCCGCCGTTTGAGGCCCAACACCGAATCGTTCCCGAAGCCGTCTGGCATGCTTGAGGGTTAGTTGTTCGAGCATCGCATCGAGCGTCGTGAGTTCTTCCGCCAGCGCGAGATAGCGCTTTGCCAACAAGCGCAGCGTGGTGGCCAGAGTCTGCAACATCGGCGTGTTACCCAACGAGCGCAGCCGTGAGCAGTTGGCAACGCATTCGGCGGTCTTTGTCTTCAGAAGGCGTTCGCGGATGTCCTGCGGCGCGCTCACCAGCAAGGCTCGCAACTGATTGATCGCCTGCGTCTTGGCTTTGACGGCGCTGCGACGAGCAACGGAAACAGCTCGCATTGCTTCGGCCGCCCCAGATTGCTCTTTGGGAATCGCAGTTGCCTTCCCGGCGAGGACCGCACGCGCGGCGTTTTCTGCATCGGTCGGATCGGACTTTCCGCGCGATCGACGCGCAGCCCGATCCGGACGATTGACCTCCAGCACCTCAATCTCGTGATCGCGCAACACGCGGGCAAGGCCTGCGCCATAGGTGCCGGTACCTTCAACGCCAGCCCGACGCAGGTGACCGAGAGAATTCGCCCAGGTCAGCAGCTTGAGATATCCCGCGGTCTCGGCCGGCACCGAAAGGGTTCCAAGGAGTTTTCCTGTTTCGCTGATTACTGCTCCGACATGTGTATCGAGATGCGTGTCGACGCCCAGGATGACTTCGTGTTGTTCCATGCGTGTTTCCGTCGTGGTGGACGCATCGCCAATCCCACTCGCTGGACAGGACACTCACGGTGCAGGACAAAGCTCCTATCAGGTCACAAACGCTGGGCCCGGCAACGCTCGGGGAACGCCGGAGCTCGATCGACAGGTCAATGCCAAGGCAACTCGGCCAATCCCAGCACGGGTCAGATCGATCCGACGTTCGAGGCGTATTCTGAACTGAGTATCCCAACAGTTTCCCTTGCGACTCATTGAGCAGCGCATGCCGTAGGCGCTCAGCTTGCGCTGGAACTCGTGACTCGCGTATTGGCTGCCTCTATCCGAATGGCACAGTGCACCCGGCGCGGGACGGCGGCGGAACCAAGCCATCGTCAGCGCGTCCGTCACGAGACCCGCCGTCATGCGCGGCTTGATCGACCAGCCCACCACCTCCCCGTTGAACAGGTCGAGCACCACGGCCAGGTACAGCCAGCCCTCGTCGGTCCAGATATATGTGATGTCCGAGCTGAACACCTGATTCGGCGCGGCGGGCGTGAACTCGCGGTTCAACAGGTTTGGCGCGACCGGCAGCTTGTGTTTCGAATCGGTCGTCACCCGGTAACGGCGCTTGTGCCGCGCCCGGATGCCATGCTCACGCATCAGCCGTTCCACGCGCTCCTTGCTGGCCGGAAAGCCTCGATCACGGATTTCCTCAGTCATGCGCGGCGAACCGTATGCTCCTTTGACCTCGGCGTGCACCGTCCAGATCAGCGTCAGCAATTGCGTGTCCGTCAGTCGCGTTCGCCCCGACTTGCCGCCGCGCTTCCACGCGCGATAACCGTTCGCGCTGACCGACAACACCCCGCACAGCGACGACAGCGGATACTGCCCGACCTGCTGGTCGATCCAGGCATACCTCACAGCAGGTCCTTCGCGAAGTATGCTGCCGCTTTTTTTGCGATCTCAAGTTCCATTTGCAGGCGCTTGATCTCGGCGCGCATGCGCGAAAGCTCCATCTGCTCCGGCGTAACTGGCTTCGCTCCAGTTCCATTCAGCTTGCCCGACGCCTCGGCCTTTACCCAGTGGCGCAGCGTCTGCTCCGACATGCCCAGTTCCTGGGCCACCACAGCAAAGCCCTGGCCGTCCTTGACCCGCTGCACGGCTGCAACCTTGAATTCCGGCGTGTACGATTGTTTCGGTACCTTGAACATCCCTGATTCCCTTCCTTTCCGTCGAGTTTATACATGACTCGATGGAAGGCGAAATTTCAGGGGAAGCTCAGTATGGACACGCGGGTGCTCGGCCCGTTGTCGAATGAATCTCGTCAAACTCTGCGGTGAGCCGTCGCGTCAGTTCAAGGTCCTCACGCGCACCTGCTTCTTCGAAATGCCACTGCGCAGGAAGGATCGCCGTCGGCAAGCCGCCGAGCTTCACCCGCGCTTCCCATTTGCCCGTTGGGTCGAGTTCGAGCAGCCACGCACGTAGCTCTTTCACCTTTGTCGCAATATTCATGGACTCGGTCCCGAGCATCTCAGTCACGTCCGCACGACTGATCGGCTGCGATAGAAGCGGGATCAACGCCTCCATCTTCTGTGCATGACGCCCGTACAACGGCGTACCGTGCAACCGCGTGAATTCGCGATTGCACGTCCTGCACAAGAAGCGCGGAATTCGCTGACCGCTCAACGCGTTTCGGTATCCTTGAATGCCGACATGTACGGAGCCGCAATGGAAACACGGCGGACGCGGCTCCGAATTTGACGACACCAACGCATCGATATGCCGCTGCAGAAATGCGGTCAGTTCACGATCTTCCTGCGTTGAATGTTGTCGAGAGGTCTTCATTGTCAACATACAAATTGCGCTGCTCACCGCGACCACTCAAAGCTGCACCGTGACCTGAAATCCGACCGTCCAACGTGCTGTCGGAAATCCGGACGTCCTCTCGTCAACACTCGTCAAATCCAGTGAGCGAACTTCGCTACGGCCATCACTGCACTGAACAAAGCCAACGAAAAACAAATTTTCTTGTTGAGCAACCAACGCGGCACCCGCTCACGTTGCGCGATACTCAGTCCCTGAGCGCCAAGGGCGAAGTAGAAAAAAATGCCTACCGCCGCGACCCAACCCACCACGTCGTAAAGCGGTCCAAATATCTGGCTCCCGTACGTCTGCGCCATCGTGTCCGTCCTTGTATCGATGCTCTAGAATTGCGCCGTCACCTGAAACCCGACCGTCACACGCGCAGTGGGAAATCCCGACGGCTTGTAGACCGGCGCACCGGCGAACAGGTCATAGCCGTAGCCGCCGAAATGTGTCGATACACTGCCTTTGACGCCGATCACCGCCCCGGCCAACTGCGTACCGACCAACGCAACCGGCTGCGGCCCCCAAACGCGGCCGTAATCCAATCCCGCATAAATCGCCTGTCCGGTCTGTCCGATCGGCATCTGCAGTTCGTTGCGCCAGTAGAAGCCGCGCGCCGCCGCCAGCATCGTTTCGCCGTCGAAACCGCGAACTGTGTAGCGACTGCCGATCGTCAAGTCATCGATGTAGTACAGCGAGTTCCCGGTATATTGGCCGTGGATGCTCGTCACGTATCGGAACGGCTGCTTCGCGATCGCGAAAGGCACCGACAGGTTCGCATCGAGTACCGCCATCTTGAAACGGTAAGTCGGACCTCCACCGGCAGCAAGAATGTCGTCCCGCGCACCCAAGCCCCCGACGCCCTCTCGGAACGCAAGCGTACCGTCGAACTGCGCCCCGTCGAAATAGTGACGGTCGGTCAGACCGAATTCAAAGAACGTGTTGTTACGACGCTGCTGCGGGATTTCCGTATCTTCGATGAAGCTCTGACCGAAGCGACGGGACAAGCGGACATAGCCGCCGAACACGTCGTTCTGACTGCGGGCAAGCACTCGGGCAAGCTTGAAATCGATCGTCTTCGAATTGCCGCTCGCGACGAACGTTTGATTCACGCCCGCGATTTGCTGGTAGTACGTGTTCGTGTAGGCCGATAACGTTGCGGTCCAGTAGCCCCACGGGATCAAATAAAAACCGTTCCAGCCGTGGGAACCAAGGCGCTTGTCACCGAGTTCAAGGTCTTGGCTCACGCCGACGTTGAAGATGTCATTCAGGCCGAGCGGGTTATCGATACCGAGCGACAGGTTGCCCTGTAACTTGCCGGTCGCGCGTGTGCCTGAGTTGTCGATCGATGCAACGACTGTCCACGGCTTGCCACGCTTCACATCGAGCACGACATCGCTTTCGCCCGGTACGTCACCCGGAACAATCTGCATCGATACGTCTTGGCTCTGTACGCGCTTCATCTGCTCCAAACCTTGCTCAAGGTCGCGCAGGTTCAACAGTTCGCCGTCGCGTGTTGGAAACGCGGTTTTCCATGTGCCGCGCAGTTTTTCATCAGCGAAACGCACGTGACGAATCACACCGGGAATCAGCGAGACTTTCAACGTACCGGACGACAAATCCTGTTCCGGCAGCAATACGCGTGTCGTGATGTACCCACGCGACAAGATGTCTTGCGACAATGCCTTGACGAGTACATCCAACCCTTGCTTGCCTACGCACTGCCCCGTGTAGTGTTCGAGCCATTCACGAGCGAACGCGAAGCGATCCATCGGCAGCGCAGATGCACCCTGCGCTTTCACGCCATCAGGAAGCGAATCGGGCACGCTGACCATGAAATGATCAATGTGGAAGCATGGCTGTTCGCTCGGCAGCGTTGGATAGCCTGCACGTGCTTCGATACTCGAACGGACTCCCGGCGCGGAAACGGTTCGTTCACGCTCGCGTACTTCCTCCTGCTGACGAGCCTGTTGATCGTTGCCAACCGGCTGGACCGACTGTGCCATCGCGCAGGTTGACGCAATAAGCAGCGATCCGGCAAAAAAACTACCCCCTCGGATTTTCTTCTTCATGTATTTGCTTCTCTCGATTACGCGTATCGCGTGACCATCCAAACCCCGATCAAGATGACGACAGCACCGACGACTTGCATCGGCCGCAACAGGGATTCGTGTAGCGCCGTGAACGACAACACCACGAGCATGGAAATCGCCACCATCGTCGAATACGCGACGCCAAGCGTTGTCTTGCGCAGCGCAATGGCGTAAAGGAGAAACCCGACGCCGTAGGCACCGACGGCTGCCCCACGGGCGATCCACGGCAATATGCTCGACTCACCAAGTATGAGTCCCTTGAGGGCAGCAACTCGGAGCAATATGCTCGCGAGACCACCGAAAAGACCACTTGCGACAACGATCAGCCAGTTCACCGTGCAGCCTCCGCTACTACCGCTAGATCGGACCGCGGATTGGCGTTTATGCGGGCGTCATCGGACGCGCTCGCATCCTCACCGAAAATCGCGTTGAACCGGTTCGCGCCATGTAGAGCAATCAGTACGATGGCGGGAAATACGACCGAAAAGTTTCGCGCCTCATCGCGGTAGCCGAAGAAGAAGAACAGCACCAGCACCGGCAGGAATGCCGCAAAAAAGTAGATACGGTATCGACGTGGCGTTGCGCGCCACGCCGAGCCGAAGAACAACGCAAGCGGCACGAGCATCAACGGATTTTCGAGACTCGGTGTAAAGATGCCTTTTCCGATCAGGTTGTAGAACGACAGGTAGGACATCGGATTGAGCCAGAATTTCAGGTTGTCCCACACGTGAAATTCGACGAAGCCGCCCGCATTTTCCTCATAGCCACTCATGATGAAATAGCGCGTGCCCGCGCAGATCACAAGCTGCAGCACCAGCCAACCGACTCGTTTCAATACCGGAACGTCGCGCTCGTGCAGGAAAAATAGCGCGAGCGGAACAAGGAAGAACGTTTCCTTGTTCAGGGAGAAGATGGAAATCATCAACGTGCATGCCACCATTCGTTTCTTCAGCAGGAAGTAGCACGCGCCGAGCACACCAAGCAGTTCGAAGAAGTCATAGTAGTAACCTCCCTGCTGAAACGTGAGTGGATAGACGAAACTGAACGCGGCCAGAAAGCCGACGGAATGTCCGAAGCTCAGTCCATGCAATCTGGCTAGCTTGTAGACGAGCAACAGCGCGAACAGCGTCGACAACACGATCGCGATGTACGTCAGGTGATAGACGAGCGCCACGGTCGGTGTCCAATATTCCTCCGGCACACTTGTGAAATAGGCGTTGTGCAGCGAATCATGTCGCTTGATCGATTTGAAAAGCTTTTCTTGCTTTTCCTGCCCAAGCCACTCGGCCACCCAATTTGCGGCTCGCGGGAACGACGAGCGGTAGACATACGGCTTCGGCGCCTCGCCGTTCATCATGCCGACGAGGCTGTAGCTGGTTGCGAAGTCGCCCTTCTGGTCATCGCGGAAACCCCACTTCAGCAACATGCTGTTGGTGATGTTTCCCGCGCACACGAACAGCAGCACGTAGACGATGGCGAAGCGGCAGAACGCCAGCACGCGGTTTCGATTTTTTTCTGTCATAGGAATTGCGCCGCTCACGGCGCGGGCAAGAAGTGAGCAGCCAGTACAATTGCTACCATGACGCAAAGCATGCCCAAGCTACCGCGATTTTCGAGAATATGAACTACCGGATCGTCGTGCATCGCGCCACGCACTGTGGCGATCCATAGACGACCGAACAGGTAGATCAACCCGATCTGCACGAACCAGAGAAGATGTGGAATCGTGTAGCGAGCTACCGTTTCCGGAGCGTTGATGAACAGGCCAAACACGACCACCGCAGCAAGGGAAGCACCGATGCCAAACGGCCAAAGGACTTCCAGGTCGCTCACCCGATAGTCCCGGCCTGACGTCTCCTTTTTGTCACTCTGGCGCAAGAACACCAACTCGGAGCAACGTTTCACGAGCGCGAGGCTGAGAAAAGCAAATACGGAGAACGCGAGAAGCCAGCGGCTCACCAGAATTTCCGCAGCAACCGCCCCTGCGACGATTCGGTACGTGTACAGCAATGACAGAACGACCACATCGAGTAGCACAACTGACTTCAAACGCCAACTGTACGCGGTCGTCAAGAGCAGATAGAGCGTGAACATGCCAGTAAATTCGGCAGACACCGCCAAGGCCAATGCAAACGCCAATGTCAGCAGTACCGCTGCGCACGCCATGCCTTGACTGATCGACAATACCCCGCTCGCAAACGGACGATCGCGCTTTCTTGGATGTCTGCGATCACTGTCTAGATCCCAAAGATCGTTGCCGATGTAGGTTGCCGACGCGCCAAGCGACATTGACAAGAACGCCAGTGCGAGCACGCTGACTTTGTCGACATCAAGGAATGCAAAGGCCGTCAGCAGTGGGACGAACAACAGCAAATTCTTTAGCCACTGGTGAACACGCAGAGCCTTGCACCATGTGGAGAACGTTGCAGGTACATTCGCGAACTCCTGTTCGATGGGAACATGGCCCCGGACATGTGCGGCGACATCAGGTGAAACGCCAGCAAGGACGGCACCTCGCGCACCAGCCCAAACCGGCAAGTCGGCTTTGCTATCACCCGCATACACGAAGTCGTTGCCGATCTGTTGGCGAATGCAGGCCAGTTTGGCCTCTCCCTTGAGATTCGTGTCGTCAACGGAAGCGATGACATGATCGAACAGGCCTAGATGCGTGCTCACACGCTCAGCGATCGAACGATGTGCAGCAGTTGCGAGCACGATTTTTCGCCCGCTCGCACGTTCACAGGCGAGATAGTCGATAAGCGATTCGCGGTAGGGAAGCATTTCCGCTCGAAAATCGGCATGCTCTGCGACCTTAGCCTTAAACGTAGCGCGACCGGCCGCGAGCCAGAAAGGTAAGCGCAGTAGGTTCGTAGGTTGTCGCTTGACGACACGTATCACCGATTCCATCAAGGTATCCGAAACCGTCAACGTGCCATCCAGATCAACGACGAGCGGAAGTTTTTTGGTCTCTCGCATTTCTTATGGTTTGACCTTCATAGACCGCACAGTTGAACTCATCTCCTTGATTTGATCAGTCATTCCTTGAACCCGTATTCAGGTGGAATTTTCCAATCATCACTTGGAAATTTTGGCCAACCGAATCGAGGATCACCATAAGCCTTTTTGACATCATGCATCAAACCGTCAAAAAAATTCGACAAATCTTGAAGTGCGATTCCGGCATGGATTAATCCCGCTTTTGCCGTCAACCTATCCTCGCTTCTCATAGCCAAATCATAAAGATTTATCGCAGCCTCGATCGATTTAATTCTCTTATCAAACGATTCATCCAGATTTCTTTTCCAGTCAATATGCCATTCGTTGTCGTCCATTTCTACATTGTAGGAATTCAAATCGGCATCCGTCAAACCGTGCGACAGCGCCAAATCTCGCAATAAGACTTTTATTCGATTCAGCTCCATATCCCTCTCACTTAACGTTAATCCTGCGCCCCTGCCCTGCGTCCGTTTTGGACTGGTTCACGGTACCGTCCATGTTCACAACGGCCCTGAACTTTCCTCGACTATCAAACACTTCGAGGTGATCCTTGTGCAATCCGTCGAGATAGAAGTAGTCGCCCTTGCTGATGGCGCCTACGTCACTGGTTGCCTTGTAAACGCTCTGACCGTCGATCGGTGTCAATCTCGTCTTTTGCGACGCATCGTCCAAATCAGACCCAAACCCCGGTGTCCCCAAAAACGCGCCCATGTTACCGACGCCACCCTGATTCGGCTTGTAACCCGCCATCGTGAGCGGATCATTCATCATCTGCTGAAGCCAGTCAGGCGTGAGTGCCGTGATAATGGCCTCAACCGTTCTTTGTGCACCAAGCGGACTGATCAGCGGTCCCGCTTTCGCACTCGAATCAAGGTCGGTCGAATTGTCGATAATGGCATTGTCACCCTTGTCCCGACTTTGTCCCGTAAAACCCGGCAGCTTGAATCCTGACAGCCAAGTGGGCGGCGGCGCCATCTGTGGCAGCGCTACCTGGTTATTCTCGACTTCGATCTTAGCTGCACCTGCTGCCGTCGCGATATCCTGACCCGATATCGCGGCGACGCCAGCAACCAAGCTCGACACGAGATTGTCGCGGGCTTCTCGCTCCTCTGCAGACATATTTGTCGTTGGAGCCATCAAGCTCCCGATCACGGAGCTTGCGGCGGCTCCCATTGCGCCAACGCCACACGCTTGACCGCTCGCCGCTGCGCCAGCACACCCCACGATCGCATGAAGTGCTGCGCGCGCCTCTTCATTGCCGAGGCTGTCGGCGATTTGCTTGATCTGATTCGCACCAAGCTGTTGCACGTATGCGATCGTCGCATTTTGCGCGAGTTGGCCCATGCCGCCCGTTACGTTGCTACCGGCCGCGACCGTGAGCGCGGTCAGCACCTGACGATACGTGCCGCTCGGCCCCCACTCGGCTGTTAACTGATCGGCGCGTTGTTGGGCCGCTGCTCGTTGTTCCGGCGTGAGATTCGGATCGTTTGCAGCCGCTTTTGCTGCATCCGCTTCCTTCGCGCGGTTGGTCACGAAAGTGCCAGCCTGATTCACAAACTGACTCGTGATGTCGAAACCGGCCCGAATCTTGTCCTTATCGAAAATCGGTGCGAGCGCGCCACCAGTGTTGGACGTATCGCGGTTGATGCTCGCGACGGCTTCGGCTGCAGTTTGGCCCGTCAACTGCTGCTGCTTCGCACTGTCAGTAATCGTCAGTGCGCCGCCGCTCATACCGCTGCGGGTTGCCGAACTAGCATCGCCGGACGCACTCATCGCGATCGGCGGTGCAACCTGCAAACCCGGTGCACTACCGCCGTTGGTCTTCGGCAGCGTCGTACCCGGAACCGGGTTTACGTTGTCAGCGGTGCCTTTCTGATTTTTCCCTGTACCGCCGCCATAGCTGCCCGAAATGCCCATCGAAGAAGCATCGTACGAAGCGTGATTCTGGATATCGCTCGACGTGAGCGTACCGGTTGTGAGGCTGTTCGCCCCGTCCCGAACAGCTTTATCGCTACTAGCGATGACTCCACCCTTCAGATCGGTATTGCCGCTCACGTTGATATCAAATCCGCCGTCGCCAGCTTTGATACCAGACTGTTCGCCGACCGCCGCGTAATCGCTGTTCATCTTCTGCTGGCTGATATTCCCGGCCACGCTCGATGCGCCGTAACAGATCGGCGGCACGCAAACGCTGACAGACACACCGCCGCTCGCCTGCTTCGAATCGTAATGGCTCGTGTCTTGCAGGCTCTTGATATTCAGATCACCACCAACGTCAGCGATTACCTGTTTACCGCTCGCGACAGCGCCGGTCAGGTTCGTATCGCCGCCTGATTCCAATGTGAGTTTGTTGCCCGCTGCAACGTTTGTGTTGGTCCAAGTCGTATCGCTGCCGTCGCCATGCCCTTTCGTACCTGAGACGCCAACCTGAAACGAAATGCCGTTCGATTTACCGACACCGAACGTCACGCCGATACTGGCGCTCGATCCGCTGTTCTTGCTCTGTTGGCTGTCCGTACTTTGTGCAGCTTGCAGATTGATATCGCCCTGCGCGTTCAACGTCGCATTGTGACCTGCGCTGAGAGTGCTGCCGGTCACATTGATATCGCTATCGGCCCCTGCACCGGCTGCAGCGATGTTCAGATTATGGCCAGCTGATACCGTGCTGCCGACTGCCGTATTGGACGAGGCCGATGAACTGCTATTGCTGTGGCTTGTGCCAAGCGACACATTAATGCCGACACCTCCCACACTCGTCGGATCACTCACGACTGCATCGTAAGCATTCTTCGCCGCAAGTCCGGTCGTTGCAGCAGCGAGCGCATTGAGCCGCGCATCGCCCTTGGTCTGCTTAACGTCCTTGCGCATTTGGTTTGCCGTCTGCACTGCCGCGATAACGGGATTGCTTATGCCCGCAGAAATTGCCGTCTGACTGAACGACTGCTGCTCGTTCTGTGTAGCGGTGTTTCGCGCCTCATCAATCGTTACTTTCGTGGCTCCGAGATTAATGTCGTTTCCGGCGTGTATGGTGCTGCCGGTGACATGCAGATCCTTGCCCGCACTGATGTTCAGGTTGCCATTCAGCGAACCGATCATGCTGCCGTTGTTCGTGACCTGTGTTGCCTGCTGCGCATCCGTGGTTTTGCGCACGCCGATCGTATAACCCTGCAATCCGCCGTCAAGCTGATTCAATGGATTCAGGCCCGACAGGAAACCATATTCACGCTTCGAATAATAGCTTTCGGAGGTTTGCGTATCCTGCGACGTGGTGATATTCACATTGCCTGCAGCAGCAAGCCTCACGTCGCTTGTACCAACGACATTACTTCCTTGTACTGTCAAATCCTTGCCCGAACGGATCGAAACAGTATCGCCCGACACGGTGCTCGCGACGCCGACATTCGCGTGCGTGTTCTGCATCGTGTCCGTGGTGGAACCGGAAACGAAGCTGCCGCGTTTGGCTTGCGTCTGAACGAAACTATCGTGCTCTTCGCGACCTTCGTTAACGATGGCATTGCCTGTCGCCGCGATGCTGGCCGCGCCCGTGCCGTTATCCTTTCCGTTCGTGACCCCTGCCGTCAACGACGAGCCGGTCAACGTCACATTGCCCTTGTTCGCGTCGGTGCTCACTGCTGCGAGTGTGGCATTCCCTCCGGACGAGAAAGTCGTGCCGATCGCACGCTCATCGTAAGTGCGATCGACTTCCTTACGCGTCTTGTCGTCGGTCGCGACGTTGTTGTAGCGTGCGGTGTCGGTCACGGTCGTTGCCGCGAGATTGCCGCCAGCAATAACGCTCAGGTCTTTTCCGGCCGTTACGTCTGCGCCCTTGAATGTCGCATCGTTGCCGCTTTGAATCCCAAGATTGCCATTCGCGGAAATTGCACTCGTCTCGTTGGTCGTGCTGTTTTCTTCCCAATGGTGATTCGCATTCTTCGTCACGGATTGCGAAGTGTTCGCCTGAACCGTATCGACGTTGATATTGCGTGCCGCTGTTACGAGTGCGTCACCGCCCGCCGACAGATTCGCGCCATGCATCGTCAGGTCGCGACCGGCACTGACGATCATGTCGCCGGTTGAAGCGATAGTGCCCTGCTGCCCCAAAAGGCCCGTATTGACCTTACTATCGCCAGAAGCAGCAGAGACGCCATTCGTGTCCACCAGCGTGGTATTAACGATATCGCGGCCAGCAATGACGGCGATGCGATTACCGGTAATCATCCCCGACGAATTCACAACGTCATTGCTGGCCGCTACGACTGTCGTGCCGTTCGTGCTGCTGCTCGAAATAGTGCCGCCGCGATTCAGGATATCGGTTGCGGTGAGCACGGTTTTCGTGCCGCCCTTGATGACGCCCGAATTGGTCGTGCTGCCGACCGTATGGATTTCAACGTCATCGGCCGCGATCAAGGCACCGGTCGGTTGCAGGTCATTCGCGTGCGTTTGCGACATATAGACAACCGGGGCCAGCACGTGCGTCGTGCTGCCATCGGGCAGAGTCACGGTCTGGTCAACCAGCCACACGATATCGCTCGTCAACGCATCCATTTGCGCGGCCGTCAGCGCCATACCGGGTACCAGACCGAACGACTTCGCGTAGTTCGCGCCGTTCGTCATCAGCGCCCGATACTCGTCTTCGGCGCTCGCATAACCCGGCAAGAAAGTGCGGCCCGTCAACTGCGTAATCTGGTTGCGCACCATCTGCTGTTCATACATCCCGTCGCCCAAACGCTTCTCGATGCTCGCGGGGTTCAGGTTCAACTGGCCGAGCATGTAGTCGCTCGAAATGAAATTCGTATAACTCGTCAACCGCGGATCGGTGATGATCAAATACGGTTGCCCCGGTGCAGAATGAATCGAGTACATGCCGCTGGTCGGCAACGTAATCGACAAGGCGCCGGTTGCACTTGCAACGGATTGCAGGGCCGGGACCGTTGTCGATCCGTTAGCCATGCCGACCTTGTTCAGCGTGCTACCGGACACGCCCTGATTGGCCGAATTGTTGCCGAGCGTGCCACCGGTCGCACCGGTCGCCGAATTCTGCGCGGCGACGTTCTGGTTATTGACGCTCTGACCAGTGATCGACACCGACTGATTCGCGATGATCGTGCCGCCGGTGCCGCCAATCGCGACCGGCGTATGGACAACGGTCGGTTCAACGATCGTGCCGCGATCCTGTGTCGTGTCTTCGTTCCATGCGTACATCGACACGATGTTGTCGGTCTGATATTGATACAGCGTCCGACCGACGTTGTTCACGATCGTGCCGCCATAACTGCCGCTACCCACAGAGCCGTTCTGTTGCGTGCTGCCGATTTGAATCGACTTGCCGGCCGTGATCGCGCTGTAGTCGTTATTGATCGTGCCGACGTTCGCCATCGTGATACTGCCGCCCGCGACGAGCTGCGCTTGTTGCGCCTGGCTCGTTACCGTGTCTTGCTGCGTCGTGGACGTGGTATCGCGCCAGATTTCGACACGCTGATAGCCGTTGTGACCGTCGCTGCGCGTCTTGTATTCCGTATCCGGGACGTAGTTGACGTGCGGGTCGTATGCGTCCCAATAGTTGACCGTAACCGACCCGTCTGCGTTGGTCGTCAGTGTGTTGTAGTAAATCGTCTGCTGCTTGCCGTTCACGTTCACGACCAGCACCTTGTCGGTCGCGTTCGGTCCGGACGTTTCCGATACAACCTGCGCAGGGCTATAGCTTGAAGTGAGTGCCGTTTTATAACCGTTCACCCACATCGCTTGCGAACAGCCGCCGTTCGGGTCCGCGTTCATCGTCGCGCACACGATGTATTTCTGCCGCTTGGTTTGGTGCGAGGTGGTCGTCCCGGTCGTTACAGTCGTGACCGTCGGCGCAGGGCGCGAATTGGTGAACGTGCCGGCCGCAAGTTCGACATTCCCCTGTGCTTCGATCGTGGATTGATCGTTCAGTACACTCTGCGTGCGGTTCGCAAGCAAGCCGTTTGCGTCGCGCTGACCGTTCGCCGCGATATTGATATCGCCGACGCTAAACAGGTTCGCGCCGCCCGTATTCGACAACTGACTCGTTGCGTACAGGTTCAATTGGTTAGCTGCGGCGAAGACAGCAGCGGCCCCGGTGTTCGTAATCGTGTTGGCGTTCGAAGTGACGTTGGCACCGATCACGGTGCCCGTGTTGTTCAACGTCGCGCTGTTGGTCACGACGGTATCGCCTTCGATCCGGCCTGCGTTGTCGATCGTGCCGCCATTTGCGTTGACCGTCGTCGTCGCGGAATTCAAATCCGCGCCGCTCTGGTTGTCGACGTTCGCCGCGTTCACCGTGAGCGCGCCATTGGCATCCAGCACGCCTTGGTTCGTCAGCTTGCCCGACGTGGTGAAATTCACGTTGCCGTTCGCATGCAGTCTGTTCGTGGCCGTCTGCGTGTAATCGCTCCCGAGCGTGATCGAGCCGTTGCGACCGGCGATAATCGAACCGTCGCCGGACAGCGTGCCGGTGCTCAGCGTCAGGTCCTGATCGCTACCGATCGCGCCATTCTGGTTCGCAAGGGTGCCCGTCTGAATCGATACGCTGCCGCCGCTGCCTGCGTCATTACCAATTTTGCCCGAAGTATTGTCGATCGATGCGGTGTTCAACGACAGCGCGCCGTTTGCACGAACGGAGCCGCCCTGATTCGAAAGGGCTGCATTCGCACCGTTCAACGTCAGATTATTTGCCGCCGACAGCACGCCACCGGCGTTGTTTACGTTGTTACTTACTTTAAGCGTCAGGTCATGCCCCGAAAGCGTCTGACCGCCTTGCGCATTCGTGAGCGTTTGCGCGGTCAGCGTGACATCGCCGTTTCCGCCAATCGTACCCGCACCCGCCTTACCTGACGCGTCGGTGTTCGTGATCGACGCGCCGCCATCGATCGTCGTTGCACCGCTGCCGATATTCGCGATACGTCCGTCGCTGTTGTCAACGCTGGAACCCGAGACGGCGAGCGTGGATGTTGCGCCGTTCGCTTCAATTTGGCCGGAGCTATTAATCACGGCACCTTGCGCGCGCAGCGACAGATTCCCGTTCGCCTGAACAAGACCAGCGGCATTCGCAATTTGACCGTTCGACTGCACGGACAGCGATTGCGCCGCCAACAGCGATCCATTCGAATTATCGACGCTGCCTGCCGACACCGAGACGTCCCCGTTGCCGCCAATGGTGCCGCCCGCTGTATTCGTCAGCGCGTTTGTCGTCGTGACGGACAACGTGCTCGCGCCCACGTTTTTAAGTGAGCCTCCATCATTCGCGAGACTATCGGCCGCTACAGAAACGCCATTGTTCGCTTCGAGCGTGCCCGCACGGTTATCGACAGCGCCTTGAGCCTTCAGCGTAATGCTGTCCGCACCGACGTAGCTGCCCGCAGGGTTATCAAGCGACTGCACGTCGAGCGCCGCCTGTCGCTGCGCGGCCAGCGTCCCGGCGCTGTTCGAAACAGCAGCCGCCTTCAGGCTCAACGCGCCATTTGTCGCGATCGTACCGCCCTGATTCGACATCGCACCGGTCGCGATCGACAACGTACCGCTGCCTGCGTGAGTAATTTTTCCGTGGTCGTTGATCAGCGTCGCGGGCGTCAGGTTCAGGTCCGTGCTGTTGGTCTGAATAACGCCGCTGCTCGAATTATCGAGCGTGTTCGAGACGGCAATATTCATTGCGCCGGTCCCGGTTTGTGTAATCGAGCCGCCGTGGTTCGACAAATTCGTCGCCCCGAGCGACAACTGTGCTGCCTGCACCGAACCCGCATCATTTCTCAGCGACGCGGCATTCACCGTCGCGGATTGTCCGGCCGCGATGCTACCCGACCCATTCGTCAACTGCGCACCGGCATTGATCGTCGCATTTCGACCGGCGGACATCGCACCGCTGCCGTTATCGACAGACTGCGCACCGACTTGCAGGTCCGTCTGCGCGGTAATCGCACCGTGGTTAGCAACGGTTCCGGCTTGCACATTGACGCTGCCATTTCCACCGATCACACCGCCCTGCGCACCCGCTGCGGTCGCTCCTGCGGCATTGACCAATTGCCCGGTCGTCGCGATCGACAAACCGTCACCGTTCAACGATGTAACGCGACCGGCCGAATTGTCCAACGAGTTTCCCGAAATATTCATTCCGGCCGCGCTCTGGATCGTGCCTTGGTTGTTCGCGATCGCACCGCCGCGCACCTGCATCGCATTTTCGGAAACCAGCGTGCCACCCTGATTCGCGATTGCGCCGTTCGACTGCACGTTCAGCGGACCTTGCGCCGATACCTTGCCGCCTTGATTCGAAATGCTGCCTGCGGTCAACGTTGCGTTGCCTTGGCTCGACAGCGTGCCGTGATCGTTGATCAACGCACCCGCTGCGTTCGCATTGAGAGCGCCCTGCGCACTCGTCGTCGCATTAGAAAGGTTCACGTCCCCGGCGTTCGCGTTCAGCGACAGATTGCCGTTCGCAGCCGTCTGGCTACCTGCGAGATTGATTGCGCCACCAGAAATCGACGCGTTACCACCTGCAACGTTCTGACCGGTTGCCGTCAGTTGGCCGCTGCTCGAAAGATTCAGGTCACCGCTTTTCCCGACAGAACCGTCGTTATTCACACCTGCGCCGAGCGTCCCGGTGGAATTGATGCTGCCTGCGGTGACCGTGGTATTTTGCTGCGCGGCCAGCGTGCCGCTGTTCGACAACGTACCAACTGCTGAAACGTTTGCGCTCTGTTGCGTATACGTCGTGCCGGTGTTTTGAATGCTGTTCGCGGTTGCGGCAAGATTCCCGCTCGCAGTCGTCTTGCCTGCGAGTACAAGCTGGCCGTTCGATTGCAGCGTCAGGTCGCCTGCTTGCGCTGCAATTGTTCCAGCATTCGAAACACCTACCCCGAACTCGTTGCTTACGAGAAAGACGCGATTGGCGTACATGCCGCCTAATCGGGCTACGTCGATCGCAATGGCAGGCGCGGTACCGTCACCGGCAATCGGCGTTGCCGCAAGTGTGTCGTGATTAACCTGGTTCGCCCCGGCGATTACGTTCAGATTCTTGGCATAAATGGCTGCGTTCGCCTGTACGGCGCGGGCAATCAGATCGACTTGATCGACGTTCGATGTATTCAGACCTCCTCCGCTCACTGCAATCAGGCCGCGCGATACATTAAATCCAGAAAGTGATCCGTCAGCACCGTAATACGGCGTACCAGTCGTCAGTGTCGCGCGTGATGTATTGATAAACCCACCACCATCAACCAGAATACCAGCGCTATTTGACAGTATTACTTCGGCGCGATTTCCTCCTACCTCAACATAACCACGAAGCTGAGAAGGCGCATTGCTGTTGACTTGGTTGACGATAATTCGCGCGGACTGGTTAGGGCCGAAGTTCGGGTTGCCGTTAATGTAGCCAGCTTGCTGCGTGTTCACCAACGTGGGCGAATTATTGAGAATTGCACCGTTTTTCTGTACATCGAACTGATTGTACGTATTCACGGACACGCCAGCGCCAGACGGTGCGGCAATATTCACTTGCGGCAGACCGTTCTGCGTCTGGATCACGTGCGTTGGCGTACCCGGCGTCGGTACGATCTGCGCCATGCTCGGCAGCGGCACACCGAACAGCAGCGCGGCGGCCATCGCGATCGGTTGCCAAACAATACGCCCTCCGTGCAAGCCCGATGGCGTGCTCACGCCCTGAGAATTCCCGGCTGCATGCGGCGAAGTACCGTTTTCCTGAACGACCATCATCGCGCCGCGCGCGCGATTGAATACAACCCGATAGCGTTTCTTGTTCATCCTTCGTTGACGCGCACTGCGCCCCTGCTTGCAATCCTGTTTGAATTCAACGTCGATAGGACCGGACACAATTTGCCGTCTGATCTTGAACGCGCTTGGAACGGATAGTCAGAACGACAATACCTCTCATGCATGTCGCGATTGCGAGCCAGCGCTCGCAACTCCCTCTCTTATCCACCGCGCGATCCTAGCAGAAGCGACAACCGCACACTGTCAGAAATGATCAATACATGACGCGCGAAACATCGATTTTCCTCTTCCCTAGCACCGGATATGTTAAAAAATCATCACCAATTAAATTTTTAAAACGCTTTAAAAATGTCAAATAAAGACAAGATGTGATTTTATTACGATGGGCACCACGCAGTCTGAGGCGCGATGCTGACGGCGAATACAGCGAACAACAATGGTCAGACGCCAATGGTCTGACGAGCAGCGCTCAATTCGAGATAAGCGACAACGATTTCAAAATTTCGATTGTTGAGAATGTATAAATCCGGCCAAGAAAATACGAATCCTCGAGCTTCCGAACTGAAATGCTGGTCGCTGGACAAAAGAATTTTGCATCCCGTTGCGGCTACGCAACACCTGACGCGATCCGTCGCGCCGAAGCCGCCGCGACGCCTGCAATCGCCGGCAACTGTCTACTTGCGCGACTTACCGCGCGCACCACGTTGCATGCGCTCCGGTGAAGCCAACGGCGGGTGTCCGACGAGTAGGTACTTCGCCCAAAGTGAAAAAGCCCATACCGGCAATCTGCCAATATGGGCTTCGGAGTTCACAAAGCACGCCTTGCGTGCTCTGCTATGCGCTCGCTAAGAAAGCGTCACCGGAAAGTCGACTGTCCCAACGGGACAATCCGGGGCACATGACCGGTGCCTTGGGACACTTACTCCTGCCCCTGGCTCGCGAGGAACTCCTCGTAATTCCCGCCGAAGTCGAACAGCGTGCCGTCGGTACGCACTTCGATGATCCGGTTCGCCAGCCCGCTCACGAACTCGCGGTCGTGCGACACTGCGCCCATTCATGTTCAAAATCAACCGCTTGGAGAACATGAATGGCCTCAATCAGCGTGCGTGGGACAAAATGGCAGGTCAAGATTCGTCGCAAGGGGCAGCCGCAACTGTCCGCGACCTTCGCCAGCGAGGCAGCAGCAAGACGCTGGATAGCAGAGAACGAGCGCATCGACAGCGGCCCCACCGTGGGTGACCTGTTCAGAAAGTACATCCAGTATCCGATGCCGGACAGGAAGTCGAGCGACTGGGATCGGCGCACGCTTCAACGGATGCTGCACAAGGAGAAGAAGCTCTGCGCTGTCCCAGCCGCCCAGCTCAGTAAGGCCCATCTCGCAGAGTGGCGCGACCGGAGGATTACGGAAGTCCTCGGTAGCACCGTAGGACGCGAACTGGATGCAATCTCCGCCGCCTACCGTATGGCGATTGCCGAGTGGGACATGGGAATAGCGGCCAATCCCGTGCTTGGCTTCCGCCGCCCCAAGCTGCCGCTCCCCCGTGAGGTGCGCCTTATGGCGGGTGACGACGAGCGATTAATCGGGGCAGCCATAGACTTCAACAGGGAGATCGCCCCGGCCATTATCCTCGCCATCGAGACAGCCATGAGGCAAGGTGAAATCGCGAAGCTCCGATGGGAGAACATCGACCTAGAAGCGCGTACGGCCTTCCTTCCTGAGACAAAGAACGGGACAACCCGGAAGGTGCCGCTATCCACGCGGGCGGCTGAGGCTCTGACGTGGTGCCCGCCACCCCATAAGGGCCGCGTGTTCAAGCTCACCCAGTCCGCCATGAAGTACGCGTTCAGCCGGGTACGGGAACAATGCGGGCTTGGGAACCTGCACTTCCACGACCTTCGGCACGAAGCGGCCAGCCGACTATTCGAGAAGGGGCTCAACGTGATGGAAGTCGCGACAATCACCGGGCACAAGAACCTGAAGCATCTTCAGCGGTACACGCACTTACGCGCTGAGGACTTGGCGAAGAAACTGGGCTGACACTTGCCACGAAACAGCAACACTCGGGCGGCATAGTGACCGCTCCGAGCGCAAGCAGCATGACTGCCCACGCCTGTAACCTCGACTATGGAGAACAGGCATGGGCACCATCCAACGCCGCCCCAACGGCAGGTACACCGCCAAAGTGCGCAAGTCCGGGTTCCCGGCACAATCGAGAACCTTCCTCACCCGAGCCGACGCTCAACGCTGGATCATTGAGACGGAAGCGGCCATGTCTCGGGCCTGCTTCGTAGACACCACGACGGCACGCTCACTCTTGCTCAGAGACGCCCTGCATCGGTACGAGCAAGAGGTCACACCGACCAAGCGGGGCCACGAATCCGAAACCATTCGACTGCGGGCGTTAGCGCGTGACGCACTGGCATCGTATTCGCTCGCCAATCTGACACCACCTGTTATCGCCCAATGGCGAGATCGGCGACTCCGCACTGTATCTGGCTCGACCGTGAACCGGGAGTTGAACTTGCTGCATCATGTGCTTGAGGTAGCACGCAAGGACTGGGGCATAGCAATGTCTGCTAACCCAGTGTCCGATGTGCGCCGCCCTCGCTCGAATCCCGGCAGGGAGCGCCGATTGTCCATCCCGGAACAAGCCATGCTGCTGTACGAATGCCGACAATCTCGCTCATGGTGGCTGGCCCCCATTGTCGAGTTGGCGATACATACCGGCATGAGGCAGGGCGAGGTGCGATCACTGCTGTGGGAAAACATCGACCTAGATCGGCAGGTCGCAGTCCTCCCAGCCGCTGCAACGAAAACGCTCACCCTTCGAGGCGTGCCACTGAACAGCCGCAGTGTGGCCGTTCTCTCGTCGCTTCCCGGTGCTCGGAGCGGGCCAGTATTCCCCGGCGTAACACGGGACGCTGTGAAGCTGGCCTTCAAACGAGCGCGAACTCGGGCAGGGCTCTCGGACTTCCGCTTCCACGACACACGCCATGAGGCTACGTCCCGGCTGTTCGAGCTGGGCCTGAATCCCGTCGAGGTTGCAGCCGTCACCGGGCACAAGACGCAGGCCATGCTTGCCCGGTACACACATCTACAGGCGTCCGAGCTTGTCAAGAAGTTAGGGTAGCCACACCACATGCGCGGCTCGCGTCGGCTACGCCTCGCTCGGCTGACGCCCACGCCAACAGATGCAGGATCGCGTAATTGATTGGACGGGCGGCACCCGCGAAGGTGCCCCCCGTTAGCCGAACGCGACGCGTCAGTAACTCCAACCCCACGCGTTCTTGTTGGACAGCCCGATGCTGGAGTCGGCGTGCTCCGGTTTATTGCCGTATGTGTTGCGTAAGCGCTGGCCCACATCGTCAGCCGAGATGTTGATGTGCTTGAGCGCACCGTTCGGCCCGGTCATGAACAGGGTCATGAAGCCGTTACCGAGGTTCTCGCCGGACATTACCGTCCATTCCGCTGGATCATAACCGGCACGTACCCCACGAAAACGCACCCTGCCCGCCATCGCGTCGTCCCACGTCGCCCCGCCGTCCGGGCCAGTGCCGTATGTGCGCCCCAACAGTCTGTCCGCTAGCGATGCGCGAGAGCCGAGCGCTTTCTCCATCTGTTGGTCGATGGCGTACTGCACCGCGTTCTGGTACACCGAGGTCGTCTGTTCGCCCATGCCCGGATACTTCGCATTCACTGCGGAGGCGAAAGACGGATAGCCGAGCGCCGCGTTGTGCAGAATGAACGCACCCGGCACGAAGTCCGAGTTCTTCATCACCTGACCAAACGCCATCTTCGCGGCTTGATCGTCGCTCATGTGATACGCAGCCTTGTACTGCGCGATGATCGGGGCGACTTGCCGTGCGAGCTGCTCCTTGTTGCCGTCCGTCAGGTTGTACGGCGTCAGCGCCTCGTTGCCGCCCCACGGAACCATGCGGCGGAACCAGCCGGGGTCCGCCTTGCTCACCGTGTCCTGCGCGAGCTTCACGTCCTGCGGCGAGGCCGTTGCGCCGGTCGAGCGCGCAATCAGCTCGCGTTGCTGCTTGAGCTGCTCAGGGTCCATGATGTTCACGCCGCTGTTCAGAAGTCGGATCACCTTCGGCGCGTCCGTGCCCACGTATGCGGACACCGCGTCGGCCCCACCTGGCCCTTGCAGGAGGTTCGAGGCGAACATCAGTGCGCGCTGCATGTCATCCGTCGCAGGCCCGTTACCTGAGATCAGCGCCGGGAGCTGCTGACCGAGCACTTGCTTCAACGCGGGCGACTGATAGTTCGAGTAATGTGCCGCCGAGCTGAGCCTGTCCCAGAAGTTCTTCTGCGCGTCGGCCTGATTCGCGTACTCTGCGCTCGTCGCCTTGGCGAACGCCGTATCTGCCACTTGCTCCCGCGAGCCAGCAGGGAACGGCAGGTTCTCGTACTTGGCGAAGTTGTTGTTGTTGAAAGCATCGCCAGCCAAGGTTACCGCCTGACCGTAATTAACCTGCCCCATCTGGAGCTTCTGGAGCTGCGCCAGCTTGCTCGCATTCCCCGCGTCGAGGAGCTTGTGCATGGTCGCCCGCTGCGTGTTGTTGTAAACAAGGGTGGCGTCCCCGTTCAGCTTGCGGTTCGAGTCCTCCATCGTATCCATGATCGAATCGAGCTTGGCGTGCCCTTCCGGCGACGAGTCGAAACCGGTCGCGCCATGCTGGAGACTCCACTGTAGATCAGCCCGCGAGGTGAACAGGTTCCGCGCTACCGGGTTCTTCAACGCGTACTCCTGCTCCAGCCGGGGAATCTGCGTTTCGAGGTTGTCCTTCATGTCGGTAGGCATTGACTGATACTCAGGCATAGCCTGCACCGCACGTACCGCCTGCCAGTTCCCGTTACGGGCGCTGCTCAGCACAACGTCGCGCAGTCCGCGCCGGTGCGCTTCAAGCGTCATGTCGTCCGGTCGAATGAGCTGGTTCGTGTAGTCGCCGTACGCACGGGCCACGTCCTCATCCTTGAGGTTGTTGCTCGCGGTCAGCGTGTCCTGCAACGCCTTGCCGCCAACCGTGCCAAGGTTCGTGAATCCGTTGTACGCCTGCTCCTGCGTGAACTGCATGTACTGGCCCATGTGCGTGCTGAGCATTCGCGGGAGCTGCTCCGCAAGACCCTGCTGCACCATCGCGTCGTACGCCGGGTCGCCCGTGGCCTGCACGCTGCTCATCTTGTCCACGATGTACGCACGCACCTGATCGGGCGAGCGCTCACGAAGCTGCGGCATGGCTTGCATGAACTGCGACTGCGCGTCCTGCATTGCTGCCTGCACGTTGAACGCCTGAGCGCCCTGCACCGTGGCGTCCGGCCCGTACAGTTTCGTGTACCACGGCTGCTCGTTCTCGATGTCGATCAGGCTCCTGCCCTGCGCCGCTTGGGCCATGCCCTCGGCGTACTGCTGCTTCTTCGTGCGGTCGATGTAGCCTTGGATGATGCCGCCCGTCAGCTTGTTCAGCGCATCGAGCGATACGCCAGTGCCGCCGATGCCCTGCCGCGCAACGCCCGCCGCGTAGTCCGCGATGTTAGTGCCGCCTGCGGCGAGTCCGCCGCTCGACTGCCCGCCACTGCTCGGCCCGCCAGAGAAGCTGTTCGAGCTTCCGCCGCCGAACGTGCTTTGCTGCGTTACAACGCCGCCATCAGAACCGAGAGAGAAAGAGATAGACATTTGCCTCCTTATTGAATGCCGCACTGCAAAGCGCGGCTTGGTTGATTGGTTAAGCCCTACGTCCCACTTATCGCGGGCGGATGCGCCCGATACGAACTCGTGCACACCGTATAACAGCGGTTTTCAGTCCGGCAGTTTCACCTCTGCGTGCATTCGATCTTTCCGTTCTGTTCCATCATTCGCGCCCGTGCCAGCAAGTCCGGGCCAAACGCAAAGGCTCGCTCACGGTCGCCCGTAAAGTTCGCATTGCCCGGCTCACGCTTGCGAAACCCAAGAACAACCTCCGCCAGAATCGCCGTGGTGCGGGCCTGACCGACGACGCTGAGCAAGACCTCCAGCGCCCGGTCGTGCGCCTGCTCATTCGTCAAGCAGCCGTCCTGAACTATTCTCAAATCACTTCTCATACGTACTCCTTATTTATTAAGTCGTTAAATTACCGATTCTCACCATGCCGAGTCATCACACTGACCAGCCTGCCCGTTCCACCTATTGCTGCGTCCGGCCGTCGATCAAATCCAATCGCCCGTCATGGCCTGCACGCGCTCTGAACTCCTCAGCGTGCTTCGCTTGCCTCTGTTCCAGCAGTCGCAACCGAAGCGCAGCGGGCACACTCTTTCCCTCGCTTGCCAACAACTCCAGCCCAGCCAGCACCTCATCCCTGTCCATACAACCTCCATTCCATAGGTCAAAATTCCGCAGGGCCGCACTATGTGCTCCACCCCGCCCGCCGCATCACTTCCACTAAGTCAGGCTCCCTGCTGCCGATCTCGAAAATGCGGTCAGGCGGCACCTTGCCCCAGTCCTCGGAGTGGACGTGCAACCGGTCGCAGTCCAATGCCAACCGCCCGGTCGGATACACCCGCGCCCTCCAGTCCCCAACCTCGAACGCCCACACCTCACCAGCCCGCTCGCGCCGCTGTCGCTCCAGCCGATCTAGGTAGCCGTCCATTGAGTATCGCGGCACCCGTGTCCGACACGCTGGATCGAGCGGTGAGTCCCGAAGGTGGCAGGCATAGCACGATCCGTCTCGCACACGCCGCCGCGTCCCGTCGCACTTCGGGCAACGTGCTCCGTCGTACACCTTCGCCCCCTCGATCCACGCAGCCAGCCGCAGCGGGTTCGCAATCTGACGCCTCGCCCGCCTCTGGCATTCGCTGCATCCCCGAATGTGCTCGCGCCTGCGTTGCGCCTGCGGCGAATCCCCGGTATTGAGCTTGCCCTGGACATCAACGTGCGGATACACGGCTGGCGGCAACGCTCGGACATACCCGGCTTTCGGCCCCCGGCTCATCGAGATTGCCCCATGTGTCGCCGCGCCTGAGTGCGCCCGTACGCGCCACGGCTACGGACGTGCATTGCTCCCTTGGGCCTCATGTTGTCTCGAACAAAGCGTTCAGATCGTCGTCGGTCGGATCGGGAAGCGGCTCATCGGTTACAACCTTGGATTGAGTTACAACCTTCGAACGAGTTGCGACCTCAGCCCACGATGGCAGGTCCCCGGTTGTAACCCGTACGATGCGCCGCCATACCGCCTTGCCGTGCTTGTTCGCCCGCTCGAAGTATTCCTGCTCGGAGGCGTTCGACTCTAGTACGTGCCTCATCGCTGCCTCCTCGCCAGATTGGCGAACGTGCGCCGCAGCGCCGCCTCGATGGACTCAGCCGTCCTGCGAGCATCCCAATCGAGCGCTGCGGCGATGCGCCCACAGTCGGATACCTCCGTAAGCACCAAGTCCCGCAGCGACCGCAGGACGCGCTTCTCGGCGTCCTTCACGCCGTCATCTCCGTCCAGCGCTGCCCAAATACCGGGAACTCGTGCTTGCCTTGCGGCTGCGTTTCTCGGTCGGACAGTTTCAGCTCGGCACGATCACTTCGTTCCACATTCACCATTCGCACTCCTTATCTATTAGGCTAATAAAATAGCCGACTTCGGTATTCATAATCAGGCCAGCACTGCTCAGTCGTAGCGGGTGCCACAATGATGCTCGGCTTCATCATGGTACGCCTCGTTAGCCCGACGCTGGGCGTACACGATGGCCGCATTGGCTTCCCACATCGAGAGTTCATTCGGCGTGATGCCGAGCGACTGCAAGGTCTTGTCGATGTTGACGGAGTCAGGCCCGATACGAACGTATCGGCTGTTGCACTTTACTGTGATCTTGCGCTCGTCACCAGCCCAGATCATCGAGCCATCACCGTTGAATTGGAACCGCTTGCCGTTCATCGTGATCCCGGTCGGCCCAATCGCTTCGGACTGTCCGGAATGATGCGCACGGAGAGCGTCCCGCACTTTCGCCAGACTCGTTGGCATAGTCGCCGTATTCACCACAGCCAACAACGAATTAGCGCGCTTCTGTATGGCAGGGCTGAAATCAGCGTACCAGCACGAATCCGACAAGGCCGGGGCACACCTCGCCCGCTTAGATGCTTCGGCCAGCACAAACGGCTTCAGGTCTTTCACCGGCCTATCTAGCAAATAGCCGTCAACGCACATCAGGGACACTGCTTCTACAAACGCGTTGTAGTATTCCTTGGGCTTCTTCTGCATCACTAGGATTCGGCTGGCCTTCAGCTCCGCAATTCCAGCGCGTCCTGCTTCGGCCTTCACGAAATCGTCCACCATGCGCTGGGCGCGGCGCTGAATGTCGCGGCGGTACATCTCGGTTCTTGCGGCATGTGCCTTGTCGGCCTCAGCCTGAATCACGGCTTGATGTGTTGCGTCGATTCGGGCCAATTGCTGCCTTAGCTTGGCAGAGTCGTCGTACGGTTGAATGTCGATTGTCATGTCCTCCTTTGATGATGGTTCAGTCAATTCCCAAGAATTCTCCTTACCTTACGTAGGAAGGGAAGGTAAGCCGAACTTTGGGAACGGCGTTCAGATAGCGAACAAATCGCCAGTGAAGTACAGCATTGCCGGGTGTACGGCTTGCCATCAGTCCACCGCGCCGATGGCAACCTCAACGATGGGTTCGCTGCCGCTTCTCCACCTCGAATGAGGCCGTAGCTCGGCGCAGTCCCACCAGCACATTGTTAAAGAACGCTTCGCATCCGGCGATGCTTTCAGCGCATCCACTCGTCGTGCTAACGCACACACTCGCATCCTGCGCCTTCCACCCACCGTCCACCGAGCCAGCAGCACCAATGCGCTGCCCCCTCGTTCCCGCAAGCGTCCGACTCTGGGCCGTAAACGCAAAAAGGGCGCGTAGCGGCACCACGCAAGCGGACCATAGGCCAGCCTACCCAATGCAACTACGCGCCCTTGGATTCCCGTGCGATGGAGGGTTATGTCCATCACCGGAGCGGCCTCATGAGGCGGGCACGTTAGCTGAACCCTCGCGGATCAACCGCTGTTCAACTCGGGGCTAAAAGCCGCCATGACCTCACTACTACCGCGTCGGCATTTCTACCGATGTTCGAATCGTACCCTTAAATGCATTCACCGTCAAGAATCCGAAAGCATCAAATCAGCAAACTGACAGCACGCCGCAAGCGCATCTCTGATGGCGGACTCCGCACGCTCTACCATCACCACGGCCGAGATCCGATCCTGAGCTTCATCGTGGAGAATGCCGCACGCCGAGCGCTGCCTAACGTCGGGAACCAGTTCGATTGAACGTCGATCTTGACCAGCTCCTTTGGCGACTCCTCCGGCCATTTGATCGTCTGAAAGTCAATCGCGAAGCCACCAGCGGCAATCTCGCTGACCTTGGCAACCATCTGGCAACCGCGATACGTCTCGGTTTCATACGTGCTCATACTCTGCCCTCCGCGTGAACTCTAAGCAGATTACTCGATTTCACCCGAAGCAGGATCATCAGTAGTTGTACGAACCGAGATGCCCGTTCAGCGCTGTTAATGTACCGTCAGCACGTTCGCCGCGAGAATGGACTCGGCCATTGTGCGCGCCGCAAATTCCGCTTCCTCTGCTCGGTATCGCCCGGCCTTGTTGCCGCTCGCCTTGGCCCGTCCACGCCATACCGCCGCGCCAACATCCGCAGCGCGCAGCACACGCGCCGCTCGCTCAGCCTCGCTCGCCCGCTTCGGCCACGGCAAGGACTGCAAGACCCATCCGTCCGTATCGGCCACGGTTCCAGCCTCAGCCAGCGTCTCATACCCGGCCTCGCCTGCATTCGCCAGCTCGGTCGCCCGATCCTCGTATCCGACGAAGAACGCGCCGCGCACCTCGTCATGCCCCGCCCATTCCGGGCATACCTCGTGAATCAGGAAGGCCCAGGTACGCTCGCGATGCGCGGCCATGCTTGACGGCCCGTGAATGTCGCCGCGCACCCATTGCCAGTCCTTCTCAGCGAATTCTGCGCCTTGGTCGTACGCCTCGGCCTGCGCTGCGTTGGTGTCGATGTTCGCGATGCTAATGTTCGTTTGATTCATGATCGTTGTTTGCGGTACTCTGCGGGCGCGCTGGCCCGCATCTATTGAAGGTGATGCTCGGTCGATCCGCCAAGACTGAACCGAGCGTTACTGTGGTACGTGCGGAGCCAGCGCCTTACTCGGCTGAACCCTCCGTCAGCAATCCAGCCGCTCGCAATGCGCGGGCAATCGTCGGCCGGGTCGTCCCGAGCATGTCAGCGATCTGGCTGTACGTCATGCCGCGCTGCCGCAGATCAACGATCTTACGGTGCATGTCAGCATCTGCCTTACGGCCGGCGTATCCCGCCCGGAGCGTCTCGCCAGCAGCGTCACGGGCCTTTCGGCGAGCGATGCCCTGCCCGGCGCGCTCGCGGCGGACTTCATAGTCCTCGCGGGCTTTCGCCGCTGCAAGCTCAACCATCAAGCCTCGCAGCGCCTTCTCCGTAGCATCGTGCGTCCAGTCCTTTCGCTGCCCCTGCGTCGCGGTCAATAGCTTGTGCGTCATCGGCACGTACTTCGCGCAGATCAGCAAGCCCGTGTCCTCGATCCGCTTCTTGAGCGCTTCCCAATCGTCCTGGGTCAGTCGAGTTAGACGGTCGATCCCTTCCACAAGCAGCACGTCGCCCGGATGCGATTCGTCCAGCAAGTCATCGAGCGCGGGCCGGTTCAACCTCGTGCCGGATGCGTTCTCGACATAGAAGGCGGTGATGCACGCGCCGTGCTCGGCGACGAATCGAGTCAAGCTATCGCGTGCGCGATCTGCATCCTGATCGGCGGTCGATGCCCGGAGGTACGCTCGAATTGCCATGCTCTTGTCCTTGGTAACGTTTAGGCAAATGAATGGTAACCAGTAACGTATAGGCAGTCAACACCCGATTTACGTTACCAAACCAGGCATGACCCACCAGTTACGCTACCGCATGACCTAACGTACCAGTCACCGCCCATAGGTTTCCGCTCCGAACTGGAGCACGGATAATCACGGTGATCGCACACAACGAGAACAAGAATTGCCAATGGACTGGAGTAAGAGCATCACAACAGCTGCCGCCTTCATCGGTGTCATCCTCAGCATCTACAACACCGTAGAGGCTCGGCGGCGGGGAAAGAGTCGCATCCGCGTAAGCGTCGGGCCGGGCGATCACGGCTACAACACGATCACTGTCAGCAACCTCAGCCCTCACCCTGTCACGGTGACACGCCTCGAATCGCTCGACTTGCGCGGGGCGAGCCACCCGTGGAGCGTTCCGGCGAACTTCCTCACCGATCCGCCGATCCTGCCATGCCGCGTAGAAGGCCGCGACACTCAGACGTTTCCCACTTGGCTACAAACGATGTCCGGCACTCGCCCCCAAGTAGGCGCGTACGCAGAGACGGCCTGCGGTGCGCACTCCTATGACCTTGCCCCGCTCCGAGGAATCACCCGCTTGCGCGTTCGCTTCGGCTGGCGGCAACCTTTTATCTAATCACGTCGAGAATTCGCATGCGCCGCTACACGTGAGCCCTAAGGCATGTCATCAATGATGATTCCACTGGCCGAGCCACCTCTGGATAGAACGCGCACACCCGCGCACGGGGGCGCACACGTGCGAGCGAGTGGCGTAAGTCCGCGCAGATAAGAGCATCAAAATTTGGCTTGGGTGGAATCGCTGCACCTCGCCCCACCCTGCCGGAGCGACGCCACCCATTTTCGATCCACAATTTACCAATTTCGTCAATTTGTTTATGAGCAACAGTTATTCTGCGCTTGCACAGAATTCTCTGTTATGATTCGCAGAATTGGATGGAGGGTGAATCATGGATGAGGTGTTCGAACGCGCAAAGGCACGTCGCGAGGAGTTGCAGTCTCGCCGCCAGCGGTTGCTGTCGACGCTCGCCGCGCTGGATAACGAGTTGAAGGAGATCGAGAGCTTCTTCGCAGTGGCATCGAAATTCGGAGCCCAAGTGCCCGCCACAAAGCCCACCCCGAAGCCCGAGTTGCCCGAGTTGCTCGCTCTATGGCCGACGAATCAAGCTGGCGTCGATAGTGCCGCGCACAAGCTTGCATCGCTCGCCCACCTTGGCGCTGCGCGCCCGGTGCCGCACGGTTCCAAGCGAAAGATCATCACGGACAGTGCGCGAGAAATCATTCGAGATCACGGCCCGGCATCAGCGAGACGAATTCTTGAATTTCTGGATGCCAAGGGAATCGGCGCAGTTGTCCCCGGCCGCGACGACAAGCAAAGAGTGGGCTACGTGAGCGCCGTCCTGAGCCGTGACCCGATGTTCACGTCGGACCGCGACCTAGGCGGGTACATGCTGACGGAAGAAGCCCCTCCGGCCGAGGGCCAGGAGGGGCCGAAAGACATTAAGGATCTACTGTGAATAAATGGGGGTCATCGTTGGGTACGACGCGGGAGACTTTGGACCTACCGTGCGCCGGTTCGATTCCGGATGGCTCCACCACTTTCTCAACCGCCAACCATAAGGAGAAGCTCATGCCCCCGCCATAGCTAAGCTCGCTGAGAAAATTCACAACTAGGAGTTGGCGAACTCTACCCTCATGCATGCACTTGTGCTGCTTCGGGCCGATGATCGGCTAGGATCATCGGTCCATTTTGTGCAACGCGATAGTAGAAAAGTTTACCTTTCTGCACAAGACATTTGCGTCTACCCAATGACCGTCAAGTGCAGACGCACGGGACAGGTGAGCCGCAGATCATTCGTTACCGCAGCCGAACAATCAGTCCAAGCATTAATGGTGGCAAAAGAACCAGCATGTTGTGGCAATCGCCGCGAAGCCTTGGCGGAAGCCCTCATGTTTGCCAAGGCGTTCAGCGCGTAGTCGGTCTAAGTCGCTGTAGAATTCATTCACACTCCATTCACACCGACCAGCGTAGCGTTGAGTAGACTCGTTTGTCGCGCCGACGACGCGCCGTGGCCGCCGTTGTCCCAGCGGGACAAATCCGTGGGACAATGGCGTCACATGAATGGGCGCCTTGGGACACTTACTCCTGCCCCTGGCTCGCGAGGAACTCCTCGTAATTCCCGCCGAAGTCGAACAGCGTGCCGTCGGTACGCACTTCGATGATCCGGTTCGCCAGCCCGCTCACGAACTCGCGGTCGTGCGACACGAAAATCAGCGTGCCTTCGAACTGCTCGAGCGCGATCTGCAGCGACTCGATCGACTCCATGTCCATGTGGTTGGTCGGCTCGTCCATCAGCAGCACGTTGTGGCGGCCGAGCATCAGCTTGCCCCAGATCATGCGGCCCTTCTCGCCGCCCGACAGCACCTTCACCGACTTCTTGATGTCGTCCGCCGAGAACAGCAGGCGGCCGAGCGTGCCGCGCACCATCGTTTCGTCGTCGCCGTCCTTGCGGTACTGGTCGATCCAGTCCATCAGCGTGATGTCGTCCGGGAACTCCTCGTAGGTGTCCTGCGGCATGTAGCCGACGTTCGCGTTCTCGGCCCACTTCACGGTCCCGTGGTCGAGCGGCAGGTTGCCGAGCAGCGCGCGCAGCAGCGTCGTCTTGCCCGCGCCGTTCTCGCCGATGATCGCGATGCGCTCGCCCGGCTGCACGGACAGATTGAAGTTCTGGAAGATCGTGCGCTCGTACTTCTTCGTGATCTCCTCGGCCACCACCGCGACGTTGTGCAGCTTCTTGTCGAACTCGAAACGAATGAACGGGTTCTGACGCGACGACGGCTTGAATTCCTCGATCTTGATCTTGTCGATCTGCTTCGCGCGGCTGGTCGCCTGACGCGCCTTCGACTTGTTCGCCGAGAAGCGGCGCACGAAGTCCTGCAGCTCGGCCACGCGCTCCTTCGCGCGCGCGTTCGCCGCGGCCTGACGCTCGCGCGCCTGCGCCGATGCGAGCATGTAGTCGTCGTAGTTGCCCGGCCAGACCTTCAGCGTGCCGAAGTCCATGTCGGCCATGTGCGTGCACACCGAGTTCAAGAAGTGACGATCGTGCGAGATGATGATCATCGTCGAGTTGTACTCGTTGAGCGTGTGCTCGAGCCAACGGATCGAGTTGATGTCGAGGTTGTTGGTCGGTTCGTCGAGCAGCAGCACGTCCGGCTTCGAGAACAGCGCCTGCGCGAGCAGCACGCGCAGCTTCCAGCCCGGCGCGACGTCGGCCATCGTGCCGTTGTGGAACTTCTCCTCGATGCCGATGCCCAGCAGCAGCGCGCCCGCGCGCGCCTCGGCGTCGTAGCCGCCGTATTCGGCGAACTTGCCCTCGAGCTCCGCCGCGTGCATGTAGTCGTCGTCGGTCGCCTCGGGGTTCGCGTAGATCGCGTCGCGCTCGGTCATCGCGGCCCACATTTCGGTGTGGCCCATCATCACCACGTCGAGCACGCGCACGTCCTCGTACGCGAACTGGTCCTGGCGCAGCTTGCCCAGGCGCACGTTCGGCTCCAGCGCGACGTTGCCGCCGCTCGGCTCGAGGTCGCCGCCGAGGATCTTCATGAAGGTCGACTTACCGCAGCCGTTCGCGCCGATCAGACCATAGCGGTTGCCCTCGCCGAATTTGACCGAGATGTTCTCGAACAAGGGCTTCGGCCCGAATTGCATCGTGATGTTGGCAGTAGAAAGCACGGCAGGTCCCGTAAGAGAGAAATCGACGGAAAACCGTGTATTTTAGCAGGTGTCGGCGAAACTGCCGACCGCGCCGTTCCGGCCCCGCCAGCCGGCGCGCTGCGCCGCGCGCCGGGCCGGCCGCCGCGTCACTTGCCGGCCTTCTGCGCGTGCTTCTGCGCCGTCTTCGCGTTCATCTGCCCGAACAGCTCCGAGCACGGCACGTCGCGGTTGTTGCTCGGCGCGATCAGCGGAATCAGCGCCGCGAACGGGTTGATCAGCCCGAGCCCGACCATCGCGCCGGCCCGCAGCGCGAGCGCGCCGGCGTCGACGCCGACCTTCGGGTTCTTGAACGTGCCCTTCGCATACAGCGGCGAGCGCAGCGAGAACACCCGGAAGCCCTTCGTATGCGGATGGATCTTCAGGTCGATCGACTCGTCGCGCAGATTGATCGGGCCGTCGACGTTGATGAGCGCGTCGTCGGTGTCGAGTGCGAACACCTTCGGGTCGAGCATGCCGTCCTTCGCGACGAAATCGATCGCCGCGCAATTGATGTTGACGTCGCGATTGCCGAACAGCTTCTCGTAGACGACGTTCGCGACGTTCAGCCCCGCCGCCTCCATCAGCAGGCGGCTGATGCGGCCGTCGGTGACGAGCGCCTTCACTTCGCCGGTCGACGTCGCGGCGAGCGCGGCCGGCGAATTGCCGGTCGCCGACAGCGACGCGTCGCCGTTGATCTCGCCGAGCGCGGTCTGCATCACTTTCTGCGTCGGGAACAGCTGCTTGAGCTTCAGGTGCCGCGCGGCCAGCGTGAAGCGGCCCTTGAGCGGCGTGCGGCTGCCGTCCAGCCGCGCATCGGTCGCGAGCGTGCCGCCCGCGACGCCGAACCGCAACGGCTCGAGCGACAGCACGCCGTCCTGCAGCAGGATGTGCGTGTACAGATCGGTGATCGGCAACTGCGGGCTCTTGATCAGCTTGCGGCCGGTGAACTTCACGTCGGCGTCGATCGCGCTCCAGCGCTCGGTGCGGAAGGTCGCGACCGGCAGCACGCGGTCGGCCGGCTGGCGCGTCGTGTCGCCGCGCTTCGCCTTGCTCGCGGCGGTGTCGGCGCCGATGACCGGCGCGAGGTCGGAAAACTGCAGCAGGTTCGACACGAGCTCGCCGGACAATTTCGGCCGCGGCTCGCGCTGCGCCCACACGAGCGTGCCGCCGAGATCGCTGCCGCCGACGCGGCCGTTGAAGTTCTCGTAGCGGAACGTGCTCGCATGTTGCTTGAAGTTGCCGATCAGACGGCCTTCGGTCGCGTACGGCGGCGTGTCGGGCAGCGTGATGCCGGTGAGCTGATAGAGATGCGACATCGACGTGCCCTGCAGCCACAGGCGCAGATCGATCGCCGCGAGATGCATCGGGTCCGTCAGCGTGCCGACGATCGCGAGCCGCGTGTCGCCGGCCTTCACGTCGGCTTGCAGCGGAAACGGCTGCGTCGCGTTCTCGACCGCGAGCACGCCGCCGACCTTGCCGGTGCCGCTGACCGGCACGCTCTTGTAGCGGCCATCGACCTTGAGCCCGAACGCATAGGTCGGACCGGACGACTGCGCGGACGCAGTGGCGCCCGAGGCAGCACGCGCACTAGACGCACTAGACGCAGCGGACGCCTGCACGACCGCTGACGCAGACGAAGCCGAAGCCCCCGAAGCAGCCGCCGCTCCGCTCGCCCCCGACGCTGCATCGGCATTGGCCTTCGCGCTGAGCTGCGCGGCGCCGCGCTTGCCGACGCGCTGCGCGGACGCGGCGCGCGACGTCTGTTCCTGCTGCTTGAGCACGTCGCCGAGCGGTATCGGCTTGCCGAGCGTATCGACCGCGATCGTCAGATCGGCTTTCGTGATCGCGTCGCGATAGACGATCGTGCCTTTGGCGAACGCAAAGCTCTTGAGCCGCACCTGCCACTTCGACGGCTGCCCCGACTGCTTGAATTGGAAGGTCCACGTGTTGCGGCCGTCGGCGAGCCGCTCGAGGTCCACCGCGGGATTGACCACGTCGATCGACGGAATGACGATCTGATGCGCGAACAACGGCAGAATCGCGAGATCGAAATGCGCCGCGTCGAGCGTGACGAACTTCTGGCCTTGCGCCCAGTCGGGATTGCCGATCTCCAGCTGCGTCGCCGACAGGCTCGGCCACGGCACCCACGCACGCCAGCCGGTTTCGCCGATCGGGCGGCGCCAGCCGAGCTTCAGATCGCCGTTGATCGCGAACGGACGGCCGAGCGCCGCGCTCACGTGTTCGTTGACCCACGGCTTCGCGCGGTTCCAGTCGAACGTGAAGATGAAGATGCCGGCCGCCGCGATGATCACCGCGACGATACCGACGATCCATGCAGCCGATTTGCCGATGGTGCGGGCGAGCGTCATGGCGGTTCCGTCGTTGTTCTGCAGAGTTGGCGCGCCATGTCGGGCCACTTGCGCGAGCGCACAGAGCACGACACCGGCGGCTTTTCAATCGGTATTATGGCGCACGCTCGCGCTACGCTTCGGCGCCATTAACGCTTTTTTTCATTTTCGACATGACCGCCCCGACCGCTCTCATCGACGCGCAGCAGATCACGCGCCGCGACGCGACCAACGGCAAGACGCTGCTGGCGCCGACCGACCTCAGCGTCGCCGCAGGATCGCGAATTGCTATCACGGGGCCATCGGGCTCCGGCAAGAGCGTGCTGTTGCGCGCCCTCGCGCTGCTCGATCCGCTCGATGGCGGCCAGCTCCTCTGGCGCGGCGCGCGCATCAAGCGCGGCGCAATTCCGCGCTACCGGCGCAGCGTCGCTTATGTGCGTCAACGCGCGGCGCAGATGGACGGCACGGTCGATGCGCAGCTGCGCTATCCGTACGCGCTCGCGGTCTATCGCGACGCGGCGTACGACCGCGCGCGCGCCGAAGCGCTCGCCGCGCGCGCCGGCCGCGGCGCGGATTTTCTCGACAAGCGTGCGAGCGAGCTGTCGGGCGGCGAAGCGCAGATCGTCGCGCTGCTGCGCGTGCTGCAACTCGAGCCCGACGTGCTGCTGCTCGACGAGCCGACTTCGGCGCTCGACCCGGCGTCCGCGCGCGCGATCGAAGCGCTCGTCGCCGCGTGGTTCGATGCGGCGCCCGATGCGCGCGCATACCTGTGGATCTCGCACGATCCCGCGCAGGCCGCGCGCATTGGCACGATCCAGCTCGTGATGCAGGCCGGCGTGCTGCACGCGGCCAACCCGACGGAGTGTGCGCAATGAGCCCGACGCTGCAGGACCTGAGCCTCGTCGACGTCGGCATCGCGGCCGGGCTCGTCGCGATCAACGGCGCGATCTCGGCGGCGCTGTCGCTCGGCCTGGGCCGCCGGCTCGCGCTCGCGGCCGTGCGCACCGTCGTGCAGTTGCTCGCCATCGGCTACGTGCTGGGCTGGGTGTTCGGTCATCCGCACTGGAGCGTCGTGTTGCCGCTCACCGCGCTGATGACGCTGATCGCCGGCTTCGCGGGCGCCGGGCGCGGCAAGCACGCCTACCGCGGCCAGCGCGTCGACAGCATCGCGTCGATCTGGTTCAGCAGCTGGATCGTCGCGGCGATCGGGTTGTTCGTCGTGATCCGCATCCATCCGTGGTACACGCCGCAATATGCGATCCCGATCCTCGGGATGATTCTCGGCAATACGCTGACCGGCGTATCGCTCGGCGTCGAGCGGATGATGGAGGAGCTGACCGCCAGGCGCGATCGCGTCGAGACCGCGCTCGCGCTCGGCGCGACGCGCTGGGAAGCCGCGCAGGACGCCGCGCGCCAGGCCGTGCGCGCCGGCATGGTGCCGACGCTGAACCAGATGGCGGTGGTCGGCGTCGTGAGCCTGCCGGGGATGATGACCGGTCAGGTGCTCGCCGGGCAGTCGCCGCTGCAGGCCGTGCGCTACCAGATCGTCATCATGTTCCTGATCGCGGCCGCATCCGCGCTCGGCACCGTCGGCGCCGTGTTGCTGACGTATCGCCGGTTGTTCTCGCCCGACCATCGCTTCATTGCGTCGCGGCTGGAGGAACGCAAGTCGTGACGCGTGACGCGGCAAGGCCGCCGCGCGCGCATGCATGATCGGGTTGGAATGACGTCTGGGAAGAAGAACCGCCGCGCCGCAGCTGCGTGACGGCCATATGACGTCACGCAGTGCGGCGGGCGAGCGGCCAGCCGGCCGGCGCGCACCCGCGATGGTTGCGCACGCACCGGTCGGCGGCCGGCCTCAGTGCTTGATCGATACGGTGACCTTGGTACCGTCGCTCATCGTGACGGACTTCGAGCCGCCGTTGGTCGGAATCGACACCCACTTGACCTGGCTCACCGACACGACGTCCGGGCACTGCAGCGACTTGCCGCCCGCGCCGACGTTGCGCGTGCCCTTCGGCGCGGCCGCCTGGAAGCTCAGCTGAACGTTCGCGATGCCCTTCGCGTCGACCGACGGCGCGAGCCGCACCTGGGTCTGACGCACCATCGCGCCGTTGGCGTCGCGCGGCAGGTTGTCGGCGTTGGGGCAGCCGTTCGGCATCGCGATCGCGCCGCCCGGCGGCACCGACTTCCAGTTGAAGTCGTCGGTTTCGCCCGAACGGATCTTGCGGGTCTCCTGCGTGTTGCCGAAGGTCTTCGAGTCGACCTTGACCGTATATTCGAGCTGCCCCGTCCCGCCGCCCGTCAGGCTGCCCTTCACCGGCGGCGCCGCGAATACGCTCGCGCTGACGCACGCCACGGCGAACACGGCCGACCACGATGCGGCGGCCGACCAGCTGCGTTGGCTCATGCTGACCTCCTTGTCTTGCGGCGGCACGCATATGCCGCGCGGTTTTCGATGCATGATGCGCTGCCAGTCTACCGCCAAGCGGCACGCGATGCGGCGCGAACGCATCGGGTGTTACCCCGCTTGCGCTCGCGACGCCGCTTGCCTTACGCGCTTCGCGCGCGGATCGCTCAGAAGCCGCTGAGCACCAGCTTGCCGATCGCGCGGCCGCCCTCGAGCATCCGGTGCGCATGCCGCAGGTTCGCGGCGTTGATCGTGCCGAGCTGTTCGCCGAGCGTCGTGCGCAGCGTGCCGCCGTCGACGAGCCGCGCGACCTCGCTGAGGATCTTGTGCTGCTCGATCATGTCCGGCGTCTCGAACATCGCGCGTGTGAACATGAACTCCCAGTGAAACGCGGCGCTCTTCGCCTTCAGCAGCTCGACCGGAATGGGCTTCGCGTTTTCGACGATCGTGCAAATGCCGCCCTGCGGCCGGATGACTTCGGCCGCGGCCGGGAAATGACGGTCGGTGTCGTTGAAGATCAGCACGTAGTCGACGTTCGGACGGCCGATCTCGCGCAACTGTGCCGGCAGGTCGCCGAAATGGTCGACCACGTCGTCTGCGCCGAGCGAGCGGACCCATTCCGCCGACACCGGCCGCGACGCGGTCGCGATCACGTGCAGCCCGCCGAGCGTCTTCGCCAGCTGGATCGCGATCGAGCCGACCCCGCCCGCGCCGCCGATGATCAGCACCGACTTGCCGGTGTCTGCCCGCTGCGGCGACACGCGCAGCCGGTCGAACAGCGCCTCCCAGGCAGTCAGCGCGGTGAGCGGCAACGCGGCGGCCGCCGCGAAATCGAGCGACTCCGGCTTGCGCGCGGCGATCCGCTCGTCGACCGCATGGAATTCGCTGTTCGCGCCGGGGCGCGTGATGCTGCCCGCGTAGAACACGGCGTCGCCGGGCCGGAACAGCGTGACGTCGGCGCCCACCGCGACGACGGTGCCGGCCGCATCCCAGCCGAGCACGCGCGGTGCTTCCTCGACCTGCGGTTTCGGCGCGCGCACCTTGGTGTCGACCGGGTTCACCGAAATCGCCTCGACCTTCACGAGCAGGTCGCGCGGACCGGGCACCGGTTGCGGCAATTCGACGTCGACGAGGGCCTGCGGATCGTCGATCGGCAGGTAACGGGTCAGTCCAACGGCTTTCATCTCGAACATCCTCCACGGAAATCAGGCGGGCCACGGCGCAGCCCCATGACCACGATCGTAGACCCCGCTATCCTTCGAGAAAACCGCTATATTTCCTTAAACATTTTCAGGAATATCCGAACAATGTCATCCGATCCGGTCCCGGCGCCCGACAAGCCGCTCGATCTGCTCGACGTCGGCCTGTTCGTGCGTGCCGCGCTGCTCGCGAACGTGAGCGCCGCCGGGCGCGAATTCGGCGTGTCGGCGGCAGTGGCGAGCGCGCGCATCGCGCAGCTGGAGCGCCAGCTCGGCGCACGGCTGCTGCACCGCACGACCCGCCGCATCAGCCTCACGCAGGACGGCGAGGTGTTCATGGCCCGCGCCGACGCGCTGCTGTCGGCCGCCGACGCCGCGCGCGCCTGCGTCGGCCACGGGCGCAGCGAGCCGTATGGGCGGCTGAAGGTGTCGATGTCGTCGTCGTTCGGCCGTCAGCACGTGGCGCCGGTGATTCCGGCGTTCCTGCGCCGCTATCCATCCGTGTCGCTCGACCTGCGGCTGTCCGACGAGATCGTCGACCTCGTCGACGACGGCTACGACGTCGCCATCCGGCTCGGCGCGCTGAAGGATTCGACGCTGGTCGCGCGCCGGCTCGCAGCGAACCGGCGCGTGCTGTGCTGCTCGCCCGCGTATCTGGCCGAGCGCGGCACGCCGCGCCATCCGGCCGAGCTCGCGCAGCACGAATGCGTGATCCTCGGCGATCAGCGCGACTGGTCGTTCGTCACGCCGCAAGGGCCGCTGACCGTGCGCGTCGGCGGGCGGCTGGTCGCGAGCAACGGCGAGGCGATCCGCGAAGCGCTCGTCGACGGCTTCGGCATCGCGATCAAGTCGACCTGGGACGTCGGCCCGCTGCTCGCGAGCGGCGCGCTCGTCACCGTGCTGGACGACTACCCGTTCGCGGACGACGTCGCCGTCTGGGCCGTCTATCCGAGCCGCGCGCACGTGCCGCTGAAGACGCTCGCGTTCATCGGGTTCCTGGCCGAACACTTTGGCGACCCGCCGTACTGGGACCGCTCGGAACGGAGATAGTGGAATAGCGCCCCAAGCCGATCGCGGCCCGGCCGGATACCAACCGGATACAATGGCGCGTTCTCGACGCAGCAGCGCCGCACGCCGGCGGCGCCGCGGCCGCACACGCGTTTCATTCGCTTTCAATCATTCCGTCATGACCCACAACCTCGTCATCCAGAGTCTCGCGCCGCTGTCGGACGCCCATCACAAACCGCTGCTCGCGCTGTCGCGCGGCACCCGCATCGTGCAGACCGACGATCACGCGCTGCGCATCGAAAACGCGAATCCCGCGCAGCGGCTCGATATCGACGCGTACTGCGGCACGCACGCGCTCGACTTCGGCTTCGTCGATGCCGGGCGCACGCTCGGCGATTTCGGGCTCGTCGTGATGGACATGGATTCGACGCTGATCACGATCGAATGCATCGACGAGATCGCCGACTTCTGCGGGCTGAAAACGCAGGTCGCGGAGATCACCGAAGCGTCGATGCGCGGCGAGATCCGCGACTTCAACGAGAGCCTGACGCGCCGCGTCGCGCTGCTCGCCGGGCTCGACGCGCATGCGCTCGAGCGCGTGTACGAAGAACGGCTGCAACTGTCGCCGGGCGCCGAGACGATGCTCGCCGGCGTGAAGGCCGCGGGCCTGAAAACGTTGCTCGTGTCGGGCGGCTTCACGTTCTTCACCGAACGCCTGAAGGCGCGCCTCGGCCTCGACTACGCGCATGCGAACACGCTCGAGATCGTCGACGGCAAGCTGACCGGCAAGGTGCTCGGCGAGATCGTCAACGCCGACGTGAAGGCGCGCTTGCTGCGCGAGACCTGCGCGTCGCTCGGCCTCGAGCCCGGTCGCGCGATCGCGATGGGCGACGGGTCGAACGACCTCAAGATGATGTCCGAGGCCGGGCTGTCGGTTGCGTTCCATGCGAAGCCCGTGGTGCGCGAGGCGGCAACCGTCGCGTTCGATCACGTCGGGCTGGACGGGCTGCTGCGGCTGTTCTGAGCGGCACGCGGCAGAAACGAAAACGCCGGCGCGATACTCGATCGCGTCGGCGTTTCGTTTTCCGCGTCGGGTGCGTCGGGTGCGTCGGGTGCTGCGGCTGCGTCAGCTGCCGAGCGTTGTCTGCATCGCGCGCTCGATGTCCGCGCGCAGATCGCCTTCATCCTCCAGGCCGACGTAGAACCGCACGAGCGTGCCGCGATGCGGCCAGTTCGTGCGCATCGACGCGACGTCGTAAGGCATCGCAAGACTGCACGCGCCGCCCCAGCTCCAGCCGATCGCGAACAGCTCGAGCGCTTCGACGAAACGATCGATCTGCGCGCTGTCGTAGCGTTCGTCGAACACCACCGAGAACAACCCGCCGGCGCCGGTGAAGTCGCGCATGAACGACGCGTGCCCCGGGCAATCGGGCAATTGCGGATGCAGGACGGTCGCGATCTCCGGGCGCGTCTTCAGCCATTGCGCGAGCGCGAGCGCGCTCTTGCCGTGTGCGTCGAAGCGCACCTGCAGGCTCGGCAGGCTGCGCAGCACGAGCGAACAATCGTCGACCGACACGCCGATCCCGCAGCGCATCCGCGCGAGCTTCAGCTGCGCGTGCAGCTCGGCGTTCGCGGTGATCGTCGCGCCCATCAGCACGTCGCTGCCGCCCGATTGATACTTGGTCAGCGCCTGCACGGAAATGTCGACGCCATGCTCGAACGGCTTGAACGCGAGCCCGGCCGAATAGGTGTTGTCGATCGCGGTGACGATGCCGCGCGCGCGCGCCACCGACGTGATCGCGCTCACGTCGGGCACTTCCATCGTCACCGAGCCCGGCGCCTCGATCCAGATCAGCCGCGTGTTCGGCTGGATCAGATCGGCAATCCCCGCGCCGACGAGCGGATCGTAGAAGCGCACGCTGATGCCGAAGTCCTTCGCGAGCCAGTTGCCCAGATCGGCGTTCGGGCCGTAGACGTTGTGCGGGATCAGCACGTCGTCGCCCGCCTTGACGACGCCGAAATAGACGTTGGTGATCGACGCGAGGCCCGACGGCTGCAGCAACGCGTGCGTGCCGCCCTCGATCTCGGCGAGCCGCTGCGCGAGCGCGAGCGAGGTCGGCGTCGCGTGCAGCCCGTAGCGCCACTGGTTGTCGTTGTGCCAGACGAGCGCGCGCATCGTCGCGAGATCGGGGAACACGACCGTCGACGCGCGCGCGACCGGCGGCACGAACGAACGGAAGCCGTCCGGAATGACATCGTCGGGTTGAACGATACGGGTCTGGAGGGCGCGCTTCGGATTGGATGCAGTCATGTCGGCAGGCCGGTAAGAGGCTCGGTTGCGAAAGATGTCGCTAGGGTAGTCAAATTCGCCGCGCTTGGCCCGATACAATGCGCGCCGCGCGCGCCGAGCCAGCGGGTGCTCAGTCGTCGGTACGCAGGTTGACGACGCCGCCGACGGTCTCGATTTCCTGCACGCGGCCGTCGCGCACCTGCAGCGCCGCACGCGCGCCGGGCGCGGCGCGCAGCACGACCGGTTGCGGGTCCGATTCGTCGGCGTTCATCCGGTCGGCCTTCAGGTCGCCGGTCGCATCGAAGCGGCCGACCCATACTCCGGTGATGTTGGTGCCGTCGTTCGATTCCTCGACTTCGAGCGTGTCGCCGTCGCGATCGCCGGCGAGCAGGATCACCTCACCCGTATCGACGAACTGGTATTCGCCGTGCACGCCCTCCTCGTCCGTCTTCGGGCCGAGATGCGCGACGATCGGGCGGTCGCCGAGCATGCCTTCGTAGCGCGGCAGGCGCGCGAATTCGGGATTGGGCCGCAGCGGCCGGGCGGGCGCCGCTTCGTCCGTCTGCATGCCCGGCGCGACCGCCTGCGCGACGACCGCGCGCGGCAGCGCGAGGCTCGCCGCAAGCACGCCGGCCAGCGCCAGCGTCCGTTGCCATTGCTTGTATTGCCGCACGTTGTGTTGCTCCCTTCCTTCAGATTCGCTCGAAAATCGCGGCCGTATCCCGGCCATCGACGTCAGCCCCGCAGCAAGCGTTCGACCGCGTCGCGATGCGGAATCGGCGCGACCGCGCCGTAGCCGGTGGTCGACAGCGCCGCCGCTGCGTTCGCATAACGCGCGGCGGCGAACGGATCGTCGCCCGCGACGATCCGCGCGACGAACGCACCGCCGAAGCAATCGCCGGCGCCCGTCGCATCGACGGCCTCGACCGCGAAGCCCGGCACCACGCGCCGTTCGCCCGGCGTCGCCACATACGCGCCTTCGCGGCCGAGCTTCAGCGCGACGATCTGCGGCCCGAGTTCGAGCATCGCGTCGACGATCGCGTCGCGATCGTTCGCGCCGGTGAGCGCGGCGACGTCGTCCCAGCTCGGCAGGCAGATGTCGGTGTGGCACAGCGCTTCGCGGATCACCGCGCGGGCGCGCGCCAGCGGCCACAGCTTCAGGCGCAGGTTCGTGTCGAAGCTGACCAGCGCGCCGTTGCTGCGCGCGTGGACGATCGCCGCGAACGCCGCATCGCATGCGGCCGTGCTGATCGCCACGCTGATGCCCGACAGGTGCACGGCCTTCGCGGCGGCCAGCGCATCGAGCGGCAGGTCGGCCGCCGTATAGCGGCTCGCCGCGGAGCCCGCGCGCAGGTAATCGAACTGATGGCCGTCAGGCCCATGCGTGACGAAGTAGACGCCGGTGGGCGCGCTGCGGTCGACGCGCACGTAGCGCGTGTCGACGTGCTCGTCTGCCCACATCCCGGCCAGCAGGCGGCCGAACGGATCGTCGCCGATCGCCGACACGAAGCCGGTCGACGCGCCCTGGCGCGCCGCGGCGATGCAGAAGTTCGACGTGTCGCCGCCGAAACCCTGCAGGAATTCCGGACGGCCCGGCTGCGACTGATTGAATTCGATCATCGCTTCGCCGAACGCGAGTATCTCCGGAACCGCGGCGCTCATCGCCTAGACCTCGCCCCACAGGTCGTGGCCGTCCGCGCCGGTGATCTTCACCGACACGAAATCGCCGACCTTGTAGCGCTTCGATGCCTTCGCCGCCGGCTCGACGTAGACGACGCCGTCGATCTCCGGCGCATCCGCCGCCGTGCGGCCGATGCCGCCCTCGTTGCCGACTTCGTCGATCAGCACCTTCAGCGTCTTGCCGACCTTGCGCTGCATGCGCCGCGCCGACACTTCCTCGGCCACTTCCATGAAGCGCGCGCGGCGCTCCTCGCGCACGTCGTCCGGCAGCGCGCCGTCGAGTTCGTTGGCGGTCGCGCCTTCGACCGGCGAATACGCGAAGCAGCCGACGCGGTCAAGCTCCGCTTCACGGATGAAGTCGAGCAGCGTTTCGAACTGCGCTTCCGTCTCGCCGGGGAAGCCGGCGATGAACGTGCTGCGGATCGTCAGGTCCGGACAGATCTCGCGCCACTTCTGCACGCGCTCGAGCACCTTCTCGGCGTTGGCCGGGCGCTTCATGCGCTTGAGCACGTCCGGATGCGCATGCTGGAACGGCACGTCGAGATACGGCAGCACGTGGCCCTTGAACGGGCCTTCGGCCATCAGCGGAATCACTTCGTCGACGCTCGGATACGGATACACGTAGTGCAGGCGCACCCACGCGCCGTACTGGGCGGCGAGTTCGCCGAGCGCGGCGACGAGGTCGGTCATGCGGGTCTTGATCGGCTTGCCGTTCCAGAAGCCCGTGCGGTACTTCACGTCGACGCCGTATGCGCTCGTGTCCTGCGAGATCACGAGCAGCTCCTTCACGCCGGACTTGAACAGGTTCTCGGCTTCGAGCATCACTTCGGCGACCGGACGCGACACGAGATCGCCGCGCATCGACGGGATGATGCAGAACGTGCAGCGGTGGTTGCAGCCTTCCGAGATCTTCAGATACGCGTAGTGGCGCGGCGTGAGCTTGATGCCGGCGGCCGGCACGAGATCGACGAACGGGTCGTGCGGCTTCGGCAGATGCGAATGCACGGCCTGCATCACTTCGCCGACCGCGTGCGGGCCGGTGACGGCGAGCACCTTCGGATGGACTTCCTCGATCAGGTTGGAGCCGCTCGCGCTCGACTTCGCGCCGAGGCAGCCGGTGACGATCACCTTGCCGTTCTCGGTCAGCGCCTCGCCGATCGCGTCGAGGCTTTCCTGCACGGCTTCGTCGATGAAACCGCAGGTGTTGACGACGACGAGATCGGCGCCGTCGTAGGTGCCGGAGATTTCATAACCTTCGGCGCGCAGCTGCGTGATGATTTGCTCGGAGTCGACGAGGGCTTTCGGACAACCGAGCGACACGAAGCCTACTTTGGGGGACTGGGACATCTGGAATGTGGGGGCGTGGCGGCAAAAGCGAGAGTTTACAGCGATTTAGGGGTGAGCGAGACAAAACCGGCGGCAGCGCACCGCCCGCAGTGGCCCCAAAATGCGTGCCCCGCAAATGCGACACGCCGCCGAGGCTCGCGTTCCCGCCCACACCGAAGCGCTCCGCCGCCCCGCCCTCATGCGAAAATCGCAGCGTCCGCTTTTTTACTTTCCCAACGGAATCCGCATGACCACGCACATCACGATCGAATTCACCGAGCACGCCGCCGAAACCATCGGTGAACAGACCAGCACGAGCTTTTCGTACGATCAGGGCGCACAGGTGCCGCAACCCGGCGACTTCGTCGAGCTGGAGAATTCGCGGCAGACGTTTCTCGTGATCGGCCGCGTGTTTTCGCTGAAGGCGAACTACAGCGCGGTGAAACTCGTGCTCGATCTGCCGCCGTCGGACGACGATCAGGACCTCGATATCGCCCTGTGAGCAAAACCGGCACGGCGTGCCGGCCTTGCGCCGACCCGCCGCTGAACGTTGCACGCCGCCGCGCAGGCGACGGCCTTACTTCTTTTCCGGCTCCGGCGCGCCCGGCTGCTTGAACGGGAACGTGCTGAACATCGACTTTGCCTGGTTCTGCATCTGCTCCTGCATCTGCACGAACATGTTCTTCGACTGCTCGATGTAGCTCGTCATCATCCCCTGCATCATCGGCGCCTGCATGTTCATGAACTGCGACCAGACCTCCGGATTCATCGCGTTGCCTTCGTAGAGGTTCTTCGATTGATCCGCGAGCTTGTGCTGGATGTCGATGAAGGCCTGGATGTTCTTTTCCAGGTAGGTGCCCATCATCCCCTGCATCGCGTGACCGTAGAAACGGATGATCTGCGACAGCATCGACGACGAGAACATCGGCACGCCGCCGCTCTCCTCTTCGAGGATGATCTGCAGCAGGATGCTGCGCGTCAGGTCTTCGTTGGATTTCGCATCGACGACCTTGAAGTCCTCCTGTTCCAGCACGAGCTGCTTGACGTCGGTCAGCGTGATGTACGTGCTCGTCTCGGTATCGTAGAGCCGGCGGTTCGGGTACTTCTTGATGAGCCGCTCGGCCGTCTTCTTTGTAGTAGTCATGTAACGCCTTTGAGTCCAGCGTAGCGCAAGTGACGAATCCCCGCCGCCCGAAGCCGGGTGGCGGGGGCCTTCGGAAGGGCCCGGCTGCGCGGCCATCCGGCCCACGCAGCCGGCCCGTTCAGCCCATGTGCAGGCCGCCGTTCAGCGAGAAGTCGGCGCCGGTCGCGAAACCGGAGTCGTTCGACGCGAGCCACGCGACGATCGAGCCGATTTCCTCCGGCGCGCCGAGACGGCGCACCGGAATCGTCGCGACGATCTTCTCCAGTACGTCCGGACGGATCGCCTTGACCATGTCGGTGCCGATGTAGCCGGGCGACACGGTGTTGACCGTCACGCCCTTCGTTGCAACTTCCTGTGCGAGCGCCATCGTGAAGCCGTGAATGCCGGCCTTCGCGGTCGAATAGTTGGTCTGGCCGAATTGCCCCTTCTGGCCGTTCACCGACGAAATGTTGACGATGCGGCCCCAGCCGCGCTCGACCATCCCGTCGATCACCTGTTTCGTCACGTTGAACAGGCTCGTCAGATTGGTGTCGATCACGGCCGTCCAGTCTTCGTGCGTCATCTTGCGGAACACGACGTCGCGCGTGATGCCCGCGTTGTTGACCAGCACGTCGACCTCGCCGACTTCGGCCTTGACCTTGTCGAACGCTGCCTTGGTCGAGTCCCAGTCGCCGACGTTACCTTCAGACGCGATGAAATCGTAGCCGAGTGCCTTCTGTTCCTCGAGCCATTTCACCCGGCGCGGCGAGTTCGGGCCGCAACCCGCCACCACCTTGAAGCCGTCTTTCGACAGACGCTGGCAAATACTGGTGCCGATGCCGCCCATGCCGCCTGTTACGTACGCAATTCGCTGAGACATAAATCTCTCTCCATTTTTAGATTCGAGAGCTGCAGAAGGCCCCTCTGACTTTCACGTGACGCCGGCCGATTGCGGCTTCGGCCGGCGCCCGGATCGGTTCGGCCGATTACGGACGACCGCTTACGCGCGCTCCACCGCGAGCGCCACGCCCATCCCGCCGCCGATGCACAGCGACGCCAGCCCGCGCTTCGCATCGCGCTTGACCATCTCGTGCAGCAGCGTCACCAGAATCCGGCAGCCCGAGGCGCCGATCGGGTGACCGATCGCGATCGCGCCGCCGTTCACGTTCACCTTCGACGTGTCCCAGCCCATCTGCTTGTGCACCGCCAGCGCCTGCGCCGCGAACGCCTCGTTGATTTCCATCAGGTCCAGATCGCCCGGCGTCCAGCCCGCGCGCTCCAGGCAGCGCCGCGACGCCGGCACCGGCCCCATGCCCATCACGCTCGGATCCACGCCCGCGTTCGCGTACGCCTTGATGCGCGCCAGCGGCGTGAGGCCCAGCGACTGCGCCTTCCGCGCCGACATCACCAGCACCGCCGCCGCGCCGTCGTTCAGCCCCGACGCGTTCGCCGCCGTCACCGAGCCGTCCTTCGCGAACGCCGGCTTCAGCCCCGCCAACGATTCCGCCGTCACGCCGTGACGCACGAACTCGTCGGTCGCGAACTGCAGCGGCTCGCCCTTGCGCTGCGGAATCGACACCGGCACGATTTCGTCGGCGAAGCGGCCGGCCTTCTGCGCGGCTTCCGCCTTGTTCTGCGACAGCGCCGCGAACGCGTCCTGCTCTTCGCGCGTGATCCCGTATTCCTTCGCGACGTTCTCCGCCGTGATGCCCATGTGGTACTGGTTGTACACGTCCCACAGCCCGTCGACGATCATCGTGTCGACCAGCTTCGCATCGCCCATCCGGAACCCGTCGCGCGAGCCCGGCAGCACGTGCGGCGCCGCGCTCATGTTCTCCTGGCCGCCCGCGATCACGATCTCCGCGTCGCCCGCCGCGATCGCGTTCGCCGCCAGCATCACCGCCTTCAGGCCCGAGCCGCACACCTTGTTGATCGTCATGCCCGGCACCGCCGTCGGCAGCCCGGCCTTGATCAGCGACTGACGCGCCGGGTTCTGCCCCGAGCCCGCCGCCAGCACCTGGCCCATGATCACTTCGCTCACTTGATCGGGCTGCACGCCTGCGCGCTCCAGCACCGCGCGAATCACCGTCGCGCCCAACTCCGGTGCCGCAACCTTCGCGAGCGAACCACCGAATTTGCCGACCGCGGTCCGCGCGGCCGATACGATCACTACGTCCGTCATTTCCGTTTCCTCCGGGCCCGCACGACACGGCGCGTCGCCACCGACCCTGTTAAAAAAACTGTTATGCGCCGAACAGCGTGCGCCGCTGCCCGGCTTTCGTCAATCGCGCTGCAACACGTAGCGGCCCGGCGCCGGCTCGATCACCGGAAACTGCGCGGAGCCCGGCTGCGCCGGCGGCGCCACCTTGCGGCCGCCGTACTGGTCGAGCCATTCCACCCAGGTGGTCCACCAGCTGCCCGGCTGCTCGGTCGCGCCCGCGAACCAGTCGTCCGCGGCTTCGGGCAGATCGCCGTCGTTGACCCAGTAGCTGCGCTTCTTCTTCGCCGGCGGATTGATCACGCCGGCAATGTGGCCCGATGCGCCGAGCACGAACTTCAGCGGGCCCGTCAGGATCGACGTCGATGCGTAGGCCGTCTGCCACGGCACGATGTGGTCCTCGCGCGAGCCGTAGATGAAGGTCGGCACGTCGATGCGCGACAGGTCGACGGGCTCGCCGCAAACCGTCAGTGCGTTCGGCTCGCGGAGCTTGTTCTCGAGGTAGGTATTGCGCAGATACCACGCGTACATCGGCCCGGGCAGGCTCGTCGAGTCGCTGTTCCAGTACAGCAGGTCGAACGCGGCCGGCGTGCGGCCCTTCAGGTAGTTGTCGACGACGTAGTTCCACACCAGATCGTTCGGCCGCAGGAACGAGAACGTGTTGGCGAACTCGACGCCGCGCATCAGCCCCGGCGCCGTGCCGTTCTTGCCGCCGATGGTCTGCTCGCGCATCTGCACGTGCGCCTCGTCGACGAACACGTCGAGGATGCCGGTGTCGGTGAAGTCGAGCATCGCAGTCAGCAGCGTCATCGACGCGGCCGGATGTTCGCCGCGCGCCGCGAGCACCGCCAGCGCCGTCGCGAGCATCGTGCCGCCGACGCAGAAGCCGAGCGTGTTGATCTGCTCGCGGCCGCTCACCTGCTGCACGGCGTCGATCGCCGCGAGCAGCCCTTCGTTCATGTAGTCGTCCCAGGTCTTGTGCGCAACCGACGCATCGGCGTTGCGCCACGACACGAGGAACACCTGGTGGCCGCTCGACAGCGCATGCGCGACGAGCGAGTTCTCGGGCTGCAGGTCGAGGATGTAGAACTTGTTGATGCACGGCGGCACGATCAGCAACGGCCGCTCGAATACCTTGTCCGCCTTCGCGTTGTACTGGATCAGCTGGATCAGGTCGTTCTCGTAGACCACCGCGCCTTCGGTACAGCCGAGATTCTTGCCGACCACGAACTGCGATTCGTCGGTCTGGGAGATCTTGCCGCGCTGCATGTCGCCGAGCAGGTTCATCATCCCCTGACGCAGACTTTCGCCCTGCGTGTCGAGGATCGATTTCTGCGCATCGGGATTGAGCGCGAGGAAGTTGCTCGGCGCGGCGGCGGCCGTCCATTGCTGGACCGCGAAACGGATGCGCTCGCGCGTTTTCGGATCGGTCTCGAGCGCGTCGGCCAGCTCCTGCAGATAGCGCGCATTGAGCAGATACCACGCCGCCGCGAACGCGTGCGCGGGCGACGCCTTCCATGCGTCGCCGCTGAAGCGGCGGTCTTTCAACTCGGGAGATTCGAGCTTCGCGGCGCTCGCCTGCTGCATCAGCGTGATGCAGTCGCGCGCGTAGTCGGCCTGCAGTTTCTGGAGCCGCTCGGGAGGGATCGCGGCGACCGGCAGCTTCAGCCCCGCGAACGGCGAAGCGAAATTGCCGAGGCCCGCGAGGTCGGGCATCGCCGGCATCTGGAACGGAAGCGCTGCGGGGAACTGGAATGCGGCGAACGGATTCGCGGCGCTCGCCGCGGTGGCCACGCGCGCCGGATCGGCAAAACCGCGCCATGCGTTCAACCACGACTCGAACATCTGCTGCATCGGCTGGGCAGCCTGATCGAAGCCCGTACTGCCCGCGGAAGTGCCCGCCTGAGCGGACGTCGACGAATTTTTCGATGCTGTCATTACCTGCCTTACCGGTGATTCGTGAGCGTCAACCGTGAAATCCTGCTCGCGCGCGGCATGCCGGCTGCGAGCCGGGCCGTCATGCTCTGGAGAGGCATCTCCAGATTCTGCCGCAGTGCGGTATTTTTATCATTATCGTTTTCCCCATGTGAAGCGCCACATCAAAGGACCGAACATTTCTGCCCGGAGATAATCGTCGCGCGACAGGCGGGACAAGGCTCGCGCGGAAACATAAAACATTTTCGGTGACGGGCGTTTGCGATTATTCATTCCGGTGTACATGCCGCGCCGCATTGCGTCGGTAATATCGAGACAAACCGATTTTGCGGCGCAACACGCGGCACGCGCAAGTGCGCGACCCGGTGTCAATCGGACAGCCAGATCGCCGCGGCCATCCGCCCGGTCACACGATCGCGCCGGTAGGAATAGAAGCGCGTGCGTTCGGCGACCGTGCAGGCGGTCCCGCCGCTGACGCGCACGACGCCTGCGCGCGCGAGCCGCACGCGCGCCAGCGCCGGCAGATCGGCGAGGTACTTGCCGGGCGCGCCGTCGATCGCGACGAACGCTTGCCGCGTGTCATCATGCTCCGACTGCGCAGCCGTGTCGAGAAACGCGTCGCGCACCTCGGCGCCCACTTCGAACGCATGCGGACCGATCGACGGGCCGAGGTAGGCGTGGAGTTCACCGGCCGCGCCGCCCGCGAGCGCCGCGACGCGGGCCGCCGTCTGCTCGACGATGCCCGCGGCCAGCCCGCGCCAGCCGGCATGGGCCACGCCCACCGCGCGGCCCCGCGCGTCGCACAGCAGCACCGGCATGCAGTCGGCGACCATCACGACACACATCACGCCCGCGCGATCCGTCACGCTCGCGTCGGCCTGCACGGGCGCGCTCGCATGCGGCGCGGCGTCGATCACCTCGTCCGCGCGCACGATCCGCGCGCCGTGGACCTGCTCGAGCCACGCCGCCTGCGACTGCCCCGCGAGCGCGAGCAGACGCGCGCGGTTCTCGGCGACGTGCGCCGGCTCGTCACCCGTGTGCAGGCCGAGATTCATCCCGCCCGGCAACGCGGCGCCGGCCTGCCAGCGCCCGTACGGACCTTCGCTCACGCCGCCGTCGCGCGTGGTGATCAGCGCGCGCACGCGCGGCGCTACCTGCCAGTCGGGCCGCACGCAGTCGTGCCATGTCAACGGCGCCAGATTCGTCATCGGCACTCACTCCTCCTCGTCGTCCTGATACGGCTCATCGTCGTGATATTCGCCGGCGAAGTCGTCATCGTCGTAGATGCCGTCGTCGTCGAACTCGTCGTCGCCCTGCCCGAAGCCGAGTGCGGCGACCAGCTCGTTCATGTCGTCCGGCAACGGGCAGCGCCACTGCATCGTCTTGCCCGTGACCGGATGCACGAGACCGAGTCGCCATGCGTGCAGCGCCTGACGGGCGAAGCCGTTCGGCAGCGGCGTGACCGAGCGCTTGCCGCGTGCGCGCCCGTAGACCGGATCGCCGAGCAACGGATGGCCCGCATGCGAGCAGTGCACGCGGATCTGGTGCGTGCGGCCAGTTTCGAGATCGCACTGGATCGCCGACACCGGCTGACGTTGCCACACGCATGTGTCAACCGTGCGGAAATGGGTGCGTGCGGGCTTGCCCGATGCGCCGGTGACCACCGCCATGCGCGTGCGCTCGCGCGGATCGCGCCCGATCGGCGCGTCGATCGTGCCCTCCTCGGGCATGGTGCCCCACACGAGCGCGAAGTAGCGGCGCTTCACGGTGCGCGCCTGCAGCTGGCGCACGAGGTCCGTCTGCGCGGCGAGCGTGCGGGCGACCACCATCAGCCCCGACGTTTCCTTGTCGAGCCGGTGGACGATGCCCGCCCGCGGCAGGCCGGCGGCCGCGTCGCCGTAGCGGTGCAGCAAGCCGTTCAGCAGCGTGCCGCTCCAGTTGCCGGCGGCCGGATGGACGACGAGGCCGGCCGGCTTGTTGATGACGACGAGCGCGTCGTCCTCGTAGATCACGTCGAGCGGCACCGGCTCAGCGGCGAACGCGAGCTGTTCCGGAAGCAGATCGGGCACGAGCTCGATCTTCGCGCCGAGCGGCACGGGCTGGCGGATCTTCGCCGGCGCGCCGTCGATCAGCACGCGCTGAGCCTCGATCCAGCTCTGCAGACGGCTGCGCGAGAATTCGGGAAACAACTGGGCGAGCGCCTTGTCGAGGCGCTCGCCGGCGAGCGACAGCGGCACTTCGACGACGCGCGGCGCAGCGTCGGCCGCCGCCGACGGGCCGGCAGCCGGCTGCAACGCAGCGGCGGGCAGATCGTCATCGACGGAATCCCCCGATGCAGCGTCGGCGGGCCGGGCGCTTGGGCTATAATCTTCGCGATCTGACTTGCCCCGCGGGGCATTCTGCGAACTTGAACGGGTCATTTAGACTGGGTCACCGAGACTTGAAGCTAGGACATGCGAGCATGATGAATTCGACCAAACGTACGGCCAAAACCGTCGCCGCCCGAGCTGCGGCGGTAGCGGCCGCGGCCCTCATCGCCGGCTGCCACGGCTTGCCGCAGAAGCAGGACGAGACGGCTACCTGGTCGAACAACAAATTATACTCAGAGGCCCAGGACGCACTGTCCGGCGGCGACTGGGGCAAATGCGCGAAATATTTCGAATCGCTGCAAGGCCGCGATCCGTTCGGCCATTTCGCGCAACAGGCGCAGATCAACGTCGCGTACTGCAACTGGAAGGACAACGAAGCGGCCGCCGCCGATCAGGCCGTCGACCGCTTCATCCAGCTTCACCCCGATCACCCGGACATCCCGTACGCGTACTACCTGAAGGGGATGATCCACTTCAACGACGATCTCGGGCTGTTCGGCCGCTTCTCCGGCCAGGACATGAGCGAGCGCGACCCGCAGGCGCTGCGCGAGTCGTACGATGCGTTCAAGGTCGTCGTCGACCGCTATCCGAAGAGCAAGTACGCACCCGACGCCGCCGCGCGGATGCGCTACATCGTCAACGCGCTGGCGTCGCACGAAGTGCATGCGGCCGATTACTACTATCGGCGCGGCGCGTACGTCGCGGCGATCAACCGCGCGCAGCTCGCGATCAAGGACTACAAGGGCGCGCCGGCGATCGAGGACGCGCTGCACATCATGGTCCTGTCGTACGGCAAGCTGAACCAGCCGCAGCTCGCGGAAGACACGAAGCGCGTGCTCGCAGGAACGTTCCCGGACAGCCCGTACATCACCGGCCATTCACGCCCCGGCGCGAAGCGGTCGTGGTGGCAGTTCTGAGCGTCGCTCGCCGCAGCAACAAAAAACCCGGCCATCGAGCCGGGTTTTTTGTTGCCGACGCCCGTGCAGCGGGCGCCTCGATCACGCGCTCTTTCCGGCGCGATGATCGTCGAAGAAGTCCTGCACGACCGCGATCTCGCGCGTGCGCTTGAACGGCGGCAGGCTTTGCCAGATCCGGCGACCGTAAGGCTTGTCCACGAGCCGCGTGTCGCAGATCATCAGCACGCCGCGGTCGGTTTCGGCACGGATCAGGCGGCCGGCGCCCTGCTTCAGCGTGATCACCGCCTGCGGCAGCTGATGCACGGCGAACGGGCTGAGGCCCTTCTTGGTCAGCGCGTCGAGCCGCGCAGCCAGCACCGGATCGTCGGGCGGCGCGAACGGCAGCTTGTCGATCACGACGAGCGACAGCGCATCGCCGCGCACGTCCACGCCTTCCCAGAAACTCTGGCTGCCGACCAGGATCGCATTGCCGTATGCACGGAAGCGATCGAGCAGCTCGGTCCGGCTCGCGTCGCCCTGCACCAGCAGCGGCGTCTTCCAGCCGCGCGACTCGATCACGTCGCGCAGCTTCGATGCGATCCGGTCGACCGCGCGCAGCGTCGTGCACAGCATGAACACGCCGCCGCCCGACGCCTCGATCGCCGGCAGCGCCGCGTCGAACACCGCGTCGGTGAATCCGGGCGACGACGGTTGCGGCAGGTTGCGCGGCACGTACAGCAGCCCCTGCGTCTGATAGTCGAACGGGCTCGCGAGCGTCATCGAGCGGCGTGAGCTGAGCCCCATCTGCGCCGCGTAGTGCGTGAAGTCGCCGCGCACGGACAGCGTCGCCGACGTGAATACCCATGCACGCGGCACGCCGGCGCGCTGCTTCGCGAAAATCGGCGCGACCGACAGCGGCGTCTCGTGCAACTGGACCGTATGCGCGAACACTTCGACCCAGCGCACCTTCTCGTTCGGGTCGTCGGCAGCCCCGTCGTTGCCGGCCGCTCGCGCGTCGGCATCCGCTGCCGCCTGCGCGGCGCCGGGCGCGACCCAGCCCGCCAGCAGCGCCTGCAGTTCGCGCGCGCGCCGCAGGCATGCGCCGAGCGATTCTGCACGCTCGGCCTGCCCCGCGAGCGCCGAGGCGAGCGCATCGAGTGCGACCTCGAGCGCGTCGAGCGCGGCGAACATCGGGTGATCGTCACCGAGCTGCGCGAGCGACATGCGCACGATCTGATCGTTCGCGAACGCGAGCCGCAGATCGCGCGCGGCACGCTCCAGATCGCCGCCGAGCTTCACCCACTCGACCGCATCGCGCGCATGGCTCAAGCCCTCGGCGACGGTATCGCGCGCCAGTTCGAGGATCTGCGTGGTCGACAGCGTCTCGCCGAAAAACAGCGTGGCCGTCTCCGGCAACTGGTGCGCTTCGTCGAAGATCACCGTGTTCGCGTTCGGCAGCAGTTCGGCCATCCCGGTGTCGCGCAGCATGATGTCCGCGAAGAACAGGTGATGGTTGACCACGACGATGTCGGCCTGCTGCGCTTCGCGACGCGCCTGCATCACGAAGCACTCCTTGTAATACGGGCACTCCTGGCCGAGGCAGTTGTCGCGCGTCGACGTGACCATCGACCACACGGGCGCCGTCTCCGGCACGCTCGCGAGCTCGGCCTTGTCGCCGCTCTTCGTCACCTTCGCGAAACGGACGATCTCCTGCAGATACGCGGTGTCCTGCCGCGACGGCAGGCGGCCGTTGTCGGCGGTGCGCTGCAGGTAGTAATGGCACAGGTAGTTGGCGCGGCCCTTGAGCATCGCGACCGTCACGGGCACCGCCAGCGCGTTGCGCACGGTCGGGATGTCGCGCTGGAACAGCTGGTCCTGCAAGTGCTTCGTGCCGGTCGACACGATCACCTTGCCGCCCCACAGCATCGCGGGCACCAGGTAGGCGTAGGTCTTGCCGGTGCCGGTGCCGGCCTCGACGATCAGCGTGTTGTCCGCGGCGTCGCTGTCGGCCTCGGCCGCGGCGTCGTCCGCGCCGGCTTGCGCTGCCTTGTCGGCGGCGCCTTCGCCGAGGCGGCGCGCCGGCCGCTTGCGGGTTTCGAAGATTTCCGGATCGGGCATCCGACGCGCGGACGCCTCCATCGCCGACGCGACCGCGCGCGCCATCTCGATCTGGGACTGGCGCGGATGATAGCCGTCGAGCGCGCGCGCGAGCAGCCCGTCGGCGCCGAAGATCGTATCGAGCTCGTCGACGCGCTTGCGGCTCAGCTCGAACGTGCCTGCGGGCGCGCGGGCGCGCCCGGCGGACGACGTGTCACGCCGGGCATCGGGATTGGCTTCAAGCGGTGAGTTCAAGGCAAGCGTTCCTGTGTCCAGCGCCCGGGCGGCGCCGGCGCTTGCCAGGCCGCGCTCAGGCGCGCTTATCCGGTTCCAGCTGCGATTGCAGCAAAATGATTTTGTCCTTGGCCGCCAGCTTTTCCTTCTTCAGGCGGTGCAACGTGACGTCGTCGATGTCGGAGTGTCCTTCCTTCAGCTCGATCTCCCGAGCGAGCTGCCGATGCTGCTCCTGCAGTGCAGCCAAACGGTTGTGCAATTCCTGCTGCTGTTCCGTGGGACGGTTTTGCATATGCGCCTCCTCATCGAAGCAGCGCGCCGGCTGGCGTGCCGGCACGCACGAGACTGACTCCGGTTCAATCCAACACGTTACTGCCCCAGCTGTTGCTTCTGCTTGGCCTTCTCGGCCGCTTCCTGCTGACGCCGCGCGACATCGGCCTTGTGCTCGGCGGCTTCGCGCTGCTTCTGCTCATAGCGCGTCGCGTTGTCCGCGCGCTCCTGCGCCTTCTGCGCGGCCTGCTGATGCGCCTGGTCGAGCTTGCGCTGGAAATCCGCCTGCTTCTGGTCGTATGCCTGCTTGCTCGCCGCATGCTGCGGCGCCTCCGCACCGCGCTGCGCCTGCTTCAGTGCATTTTGCTCCTGCTTGTCGCGGAACGCGGCCGCGTTCGCCGCGTCGGTCGCCGCGCGCTGCGGCGCCTCAGCCGCGTTCTGCGCCTGCTTCAGCGCCTGCTGCTGGTCGCGCTGCCGCGCCCGTACCGCGCGCTGCTCGTCGTCGAGCGCGAGCTGCTCCTGGCGGATGCTCGCCCGCTCCTCGCGCATCCGGTCGCGCGCATTGCCGAGACAGTGATTGACGAAGAACTTGCTGTAGCAATCGTGCTCCGCCACCGCATAACGATAATCGTTTTCTGCGGAGCGCTGATTGAGCACTTTTTGACGGGCGTCGAAATCCTGCGTGGCGGAAGCGGCGACGGGCGCGGCGGCTGCGACATCCGGCGCGGCTGCGCCCGATGCCTGCGCATACACGGCGGCAGACCCGCCGGACAAAGCGGCGGCCAGCGCTGCGCCGAGCGCGACGAGAGAAATGCGGGAAGTTGGCAACGTCGTAGGAAAGCTGCGGGACATGGGTCAAATTCTATCACCGCCCGGCTGGACGCTCCGCCATTTATGGCAAAATGCCCCGCTTCACTCACCCGCGGCATCGGTCCGGCGGGCCCGTGTTGCAGGCCGCCAGCACGGCCTGCCGGCCCGCGCCGCGATTTCAGCCAGGCAGATCATCCACGACATGACGGAAACCGTAGCACTCAAGATCGTACAGCGCATCGCCACCGAACTGTCCGTCCAGCCGCGCCAGGTCGCGGCGGCGGTGCAACTCCTCGACGAAGGCTCGACCGTTCCGTTCATTGCCCGGTACCGCAAGGAAGTGACGGGCAATCTGGACGACACGCAACTGCGCCAGCTCGAGGAACGCCTGCTGTATCTGCGCGAGCTCGAGGATCGCCGCGCGACGATCCTGGCGAGCATCGACGAACAGGGCAAGCTGACCGACGAGCTGCGCGCCGCGATCGACGCGGCCGACAGCAAGCAGGTGCTCGAAGATCTCTATCTGCCGTACAAGCCGAAGCGCCGCACGCGCGCGCAGATCGCCCGCGAAGCCGGCCTCGAGCCGCTCGCGCACGCACTGCTCGCGAACCCGCTGCTCGATCCGCAGACGGAAGCCGCCGCATACGTCGACGCCGACAAGGGCGTCGCCGACGTCAAGGCGGCGCTCGACGGCGCACGCGACATCCTGTCCGAGCAATTCGGCGAAACGGCCGAGCTGCTCGGCAAGCTGCGCGATTACCTGCATAGCCAGGGCGTCGTGTCGTCGGCCGTCGTCGAGGGCAAGGAAAACGAGGAAGGCGAGAAGTTCCGCGACTACTACGACTACTCGGAAACGCTCCGCACCGTGCCGTCGCACCGCGCGCTCGCACTGTTCCGCGGCCGCAACGCCGGCGTGCTGACCGTCAAGCTCGGCCTCGGCGACGAACTCGACGCACAGGTTCCGCACCCGGGCGAAGCGATGATCGCGCGCCATTTCGGCATCGCGAACCAGAACCGGCCGGCCGACAAATGGCTGTCCGACGTGTGCCGCTGGTGCTGGCGCGTCAAGGTGCAGCCGCATATCGAGAACGAGCTGCTCACGCAACTGCGCGAGACGGCCGAAGCCGAGGCGATCCGCGTGTTCGCGCGCAACCTGAAGGATCTGCTGCTCGCGGCGCCGGCCGGCCCGAAGGCCGTGATCGGCCTCGACCCCGGTCTGCGCACGGGCGTGAAGGTCGCCGTCGTCGATCGCACCGGCAAGCTGCTCGCAACCGACACGATCTACCCGCACGAGCCGCGCCGCGACTGGGACGGCTCGCTCGCGAAGCTCGCGCGCATCGCCGCGCAGACGCAAGCGGAGCTGATCAGCATCGGCAACGGCACCGCTTCGCGCGAAACCGACAAGCTCGCGAGCGAACTGATCGCCAAGCATCCGGAATTGCGCTTGCAGAAGATCGTCGTATCGGAGGCCGGTGCGTCGGTGTACTCGGCGTCCGAGCTGGCCGCAAAGGAATTCCCTGACCTCGACGTGTCGCTGCGCGGCGCCGTGTCGATCGCGCGGCGCCTGCAGGATCCGCTCGCCGAACTCGTGAAGATCGAGCCGAAGGCGATCGGCGTCGGCCAGTACCAGCACGACGTGAACCAGCGCGAACTGGCCCGCTCGCTCGACGCGGTGGTCGAGGACTGCGTGAACGCGGTCGGCGTCGACGCGAATACCGCGTCGGTCGCGCTGCTCGCGCGCGTGTCGGGCCTGAATGCGACGCTCGCCCGCAACATCGTCGACTTCCGCGACGCGAACGGCCCGTTCCCGTCGCGCGACCACCTGCGCAAGGTGCCGCGTCTCGGCGACAAGACCTTCGAACAGGCAGCCGGCTTCCTGCGCATCAACGGCGGCGAGAATCCGCTCGATCGCTCGTCGGTGCACCCGGAGGCCTACCCGGTCGTCGAGCGGATTCTCGCGAAGATCAACAAGCGCATCGACGACGTGCTGGGCAGCCGCGACGCGCTGTCGGGCCTGTCGCCGGCTGAATTCGTCGACGAGCGCTTCGGCCTGCCGACCGTGCGCGACATTCTGTCCGAGCTGGAAAAGCCGGGGCGCGATCCGCGGCCCGAATTCAAGACCGCCACGTTCCGCGACGGCGTCGAGAAGGTGTCCGACCTGATGCCCGGCATGCTGCTCGAAGGTGTCGTGACCAACGTCGCCGCGTTCGGTGCGTTCGTGGACATCGGCGTGCATCAGGACGGCCTCGTCCACGTGTCCGCGATGTCGACGAAATTCATCAAGGACCCGCACGAAGTCGTGAAGGCCGGTCAGGTCGTCAAGGTCAAGGTGCTCGACGTCGACGTGAAGCGCCAGCGCATCGCACTGACGATGCGCCTGGACGACGAAGCTGCCGCCCCCGGCGGCGCCGCGCCGCGCGGCGGCCAGGACCGCGGCAGCGCCGGCCGCGGCGCGGCCCGCCCGCAACGCTCGCGCGAGCCGGAGCCGGCCGGCGCGATGGCTGCGGCGTTCGCGAAGCTGAAGCGCTGAGCGCGCGCTCGCCCGCGGGCGAGCGCAACGACCGCCGTTGCGGCGTCGTGCCGCTCGGCTCGATCACGACGCCTTCCGCCCTACCGGCCGCATACTCGACGGCCCGATCGCATCTGCGATCGGGCCGTTTTACATTGATGAGCGATTCGAGATGTCGGCGAAGCCGCTGCGGGACGCCGCGCAGCGTGGAACAGGTCAGCTCGCGCCGAACGAGAGGAAGCGGATGTCGTCGATTGGATGCGCTCGGCGTCGAGCCTGACGACCACGCGGCCCAGCCATCATCGGCTCAAAACGCAACGCGCCGCCCCGCGCCTTCGCCAAAACAAAAATGCCGTTCAGTTTTTCAACTGAACGGCACGATTGCCGAAAGCGCAGCACGCGCCGCTGGTCAGATCTCGATCTTGGTGCCGAGCTCGACGACGCGGTTCGCCGGAATCGAGAAGAAGTCGGTCGGCTTCGCCGCGTTCTGGTGCATCCACGCGAACACGCGTTCGCGCCAGATCGACATGCCCGGCAGATGCGTCGGCACGACCGTCTCGCGCGCGAGGAAGAACGACGTGTCCATCAGCTCGAACGTCATGTCGTGCGTGCGGCCGAATTCCTCGAGCACGGCCTTCACGTCCGGCGTCTCGTTGAAGCCGTACTCGGCCTTGACGATATAGAGGCCGCCGCCCGCATCGCGCGAGCTGAGGCGCTTGTCGTCGCGCACGTACGGAATGTCGCGCGTGACGAACGTGAGGAAAATGGTCCGCTCGTGCAGCACCTTGTTGTGCTTCAGGTTGTGCAGCAGGCTGACCGGCACGAGCTTGTCGTTGCCCGTCAGGTAGATGGCCGTGCCCGACACGCGGTGCGGCGGGTGCGCGAGCAGCCCCTGCAGGAACGGCTCGAGCGGAATGCCGTCGGCGGCCGTGCGCTCCTTGACGATGTGGCGGCCCTTGTACCAGGTCATCAGCAGGAAGAACAGCAGCGCGCCGATGCCGAGCGGCAGCCAGCCGCCCTGCGCGACCTTCAGCAGGTTCGCGCCGAAAAAGCCGAGGTCAACCGCGAGGAACACGGCGATGATCGCGCCGACCAGCAGCCGGTTCCAGTTCCACACCCGTACCATCACGACGGCCGCGAGCACGGTGGTGATCACCATCGTCGCCGTCACCGCGATCCCGTACGCGGCCGCGAGATTGTCTGAGCTCTTGAAGCCGATCACGATGCAGAGGATCACCGCCAGCAGCAGCCAGTTGACGACCGGCACGTAGATCTGGCCGATCGCCAGCTCGGACGTATGCAGCACCTTCATGCGCGGCACGTAGCCGAGCTGGATCGCCTGCGACGTCAGCGAATACGCACCCGAGATCACGGCCTGCGATGCGATCACGGTCGCGACCGTCGACAGCACGACGAGCGGCAGCAGCGCCCACTCCGGCGCCATCAGGAAGAACGGATTCTCGATGGCCTTCGGGTTCTGCATCAGCAGCGCGCCCTGGCCGAAGTAGTTGAGCACCAGCGAAGGCATCACGAGCCCGTACGCGGCCAGGCGAATCGGTTTTGCACCGAAGTGGCCCATGTCGGCGTACAGCGCTTCGGCGCCGGTCAGCACCAGCACGACCGAACCCAGCACCACGTATGCCTGGAGCAGATGGTCGGCCATGAACGACGCCGCGTAATACGGGTTGATCGCCGCGACGATGCCCGGCACGCGCGAGATGTGATAGACGCCCAGCGCCGCGATCGCGACGAACCACAGCACCATGATCGGCCCGAACAGCTTGCCGACCATCGCGGTGCCGTGGCGCTGGATCCAGAACAGCGCGATCAGGATCACGATCGTGATCGGCAACACGAGGTGGGACAGATGCGGCGTCGCGATCTCGAGCCCTTCGACCGCCGACATCACCGAGATCGCCGGTGTGATCACGGCATCGCCGTAGAACATGCATGCGCCGAAGATCCCGAGCGCCATCAGCGCGCCGGCCACTCGCGTCTTCGAGTCGAGCGGCCGCAGCGACAGCGCCATCAGCGCGAGCACGCCGCCTTCCCCGTTGTTGTCGGCGCGCATCACGAACAGCAGGTACTTGATGCCGACCACGAGCACGATCGCCCAGAACAACAATGAGATCACGCCGAGGATCGAGCTCTCGGTCAGCGGAATGCCGTGGGCGGGGCTGAACGCCTCCTTCAGCGAATACAGCGGGCTCGTGCCGATGTCGCCGAACACGACGCCGATAGCCGCTATCGCGAGCGCCTGCATCGAGTGTTGGTGCGTCGAATGCGCGTGGGCTGCGTCGGTCGCCTGGGTCGTGTCGTTCATATGAAGCTTGATAATCGGTCCGGGTCGGACGAAACGAGCGCTATTCTACTCGCGCCCCTCTGAAACACCGTCCTGCCTTGTTGCCCTGAAACCACGTGAGTCACGCCGCGCATGCATTCCTGCGCAAGCTGTGGCAGGGCTGCCATCATAGCCGCGGCCGCGCCATCTGCCTACCGGCGGCGTCCGGCTGCCGTGGCCGCGGTGCCGATCGTGCCGATCGTGCGGGGCGAATCGCGAACAAAAAAACGGCGCCGCAAGCGGCGCCGTGCAAGGCTGTCGGTCGGACGACCGGACGCTTACGCGCCCGAACCGTCGCGCTGCGCGCGACCGCGTTTGATCCATGCCTCGAGGTTGTGCGGACGAACGGTGTCCCACTCCTCGAACGGCTGATGAATCCACGGATTCGTCGGCAGGTACTGCGTGTGATAGTCGGGCTTGACCTTCGAGCAACCCTTGTACCAGAGCACGGCCGAGCGCACGGCCGTCACGGCCGGATAGCGCTCCTTCAGATGCTCCTGCACACGCGCGAGCGTCACGCCGGAATCGACGAGATCGTCGACCAGCAGCACGTTGCCCGCGAGATGGCCGCGTGTCATCGTGATGTACTGCGCGATGTCGAGCTCGCCCTGCTCGGTGCCGGCAGCTTCCCGATACGAACTCGTCGCGAGGATCGCGAGCGGCACGTCATAGATGCGCGACAGCTGGTCGCCCACGCGCAGACCGCCGCGCGCGAGGCACAGGATCTGGTCGAACTTCCAGCCCGATTCGTGAACCTTGAGCGCCAGCAGCTCGATCAGGCGGTGGTACTCGTCCCAGCCTACCCAGAGGTTCTTGTCGTCGTTGCGCGGATCGGTCATCAAGTCTGCCGCCGTCATCGTCATTTGCTGCGTCATCTGCGAATTACACCTTGAACGGATGACGGAGCAGGATCGTTTCGTCGCGGTCCGGCCCCGTCGAAATCATGTCGACCGGCACGCCGGCCACTTCCTGCACGCGGCTCAAGTAGGCGCGCGCGTTGGCCGGCAGCGCATCCCACGTCTTGATGCCGACGGTGCTTTCCTTCCAGCCGGCGAACGTTTCGTACACCGGCTCGCAGCGTGCGACGTCGGCTGCGCCGCGCGGCAGGATGTCCGCGTCCTTGCCGTCGATCTTGTAGCCGACGCACAGCTTCACTTCGTCGAGACCGTCGAGCACGTCGAGCTTCGTCATGCACAGGCCCGACACGCCGTTGATCTGGATCGAGCGGCGCAGCGCCGCCGCGTCGAGCCAGCCGGTGCGGCGGGGACGGCCGGTGACCGAACCAAATTCCTTGCCGACGTTAGCGAGCGTGATGCCGACCTGATCCTGGCGCTGCGGGTTGTCGGCGTCGTACAGCTCGCTCGGGAACGGGCCCGAGCCGACGCGCGTGCAGTACGCCTTCGTGATGCCGAGGATGTAGTTCAGCTTTTGCGGACCGACACCGGCGCCGGCCGATGCCGCGCCCGCGACGCAGTTGCTCGACGTGACGAACGGATAGGTGCCGTGGTCGATGTCGAGCAGCGTGCCCTGCGCGCCTTCGAACAGCAGGTTCTGACCGGCGTTGTTCGCGTCGTACAGACGGCGCGACACGTCGGCCACCATCGGCTTCAGACGATCGGCGTAGCCAAGCATCGTGTCGAGCGTGGCCTGGAAATCGACTGCTGCGCCGCCCAGGTACTGGGTCAGCACGAAGTTGTGGAAATCGAGGTTTTCGCGCAGACGGTCGGCGAAGGTCTTCGGATCGAACAGATCCTGCACGCGCAGCGCGCGGCGGCCGACCTTGTCTTCGTACGCCGGGCCGATACCGCGGCCGGTCGTGCCGATCTTGCCCGCGCCCTTGCGCGCTTCGCGCGCCTGGTCGATCGCGATGTGGTACGGCAGAATCAGCGTGGTCGCTTCGGAGATGAACAGGCGGTCGCGCACGTTGACGCCGGCCTCTTCCAGCTCGCCGATTTCCTTGAACAGTGCCTCGGGGGACAGCACGACGCCGTTGCCGATGAAGCAGGCAACGCCTTCACGCATGATGCCCGACGGAATGAGGCGCAAGATGGTCTTCTTGCCGCCGATGATGAGGGTGTGGCCGGCGTTGTGACCGCCCTGGAAACGCACGACGCCCTGAGCGTGGTCCGTCAGCCAGTCGACGATCTTGCCCTTGCCTTCATCACCCCATTGCGTTCCCACGACGACGACGTTGCGCCCGGGAGTCACGTTCACTGCGCTGGCAGACATGTTGATTCGTTAGCTGGTTAAAAACGTATTCTACCTATGTTCGCGGGCGATTCCGAATTTTTCCGTTTCGCTTCAACGATATGCACGCCGAACGACGGCCCGCGAACGCCTGTTTAACGGGGCTCGACCACCCATGCGCCCGCGCGTTCGACGAGCGAACGGTCGCATGCGAACTCGTCGAGCACGTGGTCGTGACCGGGCAGCGCCTGGATCACGACCTCGCCCGCATCGCGCAGCGCGGCGACGGCCGCGCTGAGTGCATCGTCCTGCGCCCACGGCGCAAGAATCGCGGTGCCGCGCGCCTCGACCGGGGAAATCCGCGCGAGCTCGCGCAGGTCGAGCGAGAAACCCGTCGCCGGGCGCGCCCGGCCGTATGCCTGACCCACGTGGTCGTAGCGGCCGCCGCGCGCGATCGCGTTGGGCACGCCGTCGATGTAAGCGGTAAACATTGCGCCGCTGTGGTACGCATAGCCGCGCAGATCGGCGAGATCAACGGCGACTTCGACGCCCTTCGCGCTCGCCGCGAGCTGCGCGAGATCGTCCAGCGCGCGCGTGATTTCCGGCAGCACGGGCAGCCGCGCCCGCGCTTCGTCGAGCACGCTGGCGTCGCCGTACAGGTGCGGCAGCGCGCGCAGCGCCGCGCGCGTGTCGGCGCCGAGATCGTCGGTCAGCTCGTGCAGCAGCGGCACATCCTTGCCCGACAGTGCGTCGTACAGCGCTTCGCCGCGCGCGGTGGCCTGCGCATCGCGCGCGAGCAGCGCCGCGAGCACGCCCGCATGGCAAAGGTCCAGACGAATCCGCGACAGCCCCGCGAGATGCAGCGCGTCGAGCATCAGCTGCTGGATCTCCAGGTCGGCTTCCAGCCCCGCATGCCCGTAGATTTCGGCGCCGATCTGGATCTGCTCGCGCGTCGCGTGCAGACCGCGCGGGCGCGTGTGCATCACGTGGCCGGCGTAGCAAAGGCGCGTGACGCCCTGGCGGTTCAGCAGGTGCGCGTCGATCCGCGCGACCTGCGGCGTGATGTCGGCGCGCAGACCGAGCGTGCGGCCCGACAGCTGATCGACCAGCTTGAAGGTGCGCAGCCGCAGGTCGGCGCCGCCGCTCGTCAGCAGCGACTCGAGGTACTCGAGCAGCGGCGGCATCACCATTTCGTAGCCGTAAGAACGGAAGCGGTCGAGCAGCCTGCGGCGCAGCTCCTCGATCTTGCGCGCTTCCGACGGCAGTACGTCGGCGATATTCTCGGGAAGTAACCAGGTCGACATCGGTACGGTCCTACGACGGGAAACAGCGCGACTTTGCGCGCCGCGAGATGAATCGGAAATGGGAAATCGAAATCGGGCGGAACGAACGGCCGGTGCGCCGTCCGGTTCAGGTGGCGAACAGCAGCAGGACGAGCCCGAGCGCCATCACGATGAGCCCGCCGATCCGGATATGATGCGGCGGCCGCTCCGCTATTCTACGAAACGTGTCGCGCCATGCGACGGGAAACACGAAAGGGAACGCTCCCTCGATAATCAGCATCAGTGCTACCGCGAGCAACAACGAGCCAGCCAGATCCATGCGAGCGACGGCGCCGCTCGTCGCGGCACCCCAAAAAGTCAGTGTTTGCGGGGAGCGGGCGCCGGCGCGGCGGCACCGCCCGTCGGGCTGCGCATGAAGCGGAAGAACTCGCTGTCGGGATCGACGACGATGACGTCGTTGCGCTTGAACGTGTTCCGGTAAGCCTGCAGGCTCGCGTAAAACTGATAGAACTGCGGATCGCGGCCGAACGCGTCCGCGGCGATCGACGCGGCCTTCGCATCGCCCTCGCCCTTGATCGTCTGCGCCGACTTGTATGCGTTCGCGAGCACCGCCTGCTGATCGCGCTCGGCGTCGGCCTTGATCTGCTCGACATCCGCCGCGCCTTCGGCGCGCACGCGCGCGGCCTGGTCCCGCAACGCCGCGATCATCCGCTGATAGACGGCGTCCGTCTGCGCGGCCGGCAAGTCGACGCGCGTCAGCTGGACGTCGACCACGTCCACGCCGAAGCCCGCCGCCTTTGCCCGCACCGCGTCGCGCGCCGCGTTCGCGATGTCGCGCTGGTCGCCGAGCGCGTCGTCGAGCGCGCGCTTCGCGAAGGCGTCGCCGAGCGCGCCCTTCAGCGCATCGGCGAGGCGTTCGGTGGCGGCCGTCGGGTCGCCGCCGGTGGCCGTGAAATACTTCATCGGATCGTCGATCCGATACTTGAGCGCATACGCGACGAGCAGATCGTGCTTGTCTTCGGTGGCCAGTTGCAGCGGGTCCGTCGACTCGAGCGATTGCAGGCGCGTGTCGATCAGCGTCGCCGTCTGCAGCGGCGGCGGCAGCTTGAAGTGGATGCCGGGGCCGGCGAGCTGCGGCTGCCCGCCGTCGCGGCCGGACAGCACGGCCGCATGGCGCGGGTCCACGCTCAGCACCGTCGACGAAGCCGCGAACGCGGCGATCACGATTGCGACGACGAGCGCAATGATTCGATTCATGTTCTGCGCTCCCGTTACTTCAGATCGTCTTCGCGCGCGCGGCTGCGGAACGCCTCTCGCGAGCGCAGCACGTCGCTGCCCGCGGCGGGCGCGGCAGCGGCCGAAGCGCCGCTCGCCGGTGCGCCCGACGCGACGGCGGCCGGAGCCGACGCCGTGTCCGGCGCGGCTGCGCCGGCTGCCGCGTTCGATGCACCTGCGGCGTTCGCGGCATTTTGCCGGCCCTGCTCGACGAGCTTGTCGAGCGGAAGGTACACGACGCTGCTGCCCGCCTTGTTGCCGACGAATACCTTGGTCGCCTTCGAGTAGATTTCCTGCATCGTTTCGAGGTACATCCGCTCGCGGATCACGGCCGGCGCCTTCGAATACTGCGCATAAACCTGCTTGAACCGGTCGGCGTCGCCTTCGGCCTGCGTCACGACACGGTCGGCATAGGCCTTCGCATCGTCGACGAGTTTCGCGGCGTCGCCCTGCGCCTTCGGCAACAGGTCGTTCGTATACGCTTGCGCGGCGCGCTTGGCGGCCTCGCGCTCGTCGCGCGCCTTCGCGACCTCGGCATACGCGGCCTGCGTCTGTTCCGGCGCCGCGACGCTTTGCATCGTGACGGCCGTGACCTCGAGCCCGGACTGGTAGCGGTCGAGATCGCGCTGGATCGCGGCGGACAGCTGGCTACGCAGCGCATCGCGGTCCTGGTTCAGGATGTCTGCCGCGCTGCGCGTGCCGACGATCGCGCGCACTGCGGCCTGGGCGGCCTGCGACACGCTGCGCTCGGGATCGACGCTACGGAACAGGTAATCGGTAGCCGAACGCACGCGGTACTGGACGACGAAACGCACGTCGACGATATCCGCATCGCGCGTCAGCATCGCGGCTTCCTTGACGTTCGCGAGACGCACGACGTTGTTGCGGCCGATCTCGATCGAGCGCACTTGCGTCGTATCGACGATTTCGTGCGACGAGAACGGATACGGCGCACGCCAGTGGACGCCCTCGCCGACCGTGCCGGCCAGCTTGCCGAGCTGGAGCACGACGCCGGTCTGGCCGTCCTGCACGACGAACAGCCCGCTACCCGCATAGACCGCGATCAGCACGCCGATCACGATGCCGACGCCGACGCGCGCAGCCCGGCCGTTGTCGGGCCGGAAGCCGTTGCCGCCCTTGCCGCCGAACAGGCCGCTCAGACGCCGGTTGAAGTTGCGCCACATCTCGTCGAGATCGGGCGGACCGTCACCGTCGCCGCCGGGCGGACGTTTCGATTCGTTGGCACGCGGACGGGATCCGTCGTTGCCTTTGCCGTCGCCGCGCCCCCAGCGGGGATCGTTGATCGACAGCAAGGCGCGCATCCGCCGCCAGGTACTCCGCTCGTTGTATTCGTTCACCAGAGTTTGTTCACCAGATTAGACGCCGGCGAACCGGCCGGGACCGGTTAGCGCCCGTGTTCGGAAATCGTGTGGCCTTCGTGTGGTTCAGCGGGCGCGCCGTCGAGCGCGCCGTCGGCTGACGTCGCGCCGGAGAGGTGTTCCGCGGAGGCGATCTCGGCGATGGCGGCACGCAACGCGTCGAGACCCTGACCGGTGCGCGCGCTCAAAAAGACGCGCGAAATATTACCATACTCGTCCCGCTCGACCGCGTCGCCGCGGGCGGCCAGTTCGGGCACGGCGTCGATCTTGTTGAACACCAGCACCTGCCGCACGGTGTCCGCGCCGATCTCGTGCAGCACGTCGTTGACCTGCTCGATCTGTTCGAGCCGCACGGCGCTCGACGCGTCCACCACGTGCAGCAGCAGATCCGCATGAATCGTTTCCTCGAGGGTCGCGCGAAACGCGGCAACCAGCTGGTGAGGCAGCTCGCGGATGAAGCCGACCGTATCGGACACGACGATCTGGCCGACCTCGTCGCCCAGATACACGCGTCGCGACGTCGTATCGAGCGTCGCAAACAACTGGTCGGCCGCATAGGCCTGCGCCTTCGTCAGCGCATTGAACAGCGTCGACTTGCCCGCGTTCGTATAGCCGACCAGCGACACCGACATGGTGCCGCTGCGCGCGCGCTGACGACGCTGCGTGCTGTGCTGCCGGCGCAGCCGGTCGAGACGCGCCTTCAGCATTTTGATCCGCTCGCCGATCAGCCGGCGGTCGGTTTCGAGCTGCGTTTCGCCGGGGCCGCGCAGGCCGATACCGCCTTTTTGCCGCTCCAGGTGAGTCCACGCGCGAATCAGCCGGGTCGACAGATATTGCAGCTGCGCGAGCTCGACCTGCAGCTTGCCTTCGTGGCTGCGGGCGCGCTGCGCGAAGATATCGAGGATCAGGCTCGTGCGATCGACCACGCGCCGGTTCAGCGCCTGCTCCAGATTGCGTTGCTGGGCGGGCGCGAGTGCGTGGTTGAAGATGACGATTTCGACGTTGTGCGCGTCGCACGCGAGCCGCAATTCTTCGGCTTTGCCGCTGCCGATGAACATCTTGGCATCAGGGCTGGCACGACGACCGGTGAGGGTGACGGCGGGACGGGCTCCCGCGCTGGAGGCAAGAAGACTGAGTTCTTCGAGACTGGCTTCGAAATCGGTCTTGCCGAAGTCGATGCCGACGAGCGCTGCGTTGATCAAATTGTCGGGTGTCAAGATAAGGCGGCTGGCATCGGTCGCTCGCGGCGACCGGATGCCGGCCGCTGCGATAGGTTAGGACGAAGCTTCCGCGTCCGGGTGGAAATTCACCGGGCGCGCCGGCACGACCGTCGAAATGGCGTGCTTGTAGACCATCTGGGTCACGGTGTTACGGAGCAACACGACGTACTGGTCGAAGGATTCGATGTTCCCTTGGAGCTTGATCCCGTTGACGAGATAGATCGAAACAGGAACGTGCTCTTTACGCAGTGCGTTCAAAAACGGGTCTTGTAACAATTGCCCTTTGTTGCTCATGGCGTACTCCATCTTTTTTTGCAGGTTGATCTGGATTGGCGACGAAGAAAAAGAGATCCGGCGCCAATCGCTACACTATAGCTGATTTTGCCTGCCCCGCCCGGCCACTGGCCATGCGGCCAGGTCGTTGCCGGGCGTACCCGGCAGGCTCGTTCAGCCCTTGTCCGCGTACGGATTGTTCGACGAGCGGAACTCTATGCGCAATGGAGTCCCGGTCAGGGAGAAAGTTTCGCGGAATCTGTTTTCCAGATATCGCTTGTATGTCTCGGTCACCGCATCGAGCGCGTTGCCGTGGATCACGATCAGCGGCGGATTCTGGCCGCCCTGGTGCGCGTAGCGCAGCTTCGGGCGCACCGGGCCGCGACGGCGCGGCTGCTGGAACTCGACGGCCTCGATCAGCGCGCGCGTGAGCTTCGGCGTCGGCAGCTTCGCCATCGCCGCGGCATAGGCGTCGTCGACCGAGCGCATCAGCGCGCCGATGCCGGTCTTCTTCGCGGCCGAAATGTAGTGCGATTTCGCGAAATCGAGGAATTTCAGCTTGCGGGTCAAATCCGCTTTGGCGCGATCGCGCGCGTGATCGTCGAGGCCGTCCCACTTGTTGACGCCGATCACGAGCGCGCGGCCCTGCTCGACCACGAAGCCCGCGATGTGCGCGTCCTGGTCGGAAATGTCCTGCTGCGCGTCGAGCAACAGAATGACGACGTTCGCGTCGGAGATCGACTGCAGCGTCTTCACGACCGAGAACTTCTCGATCGCCTCGAACACCTTGCCGCGACGCCGTAGCCCGGCGGTATCGATCAGCGTGTACTTCTTGCCGTTGCGCTCGAAGTCGACGTAGATCGAATCGCGCGTCGTGCCCGGCATGTCGAACGCGATCACGCGATCCTCGCCGATCAGCGCGTTCACGAGCGTCGACTTGCCGACGTTCGGCCGGCCGACGATCGCGATCTTGATGCCGCGCGACGGATCATTGTCGTCCGCTTCCTCCGGCTGGCCCGCATACGCGACTTCCAGCGCCTCGTTGATCATGTCGGTCACGCCGTCGCCGTGTGCGGCCGAGATCGCGCGCGGATCGCCGAGCCCGAGCTCGTAGAAGTCCGTCGCGACCGCCGTGTACTTCATCCCTTCGGCCTTGTTGACGACCAGGAAGATCGGCCGCCCGGTCTTGCGCAGATAGTCGGCGATCGACTTGTCCTGCGGCGCGAGGCCGTTGCGCCCGTCCACGATGAACACGACGACGTCGGCTTCCTCGACCGCCTGACGCGTCTGGCGCGCCATCTCGTGCAGGATGCCGTCCTTCGCGACGGGTTCGAAGCCGCCGGTGTCGACGACCAGGTACGGCCGCTCACCGACTCGCCCTTCGCCGTAATGGCGATCGCGCGTGAGGCCCGGCAAGTCGGCGACGAGCGCATCGCGCGAGCGCGTGAGCCGGTTGAACAGCGTGGATTTCCCCACATTGGGGCGCCCAACGAGGGCAATGACCGGTTTCATCTGTGTTTTCTACGGTGGTGCGCAGCAGCGGGAGGCCCGCTGCTGCGGGCGGCTGCGCTGAATGAAAATATCACGAATTCGCGCCGCGCCGGATGCGCGCGCCGGGCGCGCGGTGCGCGCCGTCGTCTTTCGCTACGAACTGCCTTTCAAATACTGCGCGGCCGGGGACACCGGCCGCGTTCATGTCGCGCGTTCGCGGCATGCGGAACTCGTTCCGCCACGCCGCGCTTCGCGCTTGCTGCGTGCGTATCAGCGCGGGCGGAACCCGTACAGGCCGCCGTCCTGGGTCTGCACGACCAGCGTGTTGCCGGCAAGCACCGGCGCCGCAGTGATCGCGCTGCCGTCGGTCTTCATCCGCGCGATGAAGCTGCCGTCCTCGCGCGACAGGAAGTGCACGAAGCCCTTGTAGTCGCCCATCACGACCGCATGGCCGAGCAGGTAAGGTACGCCGACGTCGCGGCTCTTCAGCTTGTCGTTACGCCAGAGCGGGTTGCCGCTCGCCGCGTCGTACGCGGTCACGACCGACCAGTCGTCGCCGGCGGCCACGACCGAATCGTCCTGCGCGAGACCGCTGCGGCTCGAGAACGGCTTTTCCCACACCGGACGGCCCGAGTTCGCGTCGAAGCAGCCGATCTGCCCCTGGAACGTGACCGCGCATGCCTGCGCGCCCACGAGCGTCGGCGGACCGCTGACGTCGTTGATGCGCTCGACCTCGGTCACGCCCTTCGGGAACGACACGGGCGTCTGCCAGAACGGCTCGCCCGTCTGCAGGTTCAGCGCCACCAGGCCGCCGCCGGGGAAGCCGGCCAGCACGGCCGCATCGCCGGCGAACGTCATGCCGGCCGACACGCGCAGGTTCAGCGGCACCGCGCGGTTGCGGTAATTCCACTTCTGCTCGCCGGTCTGCGCGTTGAACGCGATCACCTGGCCGTCGATCGTGCGCACGATCACGAGGCCGTTGCCGACCAGCGGCGGCGAGAAGACCTCGCCCTGCACGGTGGTCTTCCACAGCAGCTTGCCGTCGGGGCCGAGCACGAACACGCCGCCCTTCAGCGCGCCGACCGCGGTCAGGTTGCCGTCGCTGCCGACACCGGCCGACAGGTCCGAACCGACCTTCCCGCGCCACACCGTCTGGCCCGTCTTCGCGTCGATCTTCTCGACCGAACCGTTCTCGCCCGCCGCGTAGACGGCGTCGCCCACGGCCACCGGCGAGAACAGGTAGCGTCCGCCCTTGCCGACGCTCGCCTTCCAGACCTGTTGCACGTCGAGGACGGGCTTGAACTCGGTGAGGGGCGTCGGCACGCGGCGCGCGTCCTTCGACGACGAGCAGGCCGCCAATGCCAGGACAGCCGCCGCGCAGGCTACGGGCACAGCGTAACGTTTCAGCAAATTCATCGGTTAGCGAAGCAGAGTTAAGAGGTTGAGGGGGCCGACATCAGCCGCCGAGCGCGTCCAGCTTGAACTGCACGAGCTGGCGCGCCGACTGGTCGTCCTTCGACAGGCCGTCGAGCGCGAGCTTGTACGCGGCGCGCGCATCATCGGTCTTGCCTTGCGCGGCCAGCAGATCGCCGCGGCGATCGGCCACGAGGCCCTTGAATGCGTCGACCGGCGTGCCCGACAGCAGCACGAGACCCGCGTCGTACGCCTTCTCGTCGAGCAGCAGCGACGCAAGCCGCAGCTTCGCGATCTGCTTGTACTCGTCGTCCTTGGCGTGATCAGCGGCCCATTGCAGCTGCGCCTTCGCGCCGGCCGCATCGCCGCTCGCGTACAGCGTCTTCGCAGCCGCGAGCGCGGTCATTTGTGCATAGGCCGTGCTGCCGAACTTGTCTTCCATGTCGGCGGCCGCGCGGGCCATCGTGGCCTTGTCGTTCGCCGCGGCGGCCTTCTGCACCTGCTCGTACAGGCCGGACGCTTCGGCGGCCTGGCGGCGCTGCCAGTAATTCCAGCCGTTGAAACCGGCCGCGACGACCAGCGCCGCGAGCACGATCCACGTCGTGAGATTGCCCCAGCGGGCCCACCACGCTTTCAGACTTTCAATCGATTCTTGTTCGTCGTGATAACTCATCGGCGAGCGATTCCTTCCTTTTCGGGCTTTTCTTGTCGAGCGAATGCCAGCGCGATCAGTCGTCGCCGTCTTCGGCGGATGCAACCATCGCATTGATTAGGAATTCGGTCAAGCCTTCGACCGGTACGGTCTGCTGAACGTTCTTTTCCCCTTCCTGGCCGGCGCCGCGCAGCGCTTTCACGCCCGCCGTGCCGTTCGCCACCTCTTCTTCGCCGAAGATCACCGCGAACGCGGCGCCGCTCGCGTCGGCCCGCTTCATCTGCGACTTGAAGCTCGCCGGCGCGCCGTCGGCGCTGCAGTGGAAGATCACGTCGAGGCCCGTGTCGCGCAGACGCTCGGCCGCGATGAACGCCTGTTCGCGCGCCGCCTCGCCCTGGTGCACGACGTAGACGTCGACGCCTTCCTGCTCGGGCGCGAGGTCTTCTTCCTTCAGCAGCTCCAGAATGCGCTCGATGCCCATCGCCCAGCCGCATGCGGCGGTCGGCTTGCCGCCCAGCTGCTCGATCAGCGGATCGTAGCGGCCGCCGGCCGCGACCGTGCCCTGCGCGCCGAGCTTGTCGGTCACCCATTCGAACACGGTCAGATTGTAGTAGTCGAGGCCGCGCACCAGCCGCGGATTGATCTTGAACGGAATGTTGTTCGCGAGCAGCAGGCGCTGCAGCCCCTCGAAATGCGCGCGCGATTCGTCGCCGAGGAAGTCGATCAGCTTCGGCGCGTTCTGGGCGATTTCCTGCAGCGCCGGATTCTTCGTGTCGAGCACGCGCAGCGGGTTCGTGTACAGACGGCGCTTCGCATCCTCGTCCAGCACGTCGACGTGCTGCTCGAGGTACTTGATCAGCTCGACGCGGTGCGCGGCGCGCTCTTCGGCCAGGCCGAGCGAATTGATCTCGAGTTTGATGCCCGTCAACCCGAGGTCGTCCCACAGGCGCTGGCACATCATGATGATCTCGGCGTCCGCGTCCGGGCCCGCGAAGCCGAGCGCCTCGACGCCGACCTGGTGGAACTGGCGATAGCGGCCGCGCTGCGGACGCTCGTGACGGAACATCGGGCCGATGTACCACAGGCGCTTCGGGCCGTCGTACAGCATGTTGTGCTCGATCGCCGCGCGCACGACGGCCGCAGTGTTCTCCGGGCGCATCGTCAGGTTTTCGCCGTTGAGCGCGTCGGTGAAGCTGTACATCTCCTTCTCGACGATGTCCGTGACTTCGCCGATGCCGCGCGTGAACAGCTGCGTGTGTTCGACGATCGGCGTGCGGATGTTCTGATAGCCGTACGCGCGCAGCAGCGATTTCACGGTAGCTTCGAAGAACTCCCACAGGCCGGCATCCTGCGGAAGGATGTCGTTCATGCCCTTGACGCCCGCGAGCTTCTCGATCTTGCGTTTCTGTTCAGTCATCGTTCGTGTGTATGGACGAATGGTTCAGGCCGCGCTGCGGCCGTAATTGCGTGCGACGTAGTCGCTGACGATCTGCTGGAATTCCTCGGCGATCCGCTCGCCGCGCAGCGTCTTGACCTTCTCGCCGTCGATGAAGACGGGTGCGGCCGGGTTCTCGCCCGAGCCCGGCAGGCTGATGCCGATGTTCGCGTGCTTCGACTCGCCCGGGCCGTTGACGATGCAGCCCATCACCGCGACGTTCATCTTCTCGACCCCCGGATACTCCTTGCGCCACACCGGCATCTGCTCGCGCAGGTAGGTCTGGATCTGCATCGCGAGCTCCTGGAACAGCGTGCTCGTCGTGCGGCCGCAACCCGGGCAGGCGATCACCATCGGCGCGAACGAGCGCAGGCCCATCGTCTGCAGGATTTCCTGGCCGACGATCACCTCGCCCGTGCGCGGTGCGCCCGGCTCCGGCGTCAGCGAGATGCGGATCGTGTCGCCGATGCCTTCCTGCAGCAGTACGCCCAGCGCCGCAGTCGACGCGACGATGCCCTTCGAGCCCATGCCGGCCTCGGTCAGGCCCAGGTGCAGCGCGAAGCCGCAACGGCGGCCGAGTTCGCGGTACACGGCGATCAGGTCCTGCACGCCGCTGACCTTGCACGACAGCACGATGCGGTCGCGGCCGAGGCCCAGCTCGACGGCGCGCTCGGCCGAGCCGATCGCCGACTGGATCAGCGCCTCGTACATCACGCTCTGCGCGTCCCACGGCTGCGAACGCGCGGCGTTCTCGTCCATCATCCGCGCGAGCAGGTCCTGATCGAGGCTGCCCCAGTTCACGCCGATCCGCACCGGCTTGTCGTACTTCGCCGCGGCTTCGATCATCTGCGCGAACTGCGTGTCGCGCTTCGCGCCCTGGCCGACGTTGCCCGGGTTGATCCGGTACTTCGACAGCGCCTCCGCGCAGCCCGGATAGTCGCGCAGCAGCAGATGGCCGTTGTAGTGGAAGTCGCCGACGAGCGGCACCGTCACGCCCATGCGGTCGAGCTGCTCGCGGATGGCCGGCACCGCGGCGGCCGCCTCAGGCGTGTTCACCGTGATGCGCACCAGTTCGGAACCGGCGTTCGCGAGATCCTTGATCTGGATGGCGGTGCCGATCGCATCGGCCGTGTCGGTATTCGTCATCGACTGCACGCGCACCGGCGCATTGCCGCCGATCGTCACGAGCTGCCCGCCCCAACGAACATCCACCGCATGCGACACGCGACGCGGCTGGTGGCCGCCGAACACCGGCTCGGTTGAACAAATCTGACTGCTGCGTGGGGATTGAGCTTCGGATTGCATCGATAGATCCATTTACGCGGAATGCGCCGCGACGGCGCATGAATTGAAAAAGCGCCGTGCCCTCGCGGCCCGTGCAGCACGGGCCTTCGTCACGGCGCTTGGCGTCAGGGCAACGTGAACCGCGCCACGTTACCCCGCGCTGCCGAATATTTTGCCGGATCGACGGGTTTTCCGTCGAACGCGACCGCATCGAGACCGGCCTTGTTGCCGATCGTGACCTTGAACGGGCCGTCGCCTGCGACCTGCTTCGTCTCGCCGGCCCGCACCAGCGCCGAGAACAGCTCCTTGCCGTTCTTGTCGCGCACGCTGAACCAGCAGTCCTGCTTGACCTTCAGCTCGACCACCGACTGGCCCGCGGCAACCGCGACGCTCGCTGGCTCGGCCGCATTTGCCGTGCTTGCCGCGCTCGCGGCGGCCGGCTGCGATGCGGGCGATGCTGGGGCCGCAGCCGCCGGGGCAGCCACGGACGCCGCGACCGGCGCCGACGCCGACGCCTGCGCGACTACGGCCGAAGCAGCCACAACCTCGTTGCCTGCTGCCGTCGACGCACTGCCCGCCGCGGGCTCTTCCGCGGCCGATGCGGCCGATGCCGCCACTGCACTCGCCGCCGGCGCATGCTCGGCGGCGGCGCCCTTGAAGCGGGCGAGCCAACTCGCCGAATCGCCGCCAGTGTGCCACATGAGCACGGCGATCACCGCCACGACGACGATCGCGGTGCCCCACAGCCACGGATGATGACCGGACGAGCTGCCGAGCGGGATCGACACGCGGCCACGCGGCAGATCCGTGCCGCTCGACGCGGGCATCGACAGGTCGACTTCCGGCACGCCGCGCTCGCGGCGCAGCGCCTGCGCGAACGGCTCTGGATCGACGCCGAGCATCTTCGCGTAGCTGCGCACGACCCCGAGCGCGAACGTCACGCCGGGCAGATGACTGATGTCGCCCGCCTCGAGCGCGCGCAGCTTCTGCGGAGCGACCTTGAGCCGCGCCGACACGTCGTCGACCGTCCAGCCCTTCGCCTCCCGTAGCTGCGCCAGCCGGCTGCCCACGGCCGCCAGCGTTTCCAGCCCCGCCGGTGCCGGCTTCGCGGCATTCGTCTCTGCGCCGTTTGTCGGCTGCGGCTCACTCATCCTTGTCCTCGCGTCGATTCTTCTTCACTGGGGCGCCGCCGGCCCCTGCCGGCCGGCACCCGCTACCGTCCATACCATGCGCGGCGCCAAGGCGCCGCGACCGATCGCTATTCGCGTGTTGTACCGCCAAAAAGTTCGGGCATCCGCATTTGCGCGGCCCCGTCAAACCGCCCGAACTTCGATGATCTTTGCTGCTGTGCCCGTCCGTTCGGCGAGGCGCGTGCGATCCTTCACGGCGCCGGCCAGCTGCCCGCACGCGGCGTCGATGTCGTCGCCGCGCGTCTTGCGCACGGTCGTGACGACACCCGCGTCGATCAGAACCTGCGCAAAACGCTTGATCTGCTCCGGCTTCGAGCGGATGAGGCCCGATTCCGGGAACGGATTGAACGGGATCAGATTGAATTTGCACGGCACGTCACGCGTGACGGCCAGCAATTCGCGCGCATGCGCTTCGGTGTCGTTGACGCCGTCGAGCATGCAGTATTCGAAAGTGATGAAATCGCGCGGCGCGACTTTCAGATAGCGCTGGCACGCCGCCATCAGTTCGCGCAGCGGATGCTTCTTGTTGAGCGGCACCAGCTCGTCGCGCAGCGCATCGTTCGGCGCGTGCAGCGACACGGCGAGCGCGACCGGCAATTCGGCGCCGAGGCGGTCCATCATCGGCACCACGCCGGACGTCGACAGCGTGACGCGGCGGCGCGACAGCCCATAGGCGTTGTCGTCGAGCATCAGCCGCATCGCGGGCACGACCGCGTTGTAGTTCAACAGCGGTTCGCCCATGCCCATCATCACGACGTTCGTGACGACCCGTTCCGCCTTGCCGTTCGGTCCGGGCGCGCGGCCCAGCGACGCACGCAGCGCAAATTCGGCCATCCGCAGCTGGCCGATGATTTCGGCCGTCGACAGGTTGCGCGAGAAGCCCTGCTTGCCCGTCGAGCAGAAGCGGCAATTGACCGCACACCCGGCCTGCGACGACACGCACAGCGTGCCGCGCGTCTCTTCCGGGATGAACACGGTTTCGACCGCGTTGCCGTTCCCGACGTCGATCAGCCACTTGCGCGTGCCGTCGGCGGAAACGTGATCGCTGGCGATCTCGGGCATGCCGATCGTCGCGCGGCCCTTGAGCTTTTCTCTCAGGGACTTCGCGAGGTCGGTCATGCCGTCGAAATCGCCGGCGTTGTACTGATGGATCCAGCGCTGCAACTGCTTGGCGCGGAACGGCTTCTCGCCGAGGCTGCCGCAGTACGCGACAAGACCCTCGGCATCGAAGTCGAGAAGATTGACGGAAGTTTCGCTCGTCATGATGTGCTGCCTTGCCGCGTGCGCCGAATCCTGCCTGACCGTTGCCAGCCAGCGCTTAACGCGAGTAGACGTTCATTTCCGGGAAGAAGAACGCGATTTCGACCGCTGCCGTTTCAGCAGCGTCCGAGCCGTGCACGGCGTTCGCGTCGATGCTGTCGGCGAAGTCGGCGCGGATCGTGCCCTTTTCCGCCTTCTTCGGATCCGTCGCGCCCATCAGGTCGCGGTTCTTCAGGATCGCGCCTTCGCCTTCCAGAACCTGGATCATCACCGGACCCGAGATCATGAAGTCGACGAGGTCCTTGAAGAACGGACGTGCTGCGTGAACTGCGTAGAACTTCTCTGCGTCGGCACGCGACAGGTGCGCCATGCGCGATGCGACGATCTTCAGGCCGGCGCCTTCGAAACGGCTGTAGATCTGGCCGATCACGTTCTTTGCCACCGCATCCGGCTTGATGATCGACAGGGTGCGCTCGATTGCCATAAAAACTCCAAAAAATTAAGAAGTTACAGGTTCAAATGAATCCGCTATTGTAGCACGATCCCGTGTATCATTGCGATTGAACCCTTACACCGGCGAAAGGTTCGGAATCCCTGTGTTTTTGCGCTGCCCGGCCATTGAAACCAAGCGGCGCGGAACGTATCTTAGCCATAGCTGCTCCGGTTTGCTGCGCCGCACACCGCGCGCGCCGAACCGGCCCCGAACGCCCGTGCGTTCAATGTTAGGAGAAACCATGAACGACTATCCGTACAATTTCGGCCGCGGCGGCACCGTCAGCACCGCGGAGGTTCGCAACCGCGTGCTGCGGAACACGTACTGGCTGCTCGCGCTGTCGATGATCCCGACCGTCCTCGGCGCGTGGGTCGGCGTCGCGACGGGCTTCTCGCTGTTCGCCGCCACCAGCCCGATGATGAGCCTGCTCGCGTTCTTCGCGATCGCGTTCGGCTTCATGTTCGCGATCGAGCGCACCAAGAACAGCGCCGCCGGCGTATTCGTGCTGCTCGGCTTCACGTTCTTCATGGGGCTGATGCTGTCGCGCCTGCTCAGCTTCATCCTCGGCTTTTCGAACGGCCCGTCGCTGATCATGCTGGCGTTCGGCGGCACCGGCATCATCTTCGCCGCGATGGCGACGGTCGCAACGGTCAGCAAACGCGACTTCTCCGGGCTCGGCAAATGGCTGTTCATGGGCGTCATCGTGATCCTGCTGGCGTCGGTCGCGAACATCTTCCTGCAATTGCCGGCGCTGATGCTGACCGTGTCGGTCCTCGCGATCGCGATCTTCTCCGCGTACATGCTGTTCGACGTCCAGCGCGTCGTCAACGGCGGCGAGACGAACTACATCTCGGCCACGCTCGCGATCTACCTCGACCTGTACAACGTGTTCACGAACCTGCTCGCGCTGCTCGGCATCTTCGGCGGCAACCGCAACTGACGTTCGCTTCACCCATGAAAAAACCGGCCCGCGGGCCGGTTTTTTTTCGTCCGCGACCGCGGCTCAAGCGCGCTCGAACAGCGCGATCGATTCAACGTGCGACGTATTCGGGAACATGTTGACCACGCCGGCGCCCTTGAGCCGATAACCGGCCTCGTGGACGAGCAGCCCGGCGTCGCGCGCAAGCGTCGACGGATTGCACGACACGTAGACGATCCGCTTCGGCAGCGGGCCTTCACCGCTCTGCGCGATCTCGGCGAGCGCCTTGGACACCGCGAGCGCGCCTTCGCGCGGCGGGTCGATCAGGAACTTGTCGAACGCGCCGAGCGCGCGCAGATCGTCGCCCGTCACTTCGAACAGGTTCCGGCACGCGAACGTCGTATGGCCGTCGACGCCGTTCTCGCGCGCATTCGCGAGCGCGCGCGTCGTCAGCGTTTCGCTGCCCTCGATGCCCATCACCTCGCGCGCCAGGCGCGCCAGCGGCAGCGTGAAGTTGCCGATCCCGCAGAACAGGTCGAGCACGCGATCGTCGCGCGACGGCGCGAGCAGACGCAGCGCACGCCCGACCAGCACGCGATTGATCTGATGGTTGACCTGCGTGAAGTCGGTCGGCTTGAACGGCATGCGGATGCCGAACTCCGGCAGCGTGTAGTCGAGCGCCACGTCGAGCGGATAGAACGGCGCGACCGTGTCGGGGCCCTTCGGCTGCAGCCAGAACTGCACGTTGTGCTCGTCCGCGAACGCGCGCAGCAGCGCTTCGTCGTCGGCATTGATCGGCTCCAGGACGCGCAACACCAGCGCGGTCACCTGCGAGCCGACCGCCAGCTCGATCTGCGGCATCCGATCGCGGATCGACAGGCCCTCGACCAGCCGGCGCAGCGGCACCAGCATCGCCGACACGTGCGGCGGCAGCACTTCGCAGCTCGTCATGTCGGCAACGTAGCTGCTCTTCTTTTCGTGGAAGCCCACCAGGACGCCGCCCTTCTTCGCGACGTTGCGCACGGTCAGGCGCGCGCGGTAGCGATAGCCCCACGACGGGCCGTGGATCGGCGCGTACATCGCCTCGGCGCGCAGCTTCGACAGATGCCACAGGTTGTCCTCGAGCACGCGCTGCTTGATCGCCACCTGCGCGCGCATGTCGAGGTGCTGCATCGAACAGCCGCCGCAGGTGCCGAAAAATTCGCATTTCGGCTTCGTGCGCATCACGCTCGGGCGCAGAATGTCGACGACGGTCGCCTGCTCGTAGCTCGGCTTGCGGCGATAGCTCGAATAGGTCACGCGCTCGCCGGGCAGCGCGCCTTCGACGAAGATCACCTTGCCGGGCGTGCCATCCTCGGTCGCCGTGCGGCCGACACCGCGCGCTTCCATGTCGAGCGATTCGATCTCGAGCACCGGGGCAGGCCCGGGCGGGACGGGCGCATTTTTCGATTTGCGCGTAGAAGTGGGGACGGCTTCGGACACCAGCTTTTCCTGACAAAACGTTGAAGAAGGCGAGATTGTAGACGACGAAAGCCCGCGTCGCCCGCTTTCGTCGCGCGGGCGCGGGCGCGGGCGCCGGCGCAACGGACACGACCCGGCCCGCGGGCGGCGCGGGCGCTGCCGGCCGCCATCGAACTCGGAGCTCGACCATGCGATTGATCGACTGGAACATTCAATGGGGACGCGATGCCGACGGCGTCGTCGATCTGCCGCGCATCGTCGCGGCCGCTCGCCGGCTCGGCGACTTTGACGTGCTGTGTCTGCAGGAGGTCACGCGTGGCTTCGGCGCACTGCCCGGCGGGCCCGGACCGGACCAGTTCGCGGAGCTCGCCGCGCTGCTGCCCGGCTATACGATCGTCGATGCGATCGGCGCCGACCTGCCCGCGCTCGAGCCCGGCGCGCCGCGCCGGCAATTCGGCAACGCAATCGCGACGCGCCTGCCGGTCGGGCGCGTGTTGCGGCAATTGCTGCCGTGGCCGGCAGACGCCGGTGCGCCGTCGATGCCGCGCGTCGCGCTCGAGGTCGAATTGCTGACGCCGTCGGCCCCCGTGCGCGTGGTGACGACGCACCTCGAGTTCTATTCGGCGCGCCAGCGGCTCGCGCAGGTCGATGCGTTACGCGCCCGCCACCGCGAGGCCTGCGCGCACGCCGACCACCCGGCGCCGGCCGAAAACGCGACGGGACCGTTCAGCGCGACGGCGCAGCCGCGCGACGCGATCGTCTGCGGCGACTTCAACAGCGCGTTCGACAGCGACGCGTACCGGCGCATGCTGGAGCCAATCGCCGATGCGCCGTCGTTCGTCGACGCGTGGGTCGCGCGCCATCCCGGCCGCACGCCGCCGCCGACGGCCGGCGTCTACGACACGGTGCAATGGTCGGACGGGCCGCTCGCGTGCGATTTCGTGTTCGTGACCGAGACGCTGCTGCCGCGCATCACGCGCTGCGAGATCGACGGCGACGTGCGCGCGTCGGATCATCAGCCGGTCGTGCTCGAACTCGATTGAGGGCAAACGCGGTGCGGCCGCGCGGTCGGCGGCCCGTGCTCAGGCGTCGAAGCCGGCCAGGTATTCGGCCCAGTGCGCCGCGGGTTCCTGTGCGAGCGCGTTCTTCACGAGCAGGATTTCATCCGCGTATTCGTTCGGCGTGAGCCCGCCGCGCATCAGCTGGAAGCGGCAGTACAGCAGATACGTGTTGACGACGTCGGTTTCGCAGTAGTTGCGGATCTCGTCGATCCGGCCATCCCGAAATGCCGGCCACACCTGGCTGCCGTCCATTCCGAGTTTGCCCGGAAAGCCGCACAGCTTCGCCAGCGCGTCGAGCGGCGCATTGGCGCGCGCCTGGTACATCGCGAGCACATCCATCAGATCGGTGTGCCGCGAGTGATAGCGCGAGATGTAGTTGTTCCACTTGAACTCTCGGTCGTCCTCGCCGAGATCCCAATAGCGGGTCGCCGGGATGCCGTGCACGAGCGCACGGTAGTGCAACACCGGCAGATCGAAGCCGCCGCCGTTCCACGACACGAGTTGCGGCGTGTATTTCTCGATCACGCGGTAGAACGACTGGACCAGCGCGGCTTCGTTGTCCTGCGGCGTGCCGAGCGAGCGCACGCGAAAGCCGTTGTTGTCGCGGAACACGCAGGAGATCGCCGCGATGCGCTGCAAGTGATGCGGCAAGAAATCGCTGCCGGTCTTCTCACGGCGGGCGGCGAACGCATGCTCGGCCACCGCCGCATCGTCGAGCGTCGCGGGCAGGTCTTCCAGACGGCGAATGCCGTCGACATCGGGAATGGTCTCGATGTCAAAAACGAGAATCGGAGTCATCGATTACAGAACGGCGTCCTTGCGCACGCCGTTGGAGGCAAAGAACCGCTTCAGGCGCACCAGCGCTTCCTGCTGGATCTGCCGCACGCGCTCGCGCGTGAGCCCCATCTCGTCGGCCAGCTCCTCGAGCGTGGCCGGTTCGATGTGATTCAGCCCGAAGCGGCGTTCGATCACGTGCCGGTGCTTGTCGGACAGCCGCGACAGCCACGCGCGCGTGAGCGTCTCGAGCTCGCGGTGCTGCACTTCGGCGTCGGGCGACTGGCTCTGGTCGTCCGGCAGCAGATCGAGCAGGCTGCTCGCGGGATCGAGATCGAGCGGCGCGTCGAGCGACGCGGTGTGCTCGTTCAGCGCGAGAATGTCGGTGACTTCCTCGGCGGTCTTGCCGGTGAGGTAGGCGATGTCGTCGATGCTGGCTTCGCGGCGTTCGGCCGCGTCGCCCGTCGACATCGAGTTCTTTTCGAGGTGGCGCTTCGCGCGCAGCACCTGGTTCAGCTCGCGGATCACGTGCACAGGCAGGCGCACGGTACGCGCCTGATTCATGATCGCTCGCTCGATGCTCTGGCGAATCCACCATGTCGCGTAGGTCGAGAAGCGAAAGCCGCGCGTCGGGTCGAATTTCTCGATCGCGTGCATCAGACCGAGATTGCCCTCCTCGATCAGGTCGAGCAGCGGCACGCCGCGGTTCAGATAGCCCTTTGCGATGCTGACGACGAGACGCAGGTTGCGCTCGATCATCACCTGCCGCGCGTCGAATTCGCCCGCTTTCGCGAGACGCGAATAGCGCTGCTCCTCCTCGACGGTCAGCAGCGGCTTGACGCTGATACGGTTCAGGTAGTGCTGGATCGTGTCGGCCGTGAGCTCGGCCTGCAGCAATGCGCGGAAATCGTCGACGTCGGGGGCGGCTTCCGCGCGGCCTTCGCGTTCGTCGTCGCCGTCGGCTTCGGCCTCGCGCGTGTCGAGACCGGTTTCGGTTTCCGCGACGTCTTCTTCGTCGTCCGTCGAAGCGCCAGCTCGCTTCACCGATGCTTGCGTGGCACGACTGATCTTCTCAGACTCGGCTTGCGGCTCGTGGCGCTTCGATTTCGGCATGGTCGTCTCGGTTATTGAGGCGGCAAATACTTCAGCGGATCGACAGGCTTGCCCTGCCGGCGAACCTCGAAATGCAGCATCACGCGGTCGGCATCGCTGTTACCCATCTCGGCGATCTTCTGCCCCTTCGTCACCGCGTCCCCCTCTTTTACCATCAAAGCGCGATTGTGTGCATACGCCGTGAGGTAAGTCGCGTCGTGCTTGATGATAATGAGGTTGCCGTAGCCGCGCAGGCCGTTGCCCGAGTAGACGACGCGGCCGTCGGCCGCCGCCTTCACCGCCTCGCCCGCGGTGCCGCCGATATTGACGCCCTTGTTCTTCGCGTCGTCGAAACCGTTCAGCACCGGGCCGCGCACCGGCCACGCAAACGTGACGGGACCGCTCGGCGCTGCCGCGCCATCGCTGGCTGCCGGGGCCGACGGCGGCGTGCTCGCCGACGACGAACCGGCTGCCGGCGTCGCCGGGCCGCTGCTCAGCGGCGCGGTCGTCACGGCCGCGCCGCCGATCGGTGCGGCGACCGGCGCGCCGGCCGTCGCTGAGCCGCCCGGCGGGGCGACGCGCAGCAACTGGTCGACTTCGATCTGGTTCGGGTTCGCGAGGTTGTTCCACGCGGCGATGTCGCGATAGTTCTGCCCGTTCTCGAGCGCGATCCGGTACAGCGTGTCGCCGGGTTTCACGCGATAGAAGCCGGGCGGCGGCGGACCGAGCGGCACCGCCGGCTGCGTGGCGGCGGTCGTGCCGAGCGAACCGGAGCGGTCGACGACGGGCGCGTTGTCGAGCCGCGTCGCACAGGCGGCCAGCAGCGTGGAGAACGCGGCCACACAGATCGCGCGCTGCGCGAACGTGAGCGGTTCCCTGGTTCGGTTGTTTTGCATCACGCGCAACATACTCATCGGTTTCAAATCACTCCGGATTTTAAAGGGACAAAGAAAACGCGATCAAGCCGCGACTCCCGCCACTGCGCGTGCGCGACGCGCTCGATCAGCGTGAGCACCTGGGGCTGCCCGCTCTGCGCGCCGACCGGCGCGACGAGTCGCCCGCCGATCGCGAGCTGCTCGAGCAGCGCCTGCGGCACGTCGAGCCCGGCCGCCGCGATCACGATCGCGTCGAACGGCGCCGCGGACGGCAGCCCGACCCGCCCGTCGCCGTAGTGCAGACGGATGTTCGGCACGCGCAGCGGCCGCAGGTTCAGCTTGGCGCGCTCGTAGAGCGGCTTGATGCGTTCAATCGAATACACGTCGCGCGCCACGTGGCTCAGCACGGCGGCCTGATAGCCGCAACCGGTGCCGATCTCGAGGACGCGCTCGAGCGTGCGGCCGGCCATCGCGAGCTCGATCATGCGCGCGACCACCGACGGCTTTGAAATGGTTTGCTGATGGCCGATCGGCAACGCGGAATCTTCGTAGGCCTGCGTCGCGAGGCCCGCGTCCACGAACAGATGGCGCGGCACCGCCGCCATCGCGTCCAGCACGCGCGGATCGGTCACGCCGTTCGCGCGCAGGCGTTCGACCATGCGCTCGCGCACGCGTTCCGACGTGAGCGCGAACGCGCCGGCCGGTGCGGCGTTCGCGGCGATCGGCTTGGGCATCGCGGGCTTCGGCACGGTCGGCTTCAGCGCGGTGGCCGGCTTCGCGGCGGCCGTGCCGGGCGGCATGCGCGCGACGCCGGGCTTCAGCGCGACCGGCTTCGGCACGGCGGCCGGCTTGTCGGCGGCCTTCGGCGCCGCGATTGCCGCATGGCGTTCGCCGGCCCGACCGTCGGATTTGCGTGGCGCTCGCTTGAGATCTTCGAGCGCGAGCGGAAACCGCTTCGCGCGCTCGCCGCTCATGAAGCCCGCCCTGCCGCGCGCGCCCAGTCGCGCGTCGCGGGCAGCATTTGGGTGTGCGTGAGGTCGAGTTGCAGCGGCGTGATCGATACGAAACCGTTTGCAATCGCGTGGAAATCGGTGCCCTCGCTGGCGTCGAGCGCCGCACCGGCCGCGCCGATCCAGTAGACCGGTTCGCCGCGCGGATCGGTCTGGCGAATAACAGGCTGCGACGGGTGGCGCTTGCCGAGGCGCGTGACCTGCCAGCCTTTCAGCGCGTCGTACGGCAGGTTCGGAATATTGACGTTCAGCAGCGGCTGCCCGGGCAGCGGGTGCGCGAGATAGTGCGCGACGATTTCGGCGGCGACGCGCGCCGCGTCCGCCAGATGCGCCCAGCCCTTGTCGGCCAGCGAGAACGCGATGGCCGGCACGCCGAACATGATGCCTTCGGTCGCGGCCGCGACCGTCCCCGAGTAGAGCGTGTCTTCGCCCATGTTCTGGCCGTTGTTGATCCCCGAGACGACGAGGTCGGGCCGCGCGTCGGCCATCCCGGTCAACGCGACGTGCACCGAGTCGGTCGGCGTGCCGTTCACGTAGAAGAAACCCGTATTGGCTGCGCGCTGCACCGACAGCGGCCGCGACAGCGTCAGGGAATTCGATGCGCCGCTGCAATTCTGCTCGGGCGCGATGACCGTGACGTCGGCCAGCGGCTGCAGCGCGTCGCTGAGCGCGGCGAGACCGGGGGCGAGATAGCCGTCGTCGTTGCTGAGTAGGATTCGCATCCGGCGATTGTAACCGAGGAAAGATGGCGCGAGAGCGACAGTCCGGCGCCGACCGGCCCGGCGCGGGCAGCGCCGTTACGGTGCGCCGCCGCATCGCGCGGCGGCGTTCGCCGCACTCGGGAAAATGCCGATCCGCCGGACGTTTCGTGCATCGCTCGGCGGACTCCCGTCACCGTTCCCGGTCGGGCCGCGCGCTGCGAACGCGCGCGGTCCGCAAGCGGCGCGGCCGAGGCCCGAACCACGCTCACGCGCCGCTCAGATCGCGCCCGCCTCGCGCAGCGCGGCGATCGCCTGCGCGTCGTAGCCGAGACCGCGCAGCACCTCGTCCGTATGCTCGCCCAGTTCGGGACCGAGCCAGCGCGTCTCGCCCGGCGTGTCCGACAGCTTCGGCGTGACGTTCGGCAGCGGAATCTCGGTGCCGTCGGGCAGCTTGAAGCGCTGGATCATCTGCCGCGCGATGAACTGCGGATCGGTGAACATGTCGGCCGCGCTGTAGATGCGCCCGGCCGGCACGTCCGCCGCATTGAGCACGGCGAGCGCGTCGTCGATCGTGCGCGGCGCGAGCCACGCGGCGATCGCATCGTCGATTTCCTGCGTGCGCGGCACGCGCCCGTCGTTGCTGGCGAGCGAGGGATCGTCGGCGAGGTCGTCGCGCCCGATCGCCTTCATCAGCCGCTTGAAGATCGGATCGCTGTTGCCGCCGATCACGATGCTGCCGTCGCGGCACGCATAGGTGTTCGACGGCACGATGCCGGGCAGCGACGCGCCGGTGCGCTCGCGCACCATGCCGTATACGCCGTACTCGGGCACCACGCTTTCCATCATGTTGAACACCGCTTCGTACAGCGCGACGTCGACGACCTGCCCCGCGCCGCCGTTCACGTTGCGATGGTGAAGCGCCATCATTGCGCCGATCACGCCGTGCAGCGCCGCGATCGAGTCGCCGATCGAGATACCGATGCGCGGCGGCGGCATGTCCGGATAGCCGGTGATGTGGCGCAAGCCGCCCATCGACTCGGCGATCGCGCCGAAGCCGGGCCGGTCGCGGTACGGGCCGGTCTGCCCGTAGCCGGACAGGCGCACCATCACGAGGCCGCGGTTCTCGGCCGACAGCACGTCGTAGCCGAGGCCCAGCTTCTCGAGCAGGCCGGGGCGGAAGTTCTCGATCACGATGTCGGCCTCGCGCGCGAGCTGCCGCGCGATCGCGTTGCCGGCCTCGGATTTCAGGTTCAGCGTGACCGATTTCTTGTTGCGCGCCTGGACCGACCACCACAGCGACGTGCCGCCCTGTTCCGGGTACAGCTTGCGCCACTTGCGCAGCGGATCGCCGCCGTTCGGATCCTCGATCTTGATGACTTCAGCGCCGAATTCGGCAAAGAGGCGCGACGCGAACGGCCCCGCGATCAGCGTCCCGAATTCGAGCACTTTGACGCCCGCGAGCGGGCCCTGGGTGGTGCTCATGTGTCTCCCTGGCATGAGGAACGACGCCGCGGGGCGGCGGCGTCCGGCCTACATCGTGCGGCGGTCGAGCATCGCGCGGGCGATGGTGCCCGCGTCGACGTATTCGAGCTCGCCGCCCACCGGCACGCCGCGTGCGAGGCGCGTGACCGCGAGCCCGCGCGCCTTCAGCGTCTGGCCGAGGTAATGGGCGGTCGCTTCGCCTTCGTTCGTGAAGTTGGTCGCGAGCACGACCTCCTTTACGACGCCGTCGGACGCGCGCCGCACGAGGCGGTCGAAGTGGATTTCTTTCGGGCCGATCCCGTCGAGCGGGCTCAGTCGCCCCATCAGTACGAAGTACAGCCCGCGGTACGTCATCGTCTGCTCGAGCATGATCTGGTCGGCGGGCGTCTCGACGACGCACAGCAGCGTCGGATCACGCTCGTCGTCGCTGCACACCTCGCAGATCTGCGCCTCGGTGAACGTGTTGCACTTCTCGCAGTGCTGCAGGTGCTCGGTCGCGAACAGCAGCGACCGGCCGAGCCGCTCGGCGCCCTCCCGATCGTGCTGCATCAGGTGATACGCGATGCGCTGCGCGGACTTCGGCCCGACGCCGGGCAGCGCGCGCAGCGCTTCGACGAGCGAGGACAGGGCGGACGGCTGTTTCATGCGGCGGCAGAGAGCTGAGCGGGCTGAATGGACGCTGCGCTCAGAACGGCAGCTTGAAGCCCGGGGGCAGCGGCAGGCCCGACGTCATGCCGCTCATCTTTTCCTGCGACGTCGCTTCGGCCTTGCGCACCGCATCGTTGAACGCGGCGGCGACCAGATCCTCGAGCATGTCCTTGTCGTCCGCGAGCAGGCTCGGATCGATCGCGACGCGACGCACTTCGTTGCGGCAGGTCATCGTCACCTTGACGAGGCCGGCGCCCGACTGCCCTTCGACTTCGATCTGCGCAAGCTGCTCCTGCATCTTCTTCATGTTTTCCTGCATTTGCTGCGCTTGCTTCATCAGTCCGGCGAGGTTGCCTTTCAACATGGGAATACTCCTTCTTGATCGTGTGAAAACCGGCACGCGGCGCGTGCCGGTCAATGTGTGCGGGCGTGATTGTGCCTGTCGCGGTGCTTATCGTTCAATGCGGTTCGATGCAGTTCAATGCAAGGTCGGCGACGCGCCGTCCGGCGCGGCATCCGCGAGCGGGCGCACCGAGCCGTCGACGATACGCGCGCCGAACTCGCGCATCAGCTGCTGGACGAACGGATCGCCGTGGATCTCCTGCTCAGCCTCGCGCTGGCGCGCCGCGCGCGCGGCCGCGTCGAGCGCCGCCGCCGTGCGCCGCGCCGGCCCCACCTCGACCAGAACCTCCACGGGCTTGCCGAGCGCATCGGCGAGCGCGGCCTTCAGCTTCGTGACCTGGGCAGCGTCCGCATACTGCGGCACCGGCACCGACAACTTCAACGTAGTCGCATCGACGGCCGTCAGCTCGCTGTTGAACGCGAGCTGATACGCGACGCCCTTCAGCGGCAGCCGTGCGGCAAGCGCCGGCCATTCGCCGTCGAAGCCGATCGCATCGAGCGCGATCGCGGGCGGCAGCGGACGCGTGTCGAGCGGCGCCGACGGCCGCGCTTCCGCCGGCTTCGGCGCGATGCGCAGGTCGTCCGGGCCGCTGTCGAATACCGGCACGAAGCCGTCATCGGCCGCGGCGCCGAACATCTCGTCGGCGCTCAGCGGCACGTATTCGTCGGGCGGAATGTCTTCCCACGGCGGCGGCGCCTGGCGCGCATCGGCAGGCTGCGGCGCGCGGGCGGCGGCACGTGGACTGGGCACCACGACGGCCGGACGCGACGGCGCGGGCTTTTCGGCCGCCGGTTGTGCGGCGGCTGCCTTCGGCGCGGCGCCGGGCCGCGAGCGTTCGGACGACACGCGCATGCCCGCGTTGCGCAACACGTCGAGCGCGGCGGCCGCGCCGCCGCGGGCGGAGGCACGCGGCGCCGACTCGGCCGGCGCAGGCTCGGCCGGCGCGGTGGACGGTGCCGGCGCGGTGGACGGTGCGGGGGCGGCGCTGCGCGATGCGACAGCGGGCGCGTCAGGCTCTGACGGCGCCGACGGACGTGCATCGTTTGCCGGTGCGGTGCACGCTGCCGACGCGGCTTGAGCGGAAGCAGCGACCGGTGCTTCAGGCGTCGCCACTACCGGTGCTTGCGCAGCAGCAGGGTTCGCGGCGGGCGTAGGGGCTGCGTCGGCGGATTGGGCCGGTGCCGGGGTTTCGGCCGGCGCCTGTGACTGGGTCGGCACCGGGGATTGTGCCGGTGTCGCGGACTGTGCCGATGCCGCGGATCGGTTCGATGCCGTGGATTGGTCCGATGCCGTGGATTGGTCCGATGCCGTGGATTGGCTCGATCCCGAAGATTGGCTCGGCGCCGAAGATTGATTCGGTGCCGAAGATTTGGCCGGCGCGGTGGATTGAGCCGACGCCGAACGCGCCGCAGGCACAACCGGCGCGGCGGCCTGCGGACGCGCCGCTTCGCCTGCCCCGCCCGATACCGCAGCACGCGGCGTCGCAGCGGCAGCAGCGGCAGCAGCAGCAGCAGCCGCGCGCGGCGCAGCCGCCGGCACCCCACGCGGCACGGCGGGCTCACCACCGGGCGCGCTGCCCGAGCCGACAGCCGGCTCGAACGCGAGCATCCGCAGCAGCGTCATCGTGAAGCCCGCATATTCGTCGGGCGCCAAGCCGAGCTCCGCGCGCCCGACCGTTGCGATCTGATAGAACAGCTGAACCTTCTCGGGGCTCAGCGTCTGCGCGAACCGGCGCAGGTCGGCCGCCTCCGGCCATTCGTCGAGCACCGAGCCCGGCGCGAACTGCGCCCATGCAATCCGATGCAGCAGGCTCGCGAGATCCTGCAGCGCCGTCGAAAAGGACAGGCTGCGCAGCGACATCTCGTCGGCGATCGCGAGGATTTCGGGGCCGTCACCGGCCGCGAGCGCGTCGAGCAGACGCACCATGTAGGTCTGATCGAGCGCGCCGAGCATGCCCGACACCGCCGATTCGGTCACTTCGTTCGCCGAATACGCGATCGCCTGGTCGGTCAGCGACAGCGCATCGCGCATGCTGCCCTGCGCCGCGCGCGCAAGCAGGCGTAGCGCCTGTTGCTCGAACGAAATCTGCTCTTCGCCGAGAATCCGCTCGAGGTGCGACACGATGTGGCCGGCCGGCATCTGCTTCAGATTGAACTGCAGGCAGCGCGACAGCACGGTGACGGGAATCTTCTGCGGATCGGTCGTCGCGAGAATGAACTTGACGTGCGGCGGCGGCTCCTCGAGCGTCTTGAGCATCGCGTTGAACGCGTGATTCGTCAGCATGTGCACTTCGTCGATCATGTAGACCTTGAAGCGCGCATCGACCGGCGCGTACACCGCGCGCTCGAGCAGCGCGGCCATTTCGTCGACGCCGCGGTTGCTCGCGGCGTCCATCTCGACGTAGTCGACGAAGCGGCCTTCGTCGATCTCGCGGCACGCGCGGCACACGCCGCACGGCTGCGACGTGACGCCGGTTTCACAGTTGAGCGCCTTCGCGAAGATCCGCGACAGCGTGGTCTTGCCGACGCCGCGGGTCCCGGTAAACAGATAGGCGTGATGGAGACGCCCGCCGTCGAGCGCGTGCGTGAGCGCCCTGACGACGTGCTCCTGGCCGACGAGCGAAGCGAAATCCTTCGGACGCCACTTGCGTGCGAGAACTTGATAGGTCATCGGGAAATTGTATCAGTAACGCCGCGTCGCGCCGACACGCCAAACGGTACCGACGACGGGAAACACGTGGAGAAAAACGGAGATTGCCGCAGAAACAAAAACGCCCGACGAACGGGGCGAGAGGAAAGGTGACGAGCCCGACCCTCGGCACTGGCGGAAAACGATTGTGGCTGCTTCGTTCCCGACCTGACCAGGTTCACCGCCCCACCATGCGAGGAGGCCCGTCACGGCATATTCTATCACCGCTTCCGGCCGAATGCGACCGTTTGTTCGCGACAATGCATTCGGGCGCGCAATGGCACACATGCGAACGGCGTGAATTGCGGCCGCCTCCGCACTGCTCTTGCAATTCGCCAACCGGCCTCCACGTTGGCTGAGCAACGGTCGAACGGCGCGTCGTACCCCTACTCGCGTAGCGGCTACTATCGCTGCCCGCAGCAGATAGCAATTTAGGCTAATATGACGCCCGAACGACCCGCGAGCCGCGCCATGCAGCGCTTAAGCCCTTCCTTCGGGAGAGCCGAGTGACCTGCCGCAGCGGCCGGCAGCCGCGAGGCGGCCGGAGCGCCCAACGCGCCGAGCAGGCAGTCCCCGAACCGAAAGAGGTATTGACCCAATGAGCGAACAGATCAAACACATCAGCGACGCATCGTTCGAACAGGACGTCGTCAAATCCGACAAGCCCGTGCTGGTCGACTTCTGGGCCGAATGGTGCGGCCCGTGCAAGATGATCGCCCCGATCCTCGACGAAGTCGCGAAGGATTACGGCGACAAGCTGCAGATCGCGAAGATCAACGTCGACGACAACCAGGCAACGCCCGCGAAGTTCGGCGTGCGCGGCATCCCGACGCTGATCCTGTTCAAGAACGGCGCGGCCGCCGCGCAGAAGGTCGGCGCGCTGTCGAAGTCGCAGCTCACCGCATTCCTGGACAGCCACCTGTAATACCGGCAAGTCCGCGGGCGTGTTGTCAACCGACAACACGCCCGCCGTCACACCGCCGATCGGCCGCTCAAGCGCGAATCGGCATATGCTAGAATCAAAAAACGTCTACAAGACGCATTAAGTCTCAGAGCGCCTCCGCTCGCCCTCCTCCCTTATTTCTTTTCGTCGCATCTCCTCCCTGGCGGGTTCTCCGTATGCATTTATCCGAGCTCAAGTCTCTGCACGTGTCCGAACTGATCGAAATGGCCAATGGCCTGGAGATCGAAAACGCGAACCGCCTGCGCAAGCAGGAGTTGATGTTCGCCATTCTCAAAAAGCGCGCCAAGACGGGAGAGACGATCTTCGGCGACGGTACGCTCGAAGTGCTGCCCGACGGCTTCGGCTTCCTGCGTTCGCCGGAAATGTCGTACCTCGCGAGCACCGACGACATCTATATCAGCCCGTCGCAGATCCGCCGCTTCAACCTGCATACCGGCGACACCATCGAAGGTGAAGTCCGCACGCCGAAGGACGGCGAGCGCTACTTCGCGCTGGTGAAGGTCGACAAAGTCAACGGGCAGCCGCCCGAGGCCTCGAAACACAAGATCATGTTCGAGAACCTCACGCCGCTGCACCCGAACAAGCCGCTGTCGCTCGAGCGTGAAATGCGCGGCGAAGAGAACGTCACGGGCCGCATCATCGACATGATCGCGCCGATCGGCAAGGGCCAGCGCGGCCTGCTGGTCGCATCGCCGAAGTCGGGCAAGACCGTGATGCTCCAGCACATCGCACACGCGATCAAGCAGAACCACCCCGACGTCATCCTGTTCGTGCTGCTGATCGACGAACGCCCGGAAGAAGTGACCGAAATGCAGCGCTCGGTCGCCGGCGAAGTGATCGCATCGACGTTCGACGAACCGGCCACGCGTCACGTTCAGGTTGCCGAAATGGTGATCGAGAAGGCCAAGCGCCTCGTCGAAATGAAGCACGACGTCGTGATTCTGCTCGACTCGATCACGCGTCTCGCGCGCGCATACAACACCGTGATCCCGGCATCGGGCAAGGTGCTCACCGGCGGTGTCGACGCGAACGCGCTGCAGCGTCCGAAGCGCTTCTTCGGCGCGGCGCGCAACATCGAGGAAGGCGGCTCGCTGACCATCATCGGCACCGCGCTGATCGAAACCGGCAGCCGCATGGACGACGTGATCTACGAAGAATTCAAGGGCACCGGCAACATGGAAGTGCACCTCGAGCGCCGTCTCGCCGAAAAGCGCGTCTATCCGTCGATCAACCTGAACAAGTCGGGTACGCGCCGCGAAGAAATGCTGATCAAGCCGGAAATCCTGCAAAAGATCTGGGTGCTGCGCAAGTTCATCCACGACATGGACGAAGTCGAGGCAATGGAATTCCTGCTCGACAAGATCCGCCAGACGAAGAGCAATTCCGAGTTCTTCGATCTGATGCGCCGCGGCGGCTGACCGCCCGCCTCCACGCCGAACGGCCGCCCTGCATCTCGCACGGCGGCCGTTTTTTCGCGCCAACCTATACGTGAACGTACAGGTTTATCTATAATACGAACCATCGTCTCCACTCAAGCCCGAACATCCGATGTCGAACGAAGCCCCCACGCCACTGCTGACCGTCAGCGACGCCGCAGCGCGCCTCGGCGTCACGCCGCGCACGCTGAAGTACTACGAGGAACGCGGGCTCGTCACGCCGTCGCGCAGCGGCGGCCGCTACCGGCTGTACGACGAAGCCGCGCTCGAACGCTTCGCGCGCATCCTGCGGCTGCGCGCGCTCGGCTTCTCGCTGCACGGCATCACCGAGATGTTGAAGCGCCCGCTGGAGCAGACGGACGATGGCCGGCGCCGCTATTCGGACGCCTCGTTGCGCGACATTCGCACCGGGCTCGCCGCGCAGATCGGCACGCTCGACCAGCGGATCGCGGCCGTGCAGCGCGAGCTGAAGGAAGCCGTCGCGCTGCGCAAGGAGTTGCAGCACGACCTCGACTACATCGAACGACGCCTGGCCGGCGAAAACCCCGATGCGCTGATGGCGCAGCGGCGCACCGAAGCCGGCGCGCGACGCGCGCGCAAGGACCGCGAATGAACGTCGCGCCCGGTCGCTCGCCGCTGTGGAGCCGCGCGAACCTGCGCGCGGACCTGCTCCCGTGGGCGCTCGCGCTCGTCACCGGCATCGACTACTTCGACAACGCGGCGTTCTCGTTCTTCGCGAGCTACATCGCCGGCGGCATCAATGCGTCGCCGGACGAACTCGTGTGGTCGTCGAGCGCGTATGCGGTGACGGCCGTGCTCGGCATTCTCCAGCAGCAATGGTGGGTCGACCGGCTCGGGCATCGCCGCTACGTGGCGGGCAGCATGCTGATGTTCTCGCTGGGTGCCATCGCCGCCGCGCTCGCCGACACGTCGCTCGAGCTCGCGTTCGCGCGCGGCTTCCAGGGCTATTTCATCGGCCCGATGATGGGCGCGTGCCGGATCCTTATCCAGAGCAGCTTCAAGCCGCAGGAGCGCGCGCCCGCCACGCGCGCGCTCCTGATCATGATCCTGCTGGGCAGCGCGCTTGCGCCGATCGTCGGCGGGCTGCTCGTCGCGCATTCGACGTGGCGCGCGCTGTTCGCCTGCACGGCGCCGTTCGGCATCGCGTTCGCGGCGCTCGCGTTCGTCACGCTGCCCGACTCGGGCAGGACGCTCGACGACGAGCGCGGCCCCGGGCATTTCTGGCCCTACGTCGTGTTTGCGCTGGCGCAAGGCGCATTGCAGATCGTGTTGCAGCAGGTGCACTACCAGCTCTACAGCGGCTCGCCGACGCTGATGCTGCTGACGTTCGCGGGCATCGGCGCGCTCGCATGGTTCGCGTATCACCAGTGGCACCATCCGGCGCCGCTCGTGCGGCTGCATGCGCTGCGCGAGCGCACTTTCCAGGTCGGGCTGCTGCTGTACATGTTCTATTACTACGAGTCGACCGGCTTCAGCTACCTGACCTCCCGGCTGCTCGAACGCGGGCTCGGCTATCCGGTCGAGAATGCCGGACGGCTGGTCGGCACGATGTCGCTGATCTCGGCCACCGCGCTGTTCGCGTACCTGCGGCATGCGAAGCGCGTCACGCACAAGAAATGGTTCGTGGTGCCGGGGTTCGCGATCGCGATCGTCGCCGCGCTGTGGATGACCCGGATGACGCCGCAGGTCGGCGACGCCGCGCTGGTCGTCCCGCTGCTGCTGCGCGGATTGCTGCTGCTGTTCATCGTGCTGCCGGTCGCGAACCTGACGTTCCGGATCTTCGCGATCGACGAGTACACGCACGGCTACCGGCTGAAGAACATCGTGCGCCAGTTGACGATCTCGTTCGCGACGTCGTCGGTGATCATCGTCGAGCAGCACCGGCTGGCCGTGCACCAGACGCGGCTCGTCGAGCGCGCGAACGTGTTCGACCCGCTGTTCCAGCAGAGCGTCGACACGCTCACGCGCGGCTACGCGGCCGCCGGCCACGCGCTCAGCGACGCGCACGCGCTCGCGATCGCATCGATCGCGCGGATGGTCGCGCAACAGGCGTCGTTCCTCGCGTCGCTCGACGGTTTCTATTACCTCGCGGGCGTCGCGCTCGTCGGCGGCCTGTTCGCGGCATGGCAAAAAGAGATCGATTGAGTTAAAAGACAGGCTTTGGATTTTCCCGCGCCGCCTCCATGCTCTCGAAACTGACCCGCTGGTTCGACGACCGCCGCCGCGATCGCGCGCTGCGCAGCCACCCGATCCCCGATGCGCTGTGGGACGACACGGTCGCGCGCCTGCCCTTCCTCGGCGCGCTTGCGCCGGACGACCAGCGCCGGCTGCGCGAGTTGACGAGCCTGTTCATCGCGCGCAAGTCGTTTTCGACCGCGCACGGGCTCGAGCTGACCGACCGGATGATCGTCGCGATCGCGGCGCAGGCCTGCCTGCCGGTGCTGAATCTCGACTTGTCGCTGTACGACGGCTGGGTCGGCATCGTCGTGTATCCGGGCGAATTCGTGATCCGCAAGACGGTGGAGGACGAGAACGGCGTGGTGCACGAGGTCGAGCAGGACGCGAGCGGCGAGGCCTGGGAAGGCGGCCCGGTGATCCTGTCGTGGGAAGATGCGCAGATGACCGACGGCCGCGACGCGTACAACGTGGTGATCCACGAATTCGCGCACAAGATCGACATGCTGACGGGCGCGGCCGATGGCTACCCGCCGCTGTTTCGCCGCTGGCACGCGCCGCACCTCGATGCGCAGGCGTGGGCCGACGTGTTCGAGCACGCCTACGACCAGTTCTGCGCGCGCGTCGATGCGGTGCCGGAGCGCGCGTGGGCGCGCTTCGAGCGCGACTCGCTGATCGATCCGTATGCGGCCGATCACCCGTCGGAATTTTTCGCGGTGTGCAGCGAGGCGCTGTTCGTGCGGCCGCAGGCGTTCGAGTCCGAATTTCCGGAGCTGTACCGGCTGCTCGCCCGCTACTATCGGCAGGATCCGGCCGGCACGGGCGCGCTCGACGCATGATGAAAATTAATCGTCAACCGTCTGATTTTCTGGCATAATCGCCGTTTTTCGACCTTAGGCAAGTGGCTCGCGCCGGGCTTGACGGCGGCCGAATCGCACGAATGCGTGCGGTCCGGTACGGCAAGCGGCGGGTTGGCTACCGCTCTCACCAAGGAACATCATGAAACCTGGCATTCACCCGGACTACCGCGAAGTCGTCTTCCAAGACATGTCGAACGGCTTCAAGTTCATCACGCGCTCGACGATCCAGACGCGTGAAACCATCGACCACGAAGGCAAGACCTACCCGCTCGCCAAGATCGAAGTGTCGTCGGAATCGCACTCGTTCTACACCGGCCAGCAGAAGATCATGGACACGGCAGGCCGTGTCGAGAAGTTCAAGAACAAGTTCGGCGCACGCGCCAGCGGCAAGGTCGCGAAGTAAGCTTCGCACCGATCCGGTGGTTGCAACGCACCGGTACCGCACAAAAGGGCAGCCCAGGCTGCCCTTTTTTGTCGCCGCTCGCCGGGACAGCACACGCGCCGGCACCCAGCGCGGCAATCGTCTGACGCGCACCGGCCGTCGCGTCTACAATGCCGGATGCTCGAATCCGGCCCGCCCGCGCACGATCGTGCCGGCCGCCTGCCCATAACAAATCAAATCGCTGATCTGCATGAAGCCTGTCGTTCGTCTCACCGCCTCCGCCACGCGCGCGCTGCCGCGCTGGCTGCTGCTCACGCTGTGCCTCGTCTATGCGGCGTTTGGCCTGTTCGGCCGCGACCCGTGGAAGAACGAGGACGCCGCGGGCTTCGGCGTGATGTGGACGATGGCGACCGGCGGCTGGCACGACTGGCTGCTACCCAATCTGGTCGGCAAGTTCATCACGACCGACGGGCCGCTCGGCTACTGGCTCGGCGCGCTGTCGATCCGCGCGCTCGCGCCGTGGGTCGACGCGAGCAACGCGTCGCGCGTCGATACGGGCGTGCTGTTCTGCATCGCCTGCGCGTTCGTCTGGTACGCCGCCTACCTGCTCGGCCGACGCGCCGAGGTGCAACCGTTCAAGTACGCATTCGGCGGCGAGCCGGAGCCGCGCGACTACGGCCGCACGCTCGCCGACGGCGCGCTGCTGATTCTCGTCGCCTGCTTCGGCCTCGCCGAGCGCGGCCATGAAACCACGCCGCAGCTCGCGCAGTTCGCGTGGATCGCGATGTTCGTGTACGGCATCGTGCGCGGCATCGACAAGCCGATGCAAGGCGCGCTGTGGTGGGGCGCCGCGGTCGGGCTGGTCGCCCTGTCGGGCAATCCGGTGCTGGTGGCCGCGTTGCTGGCCGGCACGGCCGTGCTGTGGCTCGTCACGCCGGAGATGCGCAACCTGCGCCTGCCGCTGGTCGGCGTCCCGCTCGCGGCCGCGATCTTCGCGCTGTGGCCGCTCGCCGCCTTCAACGCGACGCCCGACGACGCCGCGTGGTTCTTCAACCAGTGGATCCATGGCAGCCTGATGCGCTTTTCGGGCCCGCCGACCGCGGTGCTCGGCTACGCGGCGAAGAACCTGCCGCTGTTCACGTGGCCGGCGTGGCCGCTCGCGATCTGGGCGTGGTGGAGCTGGGCCGGCATGCGCCGCCGCGCGCATATCGCGGTTCCGCTGTCGGTGGTGGTGCCGCTGGTCGCGCTCGTGATCCTGCAGAGCCAGCAGTCGAACCGGATGTACATGCTGCTGCTGCCGCCGCTCGCGGTGCTCGCGACCTTCGCGCTGCCGACGCTCAAACGCGGCGCGATCAACGCGTTCGACTGGTTCGCGGTATTGAGCTTCACCATCCTCGGCACGTTCGTCTGGCTCGTGTGGCTGGCGTCGCTGACCGGCTTCCCGCACCCGCTCGCGCGCAACCTCGCGCGCCTCGTGCCGGGCTACGAGCCGCATTTCAAGATCCTGTCGTTCATCTGCGCGGTGGTGGTCACCGTGTGCTGGTTCGTGCTCGCGCGCTGGCGCGTGTCGCGTCAGCCGAAGGTGCTGTGGCGCAGCGTCGTGCTGTCGGGCGCCGGCACCACGCTGATGTGGGTGCTGCTGATGACGCTGTGGCTGCCGATCGTCAACTATGGCCGCACCTACAGCGATGTCGCGCGACAGATCGCGTCGCACCTGCCGAAAGACTATGAATGCATCTCGCCCGTGCGGCTCGGCGACGCGCAGCTCGCGACGTTCGCCTATTTCGGCGACATGCACTTCGAATTCTCCGGCGAATGCGACGTGATCCTGCGCCAGGACCGCGCGGACTTCGGCGAGCCGAGCGCGATGTCGCAATACGTCTGGCGTCTCGTGTGGGAAGGCCGCCGCGTCGCCGACCGCGACGAGCGCTTCCGGCTCTACGAGCGCATCGAGCGGCCGAAGACGCCCGTCAAGCGCCGTGGCCCGCGCCATCGCGCGGTCGAGTGACGATGCTCGCCGACATCCGCCGGATCGTCGGCCTCGCATGGCCGGTGTTGGTCGGCCAGCTCGCGATCATCGCGTTCAGCGTGATCGACACCGCGATGGTCGGCCGCTATTCGGCCACCGATCTCGCCGCGCTCGGACTCGGCTCGTCGATCTACGTGTCGGTCTACATCGGGCTCACCGGGATCCTGTCGGCGCTGCAGCCGATCACCGGGCAGCTGTACGGCGCACGGCGCTATGCCGAGATCGGCGAGGAAGTCCGGCAGGCGCTGTGGCTCGCGCTGCTGCTCGCGGTGCCCGGCTTCCTGCTGCTGCACTTTCCCGACGCGCTGCTGCAAGCGGCGCACGCGCCGCCCACGCTGCACGACCGCACGGTCGAATACCTGCGCATCCTGTCGTACGGCCTGCCGGCGAGCCTCGTGTTCCGCATCTACAACGCGCTCACCAACGCGGCCGGCAAGCCGCGCCTCGCGATGATCCTGCAGATCGGCGCGCTGCTGCTGAAGTTTCCGCTCAACGTGTGGTTCGTGTTCGGCGGCTTCGGCGTGCCGGCGCTCGGCGGCCCCGGCTGCGGGCTCGCGAGCACGCTGATCAACTGGGCGCTCGCGGCGATCGGCTTCACGCTGCTCGCGAAGCTCGACGTGTTCGCGCCGCTCGCGATCTTCTCGCGCTTTTGCTGGCCCGTGTGGGCACGCCAGAAGGCGATCCTGCAGCTCGGCGTGCCGATGGGGCTGTCGTACCTGATCGAGGTCACGTCGTACACCTGCATGGCGCTCTTCATCGCGCAGTTCGGCACGACCTCCCTCGCCGGCCACCAGATCGCCGGCAATATCGGCGGCGTGCTGTACATGACGCCGCTGTCGATCGGCGTCGCCGCGTCGACGCTGGTCGCGCGTGCGCTCGGCGCCGGCCGCCACGACGAGGCGCGCCTGCTCGGCCGCCACAGCGTGATGCTCGCGTGCGCGGTCGCGGCCACCTACGGCGTGCTGGTGTTCGTGCTGCGTCCGCTGATCGTCGGCGCGTACACGCCCGATCCGGCCGTCGCCGCCGCGGCGCTGCCGCTCGTCGCGATCGTCACCTGCTACCACTTCTTCGACGCGCTGCAGGTCACCTCTGCGTTCGTGCTGCGCGCGTACAAGGTCGCGGTCGTGCCGACCGTGATCTACGCGATCGCGCTGTGGGGCGTCGGGCTCGGCGGCGGCTATCTGCTCGGCTTCAACGTGGGCGGCATCACGCCGGCCTGGCTGACCGGTGCGCGCGGCTTCTGGTTCGCGAACACGCTCAGCCTGATGCTCGCGGGCGCCGGCCTCGCGGTCTATCTGCGCCGCGTGAGCCGCGCGCAGGCTGGCGCCTGACGCGCGGCTGGCGGCTCACGCGGGCTTCAGCACGTCGGCCGCGTGATACGACGAGCGCACGAGCGGGCCTGCGACGACTTCGCGAAACCCCAGCGCCAGCGCCTCGTCGCGCCACGCGTCGAACGCGTCGGGGCTCACGTAGCGCCGCACCGGCAGATGATGCACGGACGGCGCCAGATACTGGCCGAGCGTCAGCACGTCGACCTCGTGCGCGCGCAGGTCGTGCAGCGTGGCGCGCACCTCGTCGTCGCGCTCGCCGAGCCCGAGCATCAAGCCCGATTTCGTCACGAGCGCCGGCCGCGCGGCCTTCGCCTGCGCGAGCAGTTCGAGCGAGCCGCGATAATCGGCGCCGGGCCGCGCGGCCCGATACAGCGACGGCACCGTCTCGATGTTGTGATTGAACACGTCCGGCCATGCCGACGACAACGCGTCGAGCGCACGCGCGACGCGGCCGCGAAAATCGGGCGTCAGCACCTCGACGCCGATGCCCGGCACGCGTGCGCGCACCGCCGCGATGCAGGCGGCGAAATGCGCGGCGCCGCCGTCGCGCAGGTCGTCCCGATCGACCGACGTGATCACGACGTAGCGCAGCCCGAGCGCGGCCGCCGCCGCGGCGAGCCGCGCGGGCTCGTCGGGATCGAGCGGCTCGGGACGGCCGTGCGCGACGTCGCAGAACGGGCAGCGCCGCGTGCACAGCCCGCCCATGATCATGAAGGTCGCGGTGCGCTGCGCGAAGCATTCGCCGATGTTCGGACACATCGCCTCCTCGCAGACGGAATGCAGCCGATGATCGCGCAGCACGGCCGCCATGTCGGCGACCGCCCCGCTCGACATCGGCCGCGCCCGCAGCCACGACGGCTTCGGCAGCGCCGCGCCCGCCGCGGGCTCGACGCGCACCGGAATGCGCGCGAGCTTGTCGCGGCTGCGCGCGCCCGGCTGGCCGAGCGCGGTGAGGCTGGGTCGTTCGAGCGCGGCGGCCATCGTCAGTCTCCGAGAAACGCGACGATCAGGCGGTTCACGTCGGCAGCCGCCTCCATCTGCACCATGTGGCCGCTGCCGGCGATCACCTCGGCGCGCACGCCGTCCGGCAAGCCCTGCACGTGCTGCGCGGGAATCACCTGGTCGTGCTCGCCCCAGATCACCAGCGTGCGCGGCGCGAGCGACGCGACGCGATCGCGGAACACGCGCCGCTGGGCCGCGCCGTCGAACGCCGCGTTCGCGATCTTCTCGAGCGCCGCCTGCACGCCTTCGAGCCGCTTGTACTTGACGAGATCCTCGACCAGTTGCCGCGTCACCAGCGCGTGATCCGCGAACAGCGCGCCGAGATGCGGCTTCAGCGTGTTGCGGCTGTTGCCCGCGACGAAGCCGTCGATGTAATCGCGGTTGATGTCGGCGCCGAGCCCGGCGCTCGCGATCAGCGTCAGCGACGCCACGCGTTGCGGCGCGCGCTCGGCCGCCGCCATCGCCACCGCGCCGCCCATCGAATGGCCGATCAGGTGCGCGCGCTCGATCTGCTGCGCATCGAGCAGCGCGAGCACCGCGTCGGCGAGTTCGTCGAGGCTGCCGGTCTCGACCGCCTTGCCGGACTCGCCGTGCCCCGGCAGGTCGAGCGCCCACACCGGCCGATGCGCGGCGAGTTCCGCGTGATTGAACAGCCAGTTGTTCAGATCGCCGCCGAAGCCGTGAATCAGCACGGCCGGCGTGCCCGAGCCGTCGCCGAGCTTCAGGAACCGCAGCGTGCGCCCGCCGATCTGCGCCTTCTCGGGCTGCGGGCCGGCCGCGTCGTCGGCGGCCGCGCTCGGCACGAAATCGCGCTGGAATTCGGCGATCGCCGCGTCGATGTCGGCGTCGCTCGCATCAGCTGCGGCGACCACGCCGAGCAGCGCGCCGACCGGCAGCGTCTCGCCTTCCTGCGCGACTTGCCGGCGCAGCGTGCCGTCGAAGGCGCACTCGACGCCCGACGAAATCTTGTCGGTCTCCACGTCGAGCACTTCGTCGCCCTTCGTCACGCGCTCGCCGATCGACTTCAGCCAGCCATTGACCTGCCCCTGCTCCATCGACAGCCCCCACTTGGGCATCGTGATCATGTGAATCGACATCGTGTCAGCTCCTCGTCTTCAGTACCGCCTGCGCGATCGCATCGGCGGACGGGATGTACAAGTCTTCCAGCACGCCGGCGAACGGCGTGGGCGTGTGCGGCGCGGTCACCAGCTCGATCGGCGCCTGCAGCGAGCGGAACGCGCGCTGCGCGACGAGCGCCGCGATGTCGGTGGCGATCGAGCAGCGCGGGTTCGCCTCGTCGACGACCACCACGCGCCCGGTGCGCTCCGCGCTCTCGAGGATCGTTTCCTCGTCGAGCGGCGACGTCGTGCGCAGGTCGATCACGTCGACGTGAATGCCGTCCTTCGCGAGCTTCGCGGCCGCGTCGGTGGCGAGATGGACCATGCGGCCGTAGGTGACGATCGTCGCGTCGTCGCCTTCGCGCACGACGTTGGCCTCGCCGAACGGGATCGCATACGATTCCTCGGGCACCTCGCCTTCACGCGTGTAGAGCAGCTTGTGCTCGAGGAAGATCACCGGGTCGTTGTCGCGGATCGACTGGATCAGCAGGCCCTTCGCGTCGTACGGCGTCGACGGGCACACCACCTTCAGCCCCGGGATATGCGTGAACAGCGACGTGAGCATCTGCGAATGCTGCGCCGCCGCCCGCAGGCCGGCGCCGTACATCGCGCGGATCACCACCGGCGTGACGGCCTTGCCGCCGAACATGTAGCGGAATTTGGCGGCCTGATTGAAGATCTGGTCGAAGCACACGCCCATGAAGTCGATGAACATCAGCTCCGCGACGGGCCGCATCCCGCACGCGGCCGCGCCGACGGCCGCGCCGATGTAGCCACCTTCCGACAGCGGCGTATCGAGCACGCGGCCCGGAAACTTGTGGAACAGCCCCTTCGTCACGCCGAGCACGCCGCCCCACGCGTCGTCCTCGCCGGGCGCGCCCGCGCCGCCTGCATTGTCCTCGCCCATCACGATCACGCTGTCGTCGCGCGCCATTTCCTGCGCGAGCGCCTCGTTGATCGCCTGCGAATAAGTGATCTTCCTTGCCATGTCTGTCTCCTGGAATATTCGGTTCGCCGTGTCGGCCGGCAGTTGCTCGGTCAGGCCGCGCTCACGGATACGACACGTACACGTCGGCGAGCAGGTCCGCCGCATCGGGCAGCGGCGCGGCCTTCGCCTGCGCGACCGCGTCGTCGATCAGCGCCTTCACCTGCGCATCGACCGCGCGCAGTTCGTCGGTGGTCAGCACTTCGGCGCGCACCACGCGCGTTTCGAAGTGCTTCAGGCAGTCCTTCTCGTCGCGCAGCTTCTGCACTTCTCCCGGCGCGCGGTAAGTCTGCGCGTCGCCCTCGAAGTGGCCGAAGTAGCGCGTGAACTTCACCTCGACGAGCGTCGGGCCGCCGCCGTTGCGCGCGCGTGCGACCGCTTCGCCGAGCGCCTCGTGCACCGCGAAGAAGTCGAAGCCGTCGACGATCACACCCGGCATCCCGAAGCCGTTCGCGCGGTCGGCGATGTTGTCGGTCGCGACCGACCAGCTCGCCGACGTCGCTTCCGCATAGCCGTTGTTCTCGGCGACGAAGATCGCCGGCAGCCGCCACACCGACGCGAGGTTCATCGATTCGAAGATCACGCCCTGGTTCGATGCGCCGTCGCCGAAGAAGCACACGCCGACGCCGCCGGTCTTCTTGTGCTTCGCCGCGAGCGCCGCGCCGCAGACGAGCGGGCCGCCCGCGCCGACGATCCCGTTGGCGCCGAGCATCCCCATCGCGAGGTCGGCGATGTGCATCGAGCCGCCCTTGCCGTGGCAGACGCCCGTCTTCTTGCCGTAGATCTCGGCCATCATCCCGTGCACGTCGACGCCTTTGGCGATGCAGTGGCCGTGGCCGCGGTGCGTGGTGGCGACGTAATCCTCGAGGCCGAGGTGCAGCATCGTGCCGACCGCGGACGCCTCCTCGCCCGCATACAGGTGAACGAAGCCGGGGATTTCGCCGGTCGCGAACTCGACGTGCAGGCGCTCCTCGAATTCGCGGATGGTGCGCATCAGCCGGTAGGCGTCCAGCAGCGTGTCCCTGCTGAGCTGGGTCGAAACGGTCATGTGTGTCTCCTGAGTAGGTCTGACTGCGAATGCCGCCGCGGCCGCGCCGCGGCGACGGATTGCTCGGCGTGCGTGGTCAATGGAACGTGAAGCCGCCGTCGACGTTCACGGCCTGGCCGGTCACGTTGTCCATCGTCGCGAAGAACAGCGCGAGGCGGCCCATGTCTTCGGGCGTCTGCGCGCGGCCCTGCGGGATCAGCGTGAGCTGATGCCGCTGCCACGATTGCTCGACCGATTCGCCATCGGTCTTCCATTCGTCGGACAGCCGGTCCCACATGTAGGTGCGCACGATGCCCGGACAGATCGCGTTGACGGTCACGCCGTCGCGCGCGAGTTCCTTCGCCAGTGCGTTGGTGAAACCGACCACCGCGAACTTCGATGCGCTGTAGTGGGCGAGATTCGGGAAGCCCTCCTTGCCGGCGATCGATGCGACGTTGATGATCCGCCCATGCCCCTGCGCCTTCAGATGCGCAAGCGCCGCGCGGCAGCCGAGGAACGTGCCCTTCGCGTTCACGTCCATCACGAAATCCCGGTCGCGCTCGCTCAGCGCCTCGACCGGATGAATGCTGATCACGCCCGCGCAATTCACCATGATGTCGAGCCCGCCCAGCTCGGCGAGCGCCTGCGCGACCATCGCGTCGACCTGCGCGGCCTGCGTGACGTCGACCTTCGCGAGCACCGCCCGGCGGCCGAGCGCGCGCACTTCGCGCGCGGTCGAGTCGAGCGCGTCGTCGAGCAGATCGGCCAGCAGGATGTCGGCGCCCGCCGCCGCGAGCGTCAGCGCGATGCCGCGGCCGATGCCGCGCGCACCGCCGGTCACGATCGCGACCTGGCCTTCCAGAGGGGTTGTCATGGCGATGTCTCCGTGTTCGTCGTTATGGATATCGAAATGGCTTGCCGGTACACGCACCTTCAATCGCGCCACGCGCCGGCTTCGCGCAGCACCTGTCGTGACGACGCGTAGCGCAGCGTGCGGCCGACGTCGACGGTCAGCGGCCCGTGCCAGTCGAGCGCGATCTCGTAGCGCTCGCCGCGCGCGACCTCGATCTCGCGCTCGCCGTCGAATGCGAGCGTGCCGCGCTCGAACGGGATGGTCTGCCATGCACCGGGCTCCAGCCGCTCGCAGCTGCGCATCACGACGCGATCGACGCGCCCCGGTGCGATCGGCGCGACGAGCGGCGTGCCGTCCGTCCGCCCGTCTACGGCAAAGCGCATCGCGAGCCCGTGCGGCGCGCTGCGCTCGAGCGGCGCCCATGCGCCGCCGAGCGCGGACAGGCCGATGCCGTCCGGCTCCGCGAAGGTCAGGTAGAGCGTCTCGATGTCGGCCGGCCCGGTGACCGCACGCGCGCCGATGAAGCGCTGTCGCGCCGCGCACACGTCGACCAGCGCGATCTCCTCGCGCCCCGCGTTCGCCCCGGCGATGCAGCGCACGACGAGCCGCTTGTTGCGCACGAACGCGATCTCGGCCGGCACCGCGCCGGTCGCGGCGAGCCCGGCCGCGACGCCCGCGACGGTTGCCTCGCGATGTTCGGGAAAGGCGTTGTTGGTGCCGGTGGACAGCGCGACGAGCGGCGTCGCGCCGCAGTGGGCGGCGACCGCGCGATGGGTGCCGTCGCCGCCGAGCACGACGATCAGCGACACTTCCATCCGGTGCATGTAGGCGGCGCCCGCCTGCGTGTCGGCGACGCTGTCGGTGATCGGCAGATCGACGACTTCGACCTCGGGCCAGCGCTCGTGCGGCGCGACCGCGCGGTGCGTATCGAGCGCACGCATCAGCAGCGTCGCGATGCCCGTCTTGTCGCGCAAGGTCAGCACGCGCTCGACGCCCATCGCGCCGAGGCCGGCGAGCAGGCGCACGACCATGTTGGCCTTCTCCGCGGTCGGGAACACGGATGCATGCGTCGTCAGACGGCGAATGTCGCGCCCCGATGCGGGGTTCGCGATCACGCCGACAGTCACGGGCGTCGTCACGGGCTTGTCTCCATCCATTGGGCCGGCGCTCGCGCAGCGGCCCTGCATGTCTCGTCCGCCGTCATCGAGGGCAGCGGATCGTCGTCGCCGACGCCAACGCGCCGGGCTTGCCGATCACATCTGCAAGCGGCGTGCCATCGTGCGCACCACGACCGCGAAATCCGCGCGGATACAGGCTCGGCACCGCTGCCGGGCGGTGACGCAGGCCGGCGCGACGGCTCGCCGCCGCACGAAACGCCCCGTGCGTCTCACGCGGCCGAGTCGCACGGGTGGCTGCCGCGGCGACGTCGCCCATCGCGCGGTTCGGCCGCCGAGCCATGCGTGTCGCGGCACGGCGCGCGCCGGCCGAACGTCGCGGCCGGCCCGCCCGCGCGTCTCAACGGCGCGAGACGGCCGAGATCGCGCTGAGACGAACGTCTCACGCGTGCCGCGTGCTGCGATGCAATGTGATCCGCGCAAGCGGATGTGCTACAAGAAGGTCGAATTCCCTGCCGTATGGAACCGGAGCCGACCATGCCCTATGCCGTCCCCCAGGCCCAGCACGCCGATCGCGTCCTTGGCGCGCTCGCCGGACGCCTGCCCGCGCCGGCCGAATCCGCGCGTCTGGTGTCGTCGTGGCAGCGCTCGCTCGAGCGCTACGCGCTCGATCCCGCGTCGTCGATCGGCCCGCGCGTGCTCACCGCGGCCGAGCTGCGCGAGGTGCGCGACAAGGAAGAGGCGTTCCTGCGCGCGTCGGGCCAGTGCCTCACGCGCCTGCACGACATGATTCGCGTTGCAGACTATTGCGTGATGCTGACGGACGCGCACGGCGTGACGATCGACTACCGGATCGAGCGCGACCGCCGCAACGATTTTCGTCATGCGGGGCTGCACATCGGCACCTGCTGGTCGGAAAGCGAGGAAGGCACCTGCGGCGTCGCGAGCGTGCTGACCGATCTCGCGCCGATCACCGTGCACAAGACCGACCACTTCCGCGCCGCGTTCACCACGCTGACCTGCAGCGCCGCGCCGATCTTCTCGCCGGGCGGCGAGCTGATCGGCGTGCTCGACGCATCGGCCGTGCAGTCGCCGGACAGCCGCGACAGCCAGCGCCTCGTGTACCAGCTCGTGCGGCAGAGCGCGGCGCTGATCGAGGACGGCTACTTCGTGCACAGCACCGCGCAGCACTGGATTCTGTTCGGTCATCCGAACCGTCATTACGTCGAGGCGCAACCCGAATGGCTGATCGCGTTCGACGAATGCGGCAACATCGTCGCCGCGAACCGGCACGCGCGCGACGCGCTGCCGGCGCTGAACGAGCCGCGCCATATCGACGAGATCTTCGATGCGACCGAGATGCCGCTGCGCGACGCCGCGCGCCTCGATGCGATCGTCGCGCTGCGGCTGCGCGCCACCGGCGCGCCGCTCTATGCACGGCTGCGGGCGCCGCTGCGGCGCGCGAGCCGCGAGACCGACAAGACGGCGCGCCGCCCGGGCGCCGAGCAGCGTCACGTCGGCGCGCTCACGCCGTTCCTGAACAGCAGCGACGCGCGCGTCGCGCAGCAGGCCGAACTCGCGCTGCGCGTGGCGAGCAAGCGGCTGCCGATCCTCGTGCTCGGCGAGACGGGCGCGGGCAAGGAAGTGTTTGCGCGCGCAGTGCATGACGCCGGCGCGCGGCGCGCGCGGCCGTTCGTGGCGGTCAACTGCGGCGCGCTGCCGGAGGCGCTGATCGAGAGCGAACTGTTCGGCTATGCAGCCGGCGCGTTCACCGGCGCGCGCAAGCACGGCGCGCGCGGCAAGATCGCGCTCGCCGACGGCGGCACGCTGTTCCTCGACGAAATCGGCGACATGCCGCTCGCGTTGCAGACGCGCCTGCTGCGCGTGCTCGCGGACGGCGAGGTCGTGCCGCTCGGCAGCGACACGCCGGTGCGCGTCGATCTCGACGTGATCTGCGCGACGCACCGCGATCTCGCCCGCATGGTCGCCGACGGCACGTTCCGCGAGGATCTGTACTACCGGCTGAGCGGCGCGACGTTCGCGCTGCCGCCGCTGCGCGAGCGCGCGGACGTGCGCGACGTGATCGCCGCGGTGTTCGCCGAGGAGGCGCAGGCCACCGGCCACGTGCTGACGCTCGACGCGACGCTCGCCGAAGAGCTCGCCGCCTACCCGTGGCCCGGCAACGTGCGCCAGCTGCGCAACGTGCTGCGCTACGCGTGCGCGGTATGCGACGGCGCGCGCGTGACGCGGCGCGACTTGCCGGCCGACCTCGCCGCGCAGCTCGGTGCCCGGCTCGGCGCGCACGGCGCGGGCGTGCCGCCGGACGACGAGCGCGGCCGCATCGTCGCGGCGCTCACCGCCCATCGCTGGCGGCCCGACGCCGCCGCGCGCGCGCTCGGCATCTCGCGCGCGACGCTGTACCGGCGCATCGCCAAGCACCGGATCGTCGCGCCGCACCGGATCTGATCCGTCGGCGCGTCCGCCCGCCGACGCGCGCTTCGCTTCACCCGCAGTGCGCCACGGCCGCTTCCGTGCGGGCGTCGGCGCCGGCCGCGTCGACGCGCCGCGTGAACACCTCGTGCGCGGCGAACAGTGCGTTCAATGCTGCCGGAAAGCCCGCATAGACGGCCATCTGCATGAACACCTCGACGATCTCGTCGCGCGTGCAGCCGACGTTCAGCGCGGCCTCGATGTGTACCTTCAATTGCGGCTGCGCATTGCCGAGCGCGGCCAGCGCGGCGATCGTCGCGATCTCGCGCGCCTTCAGGTCGAGTTGCGGCCGGCTGTAGATGTCGCCGAAGCCGAATTCGACCAACAGCCGTCCGAAGTCCGGTGCGATCGGCGCGAGCGCCGCGATGACGCGCTCGCCCACTTCGCCGTCGATTTCCTTCAGCTTGTTCCAGCCGCGCGCAAAGCGATCGTCAACGAGTCGTTCCATGGTGTCCGTCCTGTTCCGAGGGTAAGTGAGTAGGATTTGCCCGTCGTTCCGTCTCGCGCTCCTGCTGCTCGTAGTACGCGATCTTGTCGCCGATCGCGTCGAGGCTCGCCTGCAACTCGGCGATGTGCGCGCGCACTGCATCGCGATGCGCACTGAGCAGGCGCCGCCGCGCGCCGAAGGTCGACTCGCCTTCGGCACGCAGCGCCGCGAACTGCTGCATCTGCGCGATCGGCATGCCGGTCGCCTTCAGGCGCATCACGAACGCGAGCCAGTCCAGGTCGGCCGGCGCATAGAGCCGGTGCCCGGCGGCCGTGCGCGAAATCGCGCGCAGCAGCCCGGCCTGCTCGTAATAGCGCAGCGTGTGCGTCGACACGCCGGTCAGTTCGGCGACTTGCCCGATCGTCAGCGGGCCGGCGGCGGTGGATCTGGAAACGGTTTTCGACATGGCAGGAACAAGGTTAGGAGTTAGAGTTCACTCTAAGTCAAGCACGATCGAACGGCCAGGCCCGATCGTCGTCACGCGCTGCCTCACACACCCGCCCACACCCGCGCACACCGTCAAGAATGGTCAAAAGCGCCGTGCCGCGCGGCTTTGCGTCTTTACACCGGCGCAAGCCTTCAGCAAGATGCGGGAAGCCTGTCTCAAAAAGGGCACGCATTTGACCTATGCTTAACGGCGGCACGCGGCGGGTGTCGCGTCGCCGTCGATTGGTACCGCCATCCATCCGTCCGTCCGAATCAGGGAGCCTGCCATGCTGAAGAAGCTGCTGATGCTGTTCGTCGCGCTGTCGTTGTCGCTTGCCGCCGGTCTGGCCGCTGCCGTCGAGGTCAACACCGCCGACCAGGCGGCGCTCGAAGCGGTGAAGGGCCTCGGGCCCGTGAAGTCGAAGGCGATCATCGACGAACGCACGAAGAACGGCCCGTTCAAGGATGCGGACGATCTCGCGAACCGAGTGAAGGGGCTCGGCACGAAATCGGTCGGCCATCTCGAGGAGAACGGTCTGACGATCGGCGGCTCGTCGACGCCGCCGAAGGGCGTGAAGCTGTCGAAGCCGGCCGCGACGCCGTCGGCGGCTCCGGCTCCGGCCCCGTCGGCCACGACGTCGCCGAGCGCGACCACCGGCACGCCGGCGACCGCAACCGCGCCTGCCGCCAGCGCGTCCGACGCGGCGGCCAAGCCGGCGAAGAGCAAGCGTGCGTCGAAGAAGGACAAGGCGGCAGCAGCAGCCGCGGCGTCGGCCGATGCAGGCGCGAGCGCCCCGGCCGCAGCGTCGTCCGCGAAAGCGACCAAGGGTTCGAAGAAGAAGAGCAAGAAGGACAAGGCCGCCTCCGCCGCCGCGGCGTCGGGCGCCTGACATACGCCGCGTGCGCGCGGCATTCGTTCAACGGGCGCCGTCGTACGGCGCCCTTTTCAGTGAAGGTGAAGAATCATGGGTCTCCTCGACATCGTCGGCGGTCTGATCGGCGGCCAGGCCGGCGGCAACTCGCAAAGCGCGCTCATCGCGACCGCGCTCGAATTCATCAACAACCAGCCGGGCGGCCTGAACGGGCTGATCGAGAAGTTCAAGGCCGGCGGCGCGGGCGAAGTGATCGGCTCGTGGGTCGGCACCGGCGAAAACCAGCCGATCTCGGCCGACACGCTGCAGAACGTGCTCGGCTCCGACGTCGTCGGCTCGCTCGCGAGCAAGGTCGGCATCGACCCGTCGCAGGCCTCGTCGATTCTCGCGCAGGTGCTGCCGCACGTGGTCAACGGCGCGACGCCGAACGGCGAAGTGCCGGCCGGCGGCCAGATCGACACGTCGAACGTGCTGGGCACGCTCACGCAGCTCGCCGGCATGTTCGGCGGCAACAAGCAAGGCTGAGCGCGCAGCGCACGGCCCGACGGTCCGGCGGCGGTTGCGCCGACCCATATGCAAACGCCCCGCACGAAGCGGGGCGTTCGTTTTTGCGCGCCCGGCGCGAGCCGGGCGTGCGGGCGGCCGATGCCGCTCAGTGCACGACGCGATCGAACACGAACTGGCCGTCGCTGACGTCGACCGGGATCACGTCCTTCGGACCGAAGCGGCCCGCGAGGATCAGCTTCGCGACCGGGTTCTCGATCTCCTGCTGGATCGCGCGCTTCAGCGGCCGCGCGCCGAACAGCGGGTCGTAGCCGACCTTGCCGATCTGCTCGAGCGCCGCCGGCGACACGTCGAGCGCCATGTCGAGCTTCGCGAGCCGGTCGTGCAGGCGGGCGAGCTGGATCTTCGCGATCGATTCGATGTTGCTGCGATCGAGCGCGTGGAACACGACGACGTCGTCGATCCGGTTCAGGAACTCGGGGCGGAAGTGCTGCTTCACCTCGATCCACACCGCGTCCTTGATCTCTTCCTGCGGCGAGCCGGTCAGCGACTGGATCACCTGCGAGCCGAGGTTCGACGTCATCACGATCACCGTGTTCTTGAAGTCGACCGTGCGGCCCTGCCCGTCGGTCATGCGACCGTCGTCGAGCACCTGCAGCAGCACGTTGAACACGTCCGGATGCGCCTTCTCGATCTCGTCGAGCAGGATCACGCTGTACGGCTTGCGGCGCACGGCTTCCGTCAGGTAGCCGCCTTCCTCGTAGCCGACATAGCCCGGCGGCGCGCCGATCAGGCGGGCGACGCTGTGCTTCTCCATGAACTCGCTCATGTCGATCCGGATCAGATGCTCTTCCGAGTCGAACAGGAACGACGCCAGCGCCTTGCACAGCTCGGTCTTGCCCACGCCGGTCGGCCCGAGGAACAGGAACGAGCCGTACGGACGGTTCGGATCGGCGAGCCCCGCGCGCGAGCGGCGGATCGCATCGGCCACCGCGCTGATCGCCTCGTCCTGGCCGACCACGCGCTCGTGCAGCTTTTCCTCGATGTGCAGCAGCTTCTCGCGTTCGCCCTGCATCATCCGCGACACCGGAATCCCGGTGGCACGCGACACGACCTCCGCGATTTCTTCCGCGCCGACCTGCGTGCGCAGCAGACGCGGACGCGTCGGCGCGTGCTGCTCCTGCGCTTCGGCCTGCGTGACCTGCTTCAGTTGCGACTCGAGCTGCGGCAGCTTGCCGTACTGCAGTTCGGCGACCTTCTCCAGCTTGCCTTCACGCTGCAGACGCACGATGTCGGCACGCACCTTCTCGATCTCTTCCTTGAGCTGCGCGCTGCCCTGCACCGCTGCCTTCTCGGCAGTCCAGATTTCCTCGAGGTCCGCGTATTCGCGACCGAGCCGCTCGATCTCTTCCTCGATCAGCTGCAGGCGCTTTTGCGACGCCTCGTCCTGCTCCTTCTTCACGGCCTCGCGTTCGATCTTCAGCTGGATCAGCCGGCGATCGAGCTTGTCCATCTCTTCGGGCTTCGAATCGATTTCCATCTTGATCTTCGACGCGGCCTCGTCGATCAGGTCGATCGCCTTGTCCGGCAGGAACCGGTCGGTGATGTACCGATGCGACAGCTCGGCCGCCGCGACGATCGCCGGGTCGGTGATGTCGACGCCGTGGTGCAGCTCGTACTTTTCCTGCAGCCCGCGCAGGATCGCGATGGTCGCCTCGACGCTCGGCTCGTCGACCAGCACCTTCTGGAAGCGGCGTTCGAGCGCGGCGTCCTTCTCGATGTACTTGCGGTATTCGTCGAGCGTGGTCGCGCCGATGCAGTGCAGCTCGCCGCGCGACAGCGCCGGCTTCAGCATGTTGCCCGCATCCATCGCGCCTTCGGCCTTGCCCGCGCCGACCATCGTGTGGATCTCGTCGATGAACACGATCGTCTGGCCTTCGTCCTTCGCGATGTCGTTGAGCACGGACTTCAGGCGCTCCTCGAACTCGCCGCGATACTTCGCGCCGGCGAGCAGCGCGGCCATGTCGAGCGACAGCACGCGCTTGCCCTTCAGCGTCTCCGGCACTTCGCCGTTGACGATCCGTTGCGCGAGCCCTTCGACGATCGCGGTCTTGCCGACGCCCGGCTCGCCGATCAGCACCGGGTTGTTCTTGGTGCGGCGCTGCAGGATCTGGATCGAGCGGCGGATTTCGTCGTCGCGGCCGATCACCGGATCGAGCTTGCCGGCACGCGCGCGCTCGGTCAGGTCGACCGTGTATTTCTTCAGCGCCTCGCGCTGGCTTTCCGCGTCCTGGCTGTGCACCTGCGAGCCGCCGCGCACCGCGGCGATCGCGGCTTCGAGCGCCTTGCGCGTGAGGCCGTGCTGGCGCGCGAGCTTGCCGGCTTCGCCCTTGTCGTCGGAGACGGCGAGCAGGAACATCTCGCTCGCGATGAACGTGTCGTTCAGCTTCTGCGCTTCCTTGTCGGCCTGGTTCAGCAGCCCGGCCAGTTCACGGCCGATCTGGATGTCGCCGCCGGTGCCCGTCACCTGCGGCAGGCGCGCGATCGCTTCATTGAGCGCGCCTTGCAGCGCCTGCACGTGTACGCCCGCCCGCGACATCAGCGAACGCGCCGAGCCGTCCTGCTGCGCGACCAGCGCCGCCAGCACGTGCACGGGTTCGATGTATTGATTGTCGCGGCCGGCGGCGAGGCTCTGGGCGTCCGCGAGCGCTTCCTGGAACTTGGTGGTTAGCTTGTCGATTCTCATTTGGGTGAAGCCTCCAATTTTCGATTAACACCAAGATGAGGATCGTTATACGGGTTTCAAGCGAAAATCCGGTTGATTCAACTCAACAGTTGCCGGGCGGCGGGAGGCGGCCCGCACGGGCACCGCGGGCGCCTGGCGGCAGGCGCGGCAGACCTCAATCGGCCTTGGTCGGCAAAGCGGCGGCCGGTGCGTCGTCCGGCGCTGCATCGCCACGCGCGGGCGCGGCCGGGCGAATCCCGAGCAGTGCGACGAGCGGCGACGCGGGCACGGACAGTTCGCCGATCGTATGGCGGTCGAGCTCGGCGAAGAACGCGTCGCGCGCCGCCGCCAGCACGCCCTTGAGCTGACACTGCGGCTGAATCACGCAGCCGCGCGACTCGCCGCCGTCCGGCGAAAAGCAGCCGACCAGCGCGAAATCGTTCTCGGTGGCGCGCACGACCTGGCCGATCGTCAGCTTCAGCGACGCGGGAAACAGCCGCAAGCCGCCGTTGCGCCCGCGCACGGTATCGACCCAGCCGAGCTCGCCGAGCTGCTGGACGACCTTCATCAAATGATTCTTCGAGACGCCGTAGGCATCCGAAATCTCCTGGATCGTCGCGAGCCCGTCGCCGCGCACGGCAAGGTACAGCATCACGCGCAGCGCGTAGTCGGTGTAGTCGGTGAGTCTCATGAGCGGTACGCAAAAATGTCGATCGGGCCCGATTATGCACGCTGCATCAATCGGAACGCTCGCCGGGCGGCGGGCGCGATCGCGCGACGCGATACGGTTGCCGGAATGGCCGGCGCGCAATAAGATGCATTACATCTGCGCATTTTTACGGCCTTGGTCGACGCTATTTTGCGTCAAAATCGTGCGCGCGTCCTGCGCCTGAAGCGCGCAGCCGCACCGCCAACGCCCCGACTTTCCCGGCCCTTTTTCGTCATGACCTCCCTGCCCGCCTCGTCCGACACCGCGCCGGCCCGCATCCGCGACGCCGAACCGACCGAAGCCAACATCCGCGACCTCGTGTACGCGTTCTACGATCGCGTGCGCGCCGATCCGCTGCTCGGGCCGGTGTTCGATGCCAAGCTGGACGGGCGCTGGGACGCGCATCTGCCCAAAATGGTCAGCTTCTGGTCGAGCCTCGTGCTCGGCACCAGGGGCTATCGCGGCAACGTGCAGCAGGCGCATCAGCCGCTCGACGGGATCGAGCCCGCGCACTTCAGCCGCTGGCTGTCGCTGTTCCTGAAGACGGTCGAAGCGCGCTACACGCCGGCGGCGGCCGTGCGCTTCATGGAGCCGGCGCTCAGAATCGCGCAGAGCCTGCAGCTGAGCCGCTTCGGGTGGGATTATCGGATTCCGGCCGAGCAGCAGGCGCTGCTCGATGCGATCGCGCCGCGCCGCCGCGACGCGGACGACGATGGGCACGCGCTGCCGTCGCGCGCGCGCGGCGAGCCGTTCCCGGCGAAGATCATCGGGCGCGGCGTCGAGCCCGAGGCCGGCCCCGACGCCTGATGCCCGCCATGCCGATGCGCGCGCCGCGCGCGCGGCTGCGGCGAATCGCCGCGGGGCTCGTACGCGCCGCTCAGCGCGGCCGGTTGCCCGACTCGATTCCCCAGCGCGCGAGCGCCGCGTCGTCGGTGCTGCGCGCATCGACCCAGCGCTCGCCGTCCGGCGTCGTTTCCTTCTTCCAGAACGGCGCCTCGGTCTTCAGGTAATCCATCACGAATTCGCACGACGCGAACGCATCGCCGCGGTGCGCCGCGACGGTCGCGACCATCACGATCTGGTCGAGCGGCAGCAGCCGGCCGACCCGATGCACGATCGCGACGTCGATTCCCGGCCAGCGCCGGCCGGCTTCGGCGGCGATCTTCTCGAGCGCCTTCTCGGTCATGCCCGGATAGTGCTCGAGCTCCAGCGCGGCGACCGCATCGCCTTCGTTCAGGTCGCGCACCGTGCCGACGAAGCACGCGACGGCGCCGATCCGCGGATTGCGCGCGCGCAATGCCGCGACCTCGGCATTCAGGTCGAAATCGGCGGTCTGGATTCGTACTGTCGGCATCGTCTGTTCCTGTCGGCCGGCGCGTGCACGGCAGCGCCGACGCCGGCCATGTGCTCGGTCAACCGCCGGTCACCGGCGGAAAAAACGCGACTTCACACCCGTCGGTGAGCCGCGTTTCCGGGTCGGTCATCTCGTGATTGCAGGCCATCCGCAACGCACGCCCTTCGGCGAGCGTCTCGGCCCACGCGCCGCCGCGCAGGCGCAGCCACGCGCGCACGTCGCCGACGGTCGTCACGCCGTCGGGCACGTCGGCCTGCTCGTCGGACACGCCCAGTGCCTCGCGCACGCTTGCAAAGAATTTCAGCTGAATCTTCATAGGTCGGAAAACCGTCGCTTACGACAGCAGTTCGGAAAACGGAATGAAACGCACGGTCTCGCCCGCGCTGATGGCGTGCTGCGGCGGATTGTCGATCAGGCCGTCGCCCCAGACCGTCGAGGTCAGCACCGCCGAGCTCTGGTTCGGGAACAGATCGAGGCCGCCGGCCGCGTTCACGCGCGCACGCAGGAACTCGTTGCGCCGGTCGCCCTTGTGCTGCGAGAAGTCGGCGCGCAACGACAGCGCGCGCGGCGCGACGTCACGTACGCCCGACAGGCGCAGCAGGAACGGCCGGACGAACAGCAGGAACGTGACGAAGCTCGACACGGGGTTGCCCGGCAGCCCGATGAAATGCGCGTCCGCGCATGCGTCGCCGCGGCGCACCGCGCCGAACGCGAGCGGCTTGCCGGGCTTCATCGCGATCTGCCACAGCGCGAGCCGCCCCTCCGCTTCGACGGCGGGCTTCACGTGATCCTCGTCGCCGACCGATACGCCGCCGCTCGTCAGGATCACGTCGTGATCGCGCGCGGCCTCGCGCAGCGTGTCGCGGGTTGCGGCCAGCGAGTCGGGCACGATCCCGTAGTCCGTCACGTGGCAGCCGAGCCGCTCCAGCAGACCGCGCAGCGTGAAGCGGTTGGAGTTGTAGATCGCGCCGGGCTTCAGCGGCTCGCCGGGTATCGTCAGTTCGTCGCCGGTGAAGAACACCGCGACGCGAATCCGGCGAACCACCGGCAACTGCGCGCAGCCGACCGATGCGGCGAGCCCGAGCGCCTGCGGCGTGAGCCGCGTGCCGGCCGGCAGGATCACCGAGCCCTGGCGGATGTCCGCGCCCTGCGCGGTGATCCATTCGCCGGCCTTCGGCGTGTGCAGGATCTCGACCGCGTCGCCGTCGGCCGACGTCTGCTCCTGCATCACGACGGCATCGGCGCCGGCCGGCACCGTCGCGCCGGTGAAGATGCGCGCGGCCGTGCCGGCCACGAGCGGCGCGGCCGGATGGCCGGCCGGGATCCGCTGCGACACCGGCAAGCGGCGCTCGCCATGCAGCAGATCGGCGACGCGCACCGCATAGCCGTCCATCGCGCTCGTATGCATCGGCGGCACGTCGAGCGGCGAGATCACGTCGGCCGCCAGCACGCGGCCGAGCGCGTCGAGCGTCGCGACGGTTTCGACGCCGGGCAGCGGCTTCGCGGCATCGAGCAGCGCGGCGAGCGCCTCGGCGGTCGACAGCATCGGCGCGCGCGGCGCCGCGGGATTCGGGTTCGACATCGATGGAAGCGGAGATCGTTGGAATTCAATACGCCATTGTAGCGACGCTGCTGCAGCCGCGCGCGGTATGGCCGACATGCGCACACGGCGATTGCCGCGACCGGCAGGCGCGCGCACGCACGGCTTCGCGCCGGCTGACGACGGCAAACGGCTGACGCCGCCCGCGCCCATCGCGCGAATGCCGCAGCCAAGTAAAACGGCCGGAATCCCGATCCGTGCGACGAATCGACATTCCGGCCGTAGTGCGCCGCCGGCCGCCCGCGCGGGCGGCCCGGCGCCGCGTTACGCGCCCGTATGCGCGGCGATGAAGTCCTTCACCTGCTGCGCGTCGGCCTTCACGACGTCGAAGCGTTGCGGCAGCGCTTCGAGCCCGTCGAACGCGGCCGGCCGTTCGGCCTCGCGCTCGAGCGCTTCGCGGATCGTCTCGCCGAACTTGATCGGCTGCGCCGTCTCGAGCACGACCATCGGCACGCCGGCGTCGAGGTGCTCGCGCGCGACCTTCACGCCGTCGGCCGTATGGGTGTCGATCATCGTGTCGTAACGGGCGAACACGTCGCGGATCGTCGCGATGCGGTCCGCATGGCTGCTGCGGCCGGACACGAAGCCGAACTGCGCGACGCGCGCGAAATCGCCGCTCGCCGCGAGATCGAAGCCGCCCTTCTCATCGACGTCGCGGAACAGCTGCATCACGCGCGCCGGATCGCGACCGAGCAGGTCGAACACGAAGCGCTCGAAGTTCGACGCCTTCGAGATGTCCATGCTCGGGCTGCTCGTGTGATAGGTGTTCTGCGCGCTGCGCACGCGGTAGACGCCGGTGCGGAAGAACTCGTCGAGCACGTCGTTCTCGTTGGTCGCGACGACCAGCTTCGCGATCGGCAGACCCATCATGCGCGCGATGTGGCCGGCGCAGACGTTGCCGAAGTTGCCCGACGGCACCGTGAACGATACGCGCTCGTCGTTGGACCGGGTGGCCGCAAAATAGCCCTTGAAGTAATAGACGACCTGCGCGACGACGCGCGCCCAGTTGATCGAGTTGACCGTGCCGATCTTGTGCCGGGCCTTGAACGCGTGATCGTTCGACACGGCCTTCACGATGTCCTGGCAGTCGTCGAACACGCCCTCGACCGCGAGGTTGAAGATGTTCGGATCCTGCAGGCTGAACATCTGCGCGGTCTGGAACGCGCTCATCTTGCGGTGCGGCGACAGCATGAACACGCGCACGCCGGCCTTGCCGCGCATCGCGTATTCGGCCGCGCTGCCCGTATCGCCCGACGTCGCGCCGAGAATGTTCAGCGCTTCGCCGTGCTTCGCGAGCGTGTACTCGAACAGGTTGCCGAGCAGCTGCATCGCCATGTCCTTGAACGCGAGCGTCGGGCCGTTCGACAGCTCGAGCAGCGACAGCGCCGTGCCCTGCTCGGTGCCGAGCGGCTTCAGCGGCGTGATGTCGGACGCGTTCTCGCCGTGGCGCGTGTTGCTGTAGACGGTGGCCGTGTAGGTGCGGCGCGTGATCGCACGCAGGTCGTCGGCGGGCACGTCGTCGCAGAATTTCGTGAGGATCTCGAACGCGAGATCCGCATACGGCAGCGTGCGCCAGCGCGCGAGCTCGTCTGCCGACACCTGCGGATACTCGCTCGGCAGGTACAGCCCGCCGTCCTTCGCGAGGCCGCCGAGCAGGATGTCGGAAAACGTGTGGCGCTCGCCGATGCCGGCGCCGCGCGTGGAGATGTAGTTCATGTCGTTCCGCGTCCTCAGTTCAGCGCTTCCATGCGCAGCTTCGTCACCTTCGACACCACCGTCGAGAGGCTTTCGATTCGCGCGATCGCCGCGTTCACGTGCTTTTCGCGCGTTTCGTGCGTGATCAGGATGATGTCGGTTTCGCCGTTCGCGTCGTCGACCTGCTCCGATTCCTTTTGCAGCAGCGCGTCGATCGAAATGCCGGCGTCGGCCAGGATGCGCGTGATGTCGGCGAGCACGCCCGTCTCGTCGGCCACGCGCAGGCGCAGGTAGTAGCCGCTCGTCACTTCGTCGATCGGCAGGATCGGCGTGTTCGACAGGCTGTCCGGCTGGAATGCGAGATGCGGCACGCGGTGTTCCGGGTCGGCCGTATGCAGGCGCGTGACGTCGACGAGATCCGCGACGACGGCCGAGGCGGTCGGCTCCGCGCCGGCGCCCTTGCCGTAGTAGAGCGTCGTGCCGACCGCGTCGCCGTGCACGACGACCGCGTTCATCGCGCCTTCGACGTTGGCGAGCAGGCGCTTCTCGGGAATCAGCGTCGGATGCACGCGCAGCTCGATGCCGTCTTCGGCGCGGCGCGCGATGCCGAGCAGCTTGATCCGGTAGCCGAGCTCTTCCGCATAGCGGATGTCGGTCGCGTCGAGCTTGCTGATGCCTTCGACGTAAGCGCGGTCGAACTGGACCGGCACGCCGAACGCGATTGCGCTCATGATGGTCGCCTTGTGCGCGGCGTCGACGCCTTCGATGTCGAAGGTCGGATCGGCTTCCGCGTAGCCGAGCGCCTGCGCGGCCTTCAGCGCGGTCGCGAAATCGAGGCCGCGGTCGCGCATCTCCGACAGGATGTAGTTGGTCGTGCCGTTGATGATGCCGGCGATGTACTGGATGCGGTTGGCGGTCAGGCCTTCGCGCAGCGCCTTGATGATCGGGATGCCGCCCGCGACGGCCGCCTCGAACGCGACCATCACGCCCTGTTCGCGCGCGGCCTCGAAGATCTCGGTGCCGTGCACCGCGAGCAGCGCCTTGTTGGCGGTCACGACATGCTTGCCGTTGGCGATCGCGCGCAGCACGAGCTCGCGCGCGATGCCGGTGCCGCCGATCATCTCGGCGATGATCGAGATCGACGGATCGTCGACGACCGCGTTGAAGTCGTCGGTGACCTCGACGACGCCGGCGTCAGCGCCGAGCGCGGCCTGCGCCTTGGCGGGGTTGCGCACCGCAATGCGCGCGATCTCGATGCCGCGCCCCGCGCGCCGTTTGATTTCTTCCTGATTGCGGTGCAGCACCGTGAAGGTGCCGCTGCCGACGGTGCCGAAGCCCAACAGGCCAACTTTGATCGGTTCCATGCTGCTTGTGATTCGCTAGTAAGAATGAATGAATGCGCGAAAACCCGGCCCGCTCAGACCGAATGGCGCTTGCGGTAGCCGTCGAGAAAGCGCGCGATCCGGCTGATCGAATCGGCCAGATCGTCGAGGTTCGGCAGGAAAACCACGCGGAAGTGATCCGGCTGCGCCCAGTTGAAGCCTGTGCCCTGCACGAGCAGCACGCGCTCCTCGAGCAACAGGTCGAGGATGAACTGCTGATCGTTCTGGATCGGATACAGCTTCGGATCGAGCCGCGGGAACATGTACAGCGCGGCCTGCGGCTTCACGCAGGTCACGCCCGGAATCGACGTGAGCATGTCGTACGCGAGTTCGCGCTGCTTGTACAGGCGCCCGCTCGGCACGATCAGCTCGTTGATGCTCTGGTAGCCGCCGAGCGCGGTCTGGATCGCGAACTGCCCCGGCACGTTCGCGCACAGCCGCATCGACGACAGGATGCCGAGCCCCTCCAGATAGTCGTTCGCGCGCCGGCGGTTGTCGCCGCCGAGGCCCGACACGGACATCCAGCCCGCGCGGTAGCCGCACGAGCGATAGCTTTTCGACAGGCTGTTGAACGTGACGGTGATCACGTCCTCCGACAGCGAACCGAGCGCCGTGTGTTCGAGGCCGTCGTAGACGATCTTGTCGTAGACCTCGTCGGCGAACACGATCAGCCCGTGCTGACGCGCGATCTCGAGCAGCTCGAGCAGCAATTCGTCGGAATACAGCGTGCCGGTCGGGTTGTTCGGGTTGATGACGACGAGCGCCTTGGTGTTCGGCGTGATCTTGCGACGGATGTCGTCGGGGTCGGGCATCCACGCGTTCTGCTCGTCGCACACGTAGTGCACGGGCGTGCCGCCCGACAGGCTCACGGCGGCCGTCCACAGCGGGTAGTCGGGCGCCGGCAGCAGCACCTCGTCGCCGTCGTTCAGCAATGCCTGGGTTGCCATCACGATCAGCTCGGATGCGCCGTTGCCGATGTAGATGTCGTCGAGGCCCACGCCGACCACGCCCTTTTGCTGCGTGTAGTGCATCACGGCCTTGCGCGCCGAGAACACGCCCTTCGAATCCGAATAGCCCGACGACGCGGGAAGGTTGCGGATCATGTCCTGGATGATCTCGTCCGGTGCGTCGAAACCGAACGGCGCGAGGTTGCCGATGTTCAGCTTGATGATACGGTGGCCTTCTTCCTCGAGGCGCTTCGCGTGCTCGAGCACCGGGCCACGGATGTCGTAGCAGACGTTGAGCAGCTTGTTCGACTTCTGAATCGGTTTCACGACGACACGGTTCCTGGGTTGGCCTTGCGGCCGAGGGGACGGGATCAAAACTGGAAAGCGGCCGGTCTGTGCGCGCTGTCTAGACTGGGAAAAAGCGGGCGGCTGGACGCAGCTTGTGGCGACGCTCGACGCAAGTGGCGCCCGGGGGCGACCAAAAAGTTATAATTTAGCGGATTTTGGCCGACTTTCGCAATGCACCATGGCCGCTGCGGGCCCGCGCCGTCGGGCGTCCCGCATGCGCGCCGCGCGAAATCGGCCGCGCGGGCCCGTGCGGCCCGCGCCAGACCTTCCCTCCACGGAATTGCGGAACACCGATTTGAAACTGCACCAGGACACGAGCGGCGCGCTCAACACCGTCACCGGCTACGGCCCCGATTATGTCGACGTCAACCTCCAACGCCACGAGGGCAGCGTCATCGTATTGCCCGGCGCGCCGGTGCGCGACTGGCCCGTGGCGTCGTTCGACGCACTCGCGCCCGAGCATTTCGCGATGCTGCTCGAGCCCGCGCCCGAGCTGGTGATCTTCGGCAGCGGCGCCCGGCTGCGCTTTCCGCACCCGCGCCTGGTGGCCGCGCTCACGGCCGAGCGGATCGGCGTGGAGACGATGGATTTCCAGGCCGCCTGCCGCACCTACAACATCCTGATGGCCGAGGGCCGTAAAGTCGCCGCCGCGCTCTTAATTGAACGTTAATCGTCAATGCGGTAAAACACGGGCCGGCGCGTCGGGTCGATCCCCGCTCGCCCGCCGGGCCGACCGACCGGCGGGCGGCCCGCCGCCGGCGCCACCCGTCCGGCGGTCCCTACAACAACCAACAGGCTGAAAACCCATGAACGATACGCCCGCAAGGCTACCGCTCAATCGCATCACGCTCGTCCTCCTGCTCGTCGCGCTCGCGATCGTCTGGTTCGCGCCGCTCGGGCTGCGCCACCTGATCCCGAGCGACGAGGGCCGCTACGCGGAGATGGCGCGCGAAATGTTCGTCACCGGCGACTGGATCACGCCGCGCTACAACGGCTACAAATATTTCGAGAAGCCGCCGCTGCAGACCTGGCTGAACGCGCTGACGTTCGCGTGGTTCGGCATCGGCGAATGGCAGGCGCGCCTCTACACCGGCCTCGCCAGCTTCGCGGGCGTGCTGCTGGTCGGCTACACCGGCGCGCGCCTGTTCAATCCGCTGTCGGGCCTGCTCGCGGCCGTCGTGCTCGCCTGCTCGCCGTACTGGAACCTTATGGGCCACTTCAACGCGCTCGACATGGGGCTCGCGTTCTGGATGGCGCTGTCGCTGTGCGCGCTGCTGCTCGCGCAGCGGCCGGGCCTGCGCGCCGGCTCGGTGCGCGGCTGGATGTGGGTCTGCTGGGCCGCGATGGCGTTCGCGGTGCTGTCCAAGGGGCTCGTCGGCCTGATCCTGCCCGGCGCGGTGCTGGTGCTGTATACGCTGATCGCCCGCGACTGGGCGCTGTGGAAGCGGCTGTACCTGGTGAGCGGCCTCGTGATCTTCTTCGCGATCGTCACGCCGTGGTTCGTGCTGGTCCAGCAGCGCAACCCCGAGTTCTTCAACTTCTTCTTCGTCGTCCAGCAGTTCCGCCGCTACCTGACGCCCGAGCAGAACCGCCCGGGGCCGTTCTACTACTTCGTGCCGGTGCTGCTCGTCGGGTTCCTGCCGTGGCTGTCGGTCGCCTGGCAGAGCATCCGCCACGCGCTGCGCATGCCGCGCCAGCCGAACGGCTTCTCGCCGATGCTCGTGCTGCTGGTCTGGAGCGCGTTCATCTTCCTGTTCTTCAGCGCCTCGCATTCGAAGCTGATCTCGTACGTGCTGCCGATCGCACCGTCGCTCGCGCTGATCATCGGCGCCTACCTGCCGCTGATGAGCGCCGAGCGGTTCCGCCGGCACCTGCTCGGCTACCTCGTGTTCCTGGTCGCCGCGGCGTTCGGGATCATCGCGCTCGCGTACCAGGGCGACGCACGCACGCCGAACGCACTGTACCGCGCCTTCCAGATGTGGCTGTACGCGGGCCTCGCGGTGGCCGCCGCGCTGACGCTCGCCGCCGCGTGGCTGAACCGGCGCGCCGGCGTGGCCGCCGCGATCACCGCGTTCGGCGCCGCGTGGCTCGCGTTCGGCACGATCGGCGGCACCGGTCACGACGAATTCGGCCGCTACAGCTCGGGTGCGCTGCTCGCGCCGGCCGTGCGCGCCGAACTCGCGAAGCTGCCGCCGGACACGCCGTTCTACTCGATCGAGATGCTCGATCACACGTTCCCGTTCTACGTCGGCCACACGACGATCATGGTCCAGCGCAAGGACGAGCTCGGCTTCGGCATTTCGGTCGAACCGGACAAATGGATCCCGACCGTCGGCCAGTGGATCGAACGCTGGAAACAGGAAACCCACGCGCTCGCGATCATGCCGCCCGACCAGTACGACGCGCTCGCCCGGCAAGGCGTGCCGATGCGCGTGATCGCGCGCGACAACCGCCGCGTGATCGTCGAGAAACCGCAATCCTAAGGACGTCCGTCGCATGAATCCCGTTTCGTTCGTCTGCATCATCACCGGCGTGATGCTCAATGCCTGCGCCCAGCTGTTGCTGAAAGCCGGCGTCAACGCCGTTGGACACTTCGAATTCAGCCGTGCGAACATCATCCCCGTCGGGCTGAAGATCGCGACCCAGTTGCCGATCATCGGCGGCCTCGGCTGCTATGTGCTCAGCGTGGTCGTATGGATCGTCGGGCTGTCGCGGGTCGACGTGTCGATCGCGTACCCGATGCTGTCGCTCGGCTACGTCGTCAACGCGTTCGCCGCGTGGTATCTGTTCGGCGAAGTGCTGTCGGTCCAGCGGCTCGTCGGCATCGGCATCATCCTGATCGGCGTGCTCGTGCTCGCGCGCAGCTGACCGTGCGCGGCGGGCGTTGCGTGTCCTGTGTGCCAGATGTGCATTAAGCGCCCGCCTACAAAAAATCACGGTACGAATCCGACAACCGGTGTTTAATGCCGGTTTCGGACCGGATCGCCCGACCCCTTTATTACACGCCATTACAGGCCAACGCGTTCATGAGCCAGACTACCGCTCCGTTCCTGCCGTTCACCCGCCCCGAAATCGACGAGGAAACCATTCAGGGCGTCGTCGAAGTGCTGCGCTCGGGCTGGATCACCACCGGCCCGCAGAACCAGAAGTTCGAGGCCGCGCTGTCCGAGTACTGCGGCGGCCGTCCGGTGCGCGCGTTCAACTCCGGCACCTGCACGCTCGAGATCGGCCTGCGCATCGCGGGCGTCGGCCCTGGCGACGAGGTGATCACCACGCCCGCCACGTGGGTGTCGACCAGCAACGTGATTATCGAAACCGGCGCGACGCCCGTGTTCGCCGACATCGATCCGGTCACGCGCAACATCGACCTCGACAAGCTCGAACAGGCGATCACGCCGCGCACGAAGGCGATCATCCCGGTCTACCTGTCCGGCCTGCCGGTCGACATGGACCGCCTGTACGCGATCGCCCGCGCGCACAACCTGCGCGTGATCGAAGACGCCGCGCAGGCGCTCGGCTCGACGTGGAAAGGCCAGCGCATCGGCGCGATCGGCGACATCGTGTCGTTCAGCTTCCACGCGAACAAGAACCTGACGACGATCGAAGGCGGCGCACTCGTGCTGAACGATGAGGACGAGGCGGCGCTCGCGCAGAAGTACCGGCTGCAGGGCATCACGCGCACCGGCTTCGACGGCATGGACTGCGACGTGCTCGGCGGCAAGTACAACCTGACCGACGTCGCCGCGCGCGTCGGCCTCGGTCAGCTGCCGCACCTCGAACGCTTCACCGCGCAGCGCCGGGCGCTCGCGCGCGCGTATTTCGCCGCGCTCGACGGCGGTGCGGCCGTGAAGCTCGGGCTCGGCCTGCCGGTCGCCGACTTCGAGAACAGCAACTGGCACATGTTCCAGGTCACGCTGCCGCTCGAGCGGCTGTCGCTCTCGCGCGCCGATTTCATGGCGCAGATGAAGGAGCGCGGCATCGGCACCGGCGTCCACTATCCGGCAATCCATCTTTTCACGCTGTATCGTGCGCGCGGCTTCAAGGAGGGCATGTTCCCCCACGCCGAACGGTACGGCGCCTCGACCGTCACGCTGCCGCTGTTCACGCAGATGACGGAAGACGACGTGCGTCGCGTGGCCGACGCCATCAATCAGATTTGCGAACAATACGGAAAGTAAGCGTACATGAATCACCTTGAAGCACGCGCCGGGCATCCGGGCGCCGCGACCCCGGAGGTATCGGTCATCATCCCCGTGTACAACGAGGAAGACGGCCTGGACGCGCTGTTCGCGCGGCTCTACCCGGCACTCGACGCACTCGGCACGTCGTACGAAGTGATCCTGATCAACGACGGCAGCCGCGACCGCTCGGCCGCGATGCTGGCCGACCAGTTCCACGTGCGTCCCGACACGACGCGCGTCGTGCTGCTCAACGGCAACTACGGCCAGCACATGGCGATCCTCGCGGGCTTCGCGCAGTCGCGCGGCGACATCGTGATCACGCTCGACGCCGACCTGCAGAATCCGCCCGAGGAGATCGGCAAGCTGATCACGAAGATGCGCGAAGGCTACGACTACGTCGGCTCGATCCGCAAGCAGCGCCAGGACAGCCTGTGGCGGCGCAAGGCGTCGCGGGTGATGAACCGGCTGCGCGAGCGCATCACGCGGATCAAGATGACCGACCAGGGCTGCATGCTGCGCGCGTATAGCCGCCGCATCATCGACACCATCAACGTGTGCGGCGAAGTCAACACGTTCATCCCGGCGCTCGCCTATACGTTCGCGCAGAACCCGACCGAAATCGAGGTCGCGCACGAGGAGCGCTTCGCGGGCCAGTCGAAATACTCGCTGTACAGCCTGATCCGGCTGAACTTCGATCTCGTCACCGGCTTCTCGGTCGTGCCGCTGCAGTGGCTGTCGTTCATCGGCGTGATCCTGTCGCTCGGCTCCGCGGCGCTGTTCGTGCTGCTGCTGGTGCGCCGCTTCATCGTCGGCGCGGAAGTGCAAGGCGTGTTCACGCTGTTCGCGATCACGTTCTTCCTGCTCGGCGTGATCCTGTTCGCGCTCGGCCTGCTCGGCGAATACATCGGCCGCATCTACCAGCAGGTGCGCGCGCGGCCGCGCTATCTGGTCCAGGCCGTGCTCGAACAGCACGACGGCGTGCCCGCGGTGCCGGCCGCCGCCGACCGTATGGGAGCCGCACGATGAAGCCGCGCGCCGTCGTGTTCGCGTATCACAACGTCGGCGTGCGCTGCCTGCAGGTGCTGCTGGCGCGCGGCGTCGACGTCGCGCTCGTCGTCACGCACGAAGACAACCCGAGCGAGAACATCTGGTTCGGCAGCGTCGCGTCCGTCGCCGCCGAACACGGCATCCCGGTCATCACGCCGGCCGATCCATCCGACCCCGCGCTGCGTCGCGCGGTGTCGGATGCGCGCCCCGATTTCATCTTCTCGTTCTACTACCGCCACATGCTGCCGGTGGACCTGCTCGCGATCGCGCCGCGCGGCGCGTACAACATGCACGGTTCGCTGCTGCCGAAATACCGCGGCCGCGTGCCGACCAACTGGGCCGTGCTGAACGGCGAAACGGAAACCGGCGCGACGCTGCACGAGATGGCCGCGAAGCCCGACGCCGGCGCGATCCTCGGCCAGACGGCCGTGCCGATCCTGCCCGACGACACGGCCGCGCAGGTGTTCGACAAGGTCACGGTCGCCGCCGAGCAGACGCTCTGGCGCGTGCTGCCCGCGCTGCTGGCCGGCGACGCGCCGCACCTGCCGAACGATCTCGCGAGCGGCAGCTACTACGGCGGACGCAAGCCGGAGGACGGCCGCATCGACTGGTCGAAGCCGGCCGCGCAGGTCTACAACCTCGTGCGCGCCGTCGCGCCGCCTTATCCGGGCGCGTTCACCGACGTCGGCGGCATGCGCTTCGTGATCGCGCGCGCGCGCCTCGCGGCGCCCGGCAGCGCCGCCGCGACGGCCGCGGCGAATTTGCCCGCCGGCCTGCACGTAAGCGATAATGCGCTATTCGGCGTCTGCGGCGACAGCCGCGCCCTATCCATTCTCGAGCTGTGGCAGCAGCGCGACGGCAGCGAAACCGTCGTGACGCCGGCCGAATTCGCGCAGTTCATTCATTCTTCCCGTCATTCATGAAAGCAAAAAAAGTCCTGATCCTGGGTGTGAACGGCTTCATCGGCCATCACCTGTCGAAGCGCATTCTTGAAACCACCGATTGGGAAGTGTTCGGCATGGACATGCAGACCGACCGGCTGGGCGACCTCGTCAACCACGAACGGATGCATTTCTTCGAAGGCGACATCACGATCAACAAGGAGTGGGTCGAGTATCACGTGAAGAAGTGCGACGTGATCCTGCCGCTGGTCGCGATCGCGACGCCCGCCACCTACGTGAAGCAGCCGCTGCGCGTGTTCGAGCTCGACTTCGAGGCGAACCTGCCGATCGTGCGTTCGGCCGTCAAGTACGGCAAGCACCTCGTGTTTCCGTCGACCTCCGAGGTCTACGGCATGTGCTCGGACGAGCAGTTCGATCCGGACGCATCGGCGCTCACCTACGGCCCGATCAACAAGCCGCGCTGGATCTACGCGTGCTCGAAGCAACTGATGGACCGCGTGATCTGGGGCTACGGGATGGAAGGCCTGAACTTCACGCTGTTCCGTCCGTTCAACTGGATCGGCCCGGGCCTCGACTCGATCTACACGCCGAAGGAAGGCAGCTCGCGCGTGGTCACGCAGTTCCTCGGCCACATCGTGCGCGGCGAGAACATCAGCCTCGTCGACGGCGGCTCGCAAAAGCGCGCGTTCACCGACATCGACGACGGCATCAGCGCGCTGATGAAGATCATCGAGAACAAGGGCGGCGTCGCGTCGGGCAAGATCTACAACATCGGCAATCCGCACAACAACTTCTCGGTTCGCGAGCTCGCGCACAAGATGCTCGAACTGGCGGCGGAATTCCCCGAGTACGCCGATTCGGCCAAGCAGGTGAAGCTCGTCGAGACGACCTCGGGCGCGTACTACGGCAACGGCTACCAGGACGTGCAGAACCGCGTGCCGAAGATCGACAACACGATGCAGGAGCTCGCTTGGGCGCCGCAATCGACGTTCGACGACGCGCTGCGCAAGATCTTCGAAGCGTATCGCGGCCATGTCGCCGACGCGCGCGCGCTGGTCGAGCAGCAGCACTGACGGGACGCACGCTTGGCTCGCATCGTCCTCAAGATCGACGTCGACACGCTGCGCGGCACGCGCGAAGGCGTGCCGAATCTCGCGCGCATCTTCGACCGCTTCAGTGCGCGCGCAACCTTCCTGTTCAGCCTCGGCCCCGATCATACGGGCTGGGCGCTGCGGCGCGTGTTCCGGCCGGGCTTCCTGCAGAAGGTGTCGCGTACGTCGGTGGTCGAGCACTACGGCGTGAAGCAGCTGATGTACGGCGTGCTGCTGCCGGGCCCCGACATCGGCCGCCGTGCGATCGCCGACATGCGCGCGATCCACGAGGCCGGCTTCGAGTGCGGGATCCATACGTGGGATCACGTGTATTGGCAGGACAACGTGCGCGTGCGCGATCGCCACTGGACCGCGCGTGAAATGCAGAAGAGCCACGCGCGCTTCGTCGACGTCTTCGGTGCGCCGCCCGTCACGCACGGCGCGGCCGGCTGGCAGATGAACGACGCGGCATTCGAGCAGATCGACGCATGGGGGATGCACTATGCGTCCGATGGTCGCGGCCATTCGCCGTATCTGCCGGTAGTGGGCGGCCGCACGCTGTCGCACGTGCAGATGCCCACCACGCTGCCGACGCTCGACGAGGTGCTCGGCATCGACGGCATCGACACGCACAACGTCGCCGCGCATCTGCTGAAGTTCACCGAGACCAATCCGCACGATCAGGTGTTCACGCTGCATGCGGAACTCGAAGGCCAGAAACTCGCGCCGGTGTTCGAGCAACTGCTCGCCGGCTGGCGTGCGCAGGGCCACACGTTTGCGACGATGGGCGATTACCACGCAACGCTGGACCGCGACTCGCTGCCATCGTACCCTGTCGCGTGGGGTGAGATCCCCGGCCGCTCCGGCGAACTGATCGTCCAGCCCGACTGAGTTCGCGCGCGCCGGCCCAGCCGGCGCTGTCGTTTCGGCTCGCCGCTTCGGCGTGCCGCCGCGACACCCCGCCGAACGCGCCGCCCGAGCGGCGCCTTTCCATAACAACAGGAGAAACACGTGTCCGTCGAAGTTGACCGTCAAGTTCCCGATTTCACCGCACCCGCGACGGGCGGCGACATTTCGCTGTCCGGCCTCAAGGGCCGCAAGCTCGTCCTGTATTTCTATCCGAAAGACAACACGCCGGGCTGCACGACCGAAGGCCTGCAGTTCCGCGATCTCTATCCGAAGTTCACGAAGGCCGGCGCGGAAGTGATCGGCGTGTCGCGCGACAGCCTGCGCTCGCATGACAACTTCAAGGCGAAACTCGAGCTGCCGTTCCCGCTGATTTCGGATGCCGACGAAGCGCTGTGCACGCTGTTCGATGTCATCAAGATGAAAAAAATGTATGGCAAGGAAGTACGCGGCATCGAGCGCTCGACGTTCCTGATCGACGCCGACGGCGTGCTTCGCCAGGCATGGCGCGGCATCAAGGTACCCGGTCACGTGGACGACGTGCTAAGTGCTGTACAAGCGCTTTGAGGCGCGTTATATTGGGCCGCAATGAATGCCAGTTCGCCCCATATTTCTCGTAGCTGCGCCGGTGTCCGTTGCGACGCTTTCCGGCATCTGACGCGCATCACGACGGTATCAGCCGAGCCGCATGTCCCTGTCGACGGGGCAGCGGCTTTTTTTATGGATTGCGCGCCGGGCCTCGGTCCGGCCGGCACCCCGTGAAGGAGTTGATCGACACTTAGGCGAACCGGCTAGACGAAATTCCTGTGCGCCACCGCGCGCAAACTGCATGCGTCTACGTCACGCAGGATGCGATCAGCGGCGCACTTCATGCGACACGATTCCTCCCGAGGGACACCATGCCTTTGCCTACCCCCCCCAGCAAGCTCGGCAGCCTGCTGCCGCCCGACGAATACAAGGCGAAAGCGCGGCCCGCGAAAGCCGCGAAGAAATCCGCCGAAGGGGACGCATCCACAGCCGGTGACTACGGCCCGGCCAGCGTGGCCCAACCGATGACCGAAGCCGCGAATACGGCCGCGCCGCTGCGCGCCGTCGCGGCGCCGGCGCAGGAAACCGCGAGCGCGCCCGCACGCGGTCGCAGGACCAAACAGACCGCGGCGCTGTTGCAGCCGCTCCAGCCGCCCGCCGAACCCGCCGCACCGGCCTCCCCCGCTCCGGTCGTCGCACGCGACGACAAGCCGGCCGCCGGCAAACCGGCCTCCGCGCCCGCGCGCGATGCCGGCGCGGCGCCGAAGTCCCGCAGCCGCAAGCCGGCCGAGGTCGAACAGCAGAAGCTGTTCGTGCTCGACACCAACGTGCTGATGCACGACCCGAGCAGCCTGTTCCGTTTCGAGGAACACGACGTCTATCTGCCGATGATGACGCTCGAGGAACTCGACAACCACAAGAAGGGGATGTCCGAAGTCGCGCGCAACGCGCGCCAGGTCAGCCGCACGCTCGACGCGCTCGTCGCCGACGGCGGCCCGATCTCGGCTGGCATTCCGTTGTCGCGACTCGGCAGCCGCGAGGCGCTCGGCCGCCTGTACTTCCAGACCAGGCTGGCCGACATCGCTCCGGTCGAAGGGCTGCCGGCGGGCAAGGCGGACAACCAGATCCTCGGCGTCGTGCGCGCGCTGCAGCGCGACCGGCCGGACCGTCAGGTCGTGCTGGTGTCGAAAGACATCAACATGCGGATCAAGGCGCATGCGCTCGGCCTGCCCGCGGAAGACTACTTCAACGACCAGGTACTCGAGGACAAGGATCTCCTCTATAACGGCGTGCGCGAGTTGCCGCAGGACTTCTGGACCAAGCACGCGAAGGGGATGGAGAGCTGGCAGGACACGAAGACGGGCACCACCTACTACCGCGTGACGGGCCCGCTCGTCGCGTCGATGCTCGTCAACGAGTTCGTCTATCTCGAGCCGCAGAACGGCGAGCCGACGTTCCACGCGATCGTGCGCGAGCTGAACGGCAAGACGGCGCTATTGCAGACGCTGCGCGACTACAGCCATCACAAGAACAACGTGTGGGGCATCACCGCGCGCAACCGCGAGCAGAACTTTGCGCTGAACCTGTTGATGAATCCCGAGATCGACTTCGTCACGCTGCTCGGCCAGGCCGGCACCGGCAAGACGCTCGTCGCGCTCGCGGCCGGCCTCGCGCAGGTGCTCGACGACAAGCGCTACAACGAGATCATCGTCACGCGCGCGACGGTGCCCGTCGGCGAGGACATCGGTTTCCTGCCCGGTACCGAGGAAGAGAAGATGCAGCCGTGGATGGGCGCATTCGACGACAACCTCGAAGTGCTGCAGAAGACCGACGACGCGGCCGGCGAATGGGGCCGTGCGGCCACGCAGGAGCTGATCCGTTCGCGCTTGAAGGTGAAGAGCATGAACTTCATGCGCGGGCGCACCTTCGTCGACAAGTACCTGATCATCGACGAAGCGCAGAACCTGACGCCGAAGCAGATGAAGACGCTCGTGACGCGCGCGGGCCCCGGCACGAAGATCGTGTGCCTCGGCAACATCGCGCAGATCGACACGCCCTACCTCACCGAAGGCAGCTCGGGCCTGACCTACGTCGTCGACCGCTTCAAGGGCTGGGGCCACAGCGGCCACGTGACGCTCGCGCGCGGCGAACGCTCGCGGCTCGCCGACTACGCGTCGGACATCCTGTAACGCGATACGCCCGGCGTTCTGCCGGGCTCGACCTGCTGCGGCGCTCCGGTTCGGAGCGCCGTTTTTATTTCAGGGTCGAAAGCATTCGCGCGCCTGCGTCGCGAAACGCGTGACTTACGCGCGAAACTTCAAGTAAATTCTCACGAATGGTTGCGTGAGGCCCGTGGGACCGTCTACCATCGGGTGTGTCTGTCGTCATACGATTCGCGCGCAGCGCGCTCGTCACCTTGTCATGCTTCGAATCTGGGTTCCCGTCGCCGTCGTCTCACTGCTCGCGGCCTGCTCCAGCGTGCCGCCGCAGTCCGCATCGCGCAGCGCGGGCATGAAGATCACGACACCGCGCGCGTTCCCCGCTCCGGCCAATTTCCCGAACTTCGTCGATCACAGCGTCGGCCAGGAAGAAATCTCGATCCAGGCGATGAGCCTCGTCGGCGTTCCGTACCGCTGGGGCGGCAACACGCCGACCAGCGGCTTCGACTGCAGCGGCCTCGTGCGCTACGTGCTGGGCCGCGCGGCCGACGTGAACCTGCCGCGCACGACCGCCGACATGAGCAGCCGCGGCGCGTCCATCGACCCCGACCAGATCGCGCCGGGCGACCTGATCTTCTTCAACACCACCGGCCGGCCGCACTCGCACGTCGGCATCTACGTCGGCAAGCTGCGCTTCGTCAATGCGCCGTCGACGGGCGGCACCGTGCGGCTCGACTACCTGACCAACCCGTACTGGGCGAAGCGCTTCGACGGCATTCGCCGCGTCGCCCCGCCGCGCGGCACGCCGACGCCGTTCGATGCCCCGATCTACGATGCACGGCGCGATGCGCCGGCTGCGGCCACCGCGCCGGTCGTCGCGGCCGCGGCAGTGCGGCGGCCTGCCTATGCTTCGTCGCCGGCCCGTGCGACGGCGCAGGCTGCTGTGCCGGCCGTATCGACGACGACGGCCGCCGCAGCCGCTCCGTACGAACCGGCGCCGCGCATGTCGGCGCCGGTCTCCTCCGCGGGCGGCGACACGATGGCCATGACGCCGGTTTTGCCGCCGGCCGGCCCATCCGAAGAAGTCGGCACGCAGATCCCGACGACGGCGCTGACGGCCGCGCAGGCGGCCGCGTTCGATGCGGAACCGCCGTCCGCGATGCCTGCCCCGAGCTCGCCGGGCAGCGCCGAGCCGGTGCAGGTGCTGCGCGCATCGACGCAATCGGCGCCGGTCAGCCCGCGCACCAGCACCGCCGACGATCCGATCGCCCGCTTCGCGAACGGCAGCTACTGAGTCATTGCGGCGCAGCGCCGCATTCCGTACACCGCAAAAGAAAATGCGCCGCAACCTTACGGTTAGCGGCGCATGGTTCTGATGCGACCCGGGCGGCGTCGCGATCAGAAGATCTGGTGCCCGACCCACCATCCGCCGGCCGCGATCAGCGCGGACGCCGGGATCGTCAGCACCCAGGCCCATACGATGTTGCCGGCCACACCCCAGCGCACGGCCGACAGCTTCTGCGTCGCGCCGACACCGACGATCGCGCCGGTGATCGTGTGCGTGGTCGATACCGGAATGCCGAGGAACGACGCGATGAACAGCGTGATCGCCCCGCCGCTCTCCGCGCAGAAGCCGCCGACCGGCTTGAGCTTCGTGATCTTCTGGCCCATCGTGCGCACGATGCGCCAGCCGCCGAACAGCGTGCCGAGACCCATCGACAGATAGCATGCGCCGATCACCCACACGGGCGGCGCATCCGACGTCGCCGACGCATAGCCGGTCGCGATCAGCAGCATCCAGATGATGCCGATCGTCTTCTGGGCGTCGTTACCGCCGTGGCCGAGGCTGTAGAGGCCGGCCGACAGCAACTGGAGCCGCCGGAAGCGGCGGTCGACCTTGCTTGGCGCGGTACGGAAGTACAGCCACGACACGCCGAGCATGAACAGCGAGCCGAGGATGAAGCCGAGCAGCGGCGAGATGAAGATGAACGCGACGGTCTTCATCAGGCCGTCGATGTTCAGCGCGCTCCAGCCGGACTTCGCGAGCGCCGAGCCGACGAGGCCGCCGATCAGCGCGTGCGACGAGCTCGACGGAATCCCGTAGTACCAGGTGATCACGTTCCAGCCGATCGCGCCGACCAGCGCACCGAACACGACGTAGTGGTCGACGATTTCCGGGTCGATCGTGCCTTTGCCGACCGTCTGCGCGACCTTCAGGTGGAAGATGAAATAGGCGATGACGTTGAACGCGGCCGCGAACACCACGGCCTGTTGGGGCTTCAGCACCCCGGTGGACACGACGGTGGCGATCGAGTTCGCCGCGTCGTGGAAGCCGTTCATGAAGTCGAATACGAGCGCGACGAGCACCAGCGTCGCGACCATCCATAGGGCGAGTTGTATCGAATGCATCGTGATCCGCTCAGGCGTTTTCCAGCACGATGCCTTCGATGATGTTCGCGACGTCCTCGCACTTGTCGGTGATCTCTTCGAGCAGCTCGTAGATCGCCTTCAGCTTGATGAGCGTCTTCACGTCGTCTTCCTCGCGGAACAGCTTCGACATCGCCGAGCGCAGCACGCGATCGGCCTCCGACTCCCAGCGGTCGATTTCCTCGCACTGCTTGAGGATCTGCGCCGACTGCTTCATGTCGGACAGCAGCCCGACGGCCTGTTGCACGTGTTGCGCCGATTGCGTGACGATGTGCGCGAGCTGGCTCGCCTCGGAGGTGACGGACTGCACGTCGTACAGCGACACGGCCGTCGCGACGTCTTCCATCAGGTCGAGGATGTCGTCCATCGTCGTGATCAGCTTGTGGATCTCGTCGCGATCGAGCGGCGTGATGAAGGTCTTGTGCAGCAGATCGATCGCTTCGTGCGTGAGCTTGTCAGCGGCCTTCTCGGCGGTCTGCACGTTTTGCTTGTGAATCTCGGCGTCGGCGAGATTGTCGATCAGCAGTTCGAGTTCGCGGCCACCGGAAACGATGTGCTTCGCGTGCGCGTTGAAGAGTTCAAAGAACTTGCCCTCGGTGGGCATCCAGCGTCCGAACATATTCTGTAGTTAAATCAATGACTTAGTTAGGGTTACGGTGGTCCGTCGCGTAAGTTGTCGCGTAAGTACGACAAGACAGACCAAAGTGACATCCGTGTGACCGGCCGGATTGTAACCTACCGCCGCTCCGATCCGAACTTACCGTTTCATTTCCCTGACGCTCTCAGGATACCCCTAGCAACCTCCCTGACTTCAAGCGGGCTTGCGTGGTATGGGCTCCAGCGAGTCCGCGCCCCCTGCCTCACGACTGACGCCGACAACTCTATTAGGGACTGCCGGACGGACGCGTGTACTGGTCCACCCAACATGTAGGGTGCCCGCCGTGCAAGCTCCGTCACGATGGCAAGATCCCGTTGCAGGATGCGCAAGACATGTGCAACCAGTTCCGGGCGCTCGCGTGTGGAACGCTTGATTTGTTCAACCGGGATTGCGCGTAGCGCGATAGGTTCGAGCGCGGCGGGACTCAGGTGGTCGGTATTCATAGATCCAGTAGTTTACCGTGGAGATGCTACGCGGTTCCCTGTGATCCCGAATCTGCCCGTCGACGCGCTCGTTCCCCACTTCGCGTTAGACTCTCTTTCGGTACCGAGTGTTCGGCAACACAAACAGCAAAGGCGGCTGCGCAACGCTGCGTGTGTGTTTCCCGATAGTCGCGGGGGCTGCCATTCCTTGATTGGGAGGGTTGAAAATGGCGATAAACAAAAACTGGCGAGACGAATTCAATGAGCACGATTACGACGACTTCAAATCGTCTGAAGTTGAACGGGAGAGACAGCGGCAGGAGAACTCCGATGATGGATGGATTTACATTGGGGTAAATACACAGAATCTTAACGAGGCCAAGGTTGGGAAAACCAAGGGCCAACTTACAACAAGATCAAGCAGCACGGGCAACCGGCATTACACCCTACTTTGCGCCTTCAAAATTCGGGAAGGCGTCAGTTCGGAAACCATTGGCGAAATAGAACGTTCAACTCACCGCATGCTAGAGGAGAAATATGAGCGATTCAAATTTCCCGTATCAGGTCGAAAATCAGAATGGTTTGGGGTTAATCCGCACCGCGCAAGAGAATTAGTGCACGACTTCCTTTATGAAAACCATAGTTTTCGCATGTACTGCTATCACTGCCCAGAGCGTGATATTGGGGTTATTTATTCTTGGGAAAGCGATTACGTGCTCAACGGGCGTAAAAATGTTGCATATCAACCACTAGACTTAAGCAATCCTCCCGTCTCGTCTGAGTGCAGTATGCCACCGGGTTGCGGTCAAGATTGCGATTGCTGGTAAGCAACGATCCATCACAACAACAGATTGTAGACTGCACTTCTGCCCCCTCAAAAAGCCAAGGGAGTATTAATGTCAGAAATTACCGTAGTGCTTTGGCAATTCAACCGTAGGTACATTCCAATTTTTGATATCGAGAAATACAGAGGAAAACCCCTCGTGCTCGTTTCGTACCATCGTGATTACGACGATCCTGTCGTATCGGCATATGTTACAGACTTGCCTGAAGATATCGAAGACTCGGAAGAAAAACGTATGGCGCTCGCGCAGTGGACGCGAGAACAGGCACGCGAGCGCCAATATTCTGAGCCGGAAGGCTCGCCCACACATACGCTGATGAAATCCATCTTTGAAGCGATTGTGAGATCGACTCGCGTAGAGATTGACGACCCGTCGCGGCTCCCTCCGAAGTACCGGTAGCCGCATAAGTTCCATCTTGTATCCGACACGCAAAGCTGAGTAACACCAACGAGGTAACACCGGGCGGTCTGGTGTTACCATTTATAACTACGCGCCATGATACGCGACTCGCAAATACCCAAAAATTATTTGCTAGCTATACCGGAATTCTTCATACTCTGTCTTGTGATGTGTCCGACCCTTATCTATGTGGCTTGGATGCAGCACAGTCCCCGCAGTATCCTCCCGGCAACGACTCCCGGCTTTTTATCAGCACATACCGGAGTCGTACCATGTCCTCGTCGCAAATTTCCACCAAGTTCGCCGCAGTCCAAGCGCGCATCCAAGCAGCACGCCAAGCCCGTCAACAAGCCGTAGAACGCTATCAGACTGCCGCTGCTGAATCGCTGGCCACTCTCATCGAAGTAACCGAATCGCAGATTGCAACCATGGCAAGCGCAGCAGCAGAAGCGCACCAAGGGGACGCGCTTTCCTTTCTCGCAGAGGATACGGTCACGACTCAGCCGGATACTGAGCCGCTTGACGTCCCGGCCCCGATCATGACCCGTGCTCACCCCCTGCACGTTTAAGCGGAGACCGGCCATGTACACCACTACCGCTCTCACGGCCGGTTCCACGACTGAACCCGCACAAATTCCGGCATACAAGTGGAATGCACTTGTAGACAAGGTGACCGCACTCGAAGACAAAGCAGCCCGCTTGGAAGTTGCAGAGGCTGAGAATGCGAAACTGCGCGCCGCACTCGCAGAGATACGCGCAGAGTATGCAGAACTTAGCGGACGCCAAGACAACAGTACCCGTATGTGGATGACGACGAAGGACGACGTTGAACGGCTCAAGGCCGCTGACCTGCTGAAAGACGCGACCCTTGAGGGCATGGCCTCACTCGTTCAAAACTTGTCAGAGCACGGCATTCCTGATGCGATGATCGCTACTGCGCTGCTGTCTCAGACCATGGCTGCTGAATCCGGGCCTAGCCACATGACCACTGTACCCCGGGTGCCCGCGTTCTGTGCGGGCACCGTGTCAGATGACGAGTGGGACGCGGTACGCGGGATTAAGCACGTGCCCCTGAGCGGCAAAAAGGCGACGCAGAGTATCGCCGTGGATTCCGCAGCACTGGACCATATCAAGGCGAAGCACCCGAATTTCTGCGCCTACATCAAAAAGCTGCTGGTCCAAGACAATCCGGAACTCGCCGCATTGCTCGACACGATCCGCAACCGGGACAGCCGGAAAGCGGCTTAAACAGCCTGATAGGGTCTCGACTACCCTTTCCTAGTCCGGGGCCGAAACGGCTCAATCTGGATAGCTGTAGCCGCGTGAGAATCGATTATTTGAACGCCCGCAGCCAGTCACTCGAAAACCCGTCTCCCTGTAGAAAACGGTACTCTATTTGCGCTGGCGCGCGGTGGATGCTGGAAAACCAAAGCTGCACCAATTGTAATCTACGACGGTATATCTCCCATATTGGGTGGATTACAACCATCCCCCGGGGCGAAAGCCCCAATAGAGTACCGCGATTTTGAAGCGAAAATTGCAACTTTTGGCCAGCGGCACGAAAACCTCGTTTTGAGGCCATTTATTGCCCCTTCCCGTGCCCTCGACTGGCCCCTAATTTAATTTAGAACGAGCGCTGTAGATTACAGCAGATCGTAAATAATCAGTAGCCAGCCTAGGAATTAATCATGTTCTCAACCAAGCCCGAAGTCCTGAACCGAATTGATGCCCGTAGCCTGATGGGCGAACGCGAACCCCTGTACTTCGTGAACGGGATTTGCGGTGTAGGCAAGACGTTCCGTTTCCTCGATATCGCGCAAGAGCACGTAGACAACGCGCATCCCTGTGTGCTGGTGTATGCCGCACCTAGCCGGAAACTGTTGGACCAAGTGCAGGCCGATTTGTTGGCCCGTGGCGTGGACGAAACCAAGATCATGAACATCGACCCGATTAAGGGCGTGCCGATCAGCCAAGTATTCCAAGCCGCGCTGATGGGATCTAAGAAGCTTGGCATTGAAGCCGTGGCCAACGGTACCGTGCTGTTGTGCACGCACGAATGTATCGCCCGCGCCTCGTCCGATCTTGGCCGCGCTAAGGATCGCGTATCGCTGGTGTACGACGAGGCCCGCGCCTGCCTTGAACGAAACTATAAGATGGTTCTACCGCGTGAGGTGTACGCGCACCTACTGGCTGAACGGTGGATGCTGACGAGTACCGGCCGCAAGGTGAAAACCACGCTGATGGAAATGACGAAGACATACAGCGTCAGCGACCAAGATTACACCTCCATCATGACTTGGAACACGATTGGCGGTCTGCCTGTTCCCACTGTCGCAGAGATTGAGGCACTGATTCCTGAGTCCACGACCCGACACAAGCGAGCTACAGATATCGTTGAATTTCTGGAATACGTGCGCTCGTCGTCGGTGGACGTGTACGTTTCGGTCAAGACCGACAAGACAGGTGAAAACTACCAGATTGCCAAGGTGTTCAACCCTATCCGCATGTTCGCCGGATACACGCAAGTTCTAATTCTGTCTGCATTCTTTGAGTCGTCGCAGATGTTCCATTTCCTGAACGATGAGGGACGGGACGAATTCCGACCGTTGAAGGATATTACGTCTAAGTACGTGGATGCCGCGCGTTTCAAGAAACTGATGGAGCGTTTGCAGCACGTGAAGGTTACCTACGTTTTCGATCTTAACGGGTCCTCCCTGACCAAAACGGCTATGACTTCGGGAATCGTGGTCAAGCATGATCGTAAGGCCAGCAAGCGCCAGTTACAGGCTACGAACGCTGAATGGTCCCGGCTGCATAGCGGACGGGCCCCTACCTATCGGTCTGCGTTTGAAACCGCCATGTCTGGACGAAACAGCATCAAGCGTAAGGGTAGTGAAGAAGTGGAAAAGCTGCTGACCGGTATCAAGCCTAATGTGCTGGAAACGTCGGTTATCCGGTACATGGTCAGCGAGAGTCTGAAACTGTATACCGAATGGGCCCGACAAGAAAACTTTGGTCGGCCGGGACGCGTGAAGGTTAAGCGCCTGTGTGTGGGCGTGAACGCTAAGTACAAGTTGGACAACCAAAGTGAGGCGTCCAAGGTTTGGGAAGCTGAAGAACTGGCTACACACTTTCCGGGCAAGCTTCGCAAACTGCCGATGGTGGCGCACGGTCTGAACAAGTGGAAGCACTACAACGGGGCCGCTTTTCTGGCCACGATGCAGTACGGCCCGGAAGACAAAGAATTCCTTAAACGCGTGGCCCCCGGCTATAGCTCTGATGTGGACCGCACACTTGATTACGCGCTCCAAGTTCTGTTTCGTATCGCAGCACGTGATGCTGACTCGAAAGAACCCTGCCTGTTCATCGTCACAGATAGGCGGATTGCTGAGGAACTGAGCGCACGCTTTCAGGCAATCGCCAAGAGTTTGGGAGTCAAGCTCCCGGGACGTGTGCTCGGTATCTATGAACCGCTGATTTTGAACTCGAAATGCGATAAGGCTGTGGTCTTGCAATACGAGTATCGCCGCACTGCTGAAGAAGAACGGAAGCATAACGCGGCCCGTGCCAAGAGCCCGAAAGGGAAGCTCGAAGCCGCGTTGAAAAAAGTATGGCTCCAGACTCCGGGCGGCAAGCGCCACAATGCACTGACCGTCCAAATCTCGCGCCTCAAGAAAGCGGGTTCAAAGTTTTGGAAGGAATTTAACGAGCGCTCCACCATTCCGACGTATGCAGAATGGAAGCGCACCCCTGCCGGTGTTAAAGCAGCTAAGAAGCTGACGAGTACGCAGGCTTAAAAAGACTGTTGACTAATCCGATACTCCCCGGGCACTATCTGGTTTATGGTGCAACGATCAGCACCTAATCCATACCGAAACGAAAAGGAAAATCCGAAAATGACAACTAAACCCACTCCGAATCTTGCCGACCTTCTGGCACAGCAAAAGGCGTTGAGCGAGCAAATCGAAGCGCTCAAGGCTGAGGAAGAAGCCAACACCATAGCCCAAATCCTCGCGATGATTGACATGCACGGGCAGCCGCTGGCCGAAAAGATCGTGGCGCAGCTGGGTCAGAAATACGGCCTCCAGAGGAAAGTCAGACAGGACCGCACGCAACGGAGCAAGACGGTTCCGACGCTGGCCGCGAAATATCGCAATCCGGAGACCGGCGCAACGTGGAGTGGTAAGGGTCGCTCCCCGGCTTGGATCGTCGGTGACAAATCCAACTTCCTGATTAACCGCGTGGACGAGCGCCAAAGCTAGATTCCGGGCCTCGCACAGGCAGGAAAGACAGCACGAGCACCCCGCCCCATCCGCCTGTCGGCGGAGCCGCTAAACCGGAGTAACACCAGCATCCGACAATTAACACCAAGACGACGGTGATCCAATGCAAGAGTTGAAAAAGAGTCTGTGCGAATCGGATATCGCACGAACAGACGAACGTGTGCGTGCTGCGCTCGCACTGATAAACGAGGCGATGGCTACGACAACCGAAAAAGAGGTTAAAGCGTGCTTGCGTGCCGCATGGAACAACCTGAATCCAATTCTTGTGCTGCTAATGAAGTGACAGCACCAAAACAAAAAACCCCGACAACCGGTCAAGTTGTCGGGGCTTTTTCATTTCTGAAACTGCATTCCCTTAGCGAGTCCAAAGGCGAATGCTCGATTCTGCATCGCCTGCAAAGCCGTAATTAACTGGCTACGATTCTTCGTACTGAATAGATTGGAGACTTGTTAATTAAAAGGGACCATGATGCATTCCACGTTCTCAACGTCCACCAAATAAAATACGTCTGTTTGCAAATCGCTAGCTCAGCCGCCCCCGCCTATGTGCTCGTCTGCGAAGAAGTAGTGCAGTGAGGAGGCGTCGATTGGCGGTGCATCGAACCGGATGGGATCAGACAGCGAATCTCCGATGCCACTCTCGTTCAAGAACGCCTGCAAGCCGCGCGCAAGGCATTCGGTAACGTCACCGAGGAGCTGCCCTAGGTCGCCCAGCATTTGTTCGAGCCCTTTCATGGGAACCTCAGGGTTCACATGGCTCATCGCTGGTAGCGCGGCTGCCATGTCTGCCCAGTGGTAATAGGTGTCGCCATAACGATTGCCCACATAGACGTAGGCACCGCTGCAAATCGTGTCATCCAAGTACGGTGCCCACTGATTTGCCTTCATGTAGTGGAATCCACCCTTGTTGCGTATCCAGCCGAGCCACTCTAACGCCTCATACTGCTTCAGAACGGCATCCCATTTGTCATTCAAGCCATCGACCTTTCCGAAGTAGTCGGCGCGAAGCACCTCAGCAACACACTTCTTCCCCAAAGCGTCATCGTGGAGGGCCTCATACACCTTTGCAGACAGCAGTCGTATCAGGAACATCGTGATGGCCACCCCTGCATCTTCTTGCGGCCCGGGGTTGCCCGGGGACCTGCGGCTTGAATGTGCCCATTTCTGCAAGAGAATCAGCTCGTTGAAGACATGCCCGACCAGAGCGAAGACGTACCGCTGAAGCGGACTCAGCGCCTGAAGGGCGGTCTCAGACAGCTCCAGACGTTTGACTTCTGCTTGCATCGCACCCCCATTACTATCTTCACGCCCCGATAATCGGGGTTTTGGCCAGCCAGGCCCGGCATGATTCACGCCCCCAGTTGCAGTCATGATCCGGGGGCCTCTGATAAACAATGCCCCCTGATTTTAGGGGATCTTTTCGGCCTCGTTCCCATCGAATTGACGGAGTTCCGCAGGCATAGTACTGTATGCCCATACAGTACTCGTAACGCCATGCCCAAGCCGCCCCTCCCCTCGATCCAGTCTCCGACCGCGCGCCAGCTGCGAGAAATCTGGCGCCGGTATCCCGAAGGGCACGAGGTACGCACACTCATCATCGAAATCGTGCGCATGCGGCAGGTGTTGGACGAGGCGGAGCACTACCGCGAGATCGTTGAGCAGGTCTGGAAAGAGGACACGGGAGGGTCACACCTCGTCGCGCTGTACAAGCTGCGGCGGCTTCTGCAGGATGAGGCCGGACGGACCTAACGAAACGATGGCCTTAGACGCCGTGATTCCTTGCGTACCCGATCCGTACCCCTACCGTGCGCATCCACTGCTTTCGGGCCTGTACCGCATCGGCAAACTCAATAAAGTAGCCAAGGTGCACTTGCTTGCTGTTCTCTCCCATAGCGAGCGCACGCCAGCGCTTCCGATCCTCACGCCATGAGACACCGGTAACCCCGGTTGTGTTGCTCGCGTACAGCCCTCTATTGCGGCCGTTAGTCTCATGCGACACTGCGAACAGGTTCCGTTCGCTATTGTCATCGCGCTTCCGGTTCCGATGGTCGATCTCCATATCGACCGGACATTTCCCATGATACAGGGCATAGCAAATACGGTTAGCTCGATACTGCACACCGTCTAGCAGCACGTAGCGATAGACGCGCGTCCCGTGTTCTTTGCATGCTCGCTTACCTGCATACCGCTGGTTCCACCGCAATTGTTCAATTTTCGTATCGAAATGACAAAGCGGTCGTTCCAGCCAGATTAGTCTTCCGCTGCCTTTGGTAGTGCGGAAACACTGGCGCAGATACGATGTTTCGGGAAGTGGGCGAGAAATAGTAGCCATGATGTAACTCCGATTTGGTTGAGTTACATCAAATTGGCCAAGGGTGCCCCACTCCGAATAAGTTTAGTTTTCTGACAAAAAACAGGGGGTTCCGGACCCTGAGCTTTGCCAGCCCTCTACCCGTAATTTGATAGAGATTAGGAAATTCCCCTCTACCAAGTTACAAATATCATGCACCCAGTCGAATTCAGTGCCGACGTTATCGAGCAGCTACGGGCACAAATACAGTACAACCCGCGAACAGGCTTGATCCGCAACCGCGAGACCAACCGCGTTCTATCTGGGGCGAAGGTTTTGCTCCGTACCGGGGGCCATGTGCGTAGCGTGCAGATCGGCCGCGCAATCTATGCACTGCATAAAGGCGAAGACCTTCCGCAATACCATGTCATCGTCTACCGGGACAGCGATTCAACAAATCGCAAGTGGAGCAACCTAAAAGTTATTCGCCGATCCGAGTTAGATAAGGTAGCGCGAACTCCGCCAAACCTAACTCAGTACTATACGTTCTTTCACGAATGCTTCCGGCACGACAAAAAGACCGGCTACTTGATATGGCGTAAGCGACCGGTCCATCATTTTGTGTCTGAGAGTATTCAACGAAAATTCAACACCCGATTTGCAGGTAAGCGTGCTGGAACACCACAGGGGCGCGAAGGCCGACGACAGGTCCATTTCATGTGCAACGGGATACGCATGGACCCCCTAACCTCCAACATCATTTGGGTGATGAACAGCGGTTGCGACGTTCCGCCCGGTTACATGGTGACACACGCTAACCGCAACCCGGACGATGAGCGCATTTGCAACCTCAGATTAGCAACCCCTGCACAGCACGCATCTACCCGTATCGCACGCAAGTCTAAGTCGGGCGAGCGCGGCATACGTGTGTTCACCAATTACATTCGGGCTGAGATTCGTTGGACCGGCCCAGACAAGAAAATTATGTGCGAGTGGCACAACTTCGAACCTGATGAAATGGAAAAAGCTAAGGCGTGGCGACGTGCAAAAGAACTAGAGATATGGGGACCGCTCGCCGTCCGCGATGAGGAGGAATGGTATCAGCGGGCTGCGGACGAGGTGATGATCGAAAAGCGATATTGGCGTCAACACAGAGAAACAACGAACGCCGAACGGAAAGCCCGTCGCGATGCAGAACGAAAAGCGGCGGCCGAAAAGCAGGAAAAGATAAAGCGCGGCATTCTTGTATCGAAAGCAGAGGTTTCGAATATTAAGCTATCTCACATACGCCGTCGAAATACCGCTGCAAACGCTGAGACCGTGAGTTTTAGTCTGATTTAACAAGCGCTCAAATAATGAATTGTAGCGCATGTACAGCATACCAGACTGAGCGAAAAACGGGGCTCGCAGCCAACTGGACATAGCGTCAATTTACATTGCATTGATAAAAAACCTTCCACCCAAATCACAATCACAGAGGAACACCAAAATGACTATCATCCAAAACGCGACGAACTTCAAAGACCTTATCGAAAACGAGACTAAGCGCGAGCGCGAACAAACGCCAACGTACAGCATCCATCTTTTCGCATCGGACCTTTCGGACGGCGACCACGCTACCCTAAATGTTGAACAACATGACGGCGAGTCGATCACGGCGTTTCAAAAACGAATCGCGCGGGTAATCGGTATTATTAATGAGCTATACGACAACTCGCTTGGATACCGTCGCTCGCTGTTTGATTCGATCTACGCGGTGAAGACAACTGACTTTAAGATCCGCTGCAACTTCGATGGTTTCGAAAATACGAACAACCTGTGGAAATAAGCGGGGGTTGCAATCATGTGCGCGAAACCACTACAGAGAAAAACGCTTGACGACCTAGACGACAAAGAGGAACGGATATTTACACTTTTGGCCGATGGTCAGTCGCTGCAGAAAATAGCGGAGGCCGTCAAGTGTAGCCGACAGTTTTTGATGAAATGGTTGCGCTACACGTCGGAGCGGTACAAGCGTTACGAATCGGTTAGAGAGGATGCGGCACACATGCTAGCCGATGACATTGTTGCCGGTGCCGAAATGACGCTTGAACGTGCGATGCAGGGTAAGGCTACAAAGATCGAAGTTTCAGCACAGCAGCTTGTGGGCCAGAATAAAAAGTGGCTTGCCGGTGTCTGGAACGCGAAGTACAAGGATGGGGCGCAAACAACGGTCAACGTCGATTTGGGCTCGTTATTCCTGACCGCGATGCGCAACCCTGTAATGCTGGCGCACGAGGTTAAACACGAGCTAGAAGCGGGCTCCCAGTGGACGCAAATAACGCCTACTGTAGACGCTCTAGAACATCAAAAAACGCATGACCGCGCGCCCCAACTTCCCACAACTGAGAAACAGCTTAGGGATATGGAATTCAAGGTGATTGAAAATGAAACAGTACATTCGCAACACGTGGCGTCTGCGCCTACACCGACGAAAGGTGACAAAGTGACACTAGACGAACTGATTGCCAACGCTCAGGCGACCGATATAGCGGATAGCTTGAAGATCAACGATGCTGAGCTATTTGGAACACCTGCAAAGCCCGCTGAGCCAACAATTAATCCGGTGCAGACGCAGCATATAGAGAAGCCCGTTCCTCAGCAATCGCGCACAGTGCAACAGCCTGTTAGACGTGTGCTTAATGCTCCGGTGTCTCGAGTAGCTACGCGGATCGGGAAGTAGAACACTGTCGATCGTGTGCACGCTCAGCAGATACGGCCTACGGCCGGTTTCGCTACCGATGCACGATTACGCGACGACGGGAAATAAGGCAGCAGCGGACGCTTCACGGGCTCAAACAGGCTGAGATGGCGTCGAAATACGCTCAACGGACCCTGCTCGCACCTGCCTGCAACGGATTCACCCTGCTGCAACGGATTTAGACAGCGGAAACCTGATTTGGGTAGGGAAACACGCATTCTCACGCACTGGTAGCGGATGCGCACGTATTTGGCTTTGACGGGACACGATTTACCCGTGCGCCATTTATTCCACGTTACGCGATCTGTCGTCGTAATGCGCGATATAGGCAGTTGACTGGTCCACTACTCCCGATCCTGCTCGTCGTCCCGTCATCATCGGCCAATGCTCCAACCTTACAGCGCGATCCGCACATAATGCCAGTCAACCTTACAGCACTTTTTGAGTGATACTGCTTTTTCTTTATTAATCAATGCTTTGAGCTAACATTACATCGCTTACACGCTTTACATAATAGCGTCTAACGAATTTTGGGCCACTCTGCGGCTGCTATCTGCGTGATATCGGAATAAAGAACGAAGCCAACTATCGGTCGCGGTTATTAATTCGCGATGCGGGATGATTGCCTAGTCCAGCGCCGATACTACGAACGATTAACATTCTCATTCGTTTCTCGATTCTCATGCGCATCTATCGCGATGCAGTGCGGCACCCCCTCCCCTTAATCGGAGGGCCGGGGCGAGTTTGGGAACACTCCCATATCTATGTGCAGTATCCCCCAAAAAATTCCGTATCAACTTAGCAAAAAACCCGGTCTTTGTCCACTCCCTACACCCCGCGCACAAAAAATTTTATTAATTGAGAAAATATTCCTATGGCCCGCACTCGCAAATCACAACAAAATAAATCCCATTCAGATAAACCGAACCTCTGCTATTCGGAAGTCCACGAATGCTATCTACCTGTAGGGCAAACAGAACCCAGCGAATACGTTCCAAACCCAATCCACGTAAAAGTGCATACGCCTAAGCCGTATCACGCTTACTTCTCAATGGACGAGGTTGAAACGGCGGTCGAATGGATGGGGCAACAAGTGGCACTACACGGCGTGAAAGCCACCCTTACTCTCAACCCACAATAACAGAGGCAGTCATGCTACTTGATGACCGCAAAGAGCACACAAAGCCAGATGGCAAGAAGGTGAAAATGCGATATACCGACAGGGATCTAATTGAATATCATTTTTCAACCTTGACCGATATTCTTTCTAATGCAGAAGACAGGGGAGTAGTTATTGATTCTCTGTTGCGCAAACCATCCGAACTCAAAAGGTTGTAATCATGGAATTCTTACATGTCATCGGTTATACAGTCTTCGGTTTCATTGTAGGCGGCGGCTCATTTTTGTTCGGCCGCGACCTATTCCGGTTTGTTAAACACAAACTCAGCCAACTTCATCCGACTGTAATTCCCGCATTCTCATCTGAATCATACAAAGAATTACCGCAGGCTCCGGCCGAATGGTATGTAAAACACTGGCGCGCCCGACTACGCGATAACGAAGCATCGCGGAGTCAATTAGATGGCGAACACGCACACGAACAGCCTACCAAGTGATAACAATCCGTTTGTAGAGTTCAGATCCCGCTACTATCACGATCCTTGTCTATTCGTTCAAGAGGTATTAGGAGCCGAAGCCGACGACTGGCAACGACGGTTTCTGAACGCTATTGGTGAGGGTAAACGGAAAATCTCTGTCCGCAGTGGTCACGGCGTTGGCAAATCAACGACAACAAGTTGGGCCGCTATCTGGCATTTTTATACTAGGTTCCCGCAGAAAACGGTTATCACCGCCCCTACTTCTGCGCAGCTATACGACGCCCTCTATTCTGAGCTAAAGGCTTGGATGAAGAAAATGCCGGACGTGCTACTCGCCATGGCCGACATCAAGACCGACCGTATCGAGTTTGGACCGGCCCCCGAAGAATCGTTTATCTCGCTCCGTACATCACGGCAGGAACAGCCGGAAGCGTTGCAAGGTGTGCACTCGGAAAACGTGCTGCTGATTGGTGACGAGGCGTCAGGTATTCCAGAGGCAGTTTTCGAAGCTGCATCCGGCTCTATGTCGGGACATAACGCCTGCACGATCCTACTCGGCAACCCTACGCGTAGCTCCGGCTTCTTCTATAAGACCCACTGCGGTGTTATCTCGGGCGAGTGGTTTACGCTCAAGGTTGACTGTCACCAAAGCGTGCGCGTCTCCAAGGAGTACATTCAGGAACAGGCACTACTATTTGGCGAAGATAGCAACGCTTTCCGTATTCGTGTACTTGGGGAATTCCCGCTCTCTGACGACGATACGGTTATTCCGATGCACCTTATCGAGTCGGCAATTGATCGCGACGTTAGAGAAACACCAGACACTAGACCCGTATGGGGGCTAGACGTTGCGCGATTCGGTACTGACCGAACAGCCCTATGTATCCGGCACGGAAACGTTGTCCGGGACAATATCGAATGGTGGTCGGGCCTTGATACGATGCAGACCGTAGGAAAGATCAAGCACCTATACGACAACTGCACGTATCAGGAGCGGCCGCTAGAGATACTGGTGGACGTTATCGGGCTCGGTGCCGGTGTTGTAGACCGGGGCCGCGAAATGGGCCTCCCGGTGCGCGGGGTCAACGTTAGCGAAGCACCAGCGCTAGGCGACAAGTACATCAATCTGCGGGCGGAACTTTGGTACAAGTGTCGCGAGTGGTTGGAAACATGGGCAGTTAAGCTACCGAACGACAACCAGCTAAAAGCAGAATTAGCGACCGTCCGTTACGATTTTCAATCGAGCGGCAAAATCAAAATTGAATCCAAGGCCGATATTAGGAAGCGTGGCGTCCGCTCCCCCGACATTGCGGATTCGCTGATTCTTACATTTGCTTCGGATGCGGCAACCGCGGGCAATCCAGCGTCGTATATGTGGAATTCTAAAAAGCCGCTTCGCCGTAATGTTCCGCGCGTCGCCTAGGCAGGGTCCAATTTAATACAGTATCTACCATGATACATACTCCGTAGTTGTGCTTCGGCGGGGGTAAATGGCTTACCCCCGTCCTTTTTCGATATTCAAGGGTTGCCCTATGTTTAAGCCTAAAGACGCGGGGACGACCCGCCATCAAGACACAAAAGAATCAAAATCCGCGACCAAGAAAATGGGCACGTTCGCCGATAAATCAAACAAACTTGGTCACGGCGGGCGCGCTACCCAACGTGCGAAAAAGAATATGCCGGACGGCGTGATTGGCGAAATCGCACGCTATAAGGGCGCGACTCCCAGTCAGCCGAATTTTCACGGCAAGCAAGGCAAAGCCACAAAGAAGTAACAACACCAGTGCATTCGCACCTCTTCGTTCATTAAGGTAAGCATCATGGCAATTAAAAACTGGCTGGCTGACAGCTATGCAACTCATGGCAATTCAACGTCGAAATCAATCCCGAAGTCGGGGACGAGTTGGGACCGCGACGAAAAGCCACTTAAGGCAGTGGCAAACAAGGAAGGTTCCAAAATCACTCGCCAAGGCGATAGCTCAGGTGGCGGACGCTCGACTATTTCGAAGAATACGCCGGTCGATTCGAAGGCTGCGCGAAATAAGACCGCTATGGGTCTCATGAATCCGGAAAAAGGCAATGGCAACCCCCGCACCGCCCCGAAAGCAAATCAGAAGCGCGGTTCGTATTAAGCAATAACGCAGGGTCACGACTACCCCTCATCCACTGAGGGAAACATGGCACGACGCCGACGCATGAAAGCGCCAGTACAAGGCGGAAAAGACTTGTTCAATACGCCAAGTAAGGCGATGCAAAACGGGTCGCAACCTTGGACTCAGCGTGGAATACAAAAACAAGGTGGAGAATACGACGGTTCAACGCTTCACCAAGGAAACAACTACTTTGACCGACTAGAAAAAATTGACGATTACCCGGCTGGCGCAGATCGCGCACAGCAAGGTGCGGTCAACAGTGGAAACTTTCGAGCTGAACCGCTAACGGATGAGGAATTGGGCTCCATCATCCAGCAACAGCTAACGGACGCCCGAACATTCATTGATTACGAAGTCGGGCCACTTCGTGCGCACGCTACGGAAGCCTATAGAGGGCACGTAGAAGTTGTGGAACCGGGACAAGGTGACTCCGGCTACGAGGATGCAGCATTAGACCCGGCAGGACGCTCGCAAATCAGCAGCCGCGACGTTCGGGACACGATCCTTGGAATGATGCCCGACCTAATGCGTATGTTCACGTCCTCGAACGATATCGTGGAGTTTGAACCGCAGGGCCCGAAAGACGTTCCTTTTGCTGAACAGGCTACGGACTTCGCTAATTACGTGTTCACGCGTGATAACGATGGATTCGGAACACTGTACGCGGCAATCAAAGACGCACTCGCATACAAAACCGGCATAGTTAAAGTTTGGTACGACGATTCCGAAGTCGTCCGCACTGAAAACTATTCCGGTCTTGATCCGGTTGCCCTCGACCTACTTGAAAAAGACGATGATGTTGAGGAAATCTCGGTAATCAAGGAATACGACATTACCCCTGACATGTCGGCGCTTCCTATTCCGATCATTGACGCCAAAGTTAAGCGGCGGACAAAGAAAGGGAAGATTCGAATTGAGTGCGTGCCGCCCGAAGAATTCTTGATCGACCGGCGCGCCCGTAGTCTCGAATGCGATACGCCTAGTGCACGTGGCTTTAACGTTGTGGCGCATCGTCAGGTGATGACGACCTCTGAACTAGTAGCCCTTGGCTACGATGAGGACGTGGTACGCGAACACGTAACGAGTAACGAACTCGATATGAACGTGGAACGGATCGCGCGCCAGCCATGGGCACGAACCGTAGGCGGCTTTGAAGGCGCTAATCCAAGCCTGCAACGTGTTCTTTACTGCGAAGCCTACGCATGGGTTGACTCCGATGGTGACGGCATTGCAGAGCTACACAAGGTTTGCACGCTGGGCCCGTCTTTCAAGATCGTGGCACGCGAGCCCGTGGACTTTATCCCGTTCGCTGTATTCCATTGCGATCCGGAGCCGCACACGTTCTTTGGACAGTCGATTACCGACGTCACGGCCGACCTGCAACGGATCAAAACGCAGGTTTGGCGCGATAGCCTCGATTCGCTCGCTCAGTCGATCCGCCCGCGTATGGCGGTCGTTGAAGGGCAAGTGAATTACGACGACATTCTAAACAACGAAACCGGGGCCGTGATTCGCATGCGCGCGCCGGGGATGGCTCAGCCGCTTATCACCCCGTTTGTGGGTCAAGACGCGTTTGGAATGATCGAGTACACGGACACGGTGCTTGATAAGCGTACAGGCGTCTCAATGCAGTCTATGGGGTTGTCCGCTGACACGTTGCAATCGACTACTGCTTTAGCTGTTCAACAGCAAGTTAGCGCGAGCCAAGGCCGTATCGAACTCATTGGACGGATTCTGACAGACGGACTCCGACAAGTGTTCAAACTCATTCTGAACCTGAGTTGCAAGTATCAGGATAAACCGCGCACGATCCAACTGCGGGGAGAATGGGTAGACGTTGATCCGCGTTACTGGAATGCGGATATGTCTGTAAATATCAATGTCGCACTTGGCACCGGTACGGCTCAGCAAAAGATTCAGGCACTGGTACAGATCGCAGCAAAGCAGGAAATGCTACTGCAAACGCTTGGACCGCAAAACCCACTCGTTAATCTCAGCCAGTATTCTACAACTCTGGCAAAGATCGTTGAACTATCCGGGTTTAAGAACGCTGGCATGTTCTTTAATCAGATTCCGGGTAACCAACCGCCTCCCCCGCCCCCGCAACAGCCAGCCCCCCAGCCTGACCCGGACATGATTCGGGCTCAAACGGAACAGCAGACGGCGACTCAGAAACTCCAATTAGAAGCGCAACGCCTACAACTGGACCAACTGAAAGCGGCTCAGGAGGATCAACGCCTACGCGAGAAAGATGCAGCACAGATTGCATTGCAGCAATACGAACTTCAACTGAAGTATCAAGCCAAGTTGCAGGATTCAGCAATCAATCAGATGCGTGAAGACACACATAACCAACGTGCGCAAGACACGGCATTAATGCGTGACGCTATGCAACACGTAGCTGATGCGCATGCAAACGTCTACAACGCAACATCACAGTTTCAACAGCAGCCAAACCCGGAGCAAGCCGGATTTTAATCGGTGGTTACCATGAGTCAGCAAACTAAAGAACAGCAAATCGCGCTGGGTCAGAGCGCAAAGCAACTTATCGAAAATCCTGCTTTTCAGGAAGCTATCCGGCGAATGGAAAAGCAGTTTTATGAAGAATGGCGAAAGGCTACGACCGCAGAGCAACGCGAACGTCTGTATCTCCATATTTCAGTTCAACGCACTTGGTTTAATTGCCTGAATTCCATTTTGGGTGACGGCCAAGTGTCGGCGCAGGCTATGGCTGCTGCACGCGGCAACACCCGTTAATTCGGCCAACTCTGTAACTACGACGGTAACACATCCGCCGCCCCCCCTATCGCTCCAATTTTATTAAGGAAAAGGCAAATGACAACGCAAGCCAATACTCCGGGCTCCGGAACTGGTGTTGATTCAGCCAAAAACGCAATTGAAGCGCTGTTGACTGACGATCTACAGATCGGCAATACCAACACGCCTCACAAAGAAGAAAAAAGCAATGTTGAATCCCGCGAAGGACACCCGGAAACGGACCCTAATGAAAGTGGGGAAGAAACTGAGCATCTAGACGAATCTGAACACGACGAAGACTCCGATACTGACGACGGTCAGCCGGATGAATCGGAAGGTGGCGACGAGTCGAACACTGAGGAAAGCGATAACCATGATTTGGTTAGCGACGATACCACTTTCTCAATCCGCGACGGCGATAAGGAAGTTCCGGTAACGCTCGCTGAGCTAAAGAAAGGCTATACGCGCCAAAGTGATTACACGCGAAAGCTCCAAGCACTTGCCGAAGATCGAAAGACGTTAGGCAATGAAGCACAAGCGGCGCAATCTGAACGCGAACAGTACCGGCAAGGGCTCGCGCAGATTGCGGAGCTATATCAGCAGATGACGCCGCAGGAACCTACACAAGCGCAGTGGGACGAGCTACAGGCTACGGACCCGCAAACGTGGTTGGTTCAGCGCGCGCAGTGGCAAGACCACAAAGATCGCATGTTTCAAATCGCAAATGAATATCAGGCACTGACACAACGTCAACAAGCCGATATGCAACGCAGGCTGGCTGCGCGTATGGCCGAAGAATCCGAAAGGCTCAGTGCAGCTTTCCCCGAATGGAAAGATAAGGGTAAAGCACAGGCCGGTAAGCAAGCTATCCGCGAATACGCGAACACGCTTGGTTATTCGGACGACGAGATTAACTCGACTACCGACCATCGCATCTTTGTATTAGCCCATAAGGCAATGATGTACGACCGACTAGCCGGAAAGGGTAAGCCTGTTCCGAATAAACCAGCGTCTACAAAAGTTGTCCGCCCGGGTACCGCCGCCACCGCTCCTAACTCGAAACGTTCGGAAGTGACGGACGCGCGCAAACAGTTACGCAAGACCGGCAAGGTGGACGACGCCGCGCGCTTGTTTGAAAAACTTCTCTAAAGATCATTAGGTAATATCATGGCTCAATCTTTTAACACTTACGACGCTCGCGGCATTCGTGAAAACCTCGCCGACGTTATCGTAAACATTAGCCCGGTGGATACGCCGTTCCAATCGAACATCGGCAAGACGACAGCAACCAATACGTATTTCGAATGGCAAGCAGACGCCCTCACTGCGCCCAACCCGAATAACGCAGCGCTTGAGGGTGCTGATGCTGGCGCGGATACGAGTACTCCGACGAGCCGTATCGGCAACTACACGCAAATCAGCACGAAGGTTGTGCAGGTGTCGGGCTCTCTGGAAAGCGTTGATAAGGCTGGCCGTAAGTCGGAACTCGCTTACCAACTGGCTAAGCGCGGCTCGGAACTGAAACGCGATATGGAAAGCATCCTGACGGGTAACCATGCAGCTACTCCGGGTTCGGATACTACGGCGCGCAAGACCGCAGGTTTCGAATCGTTCATTCTCGACGCTAACTCGAACCGTGGCACGGGCGGTACGGCTGGCACGTATTCGGGTGGTATTTCGGCAGACAGCGGACTTCCAACCGGGTACGTGAATGGCGCTCCGACCGATGGCACGGCACGCCCCATTGACGAATCCATGCTTAAGGACATGCTCCAAAAGATGTGGCTGAACGGTGGTAAGGCCGATATGGTGATGGTTGGCGCACATAACAAGCAGGCTATCTCCGGCTTCTCGGGTATCGCTACGCGCTTCCTCGACGTTGAAGCTGGCGCACAAGCCGAAATCATCGGTGCTGCTGACGTGTACGTGTCGGACTTCGGCAGGGTTGCAGTCGTCCCGAACCGCTTCCAGCGTCAGGGCGTCGCACTTGGTGTTGACGTGGAATACGCGGCAGTTGCGTACCTGCGTAACTTTCAAATGAATCAACTGGCAAAGACGGGCGACAGTGAAAAGCGTCAACTCGTCGTGGAATACGGCCTCAAGGTTCAAAACCCGATGGCACACGGCGCTATTGCTGACCTCGCTACCTCGTAACTCTCCCGGTAGTGGCATCTAACACAAAGGGGGCTTCGGCCCCCTTTGTCGTATCTGAGGCAAATCAATCATGATTGTAAAGCATTTTGAGTCAGTGCCGGAATTCGGTATTGAGCGGTATTGGCATTACGACGAACACACGGATACGGCGACGATTGAAAATCGCCAGAATCATGACCCGGTTCTAGAGCGTAATAAACAGCGCTTCAACTCGATAGACGAACGCACGCGTTGGGGCGATTTTACAAAGGTAGCATCCATTCCGCTTGTCATCTATCAAGACCTGAAAGCGAAAGGCATTGCCGACGACCCAAGCGCGCTAAAGAAGTGGCTTAACGATCCGGAAAACGTCTACTTTCGCACGCGTCCCGGCAAGGTCTAATCATGGCGATAGATACATACGATGGACTATGTGCGTCTATTGCTGACTTTCTGAATCGTCGCGATCTAACCGCACAAATCCCTGACTTTATCCGGCTCGCTGAGGCAGCAGTAGATGCAGACGACCGTTTTCGAATCCTTCCCGCCATTACACGCAGTCAAGCCCTAATCGACGGATCGCAAGCGGACCAATGGGGGCAATACTTTCTACCGGTCCCGCGCGATTACCTGTCGATGCAGAACTTCCGGGTATTAGACCTCCCTCCCCCGGCTCGTATCGAACTCGTTACACAAACGCAGATGGATGACTTGCGAACGACTCAGCGAGTTGGACCGCCGCGCTATTACGCGTTGGCCGGGGAAACAATGGAGCTGCTACCGGCCCCGCCTACGGGCAGAGATTACACGGTTCAGATGGTCTACTACTCGAAAGTTCCAGCGCTCAGCGTGGACAATCAATCTAACTGGTTGCTGCGCCTTAATCCAAATGTCTACCTATACGGGGCTCTTATTCATAGCGCTCCGTATCTGAAAGACGACGAGCGCATTATGGTTTGGAAATCTCAGTATGAGCAACTGGCAGAAAATCTCAATGCTGCTGATGGCCGCGCGCAATTCAGTGGTTCAACAATGAAGATGCGGACGCGTCAACGCTACCGCTAATAAAGGAATCTAATCATGGCTCTTTCAGCAACTATTGAGCAAGCCATTCTGAAACACTTTTTGGGTGTTCAGGCTTATACGATGCCGACGACGGTATACGTTGCTCTGTTTACGACGACTCCGACTATGCCCGCTGGCGCTGGTGGCGTTGAGGTTTCGGGCGGTGCCTATGCGCGACAGCCGATCACGTGGACTGTTACGGGTTCTGGCCCGGCAACTGCGAATAATAGCGCTCTGGTTACGTTCCCGACCGCGACGGCGAACTGGGGGACGATTATGGGGGCCGGAATTTACGACTCCCTCACCGGGGGAACGCTGATTGATGCGGGCCCGCTCCAAGTATCGAAGATTATCGGCACTGGCGACGTGTTCGCATTCCCGGCCGCTAACTATACGATTAACCAGTCGTAAGGGGTGACGTATGGCTAACTTTGGTTACGGGGGCTTTCTCTACAGCCGGGGGCCATACGGTGTAAACACGGTGCAGGCAGGGACACTAGGGTCTGCGTGGGGCTCTACAAGCTCTCTAACGGCCTCGCGCAGGCCAACCGTGCAGATGCCAGTAGAAACGTGGCGTTGGTCCTCCACGTCGGCGGATAGCGCCATGCAATCGGGCGACCTCTCTAGCAACTGGACAAGCACGGACGTTATCTCCGGGCATGCGATCGTTGTAGCGCTCACGGCTAGCAACGGCGCGTGGGCTTCGATCATAGACGGTCAAACGGCAAAGGCCGGAACCACTGTTAGCGCGTGGAGTTCAGCAGACACGGCAATTGGTTCTCTACGCCCGTCGGGTGTTGTCCGCGACTCTGGAACATGGGTCTCCCATCTTGGCGGTGCGCTCGTCCTCGACGGGGACACTACCTCAGCTTGGTCCTCAACTAGTCAAGCATCGGGTATGCGGACGGCAGCGGGAGTCATGTATGAGTTTCTATTCAACTACAGCACAAGTAGAGGAAAGATCACAGCTAACGCCGTTGAATATTCCGATTGGATAGTGGCCAGTATCCGCATTCCAAGCATTCGCGTTTTCGGCAAAGAACACGCGGACTGGAATTCTGATTCCGAATCGAGCGGTCGTCTGCTTTGGGAAAACACGCCTCCCCCACTAGATCCCGATTGGATCACTCAAACGATTGGTCCTGACATTTGGACCCCTGTACATAAATAAGAGGTGATACGGTGGCAGATACTTTTACCCCATTCCTAAACCTTACCAAACCCGAAGTGGGCGGAGATCCCGATACATGGGGCACACTGCTTAACTCCGACTTGGATAAGATCGACGCTAATGCAGCGTTGAACATGCCGAAATCCGGCGGCACTTTTACCGGTCCCGTTACCATTGCGCAAACTACCGCACAACCGCTTGCCGTCACTTCAACCACTCAATACTCCGGTATTGTGATTGGGGGCACGGGAAACGGCACGGCCTACAACCCGCGCATTCAAACAAACGCAGACCCAAATGTAAAAGACATTGGATTCGTCAATGGTGCTAATACAGCGTATACCATGCGAATTTCTGATACTGGCGTAGTGACTATTCCGACGGGTCCGCTAAACATCGGTTCTGCCGTTTTCCAAAACGATGGAAACCTTAGCGGCCCTCTTTGGGGCGGCGCACTAAACAACTGGCTCTCTGCTAATAAGGTGCAGAAAACGGGCGATATCATGTCAGGCCGCCTGACTCTTAGTAAAGCTGGTTGGCAAGCCGATTTTGGACTACAGAACCAACGTGCAGGCGTCGGTGCATCGAGCGTCTATCTTCGCGCCCGTGACAACGGGGGTCTTGAAGTTATCAATAGCGCATATAACGCGGTCCCGTGGCAAGTCACTGACGACGGTCAAACGTATCAATATAACAACGTAAATGCCGGATCAGCGCAACTGCAAACAAACGGTAACGTTGTAGGGCCGGGCATGCCATACGGCGACCTGTTCACGGCACTGAATAACAAGGCAAGCGCGGGTGCTCAATGTGTGTATGCGAGCGGTCAAATTGAATGGGACTACGTTGGGAGTGTCAACTCCAACATTCACGGCCAGATTGACATGGGTAGCCCGTGGGTTTCCAACGGTCTGCGCGTCAATGCCTCCACCAGCTCGATTACCGCTATTTGGCAGCGCTCAATCTGGCTACGCAACCAGTAAGGATTAAGCAATCATGGCAATGGAATATTCAACCCTGTTTACTCAGGATCACATGATGCTGTGCTTACAGCGCATGTTCCCTACACTCATTCCCGGTGTCGACTATCGTTGTTTTTCACGTACAGATAGTAAAGGCAACCGCACTGGCGATCCCGAAATAGGAATATGGAATTCTGTTCCCGTTGAACAACCGCCGAGTGAATCAGCTAAGGCATTCAATAATTCAGTTAAGCAATTCTTTATTGCTAATGAATCGCTGATCCGCGCCGACTACATTCGACAGTTTCGGGACATGGAACTTGCGGCAACTGATGGGCTGGCTAACGCGCCGTCCGATGCACCTCCGGATGTACAAGCCCGCGCCGATGCATGGAAGGCATACCGCCAAGCGCTACGCGATATAACGACTCAACCGGGCTTCCCCATGAATATCACGGTTCCACAGAGACCTGACAACCAGTAACAAACGAGATAGCAGCATGTCATTACAACCTGCAATTGATATAGCCGCGCTAAAAACTCGCGTTGACGGACACGACGATGCCATCACGACAATGGGTCGTCGTCTGGATAGAAACGAGGAAGCGGTTATTAAGCTCCGGGAGCTAATGTCACAAGTAGCAACGCGCGACGACGTTGCGAATCTACGCGACACTGTACAAACCCAATTCTTTAAGCAACTTACCGAAGCCAGAAACTCGATTCCGGGAAAGGTAGCCGCGTTATGTGCCGTTATCTCTCTGCTGGTTGGGCTCGCTGGTTTTCTGGCCGGTCACGGTTGAGGGATTGGTGTGCACTTTATTCGCATCCTACTTACGGAACGCGACAATAAAAGCCCTTGCATAGTTCGCTTTATGTGGGTTGTCGTTTTTGTTCATTTGCTCGCCCTAACAGGATTCGCACTAATCAAAGGCCAGCCTTTTGATTTTGGGGCCGACGTTCGCGCATGGTGTGAATTCTTAGCGTGCGCATCACTTGGCATTGCAGGCAAAGCACTAACAGAGAAGAAAGAATGAGGTAACGTTTTATGGCTCTATTCCCCGTCGCACTCCCTCCGGGCGTATATGCAAACGGCAGTGAGTACGAATCTAAGGGGCGTTGGCGACGGGCTGAAATGTTGCGTTGGTATAACGGTTGCCTCCGTCCTATTGGAGGCTGGCAACGGTTTACCTCTCAACCATTACCAGAGCCTGCACGCGCCCTACTCACGTGGCGAGATAACAAAGGTACTCCACGTTGCGCAATTGGATCTGCTAACAAGCTGCTCTACACCGGCGGATCAATCTTTACCGACATTATGACCTGCCCCCATCAATAGGGCCAATGGGCTTCTAGCAAAGTCCCTTTAAACCAACTCCTGGAAAGCGGCAGGAGTATCCGCGGTTGCCCGATGTTTCGCCGCAAACTCTGACGGCGCAAGGTAGTTCAGTGCGCTGTGCGGCCTTTGCTCGTTGTAGTCCTGACGCCATGCCGCGATGACTGCCCGAGCATGCGCGAGCGTCGTGAACCAGTGCTCGTTAAGGCATTCGTCGCGGAACTTGCCGTTGAACGATTCGATGTACGCATTCTGCGTTGGCTTGCCCGCCTGAATCAACTTCAGAGCGACGCCGTTCGCATACGCCCACTGGTCAAGCGCGCGGCTCGTAAATTCGGGGCCCTGGTCTGTTCGCACCGCCTTGGGATAGCCACGGAAGCGAGCTGCGCGGTCCAATGCCCGAGCGACATACAAACCTGAGATGCCATGGTCGACAACGATGTCGACAGCCTCTTTCGTGAAGTCGTCGACGACGGTCAGGCACTTCACGCGCCGGCCGTTGGAAAGCGCATCCATCACGAAATCGATTGACCACACCTCGTTGGGGGCGCCCGGCAATGCCAGTTGCTCGCGCTCAATCATTACGCCGTGGCGCTTGCGACGGCGCCGCACAGCCAGCCCTGCCTCACGGTACAGGCGATAGATGCGCTTGTGATTGGCGTGCGTGCCTTCGCGTTCTACTAGGGCGTGCAATCGGCGGTAGCCGAATCGACGACGTTCGTGTGCCAACTCCACCAGACGCGCCGCTAGCACCTCATTCTCGTGGTCTGGCTTCGCGTCGTAATGCAGCACGCTGCGAGAAAGCCCGACAAGCCGGCAGGCGCGGCGCTCGGAGATGTTGACCTTCCCCCGAATCGCCGATACTGCTTCGCGTTTGGCTTGCGGGCTCAGGGCTTTCCCTTGACGACGACCTTCAACGCTTCCATATCGAGCATTGCTTCGGCCAGCAGCTTCTTCAGCCGGGCATTCTCCACCTCGAGGTCCTTGAGCCGGCGCGCTTCCGAGACCTCCATGCCGCCGAACTTCGCACGCCAAGTGTAGAACGACGCATCACTGAACCCGTGCTTCCTGCACAGTTCCTTGACCGGCATACCGGCCTCGGCTTCCTTCAGAAACCCGATGATTTGCTGTTCCGTAAAGCGCTTCTTCATGTTCGTCTTCTTCTCCGAAAACGAACTTTACTAGACTCCGGCTGGCCCTGTTTGCAGGGGGCAGGTCAATCGACAACTCTCTAGGTGGTGGACAACAGGCCCCACAATCGGCACCTCCACAACAAGCACCGACGCAAAGCCTTATCACGTACAAGGAACCGCCCAAGCTCGCGGTTCCAATGGGTACGCAAACCCCGGGCGCGGCCGCGGCTGCATCGGCAGCAGGTTCAGCGGCGGGTAAGCAATACGCAGCGGATACGGCTGCGGCCGGTAGCTATCAGCAAACTATCCAACCTATCGTTGGTGCCCTGCACTCGTTGCAGGACATTAACACCGGTCCGCTTGCTAGTCGTATTCAGAACTTCCAATCGTCGGTTACTCAGATTGCACCGGGTCTTGCGTCATCAATTGGAATCGATCCGAAGAAAGTTCAGGATACGGACCTGTACAAGAAATACACGGCTCAGCTTGGTATGGGCTCAATGAGTGCGGCCGGTAGTCCATCGGATGCGCGGCTTAACCAAGCGGTCGCAGGTTCGCCCAACCTCGCTCTTAACAAGGGTGCTAACTATCAAGTGCTGCAAAAAATGGCCGCAGTAACGGATATGAACCAATACATTCAAGGGCAATTCCAGAATTCGGGACTCCCTGCTGAGAAATGGCCCGCGTATAAAGCACAAGCGCAAAAGCAAATGGACCCCGCCGTTTTTGCAATTGACTACATGACCCCGGAGCAGAAATCGCAATTCCGGGCAAACATGAAACCCCAACAATTGCAGAAATTCATGCGCGACTACACAACATACAAACGAAGTCAGTAAGGAGGGGTTATGCCTCAGATGGCGGATTACTCTGGATTATTCGCAGCATCCGGCGCTAAGTACGGGGTTCCGCCTCAACTACTTGGCGCTATCCAAAACGTTGAATCAGGGGCGGGTACAAATCCCGCCGTAGTTGGCCCTGCCCCTGCTATTGGTGGTGATGATCGCGCGCACGGAATTATGCAAATCATGGGTGCGAATGCTAAGGCCGCAGGCATTAACCCTAACGTTCCTGCACAGGCAGTTGATTGGGCGGCTCGGAACCTCAAACAACTGTATCAAAAATTCGGCAATTGGGACGATGCTGTGCGCGCCTATCATGGTGGCACGAATACCGATAATTGGGGGCCGCGCACCAACAACTATTACCAAAAGGTTAGCGCCAAGTTCGGCAGTCAACCGCAATCAATACAAGGGCCTCAACCTATGGCACTGAACACACTGGACAGCGGGCTGATTGATCCGTTTGCGGATGCTACGCCGTCACCACAGGCTAAAGCGAGTCCGCAACGCACGGGCACTAACCAATCACAACCGCAAGTAACGACGCAAGCCGATCAAGGGCTAATCGACCCGTTCGCAGATGCAGCACCAGCACCGCAACCCGGCGCACCGGCACCGCAACCGCAACCGCAGGCTCAGGCAAATCAACCGGGTATGCTTACGTCGCTCGGCGCTGGCTTGGGACACGGTTTCGGCTCAACGATGCTCGGGGCTCAACAACTTTTGGGTAAGGGACTTGCACAGGCTCCGGGGCTAATCGGTAAGGCCGGTAACTGGCTCGTCAACGATGCAACTCAGGGGATGAAAAACCTCGATTCGGAATATGCACCGGCAAAGGCTGCGAATCCGATTACTGCCGCTGTTGGCAACATCGCGGGCGAGATAGTACCGGCTCTAGCATTGCCGGGCGGTGCTGGCGTTGTAGGTCGTATTGGTTCAAGTGGTGGACGGCTTGCAGCTCGTACCGCAATTGGTGCAGGCCAAGGTGCTGCAATGGGTGCCGTTCAGGGAGTGCAAAATCCGGACCAAAACTTTGCGCAACAGAAGGTTGACCAAATCAAGAGCGGCGCAATTGGTGGTGCTATTGGTGCGCCGGTTGCATCGGCTGCGGGCCGGGTATTGGCTCCCGTTGGTTCGGCCTCTATAAACGCGCTGCGGCAGGCCGGGATTACTCCGTCACTAGGTCAGATGCTCGGGCCGGTTGCGTCCAACCTCGAACAGAAAGCAACAAGTCTCCCGCTTGTTGGAAACATGATTAACTCCACTCGTCAGAATGCAGTTTCTCAGTTTAATCTTGCGGTTGGGAACGATGCGCTCGCGCCCATTGGCGCTACTCTCCCGCGTAACGTGCAAACTGGTGCGGATATGGTTCAACACGTTGGGGACCGTATCGGACAGGAATATCAAACCATCGCGCGAAATGGTCGTGTTGTGATGGATGCACCACTGCAAAACGATATTGCGTCCCTCACTCAGGGCATTGGACAAGACGCGCCTGCACTTGCTGGACGCTTTCAAAGTATAGTCAATAACCAGTTGCTGAATAAGAACGGCGGCAATCTGAGCGGCGACGCATGGGCTAACACACGCTCGGCAATCAATGCGCAGATTCGCAATCACAGCGGATTTAACGCTAGTTCTGATGATCGTGTGATGGCGGACTATCTCCAACAGCTTCAAGACTCGATTACGTCCAACGCCGAGCATTACAGCAATCAGCCTGTGCGTCAGCAACTTGGGCAAGCTAACGCAGCATATGCTCGTTACAAGGCATTGGAGAAAGCAGCGGGCGGACCAGCAGCACAGAAGGCGGGTAACGTGTTTACTCCGTCACAACTTCAAAGCGCGATTCGTTCGGGTCAGAGTGCACAGCAACGCGCAACGTCGTCAGCTAATCAGGGGTTTTCCAACTCGCAGTTGGCTAACAATGCGCAATCCGTGCTCGGCAACACCGTTCCTGATTCCGGCACGGCGGGGCGGCTCGGATTGATGGATTTGATAACTGGCGCGGGGGCGTTGCATAACCCGATGCTTGCGGCAAAGGGTGCAGCGCTATCACTGCCCTATCTCCCGGGCGTGCGCAACGCGGTCCCGGCGCTTGTTGCTAGCCGTCCGCAAGCTGTGCGGAATCTGGCTCCGGTCGTGCGTCAAGCTCTGCCGGGTATGCTTGGCGGTCTATCGGCTCAGCAACCTCCCCAACAGCAGAATCAGGGCGTGTTGAGCGGTCTACTAGCGTACTAACTCATGGGCGGCTACTTTCGGGTAGACCGCCCTTTTTTATTCGCGTAAGTCAAGACCCAATCTCTCAGTCAACGTCCGATCAGGTCTGAAATTGCTGCTGTCCTCACTGAATCACGGGGTGTGACCGACCGCTTCCGGTCGGTCACCTTGCTTCGAAGCGGCCGAAGCAGTCTTGACTACTCCGTATCCTTCTCATCCCAAAAATCTAATGTTCTGCCTTCCTTCAATTCGCGCTTTGCTTGCTCAACTATCTCCTTGAGCCGTTCATTGCCTTCCTTCTCAGCCAATATCTCGATTGCCGCGAACATTCCTTCTCGCATTCGGCTCGTGGCCGATCTTTTCGAAAGAGCCCCTTGCAACGTTCCAAGTGCAAACTTATAAGGGAGTGGCTCATTTATGATGTTAGCGCACAGCGTCTCGTATTCAGCTGTAACGTCTTCCCATAACTCGCCGGCGTCTGCTTGCTCGTCAAAGTGGGCAGGCGCGACTTTACTCGGCATCCGTCCGTCGAACAGGACGATCCCTGCTCTCGCGAAACTATTGGCGACAAGCTCCGAGCAAAATGAGCTATAGTCCGTTCCGGAACCCATGAAACCTTTGTTGTAGTCCTGGCGGATGAAGTAAAGGGCCGCTTTCGCCACCTCCTCTCTCCCGCACTCATCCAGACCTTTAAGGCGGATCACTCTCCAACCTGCATTGCAATTATTTAGCTCATCGGTAATCAACGAAAGGTGGACACCCTTATCGCCAGTGGAATGAATAAAGACACCGTCTCCCAAACTCAATTCCACGTGGCTTGAAACAGCCTTGGGATATAGCGCCTTCTGTGCAATGACAAGGCCGGATGAAATCTTGCTAGTGCCCGTCACTAAGAGAACATCTCCAATTAGCATCGCTTACCTTTTATTTGTTAAACAAAATAAAATGTGAAACCGCAATCGAGATCGTTGCCTTCAAAATTGCGGCCCAAGATTCTTGACGACAAAGACTGCCTTGAAAACGTAGTCGAGCGGAGATTGCCGTCAATCTAACGACGTCCGGCAAGCGTTCGCTTCTGGCCGAACTGAGTCAGACGATCTATTGATAAGGCAACACGTCCCGACTCGATAGCAGATCGAAGCGCGGCTACGGGGTCACCCGACAAAGACCCGGCGAGCCCCAATTCACGAAGATATCCAACTGCACCCGTAGTTAGCCCCGGATACTTAGGCCAATGGAGCATCAATTCTGATACGTTCGCCCGCCGTTCCGCAGATCGGGATGAATCTGAACTTGTGGAGAGCGTAGCGCGCTTGCCTAAACCTAGCTCAATGATTACGGTCATAAGAGTGGCCCCGGATGAATTCCCCCCCACTATAACACCGAACCATTGACGGTGGATTTTCGCTCAAATCAGGCTGTTACTTTCATCAATCATGTTAACCCGATTAATGCGATGCTGTGTTTCTTGTGTCAAGTGGCCATAGTTCTTTTCGATTATTTCCACTGACGTTCCCGTGTACTTTGCAACATCGTGGATTCCAATACCCTGTTTCAGAGATTCGGTGATAAAGGTATGGCGCGCGTAGTACAGCACAGCCTCATCCATATCCATAGCGTCCCGGGACTCTCTCACTTTCCTACCCCACTCGGGAGCGGTCCATCTATTACCCTCGTCCGTCGAAAATAGCGGATCGTCTTGTCGCTTGTCCTTTACTTGTTCCTCCAACAGCTTGATAGCATCTTTTTTGAGTAGCAGAGTACGGGGGCCAGTTTTGCCTTTTGGCAACAGAAGCGTACCCGCACTCCGGTTGTAGTTCGATACGTTCGCGCTCGCCAATTCCCCGGGACGTGCCCCGATCATAAACAGCATCTTAGCGAACGTGTACAAATCCTCGGGCAACGAGTTAAGAAAGGCTATCCGCTGTTCCATCGTCAAGTAACCATCCCGGCGCGCCTCAACGTCTTCGAACATTTTTACTTTGCTCCAAACCGGGATAATTTCACTAAATTCCGCAATTTCTTTCTTCCCGTAGTTGAGCGCGGCTTTAAGACTCTTCAAATTTCGGTTAGCGCTGTCCTTGGCTGTCCGTTCCTCTTCGTCCTTCGTCCTGCCCTTCTGCCGATACTTCGGTCCTTTAAGCCGTTGAGCGTTCAGCCAGCGTTGAACATCATGGGTCGTCAACTCGCGATAGATGGTGTTACCAATAGGCAGGTTGTAGACCAGCCGTTTAAACCGCCCCTCAGCATCGGATGCAGCCTTTTCCTTGCCCTTGGATTCAAGCCAGCAAAGATAGGACTCGCATACCTGAGTGACCGTCATATCGGTGGCCTTGGCCCCGGTCTGCCTAGCTGGTGTTACCAGACTGCCCCCCGGTGTTACTAGCATCGACATTTCGGCCGCGTCCCCTCCCGTCAACACGTAGGCATCGGCCCATTGCTCTACGAGCTTGCGCGCGGCTTCAAAGTCTAGGCTCCGGTTCTCTATCGTATGGAAATGGTATTTCTTGTCCCGGTACAGCCGTCCTACCCACGTCCCTACGCCTGTCAGTGAGGTGCGGTATCCAAGGTTCAGACCGCGCCTGATGCTTTCCCAATACGGTTCGTTCTGATGCTTCAACTTGGCGCGTGCCGTCTTGCTTCGAATGTTTGCTTGCTTAGTCACGTGGACCCCCGTAGTCAGGCCCATAGTTTACCCGCGTCGCGTAAGTTTCGCGGAAGTTTGAATTTTCAGACGACAAGCCACGGAACCCTTGTCGGGGGCGGAAATAAGCCATTTTCCCCATGAAAACAATGGTCTAGACGATAAAAAAGCGTAGTCAACTTTCGCTGACTACGCTTTTTGTTGCCCTCGGTGGGCATGAATCGACCGAACATGGGATTCCTGAGAGATTGTCAAACTACTGTCACGAAAACGGGCGACATTGTACCGTTTTCGGTTGCGACGCGACGCGTGCACATGCACGCGCCGGGATTGGATACAACGTTTGGCGATTTAGGACTTTACAAGCGGCGTCACTCGCCGTAGAAGTTCTGCGCTCCCGCAAAGTTGTCGAACTTCGTGTATTGGCCCAGGAACGTGAGCCGAACAGGGCCGATCGGACCGTTACGCTGCTTGCCGATGATGATCTCGGCCGTGCCTTTGTCCGGGCTGTCCGGATTGTAGACCTCGTCGCGGTAAATGAACAGGATCACGTCCGCATCCTGTTCGATTGCACCCGATTCGCGCAAATCCGACATCACCGGGCGCTTGTTCGGCCGCTGTTCGAGACCGCGGTTCAGCTGCGACAGCGCGATCACCGGCACGTCGAGTTCCTTGGCGAGGCTCTTCAGCGACCGCGAGATTTCCGAGATTTCGGTCGCGCGGTTTTCGCCCTGCGACGAACCCGACATCAGCTGCAGGTAGTCGACGATGATCAGCCCGAGCTTGCCGCACTGGCGCGCGAGACGCCGCGCGCGCGAGCGCAATTCCATCGGGTTCAGGCCGCCCGTCTCGTCGATGAAAAGCTGCGCCTCACTCATCTTCTGCACCGCGTGGGTGAGCTTCGGCCAGTCCTCGTCGGTCAGCCGGCCGGTACGCATCCGGTGCTGGTCGAGCCGGCCGATCGAGCCGAGCATCCGCATCACGAGCTGGGTGCCCGGCATTTCCATCGAGAACACCGCGACCGGCAAGCCGTATTCGACCGCGACGTATTCGCCGATGTTCATCGAGAACGCGGTCTTGCCCATCGACGGGCGCCCCGCGACGATGATCAGCTCGCCGCCGTGCATCCCGGACGTCATCCGGTCGAGGTCGACGAAGCCCGTCGGCGTGCCGGTGACGTCGCTCGGGTTCGCGGTGTGATACAGCGTGTCGATCCGCTCGACGACCTGCGTGAGCAGCGGGCCGATCTCGAGAAAGCCCTGATTGCCGCGCGCGCCCTCTTCGGCGATCGAGAACACCTTCGACTCGGCCTCGTCGAGCAGCTGGCGGACTTCCTTGCCCTGCGGATTGAATGCGTCGGCCGAGATTTCGTCGGCGACCGACACGAGCCGGCGCAGCACCGCGCGGTCGCGCACGATTTCCGCGTAGCGCCGGATGTTCGCGGCGCTAGGCGTGTTCTGCGCGAGTGCGTTCAGGTAGGCGAGCCCGCCGACGTCTTCGGCCTTGCCCGACGTGGTCAGCGCTTCGTATACGGTCACGACGTCGGCCGGGCGCGTGGCCGCGATCAGCCGGCCGATGTGCTCGTAGATGATCCGGTGGTCGTAGCGATAGAAGTCGCCCTGCGACAGGAAGTCGGCGATCCGATCCCATGCCGCGTTGTCGAGCAACAGGCCGCCGAGCACCGATTGCTCGGCTTCCACCGAATGCGGCGGGACTTTCAGCGATTCGATTTGGGGATCTTGCGGCGCGTTCATGGGTTGGGATTATCGCGAATAGATCGCAGCGGCGCTACGGGTTGCCGGCAATCGGCAAAAAAAAGGCAGGCCCCGGTTGCCCGGGCGCCTGCCCTTGTCCGGACGGCGGAAGCCGCCCGGCAAGCTTGCGTACGCTTATGCGTGGTCGCCGATCACGTTGATCGTGACGTCGACGACGACGTCCGTATGCAGCGCGACTTGAACGACGTGCTCGCCGATCATCTTCAGCGGGCCTTCCGGCATGCGAACTTGCAGCTTCTCGACTTCGAAACCTGCCTTCTTCAGCAGTTCCGCGACGTCGCCGTTCGTGACCGAGCCGAACAGACGGCCGTCGACGCCCGACTTCTGCGTGACTTCGAACGCTTGGCCGTTCAGCTTCTCGCCGACTGCCTGCGATGCCGCCAGCTTTTCAGCGGCGATCTTTTCGAGTTCGGCGCGGCGAACTTCGAATTCGGCGATCGCTTCCTTCGTTGCACGGCGAGCCTTGCGGTTCGGGATCAGGAAGTTGCGAGCGTAACCGTCCTTGACCTTGACGATATCGCCGAGGTTGCCCAGATTGGCGACTTTTTCCAACAGAATGATTTGCATTCGAATTCTCCTTATTGCGTCGCCTGATTACGCCTTGTGCTGATCGGTGTACGGCAGCAGCGCGAGGAAACGCGCACGCTTGATTGCCGTATCCAGCTGACGCTGATAGTGCGCCTTCGTACCCGTCAGGCGAGCCGGCGTGATCTTGCCGTTTTCGCCGATGAAGTCCTTCAGCGTTTCCGTGTCCTTGTAGTCGATCTGATCGACGCCTGCAGCCGTGAAGCGGCAGAACTTCTTGCGCTTGAAGAGCGGGTTTTGTTGCTGACGACGCTTGTCGAATTTCTTACCAGTCGGGCGGGCCATGATTTCAGTCCTTTCCTATGTCCTGCAATGCAGTGATGTGAAACACCAAGGTTCTCGCGTTGCGGCTCTTTTTTGCCAGGAAGCCCGTGAACAGCGTCTCGACGCCCATTTCACGACTTTCCAGCTTGCCGCTCGCCTCACCGGCCGCCACCGCTTCGATCGTCATGTCGACCTGACGGGGAATGCCTGCTTCGACGACCTCCGTGCGGTGATGCAACGTGGCGCTTGCGATCGGAACACCTGCCGGCGTATATCGCACCGGTGCGCGTTCGACGACGCTCGCCGTCAATTGCAACCTGTTCACGTGAGGGGCGCGCTCCTTGATGGCTTAATGAGTGACGAACTTAAGCCTGCGCTTCGGTCGGCTGAGCTGCAGCCGCCTTCTTGGCTTCTTCGCGCTGAACTTCCTTCATCATCGGCGACGGGCCGGTTTCGGCCTTCTTCATCTTGACGATGAGGTGGCGCAGCACGGCGTCGTTGAACTTGAACGCGTGTTCGAGTTCGTCGAGCGTCGTCTGGTCGCACTCGATGTTCATGCAGACGTAGTGAGCCTTCGCGAGTTTCTCGATCATGTAGGCCAGCTGGCGACGGCCCCAGTCTTCGACACGGTGGATCTGGCCGCCGTGCGTCGTGATCGTGGTCTTGTAACGCTCGATCATCGCGGGCACTTGCTCGCTCTGATCCGGGTGCACGATGAATACGATTTCGTAATGACGCATTACACACTCCTTGTGGATTGAAGCCACCCGGGCGTCTGAACCGGTGTGGCAAGTGAGAAGCCGAAGATTCTAACCCGGATACGGGCCGCATGCAACACCGACCCAGCTTTTCCCGGCAGATTCGGCCGTGTTTTCAACGACTTGAATCGTCCGGACCGTCGGCGCGGGCCTTCGCTCGCTCCGGAGACGACGGCGCGGCGGCACTCACGGCGGGCTGCTCCAGTAGCCGGGGCGCGCGTAGGCGTCGCGCAGGTAGTCGATGAAGTAGCGCACGCGCGCCGGCACGTAGCGTTGCTGCGGATAGACGGCGAGGATGTCGTAGTCGGGCAGCGCGTATTCGTCGAGCACCGTTTCCAGTTCGCCCGTTTCGAGCTGCGCGGCGATTTCCCAGGTCGAGCGCCAGCCGAGCCCGAGACTCTCCGCGACCCAGCGATGCAGCAGCTCGCCGTCGTTGCAGTCGAGATTGCCGGTCACGCGCATCGTCACGATCTTGCCGTGGCGCTGGAAGTACCAGCCGCGGTTCTGGCCGCCCTGCAGGTTGAACGCGAGGCAGTTGTGCCGCAGCAGATCGTCGAGCGACTTCGGCCGGCCGTGCTTGCGGAAATACGCGGGCGTGCCGCACACCACACGCCGGTTCGACGCGAGCTTCACCGCGACGAAGTTCGGATCCACCGAGCCGCCGATCCGGATCGACAGGTCGTAGCCTTCGCGCACGAGATCGACCACGCGATCGGTCAGGTTGAACGACAGCTGCATGTCGGGCTTGTCGGCGAGGAAGCCGGGCGCGTGCGGCGCCACGTGCTTGCGGCCGAACGCGGCCGGCGCCGACACGATCAGGTGCCCGCTGACCGCGCGCCGCCCCGCCGCCAGCTCGTTCTCCGCCTGGTCCCATTCGGACAGCAGCCCGCGGCAGCGCTCGAGAAACGCGGCGCCCTCCTCGCTGACCACCAGCCGCCGCGTCGAGCGGTACATCAGCTTCACGCCGAGGCGCCGTTCGAGCGCGTCGATGCGCCGCCCGAGCACCACCGGCGACACGCCTTCCTCCAGCGCGGCCGCGGCCAGGCTGCCGGCGTCGGCCACGCGCACGAACGTCTCGATCTGCTTGAAACGATCCATTTTTCGTCTCCATCGCGGCTGCGACACGGCCGGAAGCGGCCGAGAAGCCGCCGGGAAGCCCCGTCCGGCCGCGATTCCATACTTTTAGTTTCGAAATAAGCGACTCCGGCTGATCTTATCAAACCTTTCCTGCATCCCTAAAGTGCCTCCAACAGACCGATTCGCCAGATCCGTACATTCAAGGAGACATGCATGGCCAAGATGAGAGCCGTCGACGCCGCCGTACTGGTGCTCGAGAAAGAAGGCATCCAGACCGCGTTCGGCGTGCCGGGCGCCGCGATCAACCCGTTCTACTCGGCGCTGCGCAAGTCGGGCGGCATCAGCCACGTGCTGGCGCGCCACGTCGAGGGCGCGTCGCACATGGCCGAAGGCTATACGCGCGCCGCAGCCGGCAATATCGGCGTGTGCATCGGCACGTCGGGCCCGGCCGGCACCGACATGATCACCGGCCTGTACTCCGCGTCGGCCGATTCGATTCCGATCCTCGCGATCACCGGCCAGGCGCCGCGCGCGCGGCTGTACAAGGAAGACTTCCAGGCCGTCGACATCGAATCGATCGCCAAGCCCGTCACCAAATGGGCCGTCACCGTGCGCGAGCCGGCGCTGGTGCCGCGCGTGTTCCAGCAGGCCTTCCACCTGATGCGCTCGGGGCGTCCGGGCCCGGTGCTGGTCGACCTGCCGATCGACGTCCAGCTCGCCGAGATCGAGTTCGACATCGACACCTACGAGCCGCTGCCGGTGTACAAGCCCGCGGCGACCCGGGCGCAGATCGAGCGCGCGCTCGCGATGCTCAACGACGCCGACCGGCCGCTGATCGTGTCGGGCGGCGGCGTGATCAACGCGGCCGCGGAAGACCTGCTGGTCCGCTTCGCCGAAACGCTCGGCGTGCCGGTGATCCCGACGCTGATGTCGTGGGGCGCGATTGCCGACGACCACCCGCTGATGGCCGGCATGGTCGGCCTGCAGACGTCGCACCGCTACGGCAACGCGACGATGCTCGCGGCGGACTTCGTGCTCGGCATCGGCAACCGCTGGGCGAATCGCCACACGGGCAGCGTCGAGGTCTACACGAAGGGCCGCACGTTCGTGCACGTCGACATCGAGCCGACGCAGATCGGCCGCGTGTTCGGCCCCGATCTCGGCATCGTGTCCGATGCGAAGGCCGCGCTCGAGCTGTTCGTCGCCGTCGCGCAGGAATGGAAGGCGGCCGGCAAGCTGAAGGACCGCAGCGCGTGGGTGTCGGACTGCCAGGCGCGCAAGCGCTCGCTGCAGCGCAAGACGCACTTCGACGACGTGCCGGTCAAGCCGCAGCGCGTGTACGAGGAGATGAACAAGGTGTTCGGCCGCGATACCTGCTACGTGAGCACGATCGGCCTGTCGCAGATCGCCGCCGCGCAGTTCCTGCACGTGTTCAAGGCGCGCAACTGGATCAACTGCGGCCAGGCCGGGCCGCTCGGCTGGACGATTCCGGCCGCGCTCGGCGTGCGCGCGGCCGACCCGAGCCGTCCGATCGTCGCGCTGTCCGGCGACTACGACTTCCAGTTCATGATCGAAGAGCTCGCCGCCGGCGCGCAGTTCAAGCTGCCGTACGTGCACGTCGTCGTGAACAACTCGTATCTCGGGCTGATCCGTCAGGCGCAGCGCGCATTCGATATGGACTACTGCGTGCAGCTCGCGTTCGACAACGTGAATGCGCCGGAGCTGAACGGCTATGGCGTCGATCACGTCGCGGTGGCCGAAGGGCTCGGCTGCAAGGCGCTGCGCGTGTTCAAGCCGGAAGAGATCGCGCCGGCGCTGAAGCAGGCGCAAGCGCTCGCGAACGAGTTCAGCGTGCCGGTGATCGTCGAGGTGATCCTCGAGCGCGTGACCAACATCTCGATGGGCGCCGAAATCGATGCGATCAACGAGTTCGAGGACCTCGCCGAGAAGGCCGAGCACGCGCCGACCGCGATCTCGATGCTCGACTGACCCGCAGGCAATCCGCTCACCGACCGACCAAAGAGGCTTAGCTCATGCCGAAGTTCGCTGCAAACCTGACCATGCTGTTCAACGAAGTGCCGTTCCTCGATCGCTTCGCCGCCGCCGCGGATGCCGGGTTCGATGCCGTCGAATTCCTGTTCCCGTACCCGTATGCGAAGGAGGAACTGGCCGAGCGGCTCGACGCGCACGGGCTGCGCGTCGTGCTGCACAACCTGCCCGCTGGCAACTGGGATCAGGGCGAGCGCGGGATCGCGTGCCTGCCCGATCGCGTCGGCGAATTCCAGGACGGCGTCGGCCGCGCGATCGAATATGCGAAGGCGCTGAAGGTGCCGCAGCTGAACTGCCTGGTCGGCATTCCGTCGGCCAGCACGGCACGCGACCAGACGTTCGTCACGATGGTCGACAACCTGCGCTTCGCGGCCGATGCGCTCCGGCGCGAAGGCATCCGCCTGCTCGTCGAGCCTTGCAACCGCTTCGACATCCCGGGCTTCGCGCTGAACCGCTCGTCGGAAGGGCTCGACGTGATCCGCGCGGTCGGCTCGGACAACCTGTTCCTGCAGTACGACATCTATCACATGCAGCGCATGGAAGGCGAACTGGCCGCGACGATCGAACGCAACCTCGCGTCGATCGGCCACGTCCAGCTCGCCGACAACCCGGGCCGCAACGAACCGAGCACGGGCGAGATCAACTACGCGTTCCTGTTCGCGCTGCTCGACCGGCTCGGTTACGACGGCTACGTCGGCTGCGAATACAAACCCCGCACCACCACGACGGAAGGGCTCGGCTGGCTGCAACACGTCGCCGGCCGCGCACCGGGCGCGGCGCGCCGCGCAGCCTGACGCCCGCCGTTCCGTTCCGCCCCAGCAAGGAGACATTCATATGGCACACATCGGTTTCATCGGCCTCGGCATCATGGGCGCGCACATGGCGCGCAACCTGCTCGACGGCGATCATCAGCTCGTCGTCAACGGCGCGTTCCCGATTCCCGACGATCTGCGCGCGCGCGCAAAGGTCGTCGCGAATTCGACCGAAGTCGCGCGCCACGCGGACGTCATCATCTCGATGGTCCCCGACACGCCCGACGTGCGCAACGTGCTGTTCGCCGACGACGGCGTCGCGAACGGCCTCTCGGCCGGCAAGCTGGTGATCGACATGAGCTCGATCTCGCCGCTCGACACGCAGGCCTTCGCGAAGCAGATCAACGCGCTCGGTTGCGACTACCTCGACGCGCCGGTGTCCGGCGGCGAAGTCGGCGCGCGCGAAGCGACGCTGACGATCATGGTCGGCGGCCCCGAGCAGGCGTTCGAGCGCGCGAAACCGCTGTTCGAGAAGATGGGCAGGAACATCACGCTCGTCGGCGACAACGGCGCGGGGCAGACCTGCAAGGTCGCGAACCAGATCATCGTCGCGCTGAACATCGAAGCGATCGGCGAGGCGCTGCTGTTCGCCGCGCGCTCGGGCGCCGATCCGGAACGCGTGCGCCAGGCGCTGATGGGCGGCTTCGCCGCGTCGCGCATCCTCGAAGTGCACGGCGCGCGGATGACGAAGCGCACGTTCGAGCCGGGCTTTCGCATCGAGCTGCACCAGAAGGATCTCAACCTCGCGCTCGACGGCGCCCGCAAGCTCGGCCTCGCGTTGCCGCACACGGCCAGCGCGCAGCAGCTGTTCAGCGTGTGCGCGTCGCACGGCGGGCGCGCATGGGATCACTCGGCGCTCGTGCGCGCCCTCGAGTTCATGTCGAACTTCGAGATTGGGCAACAGCCGGACGCGTAATGCGGCGTGCGTAATGCTGATTGCTGATCGCGCATCGCATAACGCGAATCACACAGCGAACGCGTGCGACATACACGCGGCCCGGCCACGGCCGGTCGCATCGATGCGCGACTGCACGCGCATCACGTTGGGGCGCCCTGCCGCGCATGGCGATATGCGTGCGCGACGGGGCGAAAAACGCCGCTCTGGGCTGAGAGCGACGTGGTGGGGTCCGCAGCGGCACCCGGCGACGCCGGGGAAGCCTTGGTCGGTCAGACGTCGTCGTCGGGTGTCCGCCTGTCGGATTTCGCGTATTACATTTCTTTACGTTCGGGCGTGCGATTTTTCATGCAATCGCCGCGATGAACGCCTACACTTTCGCCACGCCTTTCGAGAAATCCGCCGCGCCGCGCGCCACTCCGGTGAGCGCGTGCAGCGCGGTGTTTTTTTCGCCACTTCACGGCGCATTTCGTTTCAACACCTAGGGAGTGCAGCGATGGGTCTTCTTTCGTTTATCAAAGAGGCGGGTGAAAAACTGCTGGGTCATGCCGACGCGCAAGCGGCGGAAAATCCGAATGCCGCGAACCAGACCGCGGCCGATGCGATCAAGCACTACATCAACACGCAAGGTCTCGACACGTCGAACCTGACGGTCGCGTTCGACGGCGCATCGCGCACCGTCACGCTGTCGGGCAGCGTGCCCGACCTCGACACGAAGGCGAAGGTCAAGGTCGCGGCCGGCAACGTGCAGGGCGTCGCCGGCGTCAACGACGACGATCTCCAGCCGGACGATCCGGAAGTTCAGTACCACGACGTGAAGCCGGGCGATACGCTGTCCGCGATCGCGAAGGAAGTGTACGGCGACGCGAACAAGTACCCTGTGATCTTCGAGGCGAACAAGCCGATGCTGTCGAGTCCGGATCGGATCTATCCGGGCCAGAAGCTGGTGATCCCGCCGCAGTCCTGAGCGTCCGGCGCGACACCGACATGAAAAACGCAGGCCGTCGGCCTGCGTTTTTCATTGCACGCGACACGCGCCGCCCTATCGGCGGCCGGCCGTCACAGCGTATCGAACACGCGCTGCAATGCGTCGCGCCCGTCGATGCCGTTCGCGAGCGCGAGCATCAGCAGCACGCGCGCCTTGAACGGATTCAGCGACCCGGCGCTCACGAAGCCGAGCGCATCGTCGTTAGCGGCGCCGTTGCGCATCACGTGGCCCGAGCCGACGCGCGACGCACGCACCACGGCAACGCCCGCGTTCGCCGCATCGGCGAGCGCCGCCTGCAGCGTCGCATGGATCGAGCCGTTGCCGGTGCCCGCGACGACCAGGCCGCGCACGCCGGCCGCGACCAGCGCGTCGACCGCCGTGCGCGTCGCGCCCGCATAGCTCGCGACGACTTCGACCGCCGGCCACGCGGCCGCGATCATCAGTTGCGCGTCGCGGCTGCGCGTCGCGCGGCGCGCGAACTCGACGCGACCGTCCTGCACCCAGCCGAGCGCACCGAGCTCCGGCGAATGGAATGCGTCGACCGCGTAGGTGCTCGTCTTCACGACGTCGCGCGCGGCATGGATGCGATTGTTGAAGGCGAGCAGCACGCCCTGCCCGCGCGCGGCCGGATGCGCGGCGACCGTCACCGCGTTCAGCAGGTTCAGCGGGCCGTCGGACGACAGCGCGGTAGCCGGCCGCATCGCGGCGGTCAGCACGACCGGTTTGTCGCCGGTCACGACGAGATGGAGCGCGTACGCGGTTTCCTCGAGCGTGTCGGTGCCGTGCGTGATCACGATGCCGTCGATCGACGGGTCGGCCATCAGCGCGTCGATGCGCGCCGCGAGCGTATTCCACAGCGGCAGGGCGAGGTCCTTGCTGTCGATGCTCGCGACCTGCTCGGCGTCGACGCGCGCGACCGATGCCAGCGCCGGCACCGCGTCGAGCAGGAAGTTGACGCCGAGCGCGCCGGCCTGATAGCCGGCCGTGCTGGCGGCGTCCGGCGCGGCGCCGGCGATCGTGCCGCCGGTCGCGAGTACGGCGATGCGCGGCAACGCCGGCGCGGACGAAGGAGATGCAATGTTCGAAGTGTTCATGGCCGCGATTGTAATGGCTTGCGGCCGGCCCGCCGCCAAGTTCGGCGCGCGCACCCTCGACGCGGCCGCCGCGCGTCATGGTTTGTCCCGATGATCGGCGCACGCGTGCCGTCAACGATCGAGTCGGCCGCCGCGTTATAGGAAGGCCGTTTTGGTGTTTTCACATTGATTTGCCATAATCGGAGCGCGCGGCGCGATGCGGCCCTGTTGCCGCTGCGGCGCGCTTCGTGACGGCGTCGATATAGAACGCAATTCACCCCATGGGAGTGTCGAAATGAAAATCCAATCGCTCGTAGCCGCAGTCCTTCTCGGCGGCATGCTGGCTTCCCCCGCTTTCGCGGCGAACAGCCAGCAGGACAAGATGAAGGCCTGTAACACGCAGGCCGCCGGCAAGACGGGCGACGAACGCAAGGCGTTCATGAAGGACTGCCTGTCGGCCAAGCCCGCGAAGAAGATGTCGCAGCAGGAAAAGATGAAGGCCTGCAACACCCAGGCCGCCGACAAGAAGGGCGACGACCGCAAGACGTTCATGAAGAGCTGCCTGAGCAATCAGCCGGCCAACTGAGTCCCGGCGCTCCCGCGCGAATGCCGCGCACCGCTTCGGCGGGCGCGGCATTTTTCATTTCCGGTGCGTTTCGTTGCGCGTGCATCGACCGGCGCGATCGCGCAGCCTGCCTCGACGCGCCGGCCCGCACACCGGCCCCGTTGTGTCCGGTGCGCCACCCTGCGCTACCGCGTCGCCTGGGCCGCATCGCGCCGTTCGAACGCCGCCACATGGTGCGGCAATTCGCCGCGATTTCTTCTATGATGGCTGCAACGCGGCCCATCCAAGTACAAGAAGCGCCATCGGGCCGCCCTCGACACGGACGCATAAGCCGCGTCAAACGGAGGCATGGATGGCATGGAGACAACACCGCTGGTTCCGCCGCTGGCTGATCGTGATCGTATTCTGGGCCGTGCCCGTGGCGATCGTCGCGGTGCGCGAGATCCGCGAGGAAATGGCGTACAACAACGCCGATCTGCAGCTCGCGCTGACTACCTGGCAGCTCACCGACGCGCAGCAGGCAGCCGGGGCCGCCGCCAAGTGCCGCGGCGACGCTGACGCGGCGCGCGCGGCCGGCTGCCCCGCCGACGTGCTGGCCGCCAACGCGCCACGCCAGCAGGCGGCCCGCGACGAATATGTGCTGCGCCGCAACACGCTCGCCGCGTATCTGTGGCACGCGTTCGTCGGCTACTGGGTCGTGCCGGCGGCGTTCCTGTTCGCGTGCGGCGTCGTGATCGCGCTGCTGCGCCGCGCGTTGCGACGCCCGCCGATCAAACCGCCCGCCCCGCCTGCACCGCCCGTCACGCATTGAGGCCGCCGACGCCCACGCGGGCGCATCGCCCCCCCGTTGGCGCACCGCGACAAACCGACACGATTTGACGCTTTTTCTCTCCACGATGAAAAGGGGTTGTAATCCCCTGTGATATAACTTCCGACGTGATCCGCTCCGTGAGCGAGACTCACTCCGAACATCATCTGATGGAGAAGAACGATGCAAAAACGGAATCTCGTGGCGAAAGCCGCCGCTGCGCTCATCGTCGGCAGCCTCGCGCTGACCGGTTGCACCACCACGCCCGACAAGCCGGACAACGCCGCGACCAACGCGTCGAAGCGTCAGGCGATCGACGCGAGCGTCGACGCAACGCTGTCGCGCCTGTATTCCACGGTCAAGGGCTCGCGTGAACTCGTCGCGAAGTCGCGCGGCGTGCTGGTGTTCCCCGACGTGATCCAGGCCGGCTTCATCGTCGGCGGCCAGACCGGCAACGGCGCGCTGCGCGTCGGCGGCGCGACGGTCGGCTACTACAACACGTCGTCGCTGTCGGTCGGCCTGCAGGCCGGCGCGCAATCGAAGTCCGTCGTGTTCCTGTTCATGACGCAACAGGCGCTCGACGAATTCCGCGGCTCGGACGGCTGGGCCGCCGGCGCCGGCGCATCGGTCGCGCTCGTGAAGATGGGCGCGAACGGCGCGATCGACACGACGACGGCCACCGCACCAGTGCAGGTCGTCGTGCTGACCAACGCCGGCCTGATGGGCGACGTGTCGATCAACGGCACGAAGGTCACGAAGCTGAAGATCTGACGCTGCGGCGTCCCCGCCCGCGCGCGGGCGATGTGCAAACGGCGATGTCCAGTGCGGACATCGCCGTTTTTTCATGGGCGCGTCGGGTCGGTCAGGTCGTCGAGTCGATGACCTTGAAGCGCGAGCGCTTCTGCGCGCGTATCAGCGACTGGTAGACGTCGACGTACTGCTGCGCCATCCGGCGCGACGTGAAGCGCTCCTCGAAGCGCTGGCGCACGCGGGTGCGCGGCAGCAGGTGCAGCCGATTGACGGCGGCCACCGCGCTGATCTCGTCCTCGACGATGAAGCCGGACACGCCCTCGTCCACCACTTCCGGCACGGCGCCGCGATTGAACGCGATCACCGGCGTGCCGCACGACATCGCCTCGATCATCACCAGCCCGAACGGCTCCGGCCAGTCGATCGGAAACAGCAGCGCATGCGCGCCCGACAGGAACTCGGCCTTTTGATGATCGGCGATCTCGCCGATGTACTCGACGTGCGGCAGCGCAAACAGCGGCTCGATCTCGCGCTCGAAGTATTCCTGGTCGGCCGCGTCGATCTTCGCGGCGATGCGGATCGGCAGCCCGCACTGCTGGGCGATGCGGATCGCCGTATCGACGCGCTTCTCGGGCGAAATGCGGCCGAGGAACGCGAGGTAACGCGGCTCGACCGGCTGCGGCAGATACAGCGTGTCGGGCAGCCCGTGGTAGACGGTCGTCAGCCACTTCGCCTGCGGCAGCGGCTGACGCTGCGAATTCGAGATCGAGATCACCGGCGCGGTGTCGAAAGTGTCGAACACCGGCTGCTGCTCGGGTAAGTCGAGCCGGCCGTGCAGCGTCGTGACGAACGGCGTGTCCTGCCGGTTGAACACCGAAAACGAGTAGTAGTCCATGTGGAAATGGAGCACGTCGAAATCCTTCGCGCGCCGCGCGACCGTCTCCATCAGCAGCATGTGCGGCGCGACGCGGTCGCGGATCGACGAATCGAGCCGCAGCGCGCGCGGCCACACCGGCTCCAGCTTGGCCTGGGTCGTCGAATCGCCGCTGGCGAACAGCGTCACGTCATGGCCGAGGTCGACGAGCGCTTCCGTAATGTAGGACACGACGCGCTCCGTGCCGCCGTAGAGCTTCGGCGGCACGGATTCGGTCAGCGGGGCGATCTGCGCAATTCTCATAGTCCACGTCTCCTGTGCTCGGCGGGCCGGCGAACGCGGTGCCGACCGATCGTCCGACGCGAAGCGGGCCAGCATGGCCGTCGACACCGATATCCCGTCATTATTCGCGATCGCGCCGCACCGCGGTGCCGCGTCTTTCACTTTATGGGGCTTGTTACAGCGCGGATACATTCGCCGCACCGCTTCGACCGCGCGCCGCCGCGCGTGCCCGTCAGCGCGCCGGCCACTTCCACGGCGGCAGATCGCGCGCGTCCGCATCGACGAGCACCGTCGCGCCGAGCTGCTTGTCGAGCACCAGCGACTCGCAACCGGCCTCGCGCTCGAGCGTCGCGATCAGCCGCGCCGCGTGCGACACGACCAGCACCTGCGAACGCCGCGCGGCCTGCGCGATCAGGCGGCCCAGCGCCGGCAGCAGATCGGGATGCAGGCTCGTCTCCGGCTCGTTCAGTACCATCAGCGCGGGCGGGCGCGGCGTCAGCAGCGCGGCCGCGAGTAGCAGATAACGCAGCGTGCCATCCGACAGTTCGGCCGCCGCCAGCGGTCGCAGCAGCCCCGGCTGGCGCATCAGCACGTCGAAGCGGCCGCGCCCGCCCGGATTGTCGATGTCGATCGACGCGCCCGGAAACGCGTCGTCGATCGTCGCATCGAGCGCGGCGGCATCGCCGATCTCGCGGATCGTCTGCAGCGCCGCCGCGAGATCGGCACCGTCGTCCGCGAGCACCGGCGTGTGCGTGCCGATGTGCGACTGCCGCGCCGGCGCCCGGGCATCGGTCCGGAAATGGTCGTAGAAACGCCACGAGCGGATGCGCTCGCGCACCGCGATCATCTCCGGCGCGCCGACCGGATCCGCGAACTCGGTCATCATGCTGTCGAAGCTCGCCACCGGCTGCGGCACCGTGCGCCAGTCGCCCGACGCGGTGCGCGTGCGGATCTGTGCGCCCTGCCGTTCGACCAGCAGCGTCGACGGCCGCAGCAGCGCGCCGCCCCAGATACATTCGCGCTTCACGACGGGATCGAGCGTGAATTGCGAGCTGCTCGGCACCGGCAGGCCCAGATCGATCGCATAGCCGAAGTCGGCGCACGCAAAGCCGAGCTTCAGACTCACGGGCCGGTTGCGCACCGTGCCGGTCACCGGCGTGTCGCCGGCGAGCATCGCGCGCGAGAAGCGCTCGGGGCCGGCCCAGAGCGTCGACGGCAGCCCGCCTTCGCGCGCGAGCGACGGGATCACGCGCCCCTGTGCGGTGTCCGCCAGCAGCCGCAGCGCGCGATAGACGCTCGACTTGCCGCTGCCGTTCGGCCCGGTGACGACGGTGAGCGCCGCGAGCGGCACGATCAGCTCGCGCAGCGAGCGGTAGTTGGCGATGGCGAGTGTCTTGAGCGCGGTCATGGATAGGAAGCGGCCACCAATCGCGGCACGCGATCAGCGGCCTTCGGCGACCTGCGGGTCGGCCGCCGTGTTGGCCGCGGTGCTGGCGGCGGCAGACCGCGTGTGCGGCCGTTCGGGACGCGGGCCCTCCGGCGCCGCCTCATGCGGATACAGCTCCATCCGGTCGCGCGGCAGGCACTGCGGATAGTTCGCCTGCAAATACGCGATCAGGCCCTCGCGCACGCGGCACCGCAAGTCCCAGCACGTGGACGAATCGGCCGCGCTCACCAGCGCACGCAACTGCATCGTGCGCTCGCTCGCGTCGGTCACCTGCAGCACCTGCACGCGGCCGTCCCATTCGGGCGCGGCATGGACGAGCCGCGCGAGCTCCTCGCGCAGCGGCGCGAGCGGCGTGCGGTAGTCGACCGACAGGTACACCGTGCCGATGATCTCGGAGCTGCTGCGGGTCCAGTTCGTGAACGGATTTTCGATGATCCACTGTAGCGGCACGACGAGCCGCCGCTGGTCCCACAGCCGCACCGACACGAACGACCCGGTGATTTCCTCGATACGGCCCCATTCGCCCTGGATCACGACGACGTCGTCGAGCCGGATCGGCTGGGTCAGCGCGATCTGCAGCCCGGCGATCAGATTGCCGAGCACCGGCCGCGCGGCGATACCGGCGACGAGGCCGGCCACGCCGGCCGACGCGAGCAGGCTCGCGCCCACCTGACGCACGTTCGGAAACGTCATCAACGCACCGCCCGTGCCGATGATCACGATCAGCACCATGACGGTCCGAACCAGCACCTTGGCCTGCGTATGGATGCGCCGCGCGTGGAGATTGTCGGCCGTATCCATCGGATGGGCCTGGATGATCGCGTCGCCGACGCCGGCCGCGAGTCGCACCAGCAGCCACGTGAGCGAGACGATGGTGCCGACCGCGGCCGCGGAGCGCATCCCGCCGACGAACGACATCGCGTCGTTCGCCTGCAGCCATACGAACTCGAGCGCGAGCAGCACGAGCGTGACGAGCGACGGCTTGTCGATGTAGCGCAGGATCACGCTCAGCAGCGGATACGGCCGCGCGATGCGATGCACGATGCGCGCGCCGATGCGATGCACGATCACGAAAACGAGCACGACGAGCGCCGACACGCAGAATGTGCCGAGCCACGAATGCAAGGGCGCATCGGCGATGCGCTGCACTTCCTCGATTGAAATCATCGGCGTCCGGGATGCTTCGGTTATGACCCGTACTGGCGTCGTCCTGGATGCGTCGGCGAGGTCCGGGCGGCGTGCGCGCCCGGACGCGGCGTCAAATCAGTTGCCGCCCCTGCACGGGAACGCCTTGCCGAGTCCGAGCGACACCGCGGTGCTCGCGTTGTAGTCGGCCAACTTCGGGTTCTCGGCGATGTACTTGCGCACCGCGTCGGTCATTTGCTGCGCCCGGATGTCGGGCGGCAGGCAGAAATACTGGCCGACGCGCGGCCCCGTCGTGCCGCCGATCGCGTCGATCGTGTTGTAGACGCCATCGGCCGCGCCTTCGATATAGGCCGCGCACGACGCCCGCGACTTGACGTCGGTCTTCGCGCACAGCCGGTCGAGATCCGCGCCCGTGAAAGCCGCCGCCGACAACGGCACGGCGAACGCCGCGGCACAAAACATAGCCCGCAACATGGTGTTCCTTATGTCAATGCGGCGCGAGGCCGCTTACTGCGACGATCGGTGCGGCGGCAACCGGCCGCCGCGCCGAAAACCGTCATTTTGCACTCTTTTGGGCATCTGCCGGCGCAGACGCGCCGACGCGCACCGTCCGCTTGCTCAGGATCTCGATCGCATCCGGCGCGTTGTAGTGCTTCGCGAACTCGAGCGCGGTGATGCCGAGCTGGTTCTTCACCTGCGGATCGGCGCCCTGGTCGAGCAGCAGGTTGACCGTCGACGCGTGGTTGCCGCGCGCGGCCATCATCAGCGGCGTGGTGCCGTTCGGCGACGCGGTGTCGATGTACGCGTCGTGGTCGAGCAGGATCTTCACCACGTCGTCGTGGCCGTTGGTCGCCGCGTAGTGCAGCGGCGCCCAGCCCTTCTTGCTGACTTCCGCGCCCTTGTCGATCAGCAGCTTGACGAGCCCGGCGTCGCCGTTCAGCGAGGCGAGCATCAGCGCGTTCTCGCCGGCCTTGTCCTCCTTCTCGAGATCGACGTTCGGCGTAGCCGCGAGCGCGGCCGCGACCTTGTCGGACTTTTCGCGCGCGGCGATCACGAGCAGCGGGTCGCCGTTCGGCGCGAGCGTGTTCGGATCGAGCTTGCCGGCCTTCAGCTGCTTGCCGATGTCGGCGATGTCGTCGAACTTGACGGCCTTGACGATCGCATCGAGCGACTCGGCATGCGCGCCGGCAGCGGCCATCAGGCCGCTCGCGGCGAGGACGGCGGCGGCGAGTGCGCGTTTGGGCAGGTATGTGGTCGACTTCGTCATTGTTGTGGGCTCCTTCCCTGGGTTGTCGGCCGGGTCGCGCGTGCTCAACGGGCGATCCTGAACAGCCGGAAAAAATTCTGCGTCGTCGCATCGGCGAGCGCCTCGACGGCGATCCCGCGTTGCGCGGCGATAAAGCGTCCGACATGGCTCACGTACGCAGGTTCATTCGGCTTGCCGCGATACGGCACCGGCGCAAGGTACGGCGAATCGGTTTCGATCAGCAGCCGCTCGAGCGGCACGCGCCGCGCGACGTCCTGCACGTCGGTCGCGTTCTTGAACGTGACGATCCCCGACAGCGAAATATGGAAGTTCTGCGCGAGCGCCTGCTCGGCGACCGGCCACGGCTCGGTGAAGCAGTGCATCACGCCGCCCGGCACGTGCGCACGCTCCTCGGCCATGATCCGCAGCGTGTCTTCCGACGACGAGCGCGTATGAACGATCAGCGGCTTCATCGTCGCGGTCGCCGCGCGGATATGCGTGCGAAAGCGTTCGCGCTGCCATTCCATGTCGGCGATCGAGCGGCCTTCGAGACGGTAGTAGTCGAGGCCCGTCTCGCCGATCGCGACGACCTTCGGATGCGCGGCCAGCTCGATCAGCTCGGCGAGCGTCGGATCATGCGCGTCCTCGTGATCGGGATGCACGCCGACCGACGCGTACACGTTGTCGTGCGCCTGCGCGATCGCGAGCACCTCGGGCAGCGTCTCGAAATCGACCGAGACGCACAGCGCATGGGTGACGTCGTGCTCGCGCATGTTCTCGAGCACGGCCGGCAGGCGGTCGGCGAGACCCTTGAAATTGATGTGACAGTGAGAATCGACGAACATCGTGTTTCCTGAATTCTTGGGACGGGCGCGAGGCGCTCGCCGGCAATCGTTTCCGCACAACGCGGAAACAATCGTTACTCAGACGAAGATTTCCCGATAACCGAGAAACAGTTCCTCGAATACGAGCCGGGCGTTGAGCGGATGGTTCTCGACCATCCGCTGGCGCGTCACGGTCTTCATGAAGCGCGCGAACGCATTGGCGTCGACCGCGTGCGCGCACCGCGCGAGCGCGGCCGACTGCAGCGGGAAGTAGCGCGGCGCGCCGGCCATCCGCTGCGCGAGCAGATCGTACAGCCAGCGCTGCAGCCAGCCGAGCACCAGCGGCACCGGCAGCTTCTGCAGCGTCTCGCCGCAGGCGAACGGATCGCACGCGGCGCCCGCCGCGAGCTGGCCGAGCGTGAAATCGCGCAGCGGACGGTTCTCGTCGCTCGCGAGCGCGAGCGCCGCGAGCGGCGCCCCGCCCGCTTCGGCGAGCAGCGCGCGCGCATCGTCGATGCCCTGCGCGGCGAGCCACGCCGCGGCCGCATCCGGCGCCGGCACGGTCATCGGCCACTGCCGGCACCGGCTGATGATGGTCGGCAACAGCCGGTCGATGCGTGCGGACACCAGCAGGAACACGACGCCCGCCGGCGGCTCCTCGAGCGTCTTCAACAGCGCGTTCGACGCGGCGACGTTCAGCGCCTCGGCCGGATACAGCACGACGACGCGCGCGCCGCCGCGGTGCGAGCCGACGCCGCAGAAATCGAGCAATGCGCGCACCTGCTCGATCTTGATCTCCTTGCTGGGCGCACGGGTTTTCTTGCCGCCTTCGTCGGCGTCGGCCGGCTTCGCGTCGTCGGCCGCGCCAGGCGCCTCACCGGCGAGCGCCTCGGGCAGCACGATCCGGTAGTCGGGGTGGTTGCCCTGCGCGAACCACGTGCAGGCCGCGCAGGCGCCGCACGGCTGGCCGTCCGGCCGCGGCGACTCGCACAGGAAGCCCTTGGCGAGATGCTGCGCGAACTGCAGCTTGCCGATCCCGGCCTGACCGTGCAACAGCAGCGCATGCGGCCATTGCGCGCGCAGCTGCTGCAGGCGGTTCCAGTCGTCGGTTTGCCACGGATAGATCATCGGATGCGTTCCTTCGGGTTACAGCGCGGCGAGCACGCGCTCGAGCTGTCCGCGAATCTCGGGAATCGTCTGCGTCGCGTCGACGATCGTGAAGCGATGCGGCGCCTCTTGCGCGCGCCGCAGGTATTCGTCGCGGGTGCGCGTGAAAAACGCGTCCGTCTCGCTCTCGAACTTGTCGGGCGCACGCGCGGCGCCGCGCCGCTCGCTCGCCACCTGCGGCGCGACGTCGAACAGCACCGTCAGGTCCGGCTGAAAACCGCCCTGCACCCAGCGCTCGAGCGCTTCGAGCTTGTCGCGCGGCAACCCGCGGCCGCCGCCCTGGTAGGCGAACGTCGCGTCGGTGAAGCGGTCGGACACGACCCAGTCGCCGCGTGCAAGCGCCGGCTCGATCACGCGCGCGAGATGCTCGCGGCGCGCGGCGAACATCAGCAGCGCTTCAGTCTCGAGATCCATCGGCTGGTTCAGCAGCATCTCGCGCAGCGCCTCGCCGAGCGGCGTGCCGCCCGGTTCGCGGGTGACGACGACCTGCCGGTCGCCCGCGGCGAGCTTCGCCTGCAGACGCTCGCAGAACCATTGCAGATGGGTCGTCTTGCCCGCCCCGTCGATGCCTTCGAACGTGATGAATTTACCGCGCGCCATCATTGACCTCGTATGTACTTGTCCACGGCCTTGTTGTGATCGCCGAGCGTATCCGAGAACACGCTCGTGCCGTCGCCCTTCGCGACGAAATAGAGCGCGCTCGTCGGGGCCGGGTTGATCGCCGCCTGCAGCGACGCGACGCCGGGCAGCGCGATCGGCGTCGGCGGCAGCCCGCGCCGCGTGTAGGTATTGTAGGGAGTGTCGGCCTGCAGGTCGCGCTTGCGCAGATGCCCGTCGTACGCGTCGCCGAGGCCGTAGATCACCGACGGATCGGTCTGCAGCGGCATCCCGATGCGCAGCCGGTTCGCGAACACGGCCGCGACGAACGCGCGGTCGGCCGCATGGCCGGTTTCCTTTTCGATGACCGACGCGATCGTCAGCGCTTCGTAAGGCGTCTTGTACGGCAGCCCCGGCGCGCGCGCCGCCCAGGCTTCTTCGAGGCGCGTCTGCATCAGACGATACGCGCGGCGATAGATGTTCAGGTCGCTCGTCCCCTTGTCGAACAGGTAGGTATCGGGGAAGAACAGCCCTTCGCCGCTGCCGCGCCGGATCACGGTGTCCGGTGCGCCGATCGCGCGCAGCAGCTCCGCGTCGCTCATGCCGGCGCTCGCGTGCGCGAGGTCGGGATTGCCGTCGAGTTCGGCGCGCATGCGCTTGAAGGTCCAGCCTTCGATGACCGTGGCGACGTACTCGTTCACGTCGCCGCGCGCGATCTTCTGCAGGATGGCGTACGGCGTGATGCCGCTCTTGAATTCGTAGTTGCCGGATTTGAGGCGGCTCGACAGCCCGAGCACGCGCGTCATCGCGACGAAGCCGAGCGGCTCGACCGGCACGCCGCCGCGCTTGAGCTGCAGCGCGACGCTTTTCACGCTGCTGCGCGGCTTGATCGTCACGTCGAGCGACGCCGCGCCCAACAACAGCGGCCGGGTCGCCCAGTAATAACCGGCGCCCGCGCCGGCAGCGGCCACAACGACGGCCAGCGCCGCGACCGTCGCGACGCATTTCTTCAGTAGGGACATGGAAACGAGACTCGGGTAAGACCCATATAATACTTGCTCGCCTTCGTCAAAGTCAGGGTTGACTGTTCCCTCATTCCATGAGCACACCGTTCGCTTCACCGGCTGCCCAGCCCGCATCCGCCTCGCTCCCCGTTTTCCCCCGCCCGTCCGCCGCCGATTTCGACGCGCCGGCCGCGTGCATGCCGCTTGCGCAGTTCGGCGTGATCGACGTGGCCGGCGACGACGCCGCGACGTTCCTGCACGGCCAGCTCACCAACGACATCGAGCATCTCGATGCGGCCAGTGCGCGCGTGGCCGGCTACTGTTCGCCGAAGGGCCGGCTGCTCGCGTCGTTCCTCGCGTGGCGCGAGGGCCACGGCGTGCGCCTGCTGGTGTCGAAGGACGTGCAGGCCGCCGTCCAGAAACGGCTGTCGATGTTCGTGCTGCGCGCGAAGGCGAAGCTGTCGGACGCGAGCGACGCCGTCGCGGTGGTCGGCTTCAGCGGCGACGTGCGCGACGCGCTGTCGGGCGTGTTCGACGCGCTGCCCGACGGCGTGCACGTGAAGGTCGACGGCCCGGCCGGCGTGCTGATCCGCGTGCCGGACGCGGCCGGGCGCCAGCGCTACCTGTGGATCGGGCCGCGCGCCGAAGTCGACGCGCGCATCGCCGCGCTCGCCGGCACGCTGCCGGTCGTGTCGCCGGCCGTGTGGGACTGGCTCGACGTTCGCGCGGGCGAGCCGCGCATCACGCAGCCGGTCGTCGAACAGTTTGTCCCGCAGATGGTCAACTTCGACGTGATCGGTGCCGTTAACTTCAGGAAGGGGTGCTACCCGGGCCAGGAAGTCGTCGCGCGCAGCCAGTACCGCGGGACGATCAAGCGCCGCACCGCGCTCGCGCACGTCGCCGGCGAGACCGACAGCGTGCATGCCGGCGTCGAGCTGTTCCACAGCGACGACCCCGGCCAGCCGTGCGGGATGATCGTCAACGCGGCGGCCGCGCCCGCGGGCGGCGTCGATGCGCTGGTCGAGATCAAGCTCGCCGCGCTCGACAGCGGCAGCGTGCACGTCGGCGCGGCCGACGGCCCGGCGCTCGCCTTCGACACGCTGCCGTACGCGTGGCCGACCGACGCGTAGCGCACCGCCAACCCGTTCGCACGCCGGTTCGCCCTTCGCGGCCGGCGCCCGAGCTTTCCTGCGAGAGATTCGCCCGATGTGTCTGATTGCCTTCGACTGGCAGCCTGATGCCGCCGCCGGTCCTGTATTTACGCTGGCCGCCAACCGCGACGAGTTCTTTCGCCGGACGAGTGCGCCGCTTTCGTGGTGGGAAGACGTGCCGGGCGTGCTGGCCGGCCGCGATCTCGAAGCCGGCGGCACATGGCTCGGCGTGTCGCGCGACGGCCGCTTCGCCGCGCTCACGAACTACCGTGCGCCGTTCGACATTCGCGCCGGCGCGCCGACCCGCGGCAAGCTCGTGTCGGATTTCCTCGGCGGCCCGGGCGTCGCGCCGCTCGATTACCTCGGCGCACTGGCCGAGCACGCGGCCGTCTACAACGGCTTCAACCTGCTGGTCGGCGACTGGAAGCGGCGCGAGCTCGCGTGGTTCTGCAATCGCGCAGCCGAAGGCGAAAGCCGTGTCGCCGCGCCGATGGCGGTCGGCGCCGGCGTGCATGCGCTGTCCAACGCGCGGCTCGACACGCCGTGGCCGAAGGTCGTGCGCAAGCGCGCGGAACTCGGCACGCTGCTGACCGACAACGCGACGCCGTCGCTCGACGAACTGATCGACCTGTTGCGCGATCCGCGCGTCGCGGACGACGACGCGCTGCCGCACACCGGCATTCCGCTCGAGCGCGAGCGCGCGCTGTCGGCCGCGTTCATCGAGACGCCCGAATACGGCACGCGCGGCACGACCGCGCTGCGCGTGACGATGAAGGAAGGCGTGCGGCTCACGGTCGACATCAAGGAGCGCTGCGACGACGACGGCTCGCATCGCACCGTCCGCCCCGGCACGTTCGAGCGCGCGTTCACGTTCGACATCGACGCGACACCGCCGCGCGCCGTCCGCTGACACGCGTCGCTGGTCGTTAGGCGCTATGGCGCGCGCACCATCTCGACGTGCGGCACGCCGAGCGCGTCGAACGGTTCGCCGATCGTCGTGAAGCCGTGGCGCAGGTAGAACGGCACCGCTTCGTCCTGCGCATAGAGCCGCACGAGCGGCTCGCCGCGATGCCGCGCCGCCTCGAGCAGCGCGTGCAGCACGGCGGAACCGGCGCCTTGCCGGCGCGCGTCCGCCAGCACCGCGACGCGGCCGATCGTGCCGGTGCGCAGCAGCCGCCCGGTCGCGACCGCGCGCCGTGCGCCGCTCGCCCGATCGACGCGGTACGCCACCGCGTGCAGCGACAGCGGATCTTCATCGTCGAGCTCCCACTCGGGCGGAATCCGATGCTCGCGCACGAACACCGCATCGCGGATCCGCGCGGCATCCGCGCCGAGCACCGCCCAGTCGCCCGTCTGCGTTTCTGTTTCGACCCAGCCGTCCGTCATCGCTTCCTCCGCGCGACGCCGCCCGCCGCCGCCGTCAAACGCCGTCGAAGGCGGCCCGCAGCGCCGCCGTCGCGTCGGCATGCGCGGCGCGCACCTCGGGTATGTAGCCGCCCATCTTGAAGAACTCGTGGATCATCCCCGGGTAACACACCAGCGCGACCGTATTGCCAGCCGCGCGCAGCTTCTGCGCATACGCGGCGCCCTCGTCGCTCAGCGGGTCGTATTCCGCGGTCGCGATCCATGCCGGCGCGACGCCGGCGAACGACGACGGCGCGCCGCGCGTGCCGTCGAGCGGCGCGAAGCGCCAGTCGTCGCGGTCGGCCGGCTCGCGCACGTATTGCGAGAAGAACCACTGGATCGTGTCCTGCGTCAGCAGGTAGCCGTTCGCCAGCCGCGCGTGCGATTCGGTCGCCTGGTGGCCGGTCACGCCCGGATAGATCAGCAGTTGCAGCGCAAGATGGATGCCCGCGTCGCGCGCCAGCACCGCGCACACGGTCGCCAGCGTGCCGCCCGCGCTGTCGCCGCCGACCGCTAGCCGCGCGGCGTCGATGCCGAACGCGGCGGCCTCGCGATGCAGCCAGCGCAGCGCGTCTTCGGCATCGTGCACGGCGGTCGGGAACTTGTGTTCCGGCGCGAGCCGGTAGTCGACCGACAGCACCGCGCACTGCGCGTCGCGCGCGAACATCCGGCACAGCGCGTCGTGCGTGTCGACGCTGCCGACCGTGAAGCCGCCGCCGTGGTAGTAGACGAGCGCCGGCAGCGGCTCGGCGAGGCTCGGTGCGACCGGCAGGTAAAGCCGTGCGCCGATCGTGCGGCCGTCGCGGGTCGGCACGACGCAGGCGTCGACCGAATGCATCGGCGCCGGCGCGACGTCGAGGATCGGCGCGCTTTTCTCGTACGCGGCGCGCGCCTGCTGCGGCGTCTGATGATGATAGGACGGACGTTTGGCACGCTCGATCATGTCGAGCACCTGCGCGATCTTCGGATTCAGCGGCATCGGTGAGGACGGCGCGCGCGGCGCCGTGAACGGACAAGCGTCACATGATGCCATGCGCCGAGCCGTTGGGCGGCGGCGGCACTGCGGAGGGTGTGGCGAAGGCTGCGGCCGAGGTGTGCGTGAGGCGACGATGGCTTCGTTTGCCGCGCCTTGCCGAGCCGGCGGCGCGCCGGACGCGCCGCGCAAAATGAAACGGCCCTGCCGTGATCGGCAGGGCCGTGCGTGCGGACGCTTACGCGTCGCTCGGGCCCGGATGGGCGTCGGGCGCCGTGCGCGTGCGTTGCCGCTTGATGTCGCGGCCTACCGCGAGCCGCCGCATGTACTTGAACGTGCCGAGCGCTTTCGCAACGAAGTTGCCGTCGCTGTCGCGCACTTCGCCTTCGCAATACGCCATCGTCGTCGAGCGATGCATCACGCGGCCGTACGCGCGCAATTCGCCGCGACCCGGCTGCATGAAGTTCACCTTCATCTCGACCGTCACGACGCCGACGCCGTCGTCGGTCAGGCTGCGTGCGGCCATCGCGAGCGCGATGTCGGACAGCGTCATCGTCACGCCGCCGTGCGCGATGCTCCACGTGTTCATGTGCCGCTCGTCGAGCGGCAGCACGATCTCGCTCGCGCCGTCCTTCGCGCTGACGAGCCGCACGCCGAGCAGATCGACGAACGGGCTTTCGATCGACGGGCCGTCCGTCGGAGATGCCGCGTCGCTCATCGTGCTGCGTTGTCGCACAGATAGTCGACGCACTGGCGCGATTCGGCCACCGCCATCACGAATTTCTTCACTTCCTGATGGACCGGGTGAACCTGGTACGCATCGAGCGCCGCCTGGTCCGTGAAATCGGACACCAGCACGATGTCGGACGTCGCTTCGAGGCCCGGCGTCGCGACGCCGACGTCGAGTTGCAGGATGCCCGGTACGAGGTCGCGGCAGCCTTCGAGCTTTTCTTTCAGCTTCAGCGCGTTCTGCGCGCGCGTGCCGCCCTCGGCAGATTCCTTCAGCTTCCACATGACGATATGTCTGATCACTTCGTTCGCTCCAGTTCGTGTTGGTTCGGCGATTTGCCTGGAACCCTTGCCAGTCGGGCGTTGGACGCCCTTTCATCGTTCGCTATCGTTCGTCGGAAGTCGCGTCCATCCGAGAAAAAAGGCGTATCACTTCGACCATCCAGAGACGATACGCCTTTTTCATCTGGCCACTTATCGACATCAGGATCCGACGAGCGAGGCAGACAACAAGCCTACCAAACTTACCGGCGGCAATGGACTGTATCTGTTGGTGAAGCCGTCCGGCTCCACCACGACGCGGAGTAGCCATCGGACGCCGCAACTCTCCGTGCGATGGATCCGATCTGGTCATTCATCGCGCGAGCGTACTAGTCCAAGACAAGAGCAACGAATCCGCTCGACTGCGCTATCTTCGAGTCCTCGGATTCTCCTCCTCGTCAATCGACCGATGAAACCCGCTCTAAGCGAACCGTCCGACATTCTGATCACTGAGCGTCTGTCGCTACGGCTAGCGAGCCGCCGACATGCGTCCGCTTTGCTGGGATATTGCATTGCCAATCGCGCACATTTGTCGCCATGGGAACCGTCCCGGTCCGAATCGTTCTACACGTTGCCGTCGATTGAGGCACGGCTCGAATCCATGGAAAGGGAGATCGCGGCTGGGCTCGCCATACATCTGTTGTTGTTCGACAAAGAGGAAGACCGGCTGATCGGCGACTGCAATTTTACGAACATCGTACGAGGGCCGTTCCAGGCATGTCACCTTGGCTTCTCGATTGCGCATGATCATGAGGGACGCGGGTTGATGCGCGAATGTCTCTCTACCGCTATCCAGTATCTGTTCGCCGAGCTTGGGTTACACCGTGTCATGGCGAACTATCGACCCGAGAACAAGCGAAGCGCGCAGTTGCTCAATAAGCTGGGCTTCGAGCAGGAAGGCATCGCGCGCGCCTACTTAAAAATAAATGGCGTCTGGGAGGATCATGTCCTGACGTCACTGATCAATCCAGCGGACGTCTGATCTCTCGTCAAGACGACCGCCTTGCCACGCTCACGTCTGACGGCTCGATCACGTATCGGGCTGGAATCAAGCAGCGGCCACCTGATCGCCACATCGGCCCATCGAGCGGGCGACGTCCACAGGTTGTAATCCGTGCGGCGCATGACGGGCGGCTTGCGCCCCTGCTCCTTCGCCCTGTCGATGCGCCGTGCGTCCGTCATACCCTCGCCCGGCTCACACGCCTAACCGCCACCACCCTCTTTCACCCCCTTCCCCGAAACCGGCCGAAGCATCGCCCGCATCGCGCGACTCGTCAGCAACTTCTCGTATGCCGCCGAAGGCATCGCATCGATCATCAGGCGGCCGCTGACGTCGGCCTTGATGTACTCGACGGCCAGCAGCGCAATGACCGGGTTGGTTGTCACCGTGGCCTGATCGGGCGTGTGGTCGCCGAACTCGGCCACCACCGCATCGTCTTCATCTGCGACCACCACCGCAAGGCGACGGCCGGACAGGCGCAGTCTCGCGCTGGCCCCACATTCGGCCATGTCGTACGTGTGCGGCCCTTTCAACGTCCGCTTGCCATAGATGGCGACATGGGTGTCGATCCCCCGCCCGCTGGCCGCTTCGAGCAGCGGGCCCAGTTCGTCGAGCTCCTCGTCCCAGAGACCGGCGAACAGGCTGGTCTGCGCATTCGAGATCACCCGCGCAAAGGCCTGCACGATCGACTCCGCGCCACTGAGCGACCAGACCAGCCCCGGTTCCTGTTGAACCGGCAGCCGATCCAGCGCGGACGCTGCCGACTCGAGGTCGGCGTTGAAGCGCGAGCGCAGCTCGGCCAACAGTGACGTGTGCGGCACGGCCGCGTACCGCACCGGCTCCGAGCGGTTGACGAGCACGGCTCCCCGCGCTTCCAAACGAGCCAGCGTCTCATACACCTTCGAGGCCGGCATCGATGCCCTGCGCCCGACTTCCGCTCCCGTCAGCGCGGCCTGACCAACCAGGGCCGCGTATGCCTGCGCTTCGTACTGGGTGAATCCCAGTCGCGTCATGGAAGCGATCAATTCTGCGTCTACCGTCATTCGGGACTCTTTTCTGTGGAAAGGCAGTTGACTAACTACCGCAGTAGTATACGATCCCATTCAACTACTACCCAAGTAGTTATTCCCGAACCCTCTCATCGAAGGACGATCCATATGCGTCAACTCATCAGCACCGGCTCCCCGTGGGAACCGAAGGTCGGTTACTCGCGGGCCGTGATCGTGAACGACACGATCTACATTTCAGGGACGGCCGGCAAAGGCCCGGACGTCTACACGCAAACGCGGGATGCCCTCGCCACTGTCGAGAAGGTGCTGCTCGACAACGGATTCCGGTTGGATGACGTGGTGCAAAGCCGGCTGGTCGTCGCGGACTTCGAACACTGGGAAGACGCTGCGCGCGCGCACGGCGAGGTCTATGGCGAGATTCGACCGGCGTTCTCGCTCGTGCATGCGCTGCCGTTCGTCGACGACGCGATCCTCGCCGAAGTCGAGGCCATTGCCGTCAGGGCCGGCAAATGACGGGCCGGGCCGAGCAGAACGCGCGGCTGTCGGGCCGCGCGGTAGCGGTGCTTTCGATCGCCGCGGGCGGCGCCATCGCGAACGACTACGCGATGCAACCGGCGCTTTCCTTCATCGCCGCCGATTTCGGGGTGCCGGTCGCACCGATTACCGCCGTCGCGTCCGGCGCGATGATCGGCTATCTGCTCGGCCTGGTGCTGCTCGTGCCGCTGGTCGACAAACTCAGTCCGCGCACGTTGATTCCGGGGCAGCTTGCGGCGCTCGCGTGCGCGCTGGCGCTTGCCGCGTACTCGCCAGGCCCGGACGCGCTGATTGCGTGCTTCGTTGTCATCGGCGCGACGACGACGGTTGCGGCGCAAAGCAGCGCCGTCGTCGGCAAGTGCGCCGATCCGCACCGCCGCGCGCGGCTCATGGGGACGATCTCCGCCGGCATATCGGCGGGGATCTTGCTGAGCCGATTCGTGGGCGGCGTTCTCGCGCAGTGGTATGGATGGCGAGGCGCGCTGTTGACGTTCGCGGCCTTCGCGGTCGTTTCAGCCCTTTGCGTCATGCCATTACTACCCGCGCAACGGCCGCCCGGGCATACGGGCTACTTCTCGACGTTGCGTTCGATGCCGTCGTTGTTGCGGGCCTCCCGGCAGCTGCGGTTGCGCATCTATGCCGGGATGCTGTGGTTCCTTGCTTTCAACCTGATCTGGGTCGGGCTTGCGGTGCGGCTCGCCGCGCCGCCGTACAACCTGGATGCGGCGGCCATCGGACTGTACAGCCTGGCCGGACTCCTCGGCCTCGTCGTCACGCGTGTCGCGGGCCGCCTGGCGGACCGGTTCGGCAGCCGCGCCGTGATCGTCTGCGGCCTGGCGGTTGCGGCGGCGTCCGCATGTGCGCTGACCGTCTCGCTCGGCCACCCAGCCGCGACGGCGGCCGCGCTGGCCGTATTCGATGCCGGTTGTTTCGCCGCCCAGGTCGCCAATCAGGCCAGCGTCGTTGCGATCGAGCCGGCGCGCGCCGGCGCACTGAACTCGGCGTACCTGACCTTCTACTACGTCGCGGGCGCGATCGGTACGGCCATCGCAGGTCTCGTCGTCACCAGCGCGGGTTGGGAACCGCTCGTCTTGTTGGCGGCGATTTCAACGGCCGCGGCGGCCATGATCGGCGCGCTCGTCGTTCCATCCGTGCCGGCTCGGAATCGCGCCGACCTTCAACCTCACAATGGAGGCACCGGGCAGATTCGATGATCACGCATCGAATGGCCGAATTTTCGCGGACCGCTAGAGCGTGCTCAACGAAAGCGCGGAAGTCTTGCCGAAGCGACCTGAACCAGGCAAGAATCCGGTGACCGGTCGGCGGACCATGACCCGTGCGCGCCACCATCGAGCAACGCATCGCCCCGCTGTCGGCAGCGATGGATTCACACCACGTGGAACACCCCATGAACTACCGTTCAGCAGCAGTCGTCGCGGCGTCGATGTCCATCGTGTTCGGCATGGTCGTCGCCTCGCCGCCCGCCTTTGCCGAAGTCACGCCACGCCAGCAGGACGTCGCCCGACACGGCGCGCAGGTGATGCCGTTCTCGCTCGCGGCTACGACCCATATCTTCACGAAGACCGCCGACGGCGGCATCCAGCGGGTCGTCACCAAGCGTCGCGACGCAAAGCAGACCGCGCTGATCCGCGAGCATCTGGCCACGATCGCGCGTCGCTTCTCGTCAGGCGATTTCGGCGCGCCGGAGCAGATCCACGGCGCCGACATGCCGGGGCTCGCCGCATTGCGTACGGCACAGCCGGGCGAGCTCGAGATCGACTATCGGGACGTGCGCGACGGCGGCGAGATCGTCTACCGCAGCGAGCAGCCGCGTCTGATCGCGGCGCTTCACGACTGGTTCGACGCGCAGTTGTCCGATCATGGGCACGATGCGAAGGCCGGGCACGATCACGGCGCGATGCATCACCACCCGGCCGACGAATCGACGCCGTAAAGATCGCCGCCACGAAGCGCGCATGTGAGTTCCCGAAACGCAGGCGCGACATCCGTTCTTCACTGCCATCCCGACTGAAGGCCATCAGCCCGTCGCGCTCGCCGCCCTTTCCACCGTGGCCCGTTCTATTGAACCGGCACGTTGCCGAGATGGAACCCGGCGAACACGCAGCCTCGGGCCGCCGGCCCAAACGCGCTCATCGCAGCCCGTCGAACCACGCGAGAATGTTCTCGGCTCCGCCGAGCGTCGACGCATCGCCGTACAGCCCGGCGAGAAACGTCCCGCGATGGCTCGCCGCCGGGACGGCCACGCCGCTCACGTAGGAACCGCCCGCCGCGAGTACCGGATACACCATCGCCGGATGAATCGCTTCATCGGCAAGCCCGTAATCGAAGCGGATCGGACTGTCGTAATTCCAGTAAGTCGCGCGATTGGCCGCGAGCTGCCGAAGAAACGCGCTGTTTTGCGTCGCCGTGTAGTGCTCGAAGAAGCCGGGATTCAACAATCCGGCGCCGGTCGGCAGCGACTTTGCCCGCTCGGCGTCGAGCGTGTAATCCGACCAGTACTGCGCCGCGAGGTGCTGAAACTCCGGCCGGATCGCGCTTTTCATCAAGCCTTTCAGCCCGTACTGCAACTCGTAGCTGCCGAGCGTGACGATCATGCAGAGCGAGATCCAGTCCGGAAGCGCCGGATAGGCCTGTACGCCGCGCGGAAGCGCAAACGTCTGCGCGCCGGCCCAGAACCGCCATGCCTCGCTGAGGTCGTTGAACGGGCTGGCGACGGCCGTTGCGGCGATCGGCCGCGACTGCTTGCGCAACGCCTGATGCAGCCATTGCGTGTTGAGCGCGCCTTGCGACCAGCCGTGCAGGAACAGTTTCGACGGCACGACGCCCAGCGCGCGCATCGCGGCCTCGCCTGCCGTCAACACGTCGACGCAGGTGCGCACCGTCACGTCCTTGACCGCATACGCTTCGCCCCGGCCATCGCGGAACGGCCCCTTGCCGACGTAATCGGCGGCGATCACGGCATAGCCCTGCGCCGCGAACCGATGCACGTTGAAGAGCGTTTCGAGCGAGTCGGCGGCGTCCGTCAGTTGACGGTCGGGGTCGGCGAGCAGAACGAGATTGGACGGCACCTGATCGAACGACAGGATCGTGCCGTGCTGCCACGACACGAGCGGCAGCTTGCCGCTTGCGCCGACCGGCAATGCCAGCAGCCCGCTGACCTTGATCTTCTCGCCGCTTTGCGGGTTGACGGTGTACGTGACGAGACGATGCAGGTCGACGTCGAAACGCGCGCCGTGGGTTTTCGCGTCGAACGCCGGGAGTATCGCCGGCTTGTTGAACAGCGGATACGCGTCCGCGACCAGCTTGTCGAGCCGTGCGGCACTGACCCGGCATGAACGGTCGATCCCGGCGTGGCCCGCCTCGTTGCCCGCCGCATCGGCCGCCCGCGCATTCGCCAATCCGATCGCGACCGCGCCGGCGCCCAACATCAAATTGCGCCGCGGACGATTGACCGCGCCATTCGATGCAGCGTGTTCCTGTTCGGGCGAAAGCGCCGTCAGGACCTTTTCAAACAACGACATGGGGAAACTCCCTGATACCTCGAAGAAGCCGCGGGTTCGGCCCGCGGCGACGTGCGCCGTCTCGATGGCGATGGTCGATCTTGATCTCTGTTGGTTGCATCGCCATTGATCTGAGTTAAAGCAAAACCGCTTTCCCGCTTCCAGACTTGCGACATTTGCCGGTAGCCGTGCTGCGCAGGCGCAGCGCCGGACGACATGACGTGACGAGGAGATCTGAAGTGGACATGCATCGCCGACAAGCAATCCGGGCCATCTCGGCCGCGTGTGCCGGTATCGTCGCGCACAGCTGGGGCGCGCACGCTGCGTCCTTGCCGGGCAAGCTCTGGTACGTGGACCAGCGCGCCGCACCCGGCGGAGACGGCAAGACCTGGCGCACCGCATTCCAGTCGCCGCGCGACGCGCTCGCGGCCGCGTCGGCCGGCGACGAAATCTGGGTCGCGCACGGCACCTACCATCCGCATCCGGACGACGCCACGCAATCGTTCACGCTCAAGGCCGACGTCGCACTGTACGGCGGCTTCGCCGGCGGCGAAACCGCGCGCGACCAGCGCGATTACGCGCAGCACGTCACGACGCTCAGCGGCGACATCGGCAACGGCGAGCGCACCCGCAACACGCACACGATCGTGATGGGCGCGGATCGGGCCGTGCTCGACGGCTTCACGATCGCGCACGCGTACGGCGCCGACAAGCCGCGCCTGCATCTGACACCGGACGACATCCTGAAGGGCGACATGGTGGTCGGCGGCGGCATGCGCAACTTCATGACGAGCCCGGTCGTGCGCAACTGCATCTTCCGGAACAACTTCTCGCCGAAAGGCGGCGCCGTCTACAACGTCCACAAGCCCGGCGCCGAGCAGGCGACGTTCACGAACGTCGAGTTCGTCGACAACGAGGCCAGTCAGCGCGGCGGCGCGGTCAGCAACGACCTCGGCGCGATGCCGGTGTTCATCGACTGTCGTTTCGTCGGCAACCGCAGCCAGGACAAGGGCGGCGCGATCTACAACGATTTCGCGTCGACGCCGCTGCTGTTCAACGTGCTGGTGACCGGCAACGAAGCGACGACGGCCGGCGGCATCGGCAACGACGGCGGCTCGTCGCCGCTGCTCGCGAACGTGACGATCGTCGGCAACAAGGCGACCAGCGGGCTCGGCGCCGGCCTCTATCAGGGCACCGGCGCGAACAACAATCCGATCGTCGTGAACTGCAGCATCGACGACGTCTACAACTGGCACGAGGACATCGTGGCCGCGCTCGGCTCGCACGTGCCCGCCGGGCAGACGCTGCCGCTCGCCGACTTTCTGCCGATCAGCAATCTCGACGGCCAGGTCAGCGTAGCCGACCTCGCGCCGCTGCCGCCGGGCGTCGGTTATCAGCCGCGTCCGTACGGTGCGCAACTGCTGAAGGCGCCCGTGGTCGCGACGCTCGTGCAGTTCTATTCGCGCAACGAGGGTGTGGTCGAATACCGCGGCGAGTACACGCGGCCCGTCGTGACGCGTGACGCGGTCGCGGCCAAGGTGATCCACGTCGTGCCGGCATCGACGTCGGCAACGCAGGACGGCCTGTCGTGGGCGACGGCGCTGACCGACCTGCAGGCCGCCATCGATCTGGCGTCGGTTTCGAAGGCCGCCGTCTGGGTGAAGGCCGGGCGCTATCATCCGGCGCGGCGCGACGCGGGCCGGATTGCCGCGTTCACGCTGTATGACGGCGTCGAGGTGTATGGCGGCTTCGCGGGCACCGAAACCGACGTCGCACAGCGCCGCCGCGACGCAGCGCCGACGGTGCTCAGCGCGAAACTTGCCGCGGGCGACGATCGCTATCAGCACGTCGTCTACGGCGCGAATCAGGCCGTGCTCGACGGGCTGACGATCCGCGACGGCAACGCGGTGGGCTTCACCTACAACGGCAAGGGCGGCGGACTGCTGGCTTATCACGCAGGCAAGACGTATCTGCCCAACGGACTCAAGGCATACCGGGCCGGACGCGCGCTCGAGTCGTACAGCGATCCGGTCGGCTTCACGATGACCGTGCGCAACTGCCGGTTCGAACGCAACGAGGCGCTCGAAGGCGGCGCGATCTATGCGTTCGGCAAGGCCGTACTGACGATCGTCGACACCACGTTCGACGGCAACCGCGCGATCTACGGCGGTGCGGTGCTCGACCGCGAGGGCGTGACGGCGACGCATCGGCGCTCCGCGTTTCTGCGCAACGCGGCCACGCACGACGGCGGCGGCGCGTACGCAGACTACGGCTCGCTCGTCACGTTTCGCGACACGCGGTTTCAAGCGAACGCCGCACGCCGCAACGGCGGCGCGATTTACATGATCAGCCGTGCGTCGCAGGTCGGCGCGACCAACGTCACCGTCACGAACGGCGAGTTGCGCGGCAACACCGCAGCGGCCGGCGCGAGCATCTACGACCTCGATGGCGGAACGCTGTCGGTCGTGGACACGCACTACCCGTCCGGCTCGATCCACCAGCCCAAAAGCTGACATCCGCATCGGGGCTTCCGGTCAGGCTGCGCCGCTGCTGCCCGCTGGAGCCGGGCGGCGCGGCGGGACTGGGCTTTAAGGCGGCAATTGCCGCAGGTGTCGCCGTCTCGCGCTCGTAGCCGTGAACGGCGTACCACGACCGCAACGGCGCGAAGGCTCGGCGACTCCGGCAGCCCGCACGTGCTGGCGAAAGCGACGTCCCGATGGAATGCGGGCAATCGCATGCAATGGCCGCAATCGCAAAGTCGTTGTGCATTGCAGCCCGAAATGAGCCGCTCCGGTTCGGTATCGATTACGGGGTGCCGTCGATATTTACTCGCCGCATTCGCTATTTATCAGCATTCCATTATCAAGCGATCCATATTTACACATTTAGTCGATTCGCAGAGTAACAATTACAATTTTCGACAAATAAGCGCACTCAAATCTCGACAAACCGATATTGACTCCGACTTCCGCCGATATCTAGAATCGCCTACATCATCTTTCGACCGAATTTGCGTTTGCACGTGGACCGCATCGTTCACTCAGCTCGCTCGTCGTATCCGACCGCGTTTCGCCGGTGCAGGCCGTCTTTTTGCTTCCGCTTCGAAATTTATCGCGCGTCCGACTAATTCCCAATCAATTCGCGCCGCGTATCACACGACGATTAAAACGGGCATTTGAAGAATGCCCGCAATGCCACGCACAACGGCCGGAGCATTCCGCCGATTCGAGCATGTCGATAACAATCGCAGTCGTCAGGAGGGTCGTCATGAAGATTCATCGCTTCACGAAATCGCTGTGTCTCGGCTTCGTCTGCGCCGCCCTGCTCGCCGCGTGCAACGACGACGACGTCCAGTCGAGCGGCCCGCCGCCGTCGTCCAGCGCCGCGCTGTCGTTCCGGATGGATGCGGGCGGCCAGATCAACGCGTTCTACCGGCAGGACCAGGTGGCCGCCCATCTGCTGGTGCGCTCGTCGACGAAGCCGCGTCTGCTGGTGGTGTTTCCGGCCGGCAACAGCGGCACCGGGCTGTGGTTCGACGACACCGCGCAGCCGGTGAACTGGAGCCTCGACACGCCGCCGTCGGCGCTGTCCGCGCCCGACGCGCACGGCCGTCCGCTGTACGGCATCGGCGCGGACGTGTCGGTCGACACCGACACGCTGACGATCCGCCAGGGGCTGCTCAGCAGCGTGCGCTTCCTGCGCGACTTCAATGGCGGCGCGACGATCCCGGCGGAGATCGTCACCGCGCCCGCCGTCCAGGGCAGCGCCGCGCAATGGCAGCGCGACCGGATCGACGGCGCGCCCGGCTATGCGCTGCGCATCACGCTGCGCGACGGCGGCAGCATCGCGACGGCCGCCGGCGGCAAGCTGGTGCTGCGCGCGGCAGCCGGCTCGCATACGCTGAAACTGCACGTCGACGCGTTGTCGGGCGAGTCGCCGCTGTCGCCGATCGCACGCGCCGAGCTGTTCGCGCCGTCCGTGAACCCCGACCCGGTGAGCCAGAACGTGCTCGAATTCCTCAGCTTCCACGACAAGCTGCTGGCCGGCTCGTGGCAATACGACACCTACTTCGGACGCGACACGCTGATCTCGGTGCGCATGCTGATGCCGGTGCTCGAACCCGCCGCGATCGAGGCCGGGCTGACGTCGGTGCTGAGCCGCCTGTCGGACGACGGCAAGGTCGCGCACGAGGAAGGCATCGGCGAGTTCGCGCTGATCGACAACGCGAAGCACGGCCGCGCGAACGACGCGACGCCGACCTACGACTACAAGATGATCGACAGCGACTACCTGCTCGCGCCGATCGCCGCGGCGTGGCTGGTCGACGACGCGCGCGGCCAGGCGCGCGCAGCGGCCTACCTCGCGCAACGCGGCAGCGACGGCCGCACCAACGGCAGCCGCCTCGTCGTGAACCTGCTGCACGTCGCGGCCACTGCGCAGCCGTTCGCGCAGCAGCCGTCGGTCGCCAACCTGATCCATCTGCGTGACGGCGAGATCGTCGGCAACTGGCGCGACAGCACCGACGGGCTCGGCGGCGGCGTCTATCCCTACGACGTGAACGCCGTGCTCGTGCCGGCCGCGCTGCGCGCGGCCAATGCGTTCCTCGCGCGCGGCCTGCTCGATCCGTACCTGGACGCCGGCCAACGCGCCGCGCTCGCGAACACCGCGGCAGAGGCGGCCGTCTGGGAGCAGCAGGCGCCGCCGCTGTTCCAGGTCAGCGTGCCGGCCGCGCAGGCGGCGGCCGACGTGTCCGCCTATGCGCCGAGCGCCGGCGTGCCGGCCGGCGCCGCGCCCGGCGCGCCGCTGACCTTCTACGCGCTGTCGCTCGATCAGCAAGGCACGCCGATCCCGGTGATGAATTCCGACGGCGGCTTCGCGCTGCTGTTCGGCACGCCGCCCGACGCCGAGCTGCAGCGCATCATCGCCGACGTCACGCGGCCGTTCCCGACCGGCCTCGTCACCGACGTCGGCATGCTGATCGCGAACCCCGCGTATGCCAGCACCGCGCTATGGCCGAAGTTCACGAGTTCCGCGTATCACGGCACGGTGATCTGGTCGTGGCAACAGGCGATGTGGGTGGCCGGGCTCGACCGTCAGCTCGCACGCCAGGATCTGTCGGCCGCGACGCGCACGCTGCTCACGCAGGCCCGGCAGACGATCTGGCAGGTGATCTCGAACGGACGCGACATGCGCACGTCGGAAATGTGGACGTGGTCCTATACCAACGGCCAATACCACGCCGATGCGTTCGGTACGCGCAGCGCCGATGCGACGGAGGCCAACGCCGCGCAGCTTTGGAGCACCACGTATCTGGCGATCCGCGATCCGCAACTGCGTGCGGGCAAGTACTGGTGGCAGGCGTCGCAGCAAATGGAAACCGCGACGGCGGTCGCGGCGCGCTGACCCGCCAAGGACGCGCGACCGGCACGAGCCGCATGGCGCGCGTCCACCTCCGTGGCCTTTTCAGCGCGCGGCGCGCGACGATCAATGCGCGACGACGCGATTGCGTCCGTCGCGCTTCGCCTGATACAGCCGTTCGTCGACCACGCGCAGCAACGCGTCGACCGTGCTGCCGTCGACGCCGTACTGCGCGACGCCGACGCTGACCGTCACCTGCACGCGCTTGAAGTCGAGCCCGAACGGCGAGCTGGCGATCGACGAGCGCACGCGCTCGGCCGTCATGCGTGCGCCTTCGAGCGGCATGTCGGGCAACAGCGCCATGAACTCCTCGCCGCCCACGCGCGCGAGCGCACCGGTCGGCCGGATCGCTTCGAGACACTGGCGCACGACGCCGCGCAGCACTTCGTCGCCGATCTGGTGACCGTACGCGCCGTTGATGTTCTTGAAGTTGTCGAGGTCGAGCGCGAGCAGGCAAAACGGTGTGCCGTCGCGCTCGGCCCGCTGGATCTCGCGCTCGACCTGCGCGATGAACTGGCGGCGATTCGATGCGCCGGTCATCGGATCGGTGGCCGCCATGTATTCGAGCTTCTGGTTCGTGCGGCGCAGTTCCTGCAGCGCGCTCTCGGTGCGCGCCATCGATTCGGACAGCCGGCTCATCAGGTCTTCCTGGCTGTAGATCGCGGAGAACGAGCGGGTGGACTGCAACGCCTGCACGACGCCGTAGCTGAGCAGAAAGAAACCGCCCGCGAAGATCGCATGCGCGAGCCACCACATGTGGTTCCACGGCTTGCCCAGAATGAACGCGAGCGACGACAGCGCGAACGCCATGATAGACATGCCGTAGATCACCATCAGCGGCGAACGGATGCGCCGCGTGAGCAGCACGCCGACGTTCAGCAACGAGAACACGAGCGCGCCGCCTTCCATCGACAGCCGCGTGCCGAGCGCGCCGGCGACCGGTGAATACGCGATGTATGCAACGGCCGCATCGATCAGCAGGAACGCCACGATCCAGGGCAGCCAGGTACGCGCGCGCGTGCGCTTCTCGACGCGATCGGGCGACTGGAAATACGACAGCAGCCCCGTCAGCAGCAGCATCGCCATCACGAGCCGCGACGCGGGACCGTACAGCAGGAACAGCCAGATATTGTGATGCGCCATCCCGGTGAACAGGCCGTGCAGCGCGTAGATCATCGCGAAGCCGAGAAAGCCGAGCGTGAGCCAGCGCAGCAACGGCTCGCCGGAGGAGCGGTAGCAGACCCACGTGACGTAGGTGACGAAGGCGCCCTCGAGCGTCGCCGCAGCGATCGCGAACTCATGGAAGGCGTGATTCTCGAATACGACGCGCGGGTCGCTGAAGAACCACAGATAGCCGATCAGATAGGCCGGCAACAATGCGAATGCGACCAGCAGGCATTTCGCGTAGAGCTTCGCGGCCGCACTGACGACGCGCGGCGGTTCCCCGGCTGCATAGGTCGTGCTCAATTCGATCCCCGTTCGGTCTGCTGCGTGGTGCGAACGTCCGCGGCGCCGGACACGCGCGCTGCATCGTGCGCGTCGGCAGCCGGCGACGCATCGCGCGCATCGGGACGACGCGCGCCGGCCCATCCGGCCGAAAGGCAAATGTCAGAGCAAGTATAGGTGCGGCAATTCGTTTGACAAGTAAGGGGAAACGGCAGCATCGCAGCCGCGCCGTTTGCTTCCCCATCCTTACGAATTACGGACGAATCTCGCCGATTCGCGACGCGGTTACGGCGGCCGCTGAAACGCGCCGCCGCAGCCGCCGCGCCGAAAAAAATCAGACGATTTCGAACAGGCCGGCCGCGCCCTGCCCGCCGCCGATGCACATCGTGACGACCGCGTATTTGACGCCGCGCCGCTTGCCTTCGAGCAACGCATGGCCGGTGAGGCGCGCACCCGACACGCCGTACGGATGGCCGACCGCGATCGCGCCGCCGTTCACGTTGAGACGCTCGTCGGGGATGCCGAGCGTATCGCGGCAGTACAGCACCTGCACGGCGAACGCTTCGTTCAGTTCCCACAGGCCGATGTCGTCGATCTTCAAGCCCGTCTGCTTCAGCAGCTTCGGCACCGCGAACACCGGACCGATGCCCATCTCGTCCGGTTCGCAGCCGGCCACCGCGAACCCGCGGAACACGCCGAGCGGCTGCAGCCCTTCGCGCTGCGCGATATCGGCGTTCATCACCACGCATGCCGCCGCGCCATCCGAGAACTGGCTCGCATTGCCCGCGGTGATCACGCCGCCCGGCACGGCCGACCGAATCTTCGACACGCCTTCGAGCGTCGTGTCGGGCCGGATGCCTTCGTCGGCCGACACCGTCACTTCCTGCGTGTAGAGCCGTCCGGTCGCTTTGTCGGCGATGCCCGCGCGCACGGTGATCGGCACGATCTCGTCGCGAAAGCGCCCGGCTTCCAGGGCGGCCGCCGCACGCAGCTGCGAGCGCACGCCGTATTCGTCCTGACGCTCCTTCGCGATCCCGTAGCGCTTCGCGACGTTCTCCGCGGTCTGCAGCATGTTCCAGTAGATCTCGGGCTTGTGCTCGACGAGCCAGCCTTCCTGGATCATGTGCCGGTTCATTTCGTTCTGCACGCACGAGATAGACTCGACGCCGCCCGCGACGTACACGTCGCCCTCGCCCGCGATGATCCGCTGCGCGGCGAGCGCGATCGTCTGCAACCCTGAAGAACAGAAACGGTTCACCGTCATCCCCGGCACGCTGACCGGCAGCCCGGCGCGCAGCGCGATCTGCCGCGCGATGTTCGCGCCGGTCGCGCCTTCGGGGTTCGCGCAGCCCATGATCACGTCCTCGATGCGCGCCGGGTCGAGCTTCGCGCGTTCGAGCGCGGCCGCGACCACGTGGCCGCCGAGCGTCGCGCCGTGCGTCATGTTGAATGCACCGCGCCACGACTTCGCGAGCGGCGTGCGTGCGGTCGATACGATTACGGCTTCGGTCATGCGAGTCTCCTTCGGTCCTGCTTCATGTACTGATGGAAATGCGCTACGCCGCCGGGCGCGCGCTCGCGGACGCCGCACGTGCGACGCCCGCCGCCTGCATCTGCTGCCACGCGTGCGCGAGCGAGCCGTTCAGGTCGATCGCGCGGCACGCATCGTCGATCACCGCGGCGTCGAAACCGGCCGCGCGCGCATCGAGCGCCGACCACGCGACGCAATAGTCGGTCGCGAGGCCGCAACACCACACGCGCTTCGCGCCGAGCTCGCGCAGATAGCCGGCGAGCCCCGTGCGCGTCGTGCGATCGGCTTCGACGAACGCGGAATAGCTGTCGACCTTCGCATGCCCGCCCTTGCGGATCACGAGCCGCGCATGCGGTATGTCGAGGTCGCGATGCAGGGCCGCGCCTTCGGTGTCCTGCACGCAGTGCACGGGCCACAACATCTGCTCGCCGTACGGCAGCGCGAGCGTCGAGAACGGCGTGCGGCCGGGATGGTTCGCGGCGAACGACACGTGCTCGCGCGGATGCCAGTCCTGCGTCAGCACGACCTGCTCGAAGCGCTGCGCGAGCGCGTTGATGACGGGCACGACCGCGTCGCCGTCCGGCACCGCGAGCGCGCCGCCCGGCATGAAATCGTTCTGCACGTCGATCACGAGCAGCACGTCTTCGGTTGATTTCATTGCGTTCCTCCGTGCAGGCGGCGCTCGCGCCGTCGCGTGCGGCCGTCAGCCATTGAAGCCGCGCCCGGCCTTCGCCAGCTCGACGATCGACGGCGCGAGCCGCCACGCGTCGCCGTTCGGCGCGGCCGCGTAGCGGCGGATCGCGCGCTCGACGTTGTAGAGGCCGACGGTGTCCGCGTACAGCATCGGGCCGCCGCGCCACAACGGGAAGCCGTAGCCGGTCAGGTAGACCATGTCGATGTCGGATGCCTTCGACGCGATCTTCTCCTCGAGGATCTTCGCGCCTTCGTTGACGAGCGCGAACACGAGGCGCTCGACGATCTCGTCGTCGCCGATCTTGCGTCGCTCGACGCCGCGCTCGTTCGAATAGGCGACCACCATCTCGTCGACGAGCGCCGACGGCTTCGCGGTGCGCTCGCCCGCCACGTAGTCGTACCAGCCGCCGCCCGTCTTCTGGCCGAAGCGGCCGAGTTCGCACAGGCGATCGGCGATCTTCGAGTAATGCAGGTCCGGCTGCTCGACGTAGCGGCGCTTTCGGATCGCCCAGCCGATGTCGTTGCCGGCCAGGTCGCTCATCCGGAACGGCCCCATCGCGAAGCCGAACTTCTCGATCGCGCGATCGACCTGCGCGGGCAGCGCGCCCTCCTCTAGCATGAACAGCGCCTGGCGGATGTACTGCTCGATCATCCGGTTGCCGATGAAGCCGTCGCACACGCCGGACACGACGGCCGTCTTGCGGATATTCTTCGCGACGGCCATCACGGTCGCGAGCACGTCCTTCGCGGTGTTCGCGCCGCGCACGACCTCGAGCAGCTTCATCACGTTCGCGGGGCTGAAGAAGTGCATGCCGACCACGTCCTGCGGACGCTTCGTGAACGCGGCGATGCGGTCGATATCGAGCGTCGACGTATTCGACGCGAGGATCGCGCCGGGCTTCGCGACGGCGTCGAGCCGGCCGAACACCTGCTCCTTCACGCCGAGTTCCTCGAACACGGCCTCGACGATCAGGTCGGCATCGTGCAGATCGTCGTAGGACAGCGTCGACGCGATCAGCGCCATGCGCGCATCGAGCTTCTGCTGCGTGAGCTTGCCCTTCCTGACCTGCGCGTCGTAGTTTTTGCGGATCGTCGCGAGCCCGCGGTCGAGCGCCTCCTGCGTCGTTTCGAGCAGCGTGACCGGCAAGCCCGCGTTGACGAAGTTCATCGCGATGCCGCCGCCCATCGTGCCGGCGCCGACCACGCCGACGCGGCGAATCTCGCGCACCGGCGTATCGGCCGGCACGTCGGGGATCTTGCTCGCCGCGCGCTCGCCGAAGAACGCATGCCGCAGCGCGCGGCTCTCCGGCGTCATCATCAGCGCGACGAAGCCGTCACGCTCCGCAACGCTGCCCTTGTCGAAGCCGTGCAGCACGCCGGCCTCGATCGCGTCGATGCACTTGTGCGGCGCGGGGAAATTCGGCGCGGCCGCCCGCGCGGAATTGCGTGCGAACTGGATGAAGCCGGCGGCGTTCTCGTGGACGATCTTGCGATCGCGCACCCGCGGATGCGGGCCGCTCTGCGCGCCGGCCTTGCGCGCGAACGCGATGGCGGCATCGAGCAGGTCGCCGTCGGCCATCGCGTCGAACAGCCCGCTCGTCGCGAGTTGCTCCGACGGCACCGGCGCGCCCGACACGATCATGTTCAGCGCGGTTTCGAGGCCGACCGCGCGCGGCAGCCGCTGCGTGCCGCCCGCGCCGGGCAGCAGGCCGAGCTTCACCTCGGGCAGCGCGATCTGGGCGCCGGGCGCGGCGATCCGGTAGTGCGCGCCGAGCGCAAGCTCGAGCCCGCCGCCCATCGCGACGCTGTGCAGCGCCGCGACCACCGGCTTCGCGCTCGCCTCCACCGCGCGGATCACGGTGTGCAGCGTCGGCTCCTGCAGCGCCTTCGGCGTGTTGAATTCGGTGATGTCCGCGCCGCCCGAGAACGCGCGCCCCGCGCCGGTCAGCACGATTGCGGTGACGGCCGGATCCTGCGCGGCGCGTTCGAGGCCCGCCATGACGCCCTGGCGCGTCGACAGGCCGAGCCCGTTGACGGGCGGATTGTTGAGCGTGATGACGGCCACGCCGTCGCGAGTCGTGTAATCCACTGCCATCTGCCTGCCTCCATGCATCGCGCGCCACGGTGGCTGCGCTGGATTGTGCGCGGTCGAACGGCCGCATGTCCGGATAGAACGGAGGCAGCATACAACGAAAAAGAACGGTCGTTCAATTTGAATTTTGCGACGATCCGGGGCGCGATCGCGCCGCCGTACTCCCGGCCGTGGCCGGCTGCGGCTTACTGTGCGCCAACCGCGGTCGGCAGCACGTAATCGCGGAACGTTTCGCGCAGCTTCAGCTTCTGCAGCTTGCCGGTCGCAGTGTGCGGCAGCGCGTCGACGAACACGACGTCATCGGGCACCCACCACTTCGCGACCTTGCCGTCGAAGAACGCGAGCAGTGCGTCGCGCGTCAGGTTCGCGCCGTCGCGCGGCACCACGACGAGCAGCGGCCGCTCGGTCCATTTCGGGTGCGCGCACGCGATGCACGCGGCTTCGGCGACACCCGGGTGCGCGATCGCGACGTTCTCGATGTCGATCGAGCTGATCCACTCGCCGCCGGACTTGATGACGTCCTTGCTGCGATCGGTGATCTGCAGGAAGCCGTCGTGGTCGATCGTCGCGACGTCGCCGGTCGGGAACCAGCCGTCCGACAGCGGCGACGCGTCGCTCTTGAAGTAGCGGTCGATCACCCACGGGCCGCGCACCTGCAATTCGCCGAACGCGACGCCGTCCCACGGGAGTTCGCGGCCGTCGTCGCCGACGATGCGCATGTCGACGCCGCAGATCACGCGCCCCTGCTTCTCCAGCAAGCGGCGCTGCGCATCGCGCGGCCGCTGCGACTGCGCCCAGTTCAGCGTCGCGAGCGTGCCGAGCGGCGACAGCTCGGTCATCCCCCACGCATGGATCACGCGCACGCCGTATTCGTCCTCGAACGTGCGCAGCATCGCCGGCGGACACGCCGAGCCGCCGATCACCGTGCGGTTCAGCGTCGAAAAGCGCACGCCGGCCTCGCGCATGTAGTTGAGCAGCCCGAGCCACACGGTCGGCACGCCCGCGGAGAAGGTCACGCGTTCGGCTTCCATCAGTTCGTACAGCGACTTGCCGTCGAGATCCTTGCCGGGCAGCACGAGCTTGCCGCCGGTGAGCGGCACCGCGTACGGCAGCCCCCATGCGTTCACGTGGAACATCGGCACGACCGGCAGCACCGCGTCGAGCGCCGACAGGTTCATCGCGTCGGGCAGCGCGGCGCCGTATGCGTGCAGCACCGTCGAGCGATGCGAATACAGCACGCCCTTCGGATTGCCGGTGGTGCCCGACGTGTAGCAAAGGCCCGACGCCTGCTGCTCGTCGAGGCGCGGCCAGTCGTAGCGGCCGTCCTCGGCTTCGACGAGCGTCTCGTAGCACAGGTACGGCGTGCTGCCGGCCGGCAGGTGTGCGGCATCGGTCATCGCGATCCAGCCCTTCACGTGCGGGCACTGCGGCGCGATGGCGTCGACCAGCGGCGCGAAATTGAGGTCGAACAGGACGTAGCGGTCTTCCGCGTGATTGACGATATAGGCGATCTGCTCGGGAAACAGACGCGGGTTGATCGTATGGCACACGGCGCCCATCCCGCCGATTCCGTAGTAAGCCTCGAGATGCCGATAGCCGTTCCACGCCAGCGTGCCGACCCGCTCGCCCGCCTCGACGCCGAGCCGCGCGAGGGCCTGCGCGACGCGCTTCGCGCGTTGCTCGCAGTCGTGGTACGTGTAGCGATGCAGGTCGCCTTCCACGCGGCGCGACACGATCTCGGTGTCACCCGCATGACGCGCGGCATGCGCGATCAGCGACGACACCAGCAACGGCATATCCATCATCTGGCCCAGCAACGGCTTACCCATCGTCTTGTTCTCCGGAAGTACGCGAATCGGTGACCGGCCCCGCAGCGCTGCGCGCGCGGGCCGCCATGCGGGCGGCGCGACGCCGCCTTACAATATCGGCTTACCCAGAGGCGCTCAACATGTCGTTTTCCCGAAGCGCAGCCGATCCGGCTGACACTCTTCCCGACCTCGCCGCGACGCTCGCGGCGCCCGGCGACGACGCGTTCGTTGCGCTCGGCGACGCGTTTCATACGCGGCTGCCGGCCGCGCCGCTGCCCGCGCCGTACGTCGTCGGCTTCTCCGCCGAAGTGGCGCAACTGCTCGGCCTGCCGCCGTCGCTCGCGGCGCACGCGCAATTCGCCGAGCTGTTCGCCGGCAATCCGACGCGCGACTGGCCGGCCCACGCGCTGCCGTACGCATCGGTGTATTCGGGCCATCAGTTCGGCGTCTGGGCCGGCCAGCTCGGCGACGGCCGCGCGCTGACGATCGGCGAGCTGCCCGGCAGCGACGGCCGGCGCTACGAACTGCAGCTCAAAGGCGGCGGCCGCACGCCGTATTCGCGCATGGGCGACGGGCGCGCGGTGCTGCGCTCGTCGATCCGCGAATACCTGTGTTCGGAGGCGATGCATCACCTCGGCATTCCGACCACGCGCGCGCTCACGGTGATCGGCTCCGACCAGCCGGTCGTGCGCGAGGAGATCGAGACGTCGGCCGTCGTCACGCGCGTGTCCGAGAGCTTCGTGCGCTTCGGCCACTTCGAGCACTTCTTCTCGAACGATCGCCCCGACCTGCTGCGCCGGCTCGCCGACCACGTGATCGAGCGCTTCTACCCCACCTGCCGCGAAGCCGACGATCCCTACCTCGCGCTGCTCGAAGCCGCGATGCTGCGCACGGCCGACATGGTCGCGCAGTGGCAGGCGGTCGGTTTCTGCCACGGCGTGATGAACACGGACAACATGTCGATCCTCGGCGTCACGATCGACTACGGCCCGTTCGGCTTCGTCGACGCGTTCGATGCGAACCACATCTGCAACCACTCGGACACGAGCGGACGCTACGCGTACCGGATGCAGCCGCGCATCGCGCACTGGAACTGCTACTGCCTCGCGCAGGCGCTGCTGCCGCTGATCGGCCTGCAGCACGGCATCGCCGACGACGATGCGCGCGCCGAACGCGCGGTCGACGACGCGCAGGCCGTGCTCGCGAAGTTCCCGGAGCGCTTCGGCCCGGCGCTGGAGCGCGCGATGCGCGCGAAGCTCGGCCTCGCGCTCGAGCGCGAGCACGACGCCGAACTCGCGAACCAGTTGCTCGAAACGATGCACGCGAGCCACGCAGACTTCACGCTGACGTTTCGCCGGCTCGCGCAGCTGTCGAAGCACGACGCGAGCCGCGACGCGCCGGTGCGCGACCTGTTCATCGATCGCGCCGCGTTCGACGCGTGGGCGAACCTCTACCGCGCGCGGCTGTCGGAGGAAACGCGCGACGACGCGGCCCGCGCGGCCGCGATGAATCGCGTGAACCCGAAATACGTGTTGCGCAACCATCTGGCCGAAGTCGCGATCCGGCGCGCGAAGGACAAGGACTTTTCCGAAGTCGAACGGCTCGCGCAGATACTGCGCCGCCCGTTCGACGAACAACCGGAACATGAACCGTATGCGGCATTGCCGCCCGACTGGGCCGGGTCGCTCGAAGTGAGCTGCTCGTCGTGATGCGCACGACCCGGCCGACCGATCAGGAGAACTCCCCCATGTCACACGATTCCGACGACAAGACCTACCCGTATCAGAAGGACGACGCCGAGCTGCGTCGCCGCCTCACGCCGATGCAGTACGAGGTCACGCAGCATGCGGCGACCGAGCGCGCGTTCACCGGCGAATACACCGACACCGAGGACGCCGGCATCTACAAGTGCGTCGTCTGCAGCACGCCGCTGTTCGAATCCGGCGCGAAGTTCCATTCGGGCTGCGGCTGGCCGAGCTACTTCAAGCCGCTGAACGGCGAGGTGATCGACGAGAAGATCGACCGCTCGCACGGGATGGTGCGCGTCGAGGTGCGCTGCAACCATTGCGGCGCGCATCTCGGTCACGTGTTCGAGGACGGCCCGCGCGACCAGACCGGTTTGCGCTACTGCATCAATTCGGCTGCGTTAAACTTCGAGTCCCGACCCGAAAACGAATGAGCGTCACCGCGCGGATCGATCGGCACAGCGTCGTCCGCTGCGCCGCTCCCGGCGGTAGCGCCCCGCGGGTCCCCACCACGGTGAAAGGCCGCTCGACGCGGCCTTTCACGCAGCTGCGAGCGCCATGAAATTCCTGTTCGATCTGTTTCCGATCATCCTGTTTTTCGCCGCCTTCAAGGTCTGGGGCATCTTCACCGCCACCGCCGTCGCGATCGCGGCAACGCTGGCCCAGGTCGCGTGGGTCGCGTTCCGGCACCGGAAAGTCGACACGATGCTGTGGGTCAGTCTCGGTGTGATCGTCGTGTTCGGCGGCGCCACCCTCGTCCTGCATGACGAGAAATTCATTCAATGGAAACCGACTGTGCTGTACTGGCTGTTTGCGATCGGGCTGCTCGCCGCGCGCTATGCGTTCGGCAACAACCTGATCGAGAAAATGATGGGCAAGCAGCTCACGCTGCCGCACCCCGTGTGGGACAAGCTGAACGTCGCATGGGCGCTGTTCTTCGCGGTGCTCGGCCTCGCGAACCTGTACGTGGTGCACAACTTCACCGAATCGCAATGGGTGAACTTCAAGCTGTTCGGCACGACCGGCGCGATGGTCGTGTTCATCATCCTGCAGAGCCTGTGGCTCACGAAATATCTGAAGGACGAGTGAGATGACCGACGCCTTTCTGAACGCGTCGCCCGACGCACGCATCGCGCTGATCGAAGCCCGCCTGAGCGCCTCGCTCGCGCCGCTGTCGCTCGCGGTGCGCGACGACAGCGCGCAGCACGCGGGCCACGCGGGCGCGTCCGCCGGCGGCCATTACACGGTCACGATCGTGTCCGCCGCATTCGCCGGCAAGTCGCGCGTCGCGCGGCACCGGCTGGTGTATGATGCGCTCGCTGATGCGATGCAGCGCGGCATTCACGCGCTCGCAATCGTGGCTTACACGCCCGAAGAATTCAACGAATCTTCAATCTAGTCTCAACAGGAATTCCCGATGATCCTGAAATCCCCCCGCCTGTGGGTCGCGGCGGCTGCTTTTGCAGCGGCACCGGCATTCGCCCAGAACATCGCCGTCGTCAATGGCACGCCGATTCCGAAGTCGCGCGTCGATGCGATGGTCGCGCAGCTCGTCCAGCAAGGCCAGGCCGATAGCCCGCAACTTCAGCAAGCCGTGCGCCAGGAACTCGTGAACCGCGAAATCCTGATGCAGGAAGCGATTCGCGAAGGCATCCCGAACCGTCCCGACGTGAAGGCGCAAATCGCCGTCGCGCAGCAGACGGTCGTGCTGCGCTCGATGATCGAAAACTTCCTGAAGAAGAACCAGCCGACCGACGCCGAAGTGAAGGCGCGCTACGACGATCTGGTCAAGGGCGCGGGCGGCAACCGCGAGTACCACCTGCACCACATCCTCGTCGACAACGAGCAGCAGGCGAAGGACCTGATCGCGAAGATCAAGGCCGGCGCGAAGTTCGAGGATCTGGCGAAGCAGTATTCGAAGGATCCGGGTTCGGGCAAGAACGGCGGCGATCTCGACTGGTCCGATCCGAAGGCGTACGTGCCGGAATTCGCGGCCGCCGCGCAGAAGCTGCAGAAAGGCCAGATGACCGATCAGCCGGTGAAGACGCAGTTCGGCTGGCACATCATCCGTGTCGACGACGTCCGCGACGTCGCGCCGCCGCCGTTCGATCAGGTGAAGGCGCAGATCGCACAGCAGATCGTGCAGCAGAAGCTGCAGGCGTTCGAGGAAGGTCTGCGTCAGCAGGCGAAGATCCAGTAACGTCGGCGCCCCGCGCCCACGCACGAGGCCGCTCGATCGAGCGGCCTTTTTCTTTTGTGCGCCGGCCGCGCGGCGGGCGCACAAAAAGCCGCTTCGAGGCGGCTTTCGGTGCGACGGGACGGCGGACAGCCAAGCGCCAGCGCTAGCCGAGGTCGAACGCGTCGTGATAGCGAACGTCGCCCGACGGCCGCGGCGCGTGTGCATCGAGCGCCAGCGCAAGCAAACGCCCGGCCGGCGCACCGTGCAACGCCAGATCGCTGCAAGGCGCAAAGCCGAACCGCGCGTAGTACGCGGGATCGCCGAGCACGACGCAACCATGTGCCCCGAGCCGGCGCAGCGCATCGAGCCCGGTGCGCACGAGCCCCGCGCCGACGCTCTGCCGCCTGCAATCGGGCCGCACCGCGAGCGGCGCGAGCGCATACCAACGGCTGTCCGGCGACGCGCCGCCGATCGCAACCGGCGAAAACGCGATGTGGCCGATCACGCGGTCGTCATGCTCGGCGACCAGTGACACGCCGAGCGCGCCGGCCGCGCGCAGCGCGTCGACGATCTGCCGCTCGCGCTGGCCTTGCCGCGGCTCGCCGGCAAATGCGGCCGCGATCACGCGACCGATCGCATCGACGTCGCGCGCGCGTTCGTCGCGCAACGTGACGATGTCGACCGGCGCGTGTGGATCGAACATCAGCCGATCCAGCGGCGCGCGTTACGGAACACGCGCAGCCACGGGCTCGCTTCGCCCCAGCCTTCCGGGTGCCAGCTCATCGTGACCGTGCGGTGCACGCGCTCCATGTGCGGCATCAGCACCGAGAAGCGGCCGTCGGCCGTCGTGACCGACGTGATGCCGGCCGGCGACCCGTTCGGGTTGAACGGATAGCGCTCGGTCGCCTCGCCGCGATGGTCGACGTAGCGCATCGCGACCGCGACGCGGTCGATGTCGCCCTGCTGCGAGAAGTCGGCATAGCCTTCGCCGTGCGCGACCGCGACCGGAATGCGCGAGCCTTCCATCCCCGCGAAGAAGATCGACGGCGACTTCTCGACTTCGACGAACGAGAAACGCGCCTCGAACTTCTCGGACTTGTTGCGCGTGAACTTCGGCCACGCTTGCGCGCCCGGGATCATCGACGCGATGCTCGACAGCATCTGGCAGCCGTTGCAGATGCCCAGCGCGAACGTGTCGGGGCGCGCGAAGAACGCCGAGAACATGTCGGCGAGCTGCGTGTTGAAGCGGATCGTCTTGGCCCAGCCTTCGCCGGCGCCCAGCACGTCGCCGTACGAGAAGCCGCCGCACGCGACCGCGCCCGCGAAATCGGCGAGCGTCGCACGGCCGGCGAGCAGGTCGCTCATGTGCACGTCGTGCGCATCGAAGCCCGCGCGGTCGAACGCATACGCGGTTTCGAGGTGCGAGTTCACGCCCTGCTCGCGCAGGATCGCCACGCGCGGGCGCGCGCCCGTCGCGATGAACGGCGCGGCGATGTCGTCGGCCGGATCGAACGTGAGGACCGGCGAGATGCCCGGGTCGGCCGCATCGAGCAGCGCGTCGTGTTCGGCATCGGCGCACGCGGGGTTGTCGCGCAGGCGCGCGATGCGCCAGCTCACTTCGCTCCACGCGCGATGCAGTTCCACGCGCGGTGCGTCGAAGATCTTCTTCGCGTCGCGGTACACCTCGATCACGTCGCGATCGTTGACCGTGCCGATCACGTGCGAGCATGCCGACAGGCCGAATTCGCGCAGCGCGCCGAGCACCGCGTCGCGCTCGCTCGCACGCACCTGCACGACGGCGCCGAGCTCTTCGGAGAACAGCGCGCGCAGCGTGCGGTCGTCGCGGCGGCCGCTCGTCTGCTTCGCCCAGTCCTTCGCGTCGCCATAGTCGGATTCGTGGTCGGGATCGAGCGTCAGCATGTCGACGTTCAGCGACACGCCGGCGTGACCCGCGAACGCCATTTCGCAGACGGTCGCCCACAGGCCGCCGTCCGAGCGGTCGTGGTAGGCGAGCAGCTTGCCTTGCGCGTTGAGCGACTGGATCGCGTTGAAGAAGCGCTTCAGGTCTTCCGGATCGTCGACGTCGGGCGTCGTGTCGCCGACCTGCTGCGTGACCTGCGCGAAGATGCTCGCGCCCATCCGGTTCTTGCCGCGGCCCAGATCAATCGCGATCAGCACGCTGTCGCCCGCGTCGGCGACGCGGCGCAGTTGCGGCGTCAGGTGGCGGCGCACGTCCTCGACCGGCGCGAACGCGGAGATGATCAGCGACACCGGCGACACCACTTCCTTCGCGACGCCCTGCTCGTCCCACTTCGTCTTCATCGACAGCGAGTCCTTGCCGACCGGGATGCCGATCCCGAGCGCCGGGCACAGCTCCATGCCGATCGCCTTCACCGTGTCGAACAGCGCGGCATCCTCGCCGGCCGTGCCGCACGCGGCCATCCAGTTCGCCGACAGCTTCAGCTTGTCGAGCGACGCGATCGGCGCGCTCGCGATGTTCGTGATCGCCTCGCCGACCGCCATGCGGCCCGACGCCGGCGCGTCGATCACCGCGAGCGGCGTGCGCTCGGCCATCGTCATCGCCTCGCCCTTGAAGCCCGCGTAGTCGAGCGCGGTGATCGCGCAGTCGGCCACCGGAACCTGCCACGGCCCGACCATCTGGTCGCGCACCGACGTGCCGCCCACCGAGCGGTCGCCGATCGTGATCAGGAACGACTTGCTGCCGACCGTCGGATGCTTGAGCACGTCGAGCGCGACCTGCGCGAGCGAGATGCCCGTCACGTCGACCGGCGCACGCTCGGTCGCGACGCGCGCGACGTCGCGATGCATGCGCGGCGGCTTGCCGAGCAGCACTTCCATCGGCATGTCGACCGGATATTCGTCGGCACCCGTCGCTTCGGCGTCGACCAGCTGCAGCTGGCGCTCGTCGGTCGCGACGCCGACCACGGCGAACGGGCAACGCTCACGCGCGCAGATCGCCTCGAAGCGCGGCAGGTCGGCCGGCGCGATGGCCAGCACGTAGCGCTCCTGCGCTTCGTTCGACCAGATCTCGCGCGGCGACAGGCCCGACTCCTCGAGCGCGACCTTGCGCAGCTCGAAGCGCGCGCCCTTGCCCGCGCCGTCGACGATCTCGGGGAACGCGTTCGACAGGCCGCCCGCGCCGACGTCGTGAATGCTCAGGATCGGGTTTTCCGCGCCGAGCTGCCAGCAGCCGTTGATGACTTCCTGCGCGCGCCGCTCGATTTCCGGGTTGCCGCGCTGCACCGAGTCGAAGTCGAGTTCGGCGGTGTTCGCGCCGGTCGCCATCGAGCTCGCCGCGCCGCCGCCCATGCCGATGCGCATGCCGGGGCCGCCGATCTGGATCAGCAGCGAACCCGCCGGCACGTCGTGCTTGTGCGTGTGTTGATCGGCGATGTTGCCGAGGCCGCCCGCGATCATGATCGGCTTGTGATAGCCGCGCACCGTGCCGCCGACGTTCTGCTCGTACACGCGGAAGTAGCCGCCGAGGTTCGGACGGCCGAACTCGTTGTTGAACGCGGCGCCGCCGAGCGGGCCGTCGATCATGATCTGCAGCGGCGACGCGATCCGGTCCGGACGACCGTACGGGCCGTGCTGCTCGTTCGGGTTGCGCTCGCCGACCGGCTGCGCCGCATCGCGGGCGTTTTCCCACGGCTGGCGTGCGTCGGGCAGATCGAGGTTCGACACCGTGAAGCCGGTGAGCCCGGCCTTCGGCCGCGCGCCGCGGCCGGTCGCGCCTTCGTCGCGGATCTCGCCGCCCGCGCCGGTCGCCGCGCCGGGGAACGGCGAGATCGCCGTCGGATGGTTGTGCGTCTCGACCTTCATCAGCGTGTGCGTGAGCTCGGTATGGCGGCCATACCGTTCGCCCGGCTCGCCGGCCGCGCCCGCGCCGCGCGGGAACCAGCGCTCCGCTTCGGCGCCGACCATGATCGACGAGTTGTCCGAATACGCGACGATCGTGCCCTGCGGGCTCAGCTTCTCGGTGTTGCGGATCATCGCGAACAGCGACATGTCCTGCGCTTCGCCGTCGATGGTCCACTGCGCGTTGAAGATCTTGTGACGGCAGTGCTCGCTGTTCGCCTGCGCGAACATCATCAGCTCGACGTCGGTCGGGTTGCGCTCGAGCTTGCGGAACGCGTCGACCAGGTAGTCGATCTCGTCGTCGGCGAGCGCGAGGCCCAGCTCGGCGTTCGCCCGCTCGAGCGCCGCGCGGCCGGCGCCCAGCACGTCGACGGTCGCGAGCGGCTTGGCCGGCAGTTCGTCGAACAGATGCCGCGCGTCGTCGCGCGCGGCGACCACGCTCTCGGTCATCCGGTCATGCAGCGCCGCGGCGACGGCCGCACGCGCGTCGTCGGACAGCGCCTTCTTGCCGCCGAGCAGGCCCGACTTCAGCGTCACCGTGAATTCGACGCCGCGCTCGATGCGGCGCACCTGCACGAGGCCGCAGTGCTGCGCGATGTCGGTCGCCTTGCTGGCCCACGGCGAAACCGTGCCGAAGCGCGGCAGCACGACGAAGGTCTCCGTCGTGCCCTTCTCGGCCGCCGGCTCGAACGGCGCGCCGTAGTGCATCAGCGCGTCGATGCGCGCGCTGTCGTCGGCCGACAGCGGCTCGGACGCATTGACGAAGTGCAGGAACTGGCCGCGCACGGCGACGATGTTGGCGTCGATCTGCCTGAGCGTGTCGAGCAGACGGGTTTGACGGAAATCGGAGAGGGCCGAAGCGCCGGGAAAACACGAGAAGTGAGCCATGGGCTGGACTGACGTCGATGAGTCGCGCGAGGTGGCGACGTGTGGCGAAAGGAAGGCCGTAATTATACCCGGAAGTCGGCCCCCGGACCGGCCGACCGGCACGGGCAGCCCACCGCGACGGCGCTTCGGCCGCGGCCGGGCCTGCCGGGCCGCCGGGCGGGCCCGGCCGGCCCGCTGGACGCGCGGCCGCGCCCGGTTGGCGGAACTGGACGGCGCGTACGCGCCGGTTGCCGCGATTTTGGCGCTATCATTCCCGGTTCCCCGGGCCGGCGGCCCGTCAGCGAATTCTCATCGGGCGGCGCGTGCCGCCGTCATCGAAGCAATCCATGGATGTCATCGTCATCGGCGGCGGAATCAGCGGCGTCGCCACCGCCTACCAGCTGCGTGCGGCCGGCCATCGCGTGTGTGTGGTCGAACGTCACGCGACCGTCGCGCAGGGCGCCACCTACGGCGACGGCGGCACGCTGCTGCCGAGCCCGCTCGACGTCTGGTTCGGCCCGACCTTCATGCGCCAGCGCCAGCCGCGCGACACCGGCATCCTGTACAAGCCCGGCTTCAACGGCGGCGTGCGCCGCTTCGTCAAGCAGCTCGCGGCGCTGCGCGAGCCCGACGCGTTCGCCGCGCAGTACGGGCGGCTGCGTCCGCTGATCGACGCGGCGCGCGACACCGTCGCCGACATCGAGGCGCGCCTGCAGCTCGAATACGAACAGAAATCGGGCGTGCTGCACGTCGTGCGCGACGCGCGCGACTGGGACGCGCTGCAGCCCGCGCTCGACCTGCTGCGCACGCTCGACCAGCCATACCGCGTGCTCGACGCCGACGCCTGCGCGGCGCTCGAGCCGTCGGTGCCGGCCGAGCCGAGCTTCGCGGGCGGCGTGCTGTTCGAGACCGAGCGCACCGGGAATTGCCCGCTGTTCGCGAAACTGGTCAAGCAGGCGCTCGACGAGCACGGCGTGCAGTTCCGCTTCGGCGCGGAAGTTGCCGCGATCCGCGCCGACGCCGGGCGTGCCGCGGTCGAGCTCGCGCCGGCCGACGGCCGGCATGCGGCCAACGCGCGCGAGGTCGACGTGATTTCGGCCGACGCAGTCGTGGTCGCCGCCGGCGCCGGCAGCCTGCCGTTGCTGGCGCGCCTCGGCTGGCGGCTGCCGCTGCATCCGGTGCGCGTCCATACGCTGACCGCGCCGGTCGCATACGAAGAACATGCGCCGCACCTGTGCGTCGTCGACGCGATCAAGCGGATCTCGATCACGCGCACGCAGCAGCGGCTGCGCGTGGGCGGCGGCGCCGTGCTGCAAAGCAGCGCCGACACCGCGAAACCGCTGCCGGAGCCGCTGTCGGAAGCCGCGCTCGCCCTGCTCGGCCAGGCCGTTCACGACTGGGTGCCGGGCGCCGCGCGTATCTCGGCCGCGCTGTCGTGGCAAGGCACCCAGCTGCTGTCGCCGGACGGCCTGCCGGTCGTCGGTCCGACCGCGCATCCGCGCGTATTCGTCAACTTCGGGCACGGCCCGGCCGGTTGGGCGCTCGCGTGCGGCTCTGCTAAAGTGGTGACCGACTATCTGGGCGGCGCCGCGCAGCAATGGCCCGCCGACACGCTCACGGCGCTCGGCGCCGCACGCTTCACGACCTGACCGCCGCGGGCCGACGTCCGGGGCGGCTCCTTGTTCCGCACCACGACCCCGCGATGACCACCACTGCCCACCCGCCCCTCGCCGCCGCTCCGATCGCCCTGCTGCGCGTCGCCGATCTGCGCGCCGCCGAAGCCGCCGCGACGGCCGCGCTGCCGCCGCATACGCTGATGGCGCGCGCCGGCGCGGCCGCCGCCCGCTGGCTGTCCGAACGAATGACCGACGATGAACGCCCGGTGTGGTTCGCGGTCGGCCCCGGCAACAACGGCGGCGACGCGCTGGTGGCCGCCGCGCAGCTGCAGCAGCTCGGCGTCGCGACCCACGCCTGGATGCCCGTGACCGTGAAGCCGGACGACGCACAATGGGCGCTCGGGCTGGCGCGCGCGGCCGGCGTGCCGCTGTCGACCGAGCCGCCCGCTTCGCTCGACGATTACGCATGGGTAGTCGACGGATTGTTCGGGATCGGCCTGGCGCGCGCGCTCGACGGCCCGTTCGCCGCCCAGGCCGAGCGCATCGCCGCGCACGCGCGCAGCGGCGGCCGGGTGCTCGCGCTCGACGTGCCGAGCGGGCTCGACAGCGACACCGGGCGCATCGTCGGCGCCGGCGCCGCGGTCGTCGCCACACATACGCTCACCTTCATCGGCGCGAAGCCGGGCCTTTACACGGGCGACGGCCGCGACCTCGCCGGCGCCATCGAGATCGCGTCGCTCGACGTCGCGCCGCCGGCTGCGCCGGCCGTCGTGCTGAACGCGCCCGCGCGCTTCGCCGCCGCCCTGCCCGCGCGCGCGTTCGCGTCGCACAAGGGCACGTTCGGCAGCCTCGCGGTGATCGGCGGCGACACGGGCATGTGCGGCGCGCCGATCCTCGCCGCGCGCGCGGCGCTGTTCGCCGGCGCCGGCAAGGTGCACGTGGGCTTTCTCGGCACCGGCGCGCCGCCGTACGACCCGCCGTTTCCCGAGCTGATGCTGCATCCGGCGGACGGCGTCGATCTCGATGCGATGTCCGCGATCGCCGCCGGATGCGGTCTCGGCACCCGCGACGCGGCGGCCGCGCTCGTGCGCCGCGTGCTCGCGCACGGCGCCGCGACGCTGCTCGACGCCGATGCGCTGAACCTCGTCGCGACGCACGCCGATCTCGCGGCCGCCGTCGCCGCGCGCGACGGCGCGTGCGTGCTGACGCCGCATCCGCTCGAGGCCGCACGGCTGCTCGGCAGCGACACCGCGTCGGTGCAGCACGACCGGCTGGCCGCGGCGCAGGCGCTCGCCGCCCGCTATGCAAGCATCGTCGTCCTGAAGGGTTCGGGCACGGTGATCGCCGCACCCGACGGACGCCTGACGATCAACCCCACCGGCAACGCGGCGCTCGCGACGGGCGGCACCGGCGACGTGCTCGGCGGCCTGATCGGCGCGCTGCTCGCGCAACGTGTCGCGCCGTACGAAGCGGCGCTGGCCGGCGTCTACCTGCACGGTCTCGCGGCCGACACGCTGACCGCGAGCGGCACGGGCCCGGCCGGCCTCACCGCCGGCGAGCTCGCGCCGATGGTGCGCACGCTGATCAATCGCCTTTTTTACCCGTCGCCGCGCGCGGACATATAACGCCGCTATACTGGGTGCCCCGCCGCACGGCGGGCCCGCTCGTCCGCCGGCCTCGCGATCGCGATGCGCCGGCGCGGCATTCCTCCCGATTCACGCTTCACTCGAACCGCCATGACGCTGAATTCGCTCCCCGCCTGGACTGCCCTCCAATCCCACTTCGCCGAGATCCGCCATGCGCGGCTGCGCGACTGGTTCGCACCCGAAAACGATCGCGCGCCGACCCGCGCCGAACGCTTCACGATCGCCGGCGGCGGCCTCGCCGCCGATTTCTCGAAGAACCGCATCAACGACGACACGCTGCGCCTGCTCGTGCAACTGGCGCGCGACACACGCGTCGAAGCGCGCCGCGACGCGATGTTCGCCGGCGACGTCGTCAACCCGACGGAAGGCCGCGCCGCATTGCATACGGCGCTGCGCGCGACCGATCCGAACGCCCCGTTCCACGCGCAGGTCAGCGCCGAACGCGCGAAGATGGCGAGCTTCGCGCGCGCCGTGCGCAGCGGCGCGTGGACGGGCCATACCGGCAAGCGCATCCGCCACGTGATCAATATCGGCATCGGCGGCTCGGATCTCGGGCCGAAGATGGTCACGCACGCGCTGCATCACGTCGCGACGCCGGACATCTCGACCCACTTCGTGTCGAACGTCGACGGCGCCGATCTCGCGCGCGTGCTCGAGCAGGTCGATCCGGAAGAAACGCTCGCGATCATCGTGTCGAAAACCTTCACGACGCTCGAGACGATGACGAACGCACGCTCGCTGCGCGACTGGTTCATCGCGCGCGGCTGCCCCGAGGATGCGCTCGCGAAGCACTTCGTCGGCGTGTCGGCGAACCCGTCCGAAGTCGTCAGGTTCGGCATCGCGGCGGACAACGTGTTCGAAATGTGGGACTGGGTCGGCGGCCGCTATTCGCTGTGGTCGGCGGTCGGCCTGTCGATCATGATCGCGGTCGGGCCCGAGCAGTTCGACGAACTGCTCGCCGGCGCGAACGACATGGACCGCCATTTCCGCGAAGCGCCGCTCGAGCGCAACCTGCCGGTGCTGCTGGGCATGATCGGCATCTGGTATCGCAATTTCTTCGGCTCGCAGAGCTATCTCGTCGCGCCGTATTCGGAAGCGCTGCACTACCTGCCGTCGTATCTGCAGCAGCTCGAGATGGAGAGCAACGGCAAGTCGGCGCGCCTGGACGGCACCTTCGTCGACTACCCGACGTCGGCCGTCACGTGGGGCGAGCCGGGCACCAACGGCCAGCACGCGTTCTTCCAGATGCTGCATCAGGGCCCGACGATCGTGCCGATCGACTTCATCGCGGTGCTGACGCCCGAGCATCCGCTCGCGAGCCATCATCCGAAGCTGCTCGCGAACTGCTTCGCGCAGAGCGAAGCGCTGATGCTCGGCCGCACGCTCGACGAAGCGCGCAAGATCGCCGGCCCCGGCGAGGAAGCGCTCGCGCCGCATCTGACGTTCCCCGGCAACCGGCCGACGACGACGCTGCTGGTCGACGCGCTGACGCCGCGCACGCTCGGCGCGCTGATCGCGCTGTACGAGCACAAGGTGCTCGTACAGGCGACGGTGTGGGATATCAATCCGTTCGATCAATGGGGCGTCGAGCTCGGCAAGATCCTCGGCAAGGTGGTCGAAGCCGATTTGTCGGCCGACTCGGTCGATCCCGCGAAGCACGACTCGTCGACGACCGCGCTGATCGAACGCGCACGCGCCGCGCTCAAGCGCTGACGTCATCGCCTGCGCGCGTACCGGCCGCACCGGGGCTCAGCGCCTCGGTGCGGCCGGCGCGCGTTCAGGCGCCGCTTTGGGCAGTATGGGGCACGACGATGCGTCCGGCTTCGATCGTCACCGTCGTGGTACAGCGCCGGGCGAGCTCGGCGTCGTGCGTGACGAGCACGAGCGTCGCGCCGTGCGTGCGGTTCAGCTCGAACATCAAGTCGATGACCGCGTGGCCGGTGGCCGCGTCGAGGCTGCCGGTCGGCTCGTCGGCGAACAGGATCGCCGGCTGCGTGACGAACGCGCGCGCGAGCGCGACGCGCTGCTGCTCGCCGCCGGACAGCAGCTTCGGATAATGCGCGGTGCGCTCGCCGAGGCCGACCTGCACGAGCAGCGCGCGCGCACGAGCGGCTGCGTCGCGCGCGCTGATGCCGCCCTGCAGTTCGAGCGGCAACATCACGTTTTCGAGCGCCGTCAGATGCGGCATCAGCTGGAACGACTGGAACACGAACCCGACTGCGCCGCTGCGCAGCGCGGCGCGCTCGTCCTCGTCGAGTTGCTCGAGCGCGCGGCCGAGCAGGCGAACCGTCCCGCTCGTCGCGCTGTCCAACCCGGCGAGCAGGCCGAGCAGCGTCGACTTGCCCGACCCCGAGGCACCCACGATCGCGAGACTGCTGCCGGGCCGCACGGTCAGCGTGATGCCATCGAGTATCGTCAGCTCGCCGCTTGCGTCGGCGACCCGCTTGCACACGTCTCGGACTTCGATGATCGGATCGGTAATCTTGAACATGGACACGACATTCCGCTGGAAAAGGCGCGCGGCGCTCGCCGCGCTGCTGGCTACATTATGCGCAGCGACCGTGCCCGCGCGCGCGGCGAGCGCCGCGCCGGCCGCACCTGAGGGCCGGCCCACGCTCGTCGTGCTCGGCGACAGCCTGTCGGCCGAGTACGGGCTGCCGCGCGACACCGGCTGGGTGGCGTTGCTGCGGCAACGGCTCGCGACCGAGCGAATCGATTATAGCGTTGCGAACGCAAGCGTCAGCGGCGACACCACGAGCGGCGGACGCGCGCGATTGCCCGCCGTGCTGCAACGGCTCAAGCCGTCGATCGTCATCGTCGAGCTCGGTTCGAACGATGCGCTGCGCGGCGTGCCGGTCGCGACGACCGAACAGAATCTGCGCGACATCATCGCCGCTGCGCGACGCGCACATGCGCAGGTCGTGCTGGTCGGCATGTACGTGCCGCCGAATTACGGGCCCGACTACACGCAGAAATTCCACGCGGTCTATACGCGCCTGTCGAAGCAACTCGGCGTGCCGCTCGTGCCGTTCCTGCTGGCCGGCATCGAGAACAAGCCGGAGATGTTCCAGTCGGATCAGATGCATCCCGGCGAACAGGCGCAGCGGGTTCTGCTCGACAACGTGTGGCCGACGCTGAAGCCGCTGCTCGGCAAGCCGCGCGGTTGAGCGGCGCGGTCGCTGGCGCGGTCGCGACCACGATCGCCCAAATGCAAGAAGCCCCGCGGATGTGAACTGCACCCCAAAAGTCGGACACCGATCCAACCTTTGGGGTGTTTTCCATGGCGAAGTATGACGAGCGGTTTCGACTGCAGGTAGTTCGGGAGTATCTGGAAGGAGAGGCGAGCACCCGCACGCTCGCAGCCCGTTACGGGGTTGGGCGTACGGTCATCCGGCGCTGGGTGGCGAGCTACCGGGAGCACGGCGTAGCTGGACTGAGAAGGAAAGTCGGTCAGTACGACGCCCGGTTCAAGTTATCGGTGCTACAGCGCATGCAGCGTGATGGGCTGTCGTATGGCCAAACGGCAGCGGTGTTTGACATTCGAAGCGTCGGGCACGTGTCAACCTGGGAGCGCCTGTATCATGAAGGCGGTTTCGATGCACTGTCCCCTCGCCGACGAGGGCGCCCCCGAAAGATGGCCACTTCACTTCCGCCCAAACCCACTGAAGCCGGTTCGCCGGACGAACGCTCGCGCGAGGAATTGCTCAAGGAAAACGAGTATCTGCGCGCGGAGGTGGCGTACCTAAAAAAGCTCGATGCGCTGCTGCAAGCGAAGAAGCAGGCAGCGCAAAAGAAAAAACGCAAATAGTGCGTGAGCTCAGGCAGCACCATCCGGTGGCAGCACTTCTGAAGGCGGCCGGCTTGGCACGCAGTACGTTCTATTACCAACTCAGGACGCTGGATGCCGACGATCGTCACGCCGATCTGAAAGCGCAGATCCGAACGGTGTTTGAACGCCACAAGGGCCGCTATGGTTATCGACGCGTCACGGCTGCGATTCGGCAGGCTGGCCATCTCGTCAACCATAAGACGGTGCAACGGCTCATGCAGCAACTGCAACTGAAGTCCTGGGTGCGTCCGAAGAAATACCGAGCGTGGCAAGGCGAGATCGGCAAGGCCGCACCGAACCTGCTGCAACGCCAGTTCGAGGCCACTGGCGCCAATCAGAAGTGGGTAACGGATGTGACCGAGTTCAAGGTCAACGGCCAGAAGCTGTATCTGTCGCCGGTGATGGACCTGTACAACGGCGAGATCGTTGCTTACCAGATGGACAGACGGCCGAGCTTCGAGTTGGTCAACAGCATGCTGAAGAAGGCGCTGGCTAAACTCCCGCGCAAGGACAAGCCGTTGCTGCATTCGGATCAAGGCTGGCACTACCGGATGCCGGAGTTCCGCCGGAAGCTCGCGCAGCGCGAGTTGACGCAGAGCATGTCCCGCAAGGGCAATTGCCTGGACAACGCCGCGATGGAAAGCTTCTTCGGCACGCTCAAGTCCGAGTGCTTCAAGAAGCAGCGCTTCACTTGCGTGGAGCAACTACGCCAGACGCTGGAGTGCTACATCCATTACTACAACCACGAACGCATCAAGCTCAAACTGAAAGGACTGAGTCCCGTGCAATACAGAACTCAGTCCTCGGGCGCCTAGCCTTCAACTGTCCAACTTCGTGGGGTCAGTTCAATGCGGGGCTTCTTGTCATTGTGAGCCTGACCGGCGAGCGAGGCGTTTCGCTTGCCGGCGGCCGAGCGGCGCTTCGACGCGCCGCCGCCGTCGGCTCAGTTAGTTGCCGCTGTCCTGCGACGGGCTCTGCGTGGTGCCGTACAGCTTGACCTTCGAGCGATCGCGCAGCGCGGCGAGATACGCCTCGCCTTCGCTTTGCGCTTCGACCTGCGCCATCTGCTGCTGCGCGGCCGCGAGCTGCTGCGGATCGACGGCCGTGCCCGGAATCACCGCGTTCACGCGATAGATCGCGTAGCCTTCGGCACCGAGATCGACGCCGACGTACGCCGGCAGCGTCTTCGAATCGACCTTGTAGACGGCGCTCAGCGCGGCCGGCGTCAGCCCCTGCGATTGCGTGCGCGACACCTTCTGCGCGGGCGTGAAGCCGTCGGTGGACTTCGACTTCTGCAGCTCGGCGAGCTTCGCCGCGCCGTCCTTCCTCGCGAGCTCGGCCGCCTGCTCGGCGACCACCTTCTGACGCACCACGTCCTTGATCGCGTCGAGCGCCGGCACGGCGGCCGGCTTGTAGTCGACCACGTGCGCCGAGATCAGCGTGTTGTTGCCCACGTCGACCGCCTGCGTGTTGTTGCGGCTCTTCACCGAATCGCTCGCGAACACGGCCGCGAGGAACTTCGGATTGTTCAGCGGGCTCGTCGGCGGCAATTGCGGATTCGGCGTCGGCGTGACGGTGGCCGTCTGGATCGTCAGCTTGTACTTGTCGGCGGCCGGTTGCAGCGACTTCGCCTTTTCGTAGACGGTCGACGTGAAGCCTTCCGCGTTGTCCGTGAAGGCCTTCGCTGCGTACTGCTGCTTCAGGTCGACTGCGATCTGATCCTTCACGTCCGCGAACGGCTTGACCACCGACGGCTTCACTTCGGTCGCCTTCAGGATGTGGAAGCCGAGGTCCGACTCCACGACACCGCTCACCTCGCCCTGCTTCAGCGCGAACGCGGCATCGTCGAACGCCTTGCCGCCCGCCGTCGAGCCGCGCGTGATGAAGCCGAGATCGCCGCCCTTCGCCGCCGACGGCGCGTCCTGCGAGCTCTTCTGCGCGATTTGCGCGAACTGGTCGGGATGCGCCTTCACGTCGGCCAGCAGCTGCTCGGCCTTCGCCTTCGCGGCAGCCTTGTCGGCTGCGCTTGCGTTGCTCGCCGCGGCGATGAAGATGTGGCTGATGCGCACCTGCGCTTCCGAGCGGAAGTGCGTCGGGTTGTCGTCGTAGAACTTCTTGATGTCGGCGTCGGTCGGCTGCGCGCTCGCGGCGGCCGCGGCCGGCGAATAGACCAGATACTGGATCGTCGCGGTTTCCGGCGTCGCGAAGCTCTGCTTGTGCGCGTCGTAGTAGGCGGTGAGCTGCGCGTCGGTCGGCTGCACCTTCGCCGCGAAGTCGCTCGACTTCAGCACGAGCGCCTGCACTTCACGTTGCTGCGCGGCGAGTTCCGACAGGCGTTGGGCCGGGCCCTTCGGCGTGAACGCGCTCGACACGATGCTCGCGGGAATCTGTTGGAGCGCGAGGCTGTAGCGCACACGTTCCTGATACTGCTCGGGCGTCATGCCCTGGAACGACAGCAGCTGCGCGTAGCGCTGGACGTCGATCGTACCGTCGGGCTTCTTCAGCGACGCGATCATCGGGTCGCTCATCAGTGCGTCGCGCACCGCGTTGTCGGACGCGGTCAGATGCAGGCGCTGCGTTTCGTCGGCGAGCACGCGCTGCTGGATCAGGCCGTCGAGCACCTGCTTGCGATGCTCCGGCGTATCGAACATCTTGATGTCGAACTGCCCGCCGAGCGCCTGGCGCGCCTGGTCGATCTGCTGGCGGAACGCGCCGTCGAATTCGACCCGCGTGATCTTGTGTCCGTTGACCGCTGCGACGTTCGCGCTGTCGTCGAAGAAGCCGCGGAAACCTTGGATCCCGACGAAACCCAGCCCCGGCAACACGATGAGGAGCAGGAGCGCCATCATCAGGCGCTGGTGATTACGGAAGAAATCGAGCATGCGTGACGGGAAAATTGGACAAAACGACCGATATTACAACATACGGGGTGGGACGGGAAAAATCGCAGGCGTGCGGACGGCGTTGCAAATGAAAAAGCCCGCACGAGGCGGGCTTTTTCATTTTCTGGCGGAGCGGACGGGACTCGAACCCGCGACCCCCGGCGTGACAGGCCGGTATTCTAACCGACTGAACTACCGCTCCTTGGTCTGGCTGAATCGTGAAACTGGTGGGTGCTGAGGGGTTCGAACCCCCGACCTACGCCTTGTAAGGGCGCCGCTCTACCAGCTGAGCTAAGCACCCGTTTCCGATTCGTTCTAGTTGCGATCTGCGTTTCGGCATCAACAACCAGCGAGCCTGCGAGTTTAATTCATTCCAGATCACTTTGCCAAGCCCGCGCGCGAAATTTTTCAACGGGGCGCGCGACGCGCGATACCGACGCAGATAAAAAAACCCGCGGACTCGCCGCGGGTTTTCGTCGATCGCCGTCAGCGACGGCGTTCAGGTTCTCAGTGCTTGACGACTTCCGTCGAGCCGGCATCCTTCGCCGCCTCGCCGACCGGTGCCGCAGCCTTCGCCTCTTCTTCCGGCGGCAGCGGAGTCGGCGCACGTTCGAGCGCGAGTTCGAGCACCTTGTCGATCCAGCGGACCGGCACGATTTCGATCGCGTTCTTCACGTTGTCCGGAATGTCCGCGAGATCCTTCACGTTCTCTTCCGGAATCAGCACGAGCTTGATGCCGCCGCGATGCGCAGCCAGCAGCTTCTCCTTCAGCCCGCCGATCGGCAGCACCTCGCCACGCAGCGTGATCTCGCCCGTCATCGCGACGTCGGCACGCACGGGAATACCCGTCAGCACCGACACCAGCGCGGTCGTCATCGCACCGCCGGCAGACGGACCGTCCTTCGGCGTCGCGCCTTCCGGCACGTGGATGTGAATGTCCTGCTTCTCGAACGCTTCGTCCTTGATGCCGAGACGACGCGAACGCGAGCGCACGACCGAACGCGCTGCCTCGACCGACTCCTTCATCACGTCGCCGAGCGAACCGGTGCGGATCACGTTGCCCTTGCCCGGCATCACCGCGGCTTCGATCGTCAGCAGATCGCCGCCGACTTCCGTCCACGCGAGGCCCGTCACCTGACCGACCTGGTTTTCCTTCGCCGCGAGGCCGAAGTCGTACTTGCGCACGCCGAGGAACGTATCGAGATTCTCGCCATCGACCTTGATCGCGCCCGACGCCTTCTTCAGCAGCAGCATCTTCACGACCTTGCGGCAGATCTTCGACACTTCCCGCTCGAGCGAACGCACACCGGCTTCGCGCGTGTAGTAACGGATGATGTCGCGGATCGCCTGCTCGGTGACCTCGATCTCGCCGTCCTTCAGACCGTTGTTCTTCTTCTGCTTCGGCAGCAGGTAACGCTGCGCGATGCTGACCTTCTCGTCTTCCGTGTAGCCCGACAGACGAATCACTTCCATCCGGTCGAGCAGCGGCGGCGGGATGTTCAGCGAGTTCGACGTCGCGACGAACATCACGTCCGACAGATCGAAGTCGACTTCGATGTAGTGGTCGGCGAACGTGTGGTTCTGTTCCGGATCGAGCACTTCGAGCAGCGCCGACGACGGATCGCCGCGGAAATCCATCCCCATCTTGTCGACTTCGTCGAGCAGGAAGAGCGGATTGCGCACGCCGACCTTCGCCAGGCTCTGCAGGATCTTGCCCGGCATCGACCCGATGTAGGTGCGGCGGTGACCGCGGATCTCGGCTTCGTCACGCACGCCGCCGAGCGCCATCCGGACGAACTTGCGGTTCGTCGCACGCGCGATCGACTGGCCGAGCGACGTCTTGCCGACGCCCGGAGGCCCGACGAGGCACAGGATCGGCGCCTTCACCTTGTCCACGCGCTGTTGCACCGCGAGGTACTCGAGAATGCGTTCCTTCACCTTTTCGAGGCCGAAGTGATCCTCGTCGAGCACCTGCTCGGCGTTCGACAGGTCGTTGTTGACCTTGCTCTTCTTGCGCCACGGCAGGCCGATCAGCGTGTCGATGTAGTTGCGCACGACGGTCGCTTCCGCGGACATCGGCGACATCAGCTTCAGCTTCTTGAGCTCGGCGTCGGCCTTCTTCTTGGCTTCCTTCGGCATGCGCGCGGCGTTGATGCGCTTCTCGAGTTCCTCGAGATCCGCACCCTCTTCGCCTTCGCCCAGTTCCTTCTGGATCGCCTTGACCTGCTCGTTCAGGTAGTACTCGCGCTGGCTCTTTTCCATCTGACGCTTCACGCGCCCACGGATGCGCTTTTCGACCTGGAGAATGTCGATCTCCGCCTCGAGCTGCGCGAGCAGGTGCTCGAGACGCTCGATGACCGGGAACATCTCGAGGATGTGCTGCTTCTGGTCGAGCTTGAGCGGCAGACGCTCGGCGATCATGTCAGCGAGACGGCCTGCTTCGTCGATGCCCGACAGCGACGTGAGGATCTCCGGCGGGATCTTCTTGTTCAGCTTCACGTACTGGTCGAACTGCGACACGATCGCGCGGCGCAACGCTTCCGTTTCCGCGCTGTCGGCATGATCGGGCTCGAGCGGCATCACTTCGCAGGAGAACTGCGTCTCCTGCTCTTCGATGGACAACGCCTTCGCGCGCTGCAGCCCCTCGACGAGCACCTTCACGGTGCCGTCCGGCAGCTTCAGCATCTGCAGAATGTTGGCGATACAGCCGACCTCATACATGTCCTTCTCGGTCGGCTCGTCCTTGGCCGCGGTTTTCTGCGCGACGAGCATGATGTGCTTGCCGCCTTCCATCGCTGCTTCGAGGGCCTTGATCGATTTCGGCCGGCCCACGAAGAGCGGAATCACCATGTGCGGGAAAACGACGACATCCCGCAGCGGCAGCAGCGGGAGCGTGATGCGTTCCGGCGGAAGAAGTTGGGTGCCTGACATTTCATTTCCCCATGAGTGGAATCAATTGTTCGGTAATTGAGGCCGCCACAACGAATTGCAAGCCTTCAAGTGCGGGAAATATTCGGTAAGAAAGTAACCACCGCGTATCGAGTCAGAGTTACCCACAAGATAAACGAAAAAAAGCCGCCCACGGTCTCATGAACGGCCTTTTTCGCAGAACATCGTCGGCAAGCCGGTCAGTTCGAACCCGCCACCTTCGGCGTGTCCTCATAGATCAACAAAGGCTTGCCGTCGCCATCGATGACGTTCTCGTCGATGATGACCTTGCTGACCCCTTTCATCGTGGGCAGCTCGTACATCACGTCCAGCAACGCCTGTTCGATGATCGAACGCAAACCGCGCGCGCCGGTCTTGCGGCGGATCGCCTTGCGGGCGACTGCCTGCAACGCGGCCGGCCGGATTTCCAGCTCGACGCGCTCCATCGCGAACAGCTTGTGATACTGCTTGACGAGCGCGTTCTTCGGCTCGACGAGGATCTTCATCAGCGCGGCTTCGTCGAGCTTGCCGAGCGTCGCCACCACCGGCAGACGGCCGATCAATTCGGGGATCAGACCGAATTTGATCAGGTCTTCCGGTTCGGTCTCGCGCAGCACTTCGCCGGCGTCGCGTTCCTGCTTGCTCTTGACCGACGCGCCGAAGCCGATGCCCGTCTTTTCGGTACGGTCGGTGATCACCTTTTCGAGACCGTCGAACGCGCCGCCGCAGATGAACAGGATGTTGGTCGTGTCGACCTGGATGAAATCCTGGTTCGGATGCTTGCGGCCGCCCTGCGGCGGTACCGACGCCATCGTGCCTTCGACCAGCTTCAGCAGCGCCTGCTGAACGCCCTCGCCCGACACGTCGCGCGTGATCGACGGGTTGTCCGACTTGCGGCTGATCTTGTCGATTTCGTCGATGTAGACGATCCCGCGCTGGGCCTTGTCGACCTCGTAGTTGCAGTTCTGCAACAGCTTCTGGATGATGTTCTCGACGTCCTCGCCGACGTAGCCGGCTTCGGTCAGCGTCGTCGCGTCGGCGATCACGAACGGCACGTTCAGCAACCGCGCGAGCGTCTGCGCGAGCAGCGTCTTGCCGGAGCCCGTCGGGCCGATCAGCAGGATGTTGCTCTTCGACAGCTCGACGTCGTCCTTCTTGTCGAGATGCTTCAGCCGTTTGTAGTGGTTGTAGACAGCCACCGCGAGGATCTTCTTCGCGCGCTCCTGGCCGATCACGTACTGATCGAGGATGTCGCGAATTTCCTGCGGGCTCGGCAGATCCGACCGGGACAGGCTGGCCTCGACGCCGGCCGCAGCGGCCTCGTCGCGAATGATCTCGTTGCAGAGGTCGATGCACTCATCGCAGATGAACACCGACGGGCCCGCGATGAGTTTCTTCACCTCATGCTGGCTCTTGCCGCAAAACGAGCAATACAACAGCTTCTCGCTGTTCGAACCTTTTTTGTCCGCCATGAATGTAGAGCCTCCGGACAGGTAAATGACATGATACGCCGATTGCTCCGAACGCCGCGCCTAGGGCGCGACCGGAGCCGGCCGGATGCGCTTGCCGCAGATGCTCAGGGGCGCCGGACAGTGCGGGGGCGCCGCGAATCGGGGCGGCACCCCACTTCAGCTCACGGGCGCTTCAACAGCACCTGGTCGATCAGCCCGTACGCCTTCGCGTCGTCGCTCGACATGAAGTTGTCACGGTCGGTGTCGCGCGCGATGCGCTCGACGTCCTGGCCCGTGTGCTGCGCGAGCAGGTTGTTCAACCGTTCCTTCAGGTACAGGATTTCGCGTGCCTGAATTTCGATATCCGACGCCTGGCCGCGCGCGCCGCCGAGCGGCTGGTGGATCATCACGCGCGAGTTCGGCAGCGCAAAGCGCTTGCCCTTCGCGCCCGACGCGAGCAGGAACGCGCCCATGCTGGCCGCGAGGCCCATGCAGAGCGTCGACACGTCTGGCTTGATGAACTGCATCGTGTCGTAGATCGCCATGCCGGCCGACACCGAGCCGCCCGGGCTGTTGATGTAGAGGCTGATGTCCTTGTCGGGATTCTCGCTCTCCAGGAACAGCAGTTGCGCGACCACGAGGTTCGCCGTCTGGTCGTTGACTTCGCCGACCATGAACACCAGGCGCTCCTTCAGGAGACGCGAATAGATATCGTACGAACGCTCGCCGCGGCCGCTCGTTTCGACGACGATCGGCACCAGCCCCAGCGCTTGCGCCTCGAAACCCTGCGGCGCATTCGAAGCAAGCATGTCCAGCAATTCAGCGCGAGTGATCATTCAATGAACCTTGTTCGATTGGAAAATTGAACGGAGGGAAGCCGCCCGCTCAATTGCCATATTAATGGCAACCGTGCGCTTGACGTAAAAACGGCGTGCGGGCCGTCGCTCCGACAGCCGGCACGCCGCTAGAGCGACACTTACGCTTGCGCCGATGCGCTCGCGAGTGCCTCGAAGCTCACTTCCTTGTCCGTCACCTTTGCCTTGCCCAGTACGAACTCGACGACGTTGCTTTCAACGACGAACGCTTCCATCTCGGCGAGGCGCTGCTGGTTGGAATAATACCAGCGGACCACTTCCTTCGGGTCTTCGTAGCTCTTCGCGAACTCGTCGACTTCGGCGCGGATCTGTTCCGGCTTCGCTTCGAGGCCGTTGGCCTTCACCAGCTCGGCCAGCACGAGGCCCAGCTTGACGCGACGCTCGGCCTGCTCGGCGAACATCTCGGCCGGGATCGGTGCGTCCTTCGCGTTCGGCACGCCGCGCTGGGCGAGATCCTGACGCGCCATTTCGACGAGGCGTTGCTGATCCTGCTCGATCAGCGCCTTCGGCACGTCGAGTTCGGAAATCTTCAGCAGCGCGTCCATCACCTGGTTCTTGACGATCGACTGCGTGCGACGCTTGGCTTCGCGCTCGAGGTTTTCCTTGATCTCGGCGCGCATCTTCGTCAGGTCGCCGTCTTCGATGCCGAGCGACTTCGCGAATTCGGCGTCGATTTCCGGCATGTGCGGCCATTCGATCTTCTTCATCGTGACCGTGAATTGCGCCGTCTTGCCCGCCACGTCCTTGCCGTGGTAGTCGTCCGGGAACTTCAGATCGAACGTGCGCGCTTCGCCGACCTTCAGGCCGAGCGCCGCGGTTTCGAATTCCGGCAGCATGCGGCCTTCGCCGAGCACGAACAGGAAGTCTTCGGCCGTGCCGCCCTGGAACGCGACGTCGTCGATCTTGCCGACGAAGTCGACCGTCACGCGGTCGCCGTTCTTCGCTGCGGTGTCCGCGCCGCCGTCGCCGTGCTCGCCGGCTTCGCCGCGTGCGTGGTAGTGCACGCGCTGCTTGCGCAGGATGTCCAGCGTGCGGTCGATCTCGGCGTCGCCGATCGACGTCGTCGAGCGCTCGACTTCAGCCGTCGCCAGATCGCCGATCTTCACTTCCGGGTACACCTCGAACGTCGCGTCGAACGCGTATGCGTCCTCAGCCTGCTCCTGCTTCGGCTCGAAGCTCGGCTGGCCTGCGACGCGCAGGTTTTCCGCGCGGCTGATCGTGAAGAATTCCTGGCCGATCTTGTCGCTCAGCACTTCCGCCTCGACCTGACCCGCGTACTGCTGCGCAACCATCTTCAGCGGCACCTTGCCCGGGCGGAAACCCGGCATGCGCACGTTCTTTGCGAGTTTCTGGATACGGGCGTCGATTTCCTTCTGCACGGTGTCCTTCGGCAGGGAAATCGTCACACGGCGTTCAAGCTTGCCGAGGTTCTCAACAACGTTAGCCATGGCTTCAATCGTCCTAAAATTATTCGAGCGAATCGGGTTTTCCTTGCCGTGCCTGCCTGCAGCATGAGGTGCGTCACGCGAAGTGAGCCACATATGTGAACCCATACGTGAGCCACAAACCCACGCCGCGCCGGAGCGCCACGCCATCCCTGCACGCGCCGGATGGCTAGCGCAAGCGGCTCGGAGCACGGCTTTGGCCGGAAGAATCGACTATTCTAGCAAACAATTTTCCTCATACCGCCAGAACCCCACCAGGTACGTGAATACCCGCCGTGGTGCCCGCGCCCTTTCAGCGCAATGCGCGCGGATCGCCGCTATGCCGGCGCGTGTATCCACCGCCGGCCCGCCATCCTGTAATCTCCGATTGAAGGTGCGCCGCGCTCGCGGCCCCATTCTTCATACTAATCACGCCTTCCGGAGACACCATGCCGCAACACCCGTCCGCGCCTGTCGTCGTCATCGCGCCCGATTCGTTCAAAGGCTCGCTTTCTGCCGAGCAGGTCGCGGACGCGATCGCCACCGGCATCCGCCGCGCCCGCCCCGATGCGGTCGTGCGCTGCTGCCCGATGGCCGACGGCGGCGAAGGCACGCTCGACGCGATGCTGGCCGGCGGCGGCACGCGGCGCACGGTGCGGGTGGCCGGCGCATCGCTCGCGGCGCGCGACGCGTCGGTCGGCGTGATCGACGAACGCACGGCGATCGTCGAGACGGCGGAGATCGTCGGCATCACGGACGCGATCGGCATGAGCGTGCCGGTCGATGCGCGCAGCACGCGCGGGATGGGCGAAGCGATCCGCACGCTGCTCGATGAAGGCGTGCGCCGGTTCTTCGTGGCGCTCGGCGGCAGCAGCACCAACGACGCGGGCGCCGGCCTGCTCGCGGGGCTCGGCCTGCAATGCTTCGATGCGGGCGGTCAGCCGGTCGATCCGGTGCCGGCGCGGCTCGCCGATATCGCGCGGATCGATGCGTCGGCGCTCGATCCGCGGTTGAAGGAAGCCGAATTCATCGGGATGTCCGATGTCGACAATCCGCTGACGGGCGCGCACGGCGCGACCGCCGTGTTCGGCCCGCAAAAGGGTGTGGCGCCCGCGCAGGTCGCGACGCTCGACGCGGCGCTCGGCCACTTTGCCGACCTGCTCGAGCACGCGCTCGACCGACGCTGCCGCGACGCGGCCGGCGCCGGCGCGGCCGGTGGCCTCGGTTTCGCGCTGCACATGCTCGGCGCGCGGTTCGAAGCCGGCGCGGAAGTCGTCGCGCGCCAGATCGGCCTCGATGCGGCACTCGCCGGCGCCGACTGGCTGATCACCGGCGAAGGCCGCTCCGACGCGCAGACGCTGCACGGCAAGGCGCCGTTCATCGCGTGCCGCCACGCGCGGGCCGCGGGCGTGCCGGCGTCGCTGCTGTCGGGCGCGATCGATCCGGCCGCGCTGACGCGGCTGTCCGAGCATTTCAGCGGGTGCTTTTCGCCGGCGCCGGGGCCGATCACGCTCGACGTGGCGATCCGCGACGCGGCGAATCTGCTCGCCAACGAAGCCGAACAGTTGACACGGCTGAAGTACGGCGCACACTGACCGTTGACCCGGGCGCGCGATACAGGAACAATCGGGCCCGCCCATTTTCTTCAGGATTCGACATGAAAGGCCGCCGCCAAGCCGGGCTCGATCAGTTTCTGACCTATCGCCTCCATGCACTCACGAAGCGATCCGATCGCGGCATCGCCGACGTGTATCGGCACAAGCTCGACATTTCGCTGCCCGAAGCGCGCGTGATCGCCGCAGTCGGCGCGTTCGGGCCGTTTTCGATCATGGAGCTCGCGCGGCACACCAACCTCGACAAGAGTCAGGCGAGCCGCGCGGCGGAGGCGCTGCTGCGCAAGGGGCTGCTCGAACGCAGCGCAAGCGACGAAGACGGGCGGATCGTGCTGATCGCGCTGACCGTCGACGGCCGCGCGCTGTATCGGAAGATCATGCCGATCGTGCGCAAGTGGAACGAAGGCTTGCTCGTGTGCCTGTCGGACAGCGAGCGCCAGACGTTCGAGCGCTTGCTCGACAAGGTCGCCACGCATGCGGCCGAGCGCGACGACTGAAACGGGCGGGTACTCACGCGATCGATTTTCACGCGCGTGTAGTCGGCCTGCGGCGGGCTGACTTCGGATTGCGATCAACTGCCTTCCCGGCGGTTCGAGTGAATCCGCTTGTCGCCGAGTTGCATAGCCGGCTTGGCTCTTCGAAAACCCCGAAGCACTGATCGATTTCCCGAACCGCATCGACACGCTTCGGCGCCCGTTCGTTCGCGGCGCCCTCGCCCGCTATAGCCCGCTGTTCGCCGCACGCTGGCGCAGCAAGCCGAGTACCGCGTCGCAATAAGGCGTCGGCACGCCGAGCCTGCGCCCCAGCTCCGGGAACACACCGAGGATCGGCCCGATCTCCAGCGATCGCCCGGCCTCGAAATCCTGCAGCATCGACGTCTTGAAGGCGCCGAGCTTGCGCGTGACGGCAATCCGCTCGGGCGCGCTCATCCCCGTATCGAGGCCGAGTGTCGCGCCGATCGCGGCCGCCTCCTCCATCATCCGCAGCGCGAGCGTCTGGGTGTATGGATCGTCGAGCAACTGCTCGGCCGTCGAGCCCGTCAGCGCGCTGAGCGGATTCATGTTCATGTTGCCCCACAGCTTCGCCCAGATTTCGGTACGGATCGCCGGGGTCGACTCGACGTCGAAGCCGCCCGCGGCGAGCGCGGTGGCCAAGCGCGCCGCCGCTGCGTCGAGGCGCCGGTCCGGCGCGCCGACGAGCAGGCGGTTACCGCGGCCGCGACGCACGACACCGGGCGCGTCGGTGCTCGACGACAGGTGCACGACGCAGCCGATCGCCTGCGCGGGCGGCAGCACGGCCGAAACAGCGCCGGCCGGGTCGATCGCGTCGAGCGGCACGCCGTCGACCGGCCCGGCGAGACCGTGCGTGAACCACCACGGCAGCCCGTTCATCGCCGCGACGATCACCGTATCGGGCCCGACCAGCGGCGCGATGCGCGCCGCCAACGCCGGCAACGCCTGCGCCTTCAGCGCGATCACCACGTAGTCCTGCACGCCCAGCACGGCCGCATCGTCGCTCGCCCGCACCGGGACGGACGACACGACGCCGGTTTCGTCGATCACGCGCACGCCGTGCGCGTTCAACGCATCGAGCGTCGCGCCGCGCGCATAGGCGCTCACGGTCATGCCGGCTTTCGACAACGCCATCGCGAGCAAGCCGCCGATCGCGCCGACACCGACCACCGCTGCGCGCACAATCCCTGAATTCGTATCGTTCATGAGGGGAATCCGTCTGCTGGAAGAAGACGAGCATAACGCTCGGTGGTTGTGGGTACAACGATTTGTCGAAGCGCGGTTGCGGCGAAATGGCGGGAACGGTTCGACGCGGCGTGCTGCCGGAAGCTGCTTCGTCTCCCGTCGGGGCGTGGTGGCATGCGGGCGCTTCGACGTCGCAGACGCGGCGCCCTGCCCTGTGATCGTGCAGCGGCCCTGCCGGACGGGCGGGCCGCGTCGTTCGGTTCGTCACGCGCGCTTACCAACGATACACCGCCGCGATGCCTCGGCCCTTGCGCGATCCGCGCGGATGCGGTCTCCTGTGCGTTTAACCCTGCCTGGCTCAGCCGCTCCTCAGATGAACTCGTCCCCGCGCGACCCCGACAGCAACGACAAAGCGCGCCGCCAGCCGTCGAAGCTGGTTTTGAATATCGTCGCCGTACTGGTCGGCCTGATCACGTTCGCGATCGGCGCAGGATGGTTGATCTACAGCTGGTTCGTCGATCGCGAAGCGCAGTATTTCGCGATTCCGCTGGTGTTCTCGGTGCCGGTGATCGTGGCGGTCGCGGTGCGCAGCTTCTGGGATTAGGCGGGCGCGGGGCGGGGATGCGGCGTGGGAATGAAAAAAGCGCTGCGATCGGAAGACCGGCAGCGCTTTTTTGCGGCGCACCCCAAGAGGAGGCCGGAACCGCATTCGGTTCACCTTTCCTTTACGCTATTGGGATTCAGCGAGTTCGTATTTTCTGCATGCCCCCACATGTGCCCCCGGACACTTTGACTGCAATTTGGGACGGTGATCCGGCACAACCGGCGGGGACCGCATATGAAGAACATGAAGCAATGTGGCGGCGAACCAACATGTAGCGTCGAGCCGATTCGAAATGACGTCTCGGCCGTCATTCTCCTCGGGAAGTTCGTGCGAGATGTGGTCGCAAATCCGCGAATCCCGATCGAGGTCTGCCGTGATGCCGCCATGCTTGTCCGCAGCCTGCAGCGCGAGCCGATTTAAGGATCGCCCGTGCGCTATTTCACGACCACCGACGTCGGCCAATCGATCCGAAAAGCGTTTGGCGGCTACACCCATATCCTCGTGAATCGAGGATACGCGACGATCAAGCCCGTGTTCTTCAGGAGCGCGTCGATCGCCGATCTGCCCGTCTACGTGTGGGCATGGTGGGATCGAGCAAGCGATGGGCAGTTGGCGAGGTGGCGAGACCGCGGTGGCGTGCTGCTGGATCGCTACACGTATTCCGACCGGGCCGGCCCGGCGGACGTACTCGTATTCGTGGAATGCCCGATGACGATGGACCGGCTGACCTGCTCGCACGCCAATACTGCCGAGTACACCGTGATCCCGGTCCCGCACACCTGGCGCGTACACGAGGAATGCATCGACCTGCGCACGCCGCGCGTCGAAGATCTGCGCACGATCCGGAGCGCATGCCGCGGACGACGATTGACGGACGAGCAACTTGAGTCCGAGACCGGCATTCCTCGCCAGCGCGTGACATACATGCGCAAGAGTCTGAAGCCAGTCGAAGAATGGGAACTGCGCCCGCGGTTGGCACCTGGCGCGCCCGGATTGGTACCCGCTTGGGATTGGATCGGGTCCGGGCGCACGGAGCAGAAGAAGGAAGCACGCGAAGAAGGTCACAAGCAATGGCACGGCCGAATCGTTCGTGAAGACCATGAAGCACAATTACGTCGCCTATATGGACAAGTCTGACGCACCAACAGCGCTCTCGCGTCTGGCTATCGCGTTGAACACTACAATGAGCGCCACCCGCACAGAGCCCTGAAATACCGCTCGCCTCGCGAGTTCAGGTGTAATGCGGTGTCATCAACCTAACGGTGTCCGCGTGTCCTGAGTTACAGGGGCAACTCCAGGGATCGTCTACGTCATTTACGGCGACGCACGCGGCAACATCGAATTTGAAGCGCTTGCCGCTATGCCCTTCCTCATCTTTAGCGTGTCGCAGTCTGGAAGCGTGGTTGCTCGCATCCTCTCATGCCGCCCCATGAAATAGCTGGGCGAGATCAGTTACTCGGTCTACCTCGTTCATTTTCCGATGATCACGCTGGGCGTCTACCTCGGGATGATGAAGATCGCCAATCCGTACATCCGCTTTGCAGCCTTTGCTGCGGTCGTGTTGACCTTGTAGACGCTTGTATATCGCTACTTTGAACGCCCGATCTACAGACGCTATCGCGACTTGTTTGTGCCTGTAGGTTATCAGGAGGAGGTCTCTGAGCGCATCAAAGTCTAGCGCTCGCGGACTGCATGTGAGCGGCGCGGCGCCTCGACGTTCGACACTGTCAGTCTCCCGGTCATCCGGCCGCAGGATCACGACGGGCCGCCTCTCATCGCCGAGAAATAAAGCAGCTGCCTGACGAGCGATGCGCGTATGATGAGTTGAACCGAGCACCCAATTGTAGATTGACCGCTCGCCCCTCCCCAAATCTGCGTCGCGCGCTGCTTGCGCGCCACGTTTGCCCCTCACCTCGCATCGCGCTGTGCAACGACAGCACAGTTCGAGATCGGCTCGCGCGTTGTCTTTGAGTAGCCCAAGGCTCTCGCGGTACAGCAAGTCACGACAAAAATCATCAGAAGGCGGCAAATATGAGCTGGTACTGCGAAGCAGAACGCGAATTGGTACATATAAGGCGAGCGATCGGACTACTTGAGCAAGCGCACCATGCCTTCGTCAACAAGTCGTCGGTGAACGACCCGGCGTACTGGAGAGACAAGCTCACCAAGCTCCGCACGCAGCCCGTGCGAAACAGGGTCTTCGAAATCCAAGTGGACGAGCTTTTAGGCCGCCTCGCACTGATCCAGGATCCGCATTGCCGCAAGTAGGGCGCGCTCCTTCACCTTTTCCGAGCGTACGGCCATCGAACACCTACGCTTTGATTATCACCGGGAGGAAGCCATGACCCCACACGACGTCATCACGATCTTCGAGCGGTTGAATGCCGAAGGACGGGCAGCGGTCGATCTGGACCACGCTTGTGCCGGTTTCGCTGGTTGGCTGGCGGCCACCTGGGATACATTGGGGGAAGAAGACATTGCGTTGCTGACATCGATCGGCGCAACGCTGTATCGCGAGGGCTACGGGCGGCGATACTAGCGAGCTATAGCGGCGGCATCGATATGAGACGTGCCAGGAGGCTGTGGCCCGGACCGGCGGTCAATGCTCGACGAACTGGCGCCACCGCGGATACTGCTCGAAGAATCGTTCGTCGACGAACGCCAAGTACAGGGTTGGCGACGAAGGGTTGGTTGTCTGCATCTGGGTGCCGACAGCCAGTTTAGGATCGACGCCGCTGGTGGCCGACCAAGCAGACAGATCGCCGTTGAATTCGAAGACGTCTTCGCGCGGGATGCGCAGTTTGATCGCAGGCATGGAGCACTCCGGGTCGCGTAACGGCATCATCATCACGCAGCCGGTCAGATGTGAAAAGCCCCGCTCGGGGGCGGGGCAGGAATCACGGTTAGTGACGAATTGGTGTCGCTGTTGATGCCGCGTGAATAAGGCGCCGCATTGGCCATGTTTCGGCATACTGACCAAGTACCGAAGCCTCTTTGTCAGCTTGATCGATCGATCCACGGTCGTCGATCACAACAATGATCGACATGTCAGCCGTTAGCGTCTTGCCACGAAGATCGACCAACTTGTAGAGCTCTGATGCGGCGGCTGCCGGATGCGCTGAAATGGCATCGATCTGAGTTTCACCTTGCATCAAGTCGAATCCGTACTCCTTCCCTGACATCCCACGTGCTCGAACAGTACTTTTCACAGCTGGTGTGTCCGGGTGAATCGCCGTCAAATACAACTGAGCCTCTTGCACGAGCCTGGATTGCTTATCCGCTAAATCGGTGCCAGCGTTTTCGTCGACCCAATCTGACACGTCCAACAACGCACTCACATAGCGAGCGAAGCCTGCCGGCATCTTCGAGTCCTGCACGTACGATTCAATCTCACCTGACTCGCTGACGAGCACATCGTACTTCGAAACCAGAGATCTTACAGACTGGTACTTTCTCGATTGAAACGACCGGATGCCTCTTCCCATCGCATGAAAAAGGGTTTCTTGCGAATCAAAGAATCTCACCATGCCATTAAGGTGTTCGGCATAGATGGTGAAGGGTGTCCCGTCAGAGAAGCCGAAGGGTGTATCGAGCGCCATGATGCCGCCGTCCTCGGCCGCCAGCGTCTCGCAGCCGAAGCCGAGCTTCCCGCAGATGTCTTGGCAAAGGTTCGTGGTCATAGCAATTGAAGAACATATGGGTCCGGCAACTCACCGGAGAGAGTCAGATTAGTCCTTGTGCAGAACAACTTCAAGGCGTCCTCGTAACTGTATTGCTGCCAAGCTGCGTCACCGGGAACCCGATCCCGCCCGATGTGTTCGTGGGACACTCGATGTGGATCCACCTTCTTCCGCCCATTCTGAAGAAGGTCAAGCTGATAGACGCGGCGCCTAGCCCTGAATTCCTGCTTGTAGATGATGAACAAGAAATGCGAGGAAGGCGGTCGCTGCCCATACTTCACGAGCAGGTCAGCCGTAACGCCCTGAATTCGCTTCCCGTCATGGTCCGTCACGCCGAAAGCACAGTTTGCGGTTCCCCAAAGCTCAGGAGACCAGTCCCACTCACCGGGATCGCCGAATTTTATGAGCGCGATAATCGCCCGCGCCTCGTCGCTCGGAAGGTCGTCAACCATTGTCGGTCGCTGTATGGATTCTTGTTTGACATCAGACAGAGTTACCCCGAGATCCCCGATCTCGGCTCATTGTGACGTAGCGCTGCCGGACGGCACCGGTTCACTCTCAACAATCGTACTGCGGCCCGCCAGATAGTCGCCCCACCACTGCATCATTTTCCGGCGTTCGGGCAGGTATTCGGCGTGATTGTACGCCGCCCGGACGCCGTCGCGCTCGCTGTGTGCGAGCTGGCGCTCGATCCAGTCTCGGTTGAAATTGTGCTCATTCAGGATAGTCGACGCGAGGCCCCGGAAGCCGTGCCCCGTCATCCGTGAGTGGTAGCCCATCCGGTACAGGGCGTACAGGATCGTGTTCTCGCTCATCGGTTTCTTGGAGCTCGACCGACTCGGGAACAGGAACTGGCTGTGGCCGTTCAGTTCGCGGAGTTTCGCGATCACCTCGAGGGCCTGCTTCGACAGCGGCACGATATGCGGCGTGCGCATCTTCATCTTCTCGCCCGGGATGCGCCACTCCTTCTTCTTCTCGTCGATCTCAATCCACTCAGCGAACCGCAGCTCGCTCGTACGAACGAACGTGAGCGCCATGAACTGCAGCGCCAGGCGCGTCTGCACGTCGCCGTCGTACGCGCTGATCTTCTGCATCAGCTCCGGCAGTTCGGCCTCGCTCACACGCTTCATGTGCACGACGGAACGGGGCTTCAGCGCGCCGCGGAGATCGGGAGCGGAGTCGCGCTCTGCCCGGCCGGTGGCAATGGCGTATCGGAAGATCTGGCTCGTTGCCTGAATAGTCTTGTGTGCGAGCTCGATCGCGTCGCGCGCCTCGATCTTCCGTATCACCGCCAACAGCTCGGGCGCCATAATCTCGGCGATCGGCCGCGCTCCGATCGCGGGAAACAGTTCGCGCTCGAGCAGCTTCATGATCCTGTCCGCGTGTCGCTCGCTCCATGCACCCTTCTTCTGCTGATGCCACTCCCGCGCGATCGGCTCGAATGAGTTCTCACGGTCCAGGCTGCGCTGAGCCTTCACGCGCTTCTTTTCGTGCGATGGATCGAGGCCGGCGCGCAATTGGTCCTTGATCTCATCACGAGCCTTCCGAGCAGCCAGCAAGGTGACCGCCGGATAGACCCCGAGGGCCATCCGTTTCTCCTTGCCGTCGATGCGATACTTCAACCGCCAGTACTTGGAGCCGTTGGGCATGATCTCGAGGTACATGCCCTGACCGTCGGCCAGCTTGTAGGACTTTTCGCGGGGCTTGGCCGCACGAACGGCGACATCGGTAAGGGGCATTTGAGCGCGGGGGCATTTCGATGCCCCTGATCAGAGAAAACTGCCCCCCTAAGATGCCCCTGTTTCGTGGGTGTCAACGAGAAACGCTGGGCGGCGCTGGCAACAAAAAGCCCCGCAAGTACTCGACTGGCGGGGCCTTTTAGCCAAACATGGGATTGCTTGGGAGTATATGTGGTGCGTGAGGCCGGACTCGAACCGGCACACCCTTGCGGGCGTCAGGACCTAAACCTGGTGCGTCTACCAATTTCGCCACTCACGCGCATTTCTGTCGCCCTGACCGCGCGGCACGCAAACATGCGTCTCGCACGCAGCCACGGATCCCGCGCCGGCTCGGAAACCGGCACGCCCGATCAGGCGAGCGCGAGATTCTACCCGATCTCCGCCGCGTTGTGTTGCCCGGCCGGCGCCTGCCGGACAGCGGTGCTAGAATGCCGCGCTCGACGTGTCGTCCAAGCGCCGCCGCGCGCATCCCCGAACCTGCCTCCGCCACGATCCCACCCGTGAATTTCGACGACTACTGCCAGCACAAGGCCGCCCCCGCGGGCTCCAGCGTCTACTACGCGCTGCGCCAGGCGCCGCGCGCCACCGAGCCGCGCCTCACCGCCCTGTTCGCGCTGCGCCGCGAACTCGAGGAAACCGTCAAGGAAATCAGCGACCCGACCGTGGGGCACACGAAGCTCGCGTGGTGGCACAAGGAACTCGCAGCGCTCGCCGCCGGCGAGCCCACCCATCCGGTCACGAAGTCGCTCGCGCAGCATCATCCGACGATCGCCGCCGAAACCGATGCGCTGCGCACGCTCGTCAACGGTTTCGGAATGGACCTCGAACAGGCGCGCTATCTCGACTTCGCCAATCTGCAGCGCTACATCGCGCAGGTCGGCGGCACGTTTGCGTCGCTGGTCGCACGCGCGAGCGCCGCGAATCCGGCCGACCCGCAATCGTGGGCCGCGGACGCCGGCCACGCACTGATGCTCGCGCAATTCGTGCAGGAACTCGGCAACGATGCGCGCCATGGCCGCATTTATCTGCCGATCGACGAGCTGCAACGCTACAACGTGACCGCGGCCGATCTGCTCAATCGTCGCTACAGCCCCGCCTTCACCGAGCTGCTGCAGTTTCAGACCAGCCGCGCACGCGCAGCGCTCACCGCCGCCGACGCAGCGATCCCCGCAGCGGAACGCCGCGCGCAGCGCACGCTGCGCGCGCAGGTCGCGCTGGCCGGCGCACTGCTCGACGAAATCGAACGCGACGGCTACCAGGTGCTGCATCAGCGCATCGCGCTGACGCCGATCCGCAAGCTGTGGATCGCGTGGCGCGCGGCGCGCCGCCACTGAGCCGCCGGCCTCACACCTTCAGCAGCGGCAGCGTGTCGAAGCGGGCCTGCAGCACGCGCGTCGCATCGAGTCCCCACCACGGCCCGAGCACGGTCGCGTAAAGCTGCCGGAAGTCGACCGCGACCGGCAGATTGCCATTGCCATCGAGCCGCGCGAGCGCGGGCGGCGCCCCATACAGCCCGCCCGCCACGCGGCCGCCCATCACGAAATGCGGCGCGGCCGTGCCGTGATCGGTGCCGTTGCTCTGGTTCTCGCGCACGCGCCGCCCGAATTCCGCATACGTCATCACGAGCGTCTGGTTCCAGCGTCCGAGTTCGAGCAACGCGCCGCGCATCGCGCTCATCCCTTGCGCGAACTGCTTGAGCAGCGCAGCGTGCTGGCCCGGCTGGTTCTGATGCGTATCGAAGCCGTTCAGCGTCAGGCGCAGCACCGCGACGCCATCCTGCGCGCCCGGTCCCGATGCCTCGCACGCGGCCAGCACCTGCATCGCGGTCTTCACCGACGTGCCGAACGCACCGGCCGGAAACGCGGTCCGGAACTCGCGCATCCCGCCGCGCGGACGCAGCCGGTCGGCGGCCTTCACGATGTCGTTCTCGACGTCGATGATGTGCGCGAGCGCCGGGTTCTGTTCGCGCAGCGACGACGGCTCGGCAAGCCGCGCCGCACGGATGAACTGCGCGGGATTGACGAGCGCGATCGCACGCGCGCCGTTCGCGAGCGGCCCCATCTCCGCGCTGCCGAGCACGACGCCGTCGGCTGCGAACCCGGGCGGCACCGGCGCCTGCGCGAAGGTACGGGTGAGCCAGCCCTCGCGCAGATACTGGTCGGCGCGCGATGCGGTATCCCAGATCTCGATCGAGCGGAAATGCGACAGGTTCGGCTGCGGATAACCGACGCCCTGCACGATGGCGAGCTGCCCGTCGTGCCACAGCGGCATCAGCGGCGCGAGCGCAGGATGCAGCCCCGTCTGCGCATCGAGCTGCAGCGCCTGATCGCGCTTGACGCCGATGCTGCGACGAAACTGGTAGTAGAGCGGGTCCGCGTACGGCACCACCGTGTTCAGCCCGTCGTTGCCACCCTTCAGCTCGACGAGGATCAACACGTTCGCATACGCGCCCTGCCGCCCCGGCGCGGCCGCAGCCAGCGCAGGCACTTGCCACAGCGACACGCCGGCCGCAGCCGCGGCGCCGGTCAGCGTCAGAAAATCACGTCGGTTCATCGCACGTCCTTTTGCTCGCCGTCGCGCATTCTGGACGCGCCGGCGTTGCACTTCATCGTCGGTTGAATCATTTCAGTTGGTAGGCCGGGTCCATCAGCAGCGCCTCGAGATACGCGCTACCGGTCGAGTCCGTGTCGATCGCAGCGACCGGTGAAAGCTGCAGCACCGCGTGCTGCAACTGCAGTTCGGTCGACAGCCCGGCGATCGCCTGCGGTCGCGCACGAAACTGCACGAGCCAGCGTTCGAGGTCGAACCGCAAGCCGCCGCGCGCGGGCTTCGCCGACGCCGCACGCATCCCGCCGGCGGCAGACGCCGCATCGATCAGCTGCAGCGCATGGGCGCGCGCCGCCGATGCCTGCGCGATCGCGTGCGCCGGCGCGCGCATGCCGGCCGTCTCCGTCGCGCGAAACAGTTGCTCGACGAACTGCTTGCGCGCGAGCAGCGTGGTGCTGTTGATCCACGTCGCACCACCGGGCCAGCCCTTCACGTTGGGCGGATAGAATAGGTTCTGACCGAGCGTGCGCACGGTGTTGGCAAGCATCTGCGGGTCGCCGTACGCGACGTCGAACAGCCGCACCGTCCCGACGACGAACTCGACCGGCGACTTCACGAGCACGCCACGATTGCGCGGATCCCAGAACGCATCGGTCGACCATAGCGCGGCGAGCGCCGCGCGGATCTCATAGCCGCTCGCGCGAAACCGTTCGGCCACGCCGTCGAGCGCGGCCGCATCGGGCGTATCGGATACGAACTCGCGCCACAGCTTGCCCGCGATGAAGCGCGCGGTGCCAGGACGCGCCAGCAGGATGTCGAGAAACGCGTCGCCGTCGAACGCGCCGGTCTCGCCGAGGATCGTCTTCTCGCCCGTATCGTGCCAGTCCGGCCGCACCACGAAGCCGAGCGTATCGGGATCGACGCTCCAGCCGGTCAGCGCACGCGCGGCTTCGGTCACGTCGTGCTGCGTGTAGCGGCCTTCGCCGAGCGTGAACAGCTCCATCACCTCGCGCGCGAAATTCTCGTTCGGGCGCCCCTTGCGGTTGCTCACGCCGTCGAGATACTGCAGCATCGCCGGGTCCTTCGCGACCGCATGCAGCAGCGTGCCGAAATTGCCGAGCGCCTCGCGGCGAAACAGCGCATTCTGCACGGCCATCGTCTGCGGATACGGGACCTTGTCCTGCCCCGACGTGAAGTGGCCGTGCCAGAACAGCGTCATGCGTTCGGTGAGCGGCGACGGCGTCGCGACCATCTCGTTGACCCACGCCGCGCGCAGCGCATCGTAGCGGCGGTTGCGTTCGCGCTGCTCGTCGCGCCGCAGCTCGGGCGTCAGCGCCTGACGCTGCGCGCGGGTCGGCGGCGGCTCGGCGAGCCAGTCGGGCCAGGTCGTCACGGGGTCGCGGCGCACGTTGCCGAGCGTGTCGGCGACGGCTTGCGCGCGCGTGATGCCGACGAGGCGTGCGACGTCGGCGGGTGCGGGGGAAAAGCCGGTACGGCTCAAGAAGAACAGCGCATCGTCGGCGTCGAGCGGCGCCTGCATCGCAGGCGATGTCGGTGCGGCAGCGTTCGCTTTCATCGTCGGGGGCTCCCGGAGCGCACCGGCGGTGCGGATGCCGGTACAACGGCAGCACCGACGCGCACGTTGACGGGGAAATTGCTACGGAATCTTTCCGTGACCGCGCAACGCATGCGCGGATCAGCGCTTGTACAACTCGCGGACGGCGTCCTCGATGTGCTGGCGCAGCAGGTGGCGCTCCTCGGGAGTCATGTGCCCGTCGCGGCGGCGCTGTTCGAGATCGGGAGGCACGGCGGAACGGCCGGTGGAATCGGCCGCGTGGTCGGACTGCGCTTTGCCCCGCGACAGCTTGCGCGACGATGCGCCCTGCTCGGGGCGCTGCGCATACGCGACGTTCGACGCATATGGACCGGCGAGCGCGATCGTCAGCATCAGTGCAATCCGGGCAGATCGCATGACCGTCCTCGCTTCTTTGGTCGATTTGTTCGCTTCGTCACGCGGCAACCGGTTACCTCTGGTACTTGAAAAACCCTGCGAATTCGGGCGTACAAAGATGAAAGATGGAGTGCAGGGGAGTATCTACCGAATTTCGGCTTCGAGTAAAGGAATCTCTATAGCCTGCCTTTACTCCGTGCGACACTACGGGTAAATTTTGTAACCGACTGTAACGCGCGAAAATACGCAAGCGTGCGTCATTTCCCATTCGCGATAAGATGCCGCTCATGGAAACGAAAAACCCCTCCAAGATTCTCGTCGTCGACGACGACCCGCGCCTGCGCGATCTGCTGCGCCGCTATCTCGGCGAGCAGGGTTTCAACGTATACGTCGCTGAGAACGCGACGGCGATGAACAAGCTCTGGGTGCGCGAGCGTTTCGATCTGCTCGTGCTCGACCTGATGCTGCCCGGCGAAGACGGCCTGTCGATCTGCCGCCGGCTGCGCGGCAGCAACGACCGCACGCCGATCATCATGCTCACCGCGAAGGGCGAAGACGTCGATCGCATCGTCGGGCTCGAGATGGGCGCCGACGATTACCTGCCGAAGCCGTTCAACCCGCGCGAGCTCGTCGCGCGCATTCACGCGGTGCTGCGCCGTCAGGCGCCGGCCGAGTTGCCGGGCGCGCCGTCGGAAACCACCGAGGTGTTCGAGTTCGGCGAGTTCTCGCTGAACCTCGCGACGCGCACGCTGACGAAGTCCGGCCAGGAGATCCCGCTCACGACCGGCGAGTTCTCGGTGCTGAAGGTGTTCGCGCGCCATCCGCGCCAGCCGCTGTCGCGCGAGAAGCTGATGGAACTCGCGCGCGGCCGTGAATACGAAGTCTTCGATCGCAGCCTCGACGTGCAGATCTCGCGCCTGCGCAAGCTGATCGAGCCGGACCCGGGCAGCCCGCGTTTCATCCAGACCGTCTGGGGCCTCGGCTACGTGTTCATCCCCGACGGCGCGGCCTGATCGCCTTTCTTCCGGTTTCGCCCCGCCTACGGCCCGTCCCATGCGTATCGACCGGCGCCTCCTGCAGCTCGCGTTCGGCGGGCTGTTCTGGCGCACCTTCCTGCTGATCGCGCTGCTGATCTCGGTCAGCCTCGCCGCGTGGTTCCAGAGCTTTCGCGTGATCGAGCGGGAGCCGCGCGCGCAGCGCGTCGCGCTCCAGCTCGTCGCGGTCGTGAAGCTCACGCGCACCGCCCTGCTCTATTCCGATCCCGACTTGCGGCGTGCGCTGCTGCAGGACCTCGAGAGCAACGAGGGCGTGCGCGTCTATCCGCGGGAAAAGACCGACAAGTTCAAGCTGCAGCCCGACGAATCGCTGAACCGGCTGATCGAACACGACATCCGTAGCCGCCTCGGCGACGACACCGTGATCGCGCAGTCGGTCAACGACATTCCCGGCGTGTGGATCAGCTTCAAGATCGACGACGACGACTACTGGGTCGCACTCGATCGCGATCAGCTCGACAACGTGACCGGCCTGCAGTGGGCCGGCTGGGGCCTGTTCGCGCTGGCGCTGTCGCTGTTCGGCTCGGCCTTCATCACGAGCCTCGTGAACCGGCCGTTCTCGCGGCTCGCGCTCGCCGCGCGTCAGGTCGGCTCGGGCCAGGCGCCAGAGCCGCTGCCCGAGCGCGGGATGGGCGTCGCGGCCGACACGAACCGCAGCTTCAACCAGATGGTGCGCGACCTCGAACAGCTCGAGGCAGACCGCGCGCTGATGCTCGCGGGCATCTCGCACGACCTGCGCACGCCGCTCGCGCGGCTGCGGCTCGAAACCGAGATGAGCCCGTCCGATCAGGCGACCAAGGACGCGATGGTCGACGACATCGAGCAGATGGACCGCATCATCGCGGCCTTCATCGACTATGCGCGCCCGGCCCAGCGCAAGCCGGAGCCGGTGGACCTGTCGTCGATCGCGCACGAGGTCGCCGCGCGCGTGTCCAACGAGGACGGCGTCCAGATCCGCACGCGGCTCGCGCCGAGCGCCGTAATCGAAGCCGACGAAACCGACATGCGCCGCGTGATCGGCAACCTCGTCGAGAACGCGCGCAAATACGGCCAGAGCCGCGACGACGGCATCTCGCGCATCACGCTCGAAACGCGCGTCACGCATACGCGCGTCGAGCTGTCGGTGAGCGACGAAGGCCCGGGCATCCCGGAAGACCAGCTGCCGCTCGTGATGCGCCCGTTCTACCGCGTCGACACCGCGCGCACCAAGGCGGACGGCACGGGGCTCGGGATGGCGATCGTGCTGCGGCTGGTCGGCCGCTATCGCGGCGCGCTGCGGCTGCGCAACCGCAGCCCCGAGGCAGGCCTCGAGGTCTCGCTCGAATTCCCCGCCGCCGGCAAGGCACGCGCGACCGCATGACGCGTGTACGCACGTTTCGTGCGCGCCACACTATCGCCGCAGTTGAAAAAAACTATGGCGTTTGTTAGTCAAAATCTATTGAATGGCTTTATTAATAGTGCTATAGTCTGCCCTATGCTGTCACAACGACGTTGCAGCACCGAGGTAGCTTGACTCAGTCTTCTTCCCAACACATACAGGAGTATCCGCATGAAAACCGTGGGCGATAAACTCGAAGCTTTCACCGTCGTAGCCGCGAAGCCGGGCTTCAACAATCATGAGGAAAACGGCCAGTCGGCGTTCGAAACCGTCACCGAAACGTCGTTCCCGGGCAAGTGGAAGATCATCTACTTCTATCCGAAGGACTTCACGTTCGTGTGCCCGACGGAAATCGTCGAATTCGCGAAGCTGGCGAAGCAGTTCGAAGAACGCGACGCCGTGCTGCTCGGCGGCAGCTCGGACAACGAATTCGTCAAGCTCGCATGGCGCCGTGAGCACAAGGATCTCGACAAGCTGAACCACTACTCGTTCGGCGACGTCAAGGGCGAACTGATCGACCAGCTCGGCGTCCGCGACAAGGAAGCTGGCGTCGCACTGCGCGCCACGTTCATCGTCGATCCGGACAACACGATCCAGCACGTGTCGGTGAACAACCTGAACGTCGGCCGCAACCCGGAAGAAGTCTTGCGCATTCTGGACGGCCTGCAAACGGACGAACTGTGCCCGTGCAACCGCGCAGTCGGCGGCGCAACGCTGTAAGCGCATCGATGCTCGAAGCCCGCGGCGCACGTGCTGCCTGCGGGCTTTTTTAACGGCCAACCCATAGGAGATATCAATGGAATTCATCGACTCGATTAAGGCGCACATCCCCGACTACGCGAAAGACATTCGCCTGAACCTCGATGGCACGATCTCGCGTTCGTCGCTGGAGGGCAACGATGCGGTCGGCGTCGCGCTGGCGGCGGCGTTCGCGGCGAAGAGCACGGTGCTCGTCAAGACGATCCGCGAAGCCGGCGTGCTGTCGCCCGAAGAGACGAACGCGGCGCTGACCGCGGCCGCGCTGATGGGGATGAACAACACCTGGTATCCGTATGTCGAGATGGCCGACGACGCCGACCTGAAGACGCAGCGCGCCGAGCTGCGGATGGGCGCGTATGCGTCGCACGGCGGCGTCGACAAGCGTCGCTTCGAGATGTATGCGCTCGCCGCGTCGATCGTCGGCAAGTGCCACTTCTGCGTGCAGTCGCACTATGCGCTGCTGAAGAACGAGCAAGGCATGACGACGACGCAGCTGCGCGACGTCGGCCGCATCGCGTCGGTGATCAACGCCGCCGCGCAGGTAATCGCCGCCGAAGGCGCATAAGCGCGCGGGCCGCAGCGGCCCGCCCCGCAAAACGACAAATGCCACGCATCAGCGTGGCATTTGTCATTCGGGCGGCACATGCGGCACACCGCACGCCGGATCGAACCGGCCTGCGACGCGCACGCGCAACCGCTACTTCACCAGCAGCGCGGCCGCCTGCGCCTCGATGCCGTCGCCGCGGCCGAGATAGCCGAGCTTCTCGTTGGTCTTCGCCTTCACGTTCACGCGTTCGAGCGGCAAGCCGAGGTCGGCCGCGATGTTCGCGCGCATGCCGTCGATGTGCGGCGCGAGCTTCGGCGCCTGCGCGATCACGGTGCTGTCGACGTTCTGGATCGTGAAGCCGGCCGCCTTCACGCGCGCCGCGCATTCGCGCAGCAGCACGCGGCTGTCCGCGCCCTTGAAGGCGGCGTCGGTGTCGGAGAAATGGCGGCCGATGTCGCCGAGCGCCGCCGCGCCGAACAGCGCGTCGGTGATCGCGTGCAGCAGCACGTCCGCATCCGAGTGGCCGAGCAGCCCGCGCTCGTACGGAATCGTCACGCCGCCGATGATGAGCGGGCGCCCCGGGACGAGCTGATGCACGTCGTAGCCTTGTCCGATTCTGAAATCCATGCGTGTTCCGGTTGAGATGAAGTGAAAGTCAGGAGGCGTGCGCGGGAGCCGCGAGAATCGCTTCCGCGAGCGCGAAGTCTTCCGGGTACGTGACCTTGAAGTTGCGCAGGCTGCCCTGCACGACGCGCGGCGTATGGCCCGCCCATTCGATCGCGCTCGCCTCGTCGGTCAGGTCGTGCCCTTCGCGCTGCGCGCGCAGGATGGCGTCGCGCAGCATGCCGATGCGAAACATCTGTGGCGTCTGCGCCTGCCACAGCGCGTCGCGCGACTCGGTGCGCGCGATCGCGTCGCCGCCCGTCGGCACGCGCTTGAGCGTATCGGCGACCGGCAGCGCGAGGATGCCGCCCACCGGATCGTCCTTCAGCGTCGCGACCAGCGTGCGGATCAGCGTCGGCGTGATGCCGGGGCGCGCGGCGTCATGCACGAGCACCCAGTCCTGGTCGGTCGCGCCGAACTCGGCGAGCCCGAGCAGCCCGTTGAGTACCGACGCCTGACGCGAGCCGCCGCCGCAGCGGCGCACCGCGAAGCGCAGGCCCGCGAAGCGGCGTGCGTCGAAATGGGTATCGTCGGGCGCGAGCACGACGAGCGTCTGGGCGAACTCGCTGCAGGCGTCGAACGCGGCGAGCGTGTAATGGAGAAGCGCGCGACCGGCCAGCGTGCGGTATTGCTTCGGCACGGCCGAACCGGAGCGGCTGCCCGTGCCGGCGCAGGGAATCAGGGCAAAAAGTCGGGGTGTCACGAACGGAGAACGCCGGAAAGGTGAAATCGAGAAGCGGATTTTATAATAGGTCTTTCGTCTCGACCGGCGCACCGCGCTGCGCCCGTGCCCGCCACCCCTGCCGTCCCTATGCCAGACACCGCTACCAACCCGTTCGCCTCGCCCGTCGCCCGCGTCAAACCGGGCCAGCGCTTCATCTTCGACGGCGCGCACGGCTCCGCAGACGCACTCGCCATCGCCCGCTATCTTGCCGAGAACCGCGACGCGGTCCCGCTCCTCGCGGTGATCTGCGCGAATGCGGTCGACGCACAGCGGCTGTCGCAGGAGCTGCGCTACTTCTCGCCGGATGCGCGCGTACGCCTGCTGCCGGACTGGGAGACGCTGCCGTACGACACGTTCTCGCCGCACCAGGATCTCGTCTCCGAGCGGCTCGCGACGCTGCACGACCTCGGCGAGGGCCGCTGCGACATCCTGCTGGTGCCCGCGACCACCGCGCTGTACCGGATGCCGCCCGCGTCGTTCATGGCCGCCTACACGTTCGCGTTCGCGCAGGGCGAGCGGCTCGACGAGGCGAAGCTGAAAGCGCAGCTAACGCTCGCCGGCTACGAGCACGTGAGCCAGGTCGTGCGGCCCGGCGAATACTGCGTGCGCGGCTCGCTGATCGACCTGTATCCGATGGGCTCGCCGCTGCCGTACCGGATCGACCTGTTCGACGATCAGGTCGACTCGATCCGCGCGTTCGATCCCGATACGCAGCGCAGCCTGTACCCGGTGCGCGACGTGCGCCTGCTGCCCGGCCGCGAATTTCCGTTCGACGAGGCCGCACGCACGGCGTTCCGCAGCCGCTGGCGCGAGACCTTCGAAGGCGATCCGAGCCGCGCGCCGATCTACAAGGACATCGGCAACGGCGTCCCGTCGGCCGGCATCGAGTATTACCTGCCGCTGTTCTTCGACGAGACGGCCACGCTGTTTCACTACCTGCCGCAGGCCGCGCATCTGGTGTTCACCGGCGACCTCGAGGCGTCGATCCGCCGCTTCACCGCCGATACGAAGCAACGCCACGCGTTCCTCGCGCACGATCGCGAACGGCCGATCCTCGAGCCGCAGCGGCTGTTCCTGTCGGACGAGGATTTCTTCGCGTTCGCAAAACCGTTCGCGCGCGTCGTGCTGCCCGCGCAGCCGGCCGGCGGCTGGGCGACGGCGCTGCCCGAGCTGACGGTCGACCGCCATGCCGACGATCCGCTCGCCGCGCTGCGCACGTTCGTCGAGTCGTCGGGCAAGCGCGTGCTGCTGACGGTCGAATCGGCCGGCCGCCGCGAAACGATCCTGCAACTGCTCGCCGAGCATCGGCTGCGCCCCACGTCGAACGACCACTTCGCGGGCTGGCTCGACAGCGACGCGCCGTTCGCGCTCGGCGTCGCGCCGCTCGCCAGCGGCTTCGCGGTGCCGGCCGAAGGCTACGCGATCGTCACCGAAACCGAGCTGTACGGCGCGCTCGGCCGCCGCGCGGGGCGCCGGCGCCAGGAACAGGCGAGCAACGTCGACGCGATGGTGCGCGACCTGTCGGAGCTGAAGGTCGGCGATCCGGTCGTCCATGCGCAACACGGGATCGGCCGCTACATGGGCCTCGTGTCGATGGATCTCGGCGAAGGCGAGACGGAATTCCTGCATCTCGAATACGCGGGCGACAGCAAGCTCTACGTGCCGGTCGCGCAACTGCACGTGATCTCGCGCTACAGCGGCGCCGATCCCGACAGCGCACCGCTGCACGCGCTCGGTTCGGGCCAGTGGGAACGCGCGAAGCGCAAGGCGGCGCAGCAGATCCGCGACACGGCCGCCGAGCTGCTGAACCTGTACGCGCGCCGCGCCGCGCGCGAAGGCCACGCGTTCGCGCTCGATCCGCGCGACTACGTGAAGTTCGCGGAGAGCTTCGGTTTCGAGGAAACGCCAGACCAGGCGGCCGCGATCGCCGCCGTGATCGGCGACATGACGAGCGGCAAGCCGATGGACCGCCTCGTGTGCGGCGACGTCGGCTTCGGCAAGACCGAGGTCGCGCTGCGCGCGGCGTTCATCGCGGTGATGGGCGGCAAGCAGGTCGCGCTGCTGTCGCCGACCACGCTGCTCGCCGAGCAGCACACGCAGACCTTCGCCGACCGCTTCGCCGACTGGCCGGTGCGCATCGTCGAGCTGTCGCGCTTCAAGACCGCGAAGGAAGTCAATGCGGCGATCGCGCAGATCAACGAAGGCAGCGTCGACATCGTGATCGGCACGCACAAGCTGCTGTCGTCCGACGTGCAGTTCAAGCGCCTGGGCCTCGTGATCATCGACGAGGAGCATCGCTTCGGCGTACGTCAGAAGGAAGCGCTGAAGGCGCTGCGCGCGGAGGTCGACGTGCTGACGCTCACCGCGACGCCGATCCCGCGCACGCTCGGCATGGCGCTCGAAGGGCTGCGCGACTTCTCGGTGATCGCGACCGCGCCGCAGAAGCGGCTCGCGATCAAGACCTTCGTGCGGCGCGAGGAAGAAAGCGTGATCCGCGAGGCGATGCTGCGCGAACTGAAGCGCGGCGGCCAGGTGTACTTCCTGCACAACGAGGTCGAGACGATCGAGAACCGCAAGGCGATGCTCGAGGCACTGGTGCCCGAGGCGCGCATCGTGATCGCGCACGGCCAGATGCACGAGCGCGAGCTCGAGCGCGTGATGCGCGATTTCGTCGCGCAGCGCGCGAACGTCCTGCTCTGCACGACGATCATCGAGACCGGCATCGACGTGCCGAGCGCGAACACGATCATCATGCACCGCGCCGACAAGTTCGGCCTCGCGCAGCTTCACCAGCTGCGCGGCCGCGTCGGCCGCTCGCACCACCAGGCTTATGCGTACCTGCTGGTGCACGATCCGCAGTCGCTGACCAAGCAGGCGCAGCGCCGGCTCGAGGCGATCCAGCAGATGGAGGAGCTCGGCTCGGGCTTCTATCTGGCGATGCACGACCTCGAGATCCGCGGCACCGGCGAGGTGCTCGGCGACAAGCAGTCGGGCGAGATCCACGAGATCGGCTTTCAGCTGTACACCGACATGCTGAACGACGCGGTGAAGGCGCTGAAGAACGGCAAGGAGCCGGACCTCACCGCCCCGCTCGCCGCGACGACCGAGATCAACCTGCATGCGCCCGCGATCCTGCCGGCCGACTACTGCGCGGACGTGCAGGAGCGCTTGTCGCTCTACAAGCGGCTGGCGAACTGCGAGCACGGCGATGCGATCGACGGCATCCAGGAAGAGCTGATCGACCGCTTCGGCAAGCTGCCGCCGCAGGCGCAGGCGCTCGTCGAGACGCACCGGCTGCGGCTCGCCGCGAAGCCGCTCGGCATCGTCAAGATCGACGCGAGCGAGGTCGCGATCGGGCTGCAGTTCGAGCCGAACCCGCCGATCGATCCGATGCGCATCATCGAGATGGTGCAGAAGCATCGGCACATCAAGCTCGCCGGGCAGGACAAGCTGCGCATCGAGACGCGCTCGCCGGATCTGGCGATCCGCGTGTCGACGATCAAGGAGACGCTGCGCGCGCTCGCGCCGAGCGCCGCACGCTGAGCGGCGGCACGCACGCACCAGGCACCACGCACGCGATGCTGCGCCGCATCGCGTGCGGCAAAGGCGGCGCGACGCGTTTTTGAGTATGATTTTCCCATTCCTCAGACGGAGTTTTGCCATGTCCATCCTCGACGCGCCGGCACCTTCCGCCGCCGATCAACCCGACGCGTCGCTCGTCAGCCTGCCGTCGATCGAGCGGCTGGTGTCGATGGACACGACGAGCCGCGTGCCGAACCTCGGCCTGATCGAAACGGTGCGCGACGCGCTCGCCGCGAGCGGCATCGAGTCGACGCTCACGCACGACGCGCGCGACGGCTGGGCGAATCTGTTCGCCACGGTGCCCGCGCACGACGGCTCGACCGATGGCGGCATCGTGCTGTCGGGTCACACCGACGTCGTGCCGGTCGACGGCCAGCAGTGGGACAGCGACCCGTTCGCGCCGCAGCTGCGCGACGGCCGCCTGTACGGCCGCGGCACTTGCGACATGAAGGGCTTCATCGGCGCGGCGCTCGCGCTGCTGCCCGAGATGCAGGCAGCCAGGCTCGCGAAGCCGATCCACTTCGCGCTGTCCTACGACGAGGAAATCGGCTGCGCCGGCGCGCCGCTGTTGATCGCCGATCTGGTCAAGCGCGGCGTGAAGCCGTCGGGCTGCATCGTCGGCGAGCCGACCAGCATGCGCCCGATCATCGCGCACAAGGGCATCAACGCATACCGTTGCTGCGTGCGCGGCCATGCGGCGCACTCGTCGCTGACGCCGAAGGGGCTGAACGCGATCGAGTACGCGGCGCGCCTGATCTGCCACATCCGCGACCTCGCGGAGCGCTTCCGCGCCGAAGGGCCGTTCGACGCGCTGTACGACGTGCCGTTCACGACCGCGCAGACGAGCACGATCCAGGGCGGCAACGCGATCAACACGGTGCCGGCCGAATGCCGGTTCGACTTCGAGTTCCGCAACCTGCCGACGCTCGATCCCGAGCAGATCTTCGCGCGCATCGAAGCGTATGCGCAGGAAACGCTGCTGCCGCAGATGCGCCGCGAGCATCCGAACGCCGCCATCGAGTTCTCGAAGATCGCCGCCGCGCCGGGCCTCGACGCGACCGAGCAGGCCGCGATCACGCAGCTCGTGCGCGCGCTCACGGCCGATCAGGACAAGCGCAAGGTCGCGTACGGCACCGAGGCCGGCCTGTTCGAACGCGCGGGCATTCCGAGCATCGTGTGCGGGCCCGGCAACATCGAGCAGGCGCACAAGCCGAACGAATACGTCGAGCTCGCGCAGCTCGCCGCGTGCGAGCAGTTCCTGCGCAAGTTCATCCGCAGCATGTCGGTCGACGCGCACTGACCGCCCGCGCCGGCCTGCGCATGCGGGCCGGCCCCACTCTCCCCATCCGCCACGTCATGTCGACTGAATCAACGGGCCCGGCCCATACGACGATCGACGGCGAGCCGATTCCGACGCTCGACGAAATCGCCGCGCAGCATTTCGCGTTGTCGCCCTGGGTCGCGCGCACGCCGGTATTCGAACGCGCCGATCTGCCGACGCTCGAAGGTACGCACGTCAACTTCAAGTTCGAGCTGCTGCAGGCGAGCGGCAGCTTCAAGGCGCGCGGCGCGTTCACGCACGTGCTCGCGCTCGACGAAGCGCGCAAGAACGCCGGCGTCACCTGCGTGTCGGCCGGCAATCATGCGGCGGCCGTCGCATATGCGGCGATGCGGCTCGGCAGCAGCGCCAAGGTCGTGATGCCCCATTCCGCGAGCCCGGCGCGCATCGCGCAGTGCCGCGCGTATCGCGCGGAAGTCGTGCTGGCCGGCAGCGCGTCGCAGGCATTCGACCTCGTGCGGCGCGTCGAGGCCGAGGAAGGCCGCTTCTTCATCCATCCGTTCAACGGCTATCGCACGATTCTCGGCACGGCGACGCTCGGCTACGAATGGGCGACGCAGACGCCCGACCTCGATGCGGTGATCGTGCCGATCGGCGGCGGCGGGCTCGCGGCCGGCATGGCCACCGCATTGCGCCTCGCGAATCCGCGCGTGCACGTGTACGGCGTCGAGCCCGAAGGCGCCGACGCGATGTGCCGCAGCTTCGCGGCGAACCACACGATCAAGATGGGCGCGATGCAGAGCATCGCCGATTCGCTGATGGCGCCGCACACCGAGGAATACAGCTATCAGCTGTGCCGGCGTCACGTCGACCGGATCGTCACCGTGTCGGACGACGCGCTGCGCGCGGCGATGCTGTTCCTGTTCTCGCATCTGAAGCTGGCGGTCGAGCCCGCGTGCGCGGCCGCGCTCGCGGGGCTGCTCGGCCCGCTGCGCGAAACGCTGCAGGGCAAGCGGGTCGGCGTGCTGCTGCCGGGCACGAACACCGATCCGGCCACGCTCGGCATGCATCTCGCGCACGCGCAGCTGCAGCGCTGAACCCGCTCGCGACGCTCAGGGTTATCCCCAGTTTTTGTTGACAGCCCTGTTGATAACCCGCCGCACCTCTCCGCAAGTGGTTGAGCGCGCAGCGTTTTACGTGCTCGCACGGGGCCGGACGCAAAATAGGCAGATGGGGCCGGCGAACGCGATCCATCGGCGCTTTGCGCGCCGCACCCCACCCTTCGTGATCCCGATCATCGCCGTCCCCTGCATCGCGGCGATCCGCCACGCGTAGCGCGGGCGATTCCTCACACGAACGATCGAACCATCGGCGTGCGTGTCGCGCCGGCATCCGGCATCCGGCATCCGGTCGCGCTCGGGTTCGCGATCGCCGTCGACGCGCGGCCGCACGCAAACGAAACGGGCGCCCGAAGGCGCCCGTTGCAGTCGACACGTCAGTGTTCCGCTTACTTGCTTTCGAACATGTCCATGATCTGCTGCTTCTCCTGCTGCGTGACGGGCGGCGGCGCGAGCCCCGCCGCACCGGCCGAGCCGAGTGCGTCGTTCGCGCTGATCGCGTTCTCGGCCGGGTTGATGTCGACGCTCGCCACGAAGCCGTTGCCCGGCGTGCGGTCGGCGTAATACAGCTCGCCGTCGATCGTCGTCAGCCCGTCGGGCATCGGCATCTGCTGCTCGGGCACGCCGTTCAGCGCGGTGCGCATGTAGTTCACCCAGATCGGCAACGCGAGCTGCGCGCCGAATTCGCGGCTGCCGAGGCTCTTCGGCTGATCGAAGCCCATCCACGCGACCGCGACGAGCGACTGTTGATAGCCGGCGAACCAGCCGTCCTTCGCATCGTTGGTCGTACCCGTCTTGCCCTGCAGGTCGCTGCGGCCGAGCGCGTTGGTGCCCGCGCCGGTGCCGGCCGTCGCGACCGAATGCAGCAGGCTGTTCATCACGTACGCGTTGCGGCCTTCGATCGTGCGCGGCGCCGTGCTGCCCGCGACCGCCGGCTGCGACTTCTGCAGCGGCTGGCCGCGCGCGTCGTCGACTTCGGCGATCAGATACGGATCGACCTTGTAGCCGCCGTTCGCGAACACGGCGTAGCCGGTCGCGAGCTGCAACGGCGTGACGAGCCCGGCGCCGAGCGCCATCGGCAGGTACGGCGGCGTCTTCGCCGGATCGAAGCCGAAGCGCTGCGTCACGTACTGCTGCGCGTACTGCGTGCCGATCGACGCGAGGATGCGGATCGACACGAGGTTCTTCGAGCGCTGCAGCGCGGTGCGCATCGACATCGGGCCGTCCGGCTGATCGTCGTCCTTCGGCTCCCACGCGGTGCCGCCCGGCACGCTCGGCGGGAAGTACAGCGGCGCATCGTTGATGATCGTCGCCGGCCCCATGCCCTTGTCGAGCGATGCCGAATAAATGAACGGCTTGAACGACGAGCCCGGCTGGCGCCACGCCTGCGTCACGTGGTTGAACTTGCTCTTGTTGAAGTCGAAGCCGCCGACCAGCGAACGGATCGCACCGTCCTGCGGCGCGATCGCGACGAGCGCGCCTTCGACCTGCGGCAGCTGCACGACCTGCCAGCCCGTCTTGCCGTCCTTCAGCACGCGCACGATCGAGCCCGGCTTGATCCGCAGCGTCGCGTTGGCGCGCGGGCTCAGCGCGGCGGACACGAAGCGCAGGCCGGCCGGCCCGATCGTCGTGGTCGCGCCGCCGACGAACTGCACTTCGACCGCATTCGGCGACGCCGACAGCACCACGGCCGATTGCAGATCGCCGTTGTCGGGGTGATCGGCGAGCGCGTCGTCGACCGCCTCGTCGCGATCGTCGCCGGCGGCCGGCAGATTGATCGACCCTTCCGGCCCGCGATAGCCGTGGCGGCGCTCGTAGTCGAGAATGCCGCGCCGCACGGCCTGATAGGCCGCTTCCTGATCGGCCGCGTTGATCGTCGTGGTGACGGTCAGCCCGCGCGTATAGGTTTCATCCTTGTACTGCTCGTACATCATCTGCCGCACCATCTCGGCGACGTATTCGCCGTGCACCGCGTACTGGTTGCCCGGCGTGCGCACGTGGATCTCCTCCTTCACGGCCTGGTCGTACTGCGGCTGCGTGATGTAGCCGATTTCGAGCATGCGCTTGAGGATGTATTCCTGACGCACCTTCGCGCGCTTCGGATTGACGACCGGGTTGTACGCGGACGGCGCCTTCGGCAGCCCTGCGAGCATCGCCGCCTCGGCGAGCGTGATGTCCTTCAGGTCCTTGCCGAAGTACACGCGCGCGGCAGCCGCGAAACCGTACGAGCGCTGGCCCAGATAGATCTGGTTCATGTACAGCTCGAGGATCTGGTCCTTCGTCAGCGCGCGCTCGATCTTGTACGCGAGCAGCATCTCGTAGATCTTGCGCGTGTAGGTCTTCTCGCTCGACAGGAAGAAGTTGCGCGCGACCTGCATCGTGATCGTGCTCGCGCCCTGGCGCGCGCCGCCGTGCAGCAGGTCGGCCACGCCCGCGCGCAGGATGCCGAGGAAATCGACGCCGCCGTGTTCGTAGAAGCGGTAGTCCTCGATCGCGAGCACCGCCTTCTTCATCACGTCGGGGATGTCCTGGAAGCGCACGAGACTGCGGCGCTCCTCACCGAACTCGCCGAGCAGCACGTGATCGGCGGAATACACGCGCAGCGGCACCTTCGGCTGGTAGTTGGTCAGCGCGTCGAGCGACGGCAGCTGCGGCGCCATCACGACGAGCGCATAGCCGACGATCAGCGCGCCGACGATCGCGAGCGTCGCGAACAGGCCGACGAACCACAGCGCGACGCGCGAGCCGAACGAGCGACGCCCGTCGCCGTCGCGGCCGCCGCCGCGGCGCGATGCGCGACGGGCGTCGTCGGGCTCGTCGTCATCGGGGTAATAGGCTCCCGACGGCGAACGGCGCAGCGAGTAGTGAGGTTCTTTCCGATCGGAGGAGGAAGACGGTCGTTTGATGATTGGCATGTCGGAATGGCGGGCGAACGTGGCGCCCTCGGACGCATGCGGATAGGCAAGCGGATGAATCAGAGTGGGTGCATCGTGGCACTGTCACGTCGACAGACCGCGTGGCGCAGCGATCCGTTCCCGCGACGTGACAGCGCATTTTAATGAAATCGACCGGTTGACTTCGCGATTTTTTGTAAAAATTCCCGCACTGCGGCGAATTGCGGAACGTATTCGCCGCAGGCTGCGCCTATCATGGTCGCGCAGCGCGCTGCGCGCCGCGCCGTTGCTTTCAATCGCGAAAGCATCGAATCGACGCGACCCGCAGCGCTTGAACTCGCGCAATTAAGCCGTATTTAAGCGGGCGGCGGTGTAATATCCGCCGGCTCACGCGGGTCGGAACCGATTCGCGACGGGCGTTGCCGCTCACGCGGCACCTTTCAAACCACGGAGGATTTCATGTCGCTTTTCGACTCTGTTTCGCGCACGATCAAGGGCCTGCTGAACGACGCGGCCGATTCGGTACAGGATCCGTCGCGCGACGCACGGCAGATCGTGCGGGAGCTCGACGACAGCATCGGCCGTGCCGAGAATTCGCTGATCGAAATCGAGGCACAGGTCGCGACCCAGCGCAGCAAGCGCGATGCGGCCGACGACAAGGTGAAGAAGTACGAGGACGGCGCGAAGCGCGCGCTGCAGGCCGGCGACGAAGCGCTCGCGCGCGAGGCGCTCGCCGCGCAGGCGAACGCGGAAGCCGAGCGCGACGCGCTCGCGGCCGAGCTGACCACGCTCGAACCGTCGGTCGACAAGCTGAAGGGGCAGATCGCCGACATGCGGGCGCGCCGCAACGATCTGAACGCCCGCTCGAACATCCTGCAGGCAAAGCAGGAAATCGCGCAGGCGAAGGATGTCGCGGCGAGCGCCCTGGGCGGCATCGGCGGCAAGAACCTGTCGGAAGACTTCCAGAAGCTCGAGGACAAGGTCGCGCTGCAGAATGCGCGTTCGGACGCACGCCTGAACTCGGCCGACACGTCGAGCGGCAAGGCGCTCGACGACAAGCTCGCCGCATTGAACAAGGGCCCGTCGGTCGAAGACCGCCTCGCGGCGCTGAAGAAACAGCTCGACACGCCCGCGCAGTAACGGCACGCGCGCCGCGGGCCGAGCGTCCGCGGCGCGCACCGATCCAGGAGGCGGGCAAGAATGCCCGGTTCGATCATGAAGAAATCCCTCGCCGCACTCGGCCTCTCGCTGATGCTGCTGTCGTCCGCCGCGTTTGCGGTCCCGTCGCTGCAACAGGTCGAGCAGTCGATCGCCCAGCGCGACTGGCAACGCGCCGACACGCAGTTGTCGCAAGTCATCGACGCCCATCCGAACAACGCGCACGCGCGCTATCTGTACGCGCAGGTGCTCGACCGCGAAGGCCGCGCGTCCGACGCGCTCGCCCAGTTGCAGCAGGCCAGGACGCTCGATCCGCAACTGCGCTTCACCGACGCGTCGCGCTTCGCGCAAACCGAAGCGCGCATCCGTGCCGATGCCGGACGTACGCGCGCCACCACGCCTGCCGCGCCGCAAGCCGGCTCGTTGCAGCCCTCGGTCGCGCCAGTCGCGCCGGTGGCGCCGCCCGCGAAACACGGACCGTCCGCCGGCATGTGGATCGTGCTGGGCCTGCTCGTCGCGATCATTGCGCTGGTGCTGCGCTGGACGCTGCGCCGCGCGCGCTCCGCGGGCGACAGCCGCGCCGACGACGAACGGCGCACGCAGCTGAAGCGCGCCACCGACGTGCTGAACGACATCCGTCCGCTGAAACTCGACGCGAAGCTGTCGACGGCGCCCGGCGCCGCCGCGCTCACCGGCGAGCTCGAAGGCATCGAAACCGATGCGCGCGCACTGGTCGAAGCGCTGTCGAGCGGCAAGAGCCCGGTGCCGCCCTATCGGATCGACGAACTCGAACAGCGGCATGCGAGCGTGAAGGCTCGCGTCGAAGGCCGTCCCGATCCGAGCGCGCCGCCGGCCGCGCCCGCGAACGGCAGCGGCTCCGTGTATGCGCAGGAAGCCGATCGCGTGACCGGCATGCAGGGCCAGCCGTATCAGCAACAACCATACCCGCAGCAACCGTACCCGCCCCAGCAGCCGCCCGTCGTGGTGCAGCAAGGCGGCGGTTTCGGCGGCGGCATGGGCGGGCTGCTGACCGGCGTGCTGCTCGGCGAAGCGATGTCCGGCGGACGCGAGCGCGTGGTCGAGCGCGACGTGATCGTCGACGATCAGCGCCGCCGCCCCGACAACAACGATGCGGGCTTCGACCTCGGCCGCGGCGACAACACCGACTGGAGCGACGGCAACGGCGGCGGTGTCGATCTCGGCGGCAACGACGACGGCTGGACCGACGACAACAGTTGAGCGTTCCCGTCGACACCTCGCACGACGCCCGCCTGCGCGCCTTCCCGCATCGAAGTGCGCGCGCCCATCGATTTGTTAATCATCTCAAGATGGGCTACCGACAATGGGGCACGTTCGCTATCATGCGGCCATCGGCGTGCCTCCGATACCCCACCGATCAGACGCTTCGCAGCCCTGCGCGTCGCGGCACGCCTGTCCCCGCCCCAACCAGGAGAAAGCCGCTCATGAGCATAATCAAGGAATTCAAGGAGTTCGCCGTCAAAGGCAACGTGATGGATCTCGCCGTCGGCGTGATCATCGGCGGCGCGTTCTCGAAGATCGTCGACTCGGTCGTGAAGGACCTCATCATGCCGGTGATCGGCGTGCTGACCGGCGGTCTGGATTTCTCGAACAAATTCATTCTGCTCGGCACCATCCCGCCGTCGTTCAAGGGTAATCCCGATTCGTTCAAGGACCTGCAGGCCGCGGGCGTCGCCGCATTCGGCTACGGCTCGTTCATCACCGTGGCGATCAATTTCGTGATCCTTGCGTTCATCATTTTCCTGATGGTGAAATTCATCAACAAGCTGCGCAAGCCCGCCGAAGCCGCTCCGGCCGCGACGCCCGAAGACGTGCTGCTGCTGCGCGAGATCCGCGATTCGCTGAAGCAGCGCTGAGCGCCGCACCACGCCGGCTCACGCCGCGTCATGCCGTATCTGCCAGGCCCGCCACGTGCGGGCCTTTTTCATCGGCGCGGCACGCCTCGCACTTTTTTGTGACGCGCGAATGCACGCGCGCGAAAAGCAGGTCTATGATGGAGACTAAACGACAGTACGGGCGCCAAGACGCTGGCTGTGTCGATCATCGTGGCAAGCGGGTCGACGGGAGACATTGATCGTCGTACCTCACGAATGCAGCATTTTCGTGTGCTATAAAGGATCGACATGCGGCGTACATAGCCGGGAGTGGGTCGCATGAAAGTGCCGCATTTCTTGCAATTGTTTTTGAGGCGAGTGTTTATGTCCTTCCCGAAAAAACGTCGACGCGCGCAACAGGATGGCCACGAGTCGTTCCTCGCGGTATTGCGCCATTCGAAGCCGTTCGCGCAACTCGACACCAAGATTGCCCGCGCCCGTGCGCAGGACGAGCCCGTCCTCTATGCCCACGTGCTGCCCGGCCTCGACGTGCTCCTGTGCAGCGTGCGCGGCGCACACCCGCCCTATCCGGCCATTGCCGAGCTCCGCAAGCGCTGCATCGAATCGATCGCCAACGCACTCGAACAGCCGCTCGACGGTCTCGAGAACGGCGGCTATTGGTACGAGGCAAACGGCTTCGGCTTCCTCGTGTTCGCGAGCCGCGCCCGCACGCGCATCCTGCCCGAGTTTGGTGCGGGCACGAAGGCGAGCCTGCGCGGCGGGCTCGGACGCCAGAACGCCGGCGACACGACGCCGCGCTCGCTCGGCTGAACCGCCACAGCAAGATGGGCCGCCCGAGGGCGGCCCATCTGCCATTCACGCGTACCGTTTCGGCCGCGCCGCGCTCATGTCGCGGCGGCCCGTCCGTTGCCGGGCCGCAGGATGTCGATGAACGCGGCGAAATCCGCGCCGGCAAGGCCCTGCGCGGCGCCCAGCCGCAACACCTGCTGCACCGTCGCCGCTACGGGCATCACCGCGCCCGTGTCGCGGGCCGCGTCCGCGATTGCATCGACATCCTTCTGAAACGTGCTCAGCGCGCCGATCGACGGATGACCGCCTGACGTCATCCGCGGCACGAAGGTCTGCAGCAGTACCGAATCTGCCCAGCCGCCCGCCAGCGCGTCGGCCAGACGCGCGGCGTCGATGCCGCTCGCCTGCGCGAGGCCCACGGCTTCGGCAATCGCGGTGACCGTCGCGGTGACGATCGCCTGGTTGCAGAGCTTCGCCGTCTGTCCCGCGCCCGCGTCGCCCATATGCGTGATGCGCGACGCGTAGCGGTCGATCAGCGGCCGCACCGCGTCGAGGTCCGCCGCGTTGCCGCCGGCCATCACCGCGAGCGTGCCGGCCTGGGCGCCCGGCACGCCGCCCGATACCGGCGCGTCGACCCAGCCGACGCCGAGCGCCGCCGCACGCGCCGCGTAATCGCGCGTCGCGGCAGGCGCGATACTCGAGTGATCGACGATGCGTTGCACGCGGCGCGCGTTCGCGTCGCCGGCGAGCAGCCCGTGCGCGCCGAACACGACGTCGCCGACCGCGCGGCCGTCGAGCACGCAGACGAACACCGTATCGACCTGCTCGGCCAGTTCACGCGGCGTGTCGACCACCCGCGCGCCATCCTGCTCGAGCGCCTCCGCCTTCGCGCGCGTGCGATTCCATACGCCGACGCGGTGCCCCGCCGCCAGCAAATGCCGAATCATCGGCGCGCCCATCAATCCCGGTCCGCAAAATCCGACTTCCACGATATTCGTCGCCTCCAATCAAGGTTGCAGTTGCCGCCCATCATACCTATCACTCAAACAGGCCTGGTGCGCGCGGCCGCGCGTCGGGCCCGCCTCTTGCACCCGCACATACCGACATTTCACGGAGCCCATCATGAGCGACCACGTGTACAAGCTGATCGAACTGACCGGATCGTCGCGGCAATCGTGCGACGACGCGATCCGCAACGCGATCTCGAAAGCCGGCAAGACGCTGCACAACCTGCACTGGTTTCAGGTCACCGAAACGCGCGGACACATCGAAGGCGATCAGGTGATCCACTGGCAGGTCACGCTGAAAGTCGGCATGCGCATCGACGACTGACGCGCCGAACGCGCCCGGAAGCCCGGCGCGCGAAGCCCGCGGATGCGTGCAACGCGCGTCCGCGTTGGTCTTCGCGCCCGTGTACCGCCCTTCGCGCGAGGCCCGTCCGGCTCGCGGCCGCGGGTATCCATCGCTTGACGCTGATTTTCTTCCATATTAAAAACGATATACCCCACCTCCCCCTCGATCAGCCTGGACATATAAACGGAGATACCATGAGTCAGCAACGCGAGGCGATCGACACGTACCTCTTGCGCGTCTTGCACACCTTGTTGATGGAGCGCAGCGTCACGCGCGCGGCCGTCAAACTGAACCAGTCGCAACCGGCGATCAGCGCCGCGCTGCGCCGCCTGCGCGACATCACCGGCGACCCGCTGCTCGTGCGCGGCAAGTCCGGCATGGTGCCGACCGAATACGGGCTGCGCCTGCTCGAGCCGGTACAGAACGCGCTGCGCGAGATCGAGCGCATCAAGTTTCAGCAGCACAGCTTCGACCCGGCCACGTCGATCCGCTGCTACCGGATCGGCTGTCCCGACTATCTGAACGTGCTGTTCGTGCCGACGGTGGTCGAACGCTTCCGACAGGCCGCGCCGAATGCGACACTCGAATTCCACTCGCTCGGCCCCGCGTTCGACTACGAACTGGCACTCGAAGACGGCAAGCTCGACATCGTCGTCGGCAACTGGCCCGAGCCGCCCGAGCAGCTGCATTTGTCCAACCTGTTCGTCGACGAAATCGTTTGCCTGATGAGCAACACGCATCCGTTCGCGAAGCGCGGCGGGCTTACGCTCGATCAGTACCTGAACGCGCCGCACCTCGCGCCGACGCCGTATTCGGTCGGCCAGCGCGGCGCGATCGACGTGCATCTCGCGCGCGAACGGCTCAAGCGTCACGTGGTCGTCACGCTGCCGTACTTCAACCTCGCGCCGTATGTGCTCGTGAAGTCCGACCTGATCTTCACGACGACGCGCCTGTTCGCCGACCATTACGCGAAGTTCCTGCCGCTGTCGGTCGTGCCGGCCCCGCTCGACTTTCCGCCGATGCAGTACTACCAGCTGTGGCACGAACGCTGCCATTACTCGGACGAAGTGCGCTGGCTGCGCAGCCTGGTTGCCGAAGCGACGCGCACGTTGATCGAGGCGTAAGCGTAGCGGGCGGGGCACGGCCGGAAGACGCAACGCCGGCCGCGCATGTTCGCGCGCGCCGCGTCAGCGCGACGCTTCCACGAGCGCCTGCGCAAGCGCATTGTGGCGCTCGATGACCGGCGGCAGATCGAGCGTCGCGAGCCGCCCTTCCCGCACCACCACCTTGCCGTTCACCACCGTATAGGCCGCCTGCGACGGCGCGCAGAACACGAGCGCCGCGACCGGGTCGTGCAACGCACCGGCAAAGAGCGGCTGGCGCAGGTCGAACGCGGCGAAGTCGGCGGCCATGCCGGGCTTCAACGCGCCGATATCGTCACGATTGAGCACCTTCGCGCCGCCGAGCGTCGCGATCTCGAGCGCGTCGCGCGCGGTCATCGCGTCGGGCCCGAAGCCGACCCGCTGCAGCAGCAGCGCATGCCGCACTTCCGCGACCATCTGCGCGCCGTCGTTCGACGCCGACCCGTCGACGCCGAGCCCGACCGGCACGCCCGCGGCCCGCATCTTCCCGATCGGCGCGATGCCCGATGCGAGGCGCATGTTCGAGCACGGGCAGTGCGCGACGCCGGTGCCGGTGCGCGCGAACAGGCCGATGCCCGCATCGTCGAGCTGCACGCAGTGCGCATGCCAGACGTCGTGACCGACCCAACCGAGATCTTCCGCATATTCGGCGGGCGTCATGCCGAATTTTTCGCGGCTGTACGCGATGTCGTTGACGTTCTCCGCCAGATGCGTGTGCAATGACACGCCGCGCTCGCGCGCGAGCACCGCCGCGTCGCGCATCAGGCCGCGGCTCACCGAGAACGGCGAGCACGGCGCGACGACCACGCGCAACATCGCGTAACGTCCTTCGTCGTGATAGGCGTCGATCAGCCGCTGCGTGTCGCGCAGGATGTCCGGCTCGCGCTCGACGACCGAATCGGGCGGCAGCCCGCCGTCGCGCTGACCGACGCTCATCGCGCCGCGGCTCGCGTGAAAGCGCATGCCGATGCGTTGCGCGGCGCCGATGCTGTCGTCGAGCCGGCTGCCGTTCGGATAGATGTACAGATGATCGCTCGACGTCGTGCAGCCCGACTGCAGCAGCTCGGCCATCGCGGTGAGCGTCGACACCTCGATCATCTCCGGCGTCAGATGCGCCCAGATCCGGTACAGGCTCGTGAGCCAGCCGAACAGCTCGGCGTTCTGCGCGGCCGGCACCGCGCGCGTGAGGCTCTGGTACATGTGGTGATGCGTGTTCACGAGCCCCGGGATCACCAGATGGCCGCGCAGGTCGAGCACTTCGTCGGCGGTGTCGGGCAGCTCGGCGCTCGGCCCGACGGCGACGATCCGGTTGCCCTCGATGTAAAGCCCGGCGTCACGCAGCTCGCGGCGCGTGTCGTCCATGGTCACGAGCACGTCGGCGTGCTTGACCAGCAGGGTCGTCGGGCGGGATGAGGATGGCTGTGGCGCGCGTGCGCCGGCGTGCTGCTCGAGGTTCATGCGTTTTCCGCGTCGTTCCGTCTGCGGGAGCCGCTCCCGCAGACGCTGAAGGCCGTTCGAACGCTGCTGCGCGGCACGCACCGGTGCCTGCGTCCGTTCGAACGCGCTGGCCCGGTTACCCGGCATGCATGCCGTCTTCGGGGTACGCGCGGCAGCATCGCGCAAGCGCGCGCCGCGCACAATGCGCGAAACCGAATACTGCGCTTCACGGTTTCGATATGGTACGCGGCGCAGCGCGATCGGACGCAGCGCACACGCGCCCCGGCCGCGCATGGACGGCCGTCGACAGCCGTTCATGCGCGGCGCATTATCTTTGATATCGCGTCCGTATTTGCGCGGGAACCTTCTTACAATGCCTGCACGGCGCTCGCATCAATTTCGCCGACGGGTATGTAGCCACGTGACGTGGAGCCTCGATCCGCCGCACAGTCAATGGATCGAGTCGCCGCCGAACCTCGCATTCACATAAGGACACAACGAATGGGAAAGCTCACTACCCACGTACTCGATACGGCACACGGTCGCCCCGGCGCTGCCGTCAAGGTGGACCTCTACGCGCTCGACGGCGAAACGCGCCGCGCGCTCAAGACCGTGCTGACCAATAGCGACGGCCGCTGCGACGAGCCACTGCTCGAAGGCGCGGCGCTCGCCGCCGGCGAATACGAGCTCGTGTTCCATGCCGGCGACTACTTCGCGTCGCTCGGCGTGAAGGTGCCCGAACCGCGCTTCGTCGACCGCGTCGTGCTGCGCTTCGGCATCGCCGACGCCGCATCGCACTACCACGTGCCGCTGCTCGTGTCGCCGTGGTCGTACAGCACCTATCGCGGCAGCTGACATACGCATCGGCGCCTGCATCGAAGACAACGATCTGAGTCTGGAGGAGTTTCATGGAAGGCTTCATCACCGACTGGCTGAACCTCGCGCTGCGATGGCTGCACGTCATCGTCGCGATCGCGTGGATCGGCGAGTCGTTCTATTTCGTCGCGCTCGACAACAGCCTCAAGCCGCCGACCGACGCGAACCAGCGCAAGCGCGGCGTGTTCGGCGAGCTGTGGCATGTGCACGGCGGCGGCTTCTACAACATGCAGAAGTACACGGTCGCGCCGCCGGAAATGCCCGACGACCTGCACTGGTCGAAGTGGCCGTCGTACACGACGTGGCTGTCGGGCTTCTCGCTGTTCTTCGTGCTCTACCTGCTCGCGCCGAACACCTACCTGATCGACAAGAGCGTGCTCGACATGGGGCCGGTGGTCGCGGTCGCATCCGCGCTCGGCTTTCTCGCTGCCGGCTGGATCGTCTACGACTCGCTGTGCCGCATCCTCGGCACCAACGATCGCGTGCTCGGCATCTGCGTCGGCATCTACGTCGTGATCGCCGCGTACCTCGCGTGTCACATCTTCGCGGGCCGCGCCGCGTATCTGATCGTCGGCGCGATGCTCGCGACGATCATGTCGGCGAACGTGTTCTTCGTGATCATCCCCGGCCAGCGCAAGATGGTCGACAAGATGCTCAAGGGCGAAGAGCCGAACCCGATCTACGGCAAGCGCGGCAAGCAGCGCTCGGTGCACAACACCTACTTCACGCTGCCGGTCGTGTTCGCGATGCTGTCGAACCACTATGCGATGACGTACACGAACCGCTTCAACTGGGTCGTGCTCGTGCTGATCATGCTGGCCGGCGCGCTGATTCGTCAGTTCTTCGTGATGCGTCACCGCGGCAAGCAGCTGTGGTACCTGCCGATCGGCGGCGTCGCGCTGCTGTCGGGCGCGCTCGTGTGGACGATGCCGAAGCCGGTCGCGCCGCAGGCCGAGGCCGCGAACGCGCCGAAGCTCGCCGTCAACGACATCATGCCGATCCTGCAGCAGCGCTGCATCGAATGCCACTCGGCCAAGCCGACGCTGATGGGCAGCGCGCCGGCCGGGGTGATGTTCGACACGCCGGATGAAGTGTCGAAGAACGCGCAGCGCATCTACGAACAGGCCGTGCGCCTGAAGGCGATGCCGATCGGCAACGTCACGCACATGACCGACGACGAGCGCGTGAAGCTCGCTGCTTGGTTCGAGGGCGGCGCGGTGAAGTGAGGCGCTGTGAGCCGGCGTGTGATCGCCGGTGGGATACGTTGGTGGATGCGGGCCCGGAGACGGGCCCGTTTTTTTTGGCACGTGCGAAGGCGCGAAGGTACGGCCGTCGCGCTAGCCGCGCATCGCTTCACGCTGCAGCACGAGCAGTAGATTCATGGGAGGTCGTCGAACGGCAGGAAGATGTGATCGTGATGCGTGACCGTCGTCACGGTACAGCTGCGCCCTGCTGTGAACGATGCGTAGAGAATGCGACGCGGCGCGATCGGAATGCGCGCTCAGCGCGATTCATGCGGCGCGGAAAAACACGGGCCGGTTGCGTCGCACGGCCGCCGTCTCGCGGCGGGCTTCCTGTTCGGCATCATGAATGGACCCGGAACGCTCGTTCCAGCTGCACGCCCATCACGATTGCAGCCCGAAGATTTGCGACGGGACGGCGAAACGGCGCTGTGCGAATCGCCGGACGGCGACACGAACACCAGCCAGCCGCGACGGTCATCGCGTCGGCTTCGACGAAACGCGACGATCGCTTCGAACGACGACGCCCCGTCCACTTCATGCTCAGCAAGGCTGCACGTTCGCTTTCAGATCGACGCATCGGCACCGGGCCGGCAACCGTACTTCACGCGCCAACGCGTCGCGACGATCGCATGCGCATCGGCGCGATCGAGCTACACGTACTGCCCTGCGTGTCGGTTCGTGGCCGTGCGCCGCACTGCCTCGCAGTGTTGCGCGCGAATGCCGACCACCACCCACACCGCGATCCCCAAGCGCACCGACATAAAAAAACCCGCGCATGTCGCGCGGGCTGGTTCGACGATCGCTGCTACGGCAACGGCGCTCAGACCATCACCGCCTCGAGCGCATCTTCGGTGAGCCACAGCGATTCCGGCAGGTCCTGCTCGTTCAGGTTCAGGCCGTCGCCGCCGCGATCGACGACGATGAAGTCGCTGACCTCGCCCAGCGCGATCAGCGGGTGATGCCACACGCCCTTCGCGTAGTTGACGCCCTGCCAGCCGCTCGTCACGAACGCACGAACCTTCGACGGATCGAGCTCGCCCGCCGGCGCGACGACGACCAGATACGGCCGCTCGTTCAGCGGCACGAACGCCTGGCTGCCGAGCGGATGCCGCTCGAGCATCCTGACCTCGAACGGCAGCTCACGCGGCTGGCCGCGAAACAGGTTGACCAGCGTGCGGCCGCCCGCGTCGGTCACGTCGACGTTCGCGAGATCGTGAAAGCGCACCGTCGTGCCGAGATTGATCGGAATCTGCTTCGCGCCGTCGGTTTCGATCACGTCGCCGAACGGGGCGAACGCTTGCCTGGTCAGCGGTTCGATTGCAAGCGTCTTCATTTGTCGAGCGTCCCCCACAGGCGCAGACGCGATACGCCGCCGTCCGGGATGATGTTCAGGCGCACGTGCGTGACCGGCCCGAGTGCGGCGATTTCCGGTTCGAAGAAGTGCTGCTTGTCCATCTGCAGCTTCTGCTCGCCGAGCAGCACCGGCCAGAACATCGACTGCGTGATCAGCGAGCTGTCGGTGCCGCCCGACATGTAGGCGGCCTGGATCGAGCAGCGGTCCGGGTAGTTGCCCTTGAAGAACGCCGTATCGACCTCGATCCTGCGGATCACGCCCGGCTGCGCGAGCGCGACGATCGCCCAGTCATTGCCCGGTTCGCGACGGCGACGCGTTTCCCAGCCGTCGCCCATGTTCACGCCGCGGCCCGGCAGCAGCAGGTTCGACGCGAGCCCGAAGTGCTGGTTGTTCGCGGCCACGACGTAGCCGCCGTTTTCCATCGCCGCGAGGTCGAACTGCTCGGTCTCGCTCGCGCCGGCCCAGTCGAGCTGCGGCTGGCCGTACACGCGCAGCCGCGCCACGCCGCCGTCCGGATAGATGTTCACGCGCAGATGCGTGAACGCGCGCGCGTCGCGCGCTTCGACGTAATGGTGACTGTTGCCCTGCAGCGTCGTCGACGGCACGATCTCGATCCACTCGGTCGCCTGCGTCGGCGCGCCGTCGGCGACGTACGCGGCGTCGATCGAAGCGGCCGGCGGGAAGTTGCCGGTGAAATGGCTGGTATCGATGTCGACGCCCTTGATCACGCCGGGACGCGCGAGCTTGACGATGCACCAGTCATAACCGGTCGTGCGCTTGCGGCGCGTCTCCCAGCCGTCCATCCACTTGCCGTGGTCGTCGTACTTGGCCGGAATGAAGACCGCCGGCTCCGGGTTCAGCATCCGCTCCTTCGGCGCGAAGAAGTCGTCGCTGGCTTCGAGCGCCTGCGCGCCCAGGCGCGGGTCGGCGAGGTTCACGTAGCGCCGCGTGAAATCGGGCGCGGCGGGATCGAGAAGCGGAACAGCCATGATGTGTCCTTGTTCGGTGAGGCGAAGCGGTGATGCGAAGCGGCCGCTGCAGTGCGACGTCACGCGTCGATCAGGTCGTCGAGCCGGAAGCGCGCGATCCGGTAGATCTGGTCGAGGCTCGCACGCAGCTCCTCGCTGCGCGAATGATTCACGCGCGACTCGAAGTTCGCGATGATGCCGTGCCGGTCATAGCCGCGCACGGCCAGAATGAACGGGAAGCCGAATTTCTCGCGATAGGTGCGGTTCAGCGTCAGCAGCTTGTCGAACTCTTCCTGCGTGCATTGATCGAGGCCCGCGCCGCTCTGCTCGCGCGTCGACTCGGCCGTGAGCTCGCCGCGCACGGCCGCCTTGCCGGCCAGTTCCGGGTGGGCGTTGATCAGCGCGAGCTGGCGTGCGTCGCCGGCCGTTTCCACCGCGTTCGACATCGTCTCGTGCAGCGCGTCGATGCTCGCGAACGGCCGCTTCGCCGCCGCATGCTCGGCCACCCACGGCGAATGCTCGAAAATGCCCGACAGCGCGGCGACGAATGCGCTCGGCGCCATCGTGTTCAGTTGCTCCAACGTGTAACGCATCGCCTTCATGCTTTCCCTTCGTCTCGATGATTGGGCTGATACGGATGATGTTCACGCCAATGGCGCGCGATATCGACACGCCGCGTCACCCATACGCGCTCGTGCTTCTCGATGTGATCGAGGAAACGCTGCAGCCCGCGAAAACGCCCCGGCCGCCCGAGCAGGCGGCAGTGCATGCCGATCGACAGCATCTTCGGCGCTTCGTCGCCTTCCGCGTACAGCACGTCGAACGCGTCGCGCAGGTAGTCGAAGAAGTGCTCGCCGGTGTTGAAGCCCTGCGGCGTCGCGAAGCGCATGTCGTTCGTGTCGAGCGTGTACGGGACGATCAATTGCGGCGTCGTGCGGCCGCCCGACACTGCGACGTCCATCCAGAACGGCAGGTCGTCGCCGTAGTTGTCGGAGTCGTACAGGAAGCCGCCGTATTCGGCGACGAGGCGGTGCGTGTTCGGGCTGTCGCGGCCGGTGTACCAGCCGAGCGGACGCTCGCCGGTCACGCGCTCGATCGCCTCCATGCCGAGACGCATGTGCTCGGCCTCCAGCTCGGGCGTCATGCTCTGGTAGTGAATCCAGCGCCAGCCGTGGCATGCGATCTCGTGGCCGAGCTCGACGAAGGCGCGCGCGAGCTCCGGATGGCGCTCGATCGCCATGCCGACGCCGAACACCGTCAGCGGCAGCCCGCGCTTCTCGAACTCGCGCAGGATGCGCCATACGCCGGCACGCGACCCGTACTCGTAGATCGACTCCATGCTCATGTGACGGTCGGGATACGCGGCCGCGCCGACGATTTCCGACAAGAACTGCTCGGAGCCCGGATCGCCGTGCAGCACGCAGTTCTCGCCGCCCTCCTCGTAATTGAGGACGAATTGCACCGCGACGCGCGCGCGCCCGGGCCAGTTCGCCTGCACGGGATGGCGGCCGTAGCCGATCAGGTCGCGAGGATAGTTGGGATCGAGTGACATGGGTTCGGAGTGCCGCTGAAGCTCGCTGAAATGGTGGGTTCGCATCGGCCCGCACGGGGCCCGAAGGCCGGCCGCGCGGGCCGATACGACGACGGCCCAGTGTAGCGAAAAGGTCGGGACGCGCCCATACAGCGGCGCAGATAGTGCAGGTCAGACCGCGTGTATGTGCGGTTGCGGCAAACCGGCGTCGGGCGCCGACGCAACGCTGCCGCTGCGCGCGCCCGCGCTTGCCGGCGCAGCCGCCGACGCGTCGTCCGGCGGGCTGAAGCGCGCGAATTCGCCGTCGTAGCGCTTCGGCAGCGGCCGCGCATAATCGCCGCGCTTCGCGGTCGCGAGGCGCAGCGACACCAGCGCCTCGGCCCACTTCACGGCCGCCGTGACACCCTCGATCACCGGCGCGCCGATCTGCTGCTCGATCTCGTGCGCGAACTCGGCCATCCCGGCGCAGCCGAGCACGATCGCATCGGCGCCGTCCTCGTCGAGCGCCCGCCGGCATTCGTCGACGATGATGCGCCGCGCCGCCGAACCGGGCCGGTCGAGCTCGAGCACCGCGACGTCGGTCGCGCGCACGTTGCGGCAGAAGCGCTTCATCCCGTAGCGCTCGGCGAGATGCCAGGCCATCCCGCAGGTGCGCGCGAGCGTCGTGACGACCGAGAAGCCCGGCGCGAGCACGCTCGCCGCATGCATCGCCGCCTCGGCGATTCCGATCACCGGGCCGCGCGCCAATTCGCGCGCCGCGTACAGCCCCGGATCGCCGAAGCACGCGATCACGTACGCGTCGCAGCCGTCGCGTTCGCCTTGCGCGATCTCGGCGAGCAGCCCCGGCGTCGCCAGCGCCTCGTCGTAATAGCCTTCGATCGACGGCGGCCCCATCGGCGGGCTCACCGCGACGATCTCCGTACCGGCGGCCGCGATCTCGCGCGCGCAACGGCCCATCGCGTCGGTCATGCGCTGCGTCGTGTTCGGGTTGATCAGCTTGATCTTCATCTCGCGCTCCTCACGCGTTCGTGCTCACGAGCAACCGGTAGAACGCGAAGCCGAGCCCCGCGCCGATGAACCACGAGAAATTCGCGGCGGCCTCCCAGCCCGGCACCATCACGCACACGACCGCAATCACCGCGGCCGGCAGCAGCGCGGCGAGCGCGCGACGGTTCACGCCGCCGGTGTACCAGTACGCGCCGCGCTCCGACATCGTGTACAGATCGTCGCGCACCAGCCGGCCGCGCTTGACGAGGTAGAAGTCGGCGATCAGCACGCCGTACAGCGGGCCGATGAACGCGCCGAGCACATCGAGCGTGTAATGGATCACGGCCGGGTTGTTGAACAGGTTCCACGGCGTGATGAAGATCGACGCGACGGCCGCGAGCATCCCGCCTGCGCGCCAGCTGATCAGCCGCGGCGCGACGTTCGAGAAATCGAACGCGGGCGACACGAAGTTCGCGACGATGTTGATACCGATCGTCGCGATCGTAAACGTCAGCGCGCCGAGGATCACCGCGGTCGGATGATCGATGCGGCCGACCGTCGCGACCGGGTCGGTGATCAGCTCTCCGAACACCGGCAGCGTCGCGGCCGTGGTGACTACCGTGACGAGCGAGAACGCGAGGAAGTTGACCGGCAGCCCCCAGAAGTTGCCGCGCTTGACGTCGCCGAACGAGCGGCAGTAACGCGAGAAGTCGCCGAAATTGAGCATCGGCCCGGAGAAATACGACACGACGAGCGACACGGCCGTGATCATCACCGGAATCACCTGCGCGCCGTGATACTTGACGCCGCCGAGATTGATGCCGATGTTGCGCCAGCCCGCACGCCACACCATGTAGCCGGCGAGGATGAACATCACGACGTAGACGGCCGGCCCCGCGAAGTCGATGAACTTCTTGATCGTCTCCATCCCGTTCCAGAACACGAACGCCTGCAGCACCCACAGCAGCATGAAGCCGGCCCAGCCGACGGCCGACAGCCCGAGGAAGCCGTAGCGATGGACGTCCGCGTACGGCATCCATTGCGGGAAGAACTTCAGCACGACGATCACCAGCGCGCTCGACGCGAGATAGGTCTGGATGCCGTACCACGCGATCGCGATCAGCCCGCGGATCACGGCCGGCACGTTGGCGCCCAGCACGCCGAACGTCGCGCGGCACGCGACCGGATACGGCACGCCGATCTGCTGGCTCGGTCGCGCGATCAGGTTGCACAGCCGGTTCACGATCGTGATGCCGACGATCAGCGCGATCAGCACCTGCCAGCTCGTCAGCCCGAGCGCGAACAGGCTGCCGGCAAACACGTAGCCGCCGACGCTGTGCACGTCGGACATCCAGAACGCGAAGATGTTGTACGCGCCCCACGTCTGGTTCTTCAGTGGTGCCAAATCTTCGTTGTACAAACGCTCGCTGTAACCGTCCGGCAAGGCCGGATCGCCGCCCTCGCCGCCTTGTTCCGCAGGATATGCGCTGTCGTGCGCCACACTGAACTGAGCCATGACTTCTCCTTGACGCGGCCGTGCGGCCGCTCCACCGTCATCGATATCGCTCCGGGTCGTCGCCCGGAGTCGGACTGGCGGCCGGCGGCGCTGACCGCCGGCCTGCATTGCTCTCGTCGTGTGGCGCGCGGGCCGGTTCGCGTCGCCGCTCAGGCGCCGCCGAACACTTCGCGCAAATCGACCTGCCCTTGCGCGGGCCGGTCCAGCATCTTCAGTTCGACATGCTGCAGGTGGTGCGCCATCAGCGTCACCGCCCGCTTCGAATCGCCCGCTTCCAGCGCGGCCAGGATCCCGTCGTGGTCGTCGCACGAGCACGGGCTGCGACCGTGCGACTCGTACAGCGCCGACATCAGCGTCGAGCGCGCGACGAGCCCGTCGAGGCATTCGCACAGCGTCGCGTTGCCCGTGAGCGCGGCGAGCGCCGTATGGAATTCGCCGGACAGGCGGATCCACGCGGCGAAGTCGTGACGCTCGAACGCGCGGCGCTCCTTGTCGATCAGCGCGGCGACGCCCTTCAACCGTTTCGCGCCCGGCCCCGTCGCGAGCCGCTCGACGACGGCCAGCTCGATGATGCGGCGCATCTCGAACACCTCGTGCACGTCCTGCAGCGTCGGGCTCGCAACGAAGGCGCCGCGGTTCGGCTCGAGATCGACGAGCTTGTCGGCCGCGAGCTGCGACAGCGCCTGGCGGATCGTCCCGCGCTTCACGCCGAACACGTCGCACAGCTGCGCCTCCGTCAGCTTCGCGCCGGGCGCGAGCCGATGCTCGAGGATCGCGGTGCGGATCCGCTCGGCGATCGCTTCAGGGCCGGCGGCACCGGACGCAGGGATATCGGGCTCGTTCATGTTCTGCATCGTGTGATGGTCCTCATCCTAGGACGGACATAAAGATTGTCAACAATTCTTTTCCCGGAATTCGCACAATCGGCGTGCATCCCGGTGTGCCAGCGCAGTGCGCGGCGCACGAAACCCGCGCATGTCAAGGCTACAACCACCATCCATGGCAGCTTACGGCGTTTACCATGCCGGGGATTTTGTCGACAAAACTGGTGCATGCAACAGCACCGACGCGCTTCGTGTCGTCGAAAATTGGCGACGGTTAGTTGCGTGCCCACTTAAAGAAAAAGGCGGGAGACCCGCCTTTCGAGGTTAGCGATCGGCCGTCAGCCGAGATGCGGATAGTCGGACAGCGTGAGCCGGAAGCCGTGCGCGTTCGCGACGAGTTCGGCGTGTGCGCCGAACGGCAGCGTCAACAGATCGGGCACGTGGCCGAACTGCAAGCCCGTGACGACCGGGATGCCGATCACCGAGCGCACCTGCTCGATCATGGCCTCCATGTCGTAGCCGTTGTCGTATTCGAACGGCCGCGCGCCCGTGAACTGCCCGATCACGAGCGCCTGCTGGCGCGCGAGCAGCCCGGACAGATGCAGCTGATAGATCATCCGTTCGATCCGGAACGGCTGCTCGTTGACGTCCTCGATGAATAGGATGCCGCCTTCGATGTCCGGCATGTACGGCGTGCCGACCAGCGACGACAGGATCGCGAGATTGCCGCCCCACAGCGTGCCCGCCGCGGTCACGGCCTGCACCTGCGGCACGTCGGCGACGATCGTCGTGCTCGGCTGCGACAGCGTCTGCCAGAAGTGCTGCATCGTGAAGTCGCTCGGCGTTTCGGCGCCGAAATCCGCCGACAGCATCGGGCCGCCGAAGGTCTTGATGCGCGCCTTCGCGTACAGCGCGAGCTGGATCGCGGTGAAGTCGCTATGGCCGACCAGCGCGATAGGCTGATCGCGCAGGCGGCGCTCGAGCCCGCGATAGTCGAGCCCGTGGAGGATGCGCGCGGCGCCGTAGCCGCCGCGCACCGCGAGCGCGATGTCGGGCAGCGCCCGCTGCGGATCGGCGAGGCGGTTCAGGTCGCCGGCGCGTTCGCCGTCGGTGCCGCCGAAGCGCTGAAAGCGGCGCTGCGTCGCCTCGATGTTTTCGATGCGCTGCTGGGCGCTGCTCAAACGCTCGAGCGCGCGATTGATCGCGTCGGGATCGTGCGGATAACCGGACGGCGCAAGCAGGCGAATGGTATAGGACGCGGCGGGCTGGAAGGACATGGCGGGAGGAGTCGGGTCGTCAAACACTGCTTAGAGGGCCTGGATCGTTGCCGGTTCAGCGATCACGCGCGGAGGCCGCGGCCGGCGCAGCGCGCGCGGCGCGCGGCGGTCATGCCGCGCCCGATTCGGCGTCGCGGGCGAGCCGCGCTTCGCGCACCGCGCGGCGGCGCTCCGCGAAGAACGACTTCAGCGCGGCGCCGCATTCGTCGGCGAGCACGCCGCCGGTCACTTCGGTGTGGTGGTTCAGCTGGGGATTCGCGAATGCGTCGATCACGCTGCCGCAGGCGCCCGTCTTGGGGTCGGCCGCGCCGTAGACCACGCGTGCGATGCGCGCGTGCATGATCGCGCCCGCGCACATCAGACAAGGCTCGAGCGTCACGTACAACTCGCAGCCGGGCATCCGGTAATTCTGCAGATGCTGGGCCGCCATCCGCAGCGCGGCCATTTCCGCGTGGGCCGACGGGTCGTGCCCGCCGATCGGATGGTTGAAGCCGCGTGCGATCACTTCGTCGCCGCGCACGAGCACCGCGCCGACCGGCACTTCGCCCGCGGCGCGCGCCTCTTCGGCCGCGGCCTGCGCGAGCCGCATGAAATGCAGGTCGCGCGCAGACGCGGGCGCGGGCTCGATCGTGGGCTCGGATACGGGGGAATCGGCAGCGCCGACGGATTCGGGGGCCGCGTCGTGCAGCGCGTCTGCGCTCACATCGGCCCCGCTTCGGCGGGCGCTTCGTCGAGCCCGCGTTCGCACAGACGCTCGGCGATGCGGCGGCAATAGTCGCGCGGCATCACCATCGGACCGCCGCGCAGCGATTCCAGCGCCATGTCGAGCGCGAGGATCTTCGCCTGAAGCCGGCAACGTGCGGCACGATCGCCGACCGCCTGCAGTTCGTCCTGCAGGTTGCGCAGCGCGCGCAATTGCTCGACGGCCGGCGGCACGAAGCCGGCGTTCTTCAGGATACGGTTGGCCACCCGGACCTCCTCGGGGACGAGGAGGTCGTCATCCAGCGCCTGCGGCGCGCCGGTACCGGGCAAATCGTCAAACTCGCCCCGCGCGGCGGCGGCGGCGATGCGTTGTTCGACCAGTGCGTCAAGCAATCTCATTAGTCAATCGGAACAAATGCGGCAGCCGAATTCTAGCAGGGTGACGTGCATATGACAGGCTCTTCGAAGACCTGCTCGATATTGTCTTTTTAGGGGCCGAATCGGCGCGCATGTGTGAAGATCGGGGCGACTTGGGGCTGTGCTGCGCCGCGGCGGGCTGGGCGGGGGTTTGGCTGGTTCGGAGTGGGTATGTCGTGGTACGCGGCGCCCGGCACGAAAAAAAGCCCGGCAGGCTTCCCTGCCGGGCGCTCGCATCCTCCGATGCCGCGATCCGCTACCGGGGCGCACCCCGGCGCCGCATCACTCCCACTCAATCGTCGCCGGCGGCTTCCCCGAGATGTCGTACACCACCCGGTTGATCCCGCGCACCTCGTTGATGATCCGGTTCGACGCACGGCCGAGCAGCGCGTACGGCAGATGCGCCCAGTGTGCGGTCATGAAGTCGGTCGTCTGCACCGCGCGCAACGACGTCACGTAGTCGTACGTGCGGCCGTCGCCCATCACGCCGACCGACTTCACCGGTAGGAACACCGCGAACGCCTGGCTCGTCAGGTCGTACCAGCTCTTGCCGACGTCGCCTTCGCCGCACAGGCCGGCTGCCGCGTCCTGCGCGGTGGCGGTCGTACCGCGCAGTTCCTCGATGAAGATCGCATCCGCGCGACGCAGCAGTTCCGCATATTCGCGCTTCACTTCGCCGAGAATCCGCACGCCGAGGCCCGGGCCCGGGAACGGATGGCGGTACACCATCTCCGGCGGCAGGCCGAGCGCGACGCCCAGCTCGCGCACTTCGTCCTTGAACAGATCGCGCAGCGGTTCGAGCAGCTTCAGACCGAGCGTTTCCGGCAGGCCGCCGACGTTGTGGTGGCTCTTGATCGTCGTCGCCTTCTTCGTCTTCGTGCCGCCCGATTCGACCACGTCCGGATAGATCGTGCCCTGCGCGAGCCACTTCGCCTTCGACAGCTTCTGCGCCTCAGCCTGGAACACCTCGACGAACTCGCGACCGATGATCTTGCGCTTCTGCTCCGGATCGGTCACACCGGCCAGATGGCCGAGGAACTGCTCCGATGCGTCGACGTGCACGACCTTCGCGTGCAGGCGGCCCTCGAACATGTCGAGCACCATCTTGCCTTCGTTCAGGCGCAGCAAGCCGTGATCGACGAACACGCAGGTCAGCTGGTCGCCGATCGCGCGATGGATCAGCGCCGCCGCGACGCTCGAATCGACGCCGCCCGACAGGCCGAGAATCACTTCCTCGTCACCGACCTGCTCGCGGATCTTCGCGACCGCTTCCTCGATGTGGTTCTTCATGATCCAGTCGGGCTTCGCGCCGGCGATCTGCAGCACGAAGCGCTCGATGATCTGGCGGCCCTTCACCGTGTGCGTGACTTCCGGATGGAACTGCACCGCGTAGTAGCCGCGCGCCTCGTCGGCCATGCCGGCGATCGGGCAGCTCGGCGTCGACGCCATCAGCGTGAAGCCCGGCGGCAGCTCGGCCACCTTGTCGCCGTGGCTCATCCAGACCTTCAGCATCCCGTGGCCTTCGGCCGTCTTGAAATCGTCGATGCCGTCGAGCAGGCGCGTATGACCATGCGCGCGCATTTCCGCATAGCCGAATTCGCGATGGTCGCTCCACTCGACCTTGCCGCCGAGCTGCACGGCCATCGTCTGCATGCCGTAGCAGATGCCGAGCACCGGCACGCCGAGGTCCCACACGGCCTGCGGCGCGCGCAGCTGGTGGTCTTCGTAGGTGCTGGCGTGGCTGCCCGACAGGATCACCGCCTTCGGCGCGAACTCGCGAACGAACGCGTCGGACACGTCGTTCGGATGGATCTCGCAGTAGACGTGCGCTTCGCGCACGCGGCGCGCGATCAGTTGGGTGACTTGCGAACCGAAGTCGAGAATCAGGATTTTGTCGTGCATGGCTGCGGACGGGATGAAGATGATAAGAAAAGCAGCGCACGAAGCGCTGCGTCAATAGCATGGACGGAGGCGTCGGGCGGGCGGCGGCTCGCGCGACGCATCGCCGGTCAATCCTCGGCCGGCGGGCGGGCGTCGAACGCGACGCTGCCGGACGAACGGGCCGCTGCCGCGGCATCGGCTGCTGCCGCCGGTGCGACAGGCGCTGCCGGTGCTGCCGGACGCGCGACGCTCGGCTCGACCCGCGGCTGCGGCACGACGACCGGCGCCGGCTCGGCCGGACGCTGCGCGCCGCGGGCCTCGAGCGCCAGCGCCTTGTCGCGCCGCCGCACGGCCGCGGCGAGCCGCACGCCGCCGAGGCCGAGCACGATCAGCGCGACCCCGGCCGCGACCGACAGCACGCGGCCGGCCGCCGCGATCGCCGGGCCGTTGCCGGTGCCGAGCGACCACACGACCGCAAGCACGCCGATCAGCCAGTTCACATGGCCGACCGCCCGCGCGACGGGCGCCGTGAGTTCACCGTTGACCGCCGCATGAAACGCGAGCCACGCGAGCCCGAGCAGCGCGATGCCGAACGCCTGGCCGAGCATCGCCGGCTGGACGTTCGCGAGCTGCAGCGCATTGAACAGCGCCTGCCACGGCGTCAGCACGAACAACGTGCCGAACGCGAGCAGCAGCACGGCGTCGACGATCAGCACGGCTCGCAGCAGCGGTTTCATCGGCGCTCAATCCACGTGATAGTTCGGCGCTTCCTTCGTGATCTGCACGTCGTGCACGTGCGACTCGCGCATGCCCGCCGCGGTGATCTGGACGAATTCCGCCTTCTCGTGCAGCTCGTCGATCGTGCGGCAGCCGCAGTAGCCCATGCTCGCGCGCACGCCGCCGACCAGCTGGAACAGGATCGCGTTGACCGAGCCCTTGTACGCGACGCGGCCTTCGATGCCTTCCGGCACGAGCTTGTCGATGTTCGCCGAGTTGTCCTGGAAGTAGCGGTCCGCCGCGCCGTCCTTCATCGCGCCGACCGAACCCATGCCGCGGTACGACTTGTACTGGCGGCCCTGGTACAGGAACACGTCGCCCGGCGACTCTTCGGTGCCGGCGAACATGCTGCCCATCATCACCGCATTCGCGCCGGCCGCGAGGGCCTTCGACACGTCGCCCGAGAACCGCACGCCGCCGTCGGCGATGCACGGCACGCCGGTGCCCTTCAGCGCCTCGGCGACGTTCGCGATCGCGCTGATCTGCGGCACGCCGACACCCGCGACGATCCGCGTCGTGCAGATCGAGCCCGGGCCGATACCGACCTTGACGGCGTCCGCACCGTATTCGACGAGTGCCTTCGCGGCAGCCGCGGTCGCGATGTTGCCGCCGATCACCTCGACGTGCGGGAAGTTCTGCTTGACCCAGCGCACGCGCTCGAGCACGCCCTTGCTGTGACCGTGCGCGGTATCGACGACGATCACGTCTACGCCCGCCTGCACCAGCAGCTCGACGCGCTCTTCGTTGTCGGGGCCGACGCCGACCGCCGCGCCTGCGCGCAGCTTGCCGTGCTCGTCCTTGCACGCGTCCGGATGCTCGGTCTGCTTCGTGATGTCCTTGACGGTCATCAGGCCGCGCAGTTCGAACGCGTCGTTGACGACCAGCACGCGCTCGAGGCGGTGGCTGTGCATCAGCGCCTTCGCTTCGGCGAGCGGCGTGCCTTCCTTGACCGTGACGAGACGCTCGCGCGGCGTCATGATCGACTTGACCGGCTCGTCCAGGCGCGATTCGAAACGCAGGTCACGGTTCGTGACGATGCCCACGAGCTGCGGGCCTTCGACGACCGGGAAACCCGAGATGCCATGCTGGCGCGACAACGCGATCACGTCGCGCACCTTCATCTGCGGCGGAACGGTGATCGGGTCGCGGACGACACCCGATTCGAAACGCTTGACCTTCGCGACCTCGCGGGCCTGCTCGGCCGGCGTCAGGTTCTTATGGACGATCCCCACGCCACCCTGCTGCGCCATCGCGATCGCGAGGCGACCTTCGGTGACCGTGTCCATCGCGGCGGACACGAGCGGCATGTTCAGGGAGATGTTGCGGGTCAGCTTGGTTTTCAGGCTGGTGTCGCGCGGGAGAACGTCGGAGAAGGCGGGAACGAGGAGCACGTCATCGAAAGTGAGTGCTTTTTGGATCAGACGCATGGCAAATCCTATGGGCGCAAAAGCGAATTATACGCGAAGCGCCGCGGATTTTCACAACACGAACAACGGGTTAGCCGTTCGGGAGCGTTCGGGGGCCGAATCGTTCGGATCGCCGTTCGGTTCGTTTTCGATCGCCTTTCGTTTCACCCGGCGCTCGCAGCATTCGCGCAGGCAGGGCGAAGCGGCCGGAATCGGCCCGCGCGCGACGAAGTGGCGCGGCGGCGCCGCACTGCTTGCAGCGGGCCGCCAGTCGGCTTCGATGTGCGGCGGCGGCACCCAGCGCCCGACGCGCGGCTACGCCAGCGCAGCCACCGCACGCACGACCATCACCGCACCCGCGCCGAGCGCCACGCCGCCGACGACGCGCGCCACGCACGCGCCGCCAGGCGCGAGCCGTTCGGCGGCGATCGCGGCCGTCACGATCGTCATCACGCGCAGATCCATCATGCCGGCCGCGACGGCCGCGCCCATCAGATTGCCGCAGCACGCGGCACAGCGCACGCCGGCCCGCAGGCCATACAGCCATGCGGCGCCCACGCCGGCTCGCGGGCCGTCGTCGTCCGCCGCGGCCATGTGCCGGCAGCAGGCAAGCCGGCGCCGCTTCCAGCCGGAAAACTGCAGCACGCCGGCAGCGAACACGACCGCACCGGCCGCCACCGGCATCGCGGCGGCGAGCGCGGGCGGCCGCGCGGCCGCGGCCGCCAGCCCGGCACCCACGGGAAACACCATCGCGCCAAGCACGAGCCATACGCCGAGATACCCGGCACCCGCCACCACGACGCGCCATCCCGCGCGCGCATCGCCCGACGCGCCCATCCGGCGGCGATACCGCCACAGCTCGGGCGCCAGCACCGGCAGCATCATCGTCGCCGTCATCGCCGCCCACATGCCGACGAACTCACCGAACGCCCTGCCCGGCCGCCATCCGCACGATCCGCCCCACGCGGCCGACAGCGTCCAGCCGCCGGCCATCGGCGTGCCGCCCATCGCGTCCATCGACGCATGCAGCGCCAGCGTCGCCCACAGCGCCGCGGCGAATGCGGCCGCGAGCGCCGCGCAGAACGCGCGGTCCGCGCTGCGCGGGGCAACGGAGTGCCGGCCCGATCGAGTCGCGCAACGCATCGCCCGCCTCCGCGCTCAATCGCGCGCGTATTCGTCGTGACGGCGCCACCACACGCCCGTCTCGTTGCGGCCGAGCGGCGCGCGGTCGAGCCACGCGTACATGCCCCACAGCGCATCGAGCCCGCGCGCATAGGTCGAATACGTGTGATAGACGACGCCGTCCTCGCGCACGAACGCGCTCATCCCCGGGCGGTCGCGCGCATACGTCGCGGCATCGGTGCCGCAGGTCGCGGCGAACTGCGCGACCGCGGCCGGCGGCGGATCCACGTCCATCGCGTGAGCGGCGCGCGCATAGTTGTATTCGACGTCGCCGGTGCGCTGCTGCGCTTCGGTGAACGACACGTTGAAGTCGAAATTGAACGCGCCGCCTTCCGACGACGCCCACGGAAACCGCCAGCCCATGCGCTGCCGGTACGCCAGCAGCTTCGCGAGCGGCGCGCGCGACACCGCCGCGAGCGTCACGTCGTGGTTCGCGAGATGGACGGCGAAACCGTCGAAGCCATCGGCGAGCGCCGAGCACGACGGGCAGCCGGCCTTGTAGTCGGGGCCGAACATGAAGTGATAGACGAGCAGTTGCGAACGGCCGTCGAACAGATCGTCGAGCGTCGCCGCGCCGTGCTCGGTGTCGAACCGGTAGGTCTTGTCCACGCGCACCCACGGCAGCGCCTCGCGACGCCGTGCGAGCGCGTCGCTATGGCGCGTGAGCGTCTTTTCCGCGTCGAGCAGCGCGCGTCGCGCCGTCAGCCATTCGTCGCGCGTTCCGGTCAGATGGGTCGTCATTGCGGGTTTCTCCTTTCGTCGGGATTCGGGCACGGCGGCTTCGCCGTGTGCGTGGTGCTAGATTAGGGCCCGGGATCGGACGCGAGGGAGTGACAACTGTGTCGGGATTCGCATGGATTCGCTGATCACCGCCGCCGCCCGCGCGCTCGCGGCCGGCGACCCGCTCGGCGCGCTGAACCGCGTCGCACTGCGCGGCGACGCGCCCGCGCTCGCGTTGCGCGGCATCGCGCTGGCTCAGCTCGGCGACTTCGAGCGCGCCCGCGCGCTCATGCGCGCGGCGGCGCGCGCGTTCGGCCCGCACGAAGCCGTCGCACGCGCGCGCTGCGTGGTCGCGCAAGCCGAGATCGCGCTGGCGTCGCGCGATCTGCGCTGGCCGTCGCGCGCACTCGACGCCGCATGCGCGACGCTCGACGCGCACGGCGATCGCGCGAACGCGGCCCATGCGCGTTATCTCGGCGTGCGCCGGCTGCTGCTGATCGGACGCGTCGACGACGCCGAGCAGCAACTCGCGCAGCTCGAGCCCGCCGCGCTGCCGCCGGCGTCGCGCGCGGCACACGAACTGATCGCGGCCGGCATCGCGATCCGCCGCATCCGCCCGCACGCGGCGCGCGCCGCGCTGGCCCGTGCGCGCGCGGCCGCGCAACATGCCGGCATCGCCGCACTGAGCGCCGAAGTCGAGACGGCCGCGCGCGCGCTCGATACGCCGGCCGCGCGGCTCATCGCACGCGGGGCATCGCGGCTCGTGCGGCTCGACGAAGTACAGGCGCTGTTCGAGTCGGACGCGCTGGTCGTCGACGCGTGCCGGCATGCCGTGCGCGATGCGCGCGCAAGCGTGTCGCTCGCGCGCCGCCCGGTGCTGTTCACGCTCGCGCGCGTGCTCGGCGAAGCGTGGCCGCGCGACGTGTCGAGGAACGCGCTCGTCGCCGCCGCGTTTCGCGCGAGACACGCGGACGATTCGCATCGCGCGCGCCTGCGCGTCGAGATCGGCCGCCTGCGCGCGATGCTGCGGCCGCTCGCGAAGCTGACCGCCACCGCCGACGGCTTCGCGCTCGAGCCGCTCGGCGCCGCTGACATCGTCGTGCTCGCGCGCGTCGTCGACGATCGCCACGCTGCCGTGCTCGCGCTGCTCGCCGACGGCGACGCATGGTCGAGCTCCGCGTTGGCGCTCGCGCTCGGCGCCAGCCAGCGCACCGTGCAGCGTGCGCTCGAAGCGCTGGCGGCCGCCGGCAAGGCGCAGGCGCTCGGTCGCGGCCGTGCGCGCCGCTGGCTCACGCCCGCGCCGCCCGGATTCGCGACCGCATTGTTACTCCCCGTGACGCTGCCGGGCGACTAGGATGGGCCAACCCACGACGAGGAGACAGACATGAAACGTTCCACCGCAAGCATCCTGCGCGAATACGGCCCGTTTGCCGGCGTCGACGGCGTGCACGGCGTCACGTTCGACGGGCAGCACGTGTGGTTCGCGTCCGGCGACAAGCTCAATGCGCTCGATCCCGGTGCCGGCACGACGGTGCGCACGCTGGACGTCGCCGCGCATGCGGGCACCGCGTTCGACGGCCGCCACCTGTTCCAGATCGTCGAGGACCGCATCGAAACGATCGACCCCGACTCGGGCCGCGTGCTCGCGACGATCCCCGCGCCCGGCGGCGGCGCGGATTCCGGGCTCGCCTGGGCCGAAGGCACGCTGTGGGTCGGGCAATACCGCGAGCGCAAGATTCATCAGATCGATCCGCAGTCGGGCGCCGTGCTGCGCACGATCGAATCGAACCGCTTCGTCACCGGCGTGACCTGGGTCGACGGCGAACTGTGGCACGGCACGTGGGAAGCGGACGAAAGCGCGCTGCGACGCGTCGACCCCGGCACCGGACACGTGCTCGAGCAGGTCGACATGCCGGCCGGCGTCGGCGTGTCGGGACTGGAATCCGACGGCCGCGACACGTTCTACTGCGGCGGCGGCAACAGCGGCACGCTGCGCGCGGTGCGCCGCCCCGCGTCGGGGAACGCCGTGCACGACAGCGACGCCGACGCAGCAGCAGAACGCTGATACGCCTGCGATCGCACCGCGGCCGCACGCGCACCACGTCCACCCCCCGGTGCAGGAATGAACAAGACGCCTTCGCTCGACCCTCGCTAAGATGCGCGCTCGTCAGTCTTTTGTTCGGAGCAGTCGATGCAGCGCGGTGTAGTGTATGGCGTCCTGGCGGGCGCGTTGTGGGGCATGGTGTTTCTGGTGCCGCGGCTGTTGACCGACTTCTCGCCGCTGCTGCTGAGCGCCGGCCGCTACGCGATGTACGGTCTCGTGTCGTTGGCGGCCGCGCTGCCGGCCGCCCGCTCGCTGCTCGCGCGGCTGACCCGCGAAGACGTCGTGGCGCTCGCGAAGCTCGCGCTGATCGGCAACGTCGCGTACTACATGCTGCTGTCCGGCGCCGTGCATCTGATCGGCATCGGCCCCAGCTCGCTGATCGTCGGCGTGCTGCCCGTGACCGTCACGCTCGCGGGCCTGAGCGACCACGGCGCGGTGCCGCTGCGGCGCCTCGCGGCACCGCTCGCGCTGGTGATCGCGGGCATCGTCTGCATCAACGTCGATCTGTTCACGTCGGCCGCCGCGCATGCGACCACGCTCGACGAGAAGCTCCTCGGCATCGCCTGCGCCAGCGGCGCGCTGGCGAGCTGGACCTGGTACGCGGTCGCGAACGCGCGCTACCTGCAGCGCCACCATCGCTTCGGCGGCAACGAGTGGTCGGTGCTGTGGGGCGTCGTGACCGGGCTGATCGGCGGCCTGTGCTGGCTCGCGATCCTGGCGCTGCCGGCCGGCACGATACAGGCCGCGCTGCCGGCATCGCGCTGGCAGCTGTTCTGGCTGCTGAATCTCGCGCTGGCGATCGGCGCGTCGTGGCTCGGCAACGGACTGTGGAACGCGGCGTCGAAGCGGCTGCCGCTCACGCTATCGGGCCAGCTGATCGTGTTCGAAACGGTGTTCGCGATGCTCTATGCGTTCGTCTACGACCACCGGATGCCGCGCGTGCTCGAGATCGCGGCGCTCGCGCTGTTGCTCGCGGGCGTCTACGGGTCGGTGCGTCGGCACGGCGATCCGCATGCAGGCGACGGCACGCGCGAGCACGCCGCGGCGAACGCGAACGCCACGGCTCACTGAACACGTCACTGAACGGGCCGCCGATCGAGCCGGTACGGCCGATGAACAGGAAAGAAAAGAGATGACGCGACGCCGACGCGACGCGTCAGCGCGCGTCCTTGTGCATCCACTTGCGGCCCTCGATCGAGCCTTCGCGGCGGGTCTTGTCGACGCGCCGCTGGCGCGCGAGCTTCGGATCGACGATCAGCGGCCGGTAGATCTCGACACGGTCGTGGTCGGCGAGCGGTGCGTCGAGCGGTGCGAGCTTGCCGAACACGCCGGTTTTCGCCTGCGCGAGATCGATCTCCGGATGCAGCGCGAGCACGCCGCTCGCGTCGATCGCGGCGCGCACGGTCGCGCCCTCGGGCAATGAAACGGGAATCAGCGTCTGGCGGTCCGGCAGCGCGTAGCAGACTTCGATCGACAGCATCGCCTCACCCCTTGCCGTAGCGCTGGTCGGCGCGCTTGACGAACGAATCGACGAAAGTGTTCGCGATGTGGCTGAACACCGGGCCGATGATCTTCTCGAGCAGGATGCTCGAGAACTCGTAGTGCAGCGCGAATTCGATCTTGCACGCATCGGCGCGCAGCGGGATGAACCGCCACGAGCCCGTGAACTTCTTGAACGGGCCGTCGGCGAACTCCATGTCGATCCGGCTCGGACGCTGCTGCGTGTTGCGCGTCGCGAAATGCTGCTTGATGCCCTTGAAGTTGATGTCGATGCGCGCTTCCATCCCGCGGTCGTCCTGGCGGCGAACTTCGACGCCGCCGCACCAGGGCAGGAAATTGGGGTAATCGGCCACGTCGGTGACGAGGTCGAACATCTGTTCCGCCGAGTGACGGATCAATACGGTTTTCTGGACATCTGCCATAAATCGCGCGGCATCGCTTGAAGTGGGAACGCAAGCCGGGCGATTCACGCCCCGCTTTGCTAAAATCGTGATTTTAAACGAGTTGGCCCAATCCTTTCATGAGCATCATCGACAACAGGAAAGCGCACTTCGATTATCACATCGAGGAACGCTATGAAGCCGGGCTCGTGCTCGAGGGCTGGGAAGTCAAGGCGCTGCGCGCCGGGCGCGGCCAGATCAAGGAGGGCTACGTGGTGGTGAAGAACGCCGAGATCTTCCTGATCGGCACCCACATCAGCCCGCTGCCCGAAGCCTCGACGCACATCAAGCCCGATCCGGTCCGCACGCGCAAGCTGCTGCTGCACCGTGAGGAAATCAAGAAACTGATCGGCAAGGTCGAGCAGCGCGGCTACACGCTCGTGCCGCTGAACTTCCACTACAAGGGCGGTCGCGTGAAATGCGACATCGCGCTCGCGAAGGGCAAGAAGCTGCACGACAAGCGCGAAACCGAGAAGAAGCGCGACTGGGAGCGCGAAAAGGCGCGCATCATGCGCGCCGGCACGTGACACGCACGCGCTGCCGCAGCAACGAAACGGCCCGCTCGATGCGGGCCGTTTTGCTGTGGGCGGCGTAGCGATCCGGCGCATGTGCAGCGCTGCCACGCCGTTGCCGATGGAATTGAACGCCGACGCAGCCACGGCAATGCAGCCGCGCGACGATACGCCGCACGCCGGAAGCCGGAAGCCGGAAGCGGCCGACGCCGCTGCAAGCCCCGCGGACGCTCAGCCCCTACCGCCCGCTGCCGGCGTCGCGTTCTTGACGATCGTCAGCGCCGAGGCGATCGCGGTCCCGAGATCCGACAGGTTGGCCGGCACGATCAGCGTATTGCCCTGCTTCGCCAGATTCGAGAATGCGCCGACATACTGCTCGGCCACCTTCAGATTGACCGCATCCATGCCGCCCTGCGACTGGATCGCGTTCGCGATTTTCTGGATCGCCTGCGCGTTCGCGTCGGCCACCGCGAGAATCGCGGCCGCCTCGCCCTGCGCCTGGTTGATCGCCGCCTGCCGCTCGCCTTCTGACTTCTGGATCGCTGCCTCGCGCGCACCCGATGCGAGGTTGATCTGCTCCTGCTTGCGGCCCTCGGATGCCGCGATCAGCGCGCGCTTCTCACGCTCGGCGGTGATCTGCGCCTGCATCGCGTGCAGGATTTCCTTCGGCGGCGTGAGGTCCTTGATCTCGTAGCGCAGCACCTTCACGCCCCAGTTCGCCGCGGCCTGGTCGAGCGCCGACACGATGTTGTGGTTGATGAAGTCGCGTTCCTCGAACGTCTTGTCGAGTTCGAGCTTGCCGACCACCGAGCGCAGCGTCGTCTGCGCGAGCTGCGTGATCGCGAGCACGAAGTTGCTCGATCCGTACGACGCCTTCATCGGGTCGGTGACCTGGAAGTACAGCACGCCGTCGACCTGCAGCTGCGTGTTGTCGCGCGTGATGCAGACCTGGCTCGGCACGTCGAGCGGAATTTCCTTCAGCACGTGGCGGTAGGCGATCCGGTCGACGAACGGCAGCACGATGTTCAGGCCGGGCGACAGCGTCGCGTGATACCGGCCGAAGCGCTCGAGCACCCACGCATGCTGCTGCGGCACGATCTTCACCGTCTTCGACACGATCACGATGGCGATGACGAGCAGGACGACCCAGACGATCAGCGAATCCATGAAATATTCCCTCCTTGTTTTATCGGTGGACGATCAGCCCGCGGCTTTCGCGACGACGACCAGACAGTTGCCGCGCACGGCGCTGACGCGGTACACGTGCGCATCGTCGCGCTCGCCGTTCGCCAGCTCGACGTCCCAGTCGGCGCCGCGATACTGCACGCGCGCGCGGCCGTCATGCCACGCGTCGACCGTAAGGGTCGCGCCGATATCGAGATTGACGTCCGGATTGGTCGACGTGTCGCGCTTCTGCTTGCGCCCGAGCCCCGAGCGGCGCAGCGCGATCATCGCGACGATCGCGACCGCGGCGGCCGCGCCCAGCTGCACGTGCGGCGCGAAGCCGGCGAACTGCAGCAGGCCGCCGGCGAGAAAGCCGAGCGCGATCATCAGCAGATAGAAGGTGCCGGTCAGCAGTTCGGCCACGACCAGCACGCCGACCCCGATCCACCAGAACAGATGCCCCGACATCATTGTGGTCTCCAGAAAAACGCTTGCGCCCCACTACGCACTATATTCGCTGTCGGACCGCGCGTGGCGGTCGGCACCGTCGAGCGATCCGGCGGGCGCAGATAAAAAAACACCCCGGTAGATACCGGGGTGTTTATAGCACGAAGCTTGCATTTTGCCTTCATCGAAAGAGCGGCGGACCGCCCTTTCGATGCAGCGGCGGGCTGCCGTTACTTCCGCTTGGCCAGCGCCTGCCACGTATCGATGATCGTGTCGGGGTTCAGCGAAATCGACACGATGCCTTCGTCGGCCAGCCACTGCGCGAAATCCGGGTGATCGGACGGGCCCTGGCCGCAGATACCGACGTACTTGCCCATCTTGCGGCAGGTGTCGATCGCACGCTTGAGCAGGAACTTGACGGCCGGGTCGCGTTCGTCGAAGTCGACGGCCAGCAGTTCCATGCCCGAGTCGCGGTCGAGGCCGAGCGTGAGCTGCGTGAGGTCGTTCGAGCCGATCGAGAAACCGTCGAAGTGCTGCAGGAACTCTTCGGCGAGGATCGCGTTGGTCGGGACTTCACACATCATCACGAGGCGCAGGCCGTTCTCGCCGCGCTTCAGGCCGAACTTCTCGAGCAGGCCGACGACGCGCTCCGCCTGCTTCACGGTACGCACGAACGGCACCATGATCTCGACGTTGGTCAGGCCCATCTCGTCGCGCACACGCTTCAGTGCACGGCATTCCATCTCGAACGCCTGCGCGAAGTCTTCGGCGATGTAGCGCGATGCGCCGCGGAAGCCCAGCATCGGGTTTTCCTCGTCCGGCTCGTAGCGCGAACCGCCGATCAGCTTCTTGTACTCGTTCGACTTGAAGTCGGACAGACGCACGATCACGGGCTTCGGATAGAACGCCGCGGCGATCGTCGCGACGCCTTCGGTCAGCTTGTCGACGTAGAACTGGCGCGGCGATGCATGACCGCGCGCGACGCTCTCGACGGCCTTCTTCAGGTCCTGATCGATGTTCGGGTACTCGAGGATCGCCTTCGGGTGCACACCGATGTTGTTGTTGATGATGAACTCGAGGCGCGCGAGACCGACGCCGGCGTTCGGCAGCTGCGAGAAGTCGAACGCGAGTTGCGGGTTGCCGACGTTCATCATGATCTTGACCGGAATCTCCGGCAGCTCGCCGCGCTGCACTTCCGTGACTTCCGTCTCGAGCAGCCCGTCGTAGATCTTGCCTTCGTCGCCTTCCGCGCACGACACCGTCACCAGCGCGCCGTCCTTCAGCACGTCGGTCGCGTCGCCGCAGCCGACGACCGCAGGCACGCCCAACTCACGCGCGATGATCGCCGCGTGGCAGGTGCGCCCGCCGCGGTTCGTGACGATCGCCGATGCGCGCTTCATCACCGGCTCCCAGTTCGGGTCGGTCATGTCGGCCACCAGCACGTCGCCAGGTTGCACGCGTTCCATTTCCGACGGGTCCTGAATCACGCGCACGGGGCCCGCGCCGATCTTCTGACCGATCGCGCGGCCCGTCGCCAGCACCTGCGACTGGCCCTTCAGCTTGAAGCGCTGCTCGGCCTTGCCGCTCGCCTGGCTCTTCACCGTTTCCGGACGTGCCTGCAGGATGAAGATCTTGCCGTCGCGACCGTCCTTGCCCCACTCGATGTCCATCGGACGCTGGTAGTGCTTCTCGATGATGACCGCGTACTTCGCGAGCTCGATCACGTCTTCGTCGGTGATCGAATAACGGTTGCGCTGCTCGTGCGACACGTCGACCGTCTTCACGCGGCCCGGTTCGCCGGGTTGCGTGAACTCCATCTTGATCAGCTTCGAGCCGATCGAGCGGCGGATGATCGGGTACTTGTCCTGCGCGAGCGTCGTCTTGAATACGTAGAACTCGTCCGGGTTCACGGCGCCCTGCACGACGGTTTCGCCGAGGCCGTAGCTCGACGTGATGAACACGGCGTCCTTGAAGCCCGATTCGGTGTCGATCGTGAACATCACGCCGGCCGCGCCGACGTCCGAACGCACCATGCGCTGCACGCCTGCCGACAGTGCGACCTCGGCGTGCGTGAAGCCCTTGTGCACGCGATACGAGATCGCGCGGTCGTTGTACAGCGACGCGAACACGTGCTTCATGCGATCGAGCACGTCGTCGATGCCGACGACGTTCAGATACGACTCCTGCTGGCCGGCGAACGATGCGTCGGGCAGGTCTTCCGCGGTCGCGGACGAGCGCACGGCGAACGACAGTTCGGTCGGCGAGCCGCTCTTCAGGATTTCGAACTGCGCGCGGATTTCCTGCTCGAGACGCGCCTGCAGCGGTGCGTCGACGATCCATTTACGGATTTCGGCGCCTGCTTCGGCGAGCGCCTTCACGTCGTCGATGTCGAGCGACTCGAGACGCTTGGCGATGCGATCGGTCAGATCGTTGTGCTTGAGGAAATCGCGGAATGCGAGCGCGGTCGTGGCAAAGCCGGTGGGGACGCGAACGCCTGCCTCGGAAAGCTGGCTGATCATCTCGCCGAGCGACGCGTTCTTGCCGCCCACGATCTCCACATCGGTCATCCGCAACTGCTCGAACGGGATTACATACGCCTGGTCCTTTGCGACGTTTGCTGCGTTAGTCATACAAGCCCCTAAGTGTGAAAAAAATGCTCGATTGCGCAAGTGGGCTCGAACGCGGGCGCTTGCAAAAAGGCGCGGCGCGTCTTGCGCAACCTGTTGGAGAAACAATCGCAGCGGTGGAAATCTTCCGACCCTCGATGTGCAAAAACCCGGCAGAAAGGCGACGTATGCAGATGAATCGCCGAACTTGCCGGGAATTTTGGATGGCTCGCGGCAAGCGCCGGGCGCCCTGTGCGCACCGTCCCCGCAATTGCTTATCCAACAGGTTGCCGCTATTCTACCGTGCCGGCTGCCGGATGTGGCGCGACCTTGTCACCGCGTGTGGAGGCGAACCTCCAGCCGCCCGCGCAACCGCCCTTCACGCTCGACGCCCAGATTCATGCTGCCTACCGTTTTCATCGTCTCCGACGGCACCGGGATCACTGCCGAAACCTTCGCGCATTCGATCCTGTCCCAGTTCGACCAGAAATTCCGCCTCGTGCGCGTGCCGTTCGTCGACTCGCTCGAAAAGGCCTATTCGACCGTCGAGAAAATCAACGAAGCGGCCGTGCACGACGGCCGTCGCGCGATCGTGTTCACCACGCTCGTCGACAGCGTGTCGAACGACATCGTCAAGCGCTCGAACGCGCTCGTGCTCGACATGTTCCAGCGCTTCGTCGAGCCGCTCGAGCAGGAGCTCGAGCTGAAGTCGAGCCACGCGATGGGGCGCGGCCACCAGAACGCAGATACCGAGGAATACAAGACGCGGATCGAGGCGATCAACTTCTCGCTCGCGCACGACGACGGCCAGTCGAACCGCAACCTGTCCGAAGCCGACGTGATCCTGGTCGGCGTGTCGCGCAGCGGCAAGACGCCGACGAGCCTGTATCTCGCGATGCAGTACGGCGTGAAGGCGGCGAACTATCCGCTGATTCCGGAAGACTTCGAGCGCGGCAAGCTGCCGTCGGCGCTGACGCAGCATCGCGAAAAGCTGTTCGGCCTGTCGATCGACCCGCAGCGTCTGTCGGAGATCCGCAACGAGCGCCGCCCGGGCAGCAAGTACGCGGCGCCGGAGAACTGCCGTTACGAGATCAACGAATCGGAGGCGATGATGCGCCGCGAAGGGATCAAGTGGCTGTCGTCGACGCACAAGTCGATCGAGGAAATCGCGACGACGATCCTGCAGGAAATCCGCCTGGAGCGGCAGTCGTACTGACGTGCGCTGCATCGGCGGCGCTCACGCCGCCGCCAGAAAGCAAAAAGCCGCGTTCAACGCGGCTTTTTGCTGGGCGCTGCGCGCCGACGACCTGGCGCGCGGCGCGCGCGTCTCATTTGCGCCGCTGCTGCCGCACCTGCTCGAACAGACACACGGCCGCCGCCGCCGCGACGTTGAGCGACTCCATCCCGCCCGGCTGCGGGATCGTCACGCGATGGGTCGCCGCATCGCGCCAGAACGCCGACACGCCCGCCCCCTCGTTGCCGAACACCCATGCGACGGGGCCGGACAGATCGCAGTCGTAGACGGCCTGCGCGCCGTGCGAATCGGTCAGCGCGACCGGCACGTCGAGACGCTCGGCGAGCGCGTCCGGCTCGACGTCCTCGTGAATCGACAACAGGAAGTGGGCGCCCATGCCCGAGCGCAGCACCTTCGACGACCACGCATACGCGGTGCCCGGCGCACAGAACACGTGGCGCACGCCGGCCGCCGCCGCGCTGCGCAGGATCGAGCCGACGTTGCCGGCGTCCTGCACGCCGTCGAGCACGACCGACGTATCGGTGACGCGCGCCGGCAGCGGCTGCGCCGGCCGCTCGACCAGCAGCAGCAGGCCGACGCCGCTGACGACGTTCGACAGCTGACCGAACAGCGCGTCGGGCAGCGTGACGACCCGCGGCGCGTCGATGCGCGCGACGATCGCCTGCGCTTCGGCGTGCGCGAGCGCGCCTTCGGTCGCGACACACAGCTCGGGGATCGCGCCCGTGTCGAGATAGGCGCCGGCCAGATGGAAACCTTCGAGCAGCGCGTGGCCGCCGCGGCGCTGCTGCGCCGTCGAACCCGCGAGCGCCTTCAGCCGCTTGTACAGCGGGTTGTCGCGTGAGGTGATGCTTTTCATCGAATCAGGTCGAGCGCCGCGCGCACGGGTGCGAACGAGCGCCGATGCGCTTCGCACGGCCCATGCTCGCGCAGCGCGGCAAGATGTTTCGCGGTGCCGTAGCCGGCGTGCACGTCGAAGCCGTACACCGGATGGCGGGCATGCAGCTCGACGAGCATCCGGTCGCGCGTGACTTTCGCGAGGATCGACGCCGCCGAGATGCTCGGCACGAGCGCGTCGCCGCTGACGATCGCCTCGGCGCGCACCATCAGCGTCGGGCAACGGTTGCCGTCGATCTGCGCGAGCGTCGGCATGAGCGACAGGCCTTCGACCGCGCGCTTCATCGCGAGCATCGTCGCATGCAGGATGTTCAGCGTATCGATCTCGTCGACGCTGGCCGACGCGACGCAATACGCACGCGAACGCGCGACGATCAGGTCGTACAGCGCGTCGCGCTTTTTCGCGGACAGCGCCTTCGAATCGTCGAGGCCTTCGATCGGCTGCGCGGGATCGAGGATCACCGCGGCGGCGACCACCGGGCCCGCGAGCGGGCCGCGCCCGGCTTCGTCGACGCCGCAGACGATGTCGTCGGGCCGGCTGAAATCGAAGCCGCGCTGGTCGAGCGGCACGCGGCCGCGCGCTGCACGTGGTGCGCGAGTGGCGGTCATGCGCGCCCCTTGCGTTGCTCGAGCACCCGCACGACCGCTTCGGCCGCCTTCGCGGCCGTGTTCTGCCGCAGCGACAGGTGCATTTCGGTGAACACTTCGGTCAGCGTGCGGCGGTTCGCGTCGTCGCGCAACTGCGTGAGCGTCGCGTCGGCGAGCGCCTCCGGCGTCGCGAAGTGCTGCAGCAGCTCCGGCACGACGAAGCGCCCGGCCAGGATGTTCGGCAGGCCGACGTACGGCAGGTAGCCCTGGCGGCGCATGATCTGGCCGGTCAGCCAGGGCACCTTGTACGAGATCACCATCGGCTTCTTCAGCAGCGCGGCTTCCAGCGTGACGGTGCCGCTCTTCACGAGGATCGCGTCGGCGGCCGTCATCGCGACCTGCGAGCGGCCGTCGGTGATCGTCAACGCGAGTTGCGGATGCGCGGCGACGAGCGGTTGCAGCAGCTCGCGCAGCGCGGGCGTCGCCGCCGGCATCACGAAGCGCACGCCCGGCTCGCGCTCCTGCATCAGCGCCATCGCCGCGAAGAACGTCGGGCCGATCAGCGCGATCTCCGAGCGGCGACTGCCCGGCAGCACCGCGATCACCGGGCCGTCGGCCGGCAGGCCGAGCGCGATGCGCGCGCCGTGCGTGTCGGGCTCGAGCGGGATCTCGTCGGCGAGCGGATGGCCCACGTACGTCGACGCGACGCCCGCCTTGTCGAGGATCGCCGGTTCGAACGGGAACAGGCACAGCATGTGGTCAACCGACTTCGCGATCTTCTTGATCCGCCCGCCGCGCCACGCCCAGATCGACGGGCACACGAAGTGGATCGACGGAATGCCCGCGTCGCGCGCGGCCTGTTCCACGTTGAAGTTGAAGTCGGGTGCATCGACGCCGATGAATGCGTCGGGCCGCTCGGCGAGCAGTTGGCGCTTCAGTTCGCCGCGAATGCGCAGAATCTCGGGGATCTGGCCCAGCGCCTCGACGTAACCGCGCACCGTCAGCTTGTCCATCTGCCAGTGCGAGTCGAAGCCGTGCGCGAGCATGCGCTGCCCGCCGATCCCGTAATAGTGGGTCGACGCCGGCAGTCGCGCCTGCAGCCCGCCGAGCAGCGACGCCGCGAGCAGGTCGCCCGACGGCTCGCCGGCCACCATGGCGAGCCGCAGCTGATTGGTCGGCAGCGGCATCGGTTAGCGGATGATGCCGCGTTGCGACGCGTCGACGAACGCGACGAGCGCGGCCACCGGCGCATCGCCGTCGCCGCCGGCGCTCGCGAGCTCGCGCAGCTGTACCTTGGCCTCGTCGAGCGACAGGCCGTTCTTGTACAGCAGGCGGTACGCGCTGCGCAGCGCCGAGATCGCGTCCGGCGAGAAACCGCGCCGGCGCAGGCCTTCGACGTTGATGCCGTGCGGCTCGGCCTTGTTGCCTGCAGCGATCACGAACGGCGGCACGTCCTGCACGAGCGCCGACGCGCCGCCGAGCATCGAGTGCGCGCCGATGCGCACGAACTGATGCACGCCCGACATCCCGCCGATGATCGCGAAGTCGCCGATCTCGACGTGACCGGCCATCTGCGCGTTGCTCGACAGGATCACGTTGTTGCCGACCCGGCAGTCGTGGCCGATATGCACGTACGCCATGATCCAGTTGTCGTCGCCGAGCGTCGTCACGCCGGCGTCCTGCACGGTGCCGGTGTGGATCGTCGTGAATTCGCGGATCGTGTTGCGGTTGCCGATCACGAGCCTGGTCGGCTCGTTCTTGTACTTCATGTCCTGCGGACGGCCGCCGACCGACGCGTAATGGCCGATGCGGTTGTCTTCGCCGAGCGTCGTGTGACCTTCGATCACGCTGTGCGAGCCGATCGTGGTGCGCGCGCCGATCGTCACATGCGGCCCGACGATCGCGTACGGCCCGATCTCGACCGACTCGTCGATCTGCGCGCCCGGTTCGACGATCGCGGTAGGATGAATCCTGGTCATGCGCCGTTGCCTCTCGTTATGATGTGTCGCGTTGCCCGCGTCATGTTGCTCATGCGTGCCGCGTCGCTCAGGGCGCCGCGTCGGCCGTCTTGACCGTGCACATCAGTTCGGCTTCCGCCGCCACCTTGCCGTCCACTTCGGCCACCGCCTTGAACTTCCAGATGCCGCGGATGTATCGTTCGAACGTCACGTTCAGGATCAGCTGGTCGCCCGGCTCGACCACGCGCTTGAAGCGCGCGCCGTCGATGCCGACGAAGTAGTACAGCGTGTTCTCCGGATCCTTCGGCTGCTCTTCCGCGAAGGTCAGCAGCGCGGCCGCCTGCGCGAGCGCCTCGAGGATCAGCACACCCGGCATCACCGGCCGCTTCGGGAAATGTCCCTGAAAGAACGGCTCGTTGATCGACACGTTCTTCAGCGCTTTGATCCCCTTGTGCGGCTCGAGTTCGAGCACGCGGTCGACCAGCAGAATCGGGTAGCGATGCGGCAGCAGCGTGAGGATCTTGTGGATGTCGAGATTGATTTTTTCAGTGCTCATGATGGTTCGTCTCACGCAGAGGCTGCGCGGTGGTGATGCAAAGGCTGATGCGGGCCGTCGTGCGGCCCGGTCCGGCTAACCGGGCGGATGCGCTGGCCGTGCCCGGTTGGTGGTCTCGCATGGTGGTCAGGCGTCCGTGCCGCCCTGGGCGGCCAGCGCGGTTTCGAGCGCCTTGATGCGGTCGCGCAGTTTGTCGAGGTTGCGTACGAGCGCGGCGCTGCGGTTCCATTCGCCGTGGTCGACGGCCGGGAACGCACTCGTATAGATGCCGGCCTTCGGCAGCGATTTCGATACGCCCGACTTCGCGGTGATGATCACGTAGTCGCCGAGCGTCACGTGGCCGGCGATCCCGGCCGCGCCGCCGATCATGCAATGGCGGCCGATCGTCGTGCTGCCGGCGATCCCGGCGCTGCCCGCGATGACCGTATATGCGCCGATCCGGCAGTTGTGGCCGATCTGCACCTGGTTGTCGATCTTCACGCACGCTTCGATGACGGTATCGGCCATCGCGCCGCGATCGATCGTCGTGTTCGCGCCGATCTCGACGTCCGGGCCGATCGACACGCCGCCGACCTGCGGGATCTTGACCCAGCTGCCGGTGCGCGCGTCGCCGTCGCCGACGAAATCCGGCGCGAAGCCGAAGCCGTCCGAGCCGATCACCGCGCCCGCATGAATGATCGCACGCGGCCCGATCTTGCAGCCGTGGTACACCGCTGCGTTCGGATACAGGTGCGAGCCCGCGCCGATCGTCGTGCCGCGGCCGACGAACACGCCGGCGTCGAGCTGCACGTCATCGGCGATCACCGCACCGGCCTCGATCGTCACGTGCGGACCGATCACCGCGCTCGCGGCGACCTGCGCGGACGGGTCGATCGTCGCGCTCGGATGCACGCCGGCCACGCGCGGCGGCGTGGCCAGATCGATGAACATCTGCGCGACGCGCGCGAAGTACGCGTACGGATTCGCCGTCACGATGAAGTTGCTGGGGCCGGCCGTCCGGGGGCCGGCCATCCGGGGGCCGGATGTCGGAGATCCCTCGGCCGCGCCAAGCTTTTCGAGGTCCTTGGGCGCGATCAGCACCGCGCCGGCGCCGCTCGTCTCGACCTGCGACAGGTACTTCGGATTCGCGAGAAACGCGAGCTGCTGAGGGCCGGCCTGGTCGAGCGGCGCGAGGCCGCTGACCTTGCACTGGGCGTCGCCGACGATCTCGCCGCCGAACCGCTTTACGAGTGCCTCGAGCGTCAATGCCATTCGTCGTCTGCTCCGTTCAGTTCGTCGAGCCGGACGCGAGCGCCTTGAGCACCTTGTCGGTGATGTCGATGCGCGGGCTGACGTACACGGCTTCCTGCACGATCAGGTCGTAATTCTGCTGCTCCGCGATCTGCTTGATGACCTTGTTCGCGCGCTCGAGCACCGCCGCGAGCTCCTCGTTGCGGCGCTGGTTCAGATCTTCGCGGAACTCACGCTGCTTGCGCTGGAAGTCGGTGTCGAGCTGCGCGAGATCGCGCTGCTTCTGCGCGCGATCGGCCGCCGACAACGACGCACCGTTCTTGTCCAGCGAATCGGACATCGACTTCAGACGCGCCGCCAGGTCCTGCAGATCCTTGTCGCGCTTCGCGAACTCGGCTTCGAGCTTCGTCTGCGCCGCCTTCGCGGGCGCCGACTCGCGCAGGATCCGATCCGAATTGACCGCCGCGATGCGGGCGACGTCCTGAGCGTGTGCCGTCGCCGCGCCCAAGGCCAGCGCAATGGTCAACGCCCCGATCACTCGTTTCGAAAACTTACCGGTTAGCAAAATTACCCTCTCGTTGCTGTTGTCATGCGTTCGATCAGAACGCCGTCCCGATCTGGAACTGGAATTTCTGGTACTGGTCGCCCTCGTGCTTCTGCAGCGGGAAACCGAGGCTCAGCTTCAGCGGGCCGATCGGCGAGATCCACGCGAGGCCCACACCATAGCCGTAACGCAGACCGTTCGCGCCGGTACTCGTGCCGCCCGGCGCGTTGCCCCACACGTTGCCGCCGTCGATGAACGTGAACACGCGCAGCGTGCGATCGTAGCCGGTGCCCGGCAGCGGGAACGTCAGTTCGATGTTGCCGACCAGCATCTTCGAGCCGCCGATCGGGTCGTTCGTCTTGGTGTCGCGCGGGCCCAGCGAGCTCGGCTCGTAGCCACGCACGGAGCCGATACCGCCCGCGTAGTAGTTCTTGAAGATCGGGTACGGGTTGCCGATACCGTTGCCGTAGCCGCCCTGCAGGTTCAGGCCCAGGATGAAGCCGCGCGAGAACGAGTAGTAATACTGCGCCTGCAGGTCGGCCTTGTAGTACTGGATCTTGCCGACCGGCACGCCGTACTCGACGTTCGCCTGCGTGAAGTAGCCGCGGCTCGGGATCAGCGCGCTGTCGCGCGCGTCGCGCGACCACGCGACCGTCAGCGGCACGGTGTTCGACACGCGGCCGAACTCGTTCACGTAATCCTGGTAGCTCTGCGGCGTGTTCGAATCGACGTCGAGACGGTTCTGCTCGAAGCCCGCGCCGAAATAGACGGTGTCGACTTCCGAGAACGGAATGCCGAACTTCAGGTTGCCGCCCGCGCTGATGATGCGGAAGCTCGAGCTCGTCGAGTAGTACAGCGGCTGGTACGTGCGGTAGTAGACGTCGGTGATGCGCTTGATGCCGTCGACCGTGAAGTACGGGTCGACCTGCGTGACGGTCAGCGTGCGGTAGCTCTTCGCGGTGTTGACGTTCACCGACAGGCTCGTGCCCGAGCCGAACACGTTGTCCTGCGACACGCCGGCCGACAGCACGACCTTGTCCGTCGACGAGAAGCCCGCGCCCAGCGTGATCGCGCCGGTCGGCTTTTCGTCGACCTTCACGTTCACGTCGACCTGGTCGTTCGTGCCTTCGACCGGCACCGTCGTCACGTCGACGTTGGTGAAGTAGCCGAGACGGTTCACGCGGTCCTTCGACAGCGCGAGACGGTTCGAATCGAACCACGAGCTTTCGAGCTGGCGCATTTCGCGGCGCACGACTTCGTCGCGCGTGCGCGTGTTGCCGACCACGTTGATGCGGCGCACGTACACGCGGCGGCTCGGATCGACGACGAGGTTCAGGTTCACCTTGTGGTTCGCCTGATCGATGTCCGGCTGCGCGTTGACCGTCGCGAATGCGTAGCCGTATTCGCCGAGCTTGTCGACAATCGACTTGGTCGTCTGCTGCAGCTTCTCGGCCGAGAAACGATCGCCCGGCTTGATCTTGATCAGCTTGGTGAGTTCGGCTTCGCGATCGAGCAGGTTGCCCGACAGCTTGATGCCCGACACCGTGTACGGCTGGCCTTCATGCAGCGTGACCGTCAGGTACATGTCCTTCTTGTCGGGCGAGATCGACACCTGGGTCGACTCGATGTTGAACTCGAGGTAGCCGCGGTTCAGGTAGTACGAGCGCACGGCTTCGAGGTCGCCGGTCAGCTTTTCTTTCGAGTACAGGTCGTTCTTCGTGTACCACGAGAACCAGTTCGGCGTGGACAGCTGCATCTCGTCGCGCAGCGTGCTGGTGCTGAACGCCTTGTTGCCGATGAAGTTGATCTGGCGGATCTTCGCGCTCGGGCCTTCGGCGACCGCGAACAGGATCGACACGCGGTTCGCGTCGACCGGCGTGATCGTCGTCTTGACCTCGGCCGCGTAGAAGCCGCGCGTGAGGTACTGACGCTTGAGCTCCTGCTCCGCCTTGTCGACGAGCGCCTTGTCGTAGTAGCGGCCGTCGGCCAGACCCACCGCGCGCAGCGCCTTGGTCAGGTTGTCCTTGTCGAATTCCTTCGTGCCGGTGAAGTCGATCGACGCGATGGCCGGACGCTCCTGCACCTGCACGATCACGACGTTGCCTTGCGTGGCGACGCGCACGTCGTTGAAGAAGCCCGTCGCGTACAGCGCGCGGATTGCTTCGGATGCCTTGTCGTCGGTGAAGGTATCGCCCTGCTTGATCGGCAGGTACGCGAATACCGAACCGGGTTCGACGCGCTGCAAACCCTCGATCTTGATGTCTTGCACCACGAACGGTGCCGCTGCATGCGCCGCGAGGCCGTGCGCGGCGAGCGCGGCCGCTGCAACTGTCTTAGGTACAAAGCGATGAGGTTTGAACAACGTGCATCCCCAATATTTAGCTGCATCAAATCAGGCGGCGACCGACCGGCCGCCGCCTGACGCTTCAGAAATGGATTAACCGAGCCAGGTCGTTGAACAATGCGATCGCCGACAATGCGACGATGCAGATCAGCCCGGCTCTTTGCAGAATCAGCTGCCAGCGCTCCGAGACGGCTTTCCCGGTCGCGGCTTCAACCAGATAATATAACAGATGCCCCCCGTCCAAAACGGGAATCGGCAGCAAGTTCAGCACCCCGAGGCTAATGCTGACAAGGGCGAGGAACGATACGAAGGCCGACGGACCGAGCCGCGCGCTCTTGCCCGCATAGTCGGCGATCGTCACCGGGCCGGACAGATTCTTCAGCGATGCGTTGCCCGTGATCATCCGCCCGAACATCTTCAGCGAATAGACGGCGATGTCCCACGTGCGGTGCGCACCGAGCCGAACGCTGTCGAGCGGCCCGTAGCGCACGTCGACCGACGGCGTGTGCATCGACAGCGCCGCGCCGATGCGGCCGACCTGCTGGCCCGTCTCGTCGTCGCGCTGCAACTGCGGCACGATCGCTACCGTCTGCGTCGTACCGCCGCGCTCGACCTGCAGGTCGACCGCCCGGCCGGCGTGATGCTTCACCGCGTCGATGAAGCGCGACGCGCCGCCGATCGGCTGGCCGTCGAGCGCCAGCAGCTTGTCGCCGGCCTTCAGCCCCGCCCGCTCGGCCGCGCTGCCGGGCTGCACCGACGCGATCGACAGCGTGCCGCCGCCGGCCTCGAAGCCGAGGCGCGCCATGAAATCGTCATCGATGTCGCTCTCGGGGATATTGCGCAGATCGACGCGGAAGTCGAACGTCGCCGCGCCGCCGTCGCGCGCGCCGAGCACGACCTCACGATGGTCGAATGCGGCGGACAGCAGCTTCCAGCGCAAGTCGGACCACGAGCGCACCGGCACGGCGGCGCCGCCGTCGGCGTCGCGGATCGACACGATGGTCTCGCTGCCGTCGAAGCCCGCGCGGGCCGCGACCGTGCCGGCGGCCGGCGGCGCGACCAGCGCGGCCGGCTCGGTCACGCCGGTGGCGAATACCGCCGAAAACAGCACGATTGCCAACAGGAAGTTCGCGATCGGCCCGGCGGCGACGATCGCGATGCGCTTGAACACCGATTGGCGGTTGAACGCCTGGTCGAGCTCGTCCGGATTGATGCCGGGGCCCGGTTCGCGCTCGTCGAGCATCTTCACGTAGCCGCCGAGCGGCAACGCGGAGAGCGTCCACTCGGTGCCCGTGCGCGGGCTCACCCAGCGCGCGATGGGCTGGCCGAAGCCGATCGAGAAACGCAGCACCTTCACGCCGCACCAGCGCGCGACGCGATAATGTCCGTACTCATGCACGACGACCAGCACCCCGATCGCCACCGCAAACGCGACCAGTTCGACCAGCACGTTCATGAGCACCTCATTCAGACGATACGCTCCACGCGAGGCGCAGGCGCTTTTGCAATGAACCCGGCGGCAAGACGACGCGCGTCGGCATCGGCCGCCAGGACGTCGTCGAGCCCGTTCGGGCTGCGGTTCGGCAGTGCGTTGAGCACCGCGTCGACCGTCGCCGCGATCGCCATGAAGCCGATCCGGCGCTCGAGAAACGCTTCGACCGCGACTTCGTTCGCCGCGTTCAATGCGGCGCTCGCGATCCCGCCCTCTTCAAGCGCCTTCAGCGCGAGCGCGAGACACGGGAAGCGTGCGTAATCCGGCTTCTCGAACGACAGCTGCGCGATCTGCGCGAGGTCGAGCTGATCGACGCCGGCGTCGACGCGCTCCGGGAACGCGAGCGCGTGCGCGATCGGCGTACGCATGTCGGGGTTGCCGAGCTGCGCGAGCACCGACCCGTCGCGATACGACACCAGCGAATGGATCACGCTCTGCGGGTGGATCAGCACGTCGATCCGCTCGCCCGGCAGACCGAAGATCCAGTGCGCCTCGATCACCTCGAGGCCCTTGTTCATCATCGTCGCCGAATCGACGGAGATCTTGCGGCCCATCACCCAGTTCGGATGCTTGCACGCCTCGTCCGGCGTCACGTCGGCGAGCGTGGCCGGCTCGCGCGTGCGGAACGGGCCGCCCGACGCCGTCAGGATGATCTTCGAGATGCCGCCGTGCTCGTTCTCGTCGCGCGGCATGCACTGGAAGATCGCGTTGTGCTCGCTGTCGACCGGCAGCAGGATCGCGCCATGGTCGCGCACCGCGTCCATGAAGATCCCGCCCGACATCACCAGCGATTCCTTGTTCGCGAGCAGGATGCGCTTGCCCGCGCGCGCGGCCGCGAGGCTCGGCGCGAGGCCGGCCGCGCCGACGATCGCCGCGACGACCGTGTCGCAGCCGTCGCTCGCCGACACGTCGACGAGCGCCTGCGGACCATACAGCACCGTGGTCTTGCTGCCCGCGGCGCGCAGCTTTGCTTCGACGTGCGCGGCGGTCGCCGCGTCGCCGACCACCGCGACTTCCGGCGCGAAGCGCAGGCATTGCTCGACGAGCTTGTCGCCGTTGCGATGCGCGGTCAGCACGTACACCGAAAAACGCTCGGGATGGCGGGCGACCACGTCGAGCGTGCTGTCTCCGATCGAGCCCGTGGAACCGAGCAGTGTCAGACGTTTTTGCATAACAGAGATAGTGGATTAACCAAGCAGCAGCATTGCGAGCGGCAGCACCGGCAGCAGCGCGTCGACGCGATCGAGCACGCCGCCGTGACCGGGCAGCAGCCCGCTGGAGTCTTTCACGCCGGCCTGGCGCTTGAGCAGCGACTCGAACAGATCGCCGATCACGCTGTAGACGACGAGCAACGTCAGCGCGGCCCACGCACCGGGCATCCCGTAATGCGTGGCGAATGCGGAAAACAGGGTCGGCTCGAACCAGTGCGCGGCCATCGCGGCGCCCGCGACGACCATCACGGCGAGCCAGCCGCCGATCGCGCCCTCCCAGCTTTTACCGGGACTGATCGTGATTGCGAGCTTACGCTTGCCGAACGCCTTGCCTGCGAAGTATGCGCCGATATCGGCGAGCCAGACGACCAGCAGCAGCGACAGCACGAACGGCACGCCCTGCGCACGTGCGGCGACGAGCGCGTGCCAGCAGGCCGCGAACACCACGAAGCCGGCCGCGAGCAGGAACGGCCGCCACACAGCGCCCGCGAGCAGCGGCTTGCGCCGCAGCGCGAACGGGCCGACCAGCAGCCAGAACACGCCGGCTGCCATGAAAAGAGGACGGGACGAAGCCGCGCCGACGCCGAGCGGCACGGTCGCCGCGAGCGCGAGCGCGGCGGCGAGCGCATAGACGACGGCACCGGTCGCGCCGAGCTTCAGCAGCCGCGCCCATTCCCACGCGGCGAACACGAGCACGACGCCGATCAGCGCGCCGAAGCCGGCCAGCGGCGCGAACAGCGTCACCGGCAGCAGCACTGCAAGCATCACGACCGCCGTGATCACACGGGTCTTCAGCATGAAAGGGAATCGGCGTTTTGCGATTGCGGCTCGAGCTGGGCGCTGGTGCGCCCGAAACGGCGCTCGCGCTCGGTATACGACGCGATCGCATCGGCCAGCGCCGCGCCGTCGAAGTCCGGCCAGTATTTGTCGGTGAAGTAGAACTCGGCGTACGCGAGCTGCCACAGCAGGAAATTGCTGACGCGCTGCTCGCCGCCGGTGCGGATGAAGAGATCGGGCTCCGGCGCATAGGCCATCGCCAGGTGCGGCGCGAACGCTTCCTCGGTCACGTCGACCTCGCGGCCTTCGCGCACGGCCTGGGCGACGAGCTTCTTGGTCGCCTGCAGGATGTCCCAGCGGCCGCCGTAGTTCGCGGCGATCGTCAGCGTCAGGCGCGTGTTGCGCGCGGTCTTGGTTTCGGCGCGGCGGATCAGGTCGCGGATGCGCGGCTCGAAGCGATCGAGATCGCCGACCACCCGCAGGCGGATGCCGTTCGCATGCAGCTTGCCGATTTCGCGTTCGAGCGCGGTGATGAACAGCCGCATCAGGAACGACACTTCGTCGTTCGGGCGCCGCCAGTTCTCCGAACTGAACGCGAACAGCGTCAGATATTGGACGCCGGCGCGCGCACAGCCTTCGACCACCGACCGCACGGCGTCCACGCCGCGGGTGTGCCCGGCGACGCGCGGCAAGCGGCGTTCGGTTGCCCAACGGCCGTTGCCGTCCATGATGATCGCGATATGACGCGGCACGGCGCCGACGTCAGGCACGCGAACGGTAGAGCTGGTATAGGTCATGGCCGTTGAGACAGTAAGGCGGAATGAAGGCGGCGCGCGAGGACGGTCGTCAGACCGTCATGATCTCGGCTTCCTTGGTCTGCACGAGCTTGTCGATCTCGGCAACGTGCTTGTCCGTCAGCTTCTGCACGTCGTCGCTGGCACGACGCTCGTCGTCTTCCGAGATTTCCTTGTCCTTCACGAGCTTCTTGAGCGCTTCGTTCGCGTCGCGACGCAGGTTGCGGATCGCAACCTTCGCCGTCTCGCCTTCGCTCTTGACCACCTTGGTCAGCTCGCGGCGGCGCTCTTCGGTCAGCGCGGGCATCGGCACGCGGATCAGATCGCCGGACGTGGCGGGATTCAGGCCGAGATCGGCTTCGCGGATGGCCTTCTCGACCTTCGCGACCATGTTCTTTTCCCACGGCTGCACGCCGATCGTGCGTGCGTCGACGAGCGTCAGGTTCGCAACCTGCGAGATCGGCACCATCGAACCGTAGTAATCGACCTGCACGTGATCGAGCAGACCGGTGTGCGCACGGCCCGTGCGGATCTTTGCCAGATCGTTCTTGAACGCTTCGATCGAGCGCTGCATTTTCTGCTCTACGCCCTTCTTGACATCAGCGACACTCATTTCAACCTCCGAACCTTCCAACCTTCAAAGAACGCGGGCGGCGCCCGGCGCGTCACGCGCCTCGGCCGGCTGCCCACGCCGCTTGCCCGCATCCGCGGGAGTTTACACGTGGACGAGCGTACCTTCGTCCTCGCCCAGCACGATACGCTTGAGCGCACCCGGCTTGTTTATCGAAAACACGCGAATCGGCAGCTTCTGGTCGCGGCACAGCGCGAAGGCCGTCGCGTCCATCACCTGCAGATTGCGGCTGATCGCCTCGTCGAAGCTGATCGTCGTGTAGCGCGTGGCCGACGGATCCTTCTTCGGATCGGCAGAATATACGCCATCCACCTTGGTCGCCTTCAGCACCACCTCGGCGCCGACTTCCGAGCCGCGCAGCGCGGCGGCCGTGTCCGTCGTGAAGAACGGGTTGCCGGTGCCGGCCGCGAAGATCACGACCTTGCCTTCCTCGAGCTGACGGATCGCACGGGGCCGGATGTAGGGCTCGACGACCTGGTCCATCCGCAGCGCCGACTGCACGCGCGCGACGATGCCGGCGTGGCGCATCGCGTCCTGCAGCGCCAGCGCGTTCATCATCGTCGCCAGCATCCCCATGTAGTCGGCCGTCGCACGGTCCATGCCGGCCGCGCCGCCCGCGACACCGCGGAAAATGTTACCGCCGCCGATCACGACGGCCAGCTGCGTACCGAGACCCACGACTTCGGCGATATCCGCCACCATCCGCTCGATCGTCGCGCGATTGATGCCGAAGGCATCGTCGCCCATCAGCGCTTCGCCGGAGAGTTTGAGGAGGACGCGTTTATAGGCATTGGACATAGGGGCTTCCGAGCGACGAGAGGATGACAACCACGAACTGTAGGGGCGAAATACTGATTCGGGCAAGCGCCGACGACCGGACCGGGGTTCCCGGCCGGCCGGCGGCGGCGCCGGCCGCGGCGGAGCGGACGCCCGCCGCGGATACTGCCTGACTGCTTACTGCTGCTTTGCTGCTGCGACTTGCGCGGCCACTTCGGCGGCGAAGTCGTCCTGACGCTTCTCGATGCCTTCGCCGACGACGAACAGCGCGAACTTCTGCACTGCCGCATCCGCCGCCTTCAGCATCTGCTCGATCGTCTGCTTGTCGTTCTTCACGAACGTCTGGTTCAGCAGCGACACTTCCTTCAGGTACTTCTGGACGCTGCCGTCGACCATCTTCGCGACGATTTCGGCCGGCTTGCCCGATTCGGCAGCCTTCTGCTCGGCCACGCGGCGTTCCGTGTCGATCAGTTCAGCCGGGACGTCGGCTGCCGACAGGGCGACCGGCTTCATTGCCGCGATGTGCATCGCGACGTCCTTGCCGACCTGCTCTTCAGCACCCGTGTACTCGACGATCACGCCGATGCGCGCGCCGTGCAGGTACGTGGCGATCTTGTTCGCGGTTTCGAAGCGGACGAAACGGCGGATCGAGACGTTTTCGCCGATCTTGCCGATCAGCGCCAGACGGACTGCGTCGACCGTCGAGCCGTCGAGCGGCAGCGCCGACAGCGCAGCCACGTCGGCCGGGTTTTGCGTCGCGACGAGTTCTGCAACCGTCTTCGAGAATGCGAGGAAGTCGTCGTTCTTCGCGACGAAGTCGGTTTCGCAGTTCAGCTCGACCAGCGCGCCGGCATTGCCGCCGACGAACGATGCGACGACGCCTTCGGCCGTCACGCGCGATGCGGCCTTGCTCGCCTTGTTGCCGAGCTTGACGCGCAGCAGCTCTTCGGCCTTGGCCAGATCGCCGTCGGCTTCCGTCAGCGCCTTCTTGCACTCCATCATCGGTGCATCGGTCTTTGCGCGCAGTTCTGCCACCATGCTTGCGGTAATTGCCGCCATCATTCGCTCCTTGAGTCTGTATTCACCACACCGCCCGCTTGGACGCGAACGGCCGAATTTCGTTTCCGGACCCGCGCCGTTTCGGCGCGATCAGGTCCGGCGCACAAGCTTAAAAAAAGGGGGCCTGTTGAGAGCCCCCTTTTTGCGCCGGCTCGGGGCCAGTTACGCGTTTTCCTCGACGTATTCGTCGTCGCCGCGCACGGCCTGGACCACTTCGTTGACCGCGTTCGCACGGCCTTCGAGGATCGCGTCGGCCACGCCTTGCGCGTACAGCGCAACGGCCTTGCTCGAGTCGTCGTTACCCGGGATCACGTAGTCCACACCTTCCGGCGAGTGGTTCGTGTCGACCACGGCGATGACCGGCACGCCCAGCTTGTTCGCTTCGGTGACGGCAATCTTGTGGTAGCCAACGTCGATCACGAAGATCGCGTCCGGAATGCCGCCCATGTCCTTCACGCCGCCGATCGACTTTTGCAGCTTGGCGATTTCGCGTTCGAACAGCAGCGCTTCCTTCTTGCTCATCTTTTCGGTTTCACCCGCTTCGACGGCCGCTTCCATGTCCTTCAGGCGCTTGATCGACACCTTCAGCGTCTTGAAGTTGGTCATCATGCCGCCGAGCCAGCGCGCGTTGACGTACGGCATGCCCGCACGTTGCGCTTCCTGGGCGATCGTGTCACGCGACTGGCGCTTCGTGCCGACGAACAGGATCGTGCCGCGGTTCGCTGCCAGCTGGCGCACGTACTTCTGTGCGTCCGTGAACATCGGCAGCGTCTTTTCGAGGTTGATGATGTGAATCTTGTTGCGGTGACCGAAAATGAACGGAGCCATCTTCGGGTTCCAGAAGCGCGTCTGGTGACCGAAGTGGACACCTGCTTCCAGCATTTGGCGCATCGTGACTGCCATGTAAATTCTCCACGAGGGTTGGGTCTTAAGCCGGCTGCCGTACCGCCGCGCGAGCGCCCCGAAGGACCGCCATTCCGCGCGGCCGGCACCCTGGTTGCGCCGGCTTGCGATTCGGCACGTGCGAATGCGCGTGCCGCAAGTTCCTTCATCTCGATGCCACCCCAAAAAGCGGGCAACATTTGGATGTCGACTTAGCCAAAGAGTATAGCATGCCGATTTGTCGCCTCTCAAGTCGCGCACCACTTTCGCTTGCCGTGCGGCTGCCGGCCGAACAATCGGCGAAAACCCGCACGCGCCCGATCGGCAGGGGCTGCGACCGCAGCCATAAGGTGCGATAATCCGTCAATTCACCGCATTCCAGGCATACCTCGATGGCTATTACGCTCAAAAACGAACACGACATCGCGCAGATGCGTGTCGCCTGCCGTCTCGCGAGCGAAGTGCTCGACTTCATCACGCCGCACGTCGTCGCGGGCGTCACGACCGCCGAGCTCGATCGGCTCTGTCACGAATTCATGCTGAACGAGCAGGGCACGGTTCCCGCGCCGCTCAACTATCAGCCGCCCGGCTATCCGCCGTACCCGAAGGCCACCTGCATTTCGGTCAACGACGTGATCTGCCACGGCATTCCGGGCGAGAAGGTGCTGAAGAACGGCGACGCGCTGAACATCGACATCACCGTGATCAAGAACGGCTACTTCGGCGACACCAGCCGGATGTTCATCGTCGGCGAGGGCTCGATCCTCGCGAAGCGCCTGGTGCAGACGACCTACGAGTGCATGTGGCTCGGCATCGACCAGGTCAAGCCCGGCGCGCACCTCGGCGACATCGGCCACGCGATCCAGAAACATGCGGAAGCGCAGGGCTACAGCGTCGTGCGCGAATACTGCGGCCACGGCATCGGCACGGTGTTCCACGAAGATCCGCAGGTCGTCCACTACGGCCGGCCGGGCACCGGCATCGAGCTGAAGGCCGGGATGATCTTCACGATCGAGCCGATGATCAACGCCGGCAAGCGCGACATCCGCACGATGCCCGACCAGTGGACGGTCAAGACGCGCGATCGCAGCCTGTCCGCGCAATGGGAGCACACGGTGCTCGTGACCGACACCGGCTACGAAGTGCTGACCGTGTCGGCCGGCACGCCGGCGCGCCCCGTGTTCGCGCAACCGGCCGCCGCGGTCTGAGCGCCGCCGCGCCGCCCGCCCCACCCAGCTTTCTCATCTGAACGGCCGCCCATGAGCGCTCACGCCGCCCCCTCGCCCGAAGCGCTGTCGCGGCGCGCCGAATTCAAGGCCGCCAAGGCCGACCTGCTCGAGCGCTTTCGCAGCGCGACCAACGTCACGTCGCTGATGCACGCGCTGTCGAAACTCACCGACAGCGCACTGAAACGCGTATGGGACGACTGCGGGCTGCCCGCGACGCTCGCGCTGGTCGCCGTCGGCGGCTACGGGCGCGGCGAACTCGCGCCCCACTCCGACGTCGACATCCTCGTCCTGCTGCCCGATGCGCACGATCCGGCGCTCGATGCGCGCATCGAGCGCTTCATCGGGATGGCGTGGGATCTCGGCCTCGAGATCGGCAGCAGCGTACGGACGGTCGCGCAATGTATCGAAGAGGCGTCGCAGGACGTCACCGTGCAGACCTCGCTGCTCGAGGCGCGCCGCATCTTCGGCAGCACCGCGTTGTTCGAGCGCTTCACCGTTCGCTATCACGAAGAGGCGCTCGATGCGCGCGCCTTCTTCACCGCGAAGGTGCTCGAGATGCGTCAGCGCCACGCGAAGTTCCAGGACACGCCGTACAGCCTCGAACCGAACGTGAAGGAAAGCCCCGGCGGGCTGCGCGACCTGCAGACCATCCTCTGGATCGCGCGCGCGGCCGGCTTCGGCAGCAGCTGGCGCGAGCTCGACACGCGCGGCCTCATCACCGAGCGCGAGGCGCGCGAGCTGCGCCGCAACGAAGGGTTCCTGAAGGCGCTGCGCGCGCGGCTGCACGTGATCGCCGGCCGCCGTCAGGACGTGCTCGTGTTCGACCTGCAGACGCAGGCCGCCGAGAGCTTCGGCTATCGGCCGACGCAGGCCAAGCGCGCGAGCGAGCAGCTGATGCGCCGCTACTACTGGGCGGCGAAGGCCGTCACGCAGCTCGCGACGATCCTGATCCAGAACATCGAGGCGCAGCTGTTCCCCGCGACGAGCGGCATCACGCGCGTGCTGTCGCACGATCGTTTCGTCGAGAAGCAAGGCATGCTCGAGATCGTCGACGACGGCGTGTTCGAGCGCCATCCCGACGCGATCCTCGAAGCGTTCCTGCTGTACGAGACGACGCGCGGCGTGAAGGGTCTGTCGGCCCGCACGCTGCGCGCGCTGTACAACTCGCGCGAAATCATGAACGACACGTGGCGGCGCGATGCGCAGAACCGCCACACGTTCATGCAGATCCTGCAGCAGCCCGAAGGCATCACGCATGCGTTCCGGCTGATGAACCAGACCAGCGTGCTCGGCCGCTATCTGCTGAATTTTCGCCGCATCGTCGGCCAGATGCAGCACGACCTATATCACGTGTACACGGTCGACCAGCACATCCTCATGGTGTTGCGCAACATCCGCCGCTTCGCGGTGGCCGAGCATGCGCACGAATATCCGTTCTGCAGCCAGCTGATCGGCAATTTCGAGCGCCCGTGGGTGCTCTACGTCGCGGCGCTGTTCCACGACATCGCGAAGGGCCGCGGCGGCGATCACTCGACGCTCGGCATGGCCGACGCGCGACGCTTCTGCCGCGAACACGGCATCGGCGGCGACGATGCGGCGCTGATCGTATGGCTGGTCCAGCATCACCTGACGATGAGCCAGGTCGCGCAGAAGCAGGACACGAGCGACCCGGAAGTGATCAAGCGCTTCGCCGCGATCGTCGGCAACGAACGCTACCTGACCGCGCTCTATCTGCTGACCGTTGCCGATATCCGCGGCACCAGCCCGAAGGTGTGGAACACCTGGAAGGGCAAGCTGCTCGAGGATCTGTACCGCATCACGCTCGCGGTGCTCGGCGGCGCGAAGCCCGACGCGCATTCGGAACTGAAGTCGCGCCAGGAGCAGGCGCTCGCGTTGCTGCGCCTCGAGACCGTGCCCGACGACGCGCATCGCGCGCTGTGGGATCAGCTCGACGTCGGCTTCTTCCTGCGTCACGACGCGGCCGACATCGCGTGGCAGACGCGCGTGCTGTACCGCCACGTGAACGCCGAGACCGCGATCGTGCGGGCGCGGCCGTCGCCGATCGGCGACGCGCTGCAGGTGCTCGTGTACGTGAAGGACCGCCCAGACCTGTTCGCGGGCATCTGCGCGTACTTCGACCGCAACGGGCTGTCGGTGCTCGATGCCCGCGTCAGCACGACGCGGCACGGCTACGCGCTCGACAACTTCATCGTCACGCAGACCGAGCGCGACGTGCGCTACCGCGACATCGCGAATCTCGTCGAACAGCAGCTCGCGACGCGGCTCGCCGAAACCGCGCCGCTGCCGGAGCCGTCGAAGGGCCGCCTGTCGCGACTGTCCCGCACTTTTCCGATCACGCCGCGCGTCGACCTGCGGGCCGACGAGCGCGGCCAGTACTACATCCTGTCCGTGTCCGCGAACGACCGGCCGGGCCTTCTCTATTCGATCGCGCGCGTGCTGGCCGAGCATCGGGTCGGCGTCCATGCGGCGCGGATCAATACGCTCGGCGAACGCGTCGAGGACATCTTCCTGCTCGATGGTGCCGGCCTGTCCGACAACCGCCTGCAGATCCAGCTCGAAACCGAATTGCTGCGCGCGATCGCAGTCTGAATGAATCCCAGCGTTTATGCGCACCAAATTGACCGTCAAGAATCCGCGGCCGGCGTCGCCGACCCGCGCACCCGTCCGCTCCGGCAGCCTCGTCGCCCGCAAGGCCGTGCGCCCCGCCGCGCCGGCCCCCGGCGACAAGCCGCCGCGTGCGCAGAAGCCCGCCGCGGCCGGCGCCGGCAAGCGTGCCGCCGAGTCGCGCGACGCGCAACGGCCGGGCGCGGATCGCGCGCCGCGTGACGCCGGCGCAGCGCGCGGCGACGCGCGGCCGTACCGCAGCGCCGACGGCAAGCCGGAGGCGCGGCCGCGCCGTGCAGGCGCCGAAGGCGGTGCGCGTGCGCCGTATCGCGACAAGGATGCCGGCGAAAGCGCGAAGCGCAGCTTCGGCGAGCGTCGCGCGACCGGCGACCGCCCGGCACGTCCCACGCGCGACGACGATCGCCCGCGCCGCGCAGGTGGCGAAGGCGGCGCACGCGCGCCGTATCGCGACAAGGCAGCCGGCGAAGGTGCGAAGCGCAGCTTCGGCGACCGCCCCGCACGTCCCGCTCGCGATGACGATCGCCCGCGCCGCACAGGTGGCGAAGGCGGCGCACGCGCGCCGTATCGCGACAAGGCAGCCGGCGAAGGCGCGAAGCGCAGCTTCGGCGACCGCCCCGCACGTCCCGCTCGCGATGACGATCGCCCGCGCCGCACAGGTGGCGAAGGCGGCGCACGCGCGCCGTATCGCGACAAGGCAGCCGGTGAAGGCGCGAAGCGCAGCTTCGGCGACCGTCCGGCGCGTCCCGCACGCGATGACGATCGCCCGCGCCGCGCAGGTAGCGAAGGCGGCGCACGCGCGCCATATCGCGACAAGGCGGCCGGTGAAGGCGCGAAGCGCAGCTTCGGCGACCGCCCGGCACGTCCCGCACGCGATGACGATCGCCCGCGCCGCGCAGGTGGCGAAGGCGGCGCACGCGCGCCGTATCGCGACAAGGCGGCCGGTGAAGGCGCGAAGCGCAGCTTCGGTGACCGCCCGGCGCGTCCCGCACGCAATGACGATGCACGCCCGCGCCGCGCAGGCGCCGAAGGCGGCGCACGCGCGCCTTACCGCGACAAGGCAGCCGGCGCGGGCGCAAAGCGCAGCTTCGGCGACCGCCCCGCGCGCCCGGCACGCCCCACCGAGCGCAGCAGCACCGAGCGCCGCGCGAGCAGCCCCGCGCTGAAAACCACCCAGCCGGTCAAGCACCGCGCCGCCGACATCGATCACGGTGACGAAACGGGCCTGATGCGGCTGTCGAAGCGCATGTCGGAACTCGGCCTGTGCTCGCGTCGCGAAGCCGACGAATGGATCGAACAGGGTTGGGTCCTCGTCGACGGCGAACGCATCGACACGCTCGGCACCAAGGTGCGCCCGGATCAGAAGATCGAGATCGACGAGCGCGCAAGCGCCGCGCAGGCCGCGCAAGTGACGATCCTGCTGCACAAGCCGGTCGGATATGTGTCGGGCCAGGCGGAAGACGGCTACGAGCCCGCATCGGTGCTGATCACGCGCGCGAACCAGTGGAGCGGCGACCGTTCGCAGATTCGCTTCTCGCCGCAGCACCTGCACGCGCTCGCGCCGGCGGGACGGCTCGACATCGATTCGACCGGGCTGCTCGTGCTGACGCAGAACGGCCGGATCGCGAAGCAGCTGATCGGCGAACAGTCGGACATCGACAAGGAGTATCTGGTGCGCGTGCGTTACGGCGAACACCTGATCGACATCGACCAGCACTTCCCCGCCGAATCGCTCGCGAAGCTGCGCCACGGCCTCGAGCTCGACGGCGTCCCGCTGAAGCCGGCGATGGTCAGCTGGCAGAACGGCGAGCAGTTGCGCTTCGTGCTGCGCGAAGGCAAGAAGCGTCAGATCCGCCGCATGTGCGAGATGGTCGGCCTCGAAGTGATCGGCCTGAAGCGCGTGCGGATGGGCCGCGTGATGCTCGGCGCGCTGCCGCAAGGCCAGTGGCGCTATCTGTCGCCCGACGAGTCGTTCTGACGGCCCGCACGCACTTGCCTCGTGCACGAAGAACAAAGCCCGCTGCACGCGGGCTTTGTTCGTTTACAGCGGGACATCGCCGCGCGATCGTCAGTCGTCGTCGCTCGGATCGAGCCCCGGGAACAGCACGTCGGTGAACCCGAAGCGCGTGAAATCGGTGATCCGCATCGGATAAAGCTTGCCGATCAGATGATCGTATTCGTGCTGCACGACGCGCGCATGGAAGCCTTCGGCGACGCGGTCGATCTTCGCGCCGAACTGGTCGTAGCCGACGTAGCGGACCTTCGCATAACGGCTCACCACGCCGCGCATGCCGGGCACCGACAGGCAGCCCTCCCAGCCCTCCTCCATGTCCGGCGGCATGTATTCGACCTTCGGATTGATCAGCACCGTCTCGGGCACCGGCGGCGCGTCCGGATAGCGGTTGTTGTTGCCGAAGCCGAAGATGATGATCTGCAGCCCGATGCCGATCTGCGGCGCGGCGAGCCCCGCTCCGTTCGCGTGATGCATCGTCTCGAACATGTCCGCGACGATCTCGTGCAGCTCCGGCGTATCGAACTGTCCGACCGGCTCGGCGATTTCGAGCAGGCGCGGGTCGCCCATCTTCAGGATCTCGCGAATCATTGCGTATTGCCCTCCAGGAGTTGGTGCAGTCCGTCTTCGTCGAGCACCGGGATACCGAGTTCCTCGGCCTTCGCGAGCTTGCTGCCGGCTTCGGCGCCCGCGACCACGTAATCCGTCTTCTTCGATACCGAGCCGGCCACCTTCGCGCCGGCCGCTTCGAGCATCTCCTTCGCCGCGTCGCGCGTGAGCGTCGGCAAGGTGCCGGTCAGCACGACCGTCTTGCCGGCGAGCACGCCTTGCGGCGCCTTCGGCGCGGGCGGCCCTTCCGGCCACGTGACCTTGCCGGGCGCGCGCAACTGGTCGATCACCGTACGGTTGTGCTCCTCCGCGAAGAACTGGTGGATCGACTCGGCGACGATCGGCCCGACGTCGTTGACTTCGAGCAGTTCCTCGATCGACGCGTCCATGATCGGATCGAGCGAGCCGAAATGCTTCGCGAGATCCTTCGCGGTCGATTCGCCGACGTGGCGAATGCCGAGCCCGTAAATGAAGCGCGCGAGCGTCGTGTGCTTCGCCTTCTCGAGCGAATCGAGCAGATTCTGCGCGGACTTTTCAGCGAAGCGGTCGAGCTCCGCGAGCGTCGCGAAACCGAGATTGAACAGGTCGGCCGGCGTGCGCACGAGGTTCAGCTCGACCAGCTGATCGATGATCTTCTCGCCGAGCCCGTCGATGTCGAGCGCGCGGCGCTGCGCGAAGTGCCACAGCGCCTGCTTGCGCTGCGCCGGGCAGAACAGGCCGCCCGTGCAGCGCGCGATCGCCTCGTCCGGCAGGCGCTCGATCTTCGAGCCGCACACCGGGCACTCGGTCGGCATCACGAATTCGGCCGCGTCGACCGGCCGGCGCTCGAGCAGCGCGCCGACGACCTCCGGAATCACGTCGCCTGCGCGCCGCACGATCACGGTGTCGCCGATCCGGATGTCTTTCCGGCGCACTTCGTCCTCGTTGTGCAGCGTCGCGTTGGTCACCGTCGCGCCGCCGACGAACACCGGCTCGAGCCGCGCGACCGGCGTGATCGCGCCGGTGCGGCCGACCTGCACGTCGATCGCGACGAGCTTCGTCAGCGCTTCCTGCGCGGGGAATTTGTGCGCGAGCGCGAAGCGCGGCGCGCGCGATACGAAGCCGAGGCGGTCCTGCTCATCGCGCCGGTTCACCTTGTAGACGACGCCGTCGATGTCGTACGGCAGCGATTCGCGCCGCTCGCCGACCTTGCGGAAGAATTCGAGCAACCCCTGCGCGCCGCGCACGACGGCGCGTTCGCGGTTCACCGGCAGGCCGAGCGCTTCGTACCAGTCGAGCAGCGCGCTGTGGGTATCGGGCATCGGCATCCCGTCGAGCACGCCGATCCCGTACGAGAAGAACGACAGCGGACGCTGCGCGGTGATCTTCGGATCGAGCTGGCGCAGGCTGCCGGCCGCCGCGTTGCGCGGGTTCGCGAATTCGCGCTGCTCGGCCGCCCGCTGGCGTTCGTTCAGGCGCGCGAAATCGCGTTTGAACATCAGCACTTCGCCGCGCACGTCGAGCAGCGCGGGCACGTGGGCGCCCTTCAGCTTCAGCGGAATCGAGCGGATCGTGCGCACGTTCTCGGTCACGTCCTCGCCGGTCGTGCCGTCGCCGCGCGTCGACGCCTGCACGAACACGCCGCGCTCGTAGCGCAGCGAAATGGCGAGCCCGTCGAACTTCAGCTCGCACGCGTATTCGACGGGGTCCGTCACCGAGCCGGCGAGATCGGTCGGCTTGTCGAGCGCATCGGCGACGCGCTTGTCGAACGCGACGATGTCGTCGTCGCTGAAGCCGTTGTTCAGCGACAGCATCGGCGCGTCGTGAACGACCGGCGTGAACCCGCTCGCCACTGCGCCGCCGACGCGCTGCGTCGGCGAATCGGGCGTCACGAGTTCGGGATGATCGGCTTCGAGTTGCTGCAGCTCGCCGAACAGTCGATCGTATTCGGCGTCGGGCAGGTCCGGCTGATCGAGCACGTAGTAGGCGTAGTTCGCCCGCTCGAGTTGATCGCGCAGCCACGCGGCGCGCGCGTCGGGCTGGCTGGCTGGCGGTTCGGCTTGGGTTCGGGCCATGCTGGCGGCAGGTGCGTTCTGAAAAATCGGAATTCCGATTATCTCAGTTTGACGCCGCGACGTGGGCACGCGGTGCACGCCCGCGCCGGCTCGCCGCACCGCGCCGATGCGGCACTGCAGCGACGCGCAGCGGCGTCGCGGCCGCTGCGCGTCGAACGCGTTACTGGCTGAACAGGCGGCGCGTGACCGGCGAGCCGGCCGGAATGCCGGCTTCCTCGAGCTTCGCGTACAGCTTCATCAGCTGCTGGTCGATCGCGACCAGCGCGGACTCCGGCAGCGGCCGGCGCGAATCGTCGACGACCCGCGCGCCGATGCGCTCGGACAGCGACTTCGCGTAGTCGCACATCAGCCGGAACGGCAGGATGTCCTCTTCGGCGACCGGCACGTCGAGCACCAGCGTGATCATGTTGCCGCCCTTGTACGTCAGGTCGTCGCGCAGGAAGTTGGTGTCGCCGAACTGCAGCATGAACACCGGGTTCTGCTTCGCGTCGAGCTTCACGAAACGCGTGCCGTCGCGCGACAGCAGGAGCCCGTCCTGCGACGCGACGGCCTGCACGTAGTTCGCCGACCACGGCGCGCCGTCCGACATCACGTTGATCGACAGCTGCGCGTCGCACTGCGCGGCGAATCCGTCGAGCTCGCGCGCCATCGCGACCGTTTCCATCATGTCGGGGAATTCCGGCGCGCCGTCAATCGCGTCGGCGAACTGCTGGACACCCGTCACGAACTCGGAGAACTCGAGCTCGTTGAGCGCGCCGCTGCGGTTCGCGAGCTGCGCGGCTGCGCGCAGTTCCTCGTAGCGAACGCCGTTCTGCAGCAGCTCCCACTGACCGCCTTCCGGCTTGCCTTCGATATGCACGGGCTTGCTGCCCGCGCGCCGCAGCCGCTGCGCGACCGGCAGGATCTTGTCGCCCGGCAGCGGTGCGCCGAGCCGGATCGGCACGATGCAGTCGATGCGGCGATCGACGATCGCGGGCGGAGCCGACGAGATGGTCGTCGCGGCCGGCAGCACCGGCTCGACGTGCTCGTCGTCCGCTACGCCGGCGGCCGGCGCTTCGTGCGCGGCGGCGACCGGCGTGCCTTCGTCGGCGGCCTGCTCGGCCGCGCCGTCGGACTCGGCCGACACATCGGCGCCGACGCTCTCGGCCTGCAGGTCGGCCGGCTCATCGGCCGGCGCCACGCCGCCGAACGTCGGCTCGACGCGTGCGGCTTCCGACGCGGCGCTCGCGGCCGCGGCGGGCGCAGGCGCTGCCGGTTCGCGGCGCACCGGCTGGCGCACCGGCTCGATGAACGGCAGCTCTTCGTCGCGCTCGGGGCGGTTCATCGCGTCGGCCGCCTCTTCCGGCATCGGACGCGGCATCCTGCGCCGCACCTTCGCACCCTGCCATGCGTTGTAGACCACGACGCCGCCCACCACGACGGCGCCCGCGCCGATCAAACCGAGTGTCAACTCGTCCATGCACGCTCCATCAGCAATTCTTTTTCGTCGGAACCGCGAACGGGCGCCCATGCGCCGCGCGAACGCGGTCCGGTTTCGTCAAACGTCAATTCTGGGCAAAACCCGCGGCGGTTTCCATGTCCACCGCGACGATGCGCGACACGCCCTGCTCCTGCATCGTCACGCCGATCAGCTGCTGCGCCATCTCCATCGCAATCTTGTTGTGCGAGATGAACAGGAACTGCGTCTTGTCGGACATCGCGCGCACGAGGTTCGCGAAACGCTCGGTGTTCGCGTCGTCGAGCGGCGCGTCGACCTCGTCGAGCAGACAGAACGGCGCCGGATTCAGCTGGAACATCGCGAACACCAGCGCGGTCGCGGTGAGCGCCTTCTCGCCGCCCGACAGCAGGTGGATCGTCGCGTTCTTCTTGCCCGGCGGCTGCGCCATCACCTGCACGCCCGCGTCGAGGATCTCGTCGCCCGTCATGATCAGCTTCGCCTGGCCGCCGCCGAACAGGCGCGGGAACAGATCGCTGAAATGGCGGTTGACCTCGTCGAAGGTGCCTTGCAGCAGCGTGCGGGTTTCCTGGTCGATCTTGTGGATCGCGTCCTCGAGCGTCGTGATCGCGTCGGTCAGGTCGGCCGACTGCGCGTCGAGGAACACCTTGCGCTCGCTCGCCGCCTTCAGCTCGTCGAGCGCGGCCATGTTGACCGGGCCGAGTGCGTTGATCGCGTTGTTCAGGCGCGTGACTTCGCCCTGCAGGTACGACGGCTTCAGATCGGGCGTGAGCTTCTCGCGCAGCGCTTCCTCGTCGACCTCGGCCGCCGCGAGCTGCTCGGCGAACTGCTCGACCGCGAGGCGCGCGGCCTGCTCCTTCAGCTGCAGCTCGGTGATGCGGTCGCGCAGCGGCTGCAGCGAACGCTCGGCGACGAGGCGCTGCTCGTCCGATGCGCGCAGCTTCGCGGTCAGGTCGTCGAGTTCGAGCCGCGCGGCCTGCAGCGCCTGCTCCTTCGCCGCGCGAATCTCGAGCGCGTCCTGCAGGCCCGTGTGCGCGGTCTGCTCGTTGATCGTTTCGAGTTCCGCGCGTGCGTCCTCGAGCGACACGGCGACGCGCTCGCTCTGCTCGTGCGCGACCTGGATGCTGCGCTTGAGCTCGTCGATGCGCGTGACCGCGTTGCGCGCCGCGAAGCGCGCGTCGTTCGCGCCGCGCTCGAGGTCGCGCGCTTCCTGGCGCGCCTGCGTCAGCGATTCGTCCAGCGCCTCGAAGGCGAGCTGGTTGTCCTCGAAGCGCGCCTGCAGCTCCGCCAGTTCGCCGTCGAAACGCTCGAAGTTGGCTTCCGATTCCGCCCGCAGCGCACGCTGCTCGTCGATCTGCGCGCCGATTTCCTCGAGCTCCTCGCGGATCTGCGTACTGCGCTGCGTGTAGCGCTCGTGCGCTTGCGCGAGCTTCAGCACGTCCATCTGCAGCGCATGCACGCGCTGCGTCGCGCGGTCGGCCTGCGCGCGCACGTCGCCGAGCGCCTGCGCGGCCTGCGTGTGCGCGGCCTCCGCGCGCACGGCGGCGGTGCGCGCCTCGTCGGCGAGCAGCGCCTGTGCCCGCACCTGGCGCGCGAGGTTCTCGATTTCCTGCTGGCGGGCCAGCATCCCGGCCTGCTCCGAATCGGCCGCGTACAACTGCACGCCGACCCGCGTCACGATGTGACCGGCCTTCACGACGAACGCGCCGCCTGCCGGCAGTTGCGCACGCGTCGCGAGCGCCTGCGCGACGTCGTCGGCGACGTACACGTTGCCGAGCCAGTCGTTCAGCACCGCACGGATGCCCGCATCGTCGATGCGCACGAGCGACAGCACCGGGCGCAGCCCGGCTGCGGCGACCGGCGGCTCGCCCGCCGCGGGCGGCGCGTAGAACGCGAGCTTCGCGGGCGGCGCATCGGTGGCGAACGCCTTCACCCAGTCGAGATTCGACACCTCGAGCGCCGCGAGGCGCTCGCGCAGCACCGCTTCGAGCGCGGCTTCCCAGCCGGCTTCGACATGCAGCTTCTTCCACAGCCGCGGCAGCGCGCCGAGCTCGTGCTTGTCGAGCCACGGCTGGATCTTGCCTTCGGTCTGCACGTTCTCCTGCAGCTGCTTGAGCGCGGCGAGGCGCGCCTCGAGCTGGTGAATCTGCGCGCTTTCGGCCTGCACGCGCTCGTGCGCGGCGCGGCGTTCGCCGTCGAGCCGCGGCAGGGTTTCCTGCGCATCGGCCAGACGCGCCTGCGCTTCGGCGAGCACCTCTTCCTGCTCGGCGAGCTGCATGCGCAGCTCCTCGAGCTGCGCCTCGTCGGGCGCGTCGAGACCGCCGGCCTCCGACTTCAGCCGCTCGTGGCGCTGCTGCAGCTGTTGCAGCTGCTGGTCGGCGTTGCGCTGGTGTGCGGCTTCGAGCTTCAGCGACTGTTCGGTCTGCGCGATGCGCGCGCGCTCGTCGTTGAGCTGCGCCTGCGCGTCGCGCCATTTCGCTTCGAGCGCCGGCAGCGCGTCATGCTTGGCGGCGGCCGCGTCCTCGGCCAGCGCGGCCTTTTCGTCGGCGATCGCGCGCGCTTCTTCCGCTTCCTCGAGCTCGTCCTGCGCCTTCTCGGCCTGCGCGCGCCATTGCTCGCGCTGCGCGTTCAGCGCGGCGATCTGCGCCTGCACGCGGTTGCGCGATTCGACGATGAACTTGATCTCGGCCTCGAGGCGGCTCACTTCGGCGTTCGCCTCGTAGAGCGCGCCCTGCGCGCCCTGCATCGCGTCGCTCGCCGAGTAATGCGCGACGCGCAGCGTCTCGAGCTGCGCCTCGACTTCGCGCAGCTTGGCGGTCTGCGCGTCGAGGTCGATCTGCGCCTGCTCGATCGCGCGCTGCTGCTTCTGCTGCTCGCCCGCGGCCTCGTTCTTGCGCAGCAGCCACAACAGCCGCTGCTTCTCCTCGCCGTCGGCGACGAGTTCCTTGTACCTGGTGGCGACGACGGCCTGCGCCTCGAGCTTCTCGAGGTTCGCGCCGAGTTCGCGCACGATGTCCTCGACGCGCGTCAGGTTCTCGCGCGTGTCGTGCAGGCGGTTCTCGGTCTCGCGGCGGCGCTCCTTGTACTTCGACACGCCGGCGGCTTCTTCGAGGAACACGCGCAGTTCTTCGGGCTTCGCCTCGATGATCCGCGCGATCATCCCCTGGCCGATGATCGCGTATGCGCGCGGACCGAGGCCGGTGCCGAGGAAGATGTCCTGGATGTCGCGACGCCGCGCCGGCAGGTTGTTGATGTAGTAGCTCGACGTGCCGTCGCGCGTGAGCACGCGCTTCACGGCGATCTCGCCGTACTGGCCCCACTGGCCGGCCGCGCGGCCGTCGGAGTTGTCGAAGATCAGTTCGACGCTCGCCCGGCTGCCGGGCTTGCGGGCGGTCGAGCCGTTGAAGATCACGTCCTGCATCGACTCGCCGCGCAGCTCGGACGCGCGCGACTCGCCGAGCACCCAGCGCACGGCATCGATGATGTTGGACTTGCCGCATCCGTTCGGGCCGACCACGCCGACGAGCTGGCCCGGAACCTGGAAATGCGTGGGATCGACGAAGGATTTGAAGCCAGCGAGTTTGATCGAGCTCAGACGCACGGCGGTATCGGATGTGAAGAAGAGGTGAAACGGACGGAGCCGCGCGGTGCGGGGCCACATGCCCCGTATGCGCGATGCGCCCCGGAATTCAAAAACGGGGCCGCGCGCATTTCCAGCGTTGGGCCCCGCAAACGGCGTTCATCATACCATCGCGCGTGCACCGTCCCGCCCGTCGCCGGGTTCGCCGGACTTCGGCGCCGCACGATGCACGCGGCTCGACAGCAGCGTCGCGAGCACGATGCACGCGCCGCCCGCCCACTCGCGCGCGCTCGGCAGTTCATTGGCGAACACCCACGCCGACAGCGCGGTGATCACGATCTCGAACAGCATGATGATCGATGCGCGGTTCGCCGGCACGCGCGCGAGCCCGTACTGGACCAGCAGGTTGTTGGCGGCCATCGTCACGCCGATCGCGACGACGATCGAGGCGGCGAGCCCGAGGTGGCTGCCGGCCGGCGCGGCCGGCAGCCCTTCGACCAGCGACGCGATCGCGCCGAACACCGCCGCGCCGCCGAACAGCGTCGCGGTACGCATCTCGGCGCGCATCTGCGGCACTTCACGGCTCGCCTTGATCACCAGCACGTTGCTCATCGCGAAACTGAGCCCGGCCGCGAGCCCCGCCCATTCCGCCGGATTGGCCGGCAGCGGCAAGCCGAGCGCCGGCGACCACAGCATCAGCATCGCGCCGCCGATCGACAGCGCCGCGAGCCCGGCGCCGGCCCAGGTGAGCCGCTCGCGCAGCAGGAAGTGCGCGTAGATCGCCGTCCATGCCGGCGTCAGATAGAACAGCAGCATCACGCGCAGCACTTCGCCGTGCATCGTGCCCCATACGAAGCCGAGATTCGTCACGCCGGCCGTGATCGCGATGCCCGGCAGCACCCAGTGCCAGCGCAGCGTCGCGATGGTGCGGCGCCGCACGACGATCACGAACAGGAACGCGACCGCGCTCGTCAGCGCGCTGGCGAGCGTGCCGGTCAGCCCCAGCGACGCGAGGATGCGCAGCGGATACCAGATCAGGCCCCACACCGATGCGCCGATCAGGATGGCGAGCGTCGGCAGGCTGCCGCGTACCGCGTTGTTCATGTGCTTCGATACCCTTGGTTCGCCCGCCCCGGCCGCCGTCGCGGCGGGCCGTGAGCGCATGGCGTCACGTTATAATCGTCGGTCGCGAGCCGCGCGCCTTCCGCGCCCGTTCGCAACCGTGCGGCCTGCGCGCCGCTCCTTTCGCTCCAACCGGCCGCGATGGCCGCTTCGCCCGTGAACCCTCGACTCGACTCGCTCCAGCCCTATCCCTTCGAAAAGCTGCGCGCCCTGTTCAAGGACGTGACGCCGACCGCCGGCCTGAAACCGATCAGCTTCGGCATCGGCGAGCCCAAGCACCCGACCCCGGCGCTGATCCGCGACGCCGTCGTGGCATCGCTCGACGGCCTCGCGTCGTACCCGGCCACGGCCGGCTCGGACGCGCTGCGCGCTTCGATCGCCCGTTGGCTCGAACGCCGCTACGGGCTGCCGGCGATCGACGCGGCCACGCAGGTGCTGCCGGTGTCGGGCTCGCGCGAAGCGCTGTTCTCGCTCGCGCAGACAGTGATCGACGCGCGACCGCGCGCGGACGGCAAGAAGGCGATCGTACTCTGTCCGAATCCGTTCTATCAAATTTACGAAGGCGCGGCGCTGCTGGCCGGTGCCGAACCCTATTTCGCGAACAGCGACCCGGCGCGCAATTTCGCGTGCGACTACGCGGCCGTGCCCGACGAAGTGTGGGCGCGCACCCAGCTGCTGTACGTGTGCTCGCCCGGCAACCCAACGGGCGCCGTGCTGACGCTCGACGACTGGCGCGAGCTGTTCGCGCTGTCGGACCGCCACGGTTTCGTGATCGCGTCCGACGAGTGCTATTCGGAAATCTATTTCGACGAAGCGGCGCCGCCGCTCGGCGGCCTCGAGGCCGCGCACCGCCTCGGCCGCGGCTTCGAGCGGCTGGTGATGCTGTCGAGCCTGTCGAAGCGCTCGAACGTGCCGGGCATGCGCTCCGGCTTCGTCGCGGGCGACGCCGCGCTGCTGAAGAAATTCCTGCTGTACCGCACCTACCACGGCGCCGCGCTGTCGCCGGTCTGGCAGCACGCGAGCATCGCCGCGTGGAACGACGAGGCGCACGTGCGCGACAACCGCGCGCTGTATCTGCAGAAGTTCGCGACCGTCACGCCGATGCTCGCCGACGTGATCGACGCGAAGCTGCCCGACGCCGCGTTCTATCTGTGGGCCAACGTCGCGCGCACCGGCCTGTCGGACACCGAGTTCGCCCGCCGCCTGTACGCCGACTATAATGTGACGGTTCTGCCCGGCTCGTACCTCGCGCGCGATGCGCACGGCACGAATCCGGGCCGCGATTTCATCCGGATCGCGCTCGTCGCGGGCACCCCCGAATGCGTCGAGGGCGCGCAACGCATCGTCGAGTTCTGCCGCGCTCTCGCGCGGTAACACGTCCATCCCGATCAATTCCATTCATCTCCTGCGAAAACGAACATGTCGCAACAACTTCAGCAAATCATCGATACCGCCTGGGAAAACCGCGCCGAGCTGTCGCCGAAGGCCGCGCCCGCCGACGTGCGCGAAGCCGTCGCTCACGCGATCGAGCAACTCGACAAAGGTGCGCTGCGCGTCGCCGAGAAGATCGACGGCAACTGGACCGTGCATCAGTGGCTGAAGAAGGCGGTGCTGCTGTCGTTCCGTCTGGAGGACAACGCGCCGATGCCCGCCGGCGGCTACTCGCAGTTCTACGACAAGGTGCCGTCGAAGTTCGCGAACTACACGGCCGACGACTTCGCCGCGGGCGGCTTCCGCGTCGTGCCGCCGGCCATTGCGCGCCGCGGCTCGTTCATCGCGAAGAACGTCGTGCTGATGCCGTCGTACACCAACATCGGCGCCTACGTCGACGAAGGCACGATGGTCGATACGTGGGCGACCGTCGGCTCGTGCGCGCAAATCGGCAAGAACGTCCACCTGTCGGGCGGCGTCGGCATCGGCGGCGTGCTCGAGCCGCTGCAGGCGAACCCGGTCATCATCGAAGACAACTGCTTCATCGGCGCGCGCTCGGAAGTGGTCGAAGGCGTGATCGTCGAGGAAAACTCGGTCATCTCGATGGGCGTTTATCTCGGCCAGAGCACGAAGATCTACGATCGCGAAACCGGCGAAGTGAGCTACGGCCGCATCCCGGCCGGCTCGGTCGTCGTCGCGGGCAACCTGCCGTCGAAGGACGGCTCGCACAGCCTGTACTGCGCAGTGATCGTGAAGAAAGTCGACGCGAAGACCCGCGCGAAGGTCGGCCTGAACGAGCTGCTGCGAGGCGACTGATGGCCAAGCCGCGCACCGTGGTCGTCTACGGCATTCCGAACTGCGACACCGTGAAGAAGGCCCGCGTCTGGCTCGACGAGCACGGCGTCGAGTTCGAATTCCACGACTTCAAGAAGCTCGGCGTCAGCGCACCGCTCGTCGAGGACTGGCTGAAGGACGTGTCGCTCGACGCGCTCGTCAACAAGCGCGGCACCACCTGGCGCGGCCTCGACGACGCCATGAAGGCGGCCGCGGAAACGAAGTCGGGCGCGGTCGCGCTGATGATCCACAAGCCGTCGGTCATCAAGCGCCCCGTGCTCGTCGTCAACGGTCGCGTGAAGTCGCTCGGCTTCGCGGCCGATCAATACGCGGCGCTGTTCGCCGCCTAGGGTCGCCCGCGCCGCGCCCGCGGGCGCGGCCCGCCGTCTCATCGCTGCCGGCCACCGCGCCGGCATTTTTCATCGAAAGTGGTCCGAACCATGTCCGCCACCCTAGCCCTTACCGAACAGCTGATCGCCCGCGCGTCCGTCACGCCCGACGACCAGCATTGCCAGCAGATCATGACCGAGCGCCTCGCCGCGCTCGGCTTCGAATGCGAGACCATCGCGTCGCACGGCGTGACCAACCTGTGGGCCGTCAAGCGCGGCACCGCCGGCCGCGACGGCAAGCTGCTCGCGTTCGCGGGCCACACCGACGTCGTGCCGACCGGCCCGCTCGAGCAATGGACCTCGCCGCCGTTCATTCCCGCACATCGCGACGGCAAGCTGTACGGCCGCGGCGCGGCCGACATGAAGACGTCGCTCGCGGCGTTCGTCGTCGCGTCCGAGGAATTCGTCGCCGCGCACCCCGATCATCGCGGCGCGATCGCGTTCCTGATCACGAGCGACGAGGAAGGCCCGGCCACCGACGGCACCGTGAAGGTCGTCGAGCTGCTCGACGCGCGCGGCGAGCGCCTCGACTACTGCATCGTCGGCGAGCCGACCTCCAGCGCCGAGCTCGGCGACGTCGTGAAGAACGGCCGCCGCGGCTCGATGTCGGGCGAACTGATCGTCAAGGGCGTGCAAGGCCACATCGCCTACCCGCACCTCGCGAAGAACCCGATTCACCTGCTCGCGCCGGCGCTCGCCGAGCTCGCCGCCGAACAGTGGGACGCCGGCAACGAGTACTTCCCGCCGACCACCTGGCAGGTGTCGAACCTGCGCGCCGGCACCGGCGCGACCAACGTGATCCCCGGCCACGCCGACCTGATGTTCAACTTCCGCTTTTCGACCGCGAGTACCGTCGAAGGCCTGCAGGCACGCGTGCATGCGATCCTCGACAAGCACGGCCTCGACTACACGCTGAAGTGGTCGGTGAGCGGCCTGCCGTTCCTCACGCCGCGCGGCGAGCTGTCGAACGCGCTCGAGCACGCGATCCGCGCCGAGACCGGCGTCACGACCGAGCTGTCGACGACGGGCGGCACCTCCGACGGCCGCTTCATCGCGCGCATCTGCCCGCAGGTGATCGAGTTCGGGCCGCCGAACGGCAGCATCCACAAGATCGACGAGCACATCGAGCTGCGCTTCGTCGACCCGCTGAAAAACGTGTACCGCCGCGTGCTCGAACAACTGATCGCCTGACGGAGCCTCGCATGACGACACCTTTTGCAACCGTTCGCGACCTGCTGCGCTACGCGGTCACGCGCTTCTCGAAAGCGAAGCTCGCGTTCGGCCACGGCTCGGACAACGCTTACGACGAAGCCGCCTACCTCGTACTGCACACGCTCGACCTGCCGCTCGACACGCTCGAACCGTTCCTCGACGCGCGCCTGCTGCCCGACGAAATCGCGGCCGTGCTCGCCGTGATAGAACGGCGCGCGGCGGACCGCGTGCCGGCCGCGTACCTGACCCATGAAGCGTGGATGCACGGCCACCGCTTCTACGTCGACGAGCGCGTGATCGTGCCGCGCTCGTTCATCGGCGAGCTGCTCGACGACGGACTGCAGCCGTACGTGGCCGATCCGGAGCAGGTCGGCGCCGTGCTGGAGCTGTGCACCGGCTCGGGCTGCCTCGCGATCCTCGCGGCGAGCGCGTTTCCGAATGCGGACATCGACGCGGTGGACTTGTCCGACGACGCGCTCGAAGTCGCGCGCATCAACGTGCGCGACTACGGGCTCGACGACCGCATCACGCTGCATCGCGGCGACCTCTACGCGCCGCTGCCCGCATTCCGCGCCGAGCCCGACGGGCGCTACGACGTGATCCTGACGAACCCGCCGTACGTGAATGCGGCGTCGATGGCGGCGCTGCCGCCCGAATACCGCCACGAGCCCGAGATGGCGCTCGCCGGCGGCGACGACGGCATGGACATCGTGCGGCGGATCGTCGGCGAAGCGCACCGGTGGCTGCACGACGACGGCGTGCTCGTCGTCGAGATCGGCAACGAGCGCGAGAACGTCGAAGCGGCGTTCGGCGGCCTGGAGCTCACGTGGCTGCCGACCAGCGCCGGCGACGACGCGGTGTTCCTGATCCAGGCGTCGGACCTGCCGCGCAAGGGCTGAACGCCCCGCGCATGCCGGACGCGAACCGTGCGATGCGGTGCCCCGCCGCCCCGCACGGTTCGGTAAGATGCGCGTAAGCGGCCGTCGCGCCGCACGACTCCAGCCGTCCGCCACGCGCCTATGACCTTCGACTGGCTTCATGACTGGCTTCACCTCGGCACCCTGCTCCTGGCCATCCATGTGCTCGGGATCGTCGCGGCGTGCCACGCGATCATGAACACGCGCACGTCGCAAGGCGCGGTCGCGTGGGCCGTGTCGCTCGTCGCGATGCCGTACCTCACGCTGGTCCCCTATCTGTTCCTCGGCCGCAGCAAGTTCTCCGGCTACGTCGACGCGCGCCGCCAGGAGTTGCGGGCGCTGCGCACGCATACGCAGCGCGCACCGTGGCTCGATGCGCACGGCGCCGACGGGCCGGCAGCCGCCGCGATCGGCCCGGCCGCCGTGCTCGCGCTCACGCGTCTCGGCGGGATGCCGTTCGTCGGCGGCAACACCGTGCGCACGCTGGTCAACGGCGATGCGACCTTCGCGGCGATCCTCGCGGCGATCGACGCCGCGCGCGACTACGTGATCGTCCAGTTCTTCATCGTGCGCGACGACGCGCTCGGCCGGATGCTCAGCGATGCACTGCTCGCGCGCGCCGCAGCCGGCGTGCGCTGCTATCTGCTGTACGACAGCATCGGCAGCTTCGATCTGCCGCGCAACTACGTCGACACGCTGCGCCGCGGCGGCGTCGACGTGCATCCGTTCGCGACCCGCCGCAAGTTCGTCAACCGCTTCCAGCTGAACTTCCGCAACCATCGCAAGATCGTCGTCGTCGACGGCGACCGCGCGTTCGTCGGCGGCCACAACGTCGGCGTCGAATATCTCGGCGCGAACCCGCGCCTGTCGCCGTGGCGCGATACCCATATCGAGATCCGCGGGCCGGTGGTCGCGAGCATCCAGTACGTGTTCGCCGAAGACTGGCACTGGGCCACGCAGACGCTGCCGGCGCTCGCCGCGCCGCCGGCCGCCCTGCCCGGCGACACGATGCACTGCCTGGCCGTGCCGATGGGGCCGGCCGACAAACAGGAAACCGGCTCGCTGTTCTTCGTCGAGGCGATCAACGCCGCGCGCGAACGGGTGTGGATCACGACGCCGTATCTCGTGCCCGACGAAGCGGTGCTCGCCGCGCTGAAGCTCGCGGTGATGCGCGGCGTCGACGTGCGCATCCTGATACCGAGCCGGCGCGACCACTACGTCGTGTTCGAGGCGTCGAAGCTCTATGCGCGCGACCTCGTCGACGCCGGCGTCAAGGTGTTCCGCTACCGCAGCGGCTTCCTCCACCAGAAGGTCGTGCTGATCGATCGCGTCGCGGCCGCGGTCGGCAGCGCGAACCTCGACAACCGTTCGTTCCGGCTCAACTTCGAGATCATGGTGCTGACCGTCGACGCGGCGTTCGCAGCGGACGTCGCGGCGATGCTCGATGCCGACTTCGCGCTGGCGGACGAGGTCGACGCCACCGAGTATCGGCGCTCGCCTGCATGGCGGCGCATCGCGATGCACGTCGCCCGGCTGTTCGCGCCGATTCTGTAGCGGGCCGTATGGGCCGCCACGCGGCGCGGCCCGCATGCATTCGCGCCGCTCGTGCGGTGCCGCCTTACCGCCTCGCTCGACACGAACTCGCTCAGCCCACCATCACAGCAGCTTGTCGATATCCGCGGCGATCTCCTCGGGCTTCGTCGACGGCGCGTAGCGCTTGACGATGCGCCCGTCGCGACCGATCAGAAACTTCGTGAAGTTCCATTTGATCGCCTTCAGGCCCAGGATGCCGGGCGCCTCGTCAGTCAGGTAGCGGTACAGCGGATGCGCGTGGTCGCCCTTCACGTCGATCTTCGCGAACATCGGGAACGTGACGCCGTAGTTGCGCTCGCAGAACGCGCCGATCTGCGTCGCATCGCCCGGCTCCTGCTTGCCGAACTGGTTGCACGGAAAGCCGAGCACGAAGAAGCCGCGCGCCGCGTATCGGTCGTACAGCTTCTGCAGGCCCGCGTACTGCGGCGTGAAACCGCACTCGCTCGCGGTGTTGACGATCAGCAGGACCTTGCCGCGATACGCGTCGAGCGACACCGGCTCACCGGCGAGCGTCTCTGCGCTGAACGAATACAGGGTGGACATCGGGCACTCCTTATATGAAACCGGACCGACGTGGAGTCTAGGCGAAATCGCGCCGTTGCGGCACTGGCCGAACGGACGATCTCCGGCACGGCGCGCGCGCAGTCTAGAATAGCGGTTTTCGTCAGCCATTCCCGCCGTGATCCGTTTCAATCAGTTCAGCCTTGCGCGCGGCACCAAGCCGCTGTTCGAGTCGGCCTCGTTCGTGCTCAATCCCGGCGAGAAAGCCGGCCTGATCGGCGCGAACGGCGCCGGCAAATCGACGCTGTTCGCGGTGCTGCGCGGCGAGCTGCATTCCGACGGAGGCGATTTCGCGATGCCGCCGTCGTGGCGCATCGCCCACGTGTCGCAGGAAACGCCGGCCGTCGACCGCTCGGCGCTCGACTACACGCTCGACGGCGACACCGCGCTGCGCGAGATCGAGGCGCGCATCGCCGCGGCCTCGGCCGCGCATGACGGCGCAGCCGAGGCCGACGCGCACGCGGCATTCGCCGACGCCGACGGCTATACGGCGCCGGCGCGCGCCGAAGCGCTGCTGCTCGGCCTGGGCTTCACGCTCGCGCAGACGCGCGAATCGGTCGCCAGCTTCTCGGGCGGCTGGCGCATGCGGCTGAACCTCGCGCAGGCGCTGATGTGCCGTTCCGACCTGCTGCTGCTCGACGAGCCGACCAACCACCTCGACCTCGACGCGATCGTCTGGCTCGAAGACTGGCTGCACCGCTACGCCGGCACGCTGGTCGTGATCTCGCACGACCGCGAATTCCTCGATTCGATCTGCAACGTCACGCTGCATCTGGAGAATCGCCAGGTGAAGCGCTACGGCGGCAACTACTCGCAGTTCGAAGTGCTGCGCGCGCAGCAGCTGGCGCTGCAGCAAAGCGCCTACGAGAAGCAGCAGAAGACGATCGAGCATCTGCAGAGCTTCGTGGACCGCTTCAAGGCGAAGGCCACCAAGGCGAAGCAGGCGCAAAGCCGGATGAAGGCGCTCGAGAAGATGGAGCTGATCGCGCCCGCGCACATCGCGTCGCCGTTCACGTTCGAGTTCCGCACGCCCGACGCGGCGCCGAACCCGATGCTCGTGATGGAAGACGTCCGCTGCGGCTACCATGCCGACGACGGTGCGGAAATTCCGATCGTCGAGCGCGTCACGCTGTCGATCCAGAACGGCCAGCGCATCGGCCTGCTCGGCGCGAACGGCCAGGGCAAGTCGACGCTGATCAAGACGCTGGCCGGCACGCTCGCGCCGCTGTCCGGCCACGTGCGCGAAGGCAAGGGGCTGACGATCGGCTATTTCGCGCAGCATCAGCTGGAAACGCTGCGCGAAGACGATTCGCCGCTCGCGCATCTCGCCCGGCTCGCGCCCGACACGCGCGAGCAGGAGTTGCGCGACTTCCTCGGCGGCTTCAATTTCTCGGGCGACATGGCGACGAGCGCGGTCGGCCCGTTCTCGGGCGGCGAGAAGGCGCGGCTCGCGCTCGCGCTGATCATCTGGCAAAAGCCGAATCTGCTGCTGCTCGACGAGCCGACCAACCACCTCGATCTCGAAACGCGTCACGCGCTGACGATGGCGCTCGCGCAGTTCGAAGGCACGCTGATCCTCGTGTCGCACGACCGCCATCTGCTGCGCGCGACGACCGACCAGTTCATGCTCGTCGCCAAGCACCGGCTGCAGCCGTTCGACGGCGACCTCGACGATTACCGCGACTGGCTGCTACAGCACGCGGCCGAGCAACGCGCGGCCGCGAAGGCCGACAGCGCGGCGTCCGCTACGGAGCCCGGCGTCAATCGCAAGGATCAGAAGCGCCAGGCCGCCGAGGAGCGTCAGCGCCTGTCGCAGCTGAAGAAGCCGCTGCAGAACCGCATCTCGAAGCTCGAAAAGCAAATGGAAACGCTGCATGCGGAAAAGGCGCGGCTCGATGCGTTCGTCGCCGATCCGGCGAGCTACGAGGCCGCCCGCAAGACGGAGCTGACCGACGCGATCCGCACGCTCGGCGAAGTCACGACGCGCCTCGAAGCCGTCGAGGCGGAGTGGCTCGCGGTGCAGGAAGAGCTCGAGCAGATCGGCTGAACGGCAACGCTGAACGGCAACGCCAGTCGGACGCCGTCGTGTGCGCGCCCACGGCAGCCGCGCGGCGGCGGCGCGCCGCACGTCGACGGACGTGCCGGTTTACCGGTTTGCCGGCCCGAATGCAAAGAGGCCGGGCATTTGCCCGGCCTCTTTGCCCATACCGCGTTCGACGTCGATGCACCGACCTGCGCCGATCTGCCCCGATCGCACCGCCGCTCAACGCCGCGGCAGCGTATCGCGCGGCAACTGCTCGTCGTCGCCCATCAGGTGACGCCGCCCTTCGATCGGCCGGCGAATCGCCGCGGCGACTTCCGCTTCCGTCACGTCCTCGGACACGACGCGGCGCGCGAGGCGTCCTTCGTCGTCGATCCACTCGACGATCCGGCATCCGCCGCCCCACGGCTGGACGATCGGCTCCGACACGCGGCAGCCGCGCAGCTGGTAAAGGCGTCCGCTCGGCGCTTCCCTATACGGTTTCAACATAGGTTCCCTTCGCATTGCGCGGTTCGACAATCGGGCAAAGGATAGGGAAAAGCGATGTCCGGCGGGTTACAACTGCCTACATATCGTTTACAGCACGTTACGCGACCGACCGTCTGCGGCGACGCCGGCCGCACCGCCTCATTCGAGCTCGCGCACGCGGTCAATCGCCTGCTCGATGCGCTCGACGGCCATCACGTTCAGCCCTTCGATCGGCTGCTTCGGCGCATTCGCCTTCGGAATCAGCGCGGCCGTGAAACCGAGCTTCGCGGCCTCGCGCAGCCGCTCCTGGCCGCGCGGCGACGGCCGGATCTCGCCCGCGAGCCCCACTTCGCCGAACACGATCAGCCCCTTCGGCAACGCCTTGTTGCGCATCGACGAATGGATCGCCAGCAGCACCGCGAGGTCGGCGGCCGGCTCGGTGATCTTCACGCCGCCCACCGCGTTCAGGAACACGTCCTGGTCGAAGCACGCGATACCCGCGTGCCGGTGCAACACCGCGAGCAGCATCGCGAGCCGGTTCTGCTCGAGGCCGACCGCGAGCCGGCGTGGATTCGGCACATGGGCCGTATCCACGAGCGCCTGGATTTCGACGAGCAGCGGGCGCGTCCCCTCCTGCGTGACCAGCACGCAGGAGCCGGGCACGACCTGCTCATGCTGCGACAGGAACAGCGCCGACGGATTCGCGACGCCGCGCAGCCCGCGCTCGGTCATCGCGAACACGCCGAGCTCGTTGACCGCACCGAAGCGGTTCTTGAACGCGCGCACGAGCCGGAACGACGAATGGGTGTCACCTTCGAAGTACAGCACCGTGTCGACGATGTGCTCGAGCACGCGCGGGCCCGCGAGATTGCCCTCCTTCGTCACGTGGCCGACCATGATGATCGCGGTGCCCGACTGCTTCGCGATGCGCGTGAGCTGCGCCGCGCACTCACGCACCTGCGCGACCGACCCGGGCGCCGAGGTCAGCGCCTCCGAGTACACCGTCTGGATCGAGTCGACGACGGCCACGTCGGGCCGTTCGGTGTCGATCGCGGCCTGGATCTTCTCGAGCTGGATCTCGGCGAGCAGCTTCAACTCGGCCACCGGCGCGCCGCCGTCGAGCAGCGCGAGCCGCTGCGCGCGCAACGCGATCTGCGCGGCCGACTCCTCGCCGCTGATATACAGCGCGCGCCGCTCGCTCGCGATGTCGGCGAGCGACTGTAGCAACAGCGTCGACTTGCCGATGCCCGGATCGCCGCCGATCAGCACCACGCCGCCGGGCACCAGGCCGCCGCCCAGCACGCGGTCGAATTCGCCGATGCCGGTCGAGAAACGCGGCACGTCGGCTGCCTCGATGTCGGCCAGGCGCTGCACCGGTGCGCGTTTCGCGAGCGACTGGAACCGATGGGCGGCCGGCGATTCCGCGACCGACTCGACGAGCGTGTTCCAGGCATGGCACGACGGGCACTGGCCCTGCCATTTCGGGGTTTGTCCGCCGCACTCGCTGCAGACGTAGACGGTTTTCTGTTTCGCCACGCGTCGCCCTTATTCAGCCCGCACCGGTACGCGAGGCGCGACCGCACACATCAATTCATAGCCGATGGTTCCGCAATGGCGCGCGACGTCGTCGATCGGCAGCGTGTTGCCCCACAGCTCGACGCGCGCGCCGACGCCGGCCTGCGGGCACGGGGTCAGGTCGACGGTGATCATGTCCATCGACACGCGGCCGACGATCCGCGTGCGGACCCCGTCGACGATCACCGGCGTGCCTTCGGGCGCGACGCGCGGATAGCCGTCCGCGTAACCGCACGCGACGACGCCGATGCGCATCCGGGCCGGCGCCGAGAACGTCGACCCATAGCCGATCGCCTGCCCCTTCGCGATCGTCTGGACGGCGATCAGCTCGGACGTGAGCGTCATCGTCGGCTGCAGGCCCGTGTCGGCGATGTCGGCCGAGAGCCCCGACGGCGATGCGCCGTACAGCACGATCCCCGGCCGCACCCAGTCGAAGTGCGTGTCCGGATGCCACAGCACGGCGGCCGAATTCGCGAGGCTGCGCGCGCCGGCGATGTTTTCCGCGCCGCGCTCGAACGTCGCGAGCTGCTCGGCGACGCCGCGCTCGGTGTCGGCATCCGAAAAATGCGTCATCAGCGTGATCTGGCCAATCGCCGGGCACGCGCGCGCACGCTCCCATGCGGCGCGGTATTTTTCCGGCTGGTAGCCGAGCCGGTTCATCCCGCTGTTCATCTTGAGCTGCACGTTGACGGGCTTCGACAGCCGCGCCGTCTCGAGCATCCGCATCTGCTCGTCGTTGTGGACGGTGGTCGTGAGGCTGTAGCGGTCGATCACGTCGATGTCGGTCGAGCGGAAGAACCCCTCGAGCAACAGGATCGGGCCGGCCCAGCCGAGCTCGCGCAGCTTCACCGCTTCGTCGAGATCGAGCAGGCCGAAGCCGTCGGTGCCGCGCAGGCCGGGAAACACGCGCGCGAGACCGTGGCCGTACGCATTGGCCTTGACGACCGCCCAGACCTTGGACGGACCGGCAAAGCGACGCACGACGGAGAGATTGTTCGCGAGAGCGGCGGTATGGATGGTGGCGGAGATCGGGCGCGGCATGGGAAATTTACGTAAAGACGCTTGCAAATCAGCAGCTTACCGCGCCTTTTGAGCACCGAAGCCGACACTTTGCGGAACGATCGGGGGATCTTGCTAGTCCGAACTGCCGTATTTTCGTGTTATAAAGCCCTGCGCACAACCCATTTCGAACGGAATAAGCCGATCGCATACCAGGCGGCCTACGCGGCCCTGCCGCAGCGACGAAAGCATCGCATCAGATGAAAAAAGGTTTTTACACCATCATGGCCGCGCAGTTTTTCTCGTCGCTGGCCGACAATGCGCTTCTCATCGCCGCCATCGCCCTGCTGAAAGACCTCCACGCGCCCAACTGGATGACACCGCTGCTCAAGCTGTTCTTCGTGTTGTCCTATGTGGTGCTGGCCGCGTACGTCGGCGCATTCGCCGACTCGCGCCCGAAGGGCCGCGTGATGTTCATCACGAACACGATCAAGGTCCTCGGCTGCCTGATCATGCTGGTCGGCGCCCATCCGCTGTTCGCGTACGGGATCGTCGGGTTCGGCGCCGCCGCGTACTCGCCGGCCAAATACGGGATTCTGACCGAGCTGCTGCCAGCCGACCGCTTGGTGGCCGCGAACGGCTGGATCGAAGGCACGACGGTCAGCTCGATCATTCTCGGCACCGTGCTCGGCGGCGCGCTGATCAGCCCGCACATCGCGGTGCACGTGATCGCGCACACGCCTGCGTGGATCGCCACGCCGGCCGAAGCCGCGATGGCGATCATCATGATGATCTACGTGGTCGCCGCGCTGTTCAATCTGCGCATTCCCGATACCGGCGCCCGCTACCCGAAGCAGGAGCGCGGCCCGGTCAAGCTGCTCACCGACTTCGCCGACTGTTTCATGGTGCTCTGGCGCGACAAGCTCGGCCAGATTTCGCTCGCGGTCACGACGCTGTTCTGGGGCGCGGGCGCGACGCTGCAGTTCATCGTGCTGAAGTGGGCCGAGGTATCGCTGAACATGTCGCTGTCGGAAGGCGCGATCCTGCAGGCGGTCGTCGCGGTCGGCGTCGCGGGCGGCGCAATCGCCGCTGCCGCGCGGATCCCGCTGAAGAAGTCGCTCACCGTGCTGCCGGTCGGCATCATGATGGGCATCGCCGTGATGCTGATGGCGTTCTATACGCGCAACCTGTTCCCGGCGCACTGGGCCGTGCATATCGGCCATCTGCGCCTGCCGGTCTACCTGATCGTCGCCTACCTTTTCCTGATCGCCGTCGGCGCGCTGTCCGGCTACTTCGTCGTTCCGATGAACGCGCTGCTGCAGCATCGCGGCCACGTGCTGCTGTCGGCCGGCCACTCGATCGCGGTGCAGAACTTCAACGAGAACCTGTCGGTGCTCGTGATGCTGTGCCTGTATGCGGTGCTGGTCTGGCTCGACGTGCCGGTCGGCATCGTGATCGTGCTGTTCGGCACGTTCGTCTGCCTGACGATGTGGCTCGTGATGCGCCGCCATCAGGCGAATCAGCGTCAATTCGACTCGGTCGCGCTGATCGGCGAATCGCGGCACTGACGCTACACTTGCCGTTCCTTCCGCTCCAGTCCATCCGCGCCGGTCGTCGAACCGGCGCGTTGCCATCATGACGCACCCGATACCCAACGTCCTGACGATCGCCGGTTCCGATTCGGGCGGCGGCGCGGGCATCCAGGCCGATCTGAAGACCTTCTCCGCACTCGGCGCGTACGGCGCGAGCGCGATCACCGCGCTGACCGCGCAGAACACGCGCGGCGTGACCGGCGTGCATGCGCCCGACGCCGCGTTCGTCACCGCGCAGCTCGATGCGGTGTTCGACGACATCCGGATCGACGCGGTGAAGATCGGCATGCTCGCGAACGCGTCGATCGTGCATGCGGTGGCCGAGGCGCTGCGGCGTTACGCGCCGCGGTTCGTCGTGCTCGACACGGTGATGATCTCGAAGAGCGCGCACGCGCTGCTCGCGCCCGACGCGGTCGATGCGCTGCGCAGCGCGCTGCTGCCGCTCGCAACCGTCGTCACGCCGAACCTCCCCGAAGCGGCCGCGCTGCTCGGCGATGCGCACGCGACGACCGAGGACGACATGGTCCGGCAAGGCCGCGCGCTGCTGCAGACCGGCGCGCGCGCGGTGCTGATGAAAGGCGGTCACCTGCCCGATGCGGCCGTGAGCCCCGACTGGCTCGTCGACGCCGCGCACGCGGTGCGGCTCGACGGCGCGCGCGTGCCGCTCAGCAATACGCACGGCACCGGTTGCACGCTCGCGTCGGCGATCGCCGCATTGCTGCCGCAACGGCCCGACCTCGACAGCGCGGTACGCGACGCGAAGACCTACCTGACCGGCGCGATCGCCGCGAGCGGCCGGCTCGACGTCGGTCGCGGCGTCGGCCCGGTGCATCACTTCCATCGGTGGTGGTGAGCGCCGGCCGAGCGTGCGTCAGCGGTCCGGCGCGGCGAACGCGACAGCGCGCGCCGGCCAGTCGTCGGGCACGATGAAGCCGCGCGCCGTCTCGCGCCAGAGGCGATCGTTACGCTGCCGATAGACGCCGATCAGCGCGGGCGCCTGGCGCGCGGTGAGCGCGGACGGCACGCCGGACGTATCCGCCAGCGCTTCGGGCGCGGCATCCGGCGCGAGCCGGCGCGGCGCGAGCCACGCGAGCCGCGGCAGCACGCTCCATGCCGCGCCGTCGGGTTGCGCGGCCGCCCATGCCGGCCATTGCGCGTGCGTGAGCCAGAAGCCGCGCGGATGATCGTCGGCGATTTCGGCGGACACCGGCGGCAGTGGCACGCCGTACGGATAGAACAGCCAGCCCTTGACGAACATCTGCGCGTCGGACGGCGCGCCGTAGCCGAGCAGCGCGAAGCCGTGCCGATCGCCGAGCCGCAGTTGGTGCTCGAGCAGCCGGCTGCGCTTGCGGTCGAGACGGTCGGCGAGGTTCGGGCCGACGAAATCGGCGAGCGATGCCGCGCCGGCGACCGGCGCGCACAGATAGCATTTGACCGCGAGTTCCCAGTGCAGGCGCCGCCCGTCCGGTGCGTCGACGAGAAAGTCGACTTCGCCGAGCGTCTTGCCGTTGCTGCGCAGCGGCAGGTTCGCGGCGACGAGCCGCAACGACGGCCCATGCGTGAGGAAATATTCGAGCAGGCATTCGGCATAGCGGCCGAGCCGCACCGGGCGCACGCCATCGAGCGCGCGGTGCAGCGGCTGCGGCGCGGCGTCGAGCGCGGCGAGCCACGCTTCGACGGCCACGCGCTCGATCGCATCCGACCAGGGATGCGCGAGCGGCGCACCGGGCGCCGCCGTCAGCAGGCTCGGGCTCGCGAGGAGCCAGCCCAGATCGCGTACCGCGGCATCGCGCAGCGTATCGACGAATGCGAACGCCGCGTCGTGCGTCATCGGCCGGCCGGCCCGCTCGCGTCGGTGACCGCCGACTGCCGGAACGTATCGCGCGCGAGGCACAGGTCGGCCCATGCCTTCGACTTGTCCTGCAGGCTGCGCAGCAGGTAGGCCGGATGGTAGGTGACGATCACCGGCACGCCTTCGTAGGCGTGCACGCGGCCGCGCAGCGATGCGATGCTCGCGTCCGTCTTCAGCAGCGTCTGCGCGGCGAAGCGGCCGAGCGCGACGATCAGCTTCGGCTTCACGAGCGCGACCTGGCGCTGCAGATACGGCTCGCAGCGCGCCACCTCGTCCGGCTCCGGATTGCGGTTGCCGGGCGGGCGGCACTTGATCACGTTCGCGATGTAGACGTTCGTGCCGCGCGCGAGCGTGAGCGACTGCAGCATGTTGTCGAGCAGCTTGCCGGCCTGGCCGACGAACGGCTCGCCCTGCTTGTCCTCGTTCTCGCCCGGCGCCTCGCCGATCAGCATCCAGTCCGCTTCGCGATCGCCGACGCCGAACACCGTCTGCGTGCGCTTCTCGCACAGGCGGCAGCTCGTGCAGCCGGCCACGCGCGCGGCGAGTGCGTCCCAGTCGAGCGTCGCGACCGGCGCGACGTCGGCGCGCATCTCGGCCGGCGGCAGCGGATCGCCGGGCGGCGTCGCGTCGAACCAGGCGAAATCGTCCTCGGCGGCAAGCGGCATGTCGCTCGCGGGAGCGGGCGATGTTGCGGGCATCGATGCATGGTCGGCCGCGGCGGCGGTGTGGGCGGGACGGTCCGATTCGGCTCTCGGCATGGCTGTGCCGACGGGCGTCGCATCCTCACGCGCTTGCACGGGCTGGGCCGCCTGGGCCGGCTGGGCCGATCGCGTCGTGCGTTGCGCTGGCGAGGCCGCGGCCTCAGCGACGTCGGCCGGCACGGCGGTCGCGGTCGTTGCGGTCGATGCAGCCGCCGCATCACCCGCCGCACTGCCCTGCCTCCCCTGCCCGCGCCGCACCCAGATCTGCGCGAGACCCATTTCCTCGAGCGCTGCTTCAGCCCACGCCATGCGCGTCCCCCTCGTCCGTGTTCAACGTCAGACGCATCACGATCGCGTCCTCGCGGCTGCGATGCTTCGCCGGATAGTAGTTCTTGCGCCGGCCGATCGTCGCGAAGCCGAAGCGCTCGTACAGATGGATCGCGCGCGCATTGGACGGCCGCACCTCGAGCAACACGCCGTCGAGCCGTTCCGCGCGCGCGATGCGCACCGCTTCGCGCAGCAGCGCGAGGCCCGCGCCCGATTGCTGAACGGCCGGCGCGACGCACAGATTCAACAAATGCATCTCGTCGATCACCGGCATCAGCACGCAATAGCCGACGAGCGCGCCGGTCACGTGCCGCAGACACACGCCGAAATAACCGTTGCGCAGCGAATCCTCGAAGTTGCCGCGGCTCCACGGGAATTCGTACGCGACCTGCTCGATCGCGACGACTTCGTCGAGATCGGCATCGGTCATCGGCGACAGGTAGCGATCGCTGAGCAACACGCCCGTCATGGCTTCGCTCCGCCTGCCTGCGCGGCGCGCGCGGCCATGCGTTCGGCGGTGGTCTGCGCGACCTTGTCGCGCACGTATTCGGGCGCGGCATGCTCGGCCGGCACCGTGCGGCCGGCGCGGAACGCGCGCAGCGCGACATGCGCGAGCGCCAGCGCATGCGGCAGCGCTTCGCCGTCGATCACGGCCGCCCGTGCGGCAGCCGGCAATTGCGCACCGAACGCGGCGGCGGCGTTGCCCGCGAGCGTGAACGGCGCATCGGGCACGCCGACCGCGCCCGGCGCATCGAGCGCCGCCGGATGCAGCGTCTGCCAGTCGCCCGCGCGCTCGTCCCACGCGAAATCGGCCCAGTACGCCTCGTCCATCCGCGCATCGAGCGCGGCCAGCACGCGCGTCGTGCCCGGCGCGCGCAGCCGCGCGTGCTCGGCGCAAACGAGCAGCGTGCCGACCGGCACGACCGGCAGCCCGCGGCCGAACGCGAGACCCTGCGTGATGCCGGTCGCGGTACGCAGGCCGGTGAACGAGCCGGGGCCCGCGCCGAACGCGATCGCATCGCAATCGGCGAGCGCGAGGCCCGATTCGGCGAAAAGCTCCTGGACGGCCGGCAGCACGCGGGTGCTGGACACGGCGCCCGTCAGCTCGTGGCGGACCCAGGTTTGCGGGGAGGAAACGGCGGCGTCGGCCGGAGCCGAGCGCAGCAGCGCGACCGAGCAGTATTCGGTCGACGTATCGATGGCGAGGAGCACTGTTTGCGTCATGGCCGACATTGTAATGCGGCGCCCCGCTCCGACGGGCGTTCGGCGACGATCGCGGGGCGCGCGGCGCGCCGCGGGCGGTTTGGAAGGATCGCTCGACCCCGCGCGGCGCGGCGCTTGTTAAGATCGGCCGGACCTGAAACCCTTAGTGAACTATTTACGGAGACACGCGATGAGCGACCTCACCGCCCAATTCGACCAGGCCCAGATCGACGTCAAGCAACTGACCGAGCGCCCGGGCAACCTGACGCTGCTGCGTCTGTACGCGCTGTTCAAGCAGGCGACCGACGGCGACGCGCACGGCGACAAGCCGGGCTTCACCGACATCGTCGGCAAGTACAAGTACGACGCGTGGGAAGCGCTGAAAGGCACGTCGCAGGACGCGGCGAAGCAGCAATACATCGAGCTGGTCGAATCGCTGAAGAACGGCACGGCGTCCTGATCGGGCCCTCCCGCCGCAAGGACTGCTCAAATCAGTGGCGCAGCGCAGCAAATTTCCTTATAATGCTGGCTGCGTCACCTCCCGCGCTCGGCTCGTAAGCCGTTCCGGCACGACGCCTCGTAGCGTTAAGCTCCAATCCGGTTTAGAACCTGTCCCCTCCTGCTTCGACCCTCGCGGTCGTCACGTATCAGGCTGGCGGCCCCGCTCCAGAAGCGCGCCGCACCCAAAACAGCTTCTAATGCCTCATCCGCCGACGGTTCGGCGGATTGCACCCGTTTCCCGATTTGCTCGCTGAATCCGACGACTTGGGTATGCGCGATTGGCGCCGACGTTTCACCCACTGTGTTTCAAGGATTGTTATGACTTCGAGCATCAACACCAGCCCGCTCAACGCGATCGCCGACCAGGCGCTCGGTCTCGACGCCGCCGCACCGGCCGCAGTCGAACCGGCGTCGGACGAGCCGACTTTCGCGTCGCTCGGGCTGTCGCCGGAGATCGTCTCCGCGCTGGAGGCAGCCGGCTACGCCAAGCCGACGCCGGTGCAGCAGCGCGCGATTCCGGCCGGTATCGCCGGCCGGGATCTACTGGTATCGAGCCCGACCGGTTCGGGCAAAACGGCCGCCTTCATGCTGCCCGCGATCGAACGCTTCGCGCAGCTCCAGAAATCGCAGGCGCAGCAACCGCGCGCGCCGCGTGAACCGAACCAGGGCGACCGCCGTGCGCGCCGCCCGCAACCGGTCGCTCGTCCGAGCCTGCTCGTGCTGACGCCGACCCGCGAACTCGCGATGCAGGTCACCACGGCCGCGACGACCTACGGCAAGCACCTGCGTCGCCTGCGCACGGTCAGCATCCTCGGCGGCGTGGCCTACGGCCAGCAGCTGATGCTGCTCGCGAAGAACCCCGAGATCCTCGTCGCGACGCCGGGCCGCCTGCTCGACCACCTCGAGCGCGGCCGCATCGACCTGTCGGAACTGAAGATGCTCGTGCTCGACGAAGCCGACCGCATGCTCGACATGGGCTTCATCGACGACATCGAAACGATCGTCGCCGCGACGCCCGCGTCGCGCCAGACGATGCTGTTCTCGGCCACGCTCGACGGCAAGATCGGTTCGCTGACGAGCCGTCTGCTGAACAACCCGGAGCGCATCGAGATCGTCGCGAAGATCGAGTCGCGCGCGAACATCGCGCAAACGGTGCACTACGTCGACGACCGCGACCACAAGGATCGCCTGCTCGATCACCTGCTGCGCGACGACGCGCTCGACCAGGCGATCATCTTCACGGCGACCAAGATCGACGCCGACCAGCTCGCCGGCCGCCTCGCCGACGCCGGCTTCGAATCGGCCGCGCTGCACGGCGACCTGCCGCAGGGCGCGCGCAACCGCACGATCCGTGCGCTGCGCGAGCGTCGCGTGCGCGTGCTGGTCGCGACCGACGTCGCAGCCCGCGGCATCGACATCCCCGGCATCACGCACGTGTTCAACTACGACCTGCCGAAGTTCGCGGAAGACTACGTGCACCGTATCGGCCGCACCGGCCGCGCCGGTCGCTCGGGCACCGCGGTGAGCCTCGTGCACCACGCGGAACAAGGCGCGCTCAAGCGCATCGAGCGCTTCGTGCGCTCGCCGCTGCCGGTCAACGTGATCGAAGGCTTCGAGCCGCGCAAGGCACCGACCCGCACGCCGGGCAGCGGCGGTCGCGGCCGTCCGGGCGGCGGTAACGGCGGTCGCCGTTTCGGCGGCAAGCCGGGCGGCGGCTACGGCAGCGGCAATGGCCGTAGCTACGGCGGCGGTAATGCCAACGGCAACGGCGGCGGCTGGAGCGGCAAGCCGGGCGGCAGCCGCGACGGCGGTCCGCGCCGCGACAGCCAGCGCAGCGGCGGCCCGCGTCGCAGCAACTCGGCGTCGTAAGCACGTCCCGGGCGGCCCCGCCGCCCCAGCCATCGGCAAGACCGGCGCACCCGCGCCGGTTTTTTTTCGTCTCGCGCTACATTTCACGATGCGGGAAATTTTTTTGCGTCGTAAAAAATCATGCTGCGTGGCACAACCCGCGCCGTTGCGTGATGGAAAAACCCGTTTCTCAATGCGACACGCTCCGCATATCCCACTGATTCATAACGGTTAAAAAATTTCATCGGGTTCCGAAAAGCCTCTGTTTCCGCTCCGGCGGTTTGCCTAGACTCTTATACAAGACTTCGCCACCTTCACCGGTCTCGCGAAACAGCATCGTCAGCGTCCGATTCGAACCATCAGGCAATACACCGTATCAAGGAGCACATCATGTCGCGACAGCAACAGGCACTGGAACTGCAGAAGCAGTGGGACACCGATCCGCGCTGGACGGGCATCAAGCGCGGCTATACGGCCGACGACGTGGTCCGCCTGCGCGGCTCGATCGCCGTCGAGCACACGCTCGCGAAGCGCGGCGCGGAAAAGCTCTGGCGGCTCATCAACGAGGAGCCGTTCGTCAACGCGCTGGGCGCGCTCACCGGCAACCAGGCGATGCAGCAGGTGAAGGCCGGGCTGAAGGCCATCTACCTGTCGGGCTGGCAGGTGGCCGGCGACGCGAACGTCGCCGGTGAAATGTACCCGGACCAGTCGCTGTATCCGGCGAACTCGGTGCCGCTCGTCGTCAAGCGCATCAACAACACGCTGACGCGCGCCGACCAGATCCAGTGGTCGGAAGGCAAGGACCCCGGCGACGAAGGCTACGTCGATTTCTTCGCGCCGATCGTCGCGGACGCGGAAGCCGGCTTCGGCGGCGTGCTGAACGCGTTCGAGCTGATGAAGGCGATGATCGAGGCCGGCGCGTCGGGTGTCCACTTCGAGGACCAGCTCGCGTCGGTGAAGAAGTGCGGCCACATGGGCGGCAAGGTGCTCGTGCCGACGCGCGAGGCCGTGGCGAAGCTGTCGGCGGCACGGCTCGCCGCCGACGTGATGGGCACGCCGACCGTCCTGGTCGCCCGCACTGACGCGGAAGCCGCGGACCTCATCACCTCCGACATCGACGACAACGACAAGCCGTTCCTCACCGGCGAGCGCACGGTCGAAGGCTTTTTCCGCACCAAGCCGGGCCTCGAGCAGGCGATCTCGCGCGGCCTCGCGTATGCGCCGTATGCGGACCTCGTGTGGTGCGAGACGGGCAAGCCGGATCTCGAGTACGCGAAGAAGTTCGCGGAGGCGATCCACAAGCAGTTCCCGGGCAAGATGCTGTCGTACAACTGCTCGCCGTCGTTCAACTGGAAGAAGAACCTCGACGACGCGACGATCGCGAAGTTCCAGAAGGAACTCGGCGCGATGGGCTACAAGTTCCAGTTCATCACGCTGGCCGGCTTCCACGCGCTGAACTACTCGATGTTCAACCTCGCGCACGGCTATGCCCGCACGCAGATGAGCGCGTTCGTCGAACTGCAGCAGGCCGAGTTCGAAGCGGCCGACAAGGGCTTCACCGCGGTCAAGCACCAGCGCGAGGTCGGCACCGGCTACTTCGACGCGGTGACGCAGACGGTCGAGCGCGAAGCGTCGACCACCGCGCTGCACGGCTCGACCGAGGACGAACAGTTCTTCGACGGCAAGAAGGTGGCATAAGGCGCGCCAGCACCGCACCGGACAACAATCAGGGAGGAGACGGCAGGCGCGCGACGAAAGTCGCGCGACCGGCCGCGCGGCTTCGGCCGCCTGCAACGACGCGCGCCGGCCTGGTCCGGCGCGCCCTTTTTCGGCGCGGTCGTACGGTCGTACGGTCGTACGGTCGTACGGTCGTACGGCCGTAGCGCCGAGGCCGCCGCCGTTACCGATAGACGATCACCGGAATTTTCGTATGGGTCAGCACGCGTTGCGTTTCGCTGCCGATCAGCAGGCTGCCGAGCCCGCGACGTCCGTGGGACGCCATGAAGATCACGTCGCAGCCGCCGCGCTCGGCCGCCTCGATGATGCCGAGGTACGGCGACGGATGCACGCTCGTCCAGCTGTCGCATGCGACGCCGGCCGCCTTCGCGGCGGCCTGCACGTCGTCGAGATGCGCGCGCGCCTCGCGCTCGCTGCGGGCCCGGAAATCGGCCGGCGGCTCGATGATCACCTCGGAAAACGGCGAGTACGGGTACTGCGGCAGGCACGCATAGGCGGTGACGCGCGCGCCGACCGCACGCGCGAGATCGATCGCGCCGTCGATCGCCTTCTGCGACAGCTCGGAGCCGTCAGTTGGAACGAGGATGTGCCGGAACATCGCGCCCTCCTGCGTCAGTCGGACCGCGCGCGCCGCGTCCGCGAGCCAAGCCGCCGCGGAACGTCGCGCACGCCAGCTTCGATTGTAGTGCGCGAAACCCGGCTGCCGACGCCGGCAGCGGGTTCGCCCTCATATCGGAAACGCGCGGGACGACGCGGCAGCATGCCATGCGCCCTATGCGCCCCAATACCCCGGCCGTTCGTACGTGTGCTTCAGATAGTCGAGAAAGAGCCGCACGCGCAACGGCAAATGGCGGCGCTGCGGAAACACCGCATGGATGCCGATCGGCGGCGCCGCGAACGCGTCGAGCACGCTGACCAGACGGCCGGCCGCGACGTCGTCGCCGACCTCCCACCACGAGCGCCAGGCGAGGCCGTAGCCGGCGAGACACCATTCGTGCAGCACCGCGCCGTCCGAGCACTCCATCGTGCCGCTCACGCGGATCGACACGACCTTGCCGTCCTCCTGGAACGTCCAGCCGCGCTGCTGGTTCGCGTTGGCGGCAAGCGCCAGGCAGTTGTGGCGCGCGAGCTCGGCGAGCGTCGCCGGCGTGCCGCGGCGCGCGAGATACGCGGGCGACGCGACGCACACGCGGCGGTTCTCGCCCAGTTTCAGCGACACCAGCGACGAATCGGGCAGCTCGCCGAGCCGCACCGCGCAATCGAACCCTTCGTTGACGAGGTCGACCATCCGGTCGGACAGGTCGAGCGTGACCGATACGTCCGGATGCGCGCCGCTGAACTCCGGCACGAGCGGCGCGACGTGACGCCGCCCGAAGCCCGCCGGCGCGGAGATGCGCAGATGGCCGCTCGCCTTCACGCCGCCCGCCGACACGCTGGCTTCGGCGTTCTGCATGTCGTTGATGATCCGCTGGCAATCCTCGAGGAACGCCGAGCCTTCGAAGGTCAGCGTGAGCTTGCGTGTCGTGCGCACCAGCAGCTTCACGCCGAGCCGCTCCTCGAGCGCGTCGAGGCGGCGGCCGATGATCGCCGGCGCGACGCCCTCCGCGTGCGCGGCCGCCGACAGGCTGCCCTTCGCCGCGACCGCGGCGAACGTTTCGATCTGCTTGAACCGGTCCATGACTCGCAACGGGCGACGGCGCCGCCGCCCTTCAATTCGTCTGAGCGACCAAGATTATGTATGTGAAAGTAAAAAATCAAGTGATGATTCGCGTCTTTTTTAGAAGCAGCGATCACGAATAGAATCGATTCGACCTCTGAAACTGGAGCGCAAGGCTATGTCGGCCACAACGACACTCTCCTCTCCCGCCGCCATCCTGTTCGACGCATTCGGCACGTTGTTCGACGTGCATGCGGTCGTGGCCGCGGCCGAGCAGATGTTTCCCGGTCACGGCGACCGGCTGTCGCAGCTGTGGCGGCGCAAGCAGATCGAATATTCGCAGTTGCGCACGCTCGCCGATCCGGCCGGCGCGCGCTATCGCCCGTTTCGCGACATCACGCTCGACGCGCTGCGCTTCGCCGCACGCGCGCTCGGCCTCGCGCTGAACAGCGCGGCCGAAAAGCGGCTGATGGACCAATACGCATGCCTGTCGACCTATCCCGACACGGTGCCCGCGCTGCGCCGGTTGCGCGCGCTCGAACCGCGCCCGGCGCTCGCGATCCTGTCGAACGGCAACCCCGACATGCTCGACATCGCGGTCAAGAGCGCCGGCATGGCCGGCCTGTTCGATCGCGTGCTGTCCGCCGACACCGTGCGCGCGTACAAGCCGAGCCCGCTCGCGTATGCGCTCGGCACCACCGCCTTCGGCGCGCGGCCGCGCGAGCTCGTGTTCGTGTCGTCGAACGCGTGGGACGTCGCGGGCGCCGCCTGGTTCGGCTACACGACGTTCTGGCTGAACCGCACCGGCGCGCCCGCCGACGAGCTCGGCGTGTCGCCCGACGGCACCGGCAGCGGCATGGCCGACCTGCTCGCATTCCTCGCCACCCCGGCTTCGTCCGGCAGACCGGCCAACCGCGCGCGCCCCGGCCCGGGCGCATGACGCGCGCCGCGCTGCCGCCTCACCCTTTCACCGAAACCGCAACTGACCGACCAAGGAGATGACACTCATGAGCACCCCGATCACGCTGCCGCAAGGCATGGCGATCACCGGCGAAATCAAGCCGGGCTACGAAGCGATCCTGACGCCCGACGCGCTCGCCGTCGTCGCGGCGCTGCATCGCGCATTCGAGCCGCGTCGCCAGGCGCTGCTGCAGGCGCGCGTCGAGCGCACGAAGCGCCTCGACGCCGGCGAGCGCCCCGATTTCCTCGCCGATACGAAGGCGATCCGCGAAGGCGACTGGAAGGTCGCGCCGCTGCCGGCCGACCTGCAATGCCGCCGTGTCGAAATCACCGGCCCCGTCGAGCGCAAGATGATCATCAACGCGCTGAATTCGGGCGCGGACTCGTACATGACCGACTTCGAGGATTCGAACGCGCCGAGCTGGACCAACCAGATCGACGGCCAGATCAACCTGAAGGACGCGGTGCGCCGCACGATCTCGCTCGAGCAGAACGGCAAGTCCTACAAGCTGAACGACAAGGTCGCGACGCTGATCGTGCGTCCGCGCGGCTGGCACCTCGACGAAAAGCACGTGACGGTCGACGGCCAGCGCGTGTCTGGCGGGATCTTCGATTTCGCGCTGTACCTGTTCCACAACGCGAAGGAACTGATTGCGCGCGGCTCGGGCCCATACTTCTATCTGCCGAAGATGGAAAGCCATCTCGAGGCGCGCCTGTGGAACGACATCTTCGTCGCCGCGCAGGAAGCGGTCGGCATCCCGCGCGGCACGATCCGCGCGACGGTGCTGATCGAGACGATCCTCGCCGCGTTCGAGATGGACGAGATCCTGTACGAACTGCGTGAACACAGCTCGGGCCTGAACGCCGGCCGCTGGGACTACATCTTCTCGGCGATCAAGAAGTTCAAGAATGACCGCGACTTCTGCCTGGCCGATCGCTCGAAGATCACGATGACGGTGCCGTTCATGCGCGCATACGCGCTGCTGCTGCTGAAGACCTGCCACAAGCGCAACGCGCCGGCGATCGGCGGGATGAGCGCGCTGATTCCGATCAAGAACGATCCGGAAGCGAACGACAAGGCGATGGGCGGCGTGCGCTCGGACAAGCAGCGCGACGCGACCGACGGCTACGACGGTGGCTGGGTCGCGCATCCGGGCCTGGTGCCGATCGCGATGGAGGAATTCGTCAAGGTGCTCGGCGACAAGCCGAACCAGATCGGCAAGCAGCGCGACGACGTGCAGATCGAAGGCCGCAACCTGCTCGATTTCCAGCCGGAAGCGCCGATCACCGAAGCCGGCCTGCGCAACAACATCAACGTCGGCATCCACTACCTCGGCGCGTGGCTCGACGGCAACGGCTGCGTGCCGATCCACAACCTGATGGAAGACGCAGCCACCGCGGAAATCTCGCGCTCGCAGGTATGGCAGTGGATCCGCTCGCCGAAGGGCGTACTCGACGACGGCCGCAAGGTGACCGCCGAGCTCGTGCGCGAATACACGAAGGCCGAGCTGGAGAACGTGAAGCGCTCGGTCGGCGGCAACACGCAGCCGTACGAGCGGGCCGCGGCGATCTTCGAACAGATGTCGACGTCGGAAGGCTTCACCGAATTCCTGACGCTGCCGCTGTACGAGGAAATCTGACCGCGCGGCCGGATCCTGCGGGATCCGGCCGACGCCGCCAGGCCGCCGCCGGCCGTGCGACACGGCGGCCGGCTGGACCAGGCGCCCCGCGGGGCGCTTTTTTTTCGCTGGCCGCGTGAGCGGGAGCGTGCGCGTGCGCGGCGCGCAGGCTCAGGCCGCTTCGCGCTCGCGGCGATGCTGGACCCAGTCGCCGGACGCGATGCGCGGGCGGTCGGCGGCCGCATGCGCGGCGACCGGGTAGTACACGCACGCATAGGCTCGGCCGCCGAGTTCGACGGTCACCGGTTCCTGCCGGAACAACGTGTCGACGCCGGGATAGACGCGTTCGATCTCGTCGAGCACGGGCAGCAACAGTTCGTCGACCGCGTACACGTCGCCCCACACGAGCGACTGACCGGCCGCACCGGCCACCATGCCTGGATAAGTGCCGAAATCGTACAGTTCGCCGGGCAGCGCGATGGCTCCGAGGAGCGTGGGCGCAGGGATGCCGTGGCGCGCGGCCGCATGGCCGATGTCGTTGGCCTCGCCTGCTCGCAACGTGCCGTAGACGAATACATGGCGCATCGTGGTTCTCCTCTTCGATTCTGGTATGGCCGGGGCGTCGCGGCGACGGCGTGCGTTACGCCGGACGGAATGCGCGCAGCTCCATACAAAGTTCATTCGGGCCGGTCATTATCAGCTGAAAAACCGCCGCATGCGCCTGCGCGGCGCCTTCTAAAATAACGGCATCGCAGCCGCGCCGACCGAATCGCCCATGAATCCGCCCGCCCAAGCCGACGCATCGAACCCGTACGACGTCATCGACATTCCGCCCGAATTCGCACCGACCCGCGTGCACCCGATGCGCGTGCGCGCGCGGCAGGTCGACGCGGGCCGGCGGATTCCGCGGCACACGCATGCATGGGCGCAGCTCGCGTATGCGTCGCGCGGCGTGCTGCGGGTCGCCACGACCGGCACGACCTGGATGGTGCCGCCGTCGCGCGCGATCTGGGTGCCGCCGCACGTGACGCACGAGGTCGTGATCGTCGAGGAGGCGTACCTGCGCACGGTCTATCTCGACGAATCGATCGTGCCGGACGGGCTCGACGCATGCCGAGTCGTCGAGGTCACGGGCCTGTTGCGCGAGCTGATCGTCGCGCTCGATGCCCGCGCGCTGAGCAGCGCGCGCGAGCGGCTCTTGTGCGGGCTCGTGCTCGACGAGCTGAGCCATGCCGAACCGCTGCCGCTCGCGGTGCCGATGCCGGAAGAAAAGCGGCTGCGCATGCTGTGCGAGTCGGTGCTCGCGCAGCCGGCGCATGCGGAGTCGCTCGAGCATTGGGCGAGCGAGGTCGGCGCGAGCACGCGCACGATTTCGCGGCTGTTCAAGCAGGAGCTGGGCGTCAGTTTTTCGCAGTGGCGGCAGCAGGCGCTGCTCGCGCGGGCGATTCCGCTGTTGAACCAGGGGCGCGCGCTGTCGCATGTCGCGCGCGAGCTCGGCTACCAGAGCCAGAGCGCGTTTTCGGCGATGTTCCGCCGTGCATTCGGCGAAAGCCCGCGCGCGTTCATGCTGCGCGGCTTCGAGCATCGCGGCACGGAAGACCGCGTGCCGGCCGCAGATGATGACGAGGACGACACCGACGGCCGCGGTGCGCTCGACACGATCGGGTAACTCGCACGGTGTGCCGGGTGCGTGCGCTCAGACCGCGCGTACCATGTGCCGGATCGAGCCGAGCTGCGCCGGGCGCGGCCCGGTGACGCGATAGCCCATGCGCTGATAAAGGCGGGCGGCCGGGTTGTCGACGAACACGCGCAACTGCAGTTCGTGCAGGCCGCGCGCGCGTGCCCAGCGATGCGACATGTCGAGCATGTAGGTGCCGGCGCCCTGCCCTCGATGACCGGCGGCGATCTGCACGTCGCGGATATGCAGCGAATCGCCCTCCTCGGTCACGCGCAGCACGCCGATGCGCTCGCCGTCGGCTTCCAGGATGAAGTTCTCGGATTCGCGCCAGCTCGCGTAGAACAGGTCGCTGCGCCACACGAGCCCATGGCGCTTGTAATAGGCGCCCATGTTGCCGTGCGTGAGCGCCTCGGCAAACGGGAAATCGCCGGACTCCGCAGGTCGGAGCTGATACAGCAGTCGCAGGTCGGTCGGATCGAGCATCGCGCTTGGGTCGAGATCGCACTCCGCCACGATAGCGCAGTCGTCGGCGGATGCAATCGCGAATTTCTCGGAGCGGCGATGAGGATCAAGGCGCCCGCAAGCGCGGCACGCGTGGAACACGCAAATGAAAAAGCCCGCACGAGGCGGGCTTCTTCATTTTCTGGCGGAGCGGACGGGACTCGAACCCGCGACCCCCGGCGTGACAGGCCGGTATTCTAACCGACTGAACTACCGCTCCAGTCTTGCTTCTTGCCTGGCAGGCGTCGGTTACTTCCTGCCGGCGCATCGTTTGTTCGAACGACGCCGAAATCTGGCGTCCCCTAGGGGATTCGAACCCCTGTACTCACCGTGAAAGGGTGATGTCCTAGGCCTCTAGACGAAGGGGACAACGTACTGCTTACATCTTTAACGAAAAAGCCCGTTCAAATACGTTCTTTGAACGGGCTTCGTTCTGGCGGAGCGGACGGGACTCGAACCCGCGACCCCCGGCGTGACAGGCCGGTATTCTAACCAACTGAACTACCGCTCCAGCTTTCTTCATCACCACCTGCAGGACCTCGTTCACGCCCTGCAAGCGCTGCGACACTTCTACGAAACGCCGCTGAATCTGGCGTCCCCTAGGGGATTCGAACCCCTGTACTCACCGTGAAAGGGTGATGTCCTAGGCCTCTAGACGAAGGGGACAACGTACTGCTTACATCCTTAATACAAAAGCCCGCTCAAATACGTCTTGAACGGGCTTCGTTCTGGCGGAGCGGACGGGACTCGAACCCGCGACCCCCGGCGTGACAGGCCGGTATTCTAACCGACTGAACTACCGCTCCAACTTTCTGCACCGTTACCCGCAGGACGTCGGTTACGTTCCTGCAAGCCTCGCGACACTTCTACGAAACGCCGCTAAATTCTGGCGTCCCCTAGGGGATTCGAACCCCTGTACTCACCGTGAAAGGGTGATGTCCTAGGCCTCTAGACGAAGGGGACATGATCTTTTCAGATCTGTCTGACTTTCGCTATTCACTTACCGTCAACAGCGAAGGCCGAAATTCTAACTGCTTTAAATCTTTTTGTGAAGCATTTATTACTACCAGCGCTTCGCAAATCAATTTGTTTTGTTCTGATGGTGGAGGTAAGCGGGATCGAACCGCTGACCTCTTGCATGCCATGCAAGCGCTCTCCCAGCTGAGCTATACCCCCTTGCAGAACAGAAATGAGATTATATGGACCGAATTTGAACTTGTAAATACCCTTTTTGCGATTGGCGCGAAATTTTTTGCGAAGCCGCCATCGGGTCGCCGGACGGCAGCCTCGCGCCGCCCCAACCTCAAGCCAGCGCGGCCTCGATACGCGATACGACCGCGTCGCGGCCGAACAGCACGAGCACCGCGTCGATCGACGGCGTATGCGTGGTACCCGCCACCAGCAGCCGGACCGGCATCGCAAGCTGCGGCATCTTCAGCTTGTGCGTCGCGAGCGTCGCCTTCAACGCTGCCGATACCGCTTCCTTGGTCCAGTCGGCGGCCTTCAGCGCGGCTGCGAGATCGGCCAGCGCCGGGCGCACCGCGTCGGTCACGTGCTGCGCGAGCGCATCGGCGTCGGGCGCCGGGACGCGATAGAACATCGCAGCGCCTTCCGCGATTTCCTTGACCGTCGTCGCGCGGTCCTTCATCAGGCCGATCACCGCGTCGAGCGCGGGGCCGGTCGCGATCGCCGCGTCGTCGATGCCGAGCACGTCGAGGAACGGCTTCGCGAGCGCGGCGAGGCGTGCGTTGTCGGCTTCCTTGATGTAGTGCGCGTTCAGCCAGCTCAGCTTGCTGTGGTCGTACTGCGCGGGCGACTTGCCCAGGTGCTCGAGATCGAACCACTCGACGAACTGTTCGCGCGAGAAGATTTCCGCGTCGCCGTGCGACCAGCCGAGGCGCGCGAGATAGTTGACGACGGCCTCCGGCAGGAAACCCGCGTCGCGATACGCCATCACGCTCATCGCGCCGTGGCGCTTGCTCATCTTCTCGCCCTGCTCGTTCAGCACGGTCGGCAGGTGCGCGTAGACGGGCGGCTCGCCGCCGAGCGCGCGCAGGATGTTGATCTGGCGCGGCGTGTTGTTCACATGGTCGTCGCCACGGATCACGTGCGTGATGTTCATGTCCATGTCGTCCACGACCACGCAGAAGTTGTAGATCGGCGTGCCGTCCGGACGCGCGATCACGAGGTCGTCGAGCTCCTCGTTCGAGATCTCGACACGCCCCTTCACCGCGTCGTCCCACACGACCGTGCCGGTCAGCGGGTTGCGGAAGCGCAGCACCGGCTTCACGCCGGCCGGCGGCTCGGGCAGCACCTTGCCAGGCTCCGGGCGCCACGTGCCGTCATAGCGCGGCTTCTCGCCGGCCGCGCGCTGGCGTTCGCGCAGCGCATCGAGCTCCTCGGCCGACATGTAGCACGGGTAAGCGAGGCCCTGTTCGAGCATCTGCGCCAGCACCTCGCGATAGCGATCCATGCGCTGCATCTGGTAGATCGGACCTTCGTCGAAATCGAGGCCGAGCCATTGCATCCCTTCGAGGATCGCGTCGACGGCTTCCTGCGACGAGCGCTCGACGTCGGTATCCTCGATACGCAGCACGAACGTGCCCTTCATCTTGCGGGCGAACGCCCACGGATAGAGCGCGGAGCGGATGTTGCCGAGGTGGATGAAGCCGGTTGGACTCGGTGCGAAGCGGGTACGGACAGGACGGGTCATAAACGGTAACTCGAACGCCTGGGGCGCATGAATGATTCGACGCGGGACGACGGCGGCAAACCGCACAACGACGGGGCCGGCCGCGCCCGGAACGGGAAAGAAGCCGGAATTATACTCGCGCCGGTCTGCGCGCCAAGCGCACCGCTTGCTTTATGATGTGCGCGCCGCCACCGCCCGCGGGCGCGGCGCCGGCCGCCCGGATTGCCCCGCGCGGCCGCTCGCAATCCATCGCCGCCGCGGGCCGCAAGGCCCGCCACCCAGCCGCCGGAGAATCATTCGATGTCGTCCCCTCGCCTGTCGCGCCGCCACTTCACGATCGCATGCGCGTCCGCCACTCTCGCCGCATGCACGTCGTTCGGCGAGAAGTCCCGTCCCGACAATGCCGCGACCGCGCAGAAGCCCGTGAAGATCGGCATCGCGCTCGGCGGCGGCGCCGCCCGCGGTTTTTCGCACATCGGCGTGCTGAAGGCGCTCGAGGCGCGCGGCATCCCGATCGACCTCGTCGCCGGCACCAGCGCGGGCTCGGTGGTCGGCGCGCTGTACGCGTCGGGCATGAGCGGGCTGCAGATCAACAAGATCGCGCTCGACATGGATCAGGCCGCGATCAGCGACTGGGCGCTGCCGTTCCGCTCGCGCGGGCTGCTGCAGGGCATCGCGCTGCAGAACTTCCTGAACAAGACGCTGAACAACCGGCCGATCGAGAAGATGGCCAAACCGCTCGGCGTCGTCGCGACCGACCTGCAGAACGGTCAGCCGATCCTGTTCCAGCAGGGCAACACGGGGCTCGCGGTGCGCGCGTCGTGCAGCGTGCCGTCGGTGTTCGAGCCCGTGAAGATCGGCAACCGCGAATACGTCGACGGCGGCCTCGTGAGCCCGGTGCCCGCGTCGTTCGCCCGCAAGATGGGCGCGAGCTTCGTGATCGCGGTGGACATCTCGTCGCGGCCGGACGGCGCGGCGACCGACAACCCGATCGAGATGCTGCTGCAGACCTTCACGATCATGGGCCAGACGATCAAGACCTACGAGCTCGACAAGTATGCGGACGTCGTGATCCGCCCGAATCTCGCCGCGATGGGCGGCAGCGACTTCAATCAGCGCAACGCGGCGATCCTCGCGGGCGAGGAAGCGGTGGCGCGCATCATGCCCGAACTGCAGCGCAAGCTCGCGGCCGCGCGCGGCGGCGTGGCCGCATGAGCGCGCACGGCGCCCGCCGCTCACGCGGCCCCAAAAGCAAAAAACCCTGTCGCCTTTCGGTGACAGGGTTTCTTTCGACCTGACGAACGATCAGTTGCTGCCGTTCGCGGCGTCGTCGCCGATCGTGGCGCGCACGCGCTGGCGCAGATCCTCGGCGTTCATCGGAAACGTCGATTCGAGCCGGCGCGCGCCGGTGAAACGCTTTTCCCAGTAGCCGCTGTCGAGATCGTCGACGCGCACGGTGCTGCCGGTCGACGGCGAATGCACGAACTTGTTGTCGCCGATGTAGATGCCGACGTGCGAGAACGTGCGGCGCATCGTGTTGAAGAACACGAGATCGCCCGGCTTCAGGTTGCTCATGCTGACCTTCTCGCCGACGCGGCTCATTTCTTCCGCGCGACGCGGCAGCGACATGCCGAGCGTATCCTGGAACACGTAGCGCACGAAGCCGCTGCAATCGAGGCCGGAGTCCGGCGAATTGCCGCCCCAGCGATAGCGCACGCCGATCATGTTCAGCGCGCTGACCACGACGTCGCCCGCCTTGCCCGCCATGCCGGACAGGAACGACTTCGCGCCGCCGCTAGCCGGCTGCGCAGAGGTCTGCTGGAGGGAAGTCGACCCGATTTGAGTCGAATTGCTGACATTCTGATTGAAACTGCTGACTTCGTCGGCGAACGCGCCGGGAGCTGCTGCGATCAGGGCGCCGATGAACAGCCCGGCGACGGTGCGCACACATGCCTGGGACAGGGATCGATGCTGCATTGGTCGATGGAATTTGCTTAAAAATCAGCTGATTGGCGGAAAATTTCGGTCGATACTAGCCAGCGCGTAATCGTTTGTCAAAACAAATTAAAAAATACAATCGAGATGGTTGGACCATTGGACCCGCTATCATGCTTTCCAGACGGCTTTCAACAGCTTTTGTGTGTAAGGATGTGACGGTCTCGTGAAGATATCCGCCACGTCGCCGGACTCGACGACCGCCCCGCCCTGCATCACCGCGACGCGGTGCGCCATCGCGCCGATCACCTCCAGATCGTGGCTGATGAATACATAGCCCAGGTTGTATTTCTGTTGCAAATTCGCGAGCAGCTTCAGCACCTGCTGCTGGATCGACACGTCGAGCGCGGAAGTCGGCTCGTCGAGGATCAGGATGCGCGGCTCCAGCACGAGCGCGCGTGCGATCGCGATCCGCTGCCGCTGGCCGCCGGAGAACTCGTGCGGATAGCGATGCAGCACCGTGCGGTCGAGGCCGACTTCGCGCAGCACCGTCAGCGACTTCGCGCGGCGCGCGTCCGCGCTCAGTTCCGGGCGATGCAACTCGAGCCCCTCCCCGACGATCCGCTCGATCGTCTGACGCGGCGACAGCGAACTGAATGGATCCTGAAAGACGACCTGCATGTTCGAGCGCAGCGCGGTCTGTTCGCGGCCGCGATAGGTCGACAGCGCGCGCCCCTGGAACTCGATCTCGCCGGCCACCGTCCGTTGCAGCCCGAGCAGCGCCATCGCGAGCGTCGACTTTCCGGAGCCGGATTCGCCGACGATCCCGAGCGTCTCGCCCTGCCGCACCGACACGGACACGTCATCCACCGCCGTCACCGGCAGCGTCCCGAACCAGCCGGCCAGCCCCGGCCGCTTGCGCGCGAATTGCACGCTGACGTGGCGCGCGTCGAGCACGACCGGCGCGATCGGCAGCACCGGCGCGACCGTGCGCTGCGGCCGGCTGTTCAGCAGCCGCTGCGTATACGGATGCTCGGGCTGCGCGAAGATCCGCTCCACCGGCCCGCTCTCGACCAGCCTGCCGTGCTCCATCACGGCGACCCGCTCGGCGAAGCGCCGCACGAGGTTCAGATCGTGCGTGATCAGCAGGATCGCCATCCCGCGCTTTTCCGCCTCGTCGCGCTGCAGTTCGAGCAGCAGGTCGACGATCTGCGCGCGGATCGTCACGTCGAGCGCGGTGGTCGGCTCGTCGGCCAGCAGCAGGCGCGGCCGGCAGGCGAGCGCCATCGCGATCATCGCGCGCTGCCGCTGGCCGCCCGACAGCTCGTGCGGGTAGCTGTCGACGCGCTTCTCGGGCTCCGCGATGCCGGTGCGGGCGAGCAGCGCAATCGTGCGCTTGCGCGCTTCGCCGGCCGTCACGCCGTCGTGCAGCACGATCGTCTCGGCGATCTGCGCGCCGACCGTGTACAGCGGATTGAGCGCCGTCATCGGCTCCTGGAAGATCATCGCGATGTCCGAGCCGCGCAGCCCGCGCATCTCGCGCTCGCTCTTGCCGGCGAGATCCTGCCCGGCGAAGCGGATGGTGCCGCTCACGTCCGCATCCCGCAGCAGCCGCAGGATCGACAGCGCGGTCACGCTCTTGCCCGAGCCCGACTCGCCGACCAGCGCGACGCGCTCGCCGCGACCGATAGCGAGCGTCACGTCCTCGACGGCCACCGTGTCGCCGAAGCGAACGTGCAGATGCTCGAGCGACAGCAGCGGTTCGCCCGGCTGCGAGGCGTCGATGGCGCTCATCGCTGGCCTCCTGCGGCGCGCACCGAGTCGGCGATCCGCGTGTCGAGCGCATTGCGCAGTGCGTCGCCCATGAAGGTCAGCAACAGCAGCGTCGCGACCAGCACGCCGAACGTCGACAGCGAGATCCACCACGCGTCGAGATTGGCCTTGCCCTGCGCGAGCAGTTCGCCGAGGCTCGGCGTCGGCGGCGGCACGCCGAGGCCGAGGAAATCGAGGCTCGTGAGCGCGAGGATCGCGCCGCTCATCCGGAACGGCAGAAACGTGATCACCGGCGTCATGCTGTTCGGCAGTACGTGGCGCCAGATGATCTGCCAGTTCGTGAGGCCCATCGCGCGGGCCGCGCGCACGTAGTCCTGCGTGCGGTTGCGCAGGAATTCGGCGCGCACGTAGTCGGCGAGGCCGATCCAGCCGAACAGCGACAGCAGCACGATCAGCAGCAGGAAGCTCGGCTCGAAGATCGACGCGAAGATGATCAGCAGATACAGCTCCGGCAACGAGCTCCAGATTTCGATCAGACGCTGCCCGACGATGTCGATGCGGCCGCCGAAGAAGCCCTGCACCGCGCCCGCGGCGATGCCGAGCAGCGTGCCGATGGCGGTGAGGATCAGCGCGAACTCGACCGACACGCGAAACCCGTACACGAGGCGCGCGAGCAGATCGCGGCCCTGCGCGTCGGTGCCGAGCCAGTTCGCGCGCGACGGCGGCGCGGGGTTCGGCACGTTCGAGAAGTAGTTCAGCGTGTCGTAGTAATAGCGGTTCGGCGGGTAGATCGCGAAGTTGCCCGGCGCTTCGAGGCGCTTGCGCACGTACGGATCGAGATAATCGGCCGGCGTCGGGAAGTCGCCGCCGAAGGTCGTCTCCGGATACGCATGGAACATCGGGAAATAGGTGTGCCCGTCATAGCGCACGACGAGCGGCTTGTCGTTGGACCACAGCGGCGCCGCGAGGCTCGCGGCGAATGCGACGACGAAGATCACGAAGCTCCAGTAGCCGAGCCGTTGCTGGCGGAAGCGCTGCCACACACGCCGCGCGGGCGACGGCGACACGCGCGCCCGCGCGGCGTCGATGCGGGACGACGCGATGGCCCGGCTCATCGCGCACCTCGCCCGGCGCGCGCGGGCAGGCGTAGAGGCGCGCCGGCGATCGGCGTGCGAACGGACGGTTTCATGTCAGCGCTCCAGGTTTTCGAATTGAATGCGCGGGTCGACCCACACGTAGCAGAGGTCGGAGACGAGCTTGGTCGCGAGCCCGATCAGCGTGAACAGGTACAGCGTGCCGAGCACGACCGGATAGTCGCGCCGCACGACCGATTCGTACGACAGCAGCCCGAGGCCGTCGAGCGAGAACAGCGTCTCGATCAGCAGGCTGCCGGTGAAGAACGCGCCGATGAAGGCGGCCGGAAAGCCGACGATCAGCGGCAGCATCGCGTTGCGGAACACGTGCTTCCACAGCACCGTGCGCTCGGTGAGCCCCTTCGCGCGCGCCGTGAGCACGTACTGCTTGCGGATCTCGTCGAGGAACGCGTTCTTCGTGAGCATCGTGATGACCGCGAAGCTGCCGACGACCGATGCGGTGATCGGCAGCGCGATGTGCCACAGATAGTCGAGCACCTTGCCGAGCAGCGACAGCTGCGAGAAGTTGTCCGACGTGAGGCCGCGCAGCGGAAACAGCTGCCAGAACGAGCCGCCGCCGAACAGCACGAGCAGCAGCACGCCGAGCACGAAGCCGGGAATCGCATAGCCGACCAGCACGACGAGGCTCGTTGCGACGTCGAACGGCGAGCCGTTGCGCACGGCCTTCGCGATGCCGAGCGGCACCGAGATCAGATACGTGAGGAAGAAGGTCCACAGCCCGATGCTGATCGATACCGGCAGCTTCTGCACGATCAGCGACCAGACGCTCTGGTGGCGGAAGTAGCTGTCGCCGAGATCGAAGCGCGCGAAGCGCTTGAGCATCAGCCAGTAGCGTTCGAGCGGCGGCTTGTCGAAGCCGTACAGCGCCTTGAGCTGCGCGAGCTGCTGCGCGTCGACGCCGGTATGCGCGCGCATGCCGAACGGCACCGCGCCCTCGCCCGTGGCGCCCTTGCGCAATTCCTGCACGGCCTGTTCGACCGGGCCGCCCGGCACGAACTGGATCACGGCGAAGGTGAGCGTGAGCACGCCGACGAGCGTCGGAATCATCAGCAGCAGACGTTTGAGGATGTAGCTCCACATAGGGCGGCGACTCGTGATCGATAGGCTGGGTTGAACGAACGGCAGGCAGGCTTCAGTGGTCGGGCTTCGCCCACCACGTCGACACGACCCAGCCCTCGGCGGAATAGTACAGCGGCAGCGTCTGCGGGTAGCCGAGCGAGCGCTTGTACGCGATGCGGTGGGTGGTGCTGTACCACTGCGGCACCGCGTAATAGCCGTGCATCAGCACGCGGTCGAGCGCGTGAGTCGCGTCGAGCAGCTCGTCGCGTGTCTGCGCGGTGCCGAGCGCATGCAGCAATGCGTCGACGGCCGGCGACTTCAGCCCGATCAGGTTGTCGGAGCCCGGTTCGTCGGCGAACTTGCTCGCGTAGCGCGAATACTGTTCGGCGCCCGGCACCTGCACGCCGGGCAGGCGCACCGTCGTCATGTCGTAATCGAACGCGTCGAGCCGCTTTTGCAGCAGCGCGTAGTCGGCCGTGCGAAAGCGTGCGTCGATGCCGAGCTTCGCGAGGTTGCGCTGATACGCGGTCACGATGCCTTCCATCGCGGCACCCGAATCGTCGAGGATCTCGAACCTGAACGGCTCGCCCTGCGCATTGCGCAGCGCGCCGTCGCGATAGGTCCAGCCGGCTTGCGCGAGGAGCGTGCGCGCCTTCAGCAGATTCGCGCGCAGCGAACCGGGCGGGTTGGTGCTCGGCTGCGTGACCATCGGGCCGAACACGGCCGGGTCGAGCTGCGCGCGCAGCGGCTCGAGCAGCTTCAGCTCGCCCGCGCCCGGCGTGCCGGTCGCCTGCAGGTCGGTGTCGGCAAAATAGCTGTCGAGCCGCGTGTATGCGCCGTAGAACAACTGGCGGTTCAGCCATTCGAAGTCGAACGCGAGGTCGAGCGCCTCACGCACGCGCACGTCGCGAAACAGCGGCCGGCGCAGGTTCATGAAGAAGCCCTGCATCCCCGCGCCGTTGTGCTGGCGGAATTCGCGCTTGACGAGCTCGCCGCTGTCGAAGCGCTTGCCGACGTCGCGGCGCGCCCAGTTGCGTGCGATGTATTCGACGAGCACGTCGTACTCGCCGGCCTTGAAGGCCTCCAGCCGCGCGACGCCGTCGCCGTACAGCTTGTAGACGATGTGCTCGAAGTTGTTGGTGCCGACCCGCACCGGCAGGTCGGCGCCCCAGTACGCGGGATTGCGCCGGTACGTGATCGTGCGGCCGTTGTCGTAGCGCTCGATCAGATACGGGCCGCTGCCGATCGGCTGCTCGAACGCGAGCTGGTCGAACGGGATGCGCGAACCGTCGGCGCGCAAGCCCCACTTGCGGGAGAACACCGGCACGCCGCCGGCGATCAGCGGCAACTCGCGATTCGCGCTGCGAAACTCGAAGCGCACGGTCGCGCGATCGACCACGACCGCCTTCGTGATCTCGGCGAAATACGCGGCGAATTGCGGCGCGGCCTGCTTGCTCTTCAGCGTGTCGAACGAGAACTTGACGTCGTCGGCTGTGACCGCATCGCCGTTCGAGAAGCGCGCGCGCGGGTTCAGGTGGAACGTGACCGAGCGGCGATCGGCGGCGATGTCGATGTCGTCGGCGAGCAGCCCGTACGCGGACGACGGCTCGTCCATGCTGCCGGTCGCGAGGCTTTCGAACAGCATGTCGATGCCGGGCGCCGAATTGCCGCGCATCGTGAACGGATTGAACTTGTCGAACGACGTCAGCCGGTTCGGGTTCGCGAGCACGAGCGTGCCGCCCTTCGGCGCGTCGGCGTTCACATAGTCGAAGTGCTTGAAGCCCGGCGGATATTTCGGCTCGCCATACTGTGCGATCGCATAGGCGGCGTGCGCGGCGGTCGCGGCCAGCACCGCCTGTATTGCCCATACGGCCGCGCTGCGGCCGGCCGTGCGCAGCACGTGCGCGACGCCGCAGCGGATGGACGCGGCGGCAGCGTGGCGCGAACCCTTCGTCATAGAGGCCCTGTCGGTCGATTGAGGGATGGAACGGGGTCGATTCTACCCATTCAAGTCGACATCAAGCCAGATGGCGGCCTGCGTGCGGCGTAGCGACGCTTGGCTGGAACTGCGCGCACGTCCGCACGGGCAAAGAAAAACCGCCCGTGGGCGGGTGTGCCGATGGGCGGTTCGCCGGGTGGGCGGGCGTGTCGTTGGAGCGCTTGGGGCGCGCAGCCGCGCGGCCATTGGGAGCGCGACGTTCGGGTGCTTGGGTGCCCGGCCAGTCGGTGCTCCGGTGCTCGGACGCCCGACCTGCTCGCGCCGCTCGAGCGACTCGGCGCACCTCAACCAATCACCGCCAGCCGTTGTGGCGCCCGTTGTCCCAGTGCCCATGCCCGCGATCCCAGCCGCGGCCATGATGGCGATACCACTCGTCGCGGCCCCAGTAGCGGCGGCCATCCCAGTAACGGTCGCCATGCCAGCCGATCACGATGGCCGGCGCGGGCGCATAGACGGGCGCCGGTGCGTAGACCGGTGCCGGCTGGTAGACGACTGGCGGCGGAGGCGGCGCGTACACCGGCGCCGGCGCGACGTAGACGGGAGCCGGCACGCCGACGTTGATACCGACGTTGACTCCCGCCATTGCTGCGCCCGACACGAGCAAGGCCGTCATACCGGTCAAGAGCGAGGCAACACGCAAAGTCTTCATGGATCCTCTTCGAGTCGTGTGATGTGTGATTCGACTATAGCGACAAGCCGCCTCACCGCATATTTCCACTTTGTAAGAACTGATTCGCGGCATCGCAGCCGCACATGCGAGCTAACGTCTCGTAACAATTGACGCCAGTATTTGCGCCGGCCGGCTGGCCCGCATACGCGAGCCCCTACTCCCCGGCGGGCCTGGACAACGCGAAGCGCCGCCTCGCCGCCGAGTTCCGCGCGAACTGCACGCGCCGAACGAAAAAAGGCGGCACTCGCGTGCCGCCCTTCCTTACATGAGATGCGCGCCGCAGCAGATCCGCTGCGGCGCGCCGTCGCTCAACGCGACATCATGTTCATGCTGACGTTGTGCATCACCCACAACGTGCCGACGATCAGGATCGCCGCGGTCAGCACCGTATAGCTGAACGCCATCACGTTCCAGCGCTGGCCCGACGAGCCGTTCATGTGCAGGAAGTACACGAGGTGCACGACGATCTGCACGAACGCGAGCGCGGCCAGCGCGATCAGCGACGCATGCGGCGACAGCACGCCGCCCAACACGAGGCCGAACGACGCGGCCGTCAGCAGCACCGACAGGATGAAACCGGCGAAATAGCCGCCAACGCTGCCGTGCCCTTCTTCCATTTGAGACGAATGCGAATGAGCCATTTAGATCACGCTCGCGAGATAGACAAAGGAAAACACGCAGATCCAGACGATGTCCAGGAAGTGCCAGAAGAGGCTCAGGCACGTCAGGCGCCGCAGATCGCGATCGGTCAGATCGCCGCCGCGCAGCACGATCTGTCCGGCCAGCACGATCATCCACAACAGGCCGGCGGTTACGTGCAGCCCGTGCGTGCCGACCAGCGTGAAGAACGCCGACAGGAACGCGCTACGCTGCGGGCCCGCGCCGTCCGCGATCAGGTGCGAGAACTCGCGCAGCTCCATCGCGAGAAACGCGGCGCCGAGCACGAACGTGACCGCGAGCCACCCGAGCAGCGCACCGCGCCGCTGCTTGTAGCCGGCCAGCATCGCGAAGCCGTACGTGATGCTCGACAGCAGCAGCGCGGCGGTTTCCACCGCGACGCCCGGGATGTCGAACAGGTCCTTCGCGGTCGGACCGCCCGCGGTCTGGTTGCCCAGCACCGCGAAGGTCGCGAACAGCGCCGCGAAGATAACGCAGTCCGTCATCAGGTACAGCCAGAAGCCGAACACCGAGTGCGACGGCGGATGGTCGTCGTGCTCGAGCAAGGTTGCGCTCAAGGTTTTCTGCAGCATCAGTTGGCCTCCAGTTCCACGTCGACACGCGTCGACACGCGCGCCGCCGGTTGCTTCTCTTCGATCTTGCGCACCTTCGATGCCGGGATGTAGTAGCCGTCGTTATTGCGCGAGCTGTAGATCACCAGCGTCGCGACGATCCCGATCAGCCCGCCGATCGCCATCCACCAGATGTGCCACACCAGCGCGAAACCGAGCACCAGGCTGAAGATCGCGATCACCAGGCCCGCGCAGGTATTCGACGGCATGTGGATGTCGCGGATCGCTGCCGGGTTCGGCCGGGCGTCGCCGCGCGCCTTCATGTCGGCATACGCGTCGAGCGTGCGCACCTGCGGAAGCACCGCGAAGTTGTAGTCGGCCGGCGGCGACGAGGTCGCCCATTCCAGCGTACGGCCGCCCCACGGGTCGCCCGTCGTGTCGCGATAGGCCGGCAGGTTGCGGTTGCGGATACTGACGACGAGCTGCAGCAGCTGGCACGCGATGCCGATCGCGATCAGCACGGCGCCGAACGCGGCGACCAGCAGCCACGGATGCCATGCCGGGTTGTCGTAGTGGTTCAGACGACGCGTCATGCCCATGAAGCCGAGCACGTACAGCGGCACGAACGCGACGTAGAAGCCGATCTGCCAGAACCAGAACGCCGCCTTGCCGAGCTTCTCGTTCAGCTTGAAGCCGAACGCCTTCGGGAACCAGTAGTTGAAGCCCGCGAGATAGCCGAACACCACGCCGCCGATGATCACGTTATGGAAGTGCGCGATCAGGAACAGGCTGTTGTGCAGCACGAAGTCGGCGCCCGGGATCGCCATCATCACACCGGTCATCCCGCCGAGCGTGAACGTCACCATGAAGCCGATCGTCCACAGCACCGGCGTCGTGAATTCGATCCGGCCGCGATACATCGTGAACAGCCAGTTGAACACCTTCACGCCGGTCGGGATCGCGATGATCATCGTCATGATCCCGAAGAACGCGTTCACGTTCGCACCGGAACCCATCGTGAAGAAGTGATGCAGCCACACGAGGAACGACAGCACCATGATCGCGCACGACGCGTAGACCATCGTCTTGTAGCCGAACAGCGGCTTCTTCGAGAACGTCGCGATGACTTCCGAGAAGATGCCGAACGCGGGCAGGATCAGGATGTACACCTCCGGATGGCCCCACGCCCAGATCAGGTTCAGGTACAGCATCGCGTTGCCGCCGGCTTCGTTCGTGAAGAAGTGCATGCCGAGGTAACGGTCGAGGCCGAGCAGCGCGAGCGTCGCGGTCAGGATCGGGAACGACGCCATGATCAGCACGTTGGTGCAGAGCGCCGTCCACGTGAACACCGGCATCTTCATCAGCGACATGCCCGGTGCGCGCATCTTCAGGATCGTCACGAAGAAGTTCACGCCGGTCAGCAGCGTGCCGACGCCCGAGATCTGCAGCGCCCACAGGTAGTAGTCGACCCCTACCCCCGGACTGAACTGCAGCTCCGACAACGGCGGATACGCGAGCCAGCCCGTCTGCGCGAATTCGCCGATCACGAGCGACACGTTGATCAGGATCGCGCTGACCGCCGTCATCCAGAACGACAGCGAGTTGATGAACGGGAACGCGACGTCGCGCGCGCCGATCTGCAGCGGCACGATCAGGTTCATCAGACCGACCATGAACACCATCGCCATGAAGAAGATCATGATCACGCCGTGGGCGGTGAAGACCTGGTCATAGTGATGCGGCGGCAGGTAGCCGGGCGAGTTGTACGCGAGCGCGAGCTGCAGGCGCATCATGATCGCGTCGGCGAAGCCGCGCAGCAGCATGATCAGCGCGACGATGATGTACATCACGCCGAGTCGCTTGTGGTCGACCGTCGTCAACCATTCCGTCCACAGCCACTTCCAGCGGCCGGTGATCGTGAGGCCGGCGAGAATGCCCAGCACGACGAGCCCCATGAAGCCGCCGGCTCCCATGATGATGGGCTGATCGAACGGGATCGCCGATAGTGTGAGTTTGCCGAACATGCGTTACCCCTTCGTGCCGCAGGCGGCGTCCTTCAGGTCGAGGACGTGGCCATCGTTGTATTTCGCGATGATGTTGTGGAACAGCTTCGGATCGACCGACGAGAAGTAGCGCACCGGCGCCTTCTCGCTCGGCTGCGCGACCGTGCCGTACACGGTGGCGTCGAGCCGGTCGGGCGAAGCCTTCACCTTCTGCACCCACGCGTCGAACTGCTCGCGCGGCTCGGCGAGCGTGCGGAACTTCATGTCGGAGAAGCCGCGGCCGCTGAAGTTGGCCGACGTGCCCGCGTAGTCGCCGGCTTCGTCGGCGATCAGATGCAGGCGCGTCTGCATGCCGGCCATCGCGTACACCTGGCCGCCGAGCTGCGGGATGAAGAACGAATTCATCACCGAGTCCGACGTGATGCGGAAGTTCACCGGCGTGCCGACCGGAATCGCCAGCTGGTTCACCGACGCGATGCCGAGCTCCGGATAGATGAACAGCCACTTCCAGTCGAGCGCGACGACTTCGACGTCGATCGGCTTGACCGCCGATTCGAGCGGCTTGTAAGGATCGAGCTCGTGCGTGGTCTTCCACGTGAGCACGCCGAGGAACAGGATGATCAGCGTCGGGACCGTCCAGATCACGACTTCGATCGCGGTCGAGTGCGACCAGTGCGGCGCATAGGTCGCGTTGCGGTTCGACGCGCGATAACGCCACGCGAAGTACAGCGTGAGCAGGATCACCGGCACGACGACGATCAGCATCGCCCATGTCGACGTCGCGATCAGCGCCTTTTCGGCAGCGCCGACGCTTCCTTTCGGATTAAGTACGTCAAAATTACAGCCTGACAGGCTCAGTGCCGCGCCGATTGACATCAGCGCCGCCCAGCCTCTTGAAGCTCTTCTTTTCATCACACAGCCCGAGAGTCATTGAAACCGTTTGCGTATGCCCGATGCGCATTCGATCCACGAAAGTGGCCGCATCATACGTCGCCCGGACGCAAGCAAAAACCTTGATGTACGACAAATCATCATTGCAAAATCCGATGTGAGACACATTGTCGCGGGGCAATTTCACGCAGCCGGCCGCGTGCCGGAAGCCGGCGCGACAAGCGCCGCGCCACTGGATGTGCGCGCAACCATCGCATTCGTCTGACGAGGCGGCCGCTGCGCGCGGCCTCCTCCGGTCAGCCGTGCGCGGCGGCCATGTAGGCGGGTCGTGCCGGCGCGGCGTCGTCGCCGGCAGGCAGCTTCGAATGGCTCGCGTCTTCGATCAGCCGCCCGACCGTCGGGTCGATCGCGTCGGTAAACGGCTTCGGATCGACGCCGACCATCAGCACGATCAGCGCGAGCGACGCGAACAGCACGACCTCGCGCCGGCCGAGGTCGGCGAGCTTCGCGATGCGCGGGCTCGCGACCTTGCCGAAGATCACGCGCTTGACCATCCACAGCGTGTACGACGCGCTGAGGATCAGCGTCAGCGCCGCGATCGCGCCGATCCAGAAGTTCATGCGGATCGCGCCCATGATGACCATGAACTCGCCGACGAAGCCCGAGGTGCCCGGCAGGCCGATGTTCGCCATCGCGAACAGCATCGAGAAGGTCGCGAAGCGCGGCATCACGCCGGCCACGCCGCCGTACGCGGCGATCTCGCGCTGCTTCGTGCGATCGACCAGCACGCTCACGCACAGCAGCATCGCGCCCGCGACGAAGCCGTACGACACCAGCTGCACGATCGCGCCTTCGACGCCGATGCGGTTGAACAGGAACAGCCCGAGCGTGACGATGCCCATGTGCGCGACCGTCGAATACGCGAGCAGCTTGCCGAGATCGGTCTGCGCCAGCGCGATCAGGCTTGCGTAGACGATCGCGAACAGCGACAGCGCGATCACGGCCGGCGCGAAGAAGTGGCTCGCGTCCGGCGTGATCGGCAGCGCGAAGCGCAGGAAGCCGTAGCCGCCGAGCTTGAGCATCGCGAGCATCAGCGCGGCGCCGGTCGGGCCGTCCTTGTAGACGTCGCTCAGCCACGTGTGAACCGGCCACATCGGCACCTTGACCGCGAACGCGGCGAAGAAGCCGAGGAACACGAGCAGCTGCGGCGTGAAGCCGAGCTGCAGCGTGCGCCATGCGTTCATGTCGAACGTATGCGACTTCGCCGACAGGTACAGCATCGCCATCAGCAGCAACAGCGAACCGGCGAACGACATGAAGAAGAACTTCACCGCGGCGTAGACGCGACGCTCGCTGCCCCACGTGCCGATCAGCAGATACAGCGGGATCAGCGTCGCTTCGAAGAAGATGAAGAACAGCAGCCCGTCCTGCGCGACGAACACGCCGACCATCAGCCCGGAGAGGATCAGGAACGACGCGTAATACTGCGCGACGCGCACCGTGACGGACTCCCACGAGGCGATCACGACGACGGGCGTCGTGAACGCCGTCAACACGACGAGCCACAGCGACGCACCGTCGATGCCCACGCGCCAGCCGGCGTGGAAAGCGGCCAGCCAGTCGCGCGATTCGGTGAACTGCATCGCGGCCGAATGCGCGTCGAAACCGGCGACGAGCGGCACGACCGCGGCCAGGCCGGCAAGGGCGCCGACGAGCGCGATCACTCTGATGCGATGTACGCGATCGTCGGAACCGGCGCGCAGCAAACACGCGCCGAACAGGATCGGAGCCCAGATCGCCAGGCTCAGAAAGGGGAACTCATGCATGTCAACAGGCCCTGGGTGGGTCGCGCGCTGCATCGGGAACAGACGCGACGAAGGAACGAAATCAAATCGATAGATAGATTTCGTGGATCGACAATGTTGGCAAAATGTAAAGCGGAATCAGAACAAAGATTGATGCCGCTCAAGCGCTATCGGGTTAACCAGCATAAGGCGATTAATTATTTTTTGCAGCGCAACAGAACATGAAATTCCGTTCGCCCGATAGAGCGCTGATTTTTATGCGTAATTTTTCGTATTGAACGGGCACCTGGCGTGCCGGAGGGCGCGCGCCGCCGCATTTTTTTCCGGAAGCATGCTGCTGTGCATGCAACGACGAGCCGCAGCGCGCGAGGTCGGAGCGCCGCTCGATCCTTACAGGCACCCTTTCGTTTTGGCTTCAACGCGCGGCATCGGCGGCCGCGCGTCGTGTCAGCGCTCGCGGCTCAGCCGATCCCACACTCGCATCGACACCGCGCGATAGTGATTGTGCTGCGCGGGGAAATGGACGAAGCGGCTGTCGCGCGTCGCATAGACCGGCGACGAGGCGAGCGACGTCGCATCGACGATGTAGCGCGCATCGATCATGCCGGCCGCCAGCAGTTCGGCGTAGATCGCCTGCTGGTCGCCGCCGCTCGCGTATACCGACGAGCGGTCGTCGAAGCTCTCGATGCGGGCGCATATGCGGCCGACCAGTTCATGCATCGGCGCGACGTTGCGCACGCCGATCATGCAGGAGTTGATCGCCCAGGCCGTGTGATCGGTGCCGATCACGAAATCGCGGCCGTCGATCACGCCGTCGACCGGCTGACGCTGGTCGATCGCGAGGATGTCGGCATCGACCCAGAACACGAAGTCGTGCTGCGGCAGGTGTTCGCGAATCAGATGCAGCTTGGCCCAGTTCGCGTCGACGCCGGGCGGCAGGAACGACGGCGGCTCGCGATAGGCGTGGTACGCGTAGCCGTGTCGCGTGCAATAGCGAACGAAGTTCTCTTCGTGCAGATCGCCGTAGCCGGCGATGTGCGACGTATGCAAGCTCACGAATGCAATGCGCGCCTGCGGATTCAGATGCCGCACCGGCTCGCGCGTGCGCTGTTGCGCGGCGCGCCAGTCGGCCATCGCGTGCGGCTGTTCGCCATGCAGCACGCGCGCCGCATCGTCGACGAGCGCGAGCACGTAGCGGAAGTCGTAGTCGGGCGTCGGCGCCCATACGCCGTCGATCTGCCGCCATTCGGGCGCCTGATGCGCGACGAGCGGACGCGCGCTCACGACCACGTCGATTGCATGGCCGTCGCGCCACACGGTCTGGGCCGATGCGTAATGGCGGTTCGACAGCGGCTGATCGAACGGCAACGGCGGGAAGTGTTCGGCGAGCAGCGTCGCTTCGCATTCGTTCTGCCGCTCGGGCAGATGCATCGCCCACTTGCCGAGTTCGACCGTAAGACGCCGCAAGCGCTCGCGAACGTCGGGGACGTTGCGGAAGATCATGCCGCTGGGCGCGGGTAATGGCGACGTCGGCGTCTGGGTGGTGACGATCGCGTCGTAGCCGTCGGCGATCTCCGGCAGTGCGTGCCGGGCCAGTACGACGGAGAATGGGTCGAGCACGAGAAGCAATGCCTGCGGCTCCATCGCCGCGAGCTGCGCGATGATCGCGTGGTATTTGTGAAGCACTTGTTGACGCTCGCCGTAGATGTGCGCGCTGTCGACGACCGCGTGGCGGTAGCCGTGGCTGTGCGCGTAATCGGCGTGGTTGGCGACGAGCCCTTCGACGGGGCGATGCGAAAGAAGCGTGAGGACGGAATGCATGCGGGGCGGGACTCCGGCTGAGGGGCGCGAGGCTATATCGCTATTTAGCGCGGGAGCTTGGGGGAAGTCGAGGGGGATTGGGGGGCGACGTGACAACCAAAAGAAAAAGCCCCGCAAGTCCGAGAACTTACGGGGCTTTGTCACCGCTTTTGGCGGAGACGGAGGCCGCGGACCTATCCGTGATTTCGTGGGCGGGGCATATCATGAGGTGTAAAAGTCATGGATATGCCAATGAAGAAGAAAAGGCAAACTGTAGCGCGTCAGGCAGCGGCCCGCGGGCCGCTGCCTGAACTGCCCAAGGAACTGCTGGACCAGTTGGTCAAGGGGCCGATGACGCCGGCCGAGGTTCAGGACCTGATGCTGGCGTTCAACAAGGCAGTCATCGAGCGCGCGATGGGCGCCGAGATGAATCTGCATTTGGGCTACCGACCAGGCCAGTCCAAGCCGCCCGGTCAGGCCAACGAGCGCAACGGCGCCAGCGGCAAGACGGTCATCACCGATCGTGGCCCGGTTCGGGTCGAAGTCCCCCGCGATCGCGACGGCAGCTTCGAGCCGATCCTGATTCCCAAGCACGAGCGCCGCTTCACCGGCTTCGACGAACGCATCATCGCGATGTACGCCCGCGGCATGAGCGTGCGCGAGATTCAGGCCTTTCTGGCTGAGAGCTACGGCACCGAGGTGTCTCCCGACTTCATCAGTTCGGTCACCGACGAGGTGATGGCCGAGGCGCTGAGCTGGCAAAGCCGCCGGCTCGAAACGATGTATCCAGTGGTGTTCTTCGATGCGCTGCGCGTCAAGATCCGCGACGACGGCGTGGTCAGCAACAAGGCCGTCTATCTGGCCTTGGGCATTCAGGCCGACGGCCAGCGCGACGTGCTGGGCCTCTGGATCGAGCAGACCGAGGGCGCCAAGTTCTGGCTCAAGGTGTTCAACGAACTCAAGACGCGTGGCTGTCAGGACATCCTGATCGCCGTCGTCGATGGCCTGAAGGGGCGGGCCGAGGCCATCAGCGCAGCCTATCCCCGCACGACCGTTCAGACCTGCATCGTGCATCTGATCCGCAACAGTCTCGAGTACGCCAGCTACAAGGACCGTAAGGCGCTCGCCGCAGCGCTGCGCCCGATCTACGCGGCCGCCAGCGAGGAGGCGGCAAGGCAGGCACTGCAAGACTTCGCTGACGGCCCTTGGGGCGCGAAGTACCCGACCATCGTGCAGTCGTGGCAGCGTGCATGGGAGCACGTCATACCGTTCTTCGTGTTTCCGCCGGAGATTCGACGAGTTGTCTACACAACGGATGAAATGCACAAGTCCCGCACCGCGCTTCGCTCGTTCGCTATGTTCGCGCCTGCGGCCACCGTATCGGCGCGCTGTCTGATTTGGGGCGCGACTGTTTCCACCGGTTAAACAGTCTCTGATAGGTTCGCTCAGACTGCTCGGCCACGGCTCGCTCTTGCTGACGCACACTCTTCAGACTGTAGGCCGCAGCCGAACCTTTGCGCGGGCCATGCTGCGCCGGCATTCCAGCCTGCAGTTCCAGCGCACGCAGTTTGTGCGCAGTCAACGCCGGGCGATCCCACGCGAACGGTTCACCGCGTGTCAGCACATACCATACGATTACTGCGAGTTTGCGAGCAGTCGCGACGGCGGCAATTTGCTGGCCGCGGCGATCGCGCACGCGCAGGAAGAAGGCGCGCAGCGGCCCGGGCGCTTGCGTTGCACCCCAAGCGGCTTCGACCAGCATCGCCCGAGCATAAGAGCGCCCGCGCTTGGTGATGTGACCATGCCTGGCCGGTGCCGGACCGGATTGATAGACTGATGGATTGAGACCGAAGTAGCTCACCAACTTCTCCGGATTCGGAAACCGCGCGATGTCGCCGATGGCCGATAGCAGTCCGATCGCCACTGTGGTGTTCACGCCAGTGATCGTTAGCATCACGCGCAATCGCGCATCGTCGATGGTCGCTTGCGCGAGCGCTTGCTCCACCTCGCGCAGATCGTCGCCGAGGCGGTCCAGTTCGCGCAGTCGCTGCTCAACACCCAGTCGTTCATCCAGTGGCAGCGGTTGAACACCGAGCCACGCACGCCCCTTCTTGCCAAAAAGATCGGTGGCGGGACACCGCTCGATCAGGTGTGCAATCAGGACTGCGTGAATCTCGTTCTTCAGCCGTGTACGTTGCCGCACCAGCTGTGAGCGGCGCGCGATCTGTCGACGCAACGCCAGCGTGTGCTCGTCCGGCATCCATACTTCCGGCAGAAAACCGCTCGCATACAGCTGTGCCAGCACGGCTGCATCGATCTTGTCCGTCTTGACGCGAGCCTCCGCGATCAGCCTAACTTGCAGCGGATTGGCAATCGCCACACGCGCGACATGCGCGCGCAAGACGTTGACGATGGCAGTGGTATTGCCGGTCGCTTCGAGTACCACATGATCGGTGGCACGCAGCTTTGCCGCAAAGCGCTCCAGTTCATCGCGTCGCAACCCGGTGCGGCCGCCTGCATGCAGCGTGCCATCCTCCAGGTACGCGATCTCGGCCACGGAGCGCGACACATCTAACCCTACGATTCGCATAACCGTCTCCCGTTTCAGATCACTGTTGGGAGCCGGTGGGACAGCACGACAACTACGGATTCGCGCTCGCAGCGCAACCGGGCGGGTCGCAGGGGCGGCCAACTACTAACACGAGCTCGCGGCTCATCGTATAGGAACGGCCTGCCCACCCGAAGTGCTCCCCAGTGCCCCATGTCCCGGATGGTCACACCATACGCTCAAACCGCTCGGCGCGGGAACGCGAGGCACCGGCTATATCATGCCGGTTACGAACGCCATTGAAAGTCTGAACATGCAGTTGCGCAAGATCATCAAGACTCGTGGTCACTTCCCGAATGACGAGGCCGCGATCAAGCTGCTCTGGCTGGCGCTGCGCAACGTGCTGGCCAAGACCGTGCGGGCCGCCTTCGACTGGAAATCAGCGATGAACCAGTTTGCTATCCTGTTTGGCGAGCGATTCACGCAGGCGCGCGGATAACGCGCTGTTCAACCGCCTCGCCCACAAAAATGCGGACAGGTTCCATCGGTGCACGATGCGTTACATAGCCCCGTTCAGTATGCCGGTCGAAGCACACCCCGACATGCTCACTGCCAGCATCAACAATACAACCCAACTCATCATGTTTCGGACCATCCCATTCTCCTTTGTTCAGACATCGATATACGACACCGACTGGGACGCTACAAGTTTCGGCGGCGGCGAGCACTGACAGATACAAAGATCGTCGCTCAATGCCGCCTCGCGCCCATCCGGCCCGGTGCTCGAAATCCTGGGACCGGTGCATTGAATCTTGCCGATGGTTTTGCAGACGGGACACCAGACCGGATCAAGTTCGCGCGACTGTTCACTGCCCGCGATCTGATCAGTGCTATCCCCGGCCTGGACAACTCCGCCAACCGTTGTCTTGTCACCCTTCACGATGTCGTATCGCTTCATTCGGCCCTCCACTCACACGGCACCTGGACGCAGCCGCAGACTGTTTAGCAACGTGTCCCACGTTTGCAGCGCCCCCGCCTCATCTACCGGCGATGTTGCCTCTTCCGGCTTCAAGTCGGGACTGCTCGCGCCAAGCAACATCTGAATTGCCGTATGTGGTTTCGCCAGCGTGCTTTCATCGCCCGGAGCAAGAAGATAAAAACGGTATGACGTAATATCGCCCTCCTTCAACTCGAACAACACTTCCTCTGCATCCATCCCCGCAACCGTGCGCTTGCCTTGCCGCAAGATTCGATAATGGCCGGGCAATCGATCCATCTGCGCGCGCAATTGCGGCAACGTCTTGGTCAACGGCTCTTTCTGATCCGTGTCCACCGCGTCACGCATCACAATCACCAACAACGCCGGCCGGCCTGGCATCAATGCGAACGACTGGCTAACTTCCTCAGTATAGGTTGACGAACCGGTGACGATTCCACCGTCGAAACAGAATCCCGATTCCGCAGGCACCGCCCAGTTATCGCGAGCCTTGATACGACGAATCGTGTCATTATAAATATCTTCCACCCTACCAATTGCAGACGACCCAATTCCACCAGTCGTATGAAAAAGCGTGCCCTTATCGTAGACGAATCCCTCGGTATTAAACGGCAACACAACTCCCTCAGTCGCAGCATCCTGGTACACGAACACCCGCGAATCTTTGACCGGAGAAAATGCCTTTTCAAGCCATGGATGATTCGTTTCTTTATTTTTATTTCCAGGGTCTATGCGTCGCTTATCGCGCAACTCCCTCTCCCGCGCCTCAACCCTAGTTTGATAATTTGCAAGCGAAACATTGTACGTGGTCTGCAACTTCTCGCCACGAAACTCATATCGCTGATTCGAAATTTCGCTCATCGCTGGCCGGTTGAACACGAAACGACCGATACACCACGGACGCGGTTTGGACAGCAAGGGATTAGTCATCGTCGGTTCCCCGGAAAACACAATCGAACAGGCGCACGCACCCGCCACAAACAACAGAAATTTCAGGAATCGTTTCAGCATGATGGCACCTGTGCATCCTGCGCGATCTGCACGATGCTGTAGAGCAACGCCCATCGAGTCCACGGATGGTTAAAGCTCCCCTGGTGATCGTAGCCGCCCTGCACAAACGCCATCTGTACGCCTTGTGCCGGATCACCCTCTACGCCCGGTCTCAACCCGCGCGCCTGCGCGTCGGCCGACCAGGCAGGCACCGTAGCATCACCGGCAATGATCCCGTTCTTATCCGGATCGGGGACAGTTGCCTCAGCGGGCAACTTCGCAACCTTCTGCACCTCAAAATCGATGGTCGCGTTGCGCGAATCCAAATACACCCGTACGTTTCCTCTATGCGAATCATCCGCACGCATGAACCGTGCGGCGCACAATTCCTCCTCCGTAACGCCCGCCGGGACATTCCCCTTCCAAATCACCTTGCCAAAGGTTAGCAACTTTTCGAGCGGCAAACCTTTTTCGATGCTCGGCTTATCCTTACCTCCATCCTCCGATTTTTTATGCAACTCCCCAATACCATTGTATGCCGCATATGTTCTCGCATGATAAAGGTTTGTTATTTGATTATGCTTCGCGACAACATCCTTGATGGTTTCATAAAAATTATCCAAAACTGTTTTCCCCTGCCCAATTTTATCGAGCCTCTTTTTTACGATTCCTGCCGGGTCCAACAAGGACGGATCGGGCACCAAGCCATACCATTTTGAATTCGTATAGATTTCTTTGTATGCACCACCACTCTTAGGAAACTCCATGACCACCTCACCATTGAGTCGCGCGAACACCCACCATGGCTTACCATTGATGTAGTCCGGCATGGGTGTCAGTTCGAATGGTCCAGGCGCGTTCGCCATCACAGCCACAAACTCGTCCGCATCACGACCAACCAGGCTGCCATTAATAAAGCTGTTCATCCCGCCTTCATTACCACCGCCGGTCCTGAATCGTTTGACCGCAACAGGCGCGCCAGTCGCCGGCTGCACGTTGTGAAACACTCCGTGCATCAAATCTTCCGCGCCATGCATTGCAATCGCCATCCGCGCGACCAATCCCCCCATAGAGTGAGTCAAGATGATCGCCTTACCACTATGGTTCTCTGCGATGATTTCCTTGATTCCCATCAGGCGCGTTATTTTCTTCGTCTTCGGGTCTTGGTAATCGGATCCTTCAACCACCTGCTTTCCCGAGTCCGCGTTCGACTGCAACCAGTTGTAGCCGATTGCATACACGCGATACCGGAACTTCGAGAAATGCTCGAATTCCGCAGAGTTCAGAGTAATCTTCCCTCCCTTCCCGAGCGCACCGTATTCGGCGGGATCGGTATCGATCACGGGCTTGAGCGTCCATTTCTCGCCGTCGGGGTCTGGCGTGACCCACGGCCCGTGCGGTTCACCCAAAAGCTTTGGCTGATTCAGCGTTTCTTCGAGCCACGCCAGTACCGGGTGATAGCTCGTGCGGTGAATCGAGCCCCACCCGCGCCGTCTCGCTTCTTTTTCGTCGACTAACTGCTCAGGAACATCGTTCCTGCCATGCTTGCCGACATTGATCGGCCCGAGCGGCGTCACCGCCGCCCTAGTCGGATCGAACTGCCTTTCCCGCGCCGATGCGCCCGTGAACCACAGGCCAAGCAGCGCCGGAAGCGCACCCAAGTTACCGAGCATGCCGTCCGTGTTTGGTGCGAAGAACAGTTCATTGCCATTTTCGTTATCCGTCAGCAATGATCCCATTACGCCCGGCAGAAAGATCACGGGAATAATGGGCCGTACGTCACACAACAGTTCCTTCTGCCGCGTATCGCTCGCAGGAGTGAGCGTGAATGTTCCATACGACGACCCGTCTGGGGCGGTCCGCCCCATCTGCCGCACAACCTCTTGCTCAGCATCGTCGCTGAACGGCGAGTCGCCCCCTTGATTACCTGCGTGACTGTCGCTCATAGAATTTTCTGGATCAGTATTAGTCGTTCACGAAGGGATCATTCCGAACCGTTGCCCGAGCTCGCGGGCAACTCCGGACGAAGCGCATGCAATTTCAGCGTCTCGATGTCCTCATTCTTCTGCTCGGCAACGTGGCCCAACTCATTCGTCATTCCCTTGATGCGAGTGCCGTCGCCCCGCACCAGTTCATAGGGGTGATTCTTCAACACCTCGCCAGAGATGCGATCTCGCAACACATACGGATCGTTGAACTTGGCTTGCGGCAGACTGTTCATATGCTGCGCAATCGAGCTCGGCCCCTGACGGCTGAGCGACGCCGATTTGATCGTGCGCGGACCTTGCGTGCCGTCTTCAATGCCAGCGGCCACCCACCGCGTGTACGAGCCGCCCGCCTTGATGATGATTTCATCGGCATCGAGCACAATACGCTTGGCCTTCACGGTCACATCTTTACCGGCATTGACGTTCACGTCATCCGTGTTGGCCGACAGTTTGATCGGACCTTTAGCCGTCACAAAGAACGCTCCGAGCTTCTGGGCGAAGAAGCTCACCTTTTCCGCAGCCGCCACGACGAGCGACTTGCCGGTCGCCATATACGTGTTCTCGTTGCTGACGACGTTGATCTCTTTCTCGGCCACGATATGCGTCGAGTTGTCCGCAACCAAAGCGATGTCCTTCGGCGTCGATACCAATATGTTCGGCTGCGAAAATCCGTTGGCGCTGCCGGTACCGCCACCTGCAGTCACGCCACCCGACGTATCGCCCGACACTGGGTGCTGGATGTCCTTCGACAACGCTTTTAGCGCATCCTGTCCGGTTTGCAGCGATTCCGCCTGGGCGGTTGTGCTTGCGCTTGATAGCGATTCGACCAACATCCCCGCCTGCTGCAACTGCGACCGCGCCTCATCCACGCCCATCTGTTCGTCGTCGTAGGATTTCGAATGCGCACTGATGGACAATCCCTTGCTGGCGCGAACTGCACCGAACTCGTCGGCGTGCAGGATGAAACCGGCGCCCAGATACTTCCCGCGCGTGTTGCCCTCATGCTTGATCAGGTAGCCCTGCGTCAGCGCCGCATAGCTCTTGCCGGTGTAGCTGACCAGGCGTGTGCCGCCTTGATTAGTGGAATCGTCGTGGACAAAGGAGTTGTATGCTCCTGTCTTTCCGAATCCCTCGGACTTAAACCCGGACAACAATGCGTTTGAATGCCATGGCGATGGGGTTGCGCCTCCGTTGATACGCCCTAATACGAACGGCTTGTCACAGTCGCCGTTCCAGTAGCCGACGATGACCCATTCCCGCGCCCTCGGAACATGAACCGCTCCATAACCGTTCCCAGTATCCGATTGAAGCGATGACAGCAATGGCGAGGAGGTGAAAGCGTCTGGTGGATTCTTGCGGTCCCATGCGAAATGCACCCTGATCTGATTCCGGTCGTTCGTCCATGCTTCGGCGCCATCGGGCGTCACGACAAGCGCGTGTTCGATCGACATGATCGGCTTCGGATGATCCAGCGGACTCCGGTATTCGACTGCCGTGGGTTGCGCCTCGACTTCGATCACGAAAAATCCGGCTGAACCATCCGCAGCATGTCCAGGCGTCTTAAAGCGCTCACTGTGGATCGCCTGCTGCTCGGCCAGCGTTGCGCGAAGGCTCTGCGGAAACTCGGCCGTCTGCTGGCCAATCGGCACATTGTTCTCGATGAACCAACGTGCCTCGATCACCAGAAACTCTCGCTTCTTCGCATCACCGCCTTCGTGGCGGGGATGTCCGTTCAACACAAACCGCGAACCGGCATCGAGCCAGCGCACGCCTCCGACACCAAAATATCGGCTTGCTCGCGCATCCCATACTTCTACCAGCCGTCGAGCTCGCGCCTCGCCCGTGTCCGAACTGGAATAGCCGTAAGCCGTCGATTCGTAGACGGTCATCGGCACATCAGGAACGCTACGCTCGACTTTCTGGCGGCGCTCCTCCGCGACATAGCTCGTCGCGGCAAGTGCACTCTCAGCCTGAAAATCGGACGCGGGCCGCTTGTAATCAAATGCACGCGATATGTAGCGCGTGCTCTGCATCGTCTGCACCCCTGCCCAATGGGCGAAGCCATCCGATTCGTTGCTGTCGTTCGCCCGAATGAACTCAACTGCCTTGGCATCTGGGAGAGTCGAGACGTGGTCGACGATAACGAGCGTCGTCTTTGGAGCGTCGCCTTCAGCAACGTTTTCATGGATCCAGTAGAAGTACCAGCCCTCGGCCTCAGCCAAGCGGTTCACAAAGTGAAGATCGGATTCGCTTTGCCGGCACCACGAACGCTTGGCAGGATCGGACAACAGCGAGAAACGGTACTGTCCGCGTAGCTGCGGATACCGATCAAGCACGTCGGAAATGATCTCCCGGGCGTCTTTCTCGAGCCAGCCTTCTTCGTTATGGGTTTTCTCAAGGAAGACCAGCGCCGATGAAAACTCGATCTGGTATGTCGAAAGGCCGCCATTACCGCCCAAATAGGCGACCCGATGCACGAAGCCGTGAACCGGACGATAGACAGGAATCGCAAAGGGAGCAGTGACTTGCTGAATCTGCAAGGTCACGGGCTGATGCATCAGCGACAGCAGCGCAGTGTCGTCGCGCGTCGACGCAACGTCGATCGTGTACGAATAGTCGCGCCCGATTCTGGCCGATCCGCGCGCCCGTAACGGCACCAGCGCATTCTTGCCGAGCGGCGTATCCAGCATCAGTAGTCGGCCCTGCTGCAAAACGCCGTTGCTGATCGCCTCATAGAGCTCGCGCAACTTCAAGTCCCCGAGTGCGGACGATCTGATATCCAATTTCGTTATCTCTCTCAGGTTCAACCGTCAAAATGCAGTGGCACAAGGACGGCAGCCGTTGCGACGGCACGTCGCTCGCGCGATTTTAGTCTAAAGTCTGAAGATTATGGTTCGACTCGACAAAACTCCACGCCCGTTGTCAATCGGAGCCGAGGCATCGCATTCGGATGCAATCGGCGACAGCGAGTCAGTTGCCACAAATTCGCTGGGCGGTGCCGGCGTCGGCAATGACGCAGGCAGGAAGGTTCATCAATTGTTCATCGCGGAGGATCAACTTCGGGATCGCGACCATGCATCGTCCGCAATCGTAAATTTGCCATCGGCACTGCCTTGGACAGCCCAATCGTAAAGTGGCGCTTCAGCAACTCGAAATACGTCCAGGTCAGTCGCCCCACGATCGCTTCGCGAACTGGTACGCACCATAGACGGCGCTGAACAACTTGGCCATGGCCGAACCGCCGTCCTCGCTCGTCACCAGAATATGAAATGCCATGCGAACTGCGCTGGATTTTGTGGAGCCTCGAACCCTTGAGGAAAATCGAGCCATGGACAAGAAGCCAAGGAAGTTTGCAAGAGAAGTCCGCGAGCAAGCGGTGCGTCTGGTACGCGAGTAGCGGAGTGACCACTCGTCGATGTGGGCAGCGGTTGAATCGATTGCACCGATGATCGGCTGCACACCGCAGAGGCTGCTGGATTGGGTCAAGCGCAACGAGCCCGAATGTGGAGCCCGCGAGGTCAAGGAAATGCTTCGGACCAACGAGATTCTCAAACTTGCGAAGTTAGGCTCGATGAGCCGCTGCAACAGCCAAGCCCATGATCCCATGAGCAGTTTGTGAGTCGATTCGATGGCGATAGCCACAAAAGAAAAAGCCCCGCAAGTCCGAGAACTTACGGGGCTTTGTCACCGCTTTTGGCGGAGACGGAGGGATTCGAACCCTCGATCCAGGTTTTGGCCCAGATGCTCCCTTAGCAGGGGAGTGCCTTCGACCTCTCGGCCACGTCTCCCAAACTTTCGCTCGCACCAGGGAGGCAGTGCGACGAGAACGAAATAATATAGGGTTTCGAACCGCCCGTCAATTTCCGCGATGCATTTTCTTCAATGCATCACGAAAAATTCACGGTGCCTGGTCGAGTTCGAATGCCTTGTGCAGCGCGCGGACCGCCAGCTCCATGTACTTCTCGTCGATCAGCACCGAAATCTTGATTTCGGACGTCGAGATCATCTGGATGTTGATGCCCTCTTCCGACAACGTACGGAACATCTTGCTCGCGACACCGACGTGCGAACGCATGCCGACGCCGACCACCGACACCTTCGACACCTTCGGGTCGCCCTGCACGCGCTCCGCGTTCACATGGCCCTTCACCTGATTGGTCAGGATGTCCATCGCCTTCTGGTAGTCGCCGCGACCGACCGTGAACGTGAAGTCGGTCTTGCCCTCGACGCTCTGGTTCTGGATGATCATGTCGACGTCGACGTTCGCGTCGGCGACCGGGCCGAGGATCTGATACGCGATGCCCGGCTTGTCGGGCACGCCCATCACCGCAATGCGTGCTTCGTCGCGCTGGAACGCGATGCCGGAAATGACTGCCTTTTCCATGGTCTCGTCTTCTTCAAAAGTAATCAGGGTGCCCGAGCGCATTTCTTCGTCGAGCGCAATCAGCGGGTCGGTCAGGCTCGACAGCACACGCGTCTTCACCTGGTATTTGCCGGCGAATTCGACCGAGCGGATCTGCAGAACCTTCGAGCCGAGACTCGCCATTTCCAGCATTTCCTCGAACGTCACGCGGTCGAGGCGGCGCGCCTCTTCGACCACGCGCGGGTCGGTCGTGTAGACGCCGTCGACGTCCGTATAGATCAGGCACTCTTCGGCACCGAGCGCAGCCGCAACCGCCACCGCCGACGTGTCCGAGCCGCCACGGCCGAGCGTCGTGATGTGGCCGTCCGGATCGACACCCTGGAAGCCCGTGATGATCACGACCTTGCCGGCGTTCAGATCCGCCTTCACGCGTTCGTCGTCGATCGAGTGGATACGCGCCTTCGTGAACGCGCTGTCCGTCTTGATCGGCACTTGCCAGCCGGCATAGCTCACGGCTTCGACGCCGATTTCCTGCAGCGCGATCGACAGCAGACCGACGCTGACCTGCTCGCCGGTCGACGCGATCATGTCGAGCTCACGCGGGCTCGGCTGGCTCGAAATCTCTTTCGCGAGACCGAGCAGGCGGTTGGTTTCGCCGGACATCGCGGACGGCACGACCACCATCTGGTGCCCGGCCTGATGCCATTTTGCGACGCGTTTCGCGACGTTCTTGATGCGCTCGACCGAGCCCATCGAAGTGCCGCCGTATTTGTGTACGATGAGTGCCATTGTCGTTCTGAACTGAAGGAGAAGCCGCACGGGCGCGCTGGGCAGGCCGCGTTGCCGTTCGGTCACGCGGCTTGTGGCTGTGGACGGACGACGAGGGGGACGGCTGGGACGCAACACGCAAGCGTGACGGAGTTTGCCCGGAAGGCCGATCAGGCCGCGCAAACCGGGTACGTCACGCGGAAAACCTGCACAAAACGCTCAAAAATCGAGCCGAGCAAACGTCCGAGCGTACCCGATAGAGGCCCGCTTGACAAGCCGCCCCGCCCGTTTGGCAAGCGTTCCGGCGCTGTTTACCAAATGGTAAAAAACCGGCGCGCGATCACCGCCGCCAGCGAGCCGCCGCTAAGCGATCAGCAGGTCGGGCCGCCATTCGATGCGGCGCCAGCGGCCGTCGGCCGCCAACCCGTCGCCATGATTGATGCCGAGCCGCGGCACGTACACGAGCCGCTCGCCGGCATACAGCAGCGGCACGTCGCGCTGCCACGCCGGCACGCCGCGCTCCTGGAACAGGTTCTTCAGCGTCCGACCGGGGCCGCCCGGCGACGTACGCAGCCGCTCGCCGCCGCTGCGTGCGCGCGCGACGAGCGCCCCGCTGCGCAGCAGCGCCTCCGGCACCGCCCCGTCGCTGCCCGCCTCCGCCGCGGCGAACACGAACGTGCCGCGCCATGCCGGCAGATGCCACACCTCGTCGCCGTTCCACACGAGCGACGAGTCGGGATGCGGCGTGCCGGTGCCGTCGTCCGGTGGCTCCGCGCTGTCGGCCAGCTCCCAATACACCGCATCGCGGTAGAGCCGCAGGCACTGGCCCGCGTGATCGACCCGCAGCGCATGCGCGTCGTGCGCATCGCGAAGCTGCCGCATCATGTTTGCCAGCCTGCCCGCCGACGCGCCGGGCAACCCGAGCTTGCGCATCCAGTAACGCAGCAGGTTCGCGCCGCGCGTGTCGTCGAACGCGATCAGCGCGTCGCGCGACAAGGCGCGGCCGTCGTCGCGCGCCGCGCCCGCGAAATCGAGCTCGGCGAGGTCGTCGAGCAGGCGCTGCGCGGCGGCCGCATGCTGGGCCGCGCGGCCGAGCGCGTCGCGAAAACCGGGGAAATGCACGGCGAGCGCCGGCAGCACGTCGAGCCGCAACGCATTGCGCGCATAGCGCGTGTCGGCATTCGATTCGTCGTCGATCCACGCGAGCTCGCGCTGCGCCGCATAGCGCTCCAGTTGCGCGCGCAACAGTCGCAGCAGCGGCCGCACGCGCTCGACGCTCGCGCCGTCAGGACGGTAGCGCGGCGCCATCGCGGCCAGGCCGGCGATTCCCGCACCGCGCAACAATTGCAGCAACACCGTCTCGGCCTGATCGTCGGCGTGCTGCGCAATCCAGAGCGCGGCGACGCCGTGACGCTCGCACATCGCGTCGAGCGCCGCATAGCGGCGCTCGCGCGCCGTCGCCTCGATGCCGAGGCCGCTGTCGCGCGGGACGTCGACCCGCTCCGATTCGAACGTGACCCCGAGCCGCTCCGCGGTCGCCTGCGCGTATGCGACCCAGGCGTCGGCGTTCGCGCTCAGCCCGTGATGCACGTGCAGCGCGACGCAGCGAGCGGCACCGGCGACGCGCACAGCCGCGTCGAGCAGCACCGTCGAGTCGAGGCCGCCGCTGTATGCGATGGCGATGCGCGCATCGGCCGGCAGCCCGGAAAGCGCCGCGCCGACCGCATCGAGGACGACGCGGTCGGCGCGGAATTCGGTTGGAGGAATCACGTGAGGGACGCGCGCCGGACGGCGCGCGATGTGAACACGCCGGTCATGCGCCGGGTGTGGTTTCCTTGAACTTGCCGTAGGCCATCAGGCGCTCGAAGCGGCGCTCGCGCAGCGCGTCGATGCTCATGCCCTGGAACTGGCGCAGCGAATCGGCGAGCGCACGGCGCAGCAACGCGGCCATGCCCTTAGGATCGCGGTGCGCGCCGCCGAGCGGCTCGTTGATGATCTTGTCGATCAGGCCGAGCGCCTTCAGTCGATGTGCGGTCAAGCCCAGCGCTTCCGCCGCCTCGGGCGCCTTCGCCGCGCTCTTCCACAGGATCGACGCGCAGCCTTCCGGCGAGATCACCGAATAGGTCGAGAACTGCAACATCATCACGGTATCGCCCACGGCGATCGCGAGCGCGCCGCCCGAACCGCCCTCGCCGATCACCGTCGTGATGATCGGCGTCTTCAGCTCGGCCATCACGTACAGGTTGCGGCCGATCGCCTCGGACTGGCCGCGCTCTTCCGCGCCGATGCCCGGGTACGCGCCCGGCGTGTCGACGAACGTGAAGATCGGCAGCCCGAACTTCTCGGCGAGCCGCATCAGCCGTTCGGCCTTGCGATAGCCTTCCGGACGCGGCATCCCGAAGTTGCGCGCCGCACGTTCCTTCGTGTCGCGCCCCTTCTGGTGGCCGATCACCATGCACGGATGACCGCCGAAGCGGGCGAGACCGCCGACGATCGAAACGTCGTCCGCGTATGCGCGGTCGCCGTGCAATTCGTGGAAATCGGTGAACAGTTCGGCAACGTAGTCGAGCGTGTACGGACGCTGCGGATGTCGCGCGATCTGCGAGACCTGCCACGGCGACAGGTTCGCGTACAGATCCTTCGTCAGTTGCTGGCTCTTCTTCGACAACCGCTCGATTTCTTCCGAAATATCGACAGCCGAGTCGTCCTGCACGAACCGCAGTTCTTCGATCTTGGCCTCGAGTTCGGCGATCGGCTGTTCGAAATCCAGAAACGTGGTCTTCATGTGTTCGAATCCTTGGGTCTTGCGGCAGCGCGTATTCTACCCGCGCGGGCGATGCGCAAAACCGGTTCTCAACTATTGATGTTTAAAACCTGATAGACGTCAATCGACGTCGCCATCGGGCACGTCGAGGCTGCGCCACATGTACCAGGTCGCGACGGTACGCCACGGCTCCCAGTTGGCGGCCACTTCGCGCGCTTCGCTGCGCGTGACGGGCTCTCCGCTGAAGTAGTTGACGCTAATCGCACGGATCAGGCCAGGATCGTCGAGCGGCAGGACATCCGGACGCGACAGGTTGAAGATCAGGAACATCTCGGCCGTCCAGCGGCTGATGCCGCGGATCTGCGTGAGTTCCGCGATCACGTCCTCGTCGTCCATCGACGTCCATTTGTCGACATGCAGCGCGCCCGACACGAAGTGCTGCGCGAGATCGAGAATGTATTCGGTCTTGCGCTTCGACAGGCCGCACGCGATCAGCTTGTCCGCGCCGAGCCGGATCACCGGTTGCGGCGCGAGCTTCGGACACGCATCCTCGATGCGCGCCCACAGCGCCTGCGCCGACGGCACCGAAATCTGCTGGCCGACGACCGAGCGCGCGAGCGTGACGAACGGCTCGCCGCGCTTCACGAGATGCGCCGGGCCGAACTTCGGGATCAGCTTCTTCAGAATGCGGTCGCGCTTGACGAGATCGGCGCATGCCTTGTCCCAGTATGCGGGACGCACGACGTCGGCGCTGCCCGCATCGTCGGATGCGCGCACCTTGCGAGCCGTGTCGGCAGCCGCCGACGTGGTTTCCGGCTGAGCCGGGTCGACGCCTTTCGCGCGCACCGGCTTCGCATGACCGTTGAGCGCGCCGTTCAGCACGGCGCGCGTCGCGTCCGACTTCGCCGCCGAGCCGCGCTTGGCTGCCGGACGCGCGGCGAGCGGAGTCGCACGCCTGACCGGCGCTTTTCTGGCCGTTGCCATCTTGCCTCCTACCCGACGGATCGATCAGTGGAACGCGCCGCGCTCATACGCGACGCCATTCGGTCGATCCGCCCGGTTTGTCTTCAAGTGCGATGCCGGCCTCGAGCAATTCCGCCCGAATCCGGTCCGCTTCGGCATAGTCCTTCGCTTGTTTCGCCGCGACGCGCGCGGCGATCCTCGCTTCGATTTCGTCGGCTGCGAGCGCGCCCGCCTGCGCGGAGCCGGCGCCCTGCTGCAGGAACGCGCGCGGCTCGCGGCCGAGCAGGCCCAGCAGGCCCGCCAGTTGTTTCAGTTGCCGCGCGAGCGATGCATCGCGCGTGCGGTTGACCTCGCCCGCGAGCTCGAACAACGTCGCCACCGCCACCGGCGTATTGATGTCGTCGTTCATCGCGGCCGCGAACCGCTGCGCGTAAGGCTCGTTCCAGTCGAGCGCGAGCGCATCGGGCTCGACGTCCTTCAGCGCCGTATACAGACGCGTGAGCGACGCGCGCGCATCGTCGAGGTGCACGTCGCTGTAGTTCAGCGGCGACCGGTAGTGCGTGCGCACGATGAAGAAGCGCATGACCTCGGCGTCGTACCGCTCGAGCACTTCGCGGATCGTGAAGAAGTTGCCGAGCGATTTCGACATCTTCTCGTTGTCGACCTGCACGAAGCCGTTGTGCATCCAGTAATTGACGAACGTCTGACCGGTCGCGCCTTCGCTCTGCGCAATCTCGTTCTCGTGGTGCGGGAATTGCAGATCCTGCCCGCCGCCGTGGATGTCGAAATGCTCGCCGAGCAATGTGCAGCCCATCGCGGAGCACTCGATGTGCCAGCCCGGCCGGCCCATCCCGTATTTCGATGCCCACGATGCGCCTTCGGGGTCCTCAGCTTTCGCGCGCTTCCACAACACGAAATCGAGCGGATCTTCCTTCGCGTCGTTGGCGGCCACGCGTTCGCCCGCGCGCAGATCGTCGAGCGACTTGCCGGACAGCTTCCCGTAGTTCGCGAACTTGCGGACCGAATAATTGACGTCGCCGTCGCTCGCCTGATACGCGTAGCCGTTCGCCTCGAGCTGCTCGATCATCCCGAGCATCTGCGGAATGAACTGCGTCGCGCGCGGCTCGATATCGGGCCGCTGGATGCCGAGCGCCGCTTCATCGTCGTGCATCGCGCCGATGAAGCGGTCGGTCAGCGACTTGATCGACTCGCCGTTCTCGACCGCGCGGCGGATGATCTTGTCGTCGACGTCGGTGATGTTGCGCACGTACGTGACCCGGTAGCCGATCGCACGCAGCCAGCGCTGGACGAGGTCGAACACGACCAGCATGCGCGCGTGGCCCACGTGACAATAGTCGTAGACGGTGATCCCGCATACGTACATTCGCACTTCGCCGGGCTGGCGCGGCACGAAAACTTGCTTGTCACGCGCGAGCGTGTTGTAGATGCGCAGTGATTCCATAGAGATGAACCGTGAGCCGAAGGAAACCGCCCTGGCGAAGCTCGCCCTGCATGCGAAACGGACGGACCACCTGCCGCGGCATGACGCCGGACGTCCTCGATATCACATGGGGCGGTCAGGCTGCAAGCACAGCGGTGACGGCCACGAGAGGCAAAGAAAGACTGTCTGCCGCTCGCCGGAACGCGCAGACGTTTTGTTAGAATGGCTCGGAGTATAACATTCCGATTTACGCCTATGAAACCTCATCGCGGCCGCGCGCCGAGCGCTGCGACCCTCGTTGCAACCGCCATCATGGGCGTCGCGCTGACGCTTTTCGCAGCCCCGGCAGCCCATGCGCAAAGAGCGCCCGCCATCGCCGACGGCACGCCCGAAATCGACGCGTCGATCTCCGGCAAGCAGTGGCAACAGGCGCTCGCGCAGCTCGATGCGCGCATTGCGGCGAATCCGCACGACGTGCAGGCGCAGTTCAAGCGCGGCACGGTGCTCGCACGCCTGAACCGCGACGACGACGCGATCCAGCAGTTCGTCGCGATCACGCAGGCGTACCCCGAACTGCCCGAACCGTACAACAACCTCGCGGCGCTGTACGCGAAGCACGGCCGCTACGACGAAGCGCGCAGCGCGCTCGTCACCGCGACGCAATCGAACCCGAGCTACTCGCTCGCGTACGAGAACCTCGGCGACCTGTACCTGCGTCTCGCCGCCGAATCGTACAAGCGCGCGCAATCGCTCGGCCGCACGAGCGGCGCAACCGCGCAGCGCCTTGCCGATCTGCAGAAGATCGTCACGCCGCCGAAAACGGCGGGCAACGCACGCGCGGTCACGCCGTCCACGCGCGCGTACACCGAGCGCGCCGCCGCGAACGTCAGCACCACCACGCTGCCGCTGTCGCCGACGTTCCAGTTCAACGGTCCGTCCGGCGCGCTGGCCGCTCCGTACGTCGCGCCGTCGCAGTAAGCGGCGCGGCCTCCCTTCCCTCCCCATCTGAGGATCGCAATGAAACGTCTGTTGCTGGCGCTTGGCGGCGCCGCCCTTGTCGCGACCGCGCCTGCTTTTGCGCAATCGGCTACCGCGCACCCCGTCGTGCAGCTGAAGACCTCGCAGGGCGACATTCGCGTCGAGCTCTACCCGGAGAAGGCACCGAAGACGGTCGCCAACTTCCTCGATTACGTGAAGGCCGGCCAGTACAACGGCACGATCTTCCATCGCGTGATCAAGGGCTTCATGATCCAGGGCGGCGGCTACAAGACCAACTTCGAGGAAAAGCCGACGCGTGCGCCGATCCCGCTGGAAAGCCGCAATGGTCTGAAGAACCTGACGGGCACGATCGCGATGGCGCGCACCAGCGATCCGAATTCGGCCACCGCGCAGTTCTTCATCAATACCGTCGACAACAGCGGCCTCGACTACCCGAACCCGGACGGCAACGGCTATGCGGTGTTCGGCAAGGTCGTGTCCGGCCTCGACGTCGTGAAGAAGATCGAAGGCGTGGCCACGACCTCGCGCGGCCCGATGCAGGACGTGCCGGCCCAGCCGGTCGTGATCGAATCGGCCAGCGTCGTCTCGAAATAAGCACCTGCCGGCACGTCCGGCGCCACACGCGGCCGCGTCGCACGACCGGCCGCGTGCCATTTAAACCGCCATACCGAAGGAATTCATCATGGTTGAACTGCATACGAACCACGGCGTGATCAAGCTCGAGCTGGACGCCGCGAAGGCACCGAAGACGGTCGAGAACTTCCTGAACTACGTGAAGAAGGGCCACTATGACGGCACGGTGTTCCACCGCGTGATCAACGGCTTCATGATCCAGGGCGGCGGCTTCGAGCCGGGCCTGAAGCAAAAGCCGACCGACGCGCCGATCGACAACGAAGCGAACAACGGCCTGAAGAACGACACGTACACGATCGCGATGGCGCGCACCAACGATCCGCATTCGGCCACCGCGCAGTTCTTCATCAACGTGAACGACAACGACTTCCTGAACCACTCGTCGCCGACGCCGCAGGGCTGGGGCTACGCGGTGTTCGGCAAGGTCGTCGAAGGCCAGGACGTGGTCGACAAGATCAAGGCCGTGAAGACGGGCAACGCTGGCTTCCACCAGGACGTGCCGGCCGACGACGTCGTGATCGAAAAGGCCGTGGTGGTCTAACGCACGGTTGCTACGGAGGCACTTCGATGCTGCAGGAGAGTCCGCCGCGAAGCGTCTCCGCGGGCGTGCCGGGTGAGCGCGAATACGCGCACGCCGCACGCCCGTTCCTGTTCCTGTCCGATCTGCACCTGAGCGACGCGATCCCGAAGACGGTCGCCGCGTTCGAGCATTTCGTGAAATACACCGCCGACAGCGCCGACTCGGTGTTCATCCTCGGCGACCTGTTCGAATACTGGATCGGCGACGACGTGCTCGACGACGATCCGTTCGCGGCGCGCATGGCCGCACTGATGCACACGTTCTCCGAGCGCGGCATCGCGCTCTACGTGATGCACGGCAACCGCGATTTCCTGCTCGGCCGGCGCTTCATGAAGGCGGCCGGCGCGATGCTGCTGCCCGACCCGGCGCTGATCACGGCGTTCGGTCAACGCATCGTGCTGGCCCACGGCGACGCGCAATGCACGGCCGACCGTCGTTATCAGATCTTCAGGCGCTTCGCGCGCAATCGCGTCGCGCAGGCGCTGTTCCTCGCGTGGCCGTTTCGCTGGCGCCGCGCGCTCGCGCAACGCATGCGCTCGAACAGCGAAGCGGGCCGGATGCGCCCGGTTTCAGCGGCCTACGACGTCACGCGTGACGGCGTGGCCACGCTGTTCCGCAAAGGCCGCGCGAGCGTGATCATTCACGGCCACACGCATCGCCCCGCGCGTCACACCGAGCCCGGCGGCATTCGCTGGGTGCTGCCCGACTGGGATCTCGACCACGGCATGCCGCGCGGCGGCTATCTGCGCGTCGATGCCGAAGGCATCCACGCGATGCCGCTCGACTGACCTCGGCCAACCTCGACTGACCGATCGACCGGCCAAGCGATACGGCTATCGCTGGCTCACCGCCCGCGCGGGTCGCGTCACGTTTGACGCTCGACCGACTTCCCCTCCAGCACGGCCGACAGGCGGCGCAGATCGAGACGCGCTGCGTCCGCGCCCTGTAGCGTTTCCAGATGGGTGCCGAGCTGCTCGAGCGCGGCGACGATCTCGTCGACGCGCCGGCTTTCCTTCGCCGCATGATCGATCAGGCCGTGTATCGCGAGCGACATCGGGTCGTCCGCGTTCGGCGTGATCCCGTACGCGCAGAACGCCGCGCGTTCGGGCTGCGGCTTCGGTTGCGCCGGCATCACGATGCGCGCCGGGTTGCCGACCGCGGTGCCGCCCGCCGGCACCGGCTTCACGACGACCGCGTTCGAACCGATCTTCGCGCCCGCACCGACCGTGAACCCGCCGAGCACCTTCGCCCCCGCGCCGACGATCACGCCGGCCTCGAGCGTCGGATGGCGCTTCGCGCCGCGCGTGAGCGACGTGCCGCCGAGCGTCACGCCCTGGTAGATCGTGCAGTCGTCGCCGACGATCGCGGTCTCGCCGATCACGACGCCCATCCCGTGATCGATGAAGACGCGCCGGCCGAGCGTCGCGCCCGGATGGATTTCGATCCCCGTCAAGAAGCGACCGAGCTGCGACGCGAACCGCGCGAGCCAGTAGCGTTTCGCGCGCCAGCAGGCATGCGCGAACCGATGCAGCACGAGCGCGTGCAGCCCCGGATAACAGGTGAGCACTTCCCAGGCACTGCGAGCGGCGGGGTCCCGCTCGCGAATCGTCGCAACGTCTTCGCGCAGTCTAGTGAACATGATCTGGTGTGGGCTGGAAAGGCCGGCGCGCCCGCCGGCCATGCCCGGCCGTTATCGCGCCGGGTTCTTTGCTTATGACGTTCGGCGATTGTAGGGCCACTCGCATACGGTCGCACGCGGGCGCGCGTTCACCCCGCCGCCGGCACGGGTATTCGTGCGCGGCGCGTGCGACGGCGGCTCACGCATCGCCGTCCGGGGCGCCCGTCTTCAGCAGGATATGCTTCGCGACGCCGCGCAGAATGTTGACCTCCTCGCGCTCGAGACCGGTGCGCGCGAACAGGCGCCGCAGCCGCGGCATCAGCTTCTTCGGATTGCGCGGATCGAGAAAATCGAGCGCGATCAGCGCGCGCTCGAGGTGGCCATACATTCGTTCGATCTCGTCGCTCTGCGCGAGCGTGCCGACCTCGGCCTGCACCGGCTGCGACTGCGCGCCGCCGTGCTCCAGGAACGCGACGCGCAGTTCATAGGCGAGCACCTGGATCGCCTGCGCGAGATTCAGCGAGCTGTAGGCCGGATTCGCCGGGATGTGCGCGAGCGCGCTGCACTGCTCGACGTGCTCGTTGGCGAGGCCGGTGCGCTCGTTGCCGAATACGAGCGCGATGTCGCCGGCGCCGACCTGCGCGCGCGCTTGCGCGGCCGCCGCGCGCGGCGCGAGCCGCGGCGGGCCGTACTCGCGCGTGCGGGCGGTCAGCGCGATCGACCAGTGCACGCCCGACAACGCGTCGCCGAGCGTAGGCACCACGTGCGCGCCGGCGAGGACGTCGTCCGCGCCGCTCGCCATCGCGATCGCTTCGGGGTCGCTCTGGACGTGCGGCACGCGCGGCGCGACCAGCACGAGCCGCGAGAAACCCATCGTCTTCAGCGCGCGGGCGGCCGCCCCGACGTTGCCGGGATGGCTCGGCTCGACGAGCACGAAGCGGGTGGAGGTGAAACCGCCGGACGGCGGCAGGGACGAGGCTGCGTCCGGTTCGGACGGCATGGCGGGGTTCTGCGGAGTTTCCACTCGATACGACTCGGTTCATCGGAATGGCCGTATGGTATCGCCATCGCCCCGGCAAACCCACTCGTCCGGATGGCTAGTGGGGGTTTCCTCGCATCGCGGCGCACCGAAATGCGCGAAAATCGGCTAAAATCATGCGCTTACGCGTCGCATCCCGTGCGCCGCGGTCGTACCCCGCTCTTTGTCAATTCGCGTCTCATGTCGCCCGGCACGTTTGCGCCGCTCCGGGCGGTGTGTTCCACTTCGTGGCGGCCCGTGCCGCCGGCTACAGGATCCAGGCTCATGCATCCCATGCTCAACATTGCTGTCAAGGCTGCGCGCCGCGCCGGACAGATCATCAATCGTGCGTCCCTCGATCTCGACCTCATCGAGATCCGCAAGAAGCAGCAGAACGACTTCGTCACCGAAGTGGACAAGGCCGCCGAAGAGGCGATCATCGAGACGCTGAAGACCGCCTACCCCGACCACGCGATCCTCGCGGAAGAATCGGGCGAATCGGAGAACGAATCCGAGTTCAAGTGGATCATCGATCCGCTCGACGGCACCACCAACTTCATCCACGGCTTCCCGTACTACTGCGTGTCGATCGCGCTCGAGCACAAGGGCGTCGTCACGCAGGCCGTCGTCTACGATCCGAACCGCAACGACCTGTTCACGGCCACCCGCGGCCGCGGCGCGTACCTGAACGACCGCCGCATTCGCGTCGGCCGGCGCGACCGCCTCGCCGACGCGCTGGTCGGCACGGGCTTCCCGTTCCGCGAGAAGGACGGCCTCGACGCGTATGCGCGCCTGTTCACCGAGATGACGCAAGCGTGCACGGGCCTGCGCCGCCCGGGCGCAGCCGCACTCGACCTCGCGAACGTCGCGGCCGGCCGTCTCGACGCGTTCTTCGAGCAGGGCATCAACGTGTGGGACATGGCGGCGGGTAGCCTGCTGATCACCGAGGCCGGCGGTCTCGTGGGCAACTACACGGGCGACGCGGACTTCCTGCATCGCCACGAGATCGTCGCCGCGAACCCGAAGATCTACGCGCAGATGATCCCGATCCTGAACCGCTACAGCCGCATGCACCCGGCAGCGGAGTAAGCTCGGGCCGCGCCCGCACGGCGCGGCTTTTCGCGCCACCGCCTCGCCTGCGCGCCGGCTCTCGCCTGTTTCAACACCGCCACGGCTTCGTGGCGACCGTATCCGAATACTCATGTTACGGCTAAGCGAAATCAAACTCCCGCTCGACCACCCCGAGAGCGCTCTCGAGGCCGCCATCCGCGCGCGCCTCGACGAGCTCGGCGTGCCGGCAGACGGGCTTCTGCGCTACACGGTGTTCCGCCGTGCGCACGATGCGCGCAAGCGCGCCGACATCAAGCTCACCTACATCGTCGATGTCGAGGTCAAGGACGAAGCGGCCGTGCTGCCGCGACTCGCCGGCACGCCGCATTGCGGCGTCACGCCCGACATGACGTACCACTTCGTGACGAAGGCGCCCGAGCACGGCAACTTCCTGCGCCCGGTGGTGATCGGGATGGGGCCGTGCGGGCTCTTTGCCGGGCTGATCCTCGCGCAGATGGGCTTTCGCCCGATCATCCTCGAACGCGGCAAAGCCGTGCGCGAGCGCACCAAGGACACGTTCGGACTGTGGCGCAAGAGCGTCCTCAATCCCGAGTCCAACGTGCAGTTCGGCGAAGGCGGCGCCGGCACGTTCTCCGACGGCAAGCTGTACAGCCAGATCAAGGATCCGCATCACTACGGCCGCAAGGTGCTCGACGAGTTCGTCAAGGCCGGCGCGCCGGAGGACATCCTGTATCTGAGCCGGCCGCACATCGGCACGTTCCGCCTCGTCAGCATGGTGGAAAAGATGCGCGCGACGATCCACGCGCTCGGCGGCGAAGTGCGCTTCGAAACCCGCGTCGAGGACATCGACATCGAGCAGGGCAAGGTTCGCGCGCTGAAGCTGTCGAACGGCGAAACGCTGCGCTGCGATCACGTGGTGCTGGCCGTCGGCCACAGCGCGCGCGACACGTTCCAGATGCTGCACGATCGCGGCGTGTTCATCGAGGCGAAGCCGTTCTCGCTCGGCTTCCGGATCGAGCATCCGCAGGGCTTGATCGACCGCAGCCGGTTCGGCAAGTTCGCGGGCCACAAGCAGCTCGGCGCGGCCGATTACAAGGTGGTCCACCACTGCAGCAACGGGCGCGCGGTGTACAGCTTCTGCATGTGCCCGGGCGGCACGGTCGTCGCGGCGACCTCCGAGCCCGGCCGCGTGGTCACCAACGGCATGAGCCAGTATTCGCGCGCCGAGCGCAACGCGAACGCGGGGATCGTCGTCGGCATCACGCCGGAAGACTATCCGGGCGGCCCGCTCGCGGGCATCGCGTTCCAGCGCAAATGGGAGGAACGCGCGTTCGAGCTCGGCGGCGGCGATTACAGCGCACCGGGCCAGTTGGTCGGCGATTTCATCGCGGGCCGGCCGTCGACGTCGCTCGGCTCCGTCGTGCCGTCGTACAAGCCGGGCGTGCGGCCGACCGATCTCAGCACTGCGCTGCCCGACTACGTGATCGAAGCGATTCGGGAAGCGCTGCCGCAGATCGACAAAAAGATCGCCGGCTTCGCGATGCACGATGCGGTGCTCACCGGCGTGGAGACGCGCACGTCGTCGCCGATCCGCATTCGGCGCAAGGACGATTACCAGAGCGTGAACGTCGAAGGTCTGTATCCGGCCGGTGAAGGCGCCGGGTATGCGGGCGGCATCTACTCGGCGGCCATCGACGGGATCGAAGTCGCGCAGGCGCTGGCGCTCGATCTGATGTCGAAGCAGGCGTCCTGACGTCGGCGGCAGGCTCGGCGCGCGATGGCTGCGGCGCCGAGCCGATCGTCATGCCGTCGCGGCCCTGCTCCAGAACGTTCGCGTTCCGTGAGAGTGCGTCGTGCGCCGGTTACGCGAACCGCCGCGCTCGCGCTTTCGACGGTCGGCCATCATCGGTCGATACGCACGATACTCGGTCAAGCGGCAAGCGAACGGTCATGCGGGCGTCGGTGCGGTAATCGCCGGCGATTTCACGCAGTGGAACCACCGCCGCGGTCATCCGGCTAATCGTCAAGACCGAGCAGCACGTTTCTGTAATGGGCGCGCGCGACACGGACCACCGCTTGCCCGAAGACGAATCCGCCCACGGCGCCTCCGACAGCCGCTCCCGCGACCGGGTGCCCCGCCGTTGCGCCGAGCCCGGCCCCGAGTGCCGCGCATAGGGCGCACGCGAGCAAACCGGTCCAGGTCTGCCAATGGCGCCAGCTACGGAAATACGCGCGTCGCCAGTTGACGCGCCTGTCGCGCGCCGACAGATTCGCCAGTTCGGGGATGCTCTTCAACGTCCAAAAGACTTCCATCGCCGATCTCCTGCTTGGTTGTTCACGCCGTGGAATCGTATGTGATCGGGCGCGATGTCGACAGACCGGAAACGCCCCGCACTGAATGCGCGCAACTGGCCGAACGGTGAACTTCGCGCTTGTCGGTCGGGGCCGCTGGTAAACTCGGGCAACCCAAGCAACAACTTTACGCCGGATCTATGACCACGCTGTCGCCCGAGGCCTTTGCTGGCCACACCCCGATGATGCAGCAGTACTTGCGCATCAAGGCCGACCACCCGGACACGCTCGTCTTCTACCGGATGGGCGACTTCTACGAGCTGTTCTTCGAAGACGCCGAGAAAGCCGCGCGTCTGCTCGACCTGACGCTTACCCAGCGCGGCGCATCGGCGGGCAACCCGATCAAGATGGCCGGCGTCCCGCACCACGCGGTCGAACAGTATCTGGCGAAGCTCGTGAAGATGGGCGAATCGGTCGCGATCTGCGAGCAGATCGGCGATCCGGCCACCTCGAAGGGCCCGGTCGAGCGCAAGGTCGTGCGCGTCGTCACGCCCGGCACGCTGACCGACGCGGCGTTGCTGTCGGACAAGAACGACGTCTATTTGCTGGCGATGTGCACCGGCCACAACAAGCGCGGCGTCGCGGTCAATATCGGCCTCGCGTGGCTGAATCTCGCCAGCGGCGCGCTGCGGCTCGCCGAAATCGAACCCGACCAGCTCGGCGCGGCACTCGAGCGCATCCGCCCGGCCGAAATTCTCACCGCAGACGGCGCGACCGACGCCGTGCCGGCCGGCGCAGGCGCGGTCAAGCGCGTGCCGGCGTGGCACTTCGACATCGCGTCGGGCACGCAGCGCCTGTGCGACCAGCTCGACGTTGCCGGCCTCGACGGCTTCGGCGCCCATTCGCTGACGAGCGCATGCGGCGCAGCCGGCGCGCTGCTGCTGTATGCGGCAGCTACGCAGGGCCAGCAGCTACGGCACGTGCGCAGCCTGAAGGTCGAAAGCGAAACCGAATACATCGGCCTCGATCCGGCGACGCGCCGCAACCTCGAGCTGACCGAAACGCTGCGCGGCACCGAATCGCCGACGCTGTATTCGCTGCTCGACACCTGCTGCACGACGATGGGCAGCCGCCTGCTGCGTCACTGGCTGCACCACCCGCCGCGCGCATCGGTCGCCGCGCAGTCACGCCAGCAAGCGATCGGCGCGCTGCTTGATGCGCCCGCCGACGCAAACCTCGACGCACTGCGCAGCGCGCTGCGCCAGATCGCCGACGTCGAACGGATCACCGGGCGTCTCGCGCTGTTGTCCGCACGGCCGCGTGATCTGTCTAGCCTGCGCGACACGTTCGCCGCCCTGCCGGCACTGCGCGAGCGCATCAGCGCGATCGTCGCGAACGCCGATGCGCTCACCCGTGTCGACGCGGCGCTCGCGCCGCCCGCCGAATGCCTCGACCTGCTGACGAGCGCGATCGCGCCCGAGCCGGCCGCGATGGTGCGCGACGGCGGCGTGATCGCGCGCGGCTACGATGCGGAGCTCGACGAACTGCGCGACATCTCCGAGAACTGCGGTCAGTTCCTGATCGACCTCGAAGCGCGCGAGCGCGCACGCACGGGCATCGCGAACCTGCGCGTCGAATACAACAAGGTGCACGGCTTCTACATCGAGGTCACGCGCGGCCAGACCGACAAGGTGCCCGACGACTATCGCCGCCGCCAGACGCTGAAGAACGCCGAACGCTACATCACGCCCGAGCTGAAGACCTTCGAAGACAAGGCGCTGTCCGCGCAGGAGCGCGCGCTGGCTCGCGAGCGCGCGCTGTACGACGGCGTGCTGCAGGCGCTGCTGCCGTTCATCCCCGAATGCCAGCGCGTCGCGTCGGCGCTCGCGGAGCTCGACGTGCTCGCGGCCTTCGCCGAACGTGCGCGCACGCTCGACTGGGTTGCGCCCACCTTCACCGACGACATCGGCATCGAGATCGAGCAGGGCCGCCATCCGGTCGTCGAAGCGCAGGTCGAGCAATTCATCGCGAACGACTGCCGGTTCGGCGCCGATCGCAAGCTGCTGCTGATCACCGGCCCGAACATGGGCGGTAAGTCGACGTTCATGCGGCAGACGGCGCTGATCGCGCTGATGGCGTACGTCGGCAGCTACGTGCCGGCGAAGTCGGCGTGCTTCGGGCCGATCGACCGCATCTTCACGCGGATCGGCGCGGCCGACGACCTCGCGGGCGGCCGCTCGACGTTCATGGTCGAGATGACCGAAGCCGCGGCGATCCTCAACGACGCGACGCCGCAAAGTCTCGTGCTGATGGATGAAATCGGGCGCGGCACGTCGACGTTCGACGGCCTCGCACTCGCATGGGCGATCGCGCGTCATCTGCTGGCGCAGAACGGCTGCTACACGCTGTTCGCGACGCACTACTTCGAGCTGACGCAACTGCCGAGCGAATTCCCGCAGGCGGCGAACGTCCACCTGTCGGCCGTCGAGCACGGCCACGGCATCGTGTTCCTGCATGCGGTCAACGAGGGGCCGGCGAACCAGAGCTACGGGCTGCAGGTCGCCCAGCTCGCGGGCGTGCCGGCGCCGGTGATCCGCGCGGCCCGCAAGCATCTCGCGTATCTCGAGCAGCAGTCGGCCGCCCAGCATACGCCGCAGCTCGACCTGTTCAGCGCCCCGCCCGCGGCGGCCGACGATGTCGAATGCGCCGACGCGCCGGCGCCGTCCGACGCCACGCATCCGGCGCTCGACCGGCTGCGCGACATCGATCCCGACGACCTGAAGCCGCGCGAAGCGCTCGACTTGCTGTATGAACTGCGGACGCTCGTCCGCTCGCACGATGCCGACGGGCACGCATAAACGCGTTGCACGGGGCCGGCGCGCCGGCCTTGCCGCCGCGCTGACTGTGGCGGCGCTCACGCTCGCCACGGCCGGCGCGTTGGCGGCCACGCCCAAACGCGGTGCGGCGCCCTACTCGTTCGCGGTCGTGTCGAGCGTGATCGACGTGCCGGCCGACGAACCGGCCGCGCAACGGCTGTTCGAAGCGATCGCACGCGAACGCAGCGTCGCGTTCGTAGTCTATGCGGGCGACATCAAGGGCGCGAAGGAAGCGTGCCGCGATTCGCTGTATGCGCAGCGCGGTGCAATCCTGAGCGCGACGCGCGTGCCTCTGGTGTTCATTCCCGGCAACCACGACTGGGTCACGTGCGGCACCGCGGCCGGCGGCGGTTACGATCCCGTCGAACGGCTGGATTTCCTGCGGCAGACCTTGCTTGCCGACACCGCGCTGCCCGATCCCGGCGCGCTGCCGATCACGCGCGAAAGCGAAGTCGCACGGTTCCGGCCATATCGCGAAAACGCGCGCTGGATCCGCGACGACGTCGTCTACGTCGCGCTGAACGCGCCGGCGCCGAACAACCATTTCCTGACGGCCGGCGGCCGCAACGGCGAATTCGAGGATCGTGTGATCGCGAACGGTTTCTGGCTCGACCATGCGGCCGAATTCGCGAAGCGGCGCGAAGCGCGCGCGATGGTGGTGATCTTCGAAGGCGACCCGCAGTTCGATCGCTATGAACGCGCCGAACGCTTTGCGTGGCTGCGCTTCAACCGGCCGCGCGCACGCGACGGCTTTCGGGAACTGAAACGGGCGCTGGTGAAGGCGGCCGCGACATTCCGCGGCCCGATCCTCGTGATGCACGCGAGCGGCGAGCCGCTCGCGAACGGTTTTCTGATCGATCGCCCGCTGCATGCGGACGATGGCGCACTGATCGGCAACGTGACGCGCGTCGCGTTCGGCCCGCGCCATCCGGCGCATCAGTGGGTGAAGGTCAATGTGTCGCCGGCCCGGCAGACCGTCTTCAGCGTGAGCCTGCAGGACGTGCCGAAAGACGTGCCGGTTCCGCCTGCACTGCCGGCCGCACCGCGCAACGACGTGCCGCTGCCGCAGATGCCCGAGATTCCCGCGTTGCCGGCATTGCCCGATGCGTCGTCGGTCGCGCCGCCGCTGCAGGGCGACGGCACGACGCCGGCCGGCGCGTCGTGGCCGGTGCCGCCCCCTGCTTCAGGGCCGGCGTCCGGCCAGCCTGCCAGCTCAGTGCAGGGTGCGCCCTGACGGCGTGTCGCCGTCTTCCTCTTCGTCCTCGTCTTCGTCGACGATCTCGAGGCCTTCCGCGCCATGCGCGTGCTCATGCTCGATCTCGTCCTCGGTCGCTTCGCGAACGTCCTTGACGGTGAGTGCGAAGCGCAGCGCCATGCCGGCGAGCGGATGATTGCCGTCGAGCACGACCTTGTCTTCGGCGATGTCGGTGACCGTGTAGATCAGCGAATCCACTTCCTCGTCGGCGTCCTCCGGCGTGCCTTCAAACTGCATGCCGATTTCGAGCGGTTCGGGAAAACGATCGCGCGGCTCGACCTTCACGAGTTCGGGATCGTAGTCGCCGAACGCGTCCTGCGGCTCGAGCTGAACCTGCGCCTGGTAGCCGGGCTCCTGGCCGTCGAGCTGTTCCTCGATCTTGGGGAACGTGCCATCATAGCCGCCGTGCAGATAGACCATCGGCTCGTCGCTTTCCTCGATCAGATTGCCTTGCGCATCCGACAGCTTGTAAGCGACCGACACGACGGTGTTTTTTGCGATTTTCATCCAATTCTCCCAATTACAACTGTCATTATACGATGCGCAACCGGTCTCCAGCCGAACCGCGGGAAGCCGCTGCCGCCCCATTCGGCGCGCCGCCTTCCGATCTTCCCACACCGCTGCTCGGCGGTCTCACGCCGGCGCAGTTCATGCGCCGCTACTGGCAGAAAAAACCGCTGCTGATCCGCCAGGCGATTCCCGGCGTGAAGCCGCCGCTCACGCGCGATGCGCTGTTCGACCTGGCTGCAGACTATGACGCCGAATCGCGTCTGATCACGCATTTTCGTAACAAGTGGCAACTCGCGCACGGGCCGTTCGAACCGGGCGCGCTGCCGGCCGTATCGCGCAAGACGTGGTCGCTGCTCGTGCAGGGGCTCGACCTGCACGTCGACGCAGCGCGCGCCCTGCTCGACCGCTTCCGTTTCATTCCGGACGCCCGGCTCGACGACCTGATGATTTCGTACGCGACGGACGGCGGCGGTGTCGGCCCGCACTTCGACTCGTACGACGTGTTCCTGCTGCAGGTCGAAGGCCGACGCCGCTGGCGCATCGGCGCGCAGAAGGACCTGTCGCTGCTGCCGGACGTGCCGCTGAAGATCCTCGAGCATTTCGAGCCGAGCGACGAATGGGTGTTGGAGCCGGGCGACATGCTGTACCTGCCGCCGCACATCGCACACGACGGCGTGGCCGAAGGCGAATGCATGACCTGCTCGATCGGATTCCGGGCACCGTCGGCCGGCGAACTCGGCGCACAATTCCTGTACTACCTCGCCGAACGCGGCGGCCTGCGCGACGCGCGCGGCGACGAACTGTACCGCGACCCGAAGCAACCGGCCGTGGACACGCCGGCCGAGCTGCCGCCCGCGATGGTCGAACGCGTCGCCGAGATCGTCGACGCGATCCGCTGGCGCAAGCGCGACGTCGCCGAATTCCTCGGCTGCTATCTGAGCGAGCCCAAATCCAACGTGGTATTCGAGCCGCCGGCACGCCCGCTGTCGGAGGCGGCATTCGTCAAGCAGGCTGCCCGTCGCGGCGTATCTCTCGACAGAAGGGCCACATTGATGTATAACGCGCGCTCGTACTTCATTAATGGCGAAGAGGAACCGCTCGAGCAAGCCGGCGAATGGCTGCCCGAACTGGCCAATCTGCGCCACATGGAGGCGAAACGGTTTGTAACACTATCCCGGGTTCCCTCAATGACAGCCTTACTGCACGAGTGGTATTGTGCGGGCTGGATACGGGTCGGAAGCCGGATTTAGTGGACTACCCCGTATGCCCATGCAGATCAAATTTTGTATGGGAAAGACAACGTATTGACCCCGCATTTGTCGACGGTCGATAGGAAAGTGCATATAATTTCCGCCCAAGCCGTAGGGAAGATTCACGCTCTAGAAGTGCGTCTCCACCAGCGGCCCAGGTCGGTGTTGGAGCACATTACCGGTATTGTTTCGCGCTGTTGCTTACCTTTAACCATAAAAGGACGTGATCATGAAGAAATCCCTCCTCGTAGCTTCCCTGTTGGCTGCTGTTGCACTGGCTGCTTGCAACAAGAGCGCTGATCAAGCTGCTTCGTCGGCTGCTAGCGACGCCGCTGCTGCTGCTTCGTCGGCTGCTTCGGCAGTTGCTGGTGCTGCGAGCGACGCTTCGGCTGCAGCTTCGTCGGCTTCGGCTGCTGCAAGCGACGCAGCTGCTGCTGCGCCGGCATCGGCTGCTTCGGCAGCTCCGGCTTCGGGCGCAAGCCAGTAAGCCTCAGCGTCAGCTGAAAAAAAACCGGCCCGATGGGCCGGTTTTTTTATGCCTGCGGTTTGCGCGCATCGCGCACCGCATCGAAGGCCATTCGGCCCGGGCGCTGACGCGCGCCGCTTCTGCTCTCCCGCTCCGCCGCCTTGCGCTATCCCCCGCTCGCTCAGTCGAGCGCCAGCCAGTCGAAACCCGCGTCCTGCGTCGCCACGACCACCTCGTCGCCATCGGTGCCCAGCACGCCCGCAAACGCCTGGCGGGCCAGTTCGGGACGGTTGTTCTGCTGGCTCAGATGCGCGGCCACCAGATGCCGCAGCCGGCTACGTTCGAGCGAGGCGAGAATGCCGGCCGCCGCATCGTTGCTCAGATGGCCGTGACTGCCGCCGATCCGCGCCTTCAGCGACTGCGGATAGCGGCTTCCGGCGAGCATCGCCGTATCGTGGTTCGATTCGAGCACCAGCGCGTCGCAGCCGCTCAGCACGGTCGTGATGTGCGGCGTGGCCATCCCGACGTCGGTCAGCACGCCGAGCCGGCGGCTACCGTCCATAAAGACGAACTGGAGCGGCTCGCGCGCGTCGTGCGGCACCGTATAGGGGATCACAGCCAGATCGCGGATGGCGGCCGTCTCGTCGCCCCACAGCACGTGCAGATCGACATCGGCCTCGTCCGCGCCCACCGCGCGCGCCGTGCCCCAGCTCATGTAGAGCGGCAGCGAAGCGCGCCGCGCCAGCGTCAACGCGCTGCCGACGTGGTCGCTGTGCTCGTGGGTGATCAGGATCGCATCGAGATCGTCGACGCCGAGATTCAGGCGGCCGAGGCGGCGCTCGACCTCCTTCGCAGAAAAACCGCAGTCGAGCAGCACGCGCGTGGTCGTCGTGCCGCTCGCGACTTCGACGACCAGCGCGTTGCCTTCGCTGCCGCTACCGAGGCTCGCGAAGCGCACGCGCTTAGTTCAGTTGCGCGTGCAACAGCGAAATGATCCGCTGCGCGTCCGACGAATTGTCGACCTGGCCGTTCGCGTCGACCACCGCGACCTGCGTGCCGCCGTTGCCCTGCGCACGCACGTTGACCAGATATTCCTTGCCCGGCTTGGCTGCCGACGGGCCGCCGTAGAACAGCTTGCCGAACAGGCCGTCACGCTTCAGCTCTTCCATCGTGTTCGCGTAACGAACCGTGTACAGGCCCTTCTCGCGGTCGCGATTGTCGACGGCGAAGTTGGTCCGGTCGAGCGCCAGACCCACGCGCAGCCACGCGCGATCGAACGATTCGGCGAGTTGCAGCGTCGCGGCGCCGCCGCTCGTGTCGCGGACCTGAGCCGGCGCGGTGGCCGGATGCGCGTCGGCGAGCAGTTGCTTCGCCTGCGCATCGGTGAGGCCGAACTTCTGCATCAGCTTCGACAGGAATACGGCCTCGAGCACCGGATTGCGCGGCCGCTCCTCCCAGCGCGACGACGTGCCGCCTTGCGGGCCGACCATCATTTCTTCCATCGCGCTATGCGTGATCGAGATGTCGGTGTTGCCGTCCGGCGTGCGGTTCACGAGCGTCCGGAAGCGATCGCGCGTGCCCGACGAATATGCGAAGTCGATGACCTTGCCGATCGTGCGGCGGAACCAGTCGTCCGGGATGTTGGCGCGATTCTCGGCCCAATCGGTGGCCATGATGCCCGTCGACGGCGCATCGGTCTTCAGCGAGAACCCGTTCTCCTGCCAGAACTCCTTCAGGATCGGCCACAGCTGCTCGGGCGTGCGGCCGTCGACGACGAGCCAGCGGCGGTCGCCGTCGCGCTCGATGTGCATGCCGAGCGGGTCCTGCGCGCTCGGGACGCCATCGGTCGCATTGCCGGCGGCCGTCTGCGCCCGCGGCGGCAGCGTGCCGAGGCCCGCATTGCTCGGCGGCGCGACGAACTGCTGCGTGGTCGGCACCGGCTTCAGGTCGCTCGGTACCGCGAGCGGCGGCGCCGAGCCCGTGTTCTTGTAGTTGACCCGGTCGGGAGCCAGATAATCGTTCAGCGTATCGCAGCCGGCGAGCGCACCCAGCGCCAGCGTCATCACCGAGACCTGGATGGCGCGTGAGGAAAAGGCGAAACGTTTCATGAAATCCTTCGTCTTGCTAGAACGCTCGTCAGGAGCGGCGCCGGACGGAGCCGGCCGGTGCGGGTTGATGAGGGGTCGAGCCGGCGGCCGCAGGACGCGGCCGCCCGCGCATCAGGCGAGGATGCCGGCCTCGACGAGGGCCGAACGCACGGCGTCGTGGCAGCGCTCGTCGAGCGGCGTGAGCGGCAGGCGGATGCCGCCCTGCATCTTGCCCATCGCCTGCAGCGCCCATTTCACCGGAATCGGGTTCGCTTCGATGAACAGGTTCTTGTGCAGCGACAGCAGCTTCATGTGCAGCGTGCGCGCCGTCGCCACGTCGCCGGCCAGCGCCGCGCGGCACAGGTCGCTCATCGCACGCGGCGCGACGTTCGCCGTCACCGAGATGTTGCCGTGCCCGCCGAGCAGCATCAGCGCGATCGCGGTCGGGTCGTCGCCGCTGTAGATCGCGAAACCCTTCGGGGCGGCCTTGATCAGGTGCGCGGCACGGTCGATGTTGCCCGTCGCTTCCTTGATGCCGATGATGCCGGGCACCTGCGCGAGGCGCAGCGTCGTCTCGTGCGCCATATCCGCGACCGTGCGGCCCGGCACGTTGTACAGGATCACCGGCAGGTCGACCGCTTCGGCGATCGCCTTGAAGTGCCGGTACATCCCTTCCTGCGTCGGCTTGTTGTAGTACGGCACGACCTGCAGCGTCGCGTCGGCGCCGACCGCCTTCGCCTGCTTGGTCAGCTCGATCGCCTCCGCGGTCGAATTGCCGCCCGCGCCCGCGATGATCGGGATGCGTTTGGCCGCATGCTCGACCGCCGTGCGGATCATCAGCACGTGTTCTTCGACGTTGAGCGTTGCCGACTCGCCGCTCGTGCCGACCACGACCAGCGCATCGGTACCTTCCTCGATGTGCCAGTCGATCAGTTTGCGGAACGCCGGCAGATCGAGACTGCCGTCTTCGAGCATCGGGGTGACGATCGCGGGGATGCTGCCGCGGATTTGAATGCCGTCTTGGGTGCCGTTAGCCATGAAACGCGATTGATTGATGTACCGGTAAACGTTGAGATTGTAGCGGATTAGCCGCGCAGTTCGTAACGTGGAATTCCCGCCCCTGCCGTCGCGGGTGCGCACTCGCGCACCGCGCAGATGCGCTGAACGAACGCGGCGCGCGGCCCGGCGACGAATCCGTCCTCGTACGCGACCACCCGCAGATGCCCGCGCACGGCGTCCAGCAACTCGCCCGGCGCGAGCAGGAATGCCGGATTGGACGGCTTGCCGACCGTTTCGTTTCCTTGCGCGAAGGTTTCGTAGATCAGCACGCCGCCCGGCGCCACCGCATCGACCAGATGGGGCCAGAGCGGCCGATGCAGGTAATGGGTGACGACCACCGCGGCAAACGACGCGCCGGCCGGCAACGGCCACGGCGCACCTTCGAGATCGGCTTCGCGCACGTCCACGCCGGGAATCGTGCGCAGCGCCGCGAGCGCGGCAGCATCGCGATCGAGCGCGACGACGGCGTGCCCGCGCGACGCGAACCAGCGCGCGTGGCGGCCGCCGCCCGCGGCGACGTCGAGCACCGCGCCGTCCGCCGGCGCCAGATGCGACCAGCGCGCGACCCAGCCTGACGGCTCGGTCGCGGCGACGTGGCAGCCGGCGGCCGCGATGATGGGTTCGCGCATGTGCTCGACTCAGGTGTACGACAGGCCCATTGCCTCGCGCACGTCGCGCATCGTCTCGACCGCGTGCTTGCGCGCCTTGTCGCAACCGTCCGCGACGATTGCGCGCAGCAGCGACGGATCGTCCATGTACTTCTGCGCACGCTCGAGCATCGGCTGCTGTTCGCGCAGGATGCCTTCGACGACCGGCTGCTTGCAGTCGAGACAGCCGATGCCGGCCGAACGGCAGCCGTTCTGCACCCACTCGTGCGTGGTGGCGTCGGTATAGACCTGATGCAGTTGCCACACCGGGCACTTGTCGGGATCGCCCGGATCGGTGCGGCGCACGCGCGCCGGATCGGTCGGCATCGTGCGGACCTTCTTGGTGATGGTCTCCGCATCCTCGCGCAGGCCGATCGTGTTGCCGTACGACTTCGACATCTTCTGGCCGTCGAGGCCCGGCATCCGCGACGCTTCGGTCAGCAGCGCCTGCGGCTCGACGAGAATGATCTTGCGCGCGCCTTCGAGATAGCCGAACAGCCGCTCGCGGTCGCTCATCGACAGGCTCTGCGATTCCTGCAACATCGCGCGCGCCTGCTCGAGCGCCTCGTCGTCGCCTTCCTGCTGGTATGCGTTGCGCAGCTCGTGATAGAGCTTCGCACGCTTGCCGCCCAGCTTCTTCGCCGCCTCGAGCGCCTTCTCCTCGAAGCCCGGCTCGCGGCCGTACAGGTAGTTGAAGCGGCGTGCGATCTCGCGCGTCATCTCGACGTGCGGCACCTGGTCTTCGCCGACCGGCACCAGCGAGCCGCGATACAGCAGGATGTCGGCCGCCATCAGCACCGGGTAACCGAGGAAGCCGTAGGTCGACAGATCCTTGTCCTTCAGCTTCTCCATCTGCTCCTTGTAGGTCGGCACGCGTTCGAGCCAGCCGAGCGGCGTGCTCATGCCGAGCAGCAGCGCGAGCTCGGCATGCTCGGGGACCTTGCTCTGGATGAACAGCGTCGCCTGGGTCGGATCGATGCCGGACGCGAGCCAGTCGATCAGCACGTCCCACACGTTCTTCTCGATGACCTCGGGCGTTTCGTAGTGCGTCGTCAGCGCATGCCAGTCGACCACGCAGAAAAAGCACGGGTACTCGGACTGCAGCTTCACCCAGTTTTTCAGCACGCCGTGGTAGTGGCCGAGGTGCAGCGACCCGGTGGGTCGCATGCCGGAGAAAATACGATCTGGGAACATGGTTGTCGTTAGAAAAGCGAGGCGAAGGGGGACAGGATGGCGCTCAGCACGCCGGCTGCGGCATTCACGAGCGGACGCAGCCAGAAGTTCGTCAGCACGCCGGTCATGACCAGCAGCAGCACGATGATGAAACCGTACGGCTCGATGCGCGACAGCGCGATCGACTGCTTCGGCGGCAGCAGCGCCGCCAGGATGCGGCCGCCGTCGAGCGGCGGCAGCGGAAAGAGGTTCAGCACGCCGAGCACCAGGTTCGCGCTGACGCCCGCATAGGTCATCCGCGTGAAGAACGGCTCGTCGATGCCGGCGGCGGCCAGCACGACGGTCAGCATGCCCCACAGCAGCGCCTGCACGAAATTGCAGGCCGGCCCCGCGAGCGACACCCACAGGCTGCCCCAGCGCGGATTGCGCAGATTGCCGAACGATACCGGCACCGGCTTCGCATAGCCGAACAGGAACGCGCCGCCGGTCAGCACGTACATCGCGAGCGGGATCGCGATCGTGCCGAGCGGATCGATGTGCCGCATCGGATTGAACGACACGCGCCCCATCACGTACGCGGTGTTGTCGCCGAGCAGCCGCGCGGCATAGCCGTGCGCGGCCTCGTGCAGCGTGATCGCGAAGATCACGGGCAGCGCGTAGACGGCGATGGTCTGTATCAGGGAAGCATCCATATCGCGTTATTGTAACAAGCGCGCTCGCGCAAAAATGAATGGCGCTTACGCGGCCGACAACCCGAACGGTTCGAGCGCGCCGCGCCCGGCGCGCACGAGCTGCGGCGCGTCGCCCGTCAGGTCGATCACGGTCGACGGTTCGCGCGGGCACGCGCCGCCGTCGATCACCAGATCGACCTGCTTCTCGAGCCGCGCGCGGATGTCCTCCGGATCGTTGAGCGGCTCGTCGTCGGGCGGCAGGATCAGCGTCGTGCCGAGCAGCGGCTGGCCGAGCGATTCGAGCAGCGCGAGCGTGATCGCGTGATCCGGCACGCGCAGCCCGATCGTCTTGCGCGACGGGTGCGACAGCCGGCGCGGCACCTCCTTCGTCGCCTGCAGGATGAACACGTAAGGGCCCGGCGTCACCGACTTGATCAGCCGGTACTGGCGGTTGTCGACCATCGCGAAATTGGCCAGCTCCGACAGGTCGCGCACGAGCAGCGACAGATGCTGCTTCTCGTCGAGGCCGCGAATCCGGCGCACGCGCTCGACCGCGTCCTTGTCGTCGAGGTGGCACGCGAGCGCGTAGCTCGAATCGGTCGGCATCGCGATCACGCCGCCCTTGCTGACGATGTCGGCGGCCTGCTTGACGAGGCGCGGCTGCGGATTATCGGGATGAATCCTGAAGAACTGGGACATGGAGGCACGTAAAGAGGAAGGAGTCGGAGCGCGCCCGGGCGGCCGCGCGAACGGCGCGCGGCGCGCGGCCGCGCCGCGTCAGAGCCAGCGCTCCCAGACCGGTTTCAGGTCGGACGGCAACGGCGGCAGGCTGCCGAGCTCGACGCGACCTTCGCCCGGTGCGTGGAAATCCGACCCGCTCGACGCCTCGAAGCCGAAGCGGCGCGCGACGTCCGCGTATTCGCGATATTGATCGGGCGTGTGGCTGCCCGTAATGACTTCGATCGCGCGGCCGCCGAGATCGATGAATTCCGCGAAGAAGGCGTCGAACTCGACCGGCGTGTAGCGGTAGCGCCCCGGATGCGCGATCACGGCCTCGCCGCCGGCCGCGCGAATCCACGCGACCGCGTCGGACAGCGTGGCCCAGCGATGCGCGACGAAGCCCGGCTTGCCGTCGCCGAGCAGGCGGTCGAACACGTCCGTCAGCGATTCGGCGTGGCCGTTCTCGACCAGGAAGCGCGCGAAATGGGTGCGCGAGATCAGATCGGGGTTCGATACGTACTTCAGCGCGCCTTCGTAGGCGCCCGGGATGCCGAGCGTCTCGAGCTGCGCGCCGATCGCCCGCGCGCGCGCCGCGCGGCCGTGGCGGGTTTGATAGAGGCCGTCGATGAGCGCCTGGTTCGACGGATCGATGTTCAGCCCGACGATGTGCACCGTGCGCGACGCCCACGTGACCGAAATCTCGACGCCGCTCAGGTAACGCATGCCCAGCGCTTCCGCTTCGCAACGCGCCGCCGCCTGACCGCCGAGCTCGTCGTGGTCGGTCAGCGCCCACAGGGTCACGCCGCCCGCATGGGCGCGGCGCGCGACGTCGGCAGGCGACAGCAACCCGTCGGAAACATTCGAATGGCAGTGGAGATCAGCGTTCATTGTCGGTATGGCAGGTGAAACTTCATTCTACTGCAATGCGGCAATTCCGCTGGCCGCCTGCCCTGCCGCCGACGCCGCCGGCTCACGCGCAGAACGCCTCGATCAGCGCCGCGATCTGCGCCGGCTGGTCGTGATGGACCATGTGGCCGGCATCTTCCACGAGCTTCTCGCGCCAGTCGGCGAACGCGGCGAAGCGCGCCTTGAACTCCGGCAGCGGAATGTCGCCGGCGAGATACGCGAGCGTCGGCGAATTGACGGCCTCGACGTGCAGCACCTTCGCGCGCACCTGCTTCCAGATCGCCATTACCTCGTCGAGCCGGTACAGCTGCGGGCCGACCATCTTGTGGGCGGGATCGGCCAGCAGGTGGTACTGGCCATCGTCGCCGCGCTTCGACCAGTGCGCGGCAAGAAACGCGGCGCGACGCGGATCGAGGCGCGGATTCGTCTTGATCAGCCGGGCCGCCACGTCGTCGAGCGACGCGTAAGGACGCAGGACCGGCGGCTCGCGCAGCTCGTCGAGCCAGTTGCGCAGGCGGCGCGGCGCCTGTTCGGCGCGCGCCGGCGCGAGCCCGAAGCCTTCGAGGTCGACCACGCGCCGGACGCGCTCGGGCCGCACGCCCGCATACATGCAGACGACGTTCGCGCCCATGCTGTGCCCGACCAGATTCACTTCGCCGGTCGGCGCGTAGTGATCGACGAGCGCATCGAGGTCGCCCAGGTAGTCGTGGTACCAGTAATGGCCGCCGCCCTGCCGTGCGACCGGCCAGTCGGACAGGCCGAAGCCGCGCGCATCGGGCGCGATCACCTGCCAGTCGCCCGCCAGCGCCTCGACGACGAACTGGAACGACGCCGCGACGTCCATCCAGCCGTGCAGCATGAACAGCGTCGGCGCATCGGGCCGGCCCCAGCGCCGCACATGCAGCTTGACGCCGCGCACCGTGATGAAATCGGAAACAGAACTCGACATACCCATTGCAACCGCCAAAAAAGAATGATCGTTCGATTATAGCGAGGGCGCCAATTTTCCGGCGTGCCGCTGTCCGGGGCGCCGTCGAGGCGGCGCTCTAGCGGTGCGGCCGCATGGGCTGAGAGGCGCACCCGGCGCATCGACCGCGCCGGGCACCGCCGCGCGGGACGGAACGCGCCGCGTGTCGTGACGACGCGTGCTGGCCTCACGGACATCACGGCGATTTTTCGCAGCGTTCGCAGCACGCATCGACCGCGCGGCCGGCTAACCCGCTGCGCTGCCGCCTCCTGCGTCGTGTGCGGCCAGTTCGTCGAGTTCCGCCTGCTCGAAGCCCGCCGTGCGGCGCGCCTCGAAATTGAACGGGCCGCGCAGCCGCGGCGCGTGGTACTGCACGGCGAGTTCGCGGTACGCGCTGACCGGATCGCGGCCGGCTTCGTCGCACAGGTGCCGAAACCAGCGATTGCCGATAGCGACGTGGCCGATTTCGTCGCGCAGGATCACGTCGAGGATCGCGGCGGACGCATCGTCGCCTGCCTGCACGAGCCGCGCGCGGATCGGCGGCGACGCGTCGAGCCCGCGCGCCTCGAGCGTGCGCGGCACCAGCGCCATCCGCGCGAGCACGTCGTCGCGGGTCCGCTCGCACATTTCCCACAGGCCGTTGTGTGCAGGAAAATCGCCGTATGCGTGACCGAACTCGGCGAGCCGCCCGCACAGCAGCGTGAAATGATGGGCCTCTTCCGCGGCGACCTTCAGCCAGTCCGCGTAGAACGCCTGCGGCATCGCGGCGAAGCGCCATACGGCGTCGAGCGCGAGGTTGATCGCATTGAACTCGATGTGGGCGAGCGCGTGCAGCAGCACCGCGCGCCCCGCCGGCGAACGCATGCTGCGCCGCTCGAGCTGACGCGGCTCGACCAGCGGCGGGCGCGCCGGCCGGCCCGGCAGCCCGGCCGGTTCGTCGAAGCGGAACGCCGGCGCGATCGCGGCCAGGCCGGCAAGCCAGGCCCGCTGCAGCTCGCCGACTTGCGCGGCTTTCGCGACCGGCTCGCATACGCGCAGCGCGTCGAGCGCGGCGCGGCGCACGCAGACCGGCGCCGTGGCGGATTGGGAAGACTCGATGCTCATCGAACGGGGATCGTCCGTGCACGGCGCGAGAGCGGCGGCACGCGACGGTTTACAATAGAGGTTTGTGCCGCGCCGCATCCATCGCGTCGCGCCCGGCACGCCAGACGCGTCATTCTACCGGCGCCCATCATCGAAGAGACCAGGAGACTCCGTGACGATCTACAAACTGGGCGATACGGCCCCGACGATCCACGAAAGCGTGTTCGTCGCCGATACGGCGGCCATCATCGGCAAGGTCGTGCTCGAGCAGAACGCGAGCGTGTGGTTCGGCGCGACGATTCGCGGCGACAACGAGACGATCACCGTCGGCGCCGGCAGCAATGTCCAGGAAGGTGCGGTCCTGCATACGGACCCCGGTTTTCCGCTGACGATCGCCGAGAACGTGACGATCGGGCATCAGGCGATGCTGCACGGCTGCACGGTCGGCGAAGGTTCGCTGATCGGGATTCAGGCGGTGGTCTTGAATGGTGCGGTGATCGGCCGCAACTGTCTGGTCGGTGCCGGCTCGGTCGTGACGGAAGGCAAGACGTTCCCGGACAACTCGCTGATTCTCGGCGCACCGGCGAAAGTCGTGCGCGAGCTGTCGGCAGACGACATCGCGCGGTTGCGCGCCAATGCGAAGACGTACGTCGAGCGCCGTGCGCATTTCAAGGAGCAACTCGTGCGGATCGGCTGATCCGCGCGGATTTCAAGGAACCAGAGTGAGCGACCAGTTACAGAAATTCATGTTCAATTCGGCACCCGTGCGCGGCGAGATCGTGTCGCTGCGCAACACCTGGCAGGAGGTGCTGACCCGCCGTGACTACCCCGCCCCGGTGCGCACGGTGCTCGGCGAGATGATGGCCGCGTGTGCGCTGCTGTCCGCGAACCTGAAATTTCACGGCACCCTGATCATGCAGATCTTCGGCGACGGGCCGGTCCAGATGCTGGTCGTCCAGTGCAGCTCGGACCTGTCGATGCGCGCCACGGCCAAGTTCGCCGGCGAAGCCAGTACGATCGGCGACGACCTGGCGTTCGCGTCGCTCGTCAACGCGAGCGGCCACGGCCGTTGCGTGATCACGCTCGACCCGGCCGACAAGCTGCCGGGCCAGCAGCCGTACCAGGGCATCGTGCCGCTGAACGGCGTCGACGGCCCGCTCGAATCGGTGTCGCAGGTGCTCGAGCACTACATGCACCATTCGGAGCAGCTCGACACGCGCCTGTGGCTCGCGGCCGATCGCGACCGCGCGGTCGGCATGCTGCTGCAGAAGCTGCCGGGCGACGGCGGCATCGTGCCGCGCAATGCCGAGACCGACGCCGACACGTGGGAGCGCGTCTGTACGCTCGGCGGCACGATGTCGGCGAAGGAGCTGCTCGAAGTCGAGCCGGAGGTCGTGTTCCGGCGCCTCTTCTGGCAGGAGAACGTGCAGCACTTCGAGCCGGCCGGCACGCGCTTCCAGTGCACGTGTTCGCGCGAAAAGGTCGGTGCGATGCTGCGCATGCTGGGCCGCGACGAAGTCGACAGCGTGATCGTCGAGCGCGGCCACGTCGAAATCCACTGCGAGTTCTGCAACCAGCGCTACGAATTCGATCCGGTCGACGTCGCGCAGCTGTTCGCCGCGCCGGAACTCGGGACGGGCATCACGCCCGCGACCGAACAGCGCCACTGAGCCTGCAGCCTCGCGTCCCGACTCGCGAGTGCGACGTCGGCGCGGGCGCATAATGGAGGCACTCGCAACACGGGGCCGGCGCCGACGCATCACCGGCCCGGCCTCAGTCACAAGCCGCTTGCCGCGGGCCTTGCCCGCGTCCGGCGCGCCGCTGGAGAAACCCATGCATCAAACCTTCCGCACGCTCCTTCTGACCGGCATCGCAGCCGGCACGCTGGCACTCGCCGGCTGCGCGGTGCAGCCGCCTTCGTCGACGATCCTGAGCCGTCTGCCCGAGCCGGGCGCAGCCGGCGGCCAGCCGCCGACCTTGTCGAGCGCCGAGCGCAAGCGCTACGACGAGATCGATCGGCAGGCGATGCGCGAACAGCACGAAGCGATGGCGGCCGAAGCCGCGGCGCGTGCGTGGGCGAATTACACGCCGCCGCCGGTGAACTTCTACGGCGGCTATTCGAGCGGCGGCTGGGGAAACCGGTGGGGCACCGGCGTGACCTACGGCTATCCGGGCTGGTGGTGGTGACACCCGAGCGCGGCGGCGGCTTCGATTGAAAACCGTCGGGAAATAAAAAAGCGCGGTATTTCCCGCGCTTTTTCAATGATTCGGCTGCCCGCAGCGCTCAGTGATGAGCGCCCTTCTTCTCGCCACCGTGATGTCGTGACGGCCGCGCGATCGACTGCGGATTCGGTACGACGCGCACCGGCGCCGAGGACACCGCGCCGCGCGTCGACGTGCTCGACGGCGTGTTGTTGAGCGGCAAGGCCGGCGCGTTCGGCGACACGAACTGCACGAACACCTCGCCGTCCTTCACCATCCCCATCTCGTAGCGCGCACGCTCCTCGATGGCCGCGGTGCCGCTCTGCAGATCCTGCACCTCACCGGCGATCCGCTCGTTGCGCAGCTTCTCGTCCGCGTTCTTCTGCAGCTGGTCGCCGAGCTGCTGGCGCAGTTCGTGCACCCGCAGCCAGCCGCCGTGTCCCCACCATAGGGGGTACTGAATGAGCGCCAGCAAGGCAATCAGGACGACAGTGACAAGCCGCATGTAAGAGACGCAGATATAAGAAGCGCCGCTCAGCGCATGTGCACAGAGCGGCGTCGAGATGACGAACCCGATAGTAGCGCGTTAGCGCAGGTTATAGAAAGCCGATTTGCCCGGGTAGCTGGCGATGTCGCCGAGGTCTTCCTCGATACGCAGCAGCTGGTTGTACTTCGAGATGCGATCGCTGCGCGACAGCGAACCCGTCTTGATCTGACCGGCGTTCAGGCCGACCGCGATGTCCGCGATCGTCGAGTCTTCCGTTTCGCCCGAGCGGTGCGAAATCACGGCCGTATAGCCCGCGCGCTTCGCCATTTCGATCGCCGCGAACGTTTCGGTCAGCGTACCGATCTGGTTGATCTTGATGAGGATCGAGTTCGCGATGCCCTTCTCGATGCCTTCCTTCAGGATGCGCGTGTTCGTGACGAACAGGTCGTCGCCGACCAGCTGGACCTTCTTGCCGAGGCGTTCGGTCAGCAGCTTCCAGCCGTCCCAGTCGCCTTCGTGCATGCCGTCCTCGATCGACACGATCGGGAACTTGTCGGCCAGCGTCGCGAGGTAGTCGGTAAATTCGGCCGACGACAGTTGCAGGCCTTCGCCCGCGAGCTGGTACTTGCCGTCGTGGTAGAACTCCGATGCGGCGCAGTCGAGCGCGAGCAGCACGTCTTCGCCCGCACGGTAGCCGGCCTTTTCGATCGCCTGCAGGATCGTCGACAGGCACTCGTCGTTGCTGCCGAAGTTCGGCGCGAAGCCGCCTTCGTCGCCGACTGCCGTGCTCATGCCGCGGTCGCTCAGGATCTTCTTCAGCGCGTGGAACACTTCCGCGCCGCAACGCAGCGCTTCGCGGAACGTCGGCTGGCTGACCGGCACGATCATGAATTCCTGGATGTCCAGGCTGTTGTTCGCGTGCGCGCCGCCGTTCACGATGTTCATCATCGGCACCGGCAGCTGCATCGCGCCCGAGCCGCCGAAGTAGCGGTACAGCGGCAGGCCGGCTTCTTCGGCCGCTGCCTTCGCGACGGCCATCGACACGGCCAGCATCGCGTTCGCGCCGAGGCGCGACTTGTTGTCGGTGCCGTCCAGCTCGAGCAGCGTCTTGTCGAGGAACGCCTGTTCCGACGCGTCGAGGCCCATGATGGCTTCGGAGATTTCGGTGTTGATGTGCTCGACTGCCTTCAGCACGCCCTTGCCGTTGTAGCGGCCGGCTTCGCCGTCACGCAGTTCGATCGCTTCGCGCGAGCCGGTGGACGCGCCCGACGGCACCGCCGCGCGGCCCATCGTGCCCGATTCGAGCAGCACGTCGCATTCGACGGTGGGGTTGCCGCGCGAATCCAGAATCTCGCGGCCGATGATATCTACGATTGCACTCATGGGTTTCCTCTGAGAATGACGATGGATTCTTCAAGCTGCGACGGCACGCGTGCCGAACCTGCTGTCGCTACAGACGCGCGAAGCCGCCACAAGGTTCATTCGGTCTTAGTTGAAATCGTTTTCCAGCAGCGGATTGCGCTTCACCGCCTGGTCGAGCGTGACGAGCGTCTCGAGCAGCGCGCCCATCCGGTGCAGCGGCACCGCGTTCGGGCCGTCGGACTTCGCTTCGGCCGGATTCGGATGCGTTTCCATGAACAGGCCGGCGACACCCGTCGCGACCGCGGCGCGCGCGAGCACCGGCACGAATTCGCGCTGACCGCCCGAGCTCGTGCCCTGCCCGCCCGGCAGCTGCACCGAGTGCGTCGCGTCGAACACGACCGGCGCATTCGTTTCGCGCATGATCGCGAGCGAGCGCATGTCGGACACGAGGTTGTTGTAGCCGAACGAGACGCCGCGCTCGCACGCCATGAAGCGGTCTTCCGACAGACCGGCTTCGCGTGCGGCGTCGCGCGCCTTGTCGATCACGTTCTTCATGTCGTGCGGCGCGAGGAACTGGCCTTTCTTGATGTTGACCGGCTTGCCCGAGCGCGCGCACGCGTGGATGAAGTCGGTCTGGCGGCACAGGAACGCGGGCGTCTGCAGCACGTCGACGACCGACGCGACCTGCTCGATCTCGTCGATCGAATGCACGTCGGTCAGCACCGGCAGGCCGAGCTGGCGCTTCACCTCGCCGAGGATGCGCAGCCCCTCGTCCATTCCGAGGCCGCGAAACGACTTGCCCGAGCTGCGGTTCGCCTTGTCGTAGGACGACTTGTAGATGAACGGAACGTTCAGCTTCGCGCAGATTTCCTTCAGGCGGCCCGCGGTGTCGATCGTCATCTGCTCCGATTCGACGACGCAGGTACCCGCGATCAGGAAGAAGGGCTGGTCGAGGCCGACCTCGAAATCGCACAGCTTCATGCTTCTGCTCCGCGCGCTTGCTTGTTGGCGAGCGCCGCTTCGACGAACGACTTGAACAGCGGATGACCGTCACGCGGCGTCGACGTGAATTCCGGGTGGAACTGGACGCCGACGAACCACGGGTGCATCGAACGCGGCAGTTCCATCATCTCCGGCAGATCCTCGCTCGGGGTACGGGCGCTGATGATAAGGCCGCCGGCTTCGAGCTGGGGCACGAAGCGGTTATTGACTTCATAACGGTGGCGATGGCGCTCGTTCACGTCCTTGCCGTAGATCTCTTCGGCCATCGTGCCGGGCTTGATCGGGCAGCGTTGCGAGCCGAGCCGCATCGTGCCGCCGAGATCGGACGACTCGGTGCGCGTCTCGACCTTGCCTTCGCGGTCGTACCACTCGGTGATCAGCGCGACCACGCGTTCCGGCGTGTCCGGATCGAACTCCGTGCTGTTCGCCTGCTTCAGGCCGACGACGTCGCGTGCGAACTCGATCACCGCGAGCTGCATGCCGAGGCAGATGCCGAGATACGGCACTTTCGCCTCGCGCGCATAGCGGATCGCCGCGATCTTGCCTTCCGTGCCGCGACGGCCGAAGCCGCCCGGCACCAGCACGGCGTCGAGATGCTTCAGGCTGTCGACACCGTTCGACTCGATCTCTTCGGAGTCGATGTACTCGATGTTGACCTTCGTCGACGTGTGCAGCGACGCGTGGCGCAGCGCCTCGATCAGCGACTTGTACGACTCCGTCAGATCGACGTACTTGCCGACCATGCCGATCGTCACTTCGTGCTTCGGGTGCTCGAGCTTCTCGACGAGCTCCGACCACATGCTGAGGTCGGCTTCCTTCGGCGACAGCTTCAGTTCGTCGCAGATGATCCGGTCGAGGCCCTGGTCGTGCAGCATCTGCGGAATCTTGTAGATGCTGTCGGCATCCCACACCGAAATCACCGCGTCTTCCGGCACGTTCGAGAACATCGAGATCTTCTTCGACTCGTCGTCGGGAATGCGGCGGTCCGCACGGCACAGCAGCACGTGCGGCAGGATGCCGATCTCGCGCAGCTTCTGCACGCTGTGCTGGGTCGGCTTCGTCTTCAGCTCGCCGGCGGTCGCGACGTACGGCACGAGCGTCAGGTGCACGAAACATGCGCTGTTGCGGCCGAGGCGCAGGCTCATCTGGCGCGCGGCCTCGAGGAACGGCAGCGATTCGATGTCGCCGACCGTGCCGCCGATCTCGACGATCGCGACGTCCGGCTCGCCGCAGGTGGCCGATGCCGCGCCGCGCTCGATGAATGCCTGGATTTCGTTCGTGATGTGCGGGATCACCTGCACGGTCTTGCCGAGATAATCGCCACGGCGCTCCTTGCGGATCACCGATTCGTAGATCTGGCCGGTCGTGAAGTTGTTGGCCTTGCGCATCTTCGTGCTGATGAAGCGCTCATAGTGGCCGAGGTCGAGGTCCGTCTCCGCACCGTCTTCCGTCACGAACACTTCGCCGTGCTGAAACGGGCTCATCGTGCCGGGGTCGACGTTGATGTAGGGATCGAGTTTGAGGAGGGTGACTTTCAGACCGCGCGATTCGAGGATCGCGGCGAGGGAGGCGGCGGCAATACCCTTGCCGAGGGAAGAAACTACGCCGCCGGTGACGAAAACATATTTGGTCATCGCTGAATGCTCGCGGGAAAAACGGATTATACCGTAAAGCCCGCCCTTCTCTCAGCAATTGACGTGATGATCGCGCCCTTTCGCGCAGTGCCGCGCCAGCCGTGCGCGGCCGGGCGAAACGACCGGCCGGCCGGTGCGGCGGCGCCTTGCGCTGCGCGGCGCGGCGGACGCCGCGTCAGCCCCGCTGCACGAGCGCCGCGCGATCGCGCGGCCCGTCGCCCTCCGCCGCTTTCAGCGAATTCAGCATCCGCTGCAATGCGCGGGCCGTCTCGATCGGCCGCTCCATCGGGAACAGATGGCTGCCCTCGAGCCACTCGATGCGCCCGTGCGCGGCCCGGTGCGTCGCATCGAGGCCGACCTGGCGCACTTCGCGCGAGCGCGTGCCGGCGAGAAAGCCGACCGGCACCGGCGCGCCGTGCGCGAGCCGCGGACCGAGCGTGTGCGGCAGCGTGCGGTAGATCAGGTATTCGACCTGGCGGTCGAACGCGAGCGTGCGCGCGCCGTCGGCGCCGGCCTGCGGAATGCCGTAGTCGATGTAGTCGGACAGCATGCGCTCGTCCCAGCGCGCGAACGCGGGCTTCTCGCGAAAGTGCCGCCACGCTTCGTCGCGGCTCGCCCAGTGCGTGCGCCGCTTGCGCGTCGCGGCCGCCGGCGACAGCCGCTCGTCGAGCCCGGCCCACTGGCTCGCGCGCAGCGCACCGGCGCGCCATCCCGCGATGATCGGCGAATCGATCATCACGACGCCGCGCACCCAGTGCGGTTTCTTCAGCGCGGCCATCAGCGACAGGTAGCCGCCGAGCGAATGGCCGACGAGCCACACCGGGCGCTCGTAGCGGCGGCCGATGTCGTCGAGCAACTGATCGACCAGATGCGGCCAGTCGCGCGTCACCGGATAGCGGCGGTCATGACCGATGCGCTCGATGTAACGCAGCTCGTAATCGTCTGCCAGCTCGGCGAAGATGGTCCGGTACGTCGATGCCGGAAAGCCGTTCGCATGCGAGAAGTGGAGGATGTCCTTCAAATGCCGATGTCTCCTGTGTCGGCACGCGCCGCGCGTCGCACCGTTATCGCGCCCCGTGCCGCGCCGTCGGCGCTGGCGCACCCGATGCGGCCTGTTTTTGCTCGACGCTTCGGTGCGGCGCTCACCGATCCATCCAGTAACGTCGCCGCGCCTCGCGATACCGTTCGAACGTGAAACCCCCGTTCGACGGCGCGACGTCGAACCGCACGGCGCCGTCGCGATCGGTGCGCGGCAGCGGGATTGCGCGCGCCTCGTAGCGGGCAAGGACCGAGCGGTGCGGATGCCCGAAGCGATTGCGATAGCCTACAGGAAATACCGCGACGCGCGGCTCGACCGAATCGAGGAAAGGCTCGACCGACGATGTGCGGCTGCCGTGGTGCGGAACGACGAGGATTTGCGCGGCGAGCGCGTCGCGCGAGCCGGCGACGAGCCGGCGTTCGGCGCGTGCGTCGAGGTCGCCGGTCAAGAGCGCCGACGTGCCGGCCGCGTCGATGCGCAGCACGCATGACTGCTCGTTCGACCGGCCCGATGCGATGCTGGACGGCCACAACATCGTGAACACGACGCCGTCCCAGGTCCACCGCTGGCCGGCCGCGCAGGGCACGCGATCGGTGACGCCGGCCGCCTGCGCATCGCGCCACAGCCGGTGTTGCGGCACGATGCCGGCGAGCAGTTGGCGAACCTCCGTGCCGGCATAGACGGCCGCCGCGCCGCCCGCATGATCGGCGTCCCCATGACTGAGGACGAGCGTATCGACGACGCGGATGCCGCGTGCGCGCAATGCCGGCACGACGATCCGCGTGCCGGCATGGGTCGACTCGGGCCCGGGCCCCGCATCGAACAACAGCGTTCGCCGGGCGGTCTCGACCAGCACCGACTCGCCCTGCCCGACGTCGAGCACGGTCAGTCGGAAGCCGCCGGGCGGCGGCGCATCGGGGGCCGGCGCGACGAGCGGCAGCCATGTGATCGGCGCGGCCCAGCGCAGTGGCCAGCCGCGCGGCATCAGCGCCCACGCTGCGCCCATGCACGCGAGCGCGAGCACCGGCCAGTCGGGTATGCGCAGCCAGAACACGCCGGCCGGCCAGTCGGCGAGATGGCGGAGCAGCGTCATCATCGGTCCGAGCGCCGCATGCGCGAGCCGGAACGCGTACGCGTCGAGCGGCGCCGGCAGCGCGACGCCGGCCAGCACGAGCGGCGTCACGACGGAGCTCACCCACGGAATCGCGAATGCGTTGCTGAACGGCCCCGATACCGACATCTGCGCGAACCACGCGGCGGTCAACGGCGCGAGGCCGATCGTCACCGCGTACTGCACGCGGGTCGCGTCCGCGAGCCGCTGCGCTGCACGCTTGCACCATGCGTGAAGCACGCGCCGGCGATCCTGCGCAACACGCTGCTGCGTCGCGTCGCTGCTGCCGTCGCCAGCGCCGTCGCCAGCGCGTTCGATTTCCGGCGTCGCTCGCCAGCCCGCGACGGTCAGCAGGATCGCGGCGACCGCTCCGAACGACAGCCAGAAGCCAGCCGACAGCACGGCCCATGGATCGACCAGCAGCACGCCGCCGAGGGCCGCGCACAACACCGCGGATGTCGGCGCGCTGCGCCCGGCGAGATAGGCTACCGCTGCGGTTGCGATCATCCACCAGGCGCGCTGCGCGGGCACGTTGAAGCCGGCCAGCGCCGCATAGCCGCCGGCGGCCGCGAGCGATGCCAGCGACGCCGCGTAAGGCGCCGGCACCGCCAGCGTAACGGCGCGCCGGCGCCAGCGCAGACGCCGCCACACGAGCGACGCGATCCCGCCCGCGAGCGCGCCGACGAAGCCGACGTGCAGCCCCGAGATCGCGACCAGATGACTCGTGCCGGTATTGCGCAGCACGCGCCAGTCGTCGTCGCCGATCGCGGCTTGATCGCCGACCGCGAGCGCGGTAATGATGCCGCGATGGCGCGCGTCGTCGCCGAGCGCATCGCCGATGCGCATGCGCAGCGTGTCGCGCATCCGGTCAATCGACGCAAGCCATCCCGATGCTCGCTCGTCGAGCAAGATTGCGCGCTCGGGCGCGACGACGTAGCCGATCGCGCGAATGCCGGCGGCAAGCCACGCGGCCTCGCTGTCGCGCACGCCGGGATTGGCCTCCGCATGCGGCCGCTTCATGCGCGCGACGAGCCGCCAGCGCTGCCCGCCGTGCAACGCGGGCAGCGTGCCGCGCGCTGCGGGCTCACCGTAGCTGCGCCACGACAAGCGGATCAGCGGCGCGAAGCGGGCCAGCGCCGCATCGTTCGACTCGACCGCGAGCAGCAGCCGCGCACCGGTTTCGTCGATGGCCGGCAAGCCGCGGATCACGCCCGTGACGACGATGTCCCGCCCTTCCCACTCGACGGGCAGCCCATCGCGCAGCCGCCATTCGGCGCGGGCGGCCGCATAGCCGAAGCCGACTGCAGACGCGATGCACGCACAAAGCACCCAACGGAGCGCGACGAGCGGGCGGCTCCGAGCGCACCGCGCCGACCCGACGTACGCCGCCCCGCATACGGCCACCATGATCGCCGCGCCGGCCCAGCCGCCCGCCCCCGGCAACGCCGCCTGCCGCTGCAGCACGACGACGCCGAGCGCGAACGCGATCCACCACACGCGCATCGCGCCTCCTTCGTCCATCCGGCGCCGCCGTCATCGGCGCGCGCACCACGTGACGACGATTATGCGGACGAAAGTGCGAGGCGCGGCAGCGCGGCGAGCGCGTTGGCCGTTGTGGATAGGGACAGCGCGTGGGGGTCGAGGCCGCGCAGTTCGGCGAGCACGGCGCCGATGCGCGGCACCTGGTCGGGCGTATTGCGCGACTTGTACGCCCATTCGGGCGCGATGTCGGGCGCGTCGGTCTCGACGACGATCGCATCGAGCGGCAGCTGCGCCGCGAGCCGGCGGATCTGCAACGCGCGCCCGAACGTCACGTTGCCGCCGAAACCGAGATGCAGCCCCTGGGCGAGATACGCATCGGCCTGCTGGAAGCTGCCGTTGAATGCATGCGCGATGCCGCGCCGCACGCCGAAACGGCGCAGCCCGGCCAGCACGCGATCCTGCGACTTGCGCACGTGGCACAGCACCGGCAGATCGAATTCGCGCGCGAGCCTGAGCTGCCCCTGATAGAAGAATTGCTGCCGTTCTTCGTCGAGCTCCGGCACGAAGTAGTCGAGGCCGATCTCGCCGATCGCGACGAAGCGCGGATCGTCGACGCTCGCCTCGATCTCCATGCGCAGCCGGTCGAGATCCGCGTCGCGCGCGTGCGGCGTGAACAGCGGGTGGATGCCGAGCGCATAGACGGCGCCCGGCGTGCGCTGCGCAAGCTCGCGCACGGTCGTGAAATTGTCGCGCCCGACGCTCGGGATCACGATGCGCGACACGCCGGCCGCGCACGCCGCCTGCGCGACGGCGTCGCGATCGGCATCGAATTCGCCGGCATCGAGATGGCAATGCGTATCGATCCACATGGCTAGCTTCCCTCCTCCGTCGCGACGCGTCGCCCGGCCGCGCATGCGGCGCGAGCGTGCGCTCACGCCGGCTGCGCCGGCTCCTCGTGCAGCACGCCGTCGCGCAAGCGCATGATGCGGTCGCAACGCGCGGCGAGCTCCGGATCGTGCGTGACGATCACGAAGCTGGTTTCGAGCGTCTCGGACAATTCGAGCATCAGGTTGAACACCGTGTCGGCCGTCGCGCCGTCGAGGTTGCCGGTCGGTTCGTCGGCGAGTACGCAGGCCGGCTTCGTCACCAGCGCGCGCGCGATCGCGACACGCTGCCGCTCGCCGCCGGACAGCTCGCCCGGCCGATGCTTCGCACGCGGGCCGAGCCCGACGCGCTCGAGCATCGCCTGTGCCTGCGCGCGCGCGTCCTCGGTGGTCATCCGGCGAATGCGCAGCGGCATCGCGACGTTGTCCAGCGCCGTGAACTCCGGCAGCAGATGGTGGAACTGGTAGACGAACCCGAGCGCGCGATTGCGCAGGTCGTTGCGCTCGCGCTCGGCGAGCTGCGTAAACGGCTTGCCGAGCAGCGACACTTCGCCGGCGCTCGGCTCGTCGAGGCCGCCCAGCACGTGCAGCAGCGTGCTCTTGCCGGAGCCCGACGCGCCGACGACCGCGAGCTTCTCGCCGCGCCGCACCGTCAGCTCGGTGTTGTTGAGCACCTGCACGTTGAAGCCGCCCTGCACGAACGCCTTCGTGATCCCGCGCGCCTGAAGCACGTATTCCTGCATACCAGCCGAATCCTGTCTGATGGGTTGTCGTGAATCCGCGAATGCGGTCGCGCGGTCATTCATAGCGCAGCGCCTCCGCCGGCTTCACCTTCGCGCCGCGCCAGCTCGGGTACAGCGTCGCGACGGCCGACAGCACGAACGCGATCAGCCCGATCTTGATCACGTCGCCGGCGACGAGTTCGGACGGCAGCTCGCTGATGAAGTACACCGACGGCGGCAGGAACTGCACGCCGAACAGATGCTCGATCATCGGGATCAGCCACGGAATGCTCCATGCGATCAGGCAGCCGAGCGCGACGCCCGACGCGGTGCCGACGAAGCCGATCGTCACGCCCTGCACGACAAAGATCTTCATGATCGAGCCTGGCTGCGCGCCGAGCGTGCGCAGGATCGCGATGTCGGCCTGCTTGTTGGTCACCGTCATCACGAGCGACGACACGAGGTTGAACGCGGCCACCGCGATGATCAGCGTGAGGATGATGAACATCATCCGCTTCTCGATCTGCACGGCCGAGAACCAGGTCTTGTTCTGCTGCGTCCAGTCGCGGATGTAGAGGCTGCCGGACAACGTGTGCGACAGCTCGATCGCCACCTGCGGCGCCTTCTGCATGTCGCTGAGCCGCAGCCGCACGCCGGTCGGCGCGCTCATCCGGAACAGCGCCTCGGCGTCGCGGATGTCGATCATCGCGAGCGTGCTGTCGTATTCGTAATGGCCCGATTCGAACACGCCGACGACCGTGAACTGCTTGAGCCGCGGCATCATCCCGGCCGGCGTGATCGTGCCCTCCGGCGCGACCAGCGTGACCTTGTCACCGACCGTCACGCCGAGATTGCCGGCGAGCGCATCGCCGAGCACGATGCCGAACTGGCCGGGCACCAGCGCGTCGAGGCGGCCGGCCTTCATGTCCTTGCCGATGTCGGACACCTGCGGCTCGAGCGACGGCTCGACGCCGCGTAGCATCACGCCGCTCACCGCGTCCTGGCGCGTGAGCAGCGCCTGCGCGTCGACGTACGGCGCCGCGCCGATCACCGACGGATTGCGCCGCGCCTCCTGCGCCGTGAGTTGCCAGTCCGGCATCGAGCCGGTCGGCGAAAACACCTCGACGTGCGCGAGCACCGACAGCATGCGGTCGCGCACCTCCTTCTGGAAGCCGTTCATCACGGACAGCACGACGATCAGCGCCGCGACGCCAAGCGCGATCCCGAGCATCGATACGAGCGCGATGAAGGAAATGAAGCCGTTGCCGGTCGTGCGTTTGCCGGCGCGCGTATAGCGCCAGCCGATCTGCCATTCGTACGGAAGTTTCAAGCGAATCCTTTCTGCTGGTTACGGCGGGTTCTGCGGGTGACGGCGGGGACGGGCAACGATCCGGCGCGGTGCGCTGCGGCGACGGCCAGCCGGCCGCCGCAAGCGCGACCGCGGCGGCAGCCGCCGCGCGATCGGGCCCGATCGCGCCGGCCCGAACCTCGGTTCGAACCCTGAGCCGGCCCGATCACGCGCGCAGTTTGCCATACAATGCGCACCATCATGCACGACCGACGCCTCCATTTTCTCGTTCCGTTCGCGCTGCCGTCGGCGGCCGATGCGGCCTCGTCCCTGCACACGCTGGACAGTCCCGCGCTCGAAAAGTTGCTCGCCCGCGCGAGCGTCGTCGAGCGCGTGGCCGGCGAGGACTTCCAGCGCACGCTGCCGCACGAGCGCTGGCTCGCCCGCCGCTTCGGCGCGACCCACGGCAACGCGGCCGACGAGGCGCCGCTCGCCCCGTACATGCTGCTGGCCGACGGCGGCGACCCAGGCGCGCTCGCGTGGGCGTGCGTCGAACCCGTGCACGTCGAAATCGCGCACGATCACCTGGTGCTCGTCGATCCGGCGAGCCTCGCGCTCGACGAAGGCGACGCGGCCGCCCTGCTCGCGGTCGCGCGGCCGCTGATCGAGGAACTCGGCGTGCGGCTCGAAGCGCCGCAGCCGGCGCGCTGGTATCTGTCGAGCGAGCAGCTCGCACGCCTTGCCGGCGCCGCGCCGCTGCGCGCGAGCGGCCGCAACATCGAGATCTGGCTGCCGCACGAGGCGCACACCGGCGAGCGGTCGCGGATGTGGATGAAGCTGCAGAACGAAGTCCAGATGGCGTGGTTCCAGCATCCCGTCAACGAAGCGCGCGAAGCGCGCGGCTTGCCGGCCGTCAATTCGATCTGGTTCCATGCGCAGGGCACGCTCAAGCCGGTCGGCAAGCCGTTCGGGCGCGTGCTGTCGGCATCGCCCGCGGCACTTGGCCTTGCGCGCGCCGCGCAGGCCGAGACCGGCGCCGTGCCGAGCGCCTTCGGCGCGCTGCCCGCCGCGGCCGGTGCGACGCTCGTCGAGCTGCCGTCGCTGTCCGCGCCGTACATCGAACAGGACTGGGCACGCTGGCACGACGCGCTCGCCGTGCTCGAGCGCGACTGGTTCGCACCGTCGCTCGCCGCGCTGCAGAACGGCGAGCTGGCCGGCGTCGAATTCACGCTGTGCGGCGACACGAGCTCCGTCACGCTGCACGCGACGCGCGGCGACCTGCGCAAGTTCTGGCGCCGCCGCGCGCTGGCGTCCCTGTTCGAATGACCGCATCCGTATGACCCGCATCGTTACCCGCCCCGTCGCCCCCGCCGACGCCGCCGCGCTCGCGCGCCACGGCCTGCACCCCGTACTCGCGCGCCTGTACGCGTCGCGCGGCGTGCAGTCGCCGACCGACATCGAGACCGCGCTCGCACGCCTCGTCCCGCCCACCGACCTCAAAGGCTGCGCCGACGCCGCCGCGCTGCTCGCCGACGCGATCGCCGAGCGGCGACGCCTGCTGGTCGTCGCCGACTACGACTGCGACGGCGCGACCGCCTGCGCGGTCGCGGTGCGCGGCCTGCGCATGTTCGGCGCGCAGATCGACTACCTCGTGCCGAACCGCTTCGAATACGGCTACGGGCTCACGCCGGAGATCGTCGAGCTGGCGGCGGCGCGCAAGCCGGACCTGCTGATCACCGTCGACAACGGGATCGCGAGCGTCGCCGGCGTCGAAGCCGCGAACGCGCGCGGCATCGACGTGCTCGTGACCGACCACCATCTGCCCGGCGACGCGCTGCCCGCCGCGCGCGCGATCGTCAACCCGAACCAGCCGGGCTGTGCGTTCCCGAGCAAGCACATCGCCGGCGTCGGCGTGATGTTCTACGTGCTGCTCGCGCTGCGCGCGGAGCTGCGCCGGCGCGGCGCGTTCGCGAGCAAGGACGCCGAGCCGCGCCTGGACGGGCTGCTCGATCTGGTCGCGCTCGGCACCGTCGCCGACGTGGTGCGGCTCGACGGCAACAACCGCGTGCTGGTCGCGCAGGGGCTGCACCGGATCCGCAACGGCCGCATGCAGCCGGGCATCGCCGCGCTGTTCCGCGCCGCGGGCCGCGACGCGCGCACCGCGTCGGGCTTCGATCTCGGCTTCGGCGTCGGGCCGCGCCTGAACGCGGCGGGACGGCTCTCCGACATGTCGCTCGGGATCGAATGCCTGATCACCGACGACATCGGCCGCGCATGGGAGCTCGCGCAGCAGCTCGACGCGATGAACCGCGAGCGCCGCGAAATCGAGGCCGGCATGCAGCAGCAGGCGCTCGCCGATCTCGCCGACGTCGATCCCGCCGACGCGTGCACCATCACGCTGTTCAACCCCGCATGGCACCAGGGCGTGATCGGCATCGTCGCCGGGCGGCTCAAGGAGAAATTCCACCGCCCGTCGTTCACGTTCGCGCATGCGGACGAAAGCGGCACGCGCGTGAAGGGCTCGGGACGGTCGATTGCCGGTTTCCATCTGCGCGACGCGCTCGACCTCGTCTCGAAGCGCGAGCCCGACCTGATCGTCGCGTTCGGCGGTCATGCGATGGCCGCGGGCCTCACGCTCGACACCGCCAACGTGTCGCGCTTCGCGGCCGCGTTCGAGGCCGTCGCACGCGAGTGGCTGTCCGACGACGCGCTGGCGCGCGTGATCGAGACCGACGGCGAGCTCGAGGACGCCTATTTCACGCCGCAGTTCGTCGGGCTGCTCGACGAGGCCGTCTGGGGCCAGGGCTTTCCGGCCCCGCTTTTCTCCGGCGAGTTCGACGTCGTGTCGCAATCGCTCGTGAAGGAAAAGCACCTGAAGCTGCAGCTGGCGCGCGGCCGGCAGCGCTTCAACGCGATCTGGTTCAACCACACCGAGCCGCTGCCGGCGAGCGCGCTGATCGCGTACCGGCTGGTCGCCGACACGTGGAACGGCGTGACGCGCGTGCAGCTCGTCGTCGAGCACGCGGCCGGCTGAACGGCGGCCGCGCGCCATCCCGCCGGCCGCGCGTGCGGCGCGCGGCAACGGGCCGCCGCACGCATGCAAGCACACTCCGCGTCACCGGGACACCCCGCCGATCGGCTATAATTCCGCTTTTTTACGAAGCAAGAACAGCGAACGATCATGGAAGCGGAACGTCTCAACGCGATCGAAAGCTCCCTGCTCGACCTGCGCAACCGCGCGGGCGAGCTTCGGGGGTATCTTTGACTACGACGCCAAGGCTGCGCGTCTGACCGAAGTCAACAAGGAACTGGAAGACCCGAACGTCTGGAACGATTCGAAGAACGCCCAGGCGCTCGGCCGCGAGAAGAAGCTGCTCGAAGGCGTCGTCACGACGCTGACCGCGCTCGATAGCGACCTGCGCGACGCGCTCGACCTGTTCGAGCTCGCCCGCGAAGAAGGCGACGAAGACACGCTGCTCGCGTCCGAAGACGACGCGAACAAGCTCGCCGCGCGCGTCGGCGACATCGAATTCCGCCGGATGTTCTCGAATCCGGCCGACCCGAACAACTGCTTCATCGACATCCAGGCCGGCGCCGGCGGCACCGAGGCGTGCGACTGGGCGTCGATGCTGCTGCGCCAGTACCTGCGCTACTGCGAGCGCAAGGGCTTCAAGGCCGAAGTGCTCGAAGAATCCGACGGCGACGTCGCCGGCATCAAGAACGCGACGATCAAGGTGTCGGGCGAATACGCGTACGGCTTCCTGCGCACCGAAACCGGCATTCACCGGCTCGTGCGCAAGTCGCCGTTCGACTCGTCGGGCGGCCGCCACACGTCGTTCTCGTCGGTGTTCGTGTATCCCGAAATCGACGACTCGATCGAAGTCGAGGTGAACCCGGCCGACCTGCGCATCGACACCTACCGCGCCTCGGGCGCGGGCGGCCAGCACATCAACAAGACCGACTCCGCGGTGCGGATCACGCACATGCCGACCGGCATCGTCGTGCAGTGCCAGAACGACCGTTCGCAGCACCGCAACCGCGCCGAAGCGATGGCCATGCTGAAGTCGCGCCTGTACGAAGCCGAGATGCGCAAGCGCCAGGCCGAGCAGGACAAGCTCGAATCGAGCAAGACCGACGTGGGCTGGGGCCACCAGATCCGTTCGTACGTGCTCGACCAGAGCCGCGTGAAGGATCTCCGCACGAACGTCGAAATGAGCAACACGAAAGCCGTGCTCGACGGCGATCTCGACGACTTCATCAGCGCGAGCCTCAAACAGGGCGTGTAAGCGCCGCGGCGCGGCCCCTCGGTCGCGCCGCCCTTCCCGTTTGCGTTGCCGCACCCATTCCGAATTCCGACCATCATGACCGAACCGACCCAAACGCAGCCCGCCGTCGCGGCGGACGAAAACCAGATCATTGCCGAGCGCCGCGACAAGCTGCGCGCGTTGCGCGAGCAAGGCGTCGCGTATCCGAACGATTTCCGGCCGACGCATCACGCCGCCGAGCTCCAGTCGACCTACGCCGACTCGGACAAGGCTGCGCTCGAAGCGAACCCGGTCGAGGTGTCGGTCGCCGGCCGCATGATGCTCAAGCGCGTGATGGGCAAGGCGAGCTTCGCGACGGTGCAGGACGGTTCGGGCCAGATCCAGTTCTTCGTGACGCCGAACGACGTCGGCGCGGAAACCTACGACGCGTTCAAGAAGTGGGACCTCGGCGACATCGTCGCCGCGCGCGGCGTGCTGTTCCGCACCAACAAGGGCGAGCTGTCGGTGCAGTGCAAGGAGCTGCGTTTGCTGGCGAAGGCGCTGCGCCCGCTGCCGGACAAGTTCCACGGCCTCGCCGACCAGGAAATGCGCTATCGCCAGCGCTACGTCGACCTGATCGTCACGCCGGAGACGCGCGACACGTTCCGCGCGCGCACCAAGACGATCTCGTCGATCCGCCGCTTCATGGAGAACGCCGACTTCATGGAAGTCGAAACGCCGATGCTGCACCCGATCCCGGGCGGCGCGGCGGCCAAGCCGTTCATCACGCATCACAACGCACTCGACATGCAGATGTTCCTGCGCATCGCGCCGGAGCTGTATCTGAAGCGGCTGATCGTCGGCGGCTTCGAGCGCGTGTTCGAGATCAACCGTAACTTCCGGAACGAAGGTGTGTCGCCGCGCCACAACCCGGAATTCACGATGATGGAGTTCTACGCCGCGTACACCGACTACCGCTGGCTGATGGACTTCACCGAGCAGCTGATCCGCCAGGCGGCGATCGATGCGCTCGGCACTGCGACGATCCAGTATCAAGGCCGCGAGCTCGATCTCGCGAAGCCGTTCCATCGTCTGACGATCACGCAGGCGATCCAGAAGTACGCGCCGCAGTACACCGACGGCCAGCTGTCGGACGACGCATTCCTGCGCACCGAACTGAAGCGCCTCGGCGTCGACGTGTCGCAGCCGGCCTTCCTGAACGCCGGCATCGGCGCGCTGCAGCTCGCGCTGTTCGAGGAAACCGCCGAGTCGCAACTGTGGGAGCCGACCTACATCATCGACTACCCGGTCGAAGTGTCGCCGCTCGCGCGCGCGTCCGATACGGTGCCGGGCATCACCGAGCGCTTCGAGCTGTTCATGACGGGCCGCGAGATCGCAAACGGCTTCTCGGAGCTGAACGATCCGGAAGATCAGGCTGCACGCTTCAAGAAGCAGGTCGAGCAAAAGGACGCGGGCGACGAGGAAGCGATGTTCTTCGACGCCGACTACATCCGCGCGCTCGAACACGGGATGCCGCCGACCGGCGGTTGCGGGATCGGCATCGACCGTCTCGTGATGCTGCTGACCGACAGCCCGACGATCCGCGACGTGCTGCTGTTCCCCCATCTGCGCCGCGAAGACTGACCGGCCGCGCCGCGTGTGCGCCCGCGCGCCGCGCGGTGCCCACGCGGCGGCTTTGTAACCGCGCGTAAATCCCGCCTGCCGGCGCTCGCCGGCATTCGCTCCCTCCCCGTTTTATTTCCTCGCCGCGACGGCTTGCCTCGGGTTTTCCCGAGATCGGCCGCCAACGCGCTGCTTCAATTGGTTACACCTTGATACGGTGCGCGCAGCGCGCGTCGACGACACTCCTGTTGCGTCACCACGCATGACCACGGGACCGGAACGCGGCATCGCACGCCACGTCCGATCGCTCCCGAGCGTGGGATCCGGCCGCCGCGCTATTGCCGGCCGAATCGACACCGGAGAAGAAAATGGACAACCAGAATCAGACCACGCCGCAAAAGCAACGCCTGCACCCGCTGATCGCGACCGCCGCAGGCGCCGTCATCGTCGCCAGCCTGGCGGCCACCGCCGCCATCACGGGCATCTTCCCGAAGGCCAGTAGCAACAACGAGCAGAACGGCCAGACCCAGGCCGCGCTGATCGCGTCGCAGCCGGCCGTCGACACGGCTGCCGCGGCCAGCGCCGCGCGTGCCGCGCAAGCCGAGCAGGAAGCGGCGCAGCAGAAGGCCGAGCAGCAAAAGGCCCTCGCGCAGGCCGAGCCGAAGCCGGCTCCGCGCCCGGCGGCCACCCACCACCGCCGTGCCCCGGCGCCGCAGCCGCCGCAGTATGCGCAGCAGTCGGGCGCGCCCGCGCAGCCGGCCTATTGCCAGAGCTGCGGCACGATCGTCGCGATCACGCAAACGCGTACGCCGGGCCAGAGCTCGGGGATCGGCGCGGTCGGCGGCGCAGCGGCCGGCGGCCTGCTCGGCAACCAGTTCGGCCGCGGCAACGGCCGCACCGCGATGACCATCATCGGCGCGCTCGGCGGCGGCCTGGCCGGCAACCAAGTCGAGAAGCAGGTGCGCGCGGAAACCGACTATCAGGTCGAGGTCCAGATGGAAAGCGGCGCGACCCGCACGTTCACGTACCACAACCCGCCGCCGTTCGGCCAGGGCCAGCGCGTGCGGATCGAGAACGGTACGCTGGTGGGCGCGTAACGTCGGCACGTAACGCGGCACGGTCACTCGCACCGTCGCACTGAAACGAAAAAAGGCTCGTGAGGATTCACGAGCCTTTTTGCATGGGCGGGCTACGGTGTAACGACTCAGTCTTCGTCGTCGAAGTCGGATTCGTCGATCCAGTGCGCCTGGATCGCTTCGAGAATCTTCTCGCCGGAGTGTGCCGGGTCGTCCGAGAAGCCGTCGAGCTCGATCACCCATTGGCGCAACTCGACGAAGTTGATCCGCTGCGGATCGACGTCCGGATGCTTGTCTGCCAGCGCGATTGCGATTTCGCGCGAATCGGTCCATTTCATCGCCTGCCCTCCCGTATGCGCTGCCGCGGCGACGCGTCAGTGATTTTCCTTCGCGTGGTTGATCGAGTACTTCGGAATCTCGACCACCAGATCCGAATCTTCCGTCACGATCGCCTGGCACGACAGACGCGACGTCGGCTCGAGGCCCCAGGCCTTGTCGAGCAGATCGTCCTCGTCCTCGTCGGACGGCTCGAGCGCGTTGAAGCCCTCGCGGATCACCACGTGACAGGTCGTGCATGCGCACGACTTCTCGCATGCATGCTCGATCTCGATCCCGTTGTCGAGCAGGTTGTCGCAAATACTCTTGCCGGGCGTCGCGTCGATCACCGCGCCGTCCGGGCACAGTTCGACGTGAGGCAGCACCACCAGTTGAGGCATGTCGGTTCCGTCAGTCAAGGTGCGGCGGCTCGCGCCGCACGGTTCAATATCGCACCGGCCGTCGCCGGGCCGGTGCCGTTCGTTCAGATCTCGTCGAGCCGCCGGCCGGACAGCGCACGCTTGATGCTCTTGTCCATGCGGCGCGCCGCGAATTCGTCGGTGCCGTCGGCGAGCGCCTTGGTCGCGGTTTCGATCGCGTGGGCGTCGTCGCCCGCGGCGATCGTGCGCAGCGCCGCGACGAGCGCGTCGACCTGCTCGCGCTCGGCCGCGTCGAGCAATTCGCCGTCGACCGCGAGCGCCGCCTGCGTCGCCTCGATCATCCGCTCGGCTTCGACCTGCGCTTCGCGCAGCGCGCGTGCACGCATGTCGATCTCGGCGGTCTTGAAGCTGTCCTCGAGCATCTTCGCGATATCGTCGTCGGCGAGGCCGTACGACGGCTTCACGACGACCGACGCCTCGACGCCCGACAGCTGTTCGCGCGCGAACACCGACAGCAGGCCGTCCGCGTCGACCTGATAGGTCACGCGGATGCGCGCCGCACCGGCCGTCATCGGCGGGATGCCGCGCAGCTCGAAACGCGCGAGCGACCGGCAGTCGGCGACGAGTTCGCGCTCGCCCTGCACGACGTGGATCGCCATCGCGGTCTGGCCGTCCTTGAAGGTCGTGAATTCCTGCGCGCGCGCGATCGGAATCGTCGAATTGCGCGGAATGATCTTCTCGACGAGCCCGCCCATCGTCTCGACGCCGAGCGACAGCGGGATCACGTCGAGCAGCAGCCAGTCGTCGCCGTTGCCGCGATTGCCGGCCAGCAGATCGGCCTGAATCGCCGCGCCGAGCGCGACGACCTGGTCGGGATCGAGGTTGACGAGCGGCGGCTGGCCGAAAAACTGCTCCACGGCCGCGCGGATCACCGGCATGCGCGTCGCGCCGCCGACCAGCACGACGCCCTTGATGTCGGCCGGGCTCACCTGCGCGTCGCGCAGCGCCTTGCGGGTCGGCGTCAGCGTGCGCTGCACCAGCGGCTCGACCAGCGTGGCGAACGTGTCGTGCGAAATCGTCTGCACGAGATGCGCGCCGCTCGACAGCGTCACGTCGAGCGACGCGTGCGGCGCCGACGACAACGCCTCCTTCACCACCCGCACGCGATCGAGCAGCAGCCGCACGTCCTCGGGCGCGAGCGTGTGCGCGTCGATGCCGGCCTGCGCGAGCACGTGGCCGAACAGCGCGTGATCGAAATCGTCGCCGCCGAGCGCGGAATCGCCGCCCGCGGCGAGCACTTCGAACACGCCCTTGGTCAGCTTCAGGATCGACAGGTCGAACGTGCCGCCGCCCAGGTCGTACACCGCATAGAGGCCTTCCGACCCATTGTCGAGGCCGTAGGCGATCGCGGCCGCGGTCGGTTCGTTCAGCAGGCGCAGCACGTTCAGACCGGCGAGGCGCGCGGCGTCCTTGGTCGCCTGGCGCTGCGCGTCGTCGAAATACGCGGGCACCGTGATGACCGCGCCGACCAGCTCGTCGCCGAGCGTGTCCTCGGCCCGGTAGCGCAGCGTCGCGAGAATCTCGGCCGACACTTCGACCGGGCTCTTCACGCCGTCGATCGTGCGGATCTGCACCATCCCCGGTGCGTCGACGAATTCATACGGCGCGTTCGCCCCGCCTTCGACCTCGGCCTTGCCGCGGCCCATGAAGCGCTTGACCGACACGATCGTGTTGCGCGGATCGGTCGCGGCCTGCTCCTTCGCTTCGTAGCCGATGCGGCGGCCGCCCTTCTCCAGGTAGCGCACCACCGACGGCAGCAGGACGCGGCCCGCTTCGTCCGGCAGCACTTCGGGCACGCTGTTGCGCACGGCGGCGACGAGCGAATTCGTCGTGCCGAGATCGATGCCGACGGCAAGCCGCCGCTGGTGCGGCGCCGGCGCCATACCCGGTTCGGAAATTTGCAGTAAAGCCATCTTGGTTCGTTCGGGCGCTCGGCCCGTTTGCTGCGCGTGCCGCGAGGCACGCGGTTAAGTTTCGAGACGCTCGATCTGCGCGCCGACTTCCGACGCGACCCGTTCGATGAACATCAGCTGGCGCACGGCCTCGGCGGCGGCCTGGTCGGCGCCGCTGTCGAGCAGCGTACCCAGGCGCTCGATGCGCACGCGCTTTTCGTCGCGCAACTCGGCGAGCAGCACGTCGAGCGCGTCGACGTTGCGCGCGGCCGCGGCATCCTCGATGCCTTCGCGCCATTCCATCTGCTGCATCAGGAACGCCGGCTCCATCGCGGTGTTGTTTTCCGCGCCGATGTCGACGCCGCGCAGCGACAGCAGATAGCTCGCGCGCTGCAGCGGATCGCGCAGCGTGCGGTACGCCTCGTTCGCACGGGTCGCCCATTGCATCGCGATGCGCTTTTGCGCGTCGCCCGCCGCTGCAAAGCGGTCCGGATGCACCTGCGTCTGCACCGTGCGATACGCGTCGTCGAGCGCCGCGTCGTCGAGCGCGAATTGCGCCGGCAGGTGAAACAGGTCGAAGTGGCTGTCTTTCAGCGAAACCATCGTCGCGTTCAATTCCGGTTCGTTGCGCGGCGAACGCCGCACATTAAAAAGGCGGCTCGTGCCGCCTCTTGCCCGCATTGCGCGGAAACCCGCGTCGTCACACGCGGAACGATTCGCCGCACCCGCACTCGTCCTTCACGTTCGGGTTGTTGAACTTGAACCCTTCGTTCAGACCTTCGCGCGCGAAGTCGAGCTCGGTGCCGTCGATGTACGCGAGGCTCTTCGGATCGACGACGACCTTCACGCCATGGCTCTCGAACACCTGATCCTCGGGGGCCAGCTCGTCGACATACTCGAGCTTGTACGCGAGCCCCGAGCACCCGGTCGTGCGAACGCCAAGCCGCAGGCCAACACCCTTGCCGCGCCGGACGAGGTATTTCTGGACGTGCTGTGCTGCTTTTTCGGTCAGTGTAATTGCCATGATGTCCTTGCCGCGGTGCGCGGCCAGCGCGCACCCGGTTCCTTCACAAGCCGCTCGTTGCCGCTCAGGCTGCTGCCTGATCGCCTTCCTTGGTGTCGTGGCGCTTCTTGTAGTCGGCCACGGCTGCCTTGATCGCGTCTTCCGCGAGGATCGAGCAGTGAATCTTCACCGGCGGCAGCGCCAGTTCTTCGGCGATCTGCGTGTTCTTGATCGAGAGCGCCTCGTCGAGCGTCTTGCCCTTCACCCATTCGGTCACGAGCGAGCTCGATGCGATGGCCGAACCGCAGCCGTAGGTCTTGAACTTCGCGTCTTCGATCACGCCGTCCGCGCCGACGCGGATCTGCAGCTTCATCACGTCGCCGCAGGCGGGCGCGCCGACCATGCCGGTGCCGACCGCGTCGTCGTCTTTCGCGAACGAACCGACGTTACGCGGGTTTTCGTAGTGATCCAGAACCTTGTTGCTGTATGACATGACTCAGACTCCTTGACTCGTTACGTCTGCGTGCGTAAATCCGCGCGCGAATGTATGCAATGCGGTGTTCAGTGTGCAGCCCATTCGATCGTCGACAGATCGATGCCTTCCTGGTGCATTTCCCAGAGCGGCGACAGCTCGCGCAGCTTCGCGATCTTGCTGTTCAGCAGATCGATCACGAAGTCGACTTCCTCTTCCGTCGTGAAGCGGCCGACCGTGAAGCGGATCGAGCTGTGCGCGAGTTCGTCGTTGCGGCCGAGCGCACGCAGCACGTACGACGGCTCGAGCGACGCCGACGTGCACGCCGAGCCCGACGACACCGCGACGTCCTTGATCGCCATGATCAGCGACTCGCCTTCGACGAAGTTGAAGCTGATGTTCAGGTTGTGCGGCACACGGTGCTCCATGTCGCCGTTCACGTAGGTTTCCTCGATCTGCGACAGGCCGCGCAGCAGCTTGTCGCGCAGCATCCGGATGCGCTCGTTCTCGGTCGCCATTTCTTCGCGCGCGATGCGGAACGCTTCGCCCATGCCGACGATCTGGTGCGTCGCCAGCGTGCCCGAACGCATGCCGCGCTCGTGGCCGCCGCCGTGCATCTGCGCTTCGATGCGCACGCGCGGCTTGCGGCGCACGTACAGCGCACCGATGCCCTTCGGGCCGTAGGTCTTGTGCGCCGAGAACGACATCAGGTCGACCTTCAGCTTCGCGAGGTCGATCTCGACCTTGCCGGTCGACTGCGCGGCGTCGACGTGGAACACGATGCCCTTCTCGCGGCAGATCTCACCGATCGTCGCGATGTCCTGGATCACGCCGATCTCGTTGTTCACGTGCATCACCGACACGAGGATCGTGTCCGGGCGCAGCGCGGCCTTGAACACGTCGAGGTCGAGCAGACCGTCTTCCTTCACGTCGAGATAGGTGACGTCGAAGCCCTCGCGCTCGAGTTCGCGGCAGGTGTCGAGCACGGCCTTGTGCTCGGTCTTCACCGTGATGATGTGCTTGCCCTTGCCCTTGTAGAAGTGCGCGGCGCCCTTGATCGCGAGGTTGTCCGACTCCGTGGCGCCCGACGTCCAGATGATCTCGCGCGGGTCCGCATTCACGAGCGCAGCCACCTGCTCGCGCGCTTCCTCGACCGCGTGCTCCGCGTCCCAGCCGTAGGCGTGGCTGCGCGACGCCGGGTTGCCGAACCGCTCGCGCAGGTACGGCACCATCTTGTCGACCACGCGCGGATCGACCGGCGTCGTCGCGCTGTAATCCATGTAGATGGGCAGGTGGAGGGTCTGTTGGGTCATCTGTCGCTCCGGGGATTCTGTGCAGGGACTATGTGCGTTATGGGTGTGCGGGGTGCGCGGTGGTGTACGACGCTCACGAACTCGCGATGTTGAACACCGAATTCGGGCCGAGCGGCATCGTGCGAACCGGCTCGGCCGGCGCGGCGGCCGGCTCGGGCGTACGCCGGTCACGCAGCACGGCCGGCGCGCCCTCGCGGGCGCGCTGCTGATCGACGAGATCCTGCAGCGAAACCGAATCGAGGTACTCGACCATCTTCTGGTTCAGCGTCGACCACAGCTCGTGCGTCATGCAATGACCGTCGGGCTGCTTCGAGCCGTCGCACGCGCCCTTGCCGCCGCATTGCGTCGCGTCGAGCGGTTCGTCGACCGCGATGATGATGTCGGCGACGGTGACGTCCTGCGCGCGGCGCGCGAGGTTGTAGCCGCCGCCCGGGCCGCGCACGGATTCGACGATTTCATGCCTGCGCAGCTTGCCGAACAGCTGTTCGAGATACGAGAGCGAAATCCGCTGGCGCTGGCTGATGCCTGCAAGCGTCACCGGGCCCTGCTCCTGGCGCAGTGCCAAGTCAATCATCGCCGTGACGGCGAAACGGCCTTTGGTGGTGAGTCTCATGGTGTCTAGGGGACTGCAATCTTGACGATTTTGGTCAAGTATAAATATTTGACGTTTTTAGTCAAGTATCCATGTCTTCGAAAGGGTATTCGCAGAACGCTGAATACGGGTCGCGCTTCAGCGTGCGACGTCGCGACGCAGCGTGTCGAGCAGGCCCGCGCAGGCGTGTTCGACCTGATCGAGCACCTGTTCGAAGCCGTGTGCGCCGCCGAAGTAAGGATCGGCCACTTCGGTGGCGGTCGCGCCCGGCGCGAATTCCATCAGCAGCCGCACCTTGTCGCGATGCCGGGGCGGGCAGCGCCGGCGCAGTTCCGCGAAATTGGCTTCGTCCATCGCGAGCAGCAGGTCGAACGCTTCGAAGTCGGCCGCACTCACCTGCCGCGCGCGCAACGTCGAAAGATCGTAGCCGCGCGTGCGGGCGGCCGCCTGTGCGCGCGTGTCGGGCGGCTCGCCGACGTGCCAGTCGCCGGTGCCGGCCGAATCGACCGCGATCCGATCGGCCAGCCCGGCCGCGTCGATCTGATGACGCATCACGCCTTCCGCGGTGGGCGAACGGCAGATATTGCCCAGACAAACGAAACAGATCGCAACGCGGGTCATCGCACTATCGGAAAGCCGCGGCAAGCCGCGTCGGAGAGGAACGCGCCATTATACAAAGGCGCACGAAATCGCGCCGCGGCGCAAAGCGCCGGCCGCCTGTCCTACAGCGCCTTCGGCGCGGCGAGCATCGCGTCGCCGGACGCGCCCGAGATCGGCTTCGCGGCGTCGTCGACCAGGCCTAACGACACGGCGCGCGCGAGTTCCGCCGACGCCTGATGCACGGCGAGCGGGCCCCGCGACGGTTCGTCGCTCATTGCGTGCAGATAGGCGGCCGCGGCGAGCGGAACGACGATTGCCAGCGGCCAGTACATCGATATTGTCTTTCTCATGATGCGGCTCCTTGACCTGATGTCCCGAAACCCGGTTTCGGTGACGATAAGCAAGATTCTATAGACCGCATCTATCAAGATAAATATGCGAATAGCGAACGCACTGTTGTCGCTCGATGAACAGTCCTCAGCCGAGATGGCTTTGCGACGCGGCGTACAGTTCGCGGAACGTGCGGCCGGTCGGCGTCGGCATGTCGCGGGTGTCCATCCAGCCGCCCATCATCGGCAGGCGGCGCAGCGTCCCGCCGCTGCCGCCCAGGCGCTCGAGGATGCGCACCGCGAGCTTGGTCGTCAGCGCGTACAACATCGGGCGCCGCGCGAAGAAGCCCCACGCGGCGAGCCCCGCGCGCTCGCGCCACGGCCGCAGATGGCGCTCCACCTGCTTCTCGCGCAACGTGCGCAGCAGGTGCGACAGCGGGATGCCGGCCGGGCACACGCTGTCGCATTCGCCGCACAGCGTCGCGGCCTGCGGCAGGTCGAGCGCGCGATCGATGCCGACGTAGCTCGGCGTCAGCACCGAGCCCATCGGGCCCGGATAGACCCAGCCGTACGCGTGGCCGCCGACCTTCTGGTAGACCGGACAGTGGTTCATGCACGCGCCGCAGCGGATGCAGCGCAGCATCTCCTGGAATTCGCCGCCGATCAGCCCCGTGCGGCCGCCGTCGACGAGCACCACGTAGTTGTGCTCGGGGCCGTCCTCGTCGCCGGGGCCGCGCGGGCCGGTGAGCAGCGAGAAATAGTTCGAGGTCTTCTGCCCGGTGGCCGAACGCGGCAGCAGGCGCATCGCGGTCGCGAGATCCTCGAGCGTCGGGAGCACCTTCTCGATGCCGGTCACCGCGACGTGCACGCGCGGCATCACCGTACACATCCCTTCGTTGCCTTCGTTCGTGACGACCGCGACCGAACCCGTCTCGGCGATCACGAAGTTGCCGCCCGTCACGCCCATGTCGGCCGACATGAAATGCGGACGCAGCACGTCGCGCGCCTCGCGCGTCATGTCGGTGATCTCGGTCAGCCGCTCGCGGTGATGCGTGCGCGCGAACAGGTCGGCGATCTCGTCCTTGTCCTTGTGGACGACGGGCGCGATGATGTGGCTCGGCGGCTCGTTGTCGTTGATCTGCAGGATGTATTCGCCGAGATCCGTCTCGATCGACTGCACGCCCATCTCGGCGAGCACCGCGTTCAGACGCATCTCCTCGGACACCATCGACTTCGTCTTGATGACCTTTTTGACGTCGTGCCGGCACGCGATGTCGGCGACGAGCCGCGCGGCGTCCGTGGTCGTTTCGGCGTACAGCACCGTCGTGCCGCGCCGCGTCGCCTCGCGCTCGAACGCCTCGAGCCACACGTCGAGATTCTCAAGCGCCCGGTTGCGGCGCGCCTTCAGCGCGGCGCGCGTCGCCGGGAAGTCGATCGCGGTCATCGCGTCGGCGCGTGCCGACACGAATTTCGTCGACAGCTTCTTCAGGTTCTGCTGCAGACGCTGGTCGGCGAGTTTCTGGCCGGCGCGCGCCTTGAAATGCATCGATTGGACTTGCATCGCGGGATCGGGAAAAAGTGAGCGGAACCGGGCGTCAGACGTCGCCCGCCAGCACTTGCGCGATGTGCAGCACGCGCGTGTCGCGGTCGCCGGTGCGGCGCAACCGCCCTTCGATGTTCAGCATGCAGCCGAGATCGCCGAGCACGACCGCGCCGGCGCCGGACGCGCGCACGTTCGCGCATTTTTCGTCCGCGATGGCCGCCGAAATGTCGCCGTACTTGACCGAGAACGTGCCGCCGAATCCGCAGCAGTGCTCGCAGTCCTTCATCTCGTTGATCGCCACGCCGCGCTGCGCGAGCAGCGCGCGCGGCTGCGCCTTGACGCCGAGCTCGCGCAGGCCCGAGCACGAGTCGTGATAGGTGACGGGGCCGGTGAATTCGCCGGGCGCGAGCGTGACCTTCGCGACGTTCGCGAGAAAATCGGTGAGTTCGTAGACCTTCTGCTGGAGTCGCCCGTAGCGCGCCATCAGTTCGGGATCGTCGCGGAACAGGTCGCCGTAATGCGCGCGGATCATTCCGCCGCACGAACCCGACGGCGCGACCACGTAATCGAACTGCTCGAACTCGCGCAGCGTCTTCTCCGCGAGGTCGCGCGCGAGCGCGCGGTCGCCGGAGTTGTACGCCGGCTGCCCGCAGCAGGTTTGCGCAGGCGGCACGAACACCTCGTAGCCGGCTTCGCGAATCAGTTTCAGCGCCGAAAAACCGATTTCCGGACGCATCAGATCGACCAGACAGGTCACGAACAAACCGACTCGCATACGTGCTCCTTCGAGAAAACGGGTCTCATTATCCGCCGTTTGGCCGGCAAGACCAACGCCGGCGCGCACGCCGTAACCGGCCCGCCGGAAACGAGGGGTTCCTCGAACGGCGTTCGCTTTTTTCACGATACGAGATACAATCGACGCAACCCGCTTGATGCGTCAACCGATTCTCCGCCGATTTTTCCGCCGATATGACCCAACCCACCCCGGATTCCAAAACCTCGATCCAGGTGATCGAACGGATGATGCGGCTGCTGGACGCGCTCGCCGCGCACAGCGACCCCGTCAGTCTGAAGGAACTCGCGCAACGCACGGAACTGCATCCGTCGACCGCGCACCGCATTCTCAACGACATGGTGACCTGCCGCCTCGTCGACCGCTCCGACCCCGGCACCTACCGGCTCGGCATGCGGCTGCTCGAGCTCGGCAACCTGGTGAAGGCGCGGCTGTCGGTACGCGACGCCGCGCTGATGCCGATGCGCGAGCTGCATCGCCTCACCGGCCAGACGGTGAACCTGTCGGTGCGCCAAGGCGACGAAATCGTCTACATCGAGCGCGCCTACTCGGAGCGCTCGGGGATGCAGGTGGTCCGCGCGATCGGCGGCCGCGCGCCGCTGCACCTGACGTCGGTCGGCAAGCTGTTTCTCGCCGCCGACGAAACCGCGCGCGTGCGCGCCTATGCGACGCGCACCGGGCTGTCCGGCCACACGCAGAACAGCATTACCGACATCGCGAAGCTCGAGCGCGAGCTGGCCATCGTGCGCCAGCAATCGTGCGCGCGCGACAACGAGGAGCTGGAGCTCGGCGTGCGCTGTATCGCCGCGGGCATCTACGACGACTCGGGCAAGCTGGTGGCCGGCCTGTCGCTGTCGGCTCCGGCCGATCGCCTGCAGGACGCGTGGCTCGGCCAGTTGAGCCGCACCGCGCTGACGATCTCCGAGGCGCTCGGCTACCGCCCGGCGCCCGCGAAAGAGACGGAAGGACTGCAGCGGCAGGCGTAACCCGCGCCGCGCCGACGGCTGCAACGAAAAAGCCCCGCGATTGCATCGCGGGGCTTTTTCGTTGTTGGGACATCGGTGCGGCGGGCTGGCCGCCGCAGCGCGATCAGGTGCCGCCGTTCGGCGTATTGGCTGCCGTGAGTCGCTCGCCGCCGCCGGCGTCGAGCCAGTTGCGCAGGCGCGACGCGTCGGCAAAGCGCGAATACTTGCCGAACGAATCGAGCAGCACCATCACCATCGGGCGGCCGTGGATCGTCGCCTGCATCACCAGACACTCGCCGGCTTCGTTGATGAAGCCCGTCTTCTGCAGGCCGATGTCCCACGAGCCATTGCCGCGAATCAGCGCGTTCGTGCTGTTGTAGACCAGCGTGCGCTTGCCGGTGTTCACGTCGTACGTACGGTCGGTCGAAAACTGGCGGATCAGCGGATACTGGTATGCGGCGTTGACCATCTTGACGAGGTCGCGCGCGCTCGACACGTTCGAGCTCGACAGGCCCGTCGAATTCTCGAAGTGCGTGTCGTTCATGCCGAGCGACTTCGCCTTCGCGTTCATCGCCGCGATGAACGCCGGGCGGCCGCCCGGGTAATAGCGCGACAGCGCCGCGGCGGCACGGTTCTCCGATGCCATCAGCGCGATGTGCAGCATGTCCTCGCGCGACAGGACCGAGCCGACCGACAGGCGCGAGCCCGTGCCCTTCTCGTAGTCGCGGTCTTCGTCGGTGACCTCGATCTGGTCGGTCATCGGCGCCTTCGAGTCGAGCACGACCATCGCGGTCATCAGCTTCGAGATCGACGCGATCGGCACGACGGCGTGCGAATTCTTGTCGAACAGCGGCTCGCCGGTGTTCTGGTCGACGACGTACGCGACGCTCGAGCGCAGCGCGAGGGCGTCCGGCGTGTCGTGCAGGCCGAACGCCTGACCGACCGTCGGGCGGCGCGGCTGGAACGCGACCTTGCGCACCGCGCCGTGATGGCCGCGCACGTTGGCCGCGAGCGTCGCCCGCTTGCGCGTGGCGCGCGGCGCTTCGGCCGATGCGACGTTCGCGGATTTGGCGGAGGCGGCCTTCACCGTCTTCTTCTTCGCGGACGAAGCGGAAGCGGCTTTCTTGGCGGCCTGGTGGGTCTTCGCAGTGGCGGCGACGGCGTCAGCGGGCGCGACGGTCGCGGCAGTCGCGAGCAACGCGACGGCGACCGACACAGCCGTGCCGAGCGTCATGCTCTGCAACAATCTGCGCGGTGAAAACGATTCGGCTTTCATTGGGGTCTGGACAAAGCGGGCGGGAGGTTTCCGCAAGTGTAGTTAAAGCTGAAAAAAAGAGCAATATTAGGCACTTACCGATCGTCTTTAAACCGGAATGTAAGGGTCGACCATGATGCGTCGATCGATCCTCCCGCCCCCATCGAAAAATTTCATGGGCCGCGCTGCCCGACAGTACCCGCCTCCCGATAACCACACGGTTAATTGAGATAACGTCACTTTGGCGACAAATTAAAGCGGGGAAAGTACGGATCCGGCGCTCGGCGGGCCAATGGCATCGGTTTCAACCACGGCGGCGGCACGTCGCCATGGTACGCATCGAAACGACGCGCTTTTCGACCGGAACAGAAGCATAACGTTCCAGGTGCCTGTCAGGTTTACCTGTGCTTGCCGATGGTGCACTGCGCGCTGCCGGGGCAGGCCGCGCAACATGTGGGATTGCGACTGAAATCGGTTCCGGACGGGCGAGTTAACTCGTTGTTTTATAGATAATTTGTCCCCATTGTGCAATGCACAAAAAGTGCTTGACAAGACTTTTCTGTGCCCTAAAATAGGACTCATTGTTGCGTTGCACAAAGCACGTCAACACGAAGTTCCCCGTCGTAGTGCCCTTTATCCCTGCGATCGACGCGATCGCTTTTCAGGAGCTTGACATGTCCTTGCTGACCCCCGAGCAAATCGCCGCCGCACAGAAAGCCAATCTCGAAAGCCTGTTCGGTCTGACGACCAAGGCGTTCGAAGGCGTCGAAAAGCTGATCGAACTGAACCTGCAGGTCGTGAAGTCGACGCTGACGGAAAGCCAGGAAAACGCACAGCGCCTGCTGTCGGTTAAGGACGCGCAGGAGCTGATCGCGCTGCAGGCAAGCCTGTCGCAGCCGGTTGCCGAGAAGGTGCTGTCGTACAGCCGTCACCTGTATGAAATCGCGTCGGCTACGCAAGCCGAGTTCGCGAAGGTTGCCGAAGCGCAATTCGACGAGCAGAACAAGAAGGTCCAGGCGCTCGTCGACAACGTCGCGAAGAACGCGCCGGCCGGTTCGGAAACCGCAGTTGCCGCGCTGAAGTCGGCGCTGAACGCAGCGAACACCACGTACGAAACGGTCCAGAAGGCTGCGAAGCAAGCCGTCGAGATCGCCGAGACGAACTTCAACGCCGCGGCTGCAGTCGCGACGAAGGCTGCGACCGCCGCCGCATCGCGCCGTTCGAGCAAGCCGGCCGCGTAAGCGTCAGCTGCTCCGGGAAAGGCCGCGCACTGCGCGGCCTTTTTCATTTTCGGCAGCGGATTCGCGCGTGTGCCCGCATTCGGCGTTGGCGTGACGCTGCCCACGCACAAGACAGAACAAAACAAAACGCCGCCGCCCGGTACAACCGGACGGCGGCGTTTTTTCGCGACCGGCGCGAGGCCGGCCGTTGAAGCTGCGTTACTTCTTGCGTTGCGGCGGCAAGTCCGTGCAGACGCCTTCATACAATTCGGCGGCCATGCCGACCGATTCGCCGAGCGTCGGGTGCGGGTGAACCGTCTTGCCGATGTCTTCCGCGTCCGCGCCCATTTCGACCGCGAGACACACTTCGCTGATCAGGTCGCCCGCGTTCAGGCCGACGATGCCGCCGCCGATCACGCGGTGGGTTTCCTCGTCGAAGATCAGCTTCGTGAAGCCTTCGTCGCGGCCGTTCGCGATCGCGCGGCCCGATGCGGCCCACGGGAACACCGCCTTGCCGTACTTGATGCCTTCGGCCTTGCACTGATCTTCCGTCTTGCCGGCCCATGCCACTTCCGGATCGGTGTATGCCACCGACGGAATCTGCAGCGCGTCGAAGTACGCCTTTTCGCCGTGCGCGGCTTCGGCTGCGACGTGGCCTTCATGCACGGCCTTGTGCGCGAGCATCGGCTGCCCGACGATATCGCCGATCGCGAAGATGTGCGGCACGTTCGTGCGCATCTGCTTGTCGACGTCGATGAAGCCGCGCTCGGTGACCGCGACGCCCGCCTTGTCCGCGCCGATCTTCTTGCCGTTCGGGCTGCGGCCCACTGCGACGAGCACGAGGTCGTAGCGTTGCGCTTCCGCGGGCGCCTTCTCGCCTTCGAACTTCACGTAGATGCCGTCTTCCTTCGCTTCCGCGCCCACCGTCTTGGTCTTCAGCATCACGTTGCCGAAGCGCTTCGCGTTGAACTTTTCCCAGACCTTCACGAGATCGCGGTCGGCGCCCATCATCAGGCCGTCCATCATTTCGACGACGTCGATCTCGGCGCCGAGCGTCGAGTACACCGTCGCCATTTCGAGGCCGATGATGCCGCCGCCGATCACGAGCATCCGCTTCGGCAGCTGGCGCAGCTCGAGTGCACCGGTCGAATCGACGACGCGCGGGTCTTCCGGCATGAAGGGCAGCTTCACCGCCTGCGAGCCGGCGGCGATGATGGCCTGCTTGAACTTGACGATCTTCTTGCCGTTGTCGCCCTGCACTTCCATGTGGAACGGGTCGACGAATGCGCCGATGCCGGTCACGACTTCGACCTTGCGCGCCTTCGCCATGCCGGCGAGGCCGGTGGTCAGTTTCTTGACGACGCCGCCCTTGAAGTCGCGCAGCTTGTCGAGGTCGACCTGGGGCTTGCCGAACGTGATGCCGTGCGACGCGAGCGCTGCGGCTTCCTCGACGACGAGCGCCGTGTGCAGCAGTGCTTTCGACGGGATGCAGCCGACGTTCAGGCATACGCCGCCGAGTGTCGAATAGCGTTCGACGAGCACCGTCTTCATGCCGAGGTCGGCGGCGCGGAACGCGGCCGAGTAGCCGCCGGGGCCGGCGCCGAGCACGAGCATGTCGCATTCGATGTCGGCTGAGCCGCCGTAGCTGCCGGCTTGCGGCGCGGGTGCCGGGGCGGCTGCGGCCGGAGCCGGTGCAGCCGCTGCGGGCTTCGGCGCGTCGGGTGCTTTCGCGGGTGCCGGCGCGGCTGCGCCTGTCGATGCTTCGACGAGTGCGATCACGGTGCCTTGCGAGACTTTGTCGCCGGCTTTGACTTTGATTTCCTTGACGGTGCCGGCGATGTCGCTGGGCACTTCCATGGATGCCTTATCGGATTCGAGCGTGATGAGCGTTTGCTCTTTTTCGATCACGTCGCCGGGTTTGATGTTGACTTCGATGACATCGACGCCGTTGAAATCGCCGATATCTGGAACTTTGACTTCGATGAGACTCATGTACGTCCCCTTCTTGTTGGCTACGGAGAGAGGGAATGGAAACTCGCGCGACGAACCGGCCACGGCCTGACAAGAGAACGCGAACCTGGGCAGAACCACCTTTGCTGTCCGCCCAAGGACGCGCCTTTCTTTTGGTTACTTTTCTTTGGAAGACAAAGAAAAGTGACCGCCGCCCCGCGCAGGGGCGACGCCAGCAGACCGTATGCAAAACAGGTTCAACGACAGTAAGAGGCGCACCGACAAAAACGCACGCCCCCGCGAGCCCCTCTTCTCATCAAAGAATGATGCGACGGAAATCCGCGAGCAACGCGCCGAGATACGCATTGAACCGCGCGGCTTCGGCGCCATCGATCACGCGATGGTCGTACGACAGGGAAAGCGGCAACGTCAACCGCGGCACGAACTGCTTGCCGTCCCACACCGGCTTCATCTGCCCGCGCGACAACCCGAGGATCGCCACTTCCGGCGCGTTGATGATCGGCGTGAAGTGCGTGCCGCCGATCCCGCCGAGCGACGAGATCGAGAAGCAGCCGCCCTGCATCTGGTCGGGCTTGAGCTTGCCGTCGCGCGCGGCCTTCGACAGCTCGGCCATTTCCTTCGCGATGTCGACGAGGCCCTTCTTGTCCGCATCGCGGATCACCGGCACGACGAGACCGTTGGGCGTGTCGGCCGCGAACCCGATGTGGTAGTACTGCTTGAACACCAGGTTGTCGCCGTCGAGGCTCGCGTTGAAGGTCGGGAATTTCTTCAGCGCGGCCACCACCGCCTTGATCACGAACGCGAGCATCGTGAACTTCACGCCCGCCTTCTCGTGCTCCTTGTTCAGCTGCACGCGCAGCGCTTCGAGCTCGGTGATGTCCGCTTCGTCGTTGTTCGTGACGTGCGGGATCATCACCCAGTTGCGATGCAGGTTCGCGCCCGAGATCTTCTTGATGCGCGACAGCGGCTTCGCCTCGAACGGGCCGAACTTCGCGAAGTCGACCTTCGGCCACGGCAGCAGATTCAGCTCGCCGCCGCCTGCCGGCGCGGCTGCCGCGCCCGGCGCCGCGCGCTGGCCCGACATCACGCCCTTCACGAAGCCCGTGATGTCGTCCTTGGTGATGCGCCCCTTCGGGCCGCTGCCCGGCACGCGCGCGACGTCGACGCCGAGCTCGCGCGCGAACTTGCGCACCGACGGCGACGCGTGGCTCGCGCGGTATTCGCCCGACGGGGCGGCAGCCGGCGCAGCAGCGGCCGGTGCCGATGCTGCCGGTGCGGGCGCAGGCGCTGCCGCCGGTGCCGGTGCAGCGGCGGCCGGAGCCGGCGCGCTCGCCGGCGCAACGGCCGGTGCAGCCGCACCTGCCGCTTCGAGCAGCACGATCAGCGTGCCTTCCGACACCGCATCGCCGACCTTGACCTTGATGTCCTTCACGACGCCGGCGGCCGGGCTCGGCACGTCCATCGTCGCCTTGTCCGACTCGAGCGTGACGAGCGACTGCTCTTTCTCGACGGTGTCGCCGATCTTCACGCCGATCTCGATCACCGGGACGTCCTTGTAGTCGCCGATGTCGGGCACCTTCACTTCGAGCGTACCGCCCGACGCAGCCGGCGCTGCGGCAGCGGCCGCTGCCGCGGCGCCGTTCGCCTGCGCGGCCGCGCCGCCTTCGAGAAGGATGATCAGCGTGCCTTCCGACACGGCGTCGCCGACCTTGACCTTCACTTCCTTGACCGTGCCGGCGGCCGGGCTCGGCACGTCCATCGTCGCCTTGTCCGACTCGAGCGTGACGAGCGACTGCTCGGGCTCGACCGTGTCGCCCACCTTGACGAGCACCTCGATGACGGGCACGTCCTTGTAATCGCCGATATCCGGCACCTTCACTTCGATCGCTTGACTCATCTTTTTGTGTCTCCATGGCCGCGCGCGCCCCTCCCGGAAGCGGCGCGCGGCGTCACACGACGCGTGTGCGTTAAACGGTCATCGGGTTGGGCTTCGACGGATCGAGGTTGTACTTGGCGATCGCGTCCGCGACCACCTTGCGCTCGATCGTGCCTTCGTCGGCAAGCGCGTTCAGCGCTGCGACGGCGACCCAGTAACGGTCGACTTCGAAGAAGTGACGCAGCTTCGCGCGGGTGTCCGAACGACCGAAGCCGTCGGTGCCCAGCACGACGAAGCGGCGATCGATCTGGCCGCGGATCTGGTCGACCAGCGCGCGCACGTAGTCGGTCGACGCGATGACCGGACCCTGCGTGTCCTTCAGGCACTTCTGCACGTGCGACAGGCGACGCTCCTCGGTCGGATGGAGCAGGTTCCAGCGCTCGACGTCGTGACCTTCACGCGCGAGTTCGGTGAAGCTCGGCACGCTCCACAGGTCGGCCGCGACGCCCCAGTCGTTCTTCAGCAGATCGGCGGCGGCGATCACTTCGTTGAAGATCGTGCCCGCGCCGAGCAGCTGCACGCGCGGCGCCTTCTTGTCGGCCTCGGCCTTGCGGAACGCGTACATGCCCTTGATGATGTCGGCCGCCACGTGCTCGCCCTGCGGAATCGCCGGGTGCTCGTAGTTCTCGTTCATCACCGTGACGTAGTAGTACACGTCTTCCTGTTCCTGCACCATGCGGCGCAGGCCGTCCTGGATGATCACCGCGAGTTCGTAGCCGAACGTCGGGTCGTAGCTCACGCAGTTCGGCACCGATGCGGCCCACAGCAGCGAGTGGCCGTCTTCGTGCTGCAGCCCTTCGCCGTTCAGCGTCGTGCGCCCGGCCGTGCCGCCGAGCAGGAAGCCGCGCGAGCGCATGTCGCCGGCCGCCCAGGCCAGATCGCCGATCCGCTGGAAGCCGAACATCGAATAGAAGATGTAGAACGGCACCATGATCTCGCCGTGCGTCGAATACGACGTCGCCGCCGCGATCCAGTCGCACATGCCGCCCGCTTCGTTGATGCCTTCCTGCAGGATCTGGCCGGTCTTCGATTCCTTGTAGAACATCAGCTGGTCGGAATCTTCCGGCACGTACTTCTGGCCGTCCTGGTTCCAGATGCCGATCTGGCGGAACAGCCCTTCCATGCCGAACGTACGCGACTCGTCCGGGACGATCGGCACGACGCGCTTGCCGAGCGCCTTGTCCTTCAGCAGGATGTTCAGGATCCGCACGAACGCCATCGTCGTCGAGATCTCGCGGCCCTCGCCCGTGCCCTTGAGCAGCGGCTCGAACGCGTCGAGCGCCGGCACCGGCAGCGACGTCGCCTTCTGGCGGCGGTGCGGCAGATAGCCGCCGAGCTCCATGCGCTTCTGGCGCATGTATTCGAGTTCCTTCGAGCCTTCCTCGAACTTGATGTACGGCACGTCGGCGATCTGCTCGTCGGTGATCGGCAGGCGGAACTGATCGCGGAACTTCTTCAGTTGCTCGACCGGCAGCTTCTTCTGCTGGTGCGTGATGTTCATCGCCTGGCCCGACTCGCCCATCCCGTAGCCCTTGATGGTCTTCGCGAGGATGACGGTCGGCGCGCCCTGCGAGTTGCTCGCCTCGTGGAACGCCGCGTAGATCTTGTGCGGATCGTGACCGCCGCGGTTCAGCGCCCAGATGTCGTCGTCCGACCAGTCGGCGACGAGCGCCTTCAGCTCGGGCGTGTTGAAGAAGTGCTCGCGCACGTAGGCGCCCGACTCCGACTTGTACGTCTGGTATTCGCCGTCGACCGCTTCCATCATGCGGCGCATCAGCGCGCCCGTCTTGTCGCGCGCGAACAGCGCATCCCAGCGGCTGCCCCAGATCACCTTGATCACGTTCCAGCCGGCGCCGCGGAACTCCGATTCGAGCTCCTGGATGATCTTGCCGTTGCCACGCACCGGGCCGTCGAGGCGCTGCAGGTTGCAGTTGATCACGAACACGAGGTTGTCGAGCTTTTCGCGGCTCGCCATGCCGATTGCGCCGAGCGATTCCGGCTCGTCCGTCTCGCCGTCGCCGAGGAACGCCCAGACCTTGCGGCCGGCCGTCTGCGCGATGCCGCGCGATTCCAGGTACTTCATGAAGCGGGCCTGGTAGATCGCCATGATCGGGCCGAGGCCCATCGACACCGTCGGGAACTGCCAGAAGTCGGGCATCAGCCACGGGTGCGGGTACGACGAGATGCCGTTGCCGTCGACTTCCTGACGGAAGTTGTCGAGCTGTTCTTCCGACAGGCGGCCGAGCAGGAACGCGCGCGAGTATACGCCGGGCGACGAGTGGCCCTGGACGAACACGAGATCGCCGCCGTGCTGGTCGGACGCCGCGTGCCAGAAGTGGTTGTAGCCGACGTCATAGAGGGTCGCGGCCGATGCGAACGACGCGATGTGGCCGCCGACGTTCGTGTCCTTGCCTGCGCGCAGCACCATCGCCAGCGCGTTCCAGCGCGTGTACGAACGGATGCGGTGCTCGATGTCCTGGTCGCCCGGAATCTTCGCCTGGGCTTCGACCGGAATCGTGTTGATGTACGGGGTGTTCGCGGAGAACGGCAGGTGTTCGCCGTGCATGCGCGCGAATTCGATCTGCTTTTCGATCAGGTAGTGCGCGCGGCCGGTGCCCACGGAGGAGATCACGCCGTCGAGCGACTCGAGCCATTCGACGGTTTCTTGCGGATCGTCGTCACGCTCGGCGGCGACGTATTTCATCACTTCGTTCGGTACAGCGGACATTCTCGTCTCCTGGGTCCTGGAATGTGAGGATCGCTCTCGTGCAGACGACGCGTCGCGGCCGGCTGCGGGCAAGCTCGACGGATTGTAATGAGCGCCTACGGCCGCGCGCAACAAAATTTTCGAATTGTGAGATCTTTTCTCGTAATGCGGAATATTGTTGCGGCGCACCCATGCGTCGGGGCTCGGCGGCACGCGCGGCGCGCACAAATTCGTTTCCGCTCAACATATCCGGTATGGGTTTTCCATGTATTGCGCTGCGCTACAATCCTGCCATGTTGACCGATCGGCTTTTCGCACGCTCGGCGCGACCGTCGGGCCCGCCGGCGGAGTCGCAGCCGTCCCGCTGGCACCACGGACCGTGGTGGTCGAACTCCTATCTGCTGACGCCGCTGCTGTCGATCCTCGTGTTCCTCGTGGTGATGAGCCTGATTTTATGGAGCCTCAATCGCCGCGAACAGCAGCAGCAGGAAGACACGCTGTTCCGTAACGTCGCGTGGGCGCAGCAGCAGATCCGCCTGTCGATGACGGGCGCGCAGGAGCAGTTGCAGGCGCTGTCGCGCGATCTCGCATCCGGCCGCCTCGACCAGAACGCCTTCCAGATGGCCGTCGCGGACGTGATGCAGACCCATCCGGAAATCCTCTATCTGAACTGGTACACGGCGCCCGGCGTGCAGCGCTGGCCGACCGTGCATCCGCCGCTGCTCGGCCAGCGGCTCGCGAAGCCCGGCGACGCGCAGATGGAAGACGCCGTGCGCGGCGCCTACGACGAAGCGCGCAGCACGCGCCGCCAGGCCTATTCGCCGCTGATCTACGACGACTTCGGCAACGGCTTCATCACGCTGCAGACGCCCGTGATGCGCGGCGATCGCGAATACCTCGGCTCGATCGCCGCGGTGTTCTCGGTCGAAGGGATCCTGAAGCACGACATCCCGCAGGAGCTGTCGTCGAAGTACAAGATCTCGATCACCGACTCGAACAATCGCGAGCTGTCGTCGACGTCGACGCGCCCGCGCCTGCCGCGCGACTCCCACTACGACCTGCCGCTCGACCCGCCCGGCCAGGGGCTGACCGTGCGCGTGTACGCGTTCCCGCAGCTGACGAACCTCACCAACAACACGCTCGTGTGGCTCGTGGCCGGCCTGTCGTGCTTCGTGCTGTGGAGCCTCTGGAGCCTGTGGAAGCACACGCGGCAGCGCTTCGAGGCGCAGCAGGCGCTGTACGCGGAAGCGTTCTTCCGCCGCGCGATGGAGAACTCGGTGCTGATCGGCATGCGCGTGCTCGACATGCACGGCCGCATCACCCACGTGAACCCGGCGTTCTGCCGGATGACCGGCTGGGATGAAAGCGATCTGGTCGGCAAGGTCGCGCCGTTCCCGTACTGGCCGCGCGACGCCTACCCGGAAATGCAGCGCCAGCTCGACATGACGCTGCGCGGCAAGGCGCCGAGCTCGGGCTTCGAGCTGCGCGTGCGGCGCAAGAACGGCACGCTGTTCCATGCGCGCCTGTACGTGTCGCCGCTGATCGACAGCTCGGGCCGGCAGACCGGCTGGATGTCGTCGATGACCGACATCACCGAGCCGAAGCGCGCACGCGAGGAGCTCGCGGCCGCGCACGAACGCTTCACGACGGTGCTCGAAAGCCTCGACGCCGCCGTGTCGGTGCTGGCCGCGGACGAGGCCGAGCTGCTGTTCGCGAACCGCTACTACCGCCACCTGTTCGGCATTCGCCCGGACGGCCATCTCGAGCTGTCGGGCGGCGGCTTCGATCGCGCGCAGGCATCGTCCGACTCGATCGACATGGTCGACGCCTTCGCCGGCCTGCCGGCCGCCGCGCTGACCAACAGCACGGCCGACGCGCAGGAGGTCTACGTCGAGAGCATCCAGAAGTGGTTCGAGGTGCGCCGCCAATACATCCAGTGGGTCGACGGCCACCTCGCGCAGATGCAGATCGCGACCGACATCACGACCCGCAAGAAGGCGCAGGAACTCGCGCACCAGCAGGAAGAGAAACTGCAGTTCACGAGCCGATTGATGACGATGGGCGAAATGGCGTCGTCGATTGCTCACGAATTGAATCAGCCGCTCGCCGCGATCAACAACTATTGCTCGGGCACGCTCGCGCTCGTGAAGAGCGGCCGCAGCACGCCCGAGACGCTGCAGCCGGCGCTCGAGAAGACCGCGCAGCAGGCATTGCGCGCGGGGATGATCGTCAAGCGGATTCGCGAATTCGTGAAGCGCAGCGAGCCGAAGCGCCAGCCGGCGCGCGTCGCGGACATCGTCGCCGATGCGGTCGGGCTCGCCGAAATCGAGGCCAGGAAGCGCAGGATCCGGATCGTCACGGAAATCCTCGCAAGAATGCCTATTATTTATGTCGACCCCGTGCTGATCGAGCAGGTGCTCGTGAACCTGATGAAGAACGCGGCCGAGGCGATGGCCGACGTGAAGCCGGCGTCGGCGGACGGCGTGATTCGCGTCGTCGCCGACATCGACGCGGGCTTCGTCGACATCCGCGTGATCGATCAGGGCCCGGGCGTCGACGAAGCGACCGCCGAGCGCCTGTTCGAACCGTTTTACAGCACCAAGTCCGACGGCATGGGCATGGGGCTGAACATCTGCCGTTCGATCATCGAATCGCATCGGGGGCGTCTGTGGGTGGTCAACAATGTCGAACCGGACGGCCGCATTTCCGGCGCGACATTCCACTGCAGCCTGCCCATTGGGGAACCCGCTGATCTCGCCCAAGGGGGGCGCGAGTCATCGGCATCACATACCGTCACGGGAGAACTATGAATAGCCCTGTTACCACCACTCAGGAAACCGTCTTCGTCGTCGACGACGACGAGGCCGTACGGGACTCGTTGCGCTGGCTGCTGGAGGCGAACGGCTATCGCGTGCAGTGCTTCTCGAGCGCCGAGCAGTTCCTCGATGCATACCAGCCGGCGCAGCAGGCCGGCCAGATCGCATGCCTGATCCTCGACGTGCGGATGTCGGGCATGAGCGGCCTCGAGTTGCAGGAACGCCTGATCGCCGACAACGCCGCGCTGCCGATCATTTTCGTCACCGGTCACGGCGACGTGCCGATGGCCGTCTCGACGATGAAAAAGGGTGCGATGGACTTTATCGAGAAACCGTTCGACGAAGCCGAGCTGCGCAAGCTCGTCGAGCGGATGCTCGACAAGGCCCGAAGCGAAAGCAAGAGCGTGCAGGAACAGCGTGCCGCGAGCGAGCGCCTGTCGAAGCTGACGGCGCGCGAGCAGCAGGTGCTCGAGCGGATCATCGCCGGCCGCCTGAACAAGCAGATCGCCGACGATCTCGGCATCAGCATCAAGACGGTCGAAGCGCACCGCGCGAACATCATGGAGAAGCTCAACGTCAACACCGTGGCCGATCTGCTGCGCCTCGCGCTGTCGAAGAAGCAGGCCTGACGTTGCGCACGGCCGTCGGGCGCCCGCCCGGCCGCCTCGCCGTTCCCTCGCGCCGCGCGCTGCGCCCCACTCGCGCGGCACGGCCGGGCGCCTCCTCCCGGGGCGCCGGCCCCGCCGTCATGACGCTTTCCTTGTATTCACTGTCGGACGACGGCAGGCGAACGGTATAATTGCGTGCTTTGCTGCGGCGCTTCGCGCGCCGCACGACCGCATTCCAACTTCCCGGCAGGACCACCACCATGACAGCCCTCCTCATCGACGGCAACGCCCTCTCGAAGACCTTGCGCGCGCAGGCCGCCGAACGCGCCGCCGCCCTGACCGCACGCGGCCACCAGCCCGGTCTCGCGGTGATCCTCGTCGGCGCGAACCCGGCGAGCGAAGTCTACGTGCGCAACAAGATCAAGGCGTGCGAGGACAACGGCTTCTTCTCGCTGAAGGATGCCTACCCGGACACGCTGTCGGAGGCCGACCTGCTCGCGCGCATCGACGAGCTGAACCGCGACCCGAAGATCCACGGGATCCTCGTGCAGCTGCCGCTGCCCGCGCATATCGACAGCCACAAGGTGATCGAGGCGATTGCGCCGGAGAAGGACGTCGACGGCTTTCACGTCGCGAACGCCGGCGCGCTGATGACCGGCAAGCCGCTGTTCCGCCCGTGCACGCCGTATGGCGTGATGAAGATGTTCGAGGCGCACGACATCCCGCTGCAAGGCGCGAACGCGGTCGTGATCGGCCGCTCGAACATCGTCGGCAAACCGATGGCGATGCTGCTGCTCGAAGCCGGCGCAACGGTGACGATCTGCCACAGCAAGACGCGTGACCTCGCCGCGCACACGCGGCAGGCCGACATCGTCGTCGCCGCGGTCGGCAAGCGCAACATCCTGACGGCCGACATGGTCAAGCCGGGCGCGACGGTGATCGACGTCGGCATGAACCGCGACGACGCAGGCAAGCTGTGCGGCGACGTCGACTTCGCCGGCGTGAAGGACGTGGCCGGCCACATCACGCCGGTGCCGGGCGGCGTCGGCCCGATGACCATCACGATGCTGCTGATCAACACGATCGAAGCCGCGGAGCGCACAGCCGCAGCCTGAGCGCCGCGCGCTCGCGCCCGCCCCTTCTGCCGACGCGCATTCGCGCGCCGGCATCTCCCCGGCCGCGGCCATGCCCGCGGCCGTGTCAGCACCGCGCCGCCGCGCCCGCACCGCCGCCGCTCGTCGCGTGTCGTCACAATCCGACCCCGCGCCGCCGCCCGCACGCAATCGCATCGTTAGAAACTAACGATTGGAAACCGCGCCGTGCGCCCCAATAATGTCGGTATCGGGCGCCGCCGCAGCGCGCCCCACCCTTTTCACTCCGGTTCATCCGGCAACAGACAGGGAGTCTTAATGTCCGCCAGCGCCAATACCAATCCGCTCCTCGATTTCTCCGGCCTGCCCCGTTTCGGCGAGATCCGCCCGGAACACGTGACGCCCGCGCTCGACGTACTGCTGGCCGCCGCCAACCGCGCGGTCGACACCGCCAGCGCAAGCGAGACGCCGGCGACCTGGGCTGCGATCGTCGAAACGGTCGAGCAGGCGACGGAGCCGCTCGGGCGCGCGTGGGGCGTCGTCGGCCACCTGAACGCGGTCGCCGATACGCCCGAACTGCGCGCCGCGTACGGCGAAAATCTGCCGCGCGTGACCGAGTTCTGGTCGAGCGTCGGCCAGAACCTCGCGCTGTACGAAAAGTACAAGGCGATCGCGGCGGGCGCCGAATACGCGACGCTGTCCGCCGAACGCAAGAAGATCCTCGATAACGCGCTGCGCGATTTCCGCCTGTCGGGCGCCGAGCTGCCCGAAGACCAGAAGCCGCGCTTCGCGGAACTGCAGGAGCAGCAGGCCGCGCTGTCGAAGGCGTTCTCCGATCACGTGCTCGACGCGACCAACGCGTACGCGTATTTCGCGCAGGACGAAGCCGAGCTGGCCGGGCTGCCGGGCGACGCGATCGAGGCGGCCCGCGAAGCCGCGCAGAAGGACGGCAAGGAAGGCTGGAAATTCACGCTGCACTTCCCGTCGTACTTCCCGGTGCTGCAATACGCCGAGAACCGCGCGATGCGCGAAACGATGTACCGCGCCTATGCGACGCGCGCGTCGGAACTCGGGCCGCAGTACGGCGGCGGCAAGGCCGAGTGGGACAACACGGCGATCGTCGCCGACGAGCTGAAGCTGCGCCGTGAAGAAGCGCAGATGCTCGGCTACCGCAACTTCGCCGAAGTGTCGCTCGCGCCGAAGATGGCCGAATCGCCGCAGCAGGTGATCGCCTTCCTCGAGGATCTCGCGACGCGTGCGCGCCCGCACGCGGAGAAGGACTGGGACGAATTGCGCGCGTTCGCCGCGAAGGAGCTCGGGTTCACCGAGCTCGCGCCGTGGGACGTCGCGTTCGCGGCCGAGCGCCTGCGCCAGCAGCGCTACGCGTTCTCGGAGAACGAAGTCAAACAGTACTTCCCGGAACCGGCAGTGCTGAAGGGCCTTTTCACCGTCACCGAAACGCTGTTCGGCGTACGGATCAAGCCGGACGATGCGCCGGTCTGGCACAAGGACGTGCGCTTCTTCCGCGTCGAGAACCGCGACGGCTCGCTCGTCGCGCAGTTCTATCTCGACCTGTACGCACGCGAAGGCAAGCGCGGCGGCGCGTGGATGGACGATGCGCGTGCGCGCGCGAAGCGCGACGGCGCCGTTCAGACGCCGGTCGCGTACCTCACCTGCAACTTCTCGGCGCCCGTCGGCGGCAAGCCCGCGTGCTTCACGCACGACGAAGTGATCACGCTGTTCCACGAGTTCGGCCACGGGCTGCATCACATGCTCACGCGCGTCGACGAGCTGGGCGTGTCGGGCATCAACGGCGTCGAATGGGACGCGGTCGAGCTGCCATCGCAGTTCATGGAGAACTTCTGCTGGGAATGGGACGTGCTGTCGTCGATGTCGTCGCACGTGGAAACCGGTGCCGCGCTGCCGCGCGAGCTGTTCGACAAGATGATCGCCGCGAAGAACTTCCAGAGCGGGCTCGGCACGCTGCGGCAGATCGTGTTCTCGATGTTCGACATGCTGCTGCACGTCGACTTCGACCCGGCCGGCGCGACCGGCGTGAACGCCTTCGCGCGCGAGATCAACGAGCGCTACCACGTGATCCCGCAGGCGGCCTTCTCGCGCTGGCCGAACACGTTCAGCCACATCTTCGCGGGCGGCTATGCGGCCGGCTACTACAGCTACAAGTGGGCCGAGGTGCTGTCGGCCGACGCGTATGCGGCGTTCGAGGAAGCAGCGGCCGAAAGCGGCAGCGTGCTCGACGCGACGACCGGCACGCGCTATCGCCGCGAGATCCTCGAAGTGGGCGGCAGCCGTCCGGCGATGGATTCGTTCAAGGCGTTCCGCGGCCGCGAGCCGGAAATCGACGCGCTGCTGCGTCACAACGGTATGGCAGCGCCCGCGCAGTGATCGCGCGTTGCCGGGCGGTTCGCCCGGTGGCTTCGGCAGGCACCGCTTCGGCGGTGCTTTTTTCATTGTGCGGGCGTTGGACCGGATGGCTCGGCGGCCGGGTTTGAACCGCTGGTCGGGGCGTCGGTCCGGGCGTTCGTTGAATGGTCGGCTGGGTCATTGGTTGACTCTGCAGTTGAGCCCTCGGCCGGATCCTCGATTGACGCGCCGGCTGCGTTCTCGGTCGGCTCCTCAGCTGGGTCCTCGTTCGACTCCTCGGTCAACTCCTCAGCTGCCGCATCGGCGCCCCCCTCAACCGACTCATCCACTGCATCGCCGAACAGCGAGAACTGCCCATGGCGCTCGGCCGTGTTCTCGTCGATGCGCACGCCGACGCCCAATAACCGCACGGCCTGCGCGCGCCGCTGCAGCCCCTTCGCGAGCAACGCGACGGCCGTCTGCGCATTCGTCGCGTCGGCCACGCATTCGACCGTGGTGCGCTGGAAATCGGCGAAGCGGATCTTCACGTACAGCTTGCGGATCGATCGCGCGGCGCCCGCGCGCGCGATACGCGCATCGAGCTGCTCGACGAGACGGCGGATTTCCTGCGCGCATTGCTCGAGCGTCGTCAGGTCGGTCACATAGGTCGTCTCGACGCTGACCGACTTGCGCTCCTGATCGGCCTGCACCGGCCGCTCGTCGATGCCCCGCGCGAGCTGGTACAAACGCCGGCCGAACGCGCCGAACTCGCGATGCAGATCGATCAGCGACCAGTCGCGCAATTGCGCGCAGGTCTGGATGCCGAGCCGGTCGAGGCGCGTGGCCGTCACCTGCCCGACGCCGTGCAGCTTGCGCACCGGCAGCGCCGCGACGAACGCATCGACCTCGTGCGGGCGCACGACGAACAGCCCGTCGGGCTTGTTCCAGTCGGACGCGATCTTCGCGATGAACTTGTTCGGCGCGACGCCCGCCGACACCGTCACGCCGACCGTCTCGTACACGCGCTGACGGATCTCCCGCGCAATCAGCGTCGCGCTGCCGTGGCACAGCTCGGAGCCACTCACGTCGAGATACGCCTCGTCGAGCGACAGCGGCTCGACGTCGCGCGTGTAGTCGCGATAGATCGCCATGATCTGCCGCGACGCCGCGCGGTACTTGTCCATCGCGGACGGCAGGATCAGCAGGTCCGGGCACTTGCGCATCGCGAGCGCCGACGACATCGCCGAATGCACGCCGTAGCGCCGCGCCTCGTAGTTGCAGGTCGCGATCACGCCGCGCTGATCGGGCCGGCCGCCGACGGCGAGCGGCCGATTGCGCAGCGACGGATCGTCGCGCATCTCCACCGATGCGTAAAAGCAGTCGCAATCGCAATGGATGATCTTGCGCACGCGCGGCGGCGCGTCGCCAGGCGGCGGCAGGTGCGAATCGGCAGGCTCGGGAGTGGTCGGCTTCACGGTGCCGATACTGTACAAAAACACAGTGACCGTTTCAACTGCCGCGTGCTGCCACGTACCGGCGAATGCGGACAGTCCGACGCGGCGCCGACCCAGCTCGGCCAGCGGCGCCGTACCGGTCGGCTGCGCACGGATCGTACCGCCGCGCGCGCCGGTCGGCCCCTATACTCGTTCGCCACGACAGATGAAACGCAAAGGTGACGAATGAAGACGATCGGCCTGATCGGCGGGATGAGCTGGGAATCGTCGGCGGAGTACTACCGGATGATCAATCGCTATTCGAAGGCATTGCACGGCGGCCATCACAACGCCAAGAGCGTGCTGGTCACGGTGGACTTCGCGGAGATCGAGGCGCTGCAGCGCGCGCAGGACTGGCGCGCGCTCGGCGAACGGATGGCCGACGCCGCACGCCGGCTCGAAGCGGCCGGCGCCGACCTGATCGTGCTGACGACCAACACGATGCATCGCGTGCACGACGCGATCGAAGCGGCGGTGACGCTGCCGTTCCTGCACATCGCGGACCCGACCGGCAACGCACTGCGCGCCGCGGGCGTCGAGCGCGTCGCGCTGCTCGGCACGCGCTACACGATGGAGCTGCCGTTCTATGCGCAGCGGCTGCGCGACCGGTTCGGGCTCGACGTGCGGGTGCCGGACGAACCGGCGCGCGCCGACGTGCACCGGATCATCTACGACGAGCTGTGTCACGGCCGGATCGACGCGCAGTCGCGCGCGACCTATGTCGCGATCATCGACGAACTCGCGCGACGCGGCGCGCAGGCGGTCATACTGGGCTGTACGGAAATCACGCTGCTGATCGGCGACGCAAACTCGCCGCTGCCGGTGTTCGACACGACCACGCTGCATGCGAAGGCGGCGGTCGAGTGGGCGGCAGGCTGAAAACAAAAAACCCGGCACGGGGCCGGGTTCCTGTCGACGAAGCGCGCATCGGTCAGTTGCGCTGCACATCGTCTGGTGTGCTTGGTTGCGGGGGTAGGATTTGAACCTACGACCTTCGGGTTATGAGCCCGACGAGCTGCCAGACTGCTCCACCCCGCGTCAGAGAAATAAATTATAGGGTGAGGAAGCACTTACGTCAACACTTTTGTCACAATTTATTGGCTGGGCCCCAATATCGCGAGGCTCGCGACGTGCACGGGATGCGCTGCCGATCGCGTGTTGCACGCGTTCGCGCGCCGCGCTCGCGGTAAGATGGCGGCCTTCGAATCCATGCCGCCCGCCTTCCCGTTCATGAAAATCGCCACCTGGAACGTCAACTCGCTCAACGTCCGCAAACAGCATGTGCTCGACTGGCTCGCGCAAAGCGGCGCCGACGTGCTGTGCCTGCAGGAGCTGAAGCTGCCGGACGAAAAATATCCGCGCGCCGATCTCGAGGCCGTCGGTTACCGCAGCTGGTTCACGGGCCAGAAGACGTATAACGGTGTCGCGATCCTCGTGCGCGACACGCTGGCCGTCGACGAATCGGACGTCGTGCGCAACATTCCCGGCTTCGACGATCCGCAGCAGCGCGTGGTCGCCGTGACGGTCGAGGGCGTGCGCATCGTGTCCGCGTATTTCCCGAACGGCCAGGCGCCGGACTCCGACAAGTTTCTCTACAAGATGCAGTGGCTCGACGCGCTGCATGCGTGGCTCGGCGCCGAGCTGCAGCGCTATCCGAAGCTCGCGCTGCTCGGCGACTACAACATCGCGCCGGAAGATCGCGACGTGCACGACCCCGCGAAATGGGAAGGCCAGAACCTGGTGTCGCCGCAGGAGCGCGCGCACTTCGCGAAGCTGCTCGAGCTCGGCTTCGTCGACGCGTTCCGGCGCTTCGAGCAGCCCGAGAAGACCTTCACGTGGTGGGACTACCGGATGTTCGCGTTTCGCCGCAACGCCGGGCTGCGCATCGACCACATTCTCCTCTCGCCGGCGCTCGCGGCCACCTGCACGTCGTGCGAAGTCGACCGCGTGCCGCGCACGTGGGAGCAGCCGTCCGATCACACGCCGGTCGTCGCGGTCGTGGGCTGAGGCCGCTGGCCTGCCGCCCCGCCCGCTCGCTCAGCCGCGCGCGGGCGCCGGCCCCAGATGCGCCCACAGGAAGCCGAATTCCGCCGCATCGGATTCGGCCCGCTCCAGATCGTCGGCGCTGCCGTGGCCGCCGTCGGTGTTCTCCCAGTACCACACGCGCTCGTGCCCGAGCGCGTGCATGCGCGCCGCCATCTTGCGGGCATGCGCCGGATGCACGCGGTCGTCGCGCGTCGACGTCGTCAGCAGCAGCGGCGGATAGACGACGCCGTCGCGCACGCGGTGATACGGCGAATAGGCGGCCAGCGCCGCGCCCTCGCGCGGATCGTCCGGGTCGCCGTACTCGTCGAGCCAGGCGGCGCCCGCATGCAGTTTCGGATAACGCCGCATGTCGAGCAGCGGCACGCGGCACAGCACCGCGCCGAACAGTTCGGGACGCTGCACCATGCACGCGCCCACCAACAGGCCGCCGTTGCTGCCGCCTTCGATGCCGAGCTGCGCAGCGGTCGTCACGCCGGTGCGGACCAGGTCCTCGGCTACCGCGATGAAATCGTCGAACGAACGCTGCCGATGTTCGCGCTGCGCGTCGACGTGCCAGCGCGGCCCGAATTCGCCGCCGCCGCGGATGTGCGCGAACACCGCGACGCCGCCGCGCTCGAGCCACGCGATGCCGAGTGCGTCGCTGTAGCCCGGCAGGTTCGGAATCGCGAAGCCGCCATAGCCTGACAACAGACACGGCCGCGCGACGCGCGTGCCGCCATCGCCGCCATCATCACGGTTGGCTGCCTCGACGGCATCGCGCGGCCCGATCAACGTGTACGGCACGATCGTGCCGTCGCGCGAGCGCGCATTCGCGCGCCGCACGACGAGCCCTGCCGCATCGAAGCGCACCGGCGGCCGGTCGAGCAGCACGCGGCGCGCTTGCGCATCGGCCGCGCGATCGGCGAGATCGGCCAGCCAGCATTCGGGTGGATCGAGATAGGTGTCGACGTCCACGTACACGTCGTCGTTCAGCGTCGACTCGACCGGCTCGACGTCGATCTGCGCATCGCGCGGCCAGTCGAACGCATGCGCGTCCCACGTCCATTCGCCGCCTTCGCCGTCGTCGCTGCCCTCGCCCTTGCGCGGCGTCCACAGCATCGTGCGGTTGTGCACGTCGTCGAGCCAGCTCGCGATCAGCATCGTGCGCGTGTGGGTCCACGTGCACGCCGACGTCGATGCTTGCGGCGCGAACAGCGTCGTGAATTCGCGCGAGCCGGCGAGGAACGCGTGCTCGCGAATCGCGAGCAGCGAGCCGCCCGCATGCCGTACGCCGCCGCAGTCCCAGTCGAGCCGCGGCTCCAGCACCAGCCAGCCTTCCCAGAAGCCGACCTCGACGTGCGTCGGCACGTCGTAGCGCGCCCATTCGCCCGCCTCGGTGAGCCGGTACGCATGCGCGTCGAAGAAGTCCACGCTGCGCCATGCGACATGGCGGCCGTCGATCGGATCGAACCATGCGCCCGCGCTGATGTCGTCCGGTTCGCCGCGAAACACGATGGGCGCGTCGGCGAGCGGCGTGCCGCGCACCCAGCGGCGCGCATCGTACGGATAGCCGGCCGCGGTCGCATGCGCTTCGCCGCGATCCCAGCTCACGTAGACGGTGTCGCGATCGATCCAGCCGACGGTGTGATGCCCCGGCTCGTCGATCGTGAAGCCGCCGTCGACGAAGCGGCGCTGCACCAGATCGAATTCGCGCACGACGACCGCGTCCGCGCCGCCCGGCGACAGCGACACGAGTGCGCGGTCACCGTCCGGATAGAGGATCGCGTCCTGCTCGAACACCCACGATTCGCCCTCTTGCGCGCCGAGCGCGTCGACGTCGAGGAGCGTTTCCCAATCGGGCCGGCCGGCGCGCCAGTCGTCCCAGCGCGCGCGGCGCCACAGCCCCTTCGGGTGCTGATCGTCCTGCCACAGGTCGTACGCCCATTCGCGCCAGCGGGTCGGAATCACCGGCCGCTCGCGCGGCAGGTAGGCCTGCGCGAGCCGCGCGGTCAGCGTGCGGTAGCCGTCGTCGTCACGCAGCGCAGCACGCGTGCGCGCGTTCTGCTCGTCGACCCACGTGCGGGCGCGCTTGCTGTCGAGCGCTTCGAGAAATCGGAAAGGATCGGCCCCGGCGGGCCAGCGAAAGGAATCGGACATGACGGGCGTGCGCGTGACGGCAAACCGCGATTATGTCCGATCGCGGCATGCGCGGCGCGCGCATGCCGCGACGACGGCTTACGGCTCCAGATGCAGTTCCTGGATCTTGCGCGTGATCGTGTTGCGGCCAATGCCGAGCCGCTCGGCCGCCTCGACCTTGCGGCCGCGCGTGAAGTCGAGCGCCTCGCGGATCACGGCAGCCTCGAAGCGGCGTGCGAGTTCGTCCATCACGTCGGCGGAATTTTCGCGCAGCAGTCGCGCGACTTCGGTACGCAGCCCGCTCTCCCACATCGGATAGCCGGCCGGCGCGCCGTTCGATGCGGCCGCAACGGGTGCGCTCGCGAGCGTCGCCGCACCGACCGACGGCTGCACGCGCGACACGTCGCCGCCGCCGAGGGCCGCGGGCGCGTCCGCGCCGTCGACGGCTGCCGTCACCGGCGCGCCGCTCGGCACGAGATCGGGCGGCAAGTCCTTGATCTCGACCGTCTGCGCGGGCGCCATCACCGTCAGCCAGTTCGCGAGGTTCTCGAGTTGCCGCACGTTGCCCGGAAACGGCAGCGACGTCAGATACGCGAGCGCTTCGTCGGACACGCGCTTCGGCTCGACGCCGAGATCGCGCGCGCTCTTCTGCAGGAAGTGGCGCGTGAGCAGCGGAATGTCTTCGCTGCGTTCGCGCAGCGGCGGCAGGCGCAGGCGGATCACGTTGAGCCGGTGGTAAAGGTCCTCGCGGAACAGCCCCTGCCGCACGCGCGATTCGAGGTTCTGGTGCGTCGCGGCGATCACGCGCACGTTCGCGCGCAGCGGGTTGTGGCCGCCGACCCGATAGAACTGGCCGTCCGACAGCACGCGCAGCAGGCGCGTCTGCAGGTCGAACGGCATGTCGCCGATTTCGTCGAGGAACAGCGTGCCGTTCTCGGCCTGCTCGAAGCGGCCCTGGCGGGTCGTCTGCGCGCCGGTGAACGCGCCGCGCTCATGGCCGAACAGTTCGGATTCCAGCAGATCCTTCGGGATCGCGGCGGTGTTCAGCGCGATGAACGGGCCGTTCGCGCGCGGGCTGTGACGGTGCAGCGCCCGGGCGACGAGCTCCTTGCCGGTGCCCGACTCGCCGGTGATCAGCACCGTCGCGGCCGAATGCGACAGCCGGCCGATCGCGCGGAACATGTCCTGCATCGCCGGCGCCTGCCCGAGCATCTCGGGCGCCTCGGCCACGCGTTCGTCCTGCGGTGCGCCGCCGCGCAGGCTTTCCTCCACCGCGCGGCGGATCAGTTCGACCGCCTTGTCGACGTCGAACGGCTTCGCGAGGTATTCGAACGCGCCGCCCTGGAACGCGGCCACTGCGCTGTCGAGATCGGAGAACGCCGTCATGATGATGACGGGCAAGCCGGGCAGACGCTCGTGCATCGCCTGCAGCAACTCGAGGCCCGAGCCGCCCGGCATCCGGATGTCGGATACGAGCACCTGCGGCGACTCGTGATCGAGCGCGGCCAGCGCATCGCGCACGTTCGCGAAGCTGCGCGTCGCGAAGCTGTCGCGGGCGAGCGCCTTTTCGAGCACCCAGCGAATCGATTGATCGTCGTCTACTATCCAGATCGGCTTCATAGGTCGGTCAGATATTGGTGAATCCGGTGAATCGCCATGCCGCCGCTCAGTGATCGAGCGGCAACAGGATCTGAAATTCGGTACGTCCGGGCCGGCTCTCGACCTCGATCATCCCGTCGTGCTGCTGCACGAAGGTTTGCGCGAGCGTGAGGCCGAGCCCGCTGCCGTCGTCGCGCCCGGACACGAGCGGGTAGAAGATGCGGTCGCGAATCTCCTCCGGAATGCCCGGCCCGTTGTCGACCACGTGCAAGTCCAGTGCCAGCCGGTACAGGCGCTTCGCGATCGTCACCTTGCGCGCGATGCGCGTGCGCAATTCGATTCTCGCGTCGCCCTGCGCGATGCGTTCGCGCAGCGCCTGCGCCGCATTGCGCACGATGTTCAGCAGCGCCTGGATCAGCTGCTCCTTGTCGCCGCGCAGGTCCGGCACGCTCACGTCGTAGTCGCGCTCGATCGTGAGGCCGCGCGGAAACTCCGCGAGCATCACCGCGCGCACGCGTTCGCATACTTCATGAATGTTCACGTCGCCGACGATGTGCGGATGCCGATGCGGCTCCAGCAACCGGTCGACGAGCGTCTGCAGGCGGTCGGACTCCTTGATGATCACCTGCGTGTATTCGCGCAACTCGCCACGCTCGCGCTCGCCCAGCTCGAATTCGAGCAGCTGCGCGGCGCCGCGAATGCCGCCGAGCGGATTCTTGATCTCGTGCGCGAGATTGCGGATCAGCTGCTTGTTGACCGCGGTCAGGTCGTGGATGCGCTCCTCGCGATCGGTGCGCGACTGGCGTTCGTTCTCGAACAGCTCGACGAGCACGAAATCGGGCGCGGTCTCGAGGAAGCCGACGATCGCATGCACGTGCAACGCCTCGTGGCCGGGCCGATCGAGCACGGTGTCGAGATGCGTCGCGTGAAAGCGCTCCTCGCCGATCGCGGTGATCGTCGACGCGAGCTCGTTCGCGTTCGGGAAGATCTCGCCCCACGGCCGCTGCGCGAGCTGCCGGCGCGAGATGTCGAGCATCGCCTCCGCGGACGGGTTCGCGAACGCGACCCGCAGCGTCTTGCGGTCGAGCACGAGCACGACCGTCGGCAGCGCTTCGAGCCCGGCAAGCAGCCCGGAGCGCGCGAGCCGCTCGTCTTCCGTCAGTCGCTCGGGCTGCCCCGTCTTCGCCTTGATCAGATTCTTCAGAGCCATCGTGCGTATCGTCGCGCCCCACCGGGGCCGTGAATGAGGAATTTCGGAACAAAAAAGGGACGGCTGGACGCCGTCCCCTTTCAGACTCCGCCGCTCCCGCCGCACACTGCCCGACGGGAACGAAGCGGCGTGACGGCGCTGACTGGAAGCGCCATCGCCACTTACAGCGAGTAGTACATCTCGAACTCGATCGGATGCGTCGTCATGCGGAACTTCGCCAGCTCCTGCTCCTTCAGCGCGAGGTACGCATCGATCATGCCGTCGGTGAACACGCCACCGCGCGTCAGGAACTCGCGATCCTTGTCGAGTGCTTCCAGCGCCTGGTCGAGGCCTGCGCAGACGGTCGGGATCTTTGCATCCTCTTCCGGCGGCAGGTCGTACAGGTTCTTGTCGGCTGCTTCGCCCGGATGGATCTTGTTCTGCACGCCGTCGAGGCCCGCCATCATCAGCGCGGTGAAGCACAGGTACGGGTTGGCCATCGGGTCCGGGAAGCGCGTTTCGATGCGGCGACCCTTCGGGTTCGACACGTGCGGAATGCGGATCGATGCCGAACGGTTGCGCGCCGAGTAGGCGAGCTTCACCGGTGCTTCGAAGTGCGGCACGAGACGCTTGTACGAGTTCGTCGTCGGGTTCGTGATCGCGTTCAGTGCACGGGCGTGCTTGATGATGCCGCCGATGTAGAACAGCGCGAATTCCGACAGGCCGGCGTAGCCGTTGCCCGCGAACAGGTTCTGGCCGTCCTTCCAGATCGACTGGTGAACGTGCATGCCCGAACCGTTGTCGCCGACGACCGGCTTCGGCATGAACGTCGCCGTCTTGCCGTACGAGTGCGCGACGTTATGGATGATGTACTTCGACCATTGCGTCCAGTCGGCGCGTTGCACGAGCGTCGAGAACTTCGTGCCGATTTCGTTCTGGCCCTGGCCCGCGACTTCGTGGTGGTGCACTTCGACCGGAATGCCGAGCTGTTCGAGCAGCAGGCACATTTCCGAACGCATGTCCTGGAACGTGTCGACCGGCGCGACCGGGAAGTAGCCGCCCTTCGTGCCCGGACGGTGGCCGGTGTTGCCGCCTTCGAATTCCTTGCCTGCCGACCACGGTGCTTCTTCGGAGTTGATCTTCACGAAGCAGCCCGACATGTCCGTGTTCCACTGGACCGAGTCGAAAATGAAGAATTCCGGCTCCGGACCGAAGTACGCGGTGTCGCCGAGGCCCGTGCTCTTCAGGTACGCTTCGCCGCGCTTCGCGAGCGAGCGCGGATCGCGCTCGTAGCCCTTGCCGTCGGCCGGCTCGACCACGTCGCAGGTCATCACGAGGGTCGACTCTTCGTAGAACGGGTCGATGAACGCCGCGGTCGGATCCGGCATGAGCAGCATGTCCGACGCCTCGATGCCCTTCCAGCCGGCGATCGACGAACCGTCGAAGGCATGGCCGCTTTCGAACTTGTCTTCGTCAAACGCCGAAACCGGCACCGACACGTGCTGCTCCTTGCCGCGCGTATCCGTGAAGCGGAAATCGACGAACTTGACGTCCTCGTCCTTCACGAGCTGCATGACGTCGGCGACGGTTTTACTCATAACCTCTTCTCCTGATTGAACAATTCCGGCGGACTGGGAACCGCCTCGTTTATCGAGCTGCCCGGAGTCTGGCTTTGGCGCAGCGCGCCCCGGGTCGACCGAATTCTATATAGCAGCTTCCGTGCCAATCATCGCAAATCCGACGCGAATCGCGCCGGCCCGCGCCGCAGCGGGGCCGCGCTGCGCGATTCCGGGGCCACGGGACGCACCGGCATTCGCGCTTTGGCACCTCCATGGTGCAACGAGCGTGTGACAGCATTTTGCGAGCGCCGATTCGGTGCATGCACGCCATTCTGCACTTTTTTGGTGAACCCGTGCGCGGTGCATGCGGCCGGCCAGCGTACCGACGTCCGCGCGGCACCGGCGCGCTAGAATGTTCGTTTGACCGATACGGAGACCTCCTGCCATGAGTACGCTCGACCAGCTTTACGCGAAGGCCGATCAACGCCGCGCCGAGAGCGCGCTCGACTATGCGGGCGCCCTGCTGCCCGTCGAGGCGTTCGAACTGCTCCAGCTCGACCCGTCCGCCCGCCTCGTCGACGTGCGCACGCGCGCCGAGCTCGACTGGATCGGCCGCCCGCTCGTCGGCGACGGCCAGTATCTGCACATCGAGTGGACGCGCTATCCCGGCGGCGTGCCGAACACGGAATTCGTCGAGCAGCTGAAGGCGGCCGTGTCGCCCGATACGCCGGTGCTGTTCCTGTGCCGCAGCGCTGCACGCTCGAAGCTCGCGGCAGTCGCGTCCAGGCAGGCCGGCTTCACGAAGGCTTTCGATCTGCTCGAAGGGTTCGAGGGCGGCAAGGATGCCGAAGGCCATCGCAAGACGGTCGACGGCTGGTGCTTCCGGAAACTGCCGTGGATCGGCGCCTGAACGCGCATCCGTTCCCGCACGCCCGACTGCGACATCGTCGAGCCGGGCGATGACACCCCGATGACGGGCCGCGTTGCGCGGCCCGCCTCTTTTGCACGGCCCGTTCAGCGGGCCATGCGCGCTGTACGCGCCGAGAGAATCGTGCGCGATCTACGCGACGCTCACGCCCGCGGCGCATCGGGCTCGACGACGTCGCCGCCGAGCAGATGCACGCCTTCGCGCAGCTTCACGAACGCGGCCGCGACCGCTTCAGGCTCGCCCTTCACGCCGAGGTCGATGTGCCGGCGCGCATAGATGCCGCCGCGCTCGGCGTCGCCGACGCTCGGCAGGCTGAACACGCGCACGCCGGGGAAGTCGCGTTCGATCCGCTCCATCAGCGGCGTCAGCGTCGACTCGGGCAGCTCGAACACGTACAGCGAGCGCTCCGCGTGCGGCGTCGCATGGTGCAGATGCGCGTACTTCGTGTCCAGCACCCATTCGATCATCGGCCACGCCATCACCGGGAAGCCCGGCACGAAATGCAGATCGCCGACGGAGAAGCCGGGAATCCGGTTGTAGCCGTTCGGGATGATCGTCGCGCCGACCGGGAACACGCCCATGTTGAAACGGTGCTGGTTCTCCGGCGAATCGAAGTCGACCGGCGCGCTTGCGTCGGGCTGCGTCTCGCGGATGCGCTCGGCGATCAGCGCGCGCGCTTCCTGGTGCAACTCGAGCGGCACGCCGAGCGCGGCGGCCGCACACTGGCGCGTGTGGTCGTCCGGCGTCGCGCCGATGCCGCCCGTCGAAAACACGATGTCGCCGGATGCGATCGCGCGGGCGAGCGTCGCGGTGATCCGTGCCGGATCGTCGCCGACGTATTCGGCCCAGTCGAGCGCGAGCCCGCGCGCGCCGAGCAGCTCGATGACCTTCGCCAGATGCTTGTCCTGCCGGCGGCCGGAAAGGATTTCGTCGCCGATGATGATGATGCCGATGCTCATGCCTGCCCCATGTCAATTGCGGTGGCGCGCGAGCTCGCGCGCAGGTCGTCCAGCGCGCGCAGGCAGTAGTGCCCGAACCACAGCGCCGAGAAAACGAGAATGAAAGCGTAAACCCAGATCATGGCCGCCGCGACGAACGGAAACAGCACCATCATCCAGACCGACGACACCCACACGAAAGTCGGCACGGTGCCGAGCAGGCCGGTCGCGACGCCGATGCCGATCAGCGGCCAGCGGTGGCGCCGCACGAGCTCGCGGCGCTCGTCGCGGCTCGCGTGCAGCGCGAGCGCGTCGTAGGTCATCACGCGATAGGTGAGCCAGCCCCAGATCACCGGCGGCAGCAGCGCGAAGAACGGCGGAATCAGCCACAGCGGGATCGTCACGACGAGCAGCACGACGCCGACCAGCGCTGCGCCGAGCGAATTGGCCACGCTGCCGAAGAAGGTGCCGCCGCGCTTCGCGTCGAGCGCGGCGAACTGCCGGCTCGCCAGGTGCTTGATCACGACCGGCATCGAGATCGTCGCGATCAGCAACAGCACGGTCAGCACGATCAACGGGATCGCGAGCGACACGACGATGAACGGCGCGATGACCGCATGCAGCTGCGACATCCCCAACGCGTCGAACGCGCGGTACAGCGCGGCGGTCAGCACGAAGCCGTCGAGCGCGCCGCGTGCCGCGTCGATCAGCGTTTGCCACGAGAACCACAGCACGACGCCCCAGAACAGCGCCGACACGACGAACGGCATCAGCGTGAGCCACAGCATGCGCGGATGCAGCGCGCTCGCGAACGCGCGGAGGAAGGAGCGCAGCAGATCGTTCATGCGGACCCTGTATCGACGATGAAAAATGGGGAAAGGATAAACCACGCGGCCCGCATGCGCCAAAGCACATGCGGGCCGCGCAGGCTACCGCTCGACGGGAAACGACGCGTCAGGCCGAGGCCGCACCGCGCTTCGCCGGCACGAGCCGGCGGAAGATCCGCACGAACGCGAGGCCGTGCTGCGCCCAGAAGCCGTCGCCGTAGGACACGCCCTCCATCTGCTCGCGGATGCCGGTCGGCTCGACCGTGCGGTTCCACGACGCGGTGCCGAACATCATGTCCCACCACGGAAACAGCACGCCGAAGTTGCAGCCGTACTTGGTGCCTTCGTGACCGTAGCCGACCGCATGATGACGCCGGTGGAACGTCGGGCTCACGATCAGGCGCTCGCCGAGCCAGCCGAGGCGCAGCCGCACGTTCGCATGCTGGATGCTCTGGATGAAGTTCGTGAACGCGGTCAGCACGACGAACTGCGACGGCGTCACGCCGATCACGAGCGCGATCGTCGCGAAGAAGCACGACTGGATCACGTTGTCGAGCAGGTGGTTGCGGTCATCGCACCACAGCGACATCTGCCGCTGGCTGTGATGCACGGCGTGCAGCTCCCACCAGATCCCGAACTTGTGCTCCCAGCGGTGATACCAGTAGCCGGCGAAATCGAGCACCACGAGGTAGATCGCGAACGCGACGATCGGCTGCGACGTCACGCCCGGCCACAAATAGTCCAGATTGACGTTCGACACGCCGTGCAGCCGCAACCAGCCCTGCAAACGGTCGAACAGCGGCTGCAGCGCGAAGAAGAAGAACAGCGAATAGATGCCGAGCTTCGCGATCGCCGTGTAGATCACGTCGACCCGCACCGCGCGGCGGTTGGTCCAGCGTTCGACCGGCAGCAGCGCCTCGAGCGGGCGCAGCACCGCGAACATCAGGACCATCTGCAGCGCGCCGACGATCACCCAGTACAGCGCGTCGTAGGTGCCCTCGTCGTAGCCCATCAGGTTGAACTTGAACAGCAGCGGCTGCACGACGTCGATGTACAGCCAGGTCTGGATGTCCGACACGAACGCATCGATCAGGTGCAGCATCGTTCGTCTCCGCTCGTCACGCGCCGTTCGCCGCCTTCCAGGGCGCGCGGTCGTAGAAGTAGATACCGTGCGGCGATCGGCCGACGGAAATCGTCTGCACCAGCTTGCGCGACGCGAGATCGATGATCCCGACCTTCTTCGCGAAGCGGAACGTCACCCACAGCGTCTTCCGGTCGGCGGACAGCTCCATGTCGTCCGGCCCCGGCAGCAGGCCAGTGATGTCGCCGACGTTGGTGAGCGTGTTTTCGTCGATGATGCTGATCGTGTTGGCGACGCGGTTGGTGATCGCGACGTGCGTGCCGTCGGCGAGCGAACGGAAGTTGTGCGCGCCGTTGCCGGTGACGATCTGCTTGACGATCTTCTGGTTGCGCCAGTCGACCACCGCGACGTAATCCGAGCCGGTCATCCCGACCAGCAGGTATTTGTCGTCCGGCGTGAGCCACAGGCCGGCCGGCACCTTGCCGACCTTCATCCGCCACTTGAGCGTCTGCGTCGCCAGATCGACCGCCGCGATCTCGCCGGACACCTGCAGCGACACGAGCACCGTTTTGCTGTCCTTCGTGAACGCGAGGTGGCTCGGCATCACCGCGAGCGGCAGGCGCTTCGCGAGATGCACGTCGTGGCCGTCGTACGTATAGATGTCGAGGCGATCGAGGCGCAGCCCGGTCGACACGAACCACTTGCGATCGGGCGAGAAGCCGAGCTGGTAAGGATCTTCGATGCCTTCGACGGTGCGCTGCAGCTTGCCCGTTTTCGGATCGACGAACATCAGGCTGTTCGAGACCGAATTCGCGACGATCAGCGACGAATTGTCGGGCGTCGCCATCAGGTGATGCGGCTCCTTGCCGGTCGGCATGGTCGCCACGACTTGACGGGTCTGCTGATCGATCAGGGAAAGCGTCGCCTCGGCCGAGTTGAGGATGATCACGTTATTCGCGTGTGCGGCGGGCGCCAGCACGGCGGCGGCCAGCGCGAGCGTGCGGCCGAAGGAGAGGAAAGTGCGCATGAAGACTCACGTCGTGGAACTACTGTCATTGTAAAACGCCCGACCGGCCCGCCCGGTTGACCGCGGACAGCATTGCGCCATTTCGACGCACGCCGCGACGACCGGCCGTGGCCGCTCGCCGTGACGTGCATCGGGCCGCGGCGGCGCTAGCGCTGCATCGACTCCCACACCTTGTGCAGACGCTTGACAGAGACAGGCATCGGCGTGCGCAGTTCCTGCGCGAACAGCGAAATGCGCAGTTCCTCGAGCAGCCAGCGGAATTCCGCGAGCCGCGGATCGACGACGCCGCCGCGCTGCGACACCGCGCGCTGGTACTGCTGGACGAGCGGCTGCAGCTCGGCGAACTGCTTCGCGTCGCGCGCCGGGTCCGCCTTCAGCTTGTCGATCCGCAGCGCGATGCCCTTCAGATAGCGCGGAAAGTGCGCAAGCTGCACGTAAGGTGTGTCGATCACGAAGCGCTTGCCGACCAGCGCCGCGAGTTGCTGCTGCAGATCGGCGTGCGCTTGCGCGAACGGCTTCGCCTGCGCGAGCTTCTTCGCGAGCCCCGCGTATTCGGCGAGGATCTGCGCGACGAGCCGCGCGATCTCCTGCGCGAGCAGGTTCAGGCGGCTGCGGCCCTCGTCGCGGCGCGCGTGGAAGCTCGCGTCGTCGTCGGGCAGCGGCTCCTGCAGGCACGCGCGGTCGAGCGCCGTGTCGATCAGCTGATCGCGCAGTTCGTCCTGCGTACCGAGCGACATGTACTGCATCGCCATCTCGCGCAGCCCCGGCAGGTTCTTCTCGAGGAACTTGATCGGCTCCTTCAGCTGCAGCGCGAACAGCCGCCGCAAGCCCGCACGATGGATGCGCGCGGCTTCCTCGGGCGAGTCGAACACCTCGACGTCGCAATGCGTGCCGCGATCGACGAGCGCCGGATAGCCGTACAGCGTCTGGCCGCGCCGGCGGATCTCCAGCAGCTCGGGAAGCTTGCCGAAATTCCACGTCGTCAGGTTCTCGTACAGCGCGGTCGCGCCGGCTTCCGCGGGCGCCGCCGTATGCGGCGCCGCGCCCCTGGCCGGCTTGCCGCCCTTCGCCAGCGCGCCTGGTGCACCCGCTCCGCCCGGCGCCGATGCGCCGGCCGGGGCGTCGCCGGCCGCATCGCCGCTCGCCGCGATCGACGACGCGGCCGCGATCTTCTGGAACTGCTGCTGCGCCTGCGCGCCGAGCTCCTGGCGCAGCTGCGCGAGATTGCGGCCCATCGCGAGCTGGCGCCCGTGCTCGTCGATCACCTTGAAGTTCATGAACAGGTGCGCGGGCAACGTCTCGAGCTTGAAGTCGGCCGTCTTCATCGCGACCTGCGTTTCGCCGCGCACGTCGGCGATCAGCGCGTCGACGAGGCCGCCCGCGCCGAAGCGCTCGCGACCCATGCGCTCGACGAAGCCGGCCGCGTACTCGGGCAGCGGCACGCAGTGCCGGCGCAGCTTCTGCGGCAGCGACTTCAGCAGCAGCTGCACCTTCTCCTTCAGCATCCCCGGCACCAGCCATTCGCAACGGCGCGCGTCGACCTGGTTCAGCGCGTACAGGGGCACCGCGAGCGTCACGCCGTCGCGCGGCGTGCCGGGCTCGAAATGGTAGGTGAGCGCCATCTCGACGCCGGCCATCGTCATGCGCTTCGGGAACAGCTCGGTCGTCACGCCGGCCGCCTCGTGACGCATCAGGTCGTCGCGCGACAGATACAGCAGGCGCTGCTTGTCCTCCGGCTGACCGCCCTTCTTCACCTCGTCGCGATACCAGCGCTCGAACGCCGCACCCGTATGGATGCCTTGCGGAATCGCCTGGTCGTAGTACGCGTAGATCAGCTCGTCGTCGACCAGCACGTCCTGGCGGCGCGACTTGTGCTCGAGCTGCTCGATGTCGGCGAGCAACTTTCGGTTGTGCGCGAAGAACGGCAGCCGCGTGTCGAATTCGCCTTCGACCAGCGCGCCGCGGATGAACAGCTCGCGGGCGCGCGCCGGGTCCTGCCGGCCGAACGCGACGCGCCGCCGATGGTAGATCGGCAGCCCGTACAGCGTCGCGCGCTCGAACGCGCTGACCTGCGCGGGACGCTTCTCCCAATGCGGCTCCGACAGCGACTTCTTCAACAGATGCGCGCCGACCTTCTCGACCCACTCCGGCTCGATCTTCGCGAGGCAGCGCGCGTACAGCCGGCTCGTCTCGACGAGCTCGGCCGCCATCACCCAGCGGCCGGCCTTCTTCGCGAGCGCGGAGCCCGGCCACAGATAGAACTTGATCCCGCGCGCGCCGAGGTAATGCGGATCGTCGTCGGCCTTCAGGCCGAGGTTGCCGAGCAGGCCGGTCAACAGGGCCAGATGGATCTGCTCGTAGGTTGCCTCGGCTTCGTTCAGACGCCAGCCGTGCTCGCGCACGACCGTCAGCAGTTGCGAATGAACGTCGCGCCATTCGCGCAGCCGCAGGTGCGACAGGAAGTTCTGGCGGCACGCATCGATCAGCTGGCGGTTCGATTTCTTGTGCGCGACGGCCTCTTCGAACCACGCCCAGATCTTCAGCCATTGCAGGAATTCGGAGCGCTCGTCGGCGAACCGGCGGTGCGCCTGATCGGCCTGCTCCTGCGCGTCGCTCGGACGGTCGCGCGGATCCTGCACCGACAGCGCACTCGCGATGATCAGCACTTCGCGCAACGCCTGCTGGTCGCGCGCGGCGAGGATCATCCGGCCGACGCGCGGGTCGAGCGGCAAGCGCGCGAGCTCGCGGCCGAGCGGCGTCAGCGCGTTGTCGTCGTCGACCGCGCCGAGCTCGTTGAGCAGCTGATAGCCGTCGGCGATCGCGCGGCCGGGCGGCGGCTCGAGGAACGGAAACGATTCGATCGCAGTGAGGTGCAGCGACTTCATCCGCAGGATCACCGCCGCGAGCGACGAGCGCAGGATTTCCGGATCGGTGAAGCGCGCGCGCGCCTGGAAGTCGCTTTCTTCGTACAGACGGATGCAGATGCCGTCGGCCACGCGGCCGCAGCGGCCCGCGCGCTGGTTCGCGGCGGCCTGCGAGATCGACTCGACCTGCAGCTGCTCGACCTTGTTGCGGTACGAATAGCGCTTCACGCGCGCCAGGCCGGTGTCGACGACGTAGCGGATGCCCGGCACGGTCAGCGACGTTTCGGCCACGTTGGTGGCGAGCACGATGCGGCGCGCGTTCGACGCCTTGAACACCTTGTCCTGGTCGGCCGCCGACAGCCGCGCGAACAGCGGCAGGATCTCGGTGTGCGGCGGATGGTGCTTGCGCAGCGCCTCGGCCGCGTCGCGGATCTCGCGCTCGCCGGGCAGGAACACCAGCACGTCGCCGGGGCCTTCGCGGCACAGTTCGTCGACCGCGTCGACGATCGCGTCCATCAGGTCGCGTTCGGCCTCGCGCGCGGTCTTCACGCGGTCGCGCCCGCCGGTGCCTTCGGCGTTCTTCACGGCCGGGCGGTCCTCGGCCACCGGCCGATAGCGGACCTCGACCGGATACAGCCGCCCGCTCACCTCGATCACGGGCGCCGGGCGCGCGTCGCTGCCGAAATGGCGCGCGAAGCGGTCGGCGTCGATCGTCGCGGACGTGACGATCAGCTTCAGGTCCGGCCGGCGCGGCAGGATCTCCTTCAGGTAGCCGAGCAGGAAGTCGATGTTCAGGCTGCGCTCGTGCGCCTCGTCGATGATCAGCGTGTCGTACGCTTTCAGCAGCGGATCGTTCTGCGTCTCGGCGAGCAGGATGCCGTCGGTCATCAGCTTGACCGACGCGCCCGGCGCAAGGTTGTCGGTGAAGCGCACCTTGTAGCCGACGACTTCGCCGAACGGCGTGCCGAGCTCCTCGGCGATGCGCCGGCCCGTCGACGACGCGGCGAGCCGCCGCGGCTGCGTGTGGCCGATCAGGCCCGTGCCGCCGGCGCCGAGGCCGCGGCCGAGATCGAGGCAGATCTTCGGCAGCTGGGTGGTCTTGCCCGAACCTGTTTCGCCGCAAACGATGACGACCTGATGCGCGGCGATCGCGCGCGCAATCTCGTCGCGCCGGCCCGACACGGGCAGGCTTTCCGGATAGCTGATCTTCGGGACGGGGTTCGGTGCGACCGGCGCGCGCGGCGCACGTTCGCGACGCGGCGTACGCTCGCCGTCGGCCGCGCGCGTAGCCGGCGCGGCCGGCTGGCCCGCATCGCGGCGCCGTTCGTCGTCGCGCGGCGGCTTGCCGCCCTGCCGCGATTGCTGCTGCCGGCCCGGCTGCTGACGCGCATCGGCTGCACCGTCCGGGTGCTGCGCCGGGTCCGCGTTGGCCCGCGTCGGCGCGGGACTTTTAGGTACATTCGACATGGGGGCGCATTATAATCCCGCCCATGAATTCCCAAACCGACCTCCCTCCCGCCCAGACCGGCGCCACGACGCCGCCGGCTCCCGACGATTCGGCCGTCAGCCACGCGCAGTTCGTCGACTGGATGCGCTCCGTCGCGCCCTATATCCACAAGTTCCGCAACAGCACGTTCGTCGTGGGGTTCGGTGGCGAGGTGGTGCAGCAAGGGCTGCTGAACGCGCTCGTGTCGGACATCGCGCTGTTGCAGGCGATGGGCATCCAGATCGTGCTGGTGCACGGCTCGCGGCCGCAGGTCGAGGAGCAGCTGAGCCTGCATGGCGTCGAGTCGGAGTTCTCGCACGGGCTGCGCATCACCGATGCGCGCGCGCTCGAATCGGCGAAGGAGGCGGCCGGCGAAGTGCGGCTGGACATCGAGGCCGCGATCAGCCAGGGGCTGCCGAACTCGCCGATGGCGCATGCGCACATCAGCGTCGTGTCCGGCAACTTCGTGACCGCACGGCCGGTGGGGATTCTCGACGGCGTGGACTTCGCGCACACCGGCATCGTGCGCAAGATCGACGCCGAGTCGATCCGTCATTCGCTCGCGAGCCGCAAGCTCGTGCTGCTGTCGCCGCTCGGTTTCTCGCCGACCGGCGAGGCGTTCAACCTGTCGATGGAAGACGTCGCGTCGGCCGCCGCGATCGCGCTGCGCGCCGACAAGATCATCTTCCTGACCGAAGCGCCCGGCATCGTCGACGACGAAGGCGAGCTGGTCCGCGAAATGTCGCTCGATGCGGCCGCCGAGCTGCTCGATTCGGGCAACATTCAGGGCGACGATGCGTTCTTCCTGAAGCATTCGATTCGCGCATGCCGCGGCGGCGTGACGCGTGCGCATCTGATTCCGCAATCGCTCGACGGCAGCATGCTGCTCGAACTGTTCCTGCACGACGGCGTCGGCACGATGATCTCGTACGAGAATCTGGAGAGCCTGCGCGAGGCGACGCCGGACGACGTCGGCGGCATCCTGTCGCTGATCGAGCCGCTCGAGTCCGACGGCACGCTGGTGCGGCGCGGGCGTCACCAGATCGAACGCGACATCGACCATTTCTCGGTGATCGAGCACGATGGCGTGCTGTTCGGCTGTGCGGCGCTGTATCCGTACCAGCAGGAAAAGATCGGCGAGATGGCGTGCCTGACGGTGGCGCCGGAAGCGCAGGGCTCGGGCGACGGCGAGCGCCTGCTCAAGCGCATCGAGCAGCGTGCGCGCGCACGCGGGCTCACGCATATCTTCGTGCTGACGACGCGCACGGAGCACTGGTTCCTCAAGCGCGGCTTCGTCAAGGTCAGCGTCGACGACCTGCCGGAAGACCGCCGCAAGCTCTACAACTGGCAGCGCAAGTCGCTCGTGCTGATGAAGCAGCTCTGAGCGCAGGTACGACTGCCCTTCCCCCAGACCGATTACAGGAGAAGTACACGATGGCTCGAATGATCCAATGCGCGAAGCTCGGCAAGGAAGCCGAAGGTCTCGATTTCCCGCCGCTGCCGGGCGAGCTCGGCAAGCGCATTTACGAAAGCGTCTCGAAGGAAGCATGGCAAGGCTGGCTCAAGCAGCAGACGATGCTGATCAACGAGAACCGCCTGAACATGGCCGACCCGCGCGCGCGTCAGTACCTGATGAAGCAGACCGAGAAGTATTTCTTCGGCGACGGCGCGGACCAGGCGTCCGGCTACGTGCCGCCGACCGAAGGCTGACGCGATGCGCGTTGCGACGGGGGCGTCGCGGCGCGATGTCGAGCAAACGGCACCGTGCATCGCGCGGTGCCGTTTGCTTTTGGGGATATGCGAGCGGAGCGGTGCTTGCGTGCGCGGTCCGTTCGCAGCGGCCCGCAAAAATATTTGAAGAAAGTACTTTACGGAGCGAAAAAGCTCTGACATAATTTCAGCTTCTTTGGGCGGTTAGCTCAGCGGTAGAGCACTGCCTTCACACGGCAGGGGTCACTGGTTCGATCCCAGTACCGCCCACCAAAGATTCGAAGGGCCGGCAATCGCCGGCCCTTCTTGCTTTCCGGGTCAGCACTTGGCGAATTGTTCGTTAAGTGTCCTCTCGCCCAACCGGATTGTCGGCACATTCTTGTCACACTTCTTCTTCGAGGTGTCTGGTGCCAACCCCGGCGTCTACCGGCCTGGTGGATGTCGAAGCAAACACGTCCTGCCGGTAGTCGTCTTGGCGATCCAAACTCCGATGCGCCGTAGCGAGATCCTCTCGCTACGCTGGCCGAACGCACCTTGCGCCCCAACCTTCTTGGCCTTTGGCCGCAGTGATTCATTCCATACAGGACGCCGCGAGGCAATATGCAACCCGCCAGCCTCGAGATTCGAGTCCTCGGCGAGTGGGTACACCATTGCGTGCCAATTGCGCTGAGTGTCATGCGCCGCTCGGTCATGTACCCATGCCGGCGGCGCTCTCGCGCGAAAGCAAAAAGCCCGCTTGCTTTCGCATAGCGGGCTTCGATGTTGGTTGCGGGGATAGGATTTGAACCTATGACCTTCGGGTTATGAGCCCGACGAGCTGCCAGACTGCTCCACCCCGCGGCACGGATTCTAATCGCAATGCGGCGTCGCGTCAAAGCCGACCGGCCAGTTTCTACGCGATCCGTATGACCACTGCCTCGCGGTGGAGCACGTTGATCCGCGCGTTGCGCTCATCCGCGGCCATGATCAGTACCCCGCTTCCTTCTGGTGTCGGATGGCCAAGATCGTGACGGTGTTCTCCGCCGAGGCGGTATCGAGCCACGTAAGCGCCGCCCCGCCTCTACACCGTTCCCGATATCCAGGACGGCCGCCAATAGACTCGCCGTGTTCGCCACAACGCGCGTATCGCCCACGCGACGCGTTCATGAATGCCGCCCCCGCTCATCGACACATGGCCCGACGCCACGCCTTAGCCATCGCGAGCAAGTCCGGTCCGGAGGCGGAATGTAGCTGAGTGAACCATTCGTCGCCGCGCCCGAACCAGCCCATCGCTGCGCCGGCGCTGGCCGCGCTCCGTTCGATCCTATCGACTCCCCTTTCCCCTCGCGCCCCTCACACATGAAGCAGCAAATGACGGCGCTCCCACGAACTGATCACGCGGAAGAACGCCTCGTACTCCGTCTCCTTCAACGCCAGATACGCCTTCACGAACTTGTCGCCGAGAATGCCGGCGAGCGGTGTGCACGCGGCCATCAGCGAGATGCCCTCCTCGAGATTGCGCGGTAGTTGATACGGCAGGTCGTAGCCATCCGAAGCGATCGGCTCGGTCGGCGCGAGCTGCTGCGTGAGACCGAGATAACCGGCCGCGAGCGTCGCCGCGAACGCGAGGTACGGGTTGCAGTCGACGCCCGGAATCCGGTTCTCGATGCGCCGCGCCGCAGGCGCCGACTGCGGAATGCGAAAGCCGACCGTGCGGTTGTCGTAGCCCCACTGCACGTTGATCGGCGCGGCCATGAAGCGCGAAAGCCGGCGATACGAGTTGATGTACGGCGCGAAAATCGGCATCAGCGCCGGCGTGTACTTCTGCAGCCCGGCGAGATAGCTCTGGAACATCGGCGACACGTCGCCGTCTTCGTCGGCGAACAGGTTGCGGCCGGTGCGCGCATCGGCGAGGCTCTGGTGAATGTGCATCGCCGAGCCCGGCTCGTCTTCCATCGGCTTGGCCATGAACGTCGCGTACATGTTGTGGCGCAACGCGGCCTCGCGCACCGTGCGCTTGAACAGGAACACTTGATCCGCAAGCGACAGCGCGTCGCCGTGCATGAAGTTGATCTCCATCTGCGCGGCGCCCACTTCGTGAATCAGCGTCTCGATGTCGAGCCCCTGCATCTCGCAGTATTCGTAGATGTCCTCGAACAGCGGATCGAACTCGTTGACCGCCTCGATCGAATACGACTGACGCCCCGTCTCCGCGCGCCCCGTGCGGCCGACCGGCGGCCGCAACGGCAAGTCGGGATCGGCGTTCATGTCGACCAGATAGAACTCCAGCTCCGGCGCGACCACCGGCTTCCAGCCCTTCGCCTCGTAGAGATCCAGCACGCGCCGCAGCACATAGCGCGGCGAGATCTCGACCGGCGAGCCGTCGAAGTGCACGCAGTCGTGGATCACCTGCGCGGTCGGATCGACGGCCCACGGAATCAGGCAGATCGTCGACGGATCGGGCACGCACACCATGTCGGGATCGGTCACGCCGGTCAGCGAGCCGTCCTCCGGATAATCGCCCGTGACCGTCTGCACCATCACGGCCTGCGGCAGCCGCATCGACTCGCCGGATTCGAACTTGTTGCGCGGAATGATCTTGCCGCGCGCGATGCCGGCCATGTCCGGAATGATCGCCTCGACCTCGGTGATGCGGTGCTGACGCAGGAATTCGCTCAGTTCGGATTGCATGATCGTTCTCGTTTAGTCGGTGTCGTTATCAGTATCGGTGTCGATATCGCTCGCCTCCCGAGACGGCATCGAGTAGCCGGCCGCATGAAGGCGATGCGTCATGCGCGCGCGGCACGCCGCGCCGAATGCCGCGAAGATGTCGCGCGAAAGCGGCTGTTCCGCGAACCGCCATTCGGGATGCCACTGCACGCCCAGCGCGAACGCGCGCGCGCCGCGCACGCTCACGGCCTCGATCAGCCCATCCGGCGCGCTCGCCTCGACCGCGAGCCCCGCACCGAGCCGCGCGATGCCCTGATCGTGCAGCGAATTGACCATTGCGTCATGCGCACCGCGCGCGATGCGTTGCAGCAGGCCACCCGGCGCGAATCGCACGCGGTGTGCGGGGCCGTATTGCCGCTCGAGCGGATCGCCGTCGCGCTCGCGATGATCGTGGAACCCGACGCTCGCATGCAGCCGCTGATGCAGCGTGCCGCCATACGCGACGTTCAGCTCCTGCATGCCGCGGCAGATCGCGAGCACTGGCACGCCGGCGTCGATCGCCGCGCGCACGAGCGGCAGCACGGTCGCGTCGCGCGCGGCGTCGTGCAGCGTGTCAGCGGCGCTTGCCGGGCCGCCGTAGTGATGCGGCTCGACGTTCGAATGACTGCCGGTCAGCAGCAGCCCGTCGAGCGACGCGACGATCGCGTCGACCGGCTGCCGCGCGCCCAGCGCCGGCAACACGAACGCGAGCGCACCGGCGCCGTCGACCACCGCGACCAGATATTTCTCGCCGGCCGTGTGGTTCGGGTGTGCGCCGCGCAGCACGCGGTCGGCGCTGACCGCTACGATCGGCCGCGCGCGCATGAGCGCCTCCGCGTCGAGCGCACAATGCATGCGCATGCGCATGCACCGGCCGATGGACATCTGGTGCTGCGTCGCGCGCAGCCGCGCACGTGCGCGCGACGCGGCAACGCTCGCTGCGGCACGAAGAGAAAACAAACAAGGACGCTAGGGCAACAATGAAGCGCTGCCGTCGCACTGCACTGCGCTGAACACATGCGCGGTGACGACGTTGAAGCGGCGCACGCCGCGGTCGGAGGCGGCGAAAAGACGAGGCGCATGCAGGAGATCGGCGTGCGTGCCGCGCTCAGCATGCCGGATCGACCCGGCCTGAGGCGGCGCGCCCGCCGACGGACTTCGGGTCCGGCGTATCGATGGGCTGGCGGCTTTCACGATCGTACTCGACTGACTTGATTGAGGCAGCACACGGGTCGCGTTCGAGCGAATGCGGCAATGCGGCGTGACGCTGAACGCACCGGCTCGCGTGACGACTGCCTGACATTCAGCTTATATCACCCAAAAATTGCGTCAAATTTTCGGCGGTCGCTCCACGCATCGTACGAATGAAAAAACGGCATCGACCGGCGCAGTCGATGCCGTTTTGTGCGGCGCGTCAACACACCGGGCACGCCGCAGCACCATGCAACGACGCACGCCGCGACACGCTATCCGCGATGCGCCAGCGCGGTCTCCACCAGCGTGCGCAGCAACGGCACGACCTGCGCGGCACGCGCGTCGTCGTACGCATACGGGCGCGTCTCGTCCATGTAGGTGATCTGCGACAGCTCGAGCTGCACGGCTTCTACGCCGCTCGCCGGTACGCCGTAGTGACGCGTGATGTAGCCGCCCTTGAAACGTCCGTTCGCAACCGCCGTGTAGCCGCCGTGCGCGTGCACGCAGGCGGCGAGCGCCTCGGCGAGCCCAGGCGCCGCGCTCGCGCCGCTCGACGTGCCGAAGTTGAAGTCCGGCAAGCGGCCTTCGAAGAAGCGCGGCACGTGCGAGCGGATCGAATGCGCTTCCCAGACGAGCACGCGGCCGTGCTCGCCCTTCAGCCGCGCGATCTCGCGTTGCAGCGCGTCGTGATACGGACGCCAGTAGCGGTCGCGACGGCGCATGATCTCGTCGCTGCCCGGCAGCGTGTCGGCCCGATACAGCGGCGCCTTGTCGAAGGTGTCGACCGGCACGAGCCCGGTCGTGTCCTGCCCCGGGTAGAGGTTCTCGTCGTCGGGCGGACGGTTCAGGTCGACGACGTAACGCGCATGCGACGGCACCAGGATCGACGCGCCGAGTTGCGCGGCGAATCCGTACAGCCGCTCGAGGTGCCAGTCGCAATCGTCGACGAAGCGCGCGTCCGGCGTCATCGTCGCGGCGATGTCGTCGGGGATGTAGGTGCCCGCATGCGGAATCGAGATCAGCAGCGGCAGCGTGCCCTGCTTCAGCGTGAATACAGCCGGTTGTTCAGTCATGTCGCCTCACCGTAAAAGTGTGCCGGCGCACGCGCGCGGCGTGCGCCGGGGTCGCGCGTCAGCGCAGCAGTTGCGCGAGCGCGGCGCGGTAATCCGCATAGGCCTCGGCCTCGTCGCGATGGCGGCGGCCGCTCACGACGCGCTCGCCGCCGGCATACACGTCGAGCACCGGCGTGTCGCCATGCTCGGCGAACACCGCGCCCGACAGCCATGCGCCGCTGTCGTGTTCGGCGATCGCCGGATGCGCGGGATCGAGCACGAGCCAGTCGGCGCGGCAGCCTTCGCGCAGCGCACCGATGCGCCGCCCGCTCGCCTGCGCGCCGCCCGCGAGCGCCGCGTCGAACAGCCGGTCGGCCACGCGCGGCTGCGCGTCGCTGGCGAGCACGTTGCGCGCGCGATGCACGAGCCGCTGCCCGTATTCGAGCAGGCGCAGCTCCGCGCGCCAGTCGACCGATGCGTGACTGTCGGAGCCGACGCCGAACACGCCGCCCTGCGCGAGATAGTCGACGGCCGGGAACACGCCGTCGCCGAGATTCGCCTCGGTAGTGAGGCACAGCCCCGCCACCGCGCGCCGCTTCGCGAGCGCTGCCGTCTCGGCTGCATCGACGTGCGTGGCGTGCACGACGCACCAGCGCGCATCGACGTCGAAGCGATCGAGCAGCCATTGCACCGGGCGCGCGCCGTACGCGCGCACGCAGTCGTCGACTTCGGCCGTCTGCTCGGCGATGTGGATATGCACGGGTGCATCGTCGGGCACGCCGTCGAGCAACGCACGCAGGCCGTTCTCGGACACCGCGCGCAGCGAATGCGGCGCGACGCCGTAGCGCAGCCCGCCATGCTCGGGCGCGACGCGACGCATCGCGTCGAGCAGTTCGAGCAGGCCGTCCGGCGTGTTGATGAAGCGGCGCTGGTCGTCGCGCGGCGGCTTGTTGCCGAAGCCGGCGAACTGGTAGGACACCGGCAGCATCGTGATGCCGATGCCGGCCGCGCGCGCCGCGTCGATCACGCGCGTGCCGAGTTCCGCGATCTGCGGATAGCGCGAGCCGTCCTGCGCGTGATGCACGTAATGGAATTCGCACACCGACGTATAGCCGCACTTGAGCATCTCGACGTACAGCCAGCGCGCGATCGCCGCGAGCGCGTCGGGCGTGATCTTCAGCGCGAAGCGGTACATCAGGTCGCGCCAGCTCCAGAAGCTGTCGGCGGGATTCGCGCGGTATTCGGTGAGCCCCGCCATCGCGCGCTGGAACGCGTGCGAATGCAGGTTCGGCATGCCGGGCAGTACGGGCCCGGCCGCGCGCGCCACGCCCGCCGGCGCGTCGCTATCGGCGCGCACGCCGGTCAGCGTGCCGGTGGCGTCCCAGCCCAGCAGCACGTTGCGGCGCCAGCCGTCGGGCAGGTATGCATGATCCGCGAACAACGTCGTTTCGGTCATCGTCAATGTGGTCCGTTGCAAGGCTAGCCGTTGATCCGGCGAAACACCGTCGCGCCGCCGCGCACGACCTGCTCGCACAGCGGACGGCCGATCCAGTACGCGAGCTCCGACAGCGAGCCGATCGACCACACCGCGAAATCGGCCGGGCGTCCGGCCTCGAGCACGCCATGCCGATCCGCGCGGCCGAGCGCCGCCGCCGCATGGCGCGTCACGCCCTGCAGCACCTCCGGCACGGTCATCCGGAACAGCGTGCAGCCGAGGTTCATGGTCAGCAGCAGCGATTCGAGCGGCGACGTGCCGGGGTTGTGATCGGTCGCGAGCGCAATCGGCACGCCGTGCTTGCGCAGCAGCTCGAGCGGCGGCAACTGCGTTTCGCGGATGAAGTAATACGCGCCGGGAAGCAGAACGGCGACGGTGCCGGCCGCCTTCATCGCGGCGACGCCGGCCTCGTCGAGGAATTCGAGGTGATCGGCCGACAGCGCGCGGTAGCGCGCGGCCAGCGCGGTGCCGCCGGCGTTCGACAGCTGCTCCGCATGCAGCTTCACCGGCAGCCCGCGTCGCGTCGCGGCGTCGAACACGCGCTCGGTCTGCGCGAGCGAAAAACCGATGCGCTCGCAGAACACGTCGACCGCGTCGACCAGCCCTTCGTCGGCGAGCGCCGGCAGCATCCGCTCGCACACGTCGTCGATGTATGCGTCGGCGCGCCCCGCATATTCGGGCGGCAGCGCATGCGCGCCGAGGAAGGTCGTGTAGACGGCGACGGGGAAGCGCTCGCCGAGCTGGCGCGCGACGCGCAGCATCTTGCGCTCGCTCGCGAGGTCGAGGCCGTAGCCCGACTTGATCTCGATCGCGGTCACGCCTTCGGCGAGCAACGGCTGCAGACGCGCGGCGGCCTGCACGAACAGCGCGGTCTCGTCGGCCGCGCGCGTCGCGCGCACGGTCGACACGATCCCGCCGCCCTGCCGCGCGATCTCCTCGTAGCTGACGCCGGCGAGGCGCTGCGCGAATTCGTCCGCGCGCGTGCCGCCGTACACGAGGTGGGTATGGCAGTCGACGAGGCCCGGCGTCACCCACGCACCGTGCAGGTCTTCGCGCTGCCAGTGCGCATAGTCTTGCGGCAGCGCGGAGAACGCGCCGAGCCACCGGATCGTGCCGGTTTCGTCGACGACGATCGCCGCATCGTCGATCGTTTCGTCGGGATGGCCGTGTGTACACAGCCTCAGGTGATGCCAGACAGTCGGTTTCATGCGTTCAGTCTCGTGCATCGACGGTGAGCGACACGGCGAGCAACGCGCCGCCCGCGCTCACCACGACGTCAAACGCACGCGGCGGCGCGTCGAGCCGCAGCGTGTCCAGTTCCTGCAGTGCGTAGCGCGCGCCGCCGATCGCGACGTCGAGCGCGCCGGCCGCGCAGAACAGCAGCACGGTGTCGGCGGGCTCGACGCGATGCGTGCCCGCGCGCCACACGGCGAGCGTCGCGCGCGCGGCCGAGCGGCGCGTCATCAGATTGAAGTCGCGCGTCGCGCCGGCGTGCAGCGTCGCGTCGATGGCCGCTTCGCCGGCGAAGTCCGCGCGCGCGAGCGGCGTGTCGAGCACATGGCGCGCACCGCCCGCTTCGGCCAGCGTCATGCCCGCGCCCGACAGCAGCACGAGCGTGCGGTCGACGCCGTCGAACCGCGAGAACGGCCCGCCCGCGCCGACGTCCGCGACGCTCACGCGCCACGCGAACGCATCGAGCGCGGCGCCCGGCGGATAGGCCGCGATCTCGCGCGTCACGCCGCCGCCGTTCTTCCACGGCGACGCGACGAGCGCCGCGCCGCGGATCGTCGCGACGGCGGGCCGCGCGTCGGCCGGCGCCTGGTCGAGCGCCGTCATGCTCAGCGGCCGAGCATCGGCAGCTTCAGGCCCACTTCGCGGGCCGTCTGCTGCGCGAGTTCGTAGCCGGCGTCCGCATGGCGCATCACGCCGGTTGCCGGATCGTTCAGCAGCACGCGGCCGAGGCGCTCGTGCGCGTCGGCGCTGCCGTCCGCGACGATCACGACGCCCGCATGCTGCGAGAAGCCCATCCCGACGCCGCCGCCGTGGTGCAGCGACACCCAGGTCGCGCCGCCCGCGGTGTTCAGCAGCGCGTTCAGCAGCGGCCAGTCGCTCACGGCATCCGAGCCGTCCTTCATCGATTCGGTCTCGCGGTTCGGGCTCGCGACCGAGCCGGTGTCGAGGTGGTCGCGGCCGATCACGATCGGCGCCTTCAGCTCGCCGTTCCTGACCATCTCGTTGAACGCCTGGCCGAGGCGATAGCGGTCCTTCACGCCGACCCAGCAGATCCGCGCCGGCAAGCCCTGGAACGCGATGCGCTCGCGCGCCATGTCGAGCCAGTTGTGCAGGTGCGCATCGTCGGGGATCAGCTCCTTCACCTTCTGATCGGTCTTGTAGATGTCCTCCGGATCGCCCGACAGCGCGACCCAGCGGAACGGCCCCTTGCCTTCGCAGAACAGCGGGCGGATATAGGCCGGCACGAAGCCCGGGAAGTCGAACGCGTTCTCGACGCCCATGTCCAGCGCCATCTGGCGGATGTTGTTGCCGTAGTCGAGCGTGGCCGCGCCGCGCTCCTGCAGCGTCAGCATCGCGCGCACCTGGACGGCCATCGACTGCTTCGCCGCCTTCACGATGCTCTGCGGATCGACCTTCTGCGTCTCGCGCCATTGCGCGACGCTCCAGCCCTGCGGCAGGTAGCCGTTGATCGGATCGTGCGCGCTCGTCTGGTCGGTCACGCAATCCGGCGTGATGCCGCGCGCGACGCATTCGGTGAACACGTCGGCCGCGTTGCCGAGCAGGCCGACCGACACCGGCTTGCCGGTGCGCTTCGCTTCGTCGAGCATGCCGAGCGCTTCGTCGAGCGTCGTCGCCTTCTTGTCGACGTAACGCGTCTTCAGACGGAAGTCGATGCGCGTCTCGTCGCATTCGACCGCGATCATCGAGAAGCCGGCCATCGTCGCCGCGAGCGGCTGCGCGCCGCCCATCCCGCCGAGGCCGCCTGTCAGGATCCAGCGGCCCGACGGGTCGCCGTTGAAGTGCTGGTTCGCGACCGAGAAGAAGGTTTCGTAGGTACCCTGAACGATCCCCTGGCTGCCGATGTAGATCCAGCTGCCGGCCGTCATCTGGCCGTACATCATCAGGCCCTTGCGGTCGAGCTCGTTGAAGTGGTCCCAGGTGGCCCAGTGCGGCACGAGGTTCGAATTGGCGAGCAGCACGCGCGGCGCATCCTTGTGCGTGCGGAACACGCCGACCGGCTTGCCCGACTGCACGAGCAGCGTTTCGTCTTCGTTCAGATCCTTCAGCGACGCGAGGATCTGGTCGTAGCATTCCCAGTTGCGCGCAGCGCGCCCGATGCCGCCGTAGACGACGAGCGCATGCGGATGCTCGGCGACTTCGGGATCGAGGTTGTTCTGGATCATCCGGTAGGCCGCTTCGGCCAGCCAGGTCTTGCAGACCTTCTCGCTGCCGCGCGGCGCGCGGATCGTGCGGGTCGGATCGAGACGGGGATCGATGTGTTTCGGATGGTTCATGACGACTGCTCCCGAAGGAAAATGAATATCAATGGGGGAATCAGAAATGCCCGGTGAAGCGATAACGGCTGCCGGGGTGCCACAGATTCGCGACCGATGCGACCACGCCCTGCGACCACGTGCGCCGATGTAAAACCAGACACGGCTCGACGTCGTCCATCCGCAGCTGCTCGCGCAACTCGGCGCCGGGCGCCGCCGCCTCGATCCGGTACTCGACGCGCAGCAGCGGCGCCGCGCGCATCAGGTACTGGTTCGGCGTCGTGTTCGTGAAATCCTGCTTGGCGTAATCCGGCGCGACCGCCGGATTCACCCACCGCTCTTCGAGCTGCACCGGCTCGTCGTTCTCGAAGTGCAGCACCTGCGAATGAAACAGCCTGGCGCGCACGGCCACCTGCATCTCGTCGGCGAGCGCCTCGTCGGCGCGCACTGTGTCGAGGCCGAGCACGCTCGCGCGATACGCATGCCCGCGCGCGCCGACCTCCTCCGAGATGCTGCGGATCGCCACCAGCGTCGACTCGTACTTCGGCCGCGCGACATAGGTGCCCGCGCCCTTCATGCGCGTGAGCACCTGCTCGGCCGCCAGCTCGCGCAGCGCCCGGTTGACGGTCATGCGCGCCACCTTGAACTCGCGGGCCAGTTCGTTCTCGGAGGGCACCTGATCGCCCTCCGCCCACTCGCCGGCGTGAATGCGACCCAGGATGAAATCCTTGATCTCCTGGTAGACCGGCGCGCTCATCGACTCACTGTTCCGAGGCGAACGAGAACGGTGCGATCTTCGCGAACGCGCGCTCGCCGACGAGCTGCGCGATCACCGCGATGTCCGGCGCGAAGTAGTGATCGAGCTCGTAGTGCGCGACCTTGCTGCGGATCGTCTCCATCACCGGCGCGAGCTTCGGGCTCGTGTGATGCGGCGCGCGCAGGTCGACGCCCTGGGCGGCGGCCAGCAGCTCGATCGCGAGGATGTGCTTGGTGTTGTCGGCGATGTCGGCGAGCTTGCGCGCGGCGAACGTCGCCATCGACACGTGGTCCTCCTGGTTCGCGGAAGTCGGCAGCGAATCGACCGACGCCGGGTGCGCGAGCGTCTTGTTCTCCGACGCGAGCGCGGCAGCCGTCACGTGGGCGATCATGAAGCCCGAATTCACGCCGCCGTCCTTCACGAGGAACGGCGGCAGGCCCGACAGCGTCGCGTCGATCAGCAGCGCGATGCGGCGCTCGGCGAGCGCGCCGATTTCCGCGGCCGCGAGCGCGAGGTTGTCGGCGGCGAACGCGACCGGCTCCGCGTGGAAGTTGCCGCCCGACAGCACTTCGCCGGTATCCGGGAAGATCAGCGGGTTGTCCGACACCGCGTTCGCCTCGACCAGCAGCACGTCGGCCGCGTGGCGCATCTGGTCCAGGCACGCGCCCATCACCTGCGGCTGGCAGCGCAGGCTGTACGGGTCCTGCACCTTGTCGCAATCGCGATGCGACTGGTTGATCGGCGAGCCTTCGAGCAGCTCGCGGTACGACGCGGCCGCGTCGATCTGGCCGCGATGGCCGCGCAGCTCGTGGATGCGCGCGTCGAACGGCTTCACCGAGCCGGCGGCCGCGTCGACCGACAGCGCGCCCGCGACCAGCGCGGTGCGGTACAGGTCTTCGATCGCGAACATGTTGTCGAGCGCGAGCGCGGTGGACGCCTGCGTGCCGTTCAGCAGCGCCAGGCCTTCCTTCGCCTGCAGCGTCAGCGGCGCGAGGCCCGCGACGCGCAGCCCGTCGAGCGCGCTCGCGCGTTCGCCGCGGATGAACACTTCGCCGACGCCGAGCAGCACGGCCGACATGTGCGCGAGCGGCGCGAGATCGCCCGATGCGCCGACCGACCCCTTCACCGGGATCAGCGGCAGCACGTCGGCGTTGAACAGCGTGATCAGCGCGTCCATCACCTCGCGACGGATGCCCGAATGACCGCGGCCGAGGCTCGACAGCTTCAGCGCCATCAGCAGCCGCACCGACGAGCGCGCCATCGGCTCGCCCACGCCGACCGCATGCGACAGCACCAGGTTCTTCTGCAGCAGCTCGAGCTGGTCGTGCGGGATGTGCGTGCTGGCCAGCCGGCCGAAGCCCGTGTTGATGCCGTACGCGGGCTCGCCCTTCGCCGCGATGTCGGCGACGGCCTTCGCACCCGCGTCGATCTTCGCGAAGCTCGCGGGATCGAGCTGCAACTGCACGGACTCGCGTGCGATCCGGCGCAGTTGCGGGAGGGTCAGGTGGCCGGGGGTCAACGTAATCATGGGTGCAATCCTGTCTAGACAAGTTCGGGATGGATTGAAGTGTAGCGATCGCGACTTGTCTAGACAACCCGAATTTCATAATTCCGGCTCGGGAGTTTCCCTGAGGCGCGACACGGCCGGCCTGAGCGCGGCGGCGCCTCGGTGAAATGACGCCGGCGACGTCGCGGAACCGCATTCCGCTCGTGCGGAACGGCACCGTCGACCTCGAAAGCGGCGTCACGACCACACTTCGCCGCCCGTCATGCGCAGGTCGCGTTCTCGATCACCTTCTTCGTCGCGGCGAGCGGCGTGCTCACGCGCGCCGGTATCCACGACTTCGCCGAGCTCGCCGGCAAGACGGTCGTGATGAATCAGGGCGCGACGGCCGAGCGGCTGCTGCGCAAGATGAACGAGGAAAGGAGGATGAACGCGCAGATCATCAGCGCGAAGGATTACGGCGAAGTGAGCCTCGCGCTCGAATCGGGCCGCGCGGTCGCATAGATGATGGACGACGTGCTGCTCGCCGGCGTGCGCCAGCTCGCGGCGAAGCCGGCCGACCGGGCGATCGTCGGCACGCAGCAGTCAGCGCAAGCGTACGGTTTCATGCTGCGCAAGGACGATCCGCCGTTCAACGCGCTCGTCGACGGCGTGCTCGTGCAACTGATGAAGCGCGGCGAGATAGGCAAGATCGTGGGCCGTACGACAAGTGGTTCATGAAGCCGATGCCGCCGAACGGACTCGCTTGCGACTTCCCGATGAGCGACGCGATCCGCACGCTACGCGGCGCCGCTCGACGGAGCGTCCTCGGCTCGGCGCGCCCACGCGACGCACGCCACATAGCCGGGCGCCGCGTCGAACCAGCCGGCGTCGAACGCCGCCACGCCGGCAGCAGGCGCAGCAGGCTCGACGATGGTGGTCGCAGGCGTCGCCGTGTCGCGCGGCGGCACGACCGCGAACGCGCGCAGTCCGCCGACGATGCCGGTGCCCAATGCCTTCAGCAACGCCTCCTTCGCGCACCATACGCGCATGAAGGCGTCGGCGCGCGCGGCGAGCGGCAGGCCGTCGAGGTAGGCGGCTTCGGCCGGCGCGCAGACTTCGGCCGTCAACGCGCGCCAGTCGGCCGGGCGTTTGCAGCTTTCGATGTCGACCCCCACCCGGCGCGCCACGGCCCACGCGATCAGCGCGTGCGCGCCCGCGTGCGACACGTTGAAGTCGAGCGCGGCGCGATGCACGGGGTCCAGCGACGGCCGGCCCGACGCGTCGACGACGAGCGCGACCTCGCGCGGCGCGATGCCGAGCGCCGCGCCGAGCACGTCGCGCAGCGCGGCACGCGTCGACGCGCTGCGTATCGTGTCCTCGTGGCGCAGATAGCGCGCGGCGCGCGCACGCTCGACGTCGCTCAATGCCGCGTAAGCGGGCGACGCGAGCGGCACGCGCCAGTCGAAATCGACGCGCGCGACGCGCACGCCGGCATGCGCTGCGGCCGGCGGCAGATCGAGCATCTGCACGCGCCACGCGCGGCACGGATCGGCATCGGGGGCGGAGTCGGAGGCGGAGGCGGAAGCGGGCGAACAGGACATCGGCACGTAGGGGGTGGTCGAATCAAACATCCGATGTTAATCGAATGCGCGCTCGAACATCGTCACGGTGCGCGCCCGGTCGCGGGCGTATTGGGTTCATATCGCATGCATATCGCGGGCTCGCGGCGATGGCGTCGCGCGGCTGCAACCGTGTGGCACGTCACCCCTGCGCCGCGGCGCCCGGCATGCCGCTTGCCGCGACCGTCGCGCGACGGCGTGCGTGGACGCGGCCCGGCGCATCGGCCGGCAACGCGCCGTGCTGCAGCCAGTGCAGCGCGAGCGGCCACAGCGTGTCGGCGAAGCGGCTGTGGAAGAACGCGAAGTGCCCGATCTCGGCGACGCCGATGTCGTGCGGTGCAAGCCGCAGATGCGTGACGTCGCTGCCCGTGTAGTAGCCGGTCAGTCGTTCGATCGCGTCGATCGTGCCGAATGCGTCGTCGTCGAGGCCGATCGCCAGCATCGGCGCCGACAGCCGTGCGAAGCGGCCGGGCAGCGCGGCGCGGCTCGCGGCAGTCTCGGCGAGCGGGCCGCGCGTGTATGCGTCTTCGAAGCGAGCCTGCGAGCGCACCCACGACAGCGCGACGCCGCGCGGCGTGTCTTCCATCCAGCCGAGCCGCTTCGCGGGCACGTAGCCGAACACCGCGGCGAGCGCCGGCATCGCGACGTGCCACTTCCACCACATGCGGCGCCGCTGCTGATGCCGATAGTCGCGCCAGTACGCGTACTGCGCGCCGACCGTCACCACGCGACGCACCGCTGCGTTCGACGCCGCGAGCCCGAGCACGCAGCCGCCGATGCTGTGTGCGACGACGTCGATCGGCTGGCCGGGAAACGCATCGCGCGCGTACTGCAACGCAGCCTCGCAATCGAGCCGCCCCCAGTCGAGCCAGTTCGCGCGCAGCGTCGCGAGCCGCGCGGGGCGCGACCCGCCGATCCCGCGGTAGTCGTAGACGAGCACGTCGCGGCCATGCGCGAACAGCCACGCGGCGAAGCGGAAGTAATAGTCGCAGCGCACCGACGTCGCGCAATTGACGACCGTCACCGGCCGGCCGGCGCTCGCGCCGCCGCGATGCCGCCACACGTGCGCGCGCAGCGTGTAGCCGTCGGCGGCGGTCAGCGTCACGGCCTGCGGCGGCAGCGCATCGGCCGTACGTTGGTCGGCCGGCGCGGCGTCGTGCACGGCCTCGCGTGCGTGGTTCGAATTCGTCATCCCGTCTCCTGTGCCGCCGCGCATGCTGCGGCGCTCCATCTGAACTGCGGCTGTTGCGCGACTTGCCGGGCACCACCGACGCACGGGGCCGCAGCCCGCGAGCGCCAGCACGTCGCGGTCGCCGCCGACCATCGGTGTCACCACGGCGGCCGACGCCGCAGCTTAGCCGCCGGCAGGCGCGCGTGCGTTGCCCGCGCGTGGCGCGCATGAAAAGGTACTCGATTTGCCCGCGGAAAGCATCGCCTGCGGCGGCCGCGCCTATTGCCGCTTCGGCAACGTGGCAAGCGCATCGAGCGCGCGGCGGCGCACGTAGGCGCCTTGCGGATCAAACTTCCGTCCCTGCGTGACCCGGTTGAAGACGCGGAAGTACGGCGCGGCGTACACGCCGCAGCCGTCCATTCACTGCCAGTGCGCCGGATTGTTCACCGGCCGCGGCGGGCGTGTCACATGCGCGTCGCGCGCGTCGGTCAGTCGAGGCGAAACGCGGCTTCGAAGCGCTCGACGAACGCGTCGAACTCGGCTTCCGGCAGATGGTTGATGCCCGCCGCGCGCTTGCGTCCGCCGCCGGTCGGGAAAGCGCGACAGAAGTCGTCGGCCCCGAGCGGCCGGCCATCGGGCACGCGCACGCTGACCACCAGCCCGCCCTGCGCACACGGCGACAGCACCGCAAGCGCCGCATGCGGTGCATGACGCATCCGCTCGTTGGCGAGCATCCCGGTGGCGCGGCGCGCCCAGGGCTGAGCGGGCATCCGGATCACGGTCGCGCCCGGCACGTCGCGCAGCGGCACGAGCGCGCGGGCGCGCGCCATGTCGTCGCGATAGCCGTCGCGCAGCGCCGCGAACACCGCCGTGTCGCGCACGAATTCGAGCGGATCGACACACTGCAGCATCGCATCGGCCAGCGCGGCCGGATCGAAATGCAGATCGTCGACGCAGTCGCCGTACGCGTTGTAGTTCAGGTACAGCCCCAGCTCGGCGAGCGTGCGGCGGTCGGCTTCGTCGATCCCGCAGTCGCGCGCGAGCGCGCAGCCGAGCGCCGGCAGTTCGTCGCCGAACGCGGCGACGATCGCCCAGCGCACGTACCGCCCGGCGAGGTAGCGGTTCACGAGCGCGCTCGTGCATACGTCGGCCGACGTGTCGATATGGGCGTCGAAATGCGGTGCGCCGGGCAGTTCGCCCGCGAAGTGATGATCGAAATAGCGCACCGCCGCGCCGTCGCGCAGCAACCGTGCGCAGGCGTCGCGGTTCTGGTCGTGCGACACGTCGAGCACGGTCACGCAGTCGCCCGCCCGCGCGTCGATGCGCTCGAGCAGCCTGATGTCGCGCTTCACGCCGGTCACCAGCGTGCCGCACTCGCCCTCCGCGAGCCGCAGTTGTTGCAGCGCGCACAAGCCATCCGCGTCGCCGTTGAACGCGAAGAAGTGCCGCCCCTGTCGTTGTTCCTGCATGATCCGTTGTCCCTTCGTCGGCGCGTGAAATCGCTGGCGTTCGCATGGCGCGTCGCTCCTTGCCCATCATCTTCCGGCACGCGAACCGCGCCGCGCAATAGCGCCGCCGATGGCGCGCGGTTGCGGCGCGTATTTTGCCGCAACCGCTTGTGGGTACGCCGAAAAGCTGCGCGGGGGTGTCCTTCGCCGCGGCCTTTCGGGTAAACCCGTGACGCCACCTCGAAGTCAACGTCGTACCATGTCATACGACGACATACCACAAATCCCCGTCGATACTCGATACACCACGCCGACGCCGCCCAAGGCCATCGCCCCGCGCGTCGCCCGACCGGAGACTCCTTGACCTCGCCTGCCCTGCCCGCCCGCGCCGTCTGCGCGCCGGCCGTCCCGAAAGTGAAGTCGCACGTGCGCCCGCTCATGCCGACCGCGCGGCCCGCCGACCCCAGCCTCATCACGCCCACCACGATGCTCCGCCATGCCGAACACTGACCGCCTGACCGTCGTCGTGTCGAATGCCGCCGACGGCGAGCTCGCCACCTTCTCGCTCGCGTCCGACGGTGCGTTGGCGCCGCTCGCCCGCTACCCGGCCGGCGACGCCGTGATGCCGATCGCCGTGCAGCCCGATCGCGCGCGTCTGTACGTCGCGGCCCGCGGCGAGCAACCGGCCATCGTCGCGTTCCGCATCGCGCCGGCGAGCGGCGCATTCGCGCGCGTCGGCGCGACCGCGATCGACGCGAGCCATGCCTATCTGTCGCTCGACCGCAGCGGCCGCTGGCTGCTCGGCGCGTCGTACGGCGGCAGCTCGTTGAGCGTCTACGACGCCGCGCGCGTGCGCGACGGCGACGGCACGCCGCTGCAGGTCGTGACCGACCTCGCGAAAGCGCATGCGGTCGTCGTGTCGCCGGACAATCGTTTCGCCTACGTCAGCTCGCTCGGTTCGGACCGGATCTTCACGTTCGCGCTGGTCGAGGATGCCGACGGCCTGCGTGTGCTCGAACACGGCGAAACCCGCGTGCCGGGCGGCTTCGGGCCGCGTCACCTGCACTTCGCGCGCGACGGCCATGCACTCGTCGCGGTCAGCGAATTCCAGGCGACGCTCGCGACCTTCACGCGCGACGCGGCGAGCGGCCGCCTCGGCGACGCGCAGGTCAGCGCCCATCACCCGGCCGTCGCGGGGCTCGCGCACGGCCATGCGCGTCCGCCGGCGCCCGCCGTGCCGTCCGTATGGGCGGCGGATCTGCACCTGACGCCCGACGAACGGTTCGCCTATGTCAGCGAGCGGACGTCGAGCCAGTTGCTGTGCTATCGCCGTACGCCCGACGGCACGTACGCGCCCGCGCATGCGACGCCCACCGAAACGCAGCCGCGCGGCTTCGCGATCGATCCGTCGGGACGCTGGCTCGTCGCGTGCGGCGAGCTGTCGGAATACGTGTCGGTGTACGCGATCGCGCCGGACGACGGCACGCTCACGCCGCATGCACGCGTGGCGGGCGGACGCGGTGCGAACTGGATCGCGATGATTTGAACGATCGGACCGCCGACGGGCCGCGCCGCCGGCGCGATCAGCGCCGCGCGCTTGGGGCCACGCCGGTCCAACGCTTGAACGCGCGCGTGAAATTCGCGCGGTCGGTGTAGCCGACCCGCGCCGCGATCTCGTCGACCGGCAATTGCGTGCCCTCGAGCAGCCGCAGCGCGTCGCGCAGCCGGATTTCGTCGAGCAGCGCCGAATAGGTTGCGCCGAATTCCGCGAGCTTGCGCTTCAACGTGCGCGTCGACACATGCAGCTCGCGCGCGACGTCGTCCACCGACGGATAGCCGTGCGCGCCGCAGATCAGCAGGTTGCGCACGCGCTCGACGATGCTTTCCGCATAGCCGAGCCGCGCGAGCTCCGCGTCGCATTGCTGCACGATCATCTGCGCGGTCTGCGCGTTCGCCGTGCCGATCGGCTCGTCGAGCAGCGCGGCGTCGCAGCGGATGCGATTCACGCTCGCATCGAAATGGCAGCGCGGCAACCGCGCCCGGTAGCGCTCGAACCACGGCGGCTCCGGCCATTCGAAATGCAGCTCCGCGCGCGACTGCCACGTGCGCGCCGGCGCCGGATCGAGCAGCGAGTTGAACAGCATCGCCGTCTCGACGAGGAAATTCTCGACCGCGAACTGACGCAGCCGGCCGAGCGGAAACGCGTCGTACACGTCGATGTCGACCGTCCCGTCGAGCTGCACGAGCCGCACCGAAAAGAATGGCACACGGGTCGGCAGATAGCGGATCCCGAGCGCGATGGCCTCGCCGAGCGTTGCGCAGCTCATCAGCCCGAAGCCGATCAAGCCGGCTTTGGTCAGACTGCTGCGCAGGCCGATCTCGATCGCGATCGACGGGTCGTTCGTCGCGTCGAGCAGGTTGAACACGATCGCCGCCTGCTGCAACGGCGTGATGCGCGCGTCGGGTTGCGCGAGCCGCTCACGCTCGACGCCCGAGCCGGCGAGGATGCGATCGCCGTCGATGCCGCGCTCCTCCGCCAGCATCAGCATGAACAGCGCATACGCGGAGGACACCGTCGCCTTGTGCAGCTGGCGCGCGGCATCCGGGACTGACTGGGCCATGCGGCGGACTCCCGGGCGGTTTCGGCGGATTGTAGCGTCGGCGGCCCGTGATGACACCGCGGCGCGCCTCTAGGGCGTGCTGCCTGCTGCCTGCGGCAATGGCCGGCGCCCCGCACGCGATGGCCCGAAATGACACCGCAATTGGCACCGGCGGCCCTCGCGCGCGCGGCTCGTGCGGCCTATCCTGCCGGGATCGGCATTGCGCCTCACTTTTTCCACATGGATTCCGGTCGATGAGCCAACCCGCACCACCCGTTTTTCGCGACGACGCGGACAAGGTCGCGTACGTGCGCCGCGAGGTCAATGCGGCGAGCGACGCGCTGCGCGCGCGCTTTCCGTTGCTCGACCAGCAGAGCCTCGTGGGTGCGACCGTGATGGCCGTATCGGTCGCTGCGATGCTCGCGATCGCGTGGCTGTACGCGCGCGGCGCGATCGCGTGGTACGTCGCGGTGCCGGCCGTCGCGTTCGTCACGTCGCTGATTCACGAGCTCGAACACGACCTGATCCATCTGATGTACTTCAAGAAGACGCCGTGGGCCCATCACCTGATGATGGCGCTCTGCTGGCTCGCCCGGCCGGGCACGATCAACCCGTGGACGCGCCGCCGCATGCACCTGCATCATCACAAGGTGTCGGGCGGCGAATCGGATCTCGAGGAATTCGGCATCACCAACGGCGAGCCGTGGGGTATCAAGCGGCTGCTGATGCTCGCGGACGGAATGCTCGCCGTCGTGCTGCGGCCGCAGGCGATGCGCCGCAAGGTCCGCCGGTACGTGGCCGCGCAACCGGTGCGCGACGCGGCGGAGCGCGCGCAATTGCGCGTCGAGCAGGTGTCGTCGTACATGCCGCTCGGACACCTGTACTACGCGCTGTGGCATGCGTTCATCGTCTACCACGCCGGGTCGTTCGTGCTGCATGCGTTCGGCTACGCGGCGAGCGTGCCGGTCGTCATCGCGCGCGCGATGCACGTCGTCGATTTCGTCGCGGTCGTGTGGCTGGCGCCGAACTTCGTGCGCAGCTTCTGCATCAACTTCGTCAGCTCGAACATGCATTATTTCGGCGACATCGATCCGCGTAACGTGATCCAGCAGACCCAGGTGCTCAACCCGTGGTGGATGCTGCCGTTTCAGCTGTTCTGCTGCAATTTCGGCAGCACGCACGCGATCCATCACTTCGTGGTGCGCGATCCGTTCTATATCCGGCAGCTGACCTCGCGCACCGCACACGCGGCGCTGCGTGACGTCGGCGTGCGCTTCAACGACGTCGGGACGTTCAAGCGTGCGAACCGATGGGGTGCGCGCCGCGGTCCGGCCGGCGGCGCGCCGCACTTGCAGCAAGACGCGTGAGCACGGCATGCGCCGATCGCGTCATTCGGCGATGGGCGGCAGCGGGCCTTGTCCGCGGATCCATGCGTGGTTCGCGAGTTCGGCCATTTCCTTGTCGCCGCGGCTGTCGCCGTACGCGAACAGCGTGGCGGGCGGCCGGTTCCCCCACCAGCCGCGCAGTCGCACGACCTTCTGCGGACCCCAGCAGTTCTCGCCCGCGAGCCGGCCCGTGAACCTGCCGCGCTCGAAGGCAAGGCGCGTGGCGAGCACCGTATCGATGCCGGCCGTCTTCGCCCACTTCTCGAGATACAGCGACGGCGATGCGCTCACCAGCACGACCTCGTGACCGCGCGCGTGATGCTCGCGCACGCGCTCGAGCATGTCGGCGCGCACGAGCTGCGGCAGATAGTCGTCGACGAAGCTGCACGCGAGGGCGTCGAGCGCGGCTTCGCCGGCCGGTCCGAGCGCGAACCATGCGAACTTCGCCTTCGCGTCGCCGCGCGACAGCAGCCCCGCTTTCATCGCGACGATCCACGGCAGCGCGCGCAGGCCGGCCCACGCGAATCGCCGCGTGCCGACCGCGTAGCGAACGAAATGACGGAAGCTATCGGAGGTCGTGATGGTGCCGTCGAAATCGAATGCGGCGACGATGCGGTCGGTCATGGCAACGGGAAAGCGATGAAATGCCGGGGAAGATAGCAGACTCTAGGCAAGACACGTGAAACCGGATCGCGTGGGGTGGAGCATGCGGGCATGGTGGGGGCGCTGCTGGCGTCGATGGCGTTGCTTGTGTCACCCGGCGTTGTGATCGGTGCTGCCGTTGTATCCGCCGCTCTCACCGCCCCCGCTCAGCGCTGCGGCCGCGCCGCCAGCGCCGCCGGCAACACGACGTTCATCAGATGATCCGCGCGCGACAACAGATCGGTCACGCGTTCGTCGAGCGCGCGCAGCTGCGCCGGTTGCATCCCGATCTGCCGAACCGCCTGCGCGACGATGTTGCGGCGATCGTGCAGCGTGCGTTCGACGCCCGCGTCATCCGGCGCGCGCACGACGTCCGCGACTGCGCTCAACGCGGCGAGCACGATCACGAGATGCTCCTCCGCGTGACGAACCTTCGCCGCGAGTTCTTCGGTGCGGCGCGGAAAGAAGCCGAGCGAATGCTTGAGCGCGCCGAGCGCCGCGCGGTAGTCGACCTCCGCGGACGCCGCGCCGAACCAGCGCTCGAACCTGCCCGCCTTGCGCGTCGCCTGCGCGAGCATGCCGGCCATCATGTCGGCCGCGCCGAGCGCGTTGAACTCGCGGGTCGTCGCGGCGACGGCCTCGACGAGGTTGCCGGCCGTCTCGAGCGCGGTGTCGCCGATCGTCGCGACCGTCGTGAGCTTGAGCGGCACCAGTTGCCGGATGTGCCGCTCGATGCGCGGCGCGCAATCGGGATAAAGATTCGGGAAGCGCGCCTGCGCCGCGCGAAAGCACGCGTCGAGCTGCGGGTGATTCGATCCGCCGAACAGCGCGCGGCCGGGCGCATCGACGGGCGCCGCGCGCGGCGCACGCTGGGGCACCGGCCCGAACTCGAGCGCTTGCGGCACGGGCCGCGCGGGCGCGCGTTCGCCCGACGCGCCCGCGGCGGGCGGCGGGTCGAACAGCGGTCGCCCGACCGTGCGCACGGACGTCGTGTCGAATTCGAGCGGCTTCGGCCCGTCGGACGGCTTCGTCATCGCATGTGTCCTGCCCCGCGGCGGTTCGCCTGGCGCGGCCGCCGGTCAGACGGCGCCGCCGTATGCACGCACGAAGTCGCCGAGCCCGCGGTTGTAGCCCGCGCCGACCGCCTTGAACATGAACTGGCCATCGCGACGATAGAAGCTGCCGACCTGGACCGACGTCTCCATCGAGAAGTCTTCCTCGAGCGCGTACTTCGCGATCACCGCGCCGGACACTTCGTCGGCGATCTGGATGTAGCTGTTACGCACCTGGCCGAAATTCTGGCGGCGCGCTTCAGCCTGATCGATCGTCACGATCACCGAGATCTCGTCGATGTCGGCCGCCAGCTTCGTCATGTCGATGAAGATCACTTCGTCGTCGCCGTCGCCGCTGCCCGTGCGGTTGTCGCCGCTGTGCACGACGCCCAGACACTTCGACGCCGGCATCCCGCGCTTCGGAAAGTCGTCACCGGGCTGGATGAACGTTTCGTTGCGATCCATCGTGCGCACCTCGCTGTTGTAGAACACGAAGTGCTGATCCGAGATCAGCTTCGGATTGCTCTGCGCGTCGTACTTGCAAAGAAACACCGACACGTCGAGATCGAAGTCCGTGCCCGTGTCCGTCCCGTTCGCGTCCCAACCGAGACCGATGCGGAATTTCTGCGTGCCGGGCGCTTCCTTCGACAGGTTGACGCGACCGCCTTTCGACAAATTGATCATCTGAACCTCTTCTGCTGGAACCGCCGTTGCGCCGGCGGCAATGCCGGGCCGCACCGCGCGGCCCTTCGTTTGATCGCTTGCGCGCCGCGCGCTCACTCGCCCACGACGGCGGCCCGGTCTTCCTTGCGTTGCACGACGATCGACGACCCCACCGCCGCTGCGATCGTCGCCGCGCCGATCAGCCCGGTGACGACCTCGGGCACGTCGAGCTTCACGCCGACGAACATGATCGTCGCGAGCGCGCCGATCGCCCAGAACGCGCCGTGCTCGAGATAGCGGTACTGCGCGAGCGTGCCCTTCTTGAGCAGCACGAGCGTCATCTCGCGGATGTAGGCCGCGCCGACGCCGAGGCCCAGCGCGATCAGGAAGATGTTGTTCGACAGCGCGAAGGCGCCGATCACGCCGTCGAAGCTGAACGACGAGTCGAGCACTTCGAGATACATGAAGCCCGCGACGCCTTCGCGCACCACGCGCGTGCCCGTATCCTCGCCCCCGACCAGGTCGCCCACGCCATGCGCGATCACGAAGCCGATCACGCCGAACGCGCCGGCGAGCAGGAAGCTGACCTGCTCGGCCGCGGGCACGTAGAACGACGCGACGATCACGATCGCGAGCGTCAGCGCCACTTCGAGCGCCGTGATGCGGCCGAGATGACGCATCGGGCCTTCGAGGAAGCCGATCCAGTGTTCGTCCTTCTCCTTGTCGAGCATGAACTTGAAGAACACCATCAGCAGGAACGCGCCGCCGAACGCCGACACCTCGTGATGCGCGGACGTCAGCACCGCCGCGTACTTCTCCGGCGCTTCGATCGCGAGCGTCAGTGCGTCGAGCAGGCCGATATGGCCGATCACCGCGACGATCAGCAGCGGGAACACGAGCCGCATGCCGAACACCGCGACCGGCAGGCCGAACACCATGAAGCGGTTGCGCCACTTCTCCGACCAGTTCTTGAGGACCGATGCATTGACGACCGCGTTGTCGAGCGACAGCGAGATTTCGAGCACCGACAGCACGGCGACGATCAGCATGTCCTTCACGCCGCCGAGCAGATAAGCGGCGACCAGTGCGAGCACCGTAAGGGCCAGCGGAATCTTGAAGTCTTTCAACATGATGGAGTAATCGGGTTGGGGAAAAATGGGCGGGCGGGTCGCGCTTACTTCGCGCGCACCCAGTCGCAGAACTCCTGCGTGATCAGTTGCTCGTAGATCTGTTCGTCGCTGACGTCGAGCGATTCGAGATGCAGGAAGCCGACGTTCGGCATGTCATCGGCGACTTCCGCGAGAAAGTCGAATTCGCTTGGATCGCCGACGCCGATGAGCGACCAGTACAGCGGGAAGTGCTGCGATTCGGCCAGCAGCTGACGTACGCGCTTGCGGTCGTTCTTCGGGTTCTGGCCGTCGGTGACGAACAGCACCCATGCGGGCAGGTGTCCGTTCGCGGGCGTCGACGCGGCCGGCGCCGCCTCCTCTGCGGCGCCGAACAGCCGGCTCAGGAAGCCGCGTTTCGCTGCGCGCTTCGGCTCCGGCGCCCTGAAGAAGAAGTCGACGATGTCGTTCATCACCGGCGCGTACTGCGTGCCGCCCCACTTGTCGATCCGCGCGTTCAGCACGTGGTCGGAGATGTACGCGCCGTAATTGTCGGGCGTCGCGGTCGGCAGGCGGTCGTAGCCTTCGGTGAAGGTCCACGTATCGACTTCGCCGTTGTCGTCGAACTTCAGCGCAATGCCGAGGATCCGGTCGTGCGTCTCCTGGATCACGCCCGATTCGTACAGCGGCTTCGCGGAGCCGGAGATATCGAGCGCGGCGCCGACGCGCACGACGGGCGGCTTCAGCAGCTGACGTTTTTCGAGGACGATCGCGACCTTCGCCGCGCGTTTCTCAAGCGTAATCATGCGGGGTTCTCTCAGTTGTGCTTCGGAGCGAATCGGGTGATCAGTTCCTGTTCGAGCTGGCGCAGGCGCGGTGCGTCCTGCTCGCGCTGACGCTTGCCGTCGGCGATGATCTGCGTGACGTCGTCGAATGCGCCGAACAGTTGTTGCTGCGCGTATTCGAACGTGTCGGTCGAGATCACCGGACGCTGGCCCAGCTTCGCGATTTCCTGCGCGTTCTGACGGTTCAGGTCGGCCTGGGCGCGGATCGCCTCGGCGGCCGCGTCGTAGGTCGCGTTCGCCAGCGCCGCCGCGCGCTTCGTGCTCAGCTGCTCGAGGTAGAGCGCGAAGGCATTGGTCCATGCCGGGATCAGCACGGTCTTGATCGTCATGAACTTCGACGTGAGCGTGCGTTTCTGGTCCTGCTCCATCCGGATCTGCGGCGCAAGCTGCTTCGACATCAGCATCGCGCGATCGAGGTCGTCGAGCTTGCTTTCGAGCGCGTCGATCTTGCGTTTCACGTCGAGCAGGCGTTGCGCGGCGAACGCGTCGTCCGCAGGATGGCCTGCCGCGGCGTGCGCGCGCAACGCCGCAAGCGCCGCTTCGCCGTGCGCTTTGGCCTGTGCGAGATCCTGATGCAGCGCGTAGTTGTCGTTGTACATCCGCTCGAGCTCGTCGATGCCGGCCTTCTGCCGCTGTGCGTGGTGTTCGAGCTCGACGACGAGCGTGTCCATGCGCTTGCTCACCGACTCGTACTGCGAAAGAAGCTTCTCCTTCGTCGAGCGGAACAGCCGCGTGACCTGCGTGAGGAGGCCGCCCTTGTCGGCGCCGCGCGGGTCGAGCCCCTTCGCCGTCGCGATCAGTTCGTTGAGCTTGTCACCGAACTGGTCGGCGTCGGACGCGCGCACGCTCGCCAGGATCTGCTGCGAGAAGCCGGCGATGCGCGCGCCCTGCGTGGCACCGAGCTGATCGATTTCGTCGACGGTGATCAGGCGCGCGGGCTCCGTCGGATGCGCCGGCGGCACGCGAAGAACGTTGGCTGTGTTGACTGCATCGGCCGCGGCGGATACTGCGACGGGCGCCGAAGACGGCATGGAAGGACGATCGTTGACCGCATCGGATTTCTTGTCGTCGAATAGCGGCCTCATGTGGCTACCACGTTTCCTTTTCTGCTTTTTGCTACGCGTTGTGGTGTGCGCAGATGCGCGCATCTGCGATTGACGTACGTGCTCTCTCACGTACGGCAGACGGACAATAAATGCCGACGCGCATCGCGTCAAGCGACGTGATTTTTACAATCTCCATTCGTTTTGTAAGGTCTTGTGCGAGCTTGGTGGTGAAAAGGCTGCGGTTATTCCGCTATCGGGGCAGTTTTCGGGACTGCGGAAGGCGCACAACCTTACACGCGCGACGAATGCGAAAGAGAAATGAAATGTCTGGGTTTGAGGGGGTACGCGACGGTTCGGTGGGCATTCGATGCTCGGAAGATGGAATGCTCGGCGGCTGGCTTGATTGACCGTGATCGGGCAATAAAGCGCGGCAAGCTGGCCGTGATGAACCGCGTAGTACGTCGAATTGCTCGTCACGATGAAGGCGGGCTTCATGCGCAGTAGAGCGAAGGGATTGCATTGGTCTGCGTGCGCAATGTGCAGTGTGCAGTGGATGTCAGCCGGCGTCGGGGGGTGTCGACTTGGAGGTGTGCGCCGCGCGATTGCATGCGTGTTCGTCTGGATGCGATCGATGCGCATCGGTCGCCTGATCGAACAGAGCGCCAATGTCCGTGGCAGGCACGACGTCCCTGGCGGGCCGAAGACGCATGACCAGCCCCGGCAGCCCTGCCAGCGTGGGACGCTCTGCCGGGAAATCGAGGGGCTGGCGGGCCGCCACCAGAGTTTGCTATACTCTCGGTCTTCCGGAGAGATGGATGAGTGGTTTAAGTCGCACGCCTGGAAAGCGTGTATAGGTTAATCGCCTATCGGGGGTTCGAATCCCCCTCTCTCCGCCAGAACACCCTAAAAGCCCTTGAGTCTTCAAGGGCTTTTTTCATTGGTTCACGACACTCGTTTCGCCAAGCGAGCCTGAGTTTTTCGTGGATCAACCCGCCTTCGCGCTACCTTCTTCGTACGTCGCTACATCGCAGCTCGGCGTTCTCTACTTCCGCCCAAGCCTCCGTGGCAGGCGTCACCGGCGAACGGTCAATTTCGTTACGCACGAGTGATCGCCGGACAAACTGGTACTCCTCGACGGTTCCTGGGCATACGTGTTCGAGCGCTCGACCCGTGCGCCGGCGCATGCAGGGAGAGTTTTTGATTGCAGTAAGCCCGGCACGAATGGCGAGCATCTCTCATTTGTAGAAACCGAGAACTGCTCAAGCTGGATGCAACCGTCAATCGTGGCTACGTCGCGATGCGCCAAGCCGATTCGAAAGAAATCTCATATCAGGACCCGATTCGGCTGGATCAAATCGAATGGCTCAGGACGGTCCGCAATTCCTGCGCAGACAGTGCGTGCTTACTCGACGCATATCGCAACCGAATCGCCTATATCAAAGGCAGGATATCAAGCACCCATCCGTCTTATCCGGATGAAAACTCCGGTCAGGAAAGTGACTGATGCTGGCGTACGTCCAGGTAGGGGGCGCGTGCGCACTCGTGCTCGACGTTGCCGACGGAAAGACGATGTGCCCCTTATCATCCGGTGACGGGATATGACGCCGCATCGAAAATCGGTAATTATTTACTCACCACATAACGAGACAGCCACAAAATAGTAAAAATTACATGCCCGATGGTTTCGAGAAGACTTTCAAAAATGGTTACCGGACATTTACCGTATTGAATTCCCTTTGATATGATCTTTCGCGCGATCAGCCGAGGCGCGGCTTTTAGGATTTCCGCACCAAAATGAAAGCAAATCCAAATAAATCGTTATTTGTTTGAAAGATTCATTTGGCACTGACACAATTCCGGCGCCGGGATGTCGGATAACGATCGCGTTCTCGAGAAACGGGGTAATGGCATGAGCGGGGAAGTATTGCTGAAGGTGTTGCGCGGCGGTTACGCGCAGTTCGATCGCATCGTCAAACTCGACACGCCGCTCGGCGAGGACTGGCTCACGCCGCTGTACGTCAAGGTCAACGCGCGACTCGGGCGCAATTTCGAAGTGACCGTCGACGCGTCGTCCGTCATGGGCGACAAGATCAAGCTCAGCGCGCTGATGCTGCAACCCGTCACGCTGTGGATTCGCCAGACCGACGGCGGCTATCTGCCGATCCATGGCTATGTGCAGCGGGCTCGCCGCCTCGGAAACGACGGGAGCGTCTCGTATTTCCAGCTTCAGTTTTCTTCGTGGCTGAGCTTTCTGAAGCTGAGCAGCGATCGGCGCGACTGGCAGGAAGCGAGCGGCTGGCAAATTCTCACCGACGTGTTCGACAAGCATCCGCAGGCTTCCGGTAACTATGGGCAGGAACTGCGCGCGGCGATGCGCTCGTATTCGCACCGCGTGCAGTGGGAAACCGACTGGAATTTCGTGCATCGCAGCCTGGAGGAAGTCGGCGTATTTGCGCGCTTCGATTTCGCGAAGGATGGCAAGTCGCACAAGGTCGTGATGATGGACGACCTGTATTTCGGGCCGTCACTGCCGAATTCGGAGATGAAGTTCAGCCACGCGGGTACCGACGAGGATTTCGATGGCCTCACGCAGCTGAGCGAGCAGCAAGATGCACAAAGCGCAACGCTTGCGCTCGGCACCGTCGACTACAAGCGCCCGGATCTCGACAAACAAATCAGCATGCCGGCGGCCGACCTGGAAGATCTGCCGGGCCAAGGCGAGGATTATCTATATACCGGCTCACAGACCTGGGCCGAATCCGATGCCGGACAACAACAGGCGCGTATTCGAACCGAGGAATGGGCGTCCAGAGCAAAGCGCTATTTTGCGATCGGTAGTCCCCGCTACGCGCTGCCCGGCTACTGGTTCAAAGTGTCGGGGCATCCCGTCCTCGACGCATTGCCTGACGAAGAGCGCGAGCTGTCGATCATCGCGAGCGATTGGCTGATTCAAAACAACTTGCCAGGAATGGACGCCCTCACCCGCTTCCCGCGCAGCCTGCGCAGCGAGATCGAACAGGTGAAGGCGGCCGGGGCCGGCGCGACTGTGAGCCACCGCGATGGCGGTATCGGATTCTTCCACGTCGAGATCGAAGCGCAACGCCGCAAGACGCCGTTCCGCAGCCCGTTCGAGCATGAGAAGCCGGAGATGCACTTGCAGACGGCGATCGTCGTAACCGACAGCGACGAAGAAATCGCCACGGACGATGGCAATCGCGTGCGGGTCCGGACGTCGAACAGCCGGAACGATCGCAATACAAAGTCGACGTCGTGGATTCGCGCGGCGATGCCGGACGCAGGCTCGAAGCGCGGCGGCTACTTCCCGTTGCGCAAAGGTGATCAGGTGCTCCTCGGATTCGTCAATGGCGACTGCGACCGGCCCGTCATCGTGTCGCGTTTGCATGGGGGCGCGACGATGCCGATGTGGCACACGCACGGCCTGCTGTCCGGGTTTCGTTCGCGTGAGTATGGCGGCGACGGCTTCAACCAGCTCGTCATGGACGATGCTACCGGTCAGAACCGGGTCCACCTTTACTCGTCGAGCTACAGTTCGCACCTGCATTTGGGCTATCTGATCGAACAGAGCGACAACACGCGGGGGTCGTTCGTGGGCAGTGGGTTCGACCTCAAATCGGAGGCTCATGGTGCGATCCGGGCCGTTCAGGGTATGTCTATCTCGACCCACCCCGCCGCAGTACAACCAATGAACGTGTCCGCGGCGACCGATCAGCTCGCGGCTTCGGAAGCCGTGCTCGAAACGGTGTCGCAGGCGAGCGAAACGAATCGGGCCGAGAGCTTGCAGGACGGCAGCGATGCGTTGAAAGCCTTTACCGAGATGACGCAGCACACGGTGCCCGCTGCAACAAAAGGCGGGCGCACCGCTGGCGGCGGGACGGGGAACGCCAATGGCTTTGCAAAACCCGCGCTGCTACTGTCGAGCCCGGCCGGCATCGGACTGTCGAGCCATCAATCGATTCACACATCGGCTAATCAGCAGGTCAATTTGGTGGCGGGGAAAAACGTTAACCTCGCAGCCGGGAAGTCGTTTCTCGCCAGCGTAATGGACAAGATCAGCCTGTACGCCCAAAACCTGGGAGTGAAAATCTTCGCGACGAAAGGCGCGATCGAGATCCAAGCTCAAACCGATGCGCTGACAATGCTGGCACAACAGGACGTCAAGATCGAGAGCGCGTCAGGGCGGGTGATCCTGCGCGCGGAAAAGGAACTGATTCTCAACGTCGGCTCCTCGTATATCAAGATCACGCCGAACATGATCGAAAACGGGACGTCGGGCCAGATTCTCGAAAAATGCGCATCCTGGGACAAGCCCGGTGCGTCGACCATGACGTTGCGAGACCCACTAAACGGTACGCCGGTGTCCAAACACGGCGGTTACGCGGACGATTTTTCTGGCTGAGCGGATGCCGGCTTCTGATGCACGATAACGACTTGCGATTCAATCTGACATGACGGACAAGCACCCTCCCAAACAACCGCCGAAAAAGCCTGAGCCGGACGCCAAGCCGGCGTACACGCCACTTGCATGGAGCTATCCGTTTTCTCCTTCTACTCAGGGAGGTGCAGCTCCGGACACCACGGATCCCCTCACCTATATGCAGGTGCTTGCGACTGCAGAGGACGGCTTTTATCCACTGGGAGCAAGCGGGATCTGGCATGGCGGCATTCACTTCGGTCAGAAGACAGGTGAAGCGCTGAAGCAGGACGAGGGAATACGGGCAATCGCCACGGGAGAGGTCGTCGCTTATCGGCTCGACAAGGAATACCCCACGCTGACCTATCAGGACCAGCGCCACGCGCTGTACTCGCGCGGCTTTGTGCTGATCCGCCATACACTGCAATTGCCGCCCGCACCGAAAAAGCCCGAACCCGCGCCGGCACCGTCGAATGCGCCGACAGCACCCGCCTCCGGAAACAATGCGACTCCTCCGGCCCCCGCTCCGACAAAGTCGCCGGCGCCGTCCGGGCCGCCGCCCGGTGAAACGCTGACGTTCTTCAGTTTGTACATGCATACGCTCGACTGGAAAACGTATAAGGCGATGCTTGATGAGACCAAAACGAACAATGCGGCTGCCAAGGCGTCGCAGTTCACGCTTCCGCCGTATCTCGAAGTGGAGCGCTCGTATCGAGCATTGAAACCAAACGCGCAGGGCGTTCCGAAACCGAAGCCGGTCGATCCCAGCGCGGCGGGCGACGATTCATTGCCGCAACCAGACGGGAACGATTCGCTTCCCCAACCAGTATCAGGGGTCCGGGTTCGCATTATTCCGAACGGAAAGTTGCTCGGGTTGCTACCCGAGGGGACGGAATTGACCGTGAATGAGGCGGATAATGGCGGCCGGAACGGTTGGGCAAAAATCACGAAGATCATTAAAGGGGATCCGGTTGGCCCCATCGTCGGGCAGCCTCCTGATGTACAACTGAAGTGGGGTTACGTTTTTGTCTCAGAGCTCGAGCCGATTCCTCAGTCGGGCCCCGTCGATAAGGTCGTTGTACTCAAGAAGCCATACCCGGTCAAAGCGGGAGACATCGTCGCGCATATCGGACAATACCAACGGTACAGAGAAGCGAAGCACACTCCTCCGCTGCCGACGCGGCCATTGCTGCACCTCGAAGTTTTTGCGGGTCCCGACCTTCCGACGTTCATTGCCAAGAGCCAGTTACGCGCAAAAGAGTTGTCAGAGGCAGATCCGAGTATGGAAAAGCCATTTTTGGAAATTCTGGCCGGCGCAAAACTGGTAACGAAGGTCCGGGAACCGGACTACGTTCTTCAGCAGACTGGTTTGAAACTGGCGCCGGTCAGCGATTCGAAATCGCGGTGGGTCAAGGTGCAGCCCAAAACTGTCAAGATGCCTGCCCCGCAGCCGGAGCCCCCTGCTCCGGCTGGGACCGGGAAAAAGCACAAGCCGAAGCCGGCGAAAAAGCCGGAGCCCATCGAGACGCCGATCGGGAGCCCCTTTTGGATTGACAGCGGCGTGGTGCTGATCAATCAACTGACCACGGCACCCATCAAGGGTTGGAAAGACTTTCCGCTAAAAGTGAGTCAGGCAGACGGACCCGCAGCGGACTTTCGCAACGTGTTCCAGATCGTCGAACTCGAGAAGCCTGGCCCGCAAAACTTTGCCCGAGAAGACAAGGACGCGAGCGGAAAAGCGATACGCTGGTGGAATGTGACCCTGGGCACGAAAGACGGTGGAACGCTTCAAGGCTGGGCGCGCGAACGCGACCACCCCAAGGTGACGCTGTGTAGTCCGTGGGACTGGCCGGGGTTCGAACTCGTCGATAACAGTTCGACCACGATGGTCGATATGTTCAAGCGGTATCTGTTTGTCGCCGGGCTCGCCATGGGAGAGGATCAGGACAACTTCAAGCCTAGTGCGGACGCATTGGCCACCAGCGACCTTATCCAGAAGCTCGAAAAGGCAATTGACACCAACCACGACGGCAAGGTGACCGCAGCGGAATTGGCGGACGCGCAGAAAATGCCCTGGCTGGCCGAAGCGATCTCGCACATTGTCGTGAAGAGCGAGAGCGAATGGGGCGGCAACATGGGCAAGTGGGAGGACATCACGCCTTACATGAAGCTCGTGCCATGGAAATGGCAGAACGAGATGGAGCGGATAAAGAAGCTCCAGTGGTGGGAAGAGGTTCAAGGGATCGACGCAACGATTCTTCCGAAAGAGCCGAAGCCATGGCATTTTCATCCGATCGGGTTGATTGGGAATTTCGCGTGCGGCGATGGAGACTGCATTCCGTTGGTTGAGGCCCAGCGGATCGCACTATTTATTTCGGCATCGTTCGAAAACGGAAATCCAAAATTTGACGGATGCGCCGATAATTTTGACGGCATGGGCATGTCGTTTGGACTGATCCAGTGGAATTTTGGAATGAATACGCTTGGCCCCGTCCTCAAAAAGATGCATGATGCCGACCCTCAAGCGTTTGAAGCTGCATTTGCTCCCGGAACGAATTATCAAGCCATCTGGAGCGCGATAATAAGCGGGGATTTCGCCGCCCAAAAAAATTGGGCGATTGCGCAACAAAATAGCAATAGGGATAATTGGCAGAAAACATTCAAGGCCATCGGATCGAATGAAAAATTTCAAGAGATTCAAATTAAAGAGGCAGCAAAATATCATCAAGATATTCTAAGCTGCCTGAAGCTCTTACGGGAACTGCGCCCCGACCTGATGAAATCCGTGCAGCTCGTTACCTACTGCGCCCTCTATGATTTATGCGTACAGCAGCATGACTTAAGCAAAGCATCGCATCAGATAGCAGAACGCGTTGCCACGGAAAAACCAGCCACACAGATAGAACTTCTTAAAATCGCAGTTCAAGAGAGAGCCAAAACAGCCAACCCTAAATGGATATTCGACGCCACCAGCCGGCGAATGGGAATTATACAACAGAAGCCATACCCACACCCACCAGTCAAGGGTGAGAAGCCCATGCCAAGAGACAACATCAATTTCAAATTACTTAGTGGAAAGGCGGATAAAAATGTCTGCGGATTGTAAAAAATCATTAATAAGACTGTTGCTCGTAATTGTTATCGCGACAAGTGCCGTAAATGCAATAGCGGAGGTAAAATACGATACCGTTGAATGTGGGCCTGGTGACGAATGCACAACGACCATCACCAACGAAGCAAAAAACCTGTGCCCGAATGCACCACTGCAGATTTCTTGGAACAAAAATAGCAGTTGGACGTTAGTATCATGTTCATGCAATTGTTCTGAGCAGGACAATAAGAACTGGTTTGTTGCTCGCAATGGATCGGTTATTGGCCTTGAGATTGGCCGCCGTTTTCCCCGATCATTTTTCTCGGAAAATCTAAGTCCAATGGTGCCAGACATCATGGCATCGCATTCCATGTGCAAACCGGCGGATAAAAAGATGATCGATCAAAGCACATTTATATTGCTCGACAAGCAACCATCAGCCGGAGAAAAGGATCCATATTGCTACGACACGATCTATGTTGTAGAAAGAGACGGCAGCATTAATTTCATCGAGGATGGTAAAAAAGTCAACAACCGATCCTATTTCTCTGGCCTCAGCGAATCGGACAAAAATAGTTTAACAACCATCACCAAAAGAACACTTCCCTCATGGAAAGCCGCTGCTGATCACGAAAGCAATAATTATTTTTTAGTAGTGAGCGAACGTGCGTACCTCTATGACCGACCACTCCCTCAAGCCGCAGGAAAGGCGTACCTAATAGCTGGCGACAAAGTTGAAACACTGGGAAGCCCTCACGATGGATATATCAAATTTCGCTACATAGCGAAAAATGGGAAGATTATCGAAAAATGGGTGAAATGTATCGACATAAATTATCCCGACAATAAAATCAGACCATGATTTCATTTAGCATTCGACCACTCCAAAATTCCGCGATGCCCACTCAGCCTAAACACGAACTATTGCCTGCGCCACTTAGATAGGGAGTTGACTATTTGAAGCCTCTTCTCGGAAAACGAAGGACTGACGTGATGGACCTGATTCGTATCGGTGACGACACGGACCACGGCGGCAAGGTCGAAACAGCGTCAACTTCGATGCGCTTCGACGGCCGCTATGTCGCCCGCAAGGGCGACCGCGTATCGTGCCCGCAGCATCCAGATGTCTCACCGAACCTCATCGAGGAAGGCGACCCGTCGATGACGGACGACGGCATCCCGATCGCACGGCATGGCCATCGCGCTACGTGCGGCTGTCACCTGATCTCGAGTCTGGCGTGATTGGGAGATGGAACACCGCACGCGGCTCACACCAATCAGCAGTCTCGGAAAAACAGCCCCGCCTGCTGTCGAAGTCACCGATCGAGTCGTTAGGTGATACGGGCTACTCCGCTTCATAACACTGTGAACCACAAATCCACTTTTCATCGAACATGAGGATTCTTTACAAAATCGCAACGCTCCCCCTACTCCTGACCATTTCATGCGGAGCCCATGCCAGAGCCGATATCTGCAAAAACGAGCTAAGAGAATTGGTTGTACCTCCGCTCAAGCATGTTGCGGTGAACAAGAAAGACATTCACGTGGATATTGCCGATGCGGCTAACGGAGTCTATAGCATCAGACTGTACGTCGCTGCGGATAGCCCCGACAATCTTGACAAACAAGTTACTATCGGTTGGATAAACTTGGATAAGAATTCGATGCAAGCATTGGATCTGACACGAGACCCCGAGCATCCAGACATACTAGGAGTAGATGAGGTGAAATTACGAAAATTCATTTCGAATTGCATCCACTAGCCATCGATGGCAGCCTCGAACTGCGACGAACTCAGCCAGAGCAACTCGAAACCTGAAATTGACACATTTCCCCGGAATCCAGGATGCACCAATTAAAAGTACGCGCCTTCTGATTTATTCTGCCTTATATCACCTCGCAAAATTCCCGCCCAGGCCACAAACACAAATGCGACACCCGATGAATATCACGAAGAAAACCATCACACTTGCATTTATCGCCCTACCGGCAATCGCTTTTGCCGACGCAGCCATCAACAATGGGAATGCGTACGACGACTTATCACGCATCAATGCGGAACTAAATAAATCAAAAACCGAATTAAATTCGACATATCAAAAATTATACTTATCCACACGATACAAGAACGAGCTTCAGCAAGCGCAGGAAGCTTGGCTCGCTTACCGGAGCAAGCAGTGTACTGGGTATGTTGCAGCTGAGGCGTCGGCATCTCAAGGCATCGGCTCCAGCCTAATTACGAAAGAATGCCTCACTACGATAACAAAACAGCGGGTTGATTATTTAAAGACGCTGCTTCAAAAATAGTGAATTGAGCCAGCAATCGATAGCCAATCTTACGAAAATTAACGTCACACGAGCCGCACACCATTGACAAGGATCCGCACCTACACGATCCCCACCAAAAAATTTCGATAAATCCTCACCGGAATCCAGCCCGACAGAGAAATGAGAAAATTATTCATCACCCTCATCCTGACAATCACTTCCCTCATTCTGCCCGATGTTTTTGCAAAATCGTCAAACTCACAGCGCAATCACGCATACACCGGAGTAAAGATTGCATACGCAACGTCGGAGTTGACAAAATGCTCATTCCAATACAGCCCAATCAATTTTTGTGACGACGAGCACGTCGCCGCATACAACAATACGCTGAACTCGGCACCCGCTAATTTCAACGGTCACTACATAATTTTAGCGCGCCCGGAATTTGAGAAATACCACCAAAAGTCGGTTGTCGCGATCGACACTCAATCGGGATTGGCATACCCACTTCCAATTGACTCGTTTTCCGGATTCATGCACGGCCGCCCAACAGCCAAAGACGGAGGGCAGATAAGTTACTCTATAAACAGCAACAAGGTTTGCATCAGAGGCGCAATATTGGTCTACCGGTCGTTCGAAGAAGGAAACTTCTGCTTCGAATTTGTCGGAGACAAGTTCATCGGGCATCACACCGAATATATGTATCCTTAAAAGGCGTCTCCCCTGGTCCGCAAACTTCGCGAACCAAGATGGGGCGCCCCTCCCCCTCAAGGATGCCGAATATAATCCACCAACGCCCGCGTATACTCATCCGGCTCCCGATCGACCAAACTGACCGCGATCGCCACCGCAAACCCGGCCGGCACGCCGAACACGCCCGAACTGATCGGCTCGATACCGAACCAGGTCGGCCCCGCAAACCCGGTAAGCTGCGTGAAAAGCGGATACGTCGACACGATGTAATACACGCACACCGCGAGCCCGGTCACCATCCCGGCGATTGCACCGCGCGTGGTGGTCCGCTTCCAGAACACACCGAGCACGAGTACCGGAAAGAAACTGGACGCCGCGAGCGAAAACGCCGCGCCCACCAGAAACAGAATCTTCCCCGTATTGAGCGACGCGACATACGACGCGAACAGCGCCACGCCAAGCAGCAGCACCTTCGAAATCGTCACACGCCGCTGGCTCGTGGCGTGCGGCGCGACCATGCAGTAATAGACGTCATGCGACAACGCGTTCGCGATCGTCAGCAGCAACCCGTCCGCGGTCGACAGCGCCGCCGCCAGCGCGCCCGCCGCAATCAGCCCCGACACGACGTACGGCAGGCCCGCGATCTCCGGCGCAGCGAGCACGACCATGTCCGGCTGCATCTGGATCTCCGACCAGTGGACGATACCGTCGCGTATCACCTCGACCACGCTGATCAGGTCCGGTTCGAAGTGATGCCACTGCGTGACCCACGCCGGTAGCTCCGCGATCGGCCGCCCGACGAGGTTCGTCAGAATCTCGTACTTGATCATCACCGCGAGCACGGGCACGCTCAGGTAGAACAATGCGATGAAGAACAATGTCCAGCCGACGGAGCGCCGCGCGGATGCCACCGACGTCGTCGTGTTGTAGCGCGTGAGGATGTGCGGGAGGCTCGCGGTCCCGAGCGACAGGCACAACAGCAGCGCAAGAAAATTCCGCTCGCGCGGCTTGCGCGCATCTTCGCTCGCCGCGGGAAACGGCGCGTGCATCGGCACCGGCGGCTCGGCCCGCGCGAGCAGGTCGTCGCGCGCCTGGCCCCACGCCACGCGCGCCGCCGTCGGGTCGCGCGGAAAGTCGGCAAGCTCCCGTTCCCGCTGGTTGATCTCGCGCAGCGGCCCATTGTGACGCCGCAGGTCCGCCAGCTGCTCGACGAGTCGCCGGCGCGCGTCCGCATACGACGCCGGCAGGCGATCCAGTTGCGCCTGCACGAGCGCGGCTTGCCGGCGATACTCGGCGCGCACCTGCTGCTCGTCGGCGGCGTCGCGCACCTGCGCCTCGCGCGCCGCGATGCGCTCCATCAGCTTGCCGTAATTGAACTGCGGCACGGGCCCGAGCCCGTTCTTCATCGCGATCAGCGACACCGGAACCAGAATCGCACTGATGAGAATGACGTACTGCGCGACCTGCGTCCACGTGACCGCACGCATGCCGCCGAGAAACGAGCACACGAGAATGCCGGCGAGTCCGCAGAAGATCCCGATCGCGAAATCGACGCCGATGAAGCGCGTCGCGATCAGCCCGATCCCCTGGATCTGCGCGACCAGATAGACGAACGAGCACAGGATCGCCGCACCCGCCGCGAGCGCCCGCACCGCGGTGCTCGAAAAGCGCGTGCCGAGAAAGTCCGGGATCGTGTACCGCGCGAGCTTGCGCACGTACGGCGCGAGCAGGAACGCGACCAGACAGAAACCGCCCGTCCACCCCATCACGTAGGCGAGCGCGTCGTAACCGGTTGCATAGAGCGAGCCGGCCAGCCCGATGAACGACGCCGCCGACAGCCAGTCGGCCGCCGTCGCCATCCCGTTGAACGCGGACGGCACGCGCCGCCCGGCCACGTAGTATTCGACGAGATCGGACGTGCGCGACAGCAACCCGATCACCGCATACACGGCGATCGGCACGAACAGGAATACGTAGCCGATCCACACGCCGGAGCCGGTCGCGCGCTCGATGCGCCACAGCAGCAGCACGAAGCCGAGAAAACCCAGCGTGTAGAGCGCGTAGGCGCGAATCAGTCGATGCGTGAGCATGGATCAGCGCCCGGTTCCGGTTCCGACGTCGTCGGCATGCGCGGCATGCTGGTCGTACGCGCGCCGCAGCAAGCGATCGGCGCGCTGCATCAGGCCGATGTACACGACGATCAGCACGAGGTACACGAGGATCGCCCCCTGCGCGCCGAAGTAGAACGGCAGGCTGAAACCGGCGAAGCGAATGCCCGCGAGCGCGGGTGCGAAGAACGGCACGACGAACGACACGGTGAAGCCGATCGTCATCAGCACCGCGATCAGCGCGACGTTGAAGCGCCAATAGCGCGCATGGGCGCGCGCGAGCGGCTCTGGGACGGGCGGCGGCGCAGCGCGCGCCGGACGGGACGAAACGGTCATGCCGTTATTTAGCAAAAAGCCCCTGCGCGGAGCAATCGGGATTGCCGCGCAGGGGCTCGTGCGCGCAACGCGCGCGACAGGAACGTTTACCGCACCTCGGTGAGCTGCTCCAGAATCGCCGGATTCTCGAGCGTGGAGGTGTCCTGCGTGATCGCCTCGCCCTTCGCGAGCGAGCGCAGCAGGCGCCGCATGATCTTGCCCGAGCGCGTCTTCGGCAGGTTGTCGCCGAAACGGATGTCCTTCGGCTTCGCGATCGGCCCGATCTGCTTGCCGACCCAGTCGCGCAGCGCCTTGGCCAGCGCCGCGGCCTCGTCGCCTTCGGGGCGCGAGCGCTTGAGCACCACGAACGCGACCACCGCCTCGCCCGTCGTGTCGTCCGGCCGGCCGACCACCGCGGCTTCCGCCACCAGCTCGTGCGACACCAGCGCCGACTCGATCTCCATCGTGCCGAGCCGGTGGCCCGACACGTTCAGCACGTCGTCGATGCGCCCCATGATCGTGAAGTAACCGGTGTCCTTGTCGCGCACCGTGCCGTCGCCCGCCAGATACAGCCCGCCACCGAGCTCGTCCGGGTAGTAGCTCTTCCTGAAGCGCTCCGGGTCGCCCCAGATCGTGCGGATCATCGACGGCCACGGACGCTTGACCACCAGGATCCCGCCTTGCCCGTTGGGCACGTCCTGGCCCGTCTCGTCGACCACCGCGGCCATGATCCCCGGCAGCGGCAGCGTGCACGAACCGGGCACCGTCGGCGTCGCGCCCGGCAGCGGCGTGATCATGTGGCCGCCGGTTTCGGTTTGCCACCAGGTGTCGACGATCGGGCAGCGCTCGCCGCCGACGTGCTTGTGATACCACATCCACGCGTCCGGATTGATCGGCTCGCCGACCGTGCCGATGATGCGCAGGCTCGACAGGTCGTAGCTCTTCGGGTGGACCTTGTCGTCGGCGTCGGCGGCCTTGATCAGCGAACGGATCGCGGTCGGCGCGGTGTAGAACACGCTGACCTTGTGGTCGGCGATCATCTTCCAGAAGCGCCCGGCGTCCGGGTAGGTCGGCACGCCCTCGAACACGACCTGCGTGCCGCCGCATGCGAGCGGCCCGTAGGTGATGTACGTGTGGCCGGTGACCCAGCCGATGTCGGCCGTACACCAGAACACGTCGTCGGGCTTCCAGTCGAAGGTCCACTTCATCGTCTGCGCGGCCCACAGCAGGTAGCCGCCGGTGCTGTGCTGCACACCCTTCGGCTTGCCGGTCGAGCCGGAGGTGTAGAGGATGAACAGCGGATGCTCGGCGCCGACCCATTCTGGCGGGCAGTGGTCGGACTCGGCGTCGGCGAGCTCGTGCATCCACAGATCGCGCCCGGCATGCCAGTCGATCTTGCCGCCGGTGCGGCGATAGACGATCACGCTCTTGACCGCGTCGCAGCCGCCCATCGCGATCGCTTCGTCGGCGATGCTCTTGAGCGGGAGCGTCTTGCCGCCGCGCGCCTGCTCGTCGGCGGTGATCAGCGCGACCGCGCCGACGTCGACGAGCCGTTCGTTCAGCGATTTGGCGGAGAAGCCGCCGAACACGACCGAGTGCGTGGCGCCGATGCGCGCGCAGGCCTGCATCGCGACGATGCCTTCGATCGACATCGGGATGTAGATGACGACGCGATCGCCCTTGCCGATGCCGCGTTTTTTCAGCGCATTGGCGAAGCGCGACACGCGCGCGAGCAGCTCGGCGTAGGTGACGCGCGTGACGGTGCCGTCGTCGGCCTCGAAGATCACGGCGACGCGCTGGCCGTTGCCGGCTTCGACGTGACGGTCGAGGCAGTTGTACGACGCGTTGAGCTCGCCGTCGTCGAACCACGTGCAGAACGGCGCGTTGCGCTCGTCGAGCACCTTGGTGAACGGCTTGTGCCAGCTCAGGTTCTCGCGCGCGAGGCGCGCCCAGAAGCCCTCGTAGTCCTGCTCGGCCTCGGCGACGAGCGCACGGTAGGCCGGCATGCCGGAAATGGTCGCCGTCTTCTCGAGCGCCGCGGGCGGCGCAAACTGACGGGTTTCGTGAAGAACCGATTCAATCGCAGACATCGACTACCCCTTGGTGAACATGAATCCTCTGCATGGCGGCGCGATCGTGCGCGCCGCGTCTTGGCCGGCGCTTGCGCGCCGCTGTCTCCCACTCACCCGCGCGCGGCCCGGAGGAGGCTGCGCACGATGCTGCGCCGCACCACGTCAAACGGCGACGCGCGTGCAGCCCGGCGGTTTCCACGATAAGCGTTCGAACTTACCCATCACTTACGCGGCCGTGCGCAGCACACACGTGGACCGCGTAGCGGTCGGCCGCTTTACGCTGTTACAAACGCGACTCTACAATCCTAACTGAACTCGCCCCCCGGACTCCAGCTTGAATCGCTACGCCTTCTTCCTGATCCTGTCGATGCTGCTCGTCGGCAGCAACGTCGGTATCGGCAAATCCATCGTCGTGTTCGTTCCGGTCGCCATTCTCGCCACGCTGCGCTTCGTGATCGCGATCGCCGTGCTGTGGCCGCTGTTCAGCCCCGTGAAGATGCGCGCGGTGCGCCGCGCCGAATGGCTGAACCTGTTCCTGCAGGCGTTCTTCGGCACCTTCATGTTCACGCTGCTGATGCTCAACGGCGTGCAGCGTACGAGCGCGGTCGCCGCCGGCGTGATCACCAGCACGATTCCCGCGATCGTCGCGCTGTTCGCCTGGCTGATCCTGCGCGAAAAACCGAACGGCCGTGCGCTCGTATCGATCGCGCTCGCCATCGCCGGCGTCGTCACGATCAATCTCGCGAACGGCAACACCGGCAACGCGGGCAGCGCCTCTGCCGGCTCGCTCACCGGCAACCTGCTGATGCTCGGCGCGGTGTGCTGCGAATCGATCTACGTGATCCTGTCGCGGCGGCTCACGCAGACGCTCGCGCCGATCGACATCTGCGCCTACACGCATCTGTTCGGCCTGTTCCTGATGCTGCCGCTCGGCGCCGGCGCGCTGTGGCATTTCGATTATGCGAGCGTGCCGGCCGGCACGTGGGGGCTCGTCGTCTGGTACGGGCTGTCGGCCAGCATCTTCTCGTTCTGGCTGTGGATGAAGGGCATCCGCAACGTGCCGGGCAGCCTCGCCGGCGTGTTCAGCGCGGTGCTGCCGGTCGCTGCCGCCGCCTACGGGATCGCGTTCCTCGGCGAGCGCCCGACGCTCGCGCACGGCGTCGCGCTCGCATGCGTCGTCACCGGGATCGTGCTCGCGAGCCTGCGCGGGAAGCGCACGCCGAGCGCCGCGGCCTGATCCGTCCCCGCCCCGTCGGCGCGTCGCTGCAGCCGCGCCGGCCGACGCGTTACAATAGCGCGCCGTTTCATCGCGTTTCACCGTTACCCCCGATACCTGCGCCCCGCGCCCGCACCGCCACCATGTCCGCCCCGCATTCGCCCGGCCCCAGCCGCCGCTCGCTGCGCCCGCTGCCCGCGCTGATCTTCATGAGCCGCTGGCTCCAGGTTCCGCTTTATCTGGGTCTGATCGTCGCGCAGGGCATCTATGTGTTCCTGTTCCTGAAGGAAGTCTGGCACCTGCTGTCGCACGCGAGCGGCCTCGACGAGGTCACCGTGATGCTCGCGGTGCTCGGCCTGATCGACGTGGTGATGATCTCGAACCTGCTGATCATGGTGATCGTCGGCGGCTACGAAACGTTCGTGTCGCGCCTGGGCATCGAAGGCCATCCCGACGAGCCCGAGTGGCTCGACCACGTGAACGCCGGCGTGCTGAAGGTCAAGCTGTCGATGGCGCTGATCAGCATCTCGTCGATCCACCTGCTGAAGACCTTCATCAATCCCGATCAGCACACGACGCACGCGATCATGTGGCAGGTGCTCATCCACCTGTCGTTCCTGGTGTCGGCGCTCGTGATGGCGTGGGTCGACCGCCTGACGACGCACACGCACCCGGCCCATTTCCACGAGGCGCACGCGTCAGCGGCGTCCCGACCGGCGGCCTGACGGCCGTCCATGCATTCCCCACTGTCCCACAGAGTCTCAGCCATGACCGTCATCAAACAGGAAGACCTGATCCAGAGCATCGCGGATTCGCTGCAGTACATCAGCTACTACCACCCGCTCGACTACATCCAGGCGCTCGGCCGCGCGTACGAGCTCGAGCAGAGCCCGGCCGCGAAGGACGCGATCGCGCAGATCCTCACGAACAGCCGCATGTGCGCGGAAGGCAAGCGCCCGATCTGCCAGGACACCGGCATCGTGACGGTCTTCGTGAAGGTCGGCATGGACGTGCGCTGGGACGGCGCGACGATGAGCGTCACCGACATGATCAACGAAGGCGTGCGCCGCGGTTACACGCACCCGGACAACGTGCTGCGCGCGTCGATCGTCAATCCGCCGGAAGGCGCCCGCAAGAACACCAAGGACAACACGCCGGCCGTGATCCACTACGAGATCGTGCCGGGCGACAAAGTCGACGTGCAGGTGGCGGCGAAGGGCGGCGGCTCGGAGAACAAGTCGAAGTTCGTGATGCTGAACCCGTCCGATTCGATCGTCGACTGGGTGCTGAAGACGGTCCCGACGATGGGCGCGGGCTGGTGCCCGCCGGGCATGCTCGGGATCGGCATCGGCGGCACCGCCGAAAAGGCGATGCTGATGGCGAAGGAATCGCTGATGGAGCCGATCGACATCCAGGAAATCATCGCGCGCGGCCCGAAGGACTGGATCGAGGAACTGCGTGTCGAGCTGCACGAGAAGGTCAACGCGCTCGGCATCGGCGCACAGGGCCTCGGCGGCCTGGCGACCGTGCTCGACGTGAAGATCATGGCCGCGCCGACGCACGCGGCGTCGAAGCCGGTCGCCCTGATCCCGAACTGCGCGGCGACGCGCCACGCGCACTTCGTGCTCGACGGCTCGGGCGCGGCGAAGCTCGAAGCGCCGTCGCTCGACGCATGGCCGAAGGTCCAGTGGGAACCGAACACCGAGACGAGCAAGCGCGTCGACCTGAACACGCTGACGCCGGAAGAAGTCGCGAGCTGGACGCCGGGCCAGACGCTGCTGCTGTCGGGCAAGATGCTCACGGGCCGCGACGCTGCGCACAAGCGCATCGCCGACATGCTCGCGAAGGGCGAGAAGCTGCCGGTCGACTTCACCAACCGCGTGATCTATTACGTCGGTCCGGTCGATCCGGTGCGTGACGAAGTGGTCGGCCCGGCCGGCCCGACGACGGCCACGCGGATGGACAAGTTCACCGAGATGATGCTCGCGCAGACGGGCCTGATCTCGATGGTCGGCAAGGCGGAACGCGGCCCGGTCGCGATCGACGCGATCAAGAAGCACAAGGCCGCGTACCTGATGGCGGTCGGCGGCGCGGCATACCTGGTGTCGAAGGCGATCCGCGGCGCGAAGGTGCTCGCATTCGAAGACCTCGGCATGGAAGCGATCTACGAGTTCGACGTGCAGGACATGCCGGTGACGGTGGCGGTCGATTCGTCGGGCACGTCGGTGCACCAGACCGGTCCGAAGGAATGGCAGGCGAAGATCGGCAAGATCCCGGTCGCAACCGCTTAAGCGGCGCGAACCCGCTTGCGCACAAGGCCGGACGCCAGTCCGGCCTTTTTACTTGTCGTGGCCGACATCGGCCGCGGCACGCGCGCCGCGGCCGCCGCGCATCGCGCGCAATGGCCAGCCGCGGCCAGGCTTCGACGCTTGGCTTTTCCCGTTCGAGCGATTATCGTTCGGTTTCTGAAGCCCCACCGATCAAGGAACAGCCATGCAAGGCGACAAGAAAGTCATCGAATATCTGAACGCCCAACTGAAGAACGAACTCACCGCGATCAACCAGTACTTCCTGCATGCGCGCATGTACAAGCACTGGGGCCTCGAAAAGCTCGGCAAGCACGAATACGACGAATCGATCGGCGAAATGAAGCACGCCGACTGGCTGATCGAGCGCGTGTTCATGCTCGACGGCCTGCCGAATCTGCAGGACCTGCACAAGCTGCTGGTCGGCGAGGAAACCGAAGAGATCCTGAAGTGCGACCTGAAGCTCGAGCAGATCTCGCAGGCGACGTGCAAGGAAGCGATCGCCTACTGCGAATCGGTGCGTGATTACGTGTCGCGCGAGATCTTCGAAAAGATCCTCGACGACACCGAAGAGCATATCGACTGGCTCGAAACGCAGATCGACCTGATCGGCAAGGTCGGCCTGCAGAACTATCAGCAGACGATGATGGGCTCGCCGGAGTAACCGGCACGCTCGCCAGGATCGCCCGCTTCGCCCGCGCATGACGACGAACCGTTCCACCGCTTCCGCAGCCCGCCCCACCGCGCCGATCGGCATCTTCGATTCGGGGCTCGGCGGGCTGTCGGTGCTGCGCGCCGTGCGCGCGCAGCTGCCCGGCGAATCGTTCGTCTACGTCGCCGACTCGCGCCATGCGCCGTACGGCCCGCGCGACGAGGCGTTCATCACGGAGCGCACGCTGGCGATCTGCGAATGGCTCGCGCGCGACGGAGCGAAAGCGCTCGTCGTCGCATGCAACACGGCCACGGCACGCGCGATCGCGACCGTCCGCGAACGGCTGTCGATCCCGCTCGTCGGCGTCGAGCCGGGCATCAAGCCGGCCGCCGCGGTGTCCGCGACCGGCGTCGCCGGCGTGCTTGCCACCCAATCGACGCTGAACAGCCCGCGCTTTCAGGCGCTGCTCGATCGCTACGGCGCCGGCCGACGCTTCATCTGCCAGCCGGGCCACGGGCTCGTCGAGGCGATCGAGCGCGGCGACACGAACTCCCCCGCCTTGCGCGCGTTGCTCGAACGCTACCTGCAACCGATGATCGACGCAGGCGCCGACACGCTCGTGCTCGGCTGCACGCATTACCCGTTCTTCACGGCGGCGATTCGCGACCTCGTCGGCGATCGCCTGACGATCGTCGACACGAGCGACGCGATCGCGCGGCAACTCGCCCGCGTGCTCGACGAGCGCGGGCTGCGCGCGCCGGCCGGCGCGCCTGCCGCGCCGCCGCGTTTCTGCTCGACCAGCGACGGCGTGCAATTGCGCGCACTGGCGTCGACGCTGCTTGGCCTCGACGTGCCCGTCGAGACCGTCACCATTGCGTCACCGAACGCGCGCGACTGCGCGACCGTTTGACGCACCCGCGGCTGTCCGTCGGTTTCCGCTTCCTGCCTGCTTCCCGCCTCCTGCTGCCTACGCACGCCGCCACGCCGCGCGTTTGAGGGGTCCGATGGTCTTAAAAAAAGCCCGCACCGCCCTTGTCAACCCGCATAAATTTAATGATAATAATTCGCATTACCGTTAGCTATCGCAACTCATCATGATCGTCTGCGTGTGCAAGTCCGTCTCCGATCGCAAGATCCGCGCGTCCCTCGCCGAGGGCGTGAGCTCTTTCGATGAACTCCAGTTCGAACTCGGCGTGGCCACGTGCTGCGGCAAGTGCGAGGAGTCCGTACGCGACCTGATGGCCGAGCAAGGCGTCTGTGCGAGCCGGTGCGGTGTCGAACACCACGCTCACCCGATCCCGGTGACGTTCTACGATCGCAAGGCCGCCTGAGCGGCGCCGGTATGCGCATGCGGCCGCGGCCGCATTTTTTGTTTCGACCGTCAGCCAGCCACCGTCCGTGCGAGCCAGCGGCTTACCTGCGAAGGAGCCTGTGATGGAATTGCTGATCGGATTCGTGACTACCGTGTGCATCTCGCTGCTGATCTTCCGCAAATGATGCCGCCCCGCCCGCCGCGCTCAGGGTGCGACATCGTTCTTTCAAGCTAACATGCAGGCTTCGCAATCCGCTCCTGCCGGCATCATGCCGGCTGCATCACGTATGAATCCCCGGGTCATCACCGTCGCGATCGGTGTGCTCGCCGCACACGCGCTCATGCTGACGGCCGCGTGGCTCCATCGCAGCGCGCCACCGCCGAAATCCGTCGAAGTCCAGTCGATCACCGCGCAGCTCATCCCGCCGGAGCCGATCGCACAGCAGGTCGCCGCCGAATCGATCGCGCAGCCTGCGCCGCCGAAGCCCGTGCCGCGCGTGAAGCCGAAGGCCGAACCGAAGCCCGTGCAGAAGGCGGCGAAGCCGACGCCGCAGCCGCTCGCACCGTCGCCCGCGCCGTCGCCGACGCCTGCCCCGGCAGCCGACCCGACGCCCGCACCGGCAGCGCCCGCGGCCGTGGCACCGACAGCACCGGCCGCGACGCCGGCTCCCGCCCGCGAAACGATGCAGGTCAGCGCGCCGAAGAACGTGGCGGCGCTCCAGTGCAACTTCGTGAAGCCCGACTATCCGTCGATGTCGCGTCGTCGCGGCGAAGCGGGTACCGCCTATGTTCATTTCGTGGTCGGCGTGACCGGCAAGATCGAAAGCGTCGAACTGCAGAAGAGCAGCGGCTATCCGCGCCTCGACGATGCCGCCCTCGACGCGATGCGCGCGACGACCTGCCGCCCCTACATCGAGAACGGGCAGGCGATCCGCGCCGCCCGCACGCAGCCCTACAACTTCGGGCTCACCGACTAACCTGCCTTATCCGGAAGATTCAAAGGAAACAAAAATGCAAAGCTACGGTATCGCGCACGTCTGGGCGCAAGGTGATTTCGTCACACGCGCCATCGCGATCACGCTGCTCGTGATGTCGGTCCTGTCGTGGATCGTGATCGTCGTCAAGGGCTGGAACGTGATTCGCCTGAACCGGCTGACGAAGAATGCCGAGCAGGCGTTCTGGCATTCGGACGACTTCGACGACGGCATCAAGAAGCTCGGTCTCACCGCATCGACGCCGGGCGACAACCCGTTCCTCGCGCTCGCGCTGTCGGGCAAGGAAGCGGCCGACCACCACCATCAGACGCAGCCGCACCTGCACGACCGCATGGACGTGTCGGACTGGGTCACGCGCTGCCTGAAGGACACGATGGACGAAGGCATTTCGCGGATGCAGGCCGGCCTCGCGATTCTCGCGTCGATCGGCAGCACGGCGCCGTTCGTCGGCCTGTTCGGCACGGTGTGGGGCATCTATCACGCGCTGCTCGCGATCGGCGCGACCGGCCAGACGTCGATCGACCAGGTCGCGGGCCCCGTCGGCGAATCGCTGATCATGACGGCCTTCGGCCTGTTCGTCGCGATTCCGGCGGTGCTCGGCTACAACGCGCTGACGCGCGCGAACAAGGGTATCGCCAGCAAGCTGCGCCGCTTCGCGCACGGGCTGCACGCCTACTTCGTGACGGGCGCGCGCCTCGCCTCGTCGTCGCCGCGCGACGGCCTGCGCCTCGCGACGCGCGCAAGCTGAGACGAGGTCGACCATGGCAATGAACACCGGCTTCAGCGACGACGACGACGATGGCGTGATGAGCGAGATCAACATGACACCGCTCGTCGACGTGATGCTCGTTCTGCTGATCATTTTCCTCGTGACGATCCCGGCCATGCAGCACGCGGTGAAGATCGACCTGCCGCACGCGAGCAGCCAGCCCGTCGACGAAAAGCCGCAGACGGTCGACGTCGCGATCCAGGGCAACGGCACGATCCTGTGGAACGACCAGACGGTCACGCGCGAGCAATTGCAGGCGCATATCGCGGAAGCGGCGAAGCATCAGCCGCAGCCGGAGCTGCATCTGCGCGCCGATCGCAAGGTGGCCTACGAACGGGTGGCCGAAGTGATGTCCGATGCGCAGGCCGGCGGCCTGACGAAACTCGGCTTCGTGACGGTGCCGGCCGCCAAAGCGAAGTGACGCGGCGCGCGCGGGCCGGCACGCGCGCCCGTACCTGACTGGTCCGCCACAAAGTAAAAGGCCTTCATCGCCAGATGAAGGCCTTTTTTCATGCGCACGCGGGCGCCTTCGGGCGGCGGGCTCTTCGGCGGTATCGGTTACGCCTCGAGCAACGCAAATGCGGCTACCGTGGTCTGCACGGACTGCGCTTCTCTGCCCTATCTGGCTCGCAACATATGCGGCCACCGGATTCCGCTCAGAACCTCCTTCGCGAAATGGGATTTCAATATAGGCCGGCCCGCGCACGCATTCAAGAACCCGCCGATTGAACTTTGCGATTGCAGCCCGCGCTTCAATGACAAAACAAATTTGCCGGCGCGCGGCGTGCTGGCTTCACTGGGCCGTAACGGCCGCCGCCGCTGCCGCTTCCTGCTTCGCACGTTCGGGGCAACCGGGCTGCTTGTATTCGCCGTGGTCGAGCTTCTCCACCAGGTAGTCGACGAAAGCGCGCACCGCCGGCGGCATGCCCTGCCGCGACACGAACACCGCATAGAGTTGCGGCACCGGCAGCGTCCAGCCCGGCATCACCGGCGACAGCTGCCCGGCGCGCAACGCATTGCCGTACATCATCTCGGGCAACGCCGCGATGCCGAGGCCGTCGAGCACGGCCTCGCGGATCGTCATCAGGTCGGCCGTGACGAGCCGCGGGTCGTGTTCGTGCAGGTGGCGCGTGCCGTCCGGCGCGATCAGCGTGAACACGTGCCGCCCGTCCACGCTCGGCGTATCGAGCGTCTCGAAGCGCGCGAGATCGGCCGGCACGAGCGGCGGCGCGTGCTGGCTCAGCAGGCTCGGCGCGCCGACCAGCATCTGCTCGGTGCGCCACAACGGCCGCACGACGATATTCGCGTTCTGCGGCGGCTCCGAGCGCACGCGCAACGCGACGTCGATCGAATCCTCGAACAGGTCGATCACGCGATTCGTCACGCGGATGTGCACCTTCACCTCCGGATAGCGGTGCAGGAATTCAGGGAGGATGCGCGACAGCATTGTCTGCGACAGCGTGACGGGCACGCTCACGCGCACCGACCCGCGCGGCGACGCGCGCAGCTGCTGCACCGCGTTCATCGCCGCCTGCGCTTCGGCCAGCATGGCCTGACAATGCTGGTAGAACAGCTCGCCGGCCTCGGTCAGCGCGAGCTTGCGCGTCGAACGCTGCAGCAGCCGCACGCCGAGCGCGGCCTCGAGTTCCGTCAGCCGTCGCGACAGGCGCGATTTGGAGATACCGAGCACGCGTTCCGCGGCCGAGAAGCCGCCATGCTCGACGACCTGCGAGAAGTACATGAGGTCGTTCAGGTTGTGTGCATCGATGTTCATGTCATCGTTCCAATTTCAGAACAATCCATTGCGGAGCACCGCAAATCGGACCGGAAAACGCCCAATATAATAGCGCTATGTTTCAAAAATAACGCTATTCCGATATCACCGAGGGCTACTGCATGACGACCGCTCGTTTGCTCGACCGCACCTACCCCGCGCTTCGCACGACCGAAGGCGGTGGCTTCGTGGTCCACCGCCCGTTCCCGACACGCCTGCTGATGGATTTCGATCCGTTCCTCTTGCTCGACGAGATGGGGCCCGTCGACTACGCGCCCGGCGAGGCCAAGGGCGCGCCCGACCATCCGCATCGCGGCTTCGAAACCGTCACCTACGTGCTCGACGGGCGCTTTCGCCACCGCGATTCGGCCGGCCATGCCGGCACGCTCGGGCCCGGCGACGTGCAGTGGATGACGGCCGGCGCCGGCGTCGTCCACAGCGAAATGCCGGACCCCGCGTTCGTGCAAACGGGCGGGCGCTCGCACGGCTTCCAGCTGTGGGTCAATCTGCCACGGCGCGACAAGCTGATCGCGCCGCGCTACCAGGAAATCGCCGCAGATCGCATTCCGCGCGCGAAGTCGCCGGACGGTCGTGTGGAAGTGCGCGTAATCGCCGGCGAAGCGCTGGGCGTGCGCGCGGCGATCGAAACGCGCACGCCGATCCTGTATCAGCATTTCACGCTGCAACCGGGCGCCACCGTCGCGCAGCCGGTGCCGGCAGGCTATCGCGTGTTCGCCTATGCGCTCGAAGGCACGGGCCGCTACGGCCCCGAGCGGCGGCCGGTCGAGGCGCGGCACATGATCGTCTACGGCGACGACGGCGACGCGGTCACATTCGAGGCCGGCGACACGCCGCTCGAGCTGCTGCTGATCGGCGGCGTCCCGCTCAACGAGCCGATCGTGCGCTACGGCCCGTTCGTGATGAACACCGAAGAAGAGATCCGCCAGGCCGTCGTCGATTACCAGACGGGCCGGATGGGCACGATTCACGCGTGACGCCGCGCGACGGGCCGCAGGCGCCGCGAAGCGATTCGTTTTGCGTCACAATAACTTCTTGAACCACGTGGCCGCCGGCCACCAGAAGGAACCCGTCCCCTTGAACTTCGAACATCTGATCCAGATCAACTCCGACGATCCGGCCGTGCCGTCCCTGACCCGCGACCAGTTGTGGGAAGGCCTCGTGCTGCGTGCCGAACAGCCGCAGCTGTTCGTGATCGGCCTCGACAGCTGTGTCGTCCACGAGCGCACGGAAACCACGCTGGAGCGCGAACTGCACTACGGCCACGCGACCGTGCGCGACCGCGTGACGTTCACGCCGTATCAGCAGGTGCGCTACGACATCCATGCGGCCAGCGGCGAAATCGGCGGCTCGCTGACGATGACGATCGAAGAACGCGATGATCGCGAGCTGTTCCTGCGTTTCGAATACCGGACGACGCTGACCGTCTCCGACGACAGCGAGGAAGCGCGTCAAACGCACGGCATCGTGAAGGAAGCGTATCGCACGTCGGATATCGACACCGTGCGCCTGATCCGCGAGTACGCGCAGGGCCGCAAGGCGCCCGACCCGCTTCACTGATTCACCGGCTCATCGAGTGCGGCGGCCCGCGGGCCGCCTCTTTGGCTTTGTCTATCGAGCGACCCTTCCCGATCGCGAAAGAGTTCTTTTCAATGGGAATGATTATCATTTAGAATTCATTCCATCGTATCGACAGTCACCGATCAACCGAATGACCGACACCATGCGCCCGACCACGCTGACCTTGCGCCGAACCACTGGCGCCGCAAGCGGCAACCGTCCGAAGACGGCAGCGGTCACGACGTCCGCGAAGCCTGCGGCAAGCCGCGACAGCGGCACGCGCACGCTGAACAGCGACGCGCTGCTGCAAGGCCACAGCCACATCAGCATCGCGCATAACGGTGAGACGTATCAGCTTCGCGCCACGCGGCTCGGCAAGTTGATCCTGACGAAGTAGCAACCGGGTATTGTGGGGACCACCTCCCTGAGAGGTGTTGGGCATTAGCCAGCGCAACGGCTTGCACGCGAGATCTAGACCCCTTCGTGCAAACCTACTCAAGCAGCCGTTGCAGCAAGCCAAGCCACTTTTTTGGTTCTCGCAGAGGCAACAAAAAAGCGACACGTCGAAGGACGTGTCGCTTTTCATTTGTGCGCCAGAGAAAACGCAGGCGAATGGGCAGTGGGCGATCGAGCCGGCTACTGCGCGGCGATGCGGACACCTGCCGCGACACACTTGCGCGACGCATCGCAAACTACACCGCGACGACGCCGTCAACGCCGCATCAGAATCCCCAGAACATCAACCACCACGCGCTGTCGACCACCGCGAGGCCGACCGCGAACCACGCGAACGCGGCCACGCGCCGCGGCCCTTGCGCATAGCGCCCCGTGACCTTCCATGCGAGCCACGCGCTCCACGTATTCGCGGCCACCAGGATCGCGATGCGCACGTCGGCCGCCCAGTCGAGCGGCACGTGTTCGGCCCGCAGCAGCGACAGCGTCGTCGCCGACAGGCCGAGAAACACGCCGGCTCCGGCGATCGGGATCAGCGCCTGCGCGAGATGATGCAGACGCACGCGATCGAAACGGCCGAGCATCAGCGTCGCGCCGCCCAGCAGCAGGAGCAGCGCGGTGCCGTACACGAGCCCCGTGCCGACGATGTAGCTGACGATCAGCCCACCGTCGAGCCACGAGAACACGTCGTTGCGATCCGGATAGTGCGTGAGCAGGAACCACGGTGCATTGGTCTCGAGCGGCCACGTGATATCGCGATCGATCAGCCAGCCGGCGAGCCATTGCTTGATCTGCACGAACCACGGGCTGACGGTCCAGTGGAACGCGCCGATCGCGACGCCGAGCAGGCCGTACAGGATCAGCGCCGTATCCCACGGGTTCGCCTGCTGCGCGCCGAGGTTCACGACTTCGTCAGACGGCGCGCGCCACGACAGCGCGATCGCATCGCGATGGCCGCTGCAGCGGCCGCACATATGGCACCCCGCGGCGCCCTTCATGTTGCGCAACGGCACCAGCGGCGCACAGTTGATCGGAATCACGCGATGCCCGTGTTCGCCGTTCCGGTACGAACGGCGCCACGCATCCTCGTCGACCTTGTAGCGCATCGGCGCGAGCCGCGACAGCAAACCGAACACGCCGTTCACCGGACACAGGTACTTGCACCACACGCGCTTTTCGCGGCCGTACAGCAGGCCGATCACCATCGCGCCGACGGTCGAGCCGCCGAGCACGAACAGCACCGCGAGCGGGTACTGGTAGACGCTGACCATCTGCCCGTAGATGGTCGTGAGCCCGAACGCGACGAACGGCCAGCCGCCCCACCGCATCCAGCGCGGAATCGCGCGGCCGCGGCCGAACTTGCTCGCATATTCGGTCAACGCGCCTTCGGGGCACAGCACGCCGCACCAGACGCGGCCGAGCATCACCATCGACAGCAGCACGAACGGCCACCAGATGCCCCAGAACACGAACTGCGCGATCAGCGTGAGGTTGTTCCACAGATGCGCGGAGTCGTCCGGCAACGGCAGCACGGCCGGCACGATGATCAGGAACGCATAGACGGCGACGACGACCCACTGTATGCCGCGGATCACCGCGCCGTGGCGCTGCATCCACTGGCCGACCTGCGCGAGGCGGCCCGGCTTCGCTGCGGCGACCACACTCATGCTGCGCGACCCGCGGGAACGGCCGGGCGACGGCTCGCGCGCTTCATCAGCAGCCACACCACGGCCCAGTACACCGCATAGGCGATCAGGTTGGTCAGCGCCGGATGCGCGCGATAGCCGGTCAGCGTCGCCACCAGCGAGCCGAACGTGCCCGAATCGTCGAGAATCGCCGACGTATCCCACAGCTGCGAGATGCCGAGCGGCAGGATCTCCTTGTCGATCAGCTTGTCGACCCCGGTCTGGAACAGGCCGGCGCCGAGGAACAGCAGCATCACTTCGGTGACGCGGAAGAAATGCCGCCACGAGAAGTACTTGCCGCCGAGTTGCAGCAGATAGAACGTGAGGAACGCGAGGCCGAGGCCGATCAGCACCGCGAGCATCTGGCTGCCGTCCACATGCCCCGACTGACCGAAGCCGAGCCCGTACAGGAAAATCACCGTCTCGCTGCCTTCGCGCGCGATCGCGAGTGCGACCAGCACCGCGACGCCCCACCAGTTCGAGTCGCGCGTACTGCGCTGCAACGATTGCTCCATGTCGCGCTTGAGCGTGCGGCCGTGCCGGCGCATCCACAGCACCATCTGCACGATCAGCACGCACGCGATCAGCACCATCGCGGTCTGGAAGTAATCCTGCGCGTCGCCGGACAGCACTTCGGTGAAGCCGACGAGCGCGGCGCCGAGACCGACCGCCATCAGCAGCCCGACGGCAACGCCCGCCCACAGAAACGGCAGGCCGCGGCGCGCGTCGTCGTCGCCGTTCTTCAGCCACGCATAGAGGATGCCGACGACGAGCAGCGCTTCGACGCTCTCTCGCCACACGATGAACAAGATCTGACCCATTGAATCCTCCTGACGCGCGGGCAACGCACTCGCATGCCCGCAATCAGATAAAACGCATTACTTCGCGACGATCACGCCCTGCGCCTGCTGGTGGAAATCGTCGAAAAACTTGTACTCGCCCGGCGACAGCGGCGCGACCACCACGAACGAATCGGCGCCCGGCGCGAGCACCTTCTCCTTGCGCAACTGCACGCTCTCGAATTCGGCGGCGCCCTTGCCCGTATTGCGGATCTCGATCTTGAAGCGCTGGCCGGCCGGCACTTCGATGCGGGCCGGGTTGAGCTTGCCGTCCGTCATCTCGAGCTTGAAGGTCGGCAGATCTGCGGCATGCGCGGCGCCGGCGAGCCACAGCGCGGCGGCTGCGGCGGCGATTTTCTGGGGAAATTTCATTCTGGGTTCTCTACGTCGACGGCGCGCGGGCGCGCCGTCCGTGATGCCACCGGTCAATACCCGCCCTTCTTGCCGATGCCGGCGAACGGGAAGTCGTATTCGAGCGTGATCGGCTTGAACCACGCGCCCACGCCCGTTTCCTTGTCGACGTGACGGCCGAACGCCATGTGGCCGGACTGCATCGGCGGCTTGACGATCATCGTCAGGTGATACTTGCCGGGGCCGGCCAGCTTCACGTTGTCGCCGTAGTGCGGGCCGTCGCTCGCGACCATGCCCATCAGGTCGCCTTCGGCCTTCCACTTCGCGTCGCCCTGCTTCGTCAGCTTGTACGTGACCTGCAGGTACGGCATCCAGTCGCCTTCCGCGAAGCCGGTCGGGTTGTTCTTGACCGCGTGAATGTCGGCCTCGAGGTGGATGTCGGAATCCGATGCCTTGCGCATCATCCCTTCCGGATCCATCGTGATCGGCTGCAGATACACCGCGCCGATTTCCATGCCGCCCTGGATCTGCTGCTTGCCGATCGGGTACTCGGCCGCCGAGGCCGACATCGCGGCAAGCGCCGCCGCTACCGCAACCGACGTGCGGATGAACGAAGAACCCAACATGGACACTCCTTGTTATTTGCCTGGTACGCGGCGGGCCGTCCTCCCGGAGGGTCCGCCAGGAACACTAACGCAATGAAGAACGTTAATGCGAACTATTCTCAATACATGCGGAGTTTAGCACCGAACCGGCTTCGGAACAAACGAGACACCGCGTAAACCCCTGATCCGACAAGGCTTACAACGGTGTTACCAACAGGTTTCGGTGCATTTCAGAGACGTCAGGAAGAAGAATTTACCGGCCCGCGCCATTCACGTGATCGCCCACGTTCGCGCCGAACACCCGCTCGCGCAGCAGCGCGAGCTGGTCGCGGGTCGCCGCGGCCTTTTCGAATTCGAGGTTCTTCGCGTAGTCGGCCATCTGCTTTTCGAGCCGCTTGATTTCCTTCGCGAGCTGCTTTTCCGACATGTCCTCGAACTTCGCGCGCTGTTGCGCTTCCTTCAGCTCCGCGCGTGCGTCGTCGGCGTTGTACACGCCGTCGATGATGTCCTTGATGCGCTTCACGACGCCGCGCGGCGTGATGCCCATCTTCTCGTTGTGCGCGATCTGCTTCGCGCGACGCCGCTCGGTTTCGCCGATCGCGCGCTTCATCGACTCGGTCATGTTGTCGGCATAGAGGATCGCCTTGCCGTTCACGTTGCGCGCCGCGCGGCCGATCGTCTGGATCAGCGAGCGCTCCGCGCGCAGGAAGCCTTCCTTGTCCGCGTCGAGGATCGCGACCAGCGACACTTCCGGAATGTCGAGCCCCTCGCGCAGCAGGTTGATGCCGACCAGCACGTCAAACGTGCCGAGGCGCAGGTCGCGGATGATCTCGACGCGCTCGACCGTATCGATGTCGCTGTGCAGGTAGCGCACCTTCACGCCGTGATCGGCGAGGAATTCGGTCAGCTGCTCGGCCATCCGCTTGGTCAGCACGGTGATCAGCACGCGTTCGCCGGCGCTCACGCGCGCGTTGATCTCGGTGAGCACGTCGTCGACCTGCGAGCTTGCCGGACGCACTTCGATCTCCGGATCGACGAGCCCGGTCGGGCGCACGACCTGTTCGGCGATCTGGCCCGTCACGCGCTGCTCGTAATCGGCCGGCGTCGCGGATACGAACACCACCTGGCGCATCTTGCGCTCGAACTCGGGGAACTTGAGCGGCCGGTTGTCGAGCGCCGACGGCAGCCGGAAGCCGTAGTTGACGAGGTTTTCCTTGCGCGCCCGGTCGCCGTTGTACATGCCGTTCAGCTGGCCGATCAGCACGTGCGATTCGTCGAGCAGCATCAGCGCGTCGGGCGGCAGGTAATCGACGAGCGTCGGCGGCGGCTCGCCGGGCGCCGCGCCGGAAAAGTGCCGCGAGTAGTTCTCGATGCCCTTGCAGAAGCCCAGCTCCTGCAGCATCTCGAGGTCGAAGCGCGTGCGCTGCTCGAGCCGCTGCGCCTCGACGAGCTTGCCTTCGCGGTGGAAGAACTCGAGGCGCTCGCGCAATTCGTCCTTGATCGTCTCGATCGCGCGCATCACGGTGTCGCGCGGCGTCACGTAGTGCGACGACGGATACACGGTGAAACGCGGAATCTTCTGCCGCACGCGGCCGGTCAGCGGATCGAACAGTTGCAGCGTCTCGACCTCGTCGTCGAACAGCTCGACGCGCACGGCCATCTCCGCATGTTCGGCCGGGAAGATGTCGATCGTGTCGCCGCGCACGCGGAACGTGCCGCGCTGGAAGTCCTGCTCGTTGCGCGAGTACTGCATCGCGATCAGCCGCGCGATCACGTCGCGCTGCCCGAGCTTGTCGCCGGTGCGCAGCGTCAGGATCATCTGGTGATATTCGGACGGGTTGCCGATACCGTAGATCGCCGACACCGTCGCGACGATCACCACGTCGCGGCGCTCCATCAGGCTCTTGGTCGCCGACAGCCGCATCTGCTCGATGTGCTCGTTGATCGACGAGTCCTTTTCGATGAACAGGTCGCGCTGCGGCACGTACGCTTCCGGCTGGTAATAGTCGTAGTACGACACGAAGTACTCGACGGCGTTGCGCGGGAAGAATTCGCGGAATTCGGCGTAGAGCTGCGCCGCGAGCGTCTTGTTCGGCGCGAACACGATCGCCGGGCGGCCGAGCCGCGCGATCGTGTTGGCCATCGTGAAGGTCTTGCCCGAGCCGGTCACGCCGAGCAGCGTCTGGAACGACAGCCCGTCGTGAACGCCTTCCACGAGCGTCTCGATCGCGGTCGGCTGGTCGCCCGCGGGCGGATACGGCTGGTACAGCTGGAACGGCGACCCTTCGAAGGTCACGAATTTCGATTCGTCGAGTGCGTCGCCGACTGCGGCGTGATGTTCGGACATGGAGTGCGGCCGGAGCGTGGGCAAAAAAACATTCTAGCGCTTCGCGGCGCCGCGGGCCGCTGACGGCTCCTGACGAGCGGCGTCGCGCCAACCGGGTCCGAAATCGCGATACGCGCTGCAATCGCCGCCGTGGCCAGCGTGAATTCGCTACAATATCGGGCTGCTGCGCTTTCCGGCGCCGTGCCGCAGGCGCGCGGTCCGCCGCGCCTGCCCCGCCGGCTGAAAGCCCGACCCTCTTTTCACTACTGCCGAATCATCATGTCGCTCTTCTCCGCTGTCCAGCTTGCTCCCCGCGACCCGATCCTGGGCCTGAACGAAGCCTTCAACGCCGATACGCGTCCGACCAAGGTCAACCTCGGCGTCGGTGTGTACACGAACGAAGAAGGCAAGATTCCGCTGCTGCGCGCGGTTCGCGAAGCGGAGAAGGCGCGTGTCGACGCGGGCCTGCCGCGCGGTTACCTGCCGATCGACGGGATCGCCGCGTACGACGCCGCCGTGCAGAAGCTGCTGCTCGGCAACGATTCGCCGCTGATCGCCGCAGGCCGCGTGGTCACCGCGCAGGCGCTGGGCGGCACGGGCGCGCTGAAGATCGGCGCCGATTTCCTGCGCACCGTGAACCCGAACGTGAAGGTCGCGATCAGCGATCCGAGCTGGGAAAACCACCGCGCGCTGTTCGAAGCGGCCGGCTTCGAAGTCGTCGCATATCCGTACTACGACGCGGCGACCCACGGCGTGAACTTCGAAGCGATGCTGGCGGCGCTCAACGGCTATGCGGCCGGCACGATCGTCGTGCTGCATGCGTGCTGCCACAACCCGACCGGCGTGGATCTGACCGAAGCGCAATGGCAGCAGGTCGTCGACGTCGTCAAGGCGCGCAACCTCGTGCCGTTCCTCGACATCGCGTATCAAGGCTTCGGCGACGGCATCGACGCCGATGCGGCTGCCGTGCGCCTGTTCGCAGCCGCCGACCTGAACGCGTTCGTGTCGTCGTCGTTCTCGAAGTCGTTCTCGCTGTACGGCGAGCGCGTCGGCGCGCTGTCGATCATCACGTCGAGCAAGGAAGAAGCGACGCGCGTGCTGTCGCAGCTCAAGCGCGTGATCCGCACCAACTACTCGAACCCGCCGACCCATGGCGGCGCCGTCGTCGCAGCGGTGCTCGCATCGCCGGAACTGCATGCATCGTGGGTGCAGGAACTGGGCGAAATGCGCGACCGCATCCGCGCGATGCGCAACGGCCTCGTCGAGCGCCTGAAGGCGAGCGGCGTCGAGCGCGACTTCAGCTTCATCAACGCGCAACGCGGGATGTTCTCGTATTCGGGGCTGACGTCGGCGCAAGTCGATCGTCTGCGCGAAGAATTCGGCATCTACGCGGTCGGCACCGGCCGGATCTGCGTGGCTGCGCTGAATACGCGCAACCTCGACGCGGTCGCGAACGCCATCGCCGCGGTGCTGAAGTAAGTCGGCGGCGGCAAGGCGGCCGTCATCGCCGCCTGCTGCCGACTGCGCCGAAACGCAAAACGCGCTCCATGGAGCGCGTTTTTTTGTGCCGTTGCATATGCGCTGCGCGCGAGAGCGCCGCGACGGCCCGCGCAGTGGCGGCCGCCACGTCACTGCATGAACCAGCCGTGACTGACGACGAACGACTGGCCGGTGAGCGCGGCGCTCGGGAACGCCGACAGGAACAGCACCGTCTGCGCGACGTCCTGCACCGTCGTGAACACGCCGTCCACCGTGTTGCCGAGCATCACCTTCTTCACCACTTCTTCCTCGCTGATGCCGAGCTCCTTCGCCTGCTCCGGAATCTGCTTGTCGACCAGCGGCGTGCGCACGAAGCCCGGACACACCACATGCGAGCGCACGTTGTGCTTCGCGCCCTCCTTCGCCAGCACGCGCGCGAGCCCCAGCAGCCCATGCTTGGCCGTCACGTACGCCGACTTCAGCGGCGACGCCTCGTGCGAGTGCACCGAGCCCATGTAGATCACGACGCCGCCGCGGTCGTCCTTGTACATGTGCTTGAGCGCAGCCTTGGTCGTGAGGAACGCGCCGTCGACGTGAATCGCCTGCATCTTCTTCCAGTCGGCGAACGAGTAGTTCTCGATCGGGTTGACGATCTGGATGCCCGCGTTCGACACCAGGATGTCGACCGAGCCGAACGTCTCGGCGACCTTGTCGATGCCGCTGTTCACCGCGTCCTCGCTGGTGACGTCCATCGCGACGCCGATCGCCTTGCCGCCGGCCTTGTTGATCTCGTCGGCCACCGCGTTCGCGCCGTCCTGGTTCAGGTCGGCGATCGCGACGGCCGCGCCGGCCTTCGCCAGCTCCAGCGCGATTTCCTTGCCGATGCCGCTCGCGGCGCCCGTGACGACTGCGGTCTTGCCATTCAGGTCTGCTGCCATGTCCGTCTCCTTACGTTACCCGTTCGAAAAATCGCGCGCCGCAGCAGCAGCCGTCATAGCCTGTCCGTGCGGGCGAGCCAGCCGCTATTGTGCACGATCGGTCCCGCCGTTCGCGCGCAAAACGCCTAAGCTTAAGGTCGGTTACGACTCGCGGAGGTTGGTATGCACTATCGACGGCTCGGCCGCTCCGGCCTGCAGATCAGCGAACTGTCGCTCGGCTCGTGGGTGACCTACGGCAATCAGGTGGATCAGCGGGCGGCCCGCGAATGTCTCGCAGCGGCGCGCGATGCCGGCGTCAATTTCTTCGACAACGCGGAAGTTTATGCGGGCGGGAAATCCGAGGAGATCATGGGCCAGGCGCTCAAGTCGCTCGGCTGGCCGCGCGTCAGTTACCTCGTGTCGACGAAGTTCTTCTGGGGCCTCGCGGAAGCGCCGAATCAGTACCACACGCTGAACCGCAAGTACCTGCTGAATGCGATCGACGGCTCGCTGCGGCGGCTGCAGCTCGACTACGTCGATCTCGTCTACTGCCATCGGCCGGACCCGAACACGCCGATCGAGGAGACCGTCTGGGCGATGAGCGACATGATCGTGCGCGGCAAGGCGCTGTATTGGGGCACCTCCGAATGGAATGCCGACGACATCCGCGCCGCGTATGAAATCGCCGAGCGCCATCATCTGCACAAGCCGGTGGTCGAGCAACCGCAATACAACCTGTTTCATCGCACGCGGGTCGAGCAGGAATATGCGCGGCTCTACGACGACTGCGGGCTCGGGCTGACGACCTGGAGCCCGCTGGCATCGGGCCTGCTCACCGGCAAGTACCGCAACGGCGTGCCGCCGGGCAGCCGCGCCGAGCTGCACGGCTACGACTGGCTGCGCGAGCGGCTCACGGACCGCGCTCGCAACGAGGTGGTCGAGCGGCTCGGCGACATCGCGGCGGAACTCGGATGCAGCACCGCGCAGCTGGCGATTGCATGGGTGCTCGCGAATCCGCGCGTGAGCTCGGTCATTACGGGGGCGTCGCGGCTCGAGCAAATCGGCGACAACATGCGCGCCGTCGAGGTCGCGACGAAGCTCACGCCGGAGCTCAAGCAACGCATCGACGACGTCGTCGGCGACGCATACGAGTAAGGCGACTCACGTGCAGTCGCGTACAATACGCGGCCGCATCGGCGCGCGACCCGACCGTCGCGCGCGACCGCACGCTTTCATCGATTCATCTCTCGTTCCAGGCAGCTCGTCATGCTCAGCTATCGTCACGGTTTTCACGCAGGCAACCACGCGGACGTGCTCAAGCACACCGTCGTCGTCCAGCTGCTGCGCTATCTGAACAAGAAGGACAAGTCGTACTGGTACGTCGACACCCATGCCGGCGCCGGCGTGTATTCGCTGCGCGACGGCTATGCGGCCAAGACGGGGGAATTCGACACCGGCATCGGCCCGCTGTGGAACGACAAGGGCGTACCGGAGGCGCTGAGCGACTACATCGACGAAGTGCGCGCACTGAACGCCGACGGCGAACTGCACTACTACCCCGGCTCGCCGTATCTCGCGTGGCGACTGATGCGCGACCAGGACCGGATGCGCCTGTTCGAAATGCACACGACGGAGATCGACGTGTTGCGTCACAACTTCCGCGATGCGGGGCGTCGCGCGATGATCTTCGCCGGCGACGGTTTCGAGGGCATCAAGGCGCTGCTGCCGCCGCCGCCGCGACGGGCGCTCGTGTTGATCGATCCGTCCTACGAGGACAAGAAGGACTACGCGCGCACCATCAGCTGCGTGACGGAATGCCTGAAGCGCTTCGCGACCGGTTGTTACGCGATCTGGTACCCGCAGGTTGCGAGAATGGAGTCGCAGCGTTTTCCGGAACAGCTCAAGCGTCTGCAGCCGAACAATTGGCTGCATTTGACGTTGACGGTGTCGAACCCGCCCGCGGACGGACTCGGCCTGTACGGCAGCGGGATGTTCATCCTGAATCCGCCGTACACGCTCGCGCAAAGCATGAAAGAAGTGCTGCCGTATCTCGTCGAACGCCTGGGACAGGACAGTGGCGCGCGGTATCAGATCGAACACCGCGGCAATTGAACGCGTGGGCCGCCCTCAGGGCTGCGGTCTCGGCGCCGGGCGCGGCTGATTCGCCGGCCCGACGTTCCAGCCGGGCACGTTGATATAGGGCGCAACGAATAGCGGCACCGACGAATTCGCGCCTTGTCCTGCCGGCGCGCGTATGCCGGCGGGCTCGACGATCGGCTCCGACGACAGCGGCGCCGTTTGCAGCACCAGGCCACCCTTGCCATCGACGATTCCGCGTTGCGTGTCGAGAATCAACGCCTGGGATGCAGACGAAGCGGCGGCGCCGGCGGCCACCGCATGGATGAGCACCGCAGCGCCCAGACCGAGACGCGCGCGGGAAGCAAGGTGACGCACATCAGGATGCCAGCGCATGATCGTTTTTCCGGTGAAAAGCAGGTCCATACCATAGCGCCCCGCTGACGATTCCGCCAGATCCGCGGCGCAAAAAAGACAAAGCCCCGTCAATACGGGGCTTGCTTTTCATTCGGCGCCACGCGGCACCGGACAACTGCTTCGATTACAGCGAGTAGCCGTTCGTTTCGAGCGAACGGATGCGGCTCTCGAGCTGGACGATGTCCGACGAGGTAGCCAGGTAAGCTTCGCGGCGCTCGCGCTCGGCGGTTTCGAACCAGTTGCTCAGCTTTTCAACGATGTAGGCGATCATGATGTTCTCCAAGGAAGGGGGACCCCTGGCGAATCGAGATTCAGGGATTTCCCGTATAGGGTTATCCCGGATTATAGCGAGGCTGCACCAAGTTGCCAGTGAAATGCGTGCATGGCTGTCATTCCAATTTGGAATGGCACGTGAGGCAACCTTCGTAATGCATTGATTTTTATACGAATTAGCTTCTGGGTCTTTCGCGGCCTGGAAGACATGCACTAATCTGGTTCGCCTACCGGTTCGGCCAGACGCGCCAAAATCGGGCATTCTGGCCGTCCGTCACCGTGACAGTGCGCGGCCAGATCGGCGAGCGTATCGCGCATGTCGGTCAATTCGGCGATGCGTTTGTCGAGCTCGGCCACATGTTCGAGCGCGATCGACTTCACCTCGGCACTGGCCCGCGACCGGTCTTGCCAGAGCGTCAGCAGCTTGCGGATATCCTCGACGAGAAAGCCGAGCCGCCGCGCCTGTCTGATGAAACGCAGTGTATGGATTTCGTCCGGACCGTAGAGCCTGTAACCGGCGTCGCTCCGCTTGCTGGGAGCGAGAAGGCCGACCTGCTCGTAATACCGGATCATCTTTGCGCTGACGCCTGATTCACGCGATGTCTCGCCAATATTCATTGCCCCGCCCTGTTTCGATTCAAGTAACGCCGATGGCAGCGACCATCGATCCTATTTCCATCGTATCAAATTGCATGACGGCACTCCGGCGATGGGGAGACAGCGGTTGGCGGGACGATAGTCACTGCCATAATCGCCGTGCGGGGCTGTGGCGCCCAGTAGGAGATCGTTGGCGCGTGGCCGCCGGACATGCATCGCAGATATCGCCAGCTTGATGCATCGCGCGTTCCGGCGATGAGCAGTTCCGCGGCAGCGTGACGATCAGGGGATATGTGCCGACTCGTCGTGAACCTGGTGAGCAGCGTGGCTTCTAGCGAGTCGGTCCTGGGCACATCACCGAGCTATCGCAAACCGACTGGGTTCGTTCGATCCCGCCGATTCGAAAGCCGATGCACCTGGCCGAGTGCTCTTTCTGCCGCGCCAATGCAAAAACCCCCGCCTTTCGGGCGGGGGTTCCTGGCTTAGGGAGCCTGACGATTACCTACTTTCACACGGGAATCCGCACTATCATCGGCGTAGAGTCGTTTCACGGTCCTGTTCGGGATGGGAAGGGGTGGGACCGACTCGCTATGGTCATCAGGCAAAGAGGGTTGTTCTGCTGGCGTGGCCAACAGAACCAATCTGGGAAGAAGCAGTAATCTTGAGTTGTGTGTATCACACACGAGAATACAACATGTCGCTCTGGATCGCGGCCAGTGCTTTCGCACGGCGCCGATCTACAAGGCAGACTTGTTATAGGATCAAGCCTTACGGGCAATTAGTATCAGTTAGCTGAACGCATTACTGCGCTTACACACCTGACCTATCAACGTCCTGGTCTCGAACGACCCTTCAAGGGGATCTAGTCCCCAGGGATATCTCATCTTAAGGCGAGTTTCCCGCTTAGATGCTTTCAGCGGTTATCTCTTCCGAACATAGCTACCCGGCGATGCCACTGGCGTGACAACCGGTACACCAGAGGTTCGTCCACTCCGGTCCTCTCGTACTAGGAGCAGCCCCCTTCAAATATCCAACGCCCACGGCAGATAGGGACCAAACTGTCTCACGACGTTTTAAACCCAGCTCACGTACCTCTTTAAATGGCGAACAGCCATACCCTTGGGACCGGCTACAGCCCCAGGATGAGATGAGCCGACATCGAGGTGCCAAACACCGCCGTCGATATGAACTCTTGGGCGGTATCAGCCTGTTATCCCCAGAGTACCTTTTATCCGTTGAGCGATGGCCCTTCCATACAGAACCACCGGATCACTATGACCTGCTTTCGCACCTGCTCGACTTGTCGGTCTCGCAGTTAAGCACGCTTATGCCATTGCACTATCAGCACGATTTCCGACCGTACCTAGCGTACCTTCGTACTCCTCCGTTACGCTTTGGGAGGAGACCGCCCCAGTCAAACTGCCTACCATGCACTGTCCCCGACCCGGATCACGGGCCAAGGTTAGAACCTCAAACAAACCAGGGTGGTATTTCAAGGACGGCTCCACCGAAACTAGCGTTCCGGTTTCATAGCCTCCCACCTATCCTACACAGATCGGTTCAAAGTCCAATGCAAAGCTACAGTAAAGGTTCATGGGGTCTTTCCGTCTAGCCGCGGGTAGATTGCATCATCACAAACACTTCAACTTCGCTGAGTCTCGGGAGGAGACAGTGTGGCCATCGTTACGCCATTCGTGCAGGTCGGAACTTACCCGACAAGGAATTTCGCTACCTTAGGACCGTTATAGTTACGGCCGCCGTTTACCGGGACTTCAATCAAGAGCTTGCACCCCATCATTTAATCTTCCGGCACCGGGCAGGCGTCACACCCTATACGTCCACTTTCGTGTTTGCAGAGTGCTGTGTTTTTATTAAACAGTCGCAGCCACCAGTTTATTGCAACCCCTTCACCCTCCTGGCGCAGGCCAGTCAAGCTACAAGGGCGTACCTTATCCCGAAGTTACGGTACCAATTTGCCGAGTTCCTTCTCCCGAGTTCTCTCAAGCGCCTTAGAATACTCATCTCGCCCACCTGTGTCGGTTTGCGGTACGGTCATCGTTAGACTGAAGCTTAGAGGCTTTTCTTGGAACCACTTCCAATTGCTTCGCTCCCGAAGGAGCTCGCGCCACACCCTTGAATTGCGCACCCGGATTTGCCTAAGTGCCTTCTCCAATGCAGCGACCGGGACTTCCAACACCCGGACAACCTTCCGCGATCCGTCCCCCCATCGCATCTAACAATGGTGCAGGAATATTGACCTGCTTCCCATCAGCTACGCATTTCTGCCTCGCCTTAGGGGCCGACTCACCCTACGCCGATGAACGTTGCGTAGGAAACCTTGGGCTTACGGCGAGGGGGCCTTTCACCCCCTTTATCGCTACTCATGTCAGCATTCGCACTTCCGATACCTCCAGCACCCTTTACAAGGCACCTTCGCAGGCTTACGGAACGCTCTCCTACCATGCGTGCAAAGCACGCATCCGCAGCTTCGGTATATAGCTTAGCCCCGTTACATCTTCCGCGCAGGACGACTCGATCAGTGAGCTATTACGCTTTCTTTAAAGGGTGGCTGCTTCTAAGCCAACCTCCTGACTGTTTTAGCCTTCCCACTTCGTTTCCCACTTAGCTATATTTGGGGACCTTAGCTGGCGGTCTGGGTTGTTTCCCTCTTGACACCGGACGTTAGCACCCGATGTCTGTCTCCCGTGATTGCACTCTTCGGTATTCGGAGTTTGCTATGGCGGGGTAATCTGCAATAGACCCCCCAACCATGACAGTGCTCTACCCCCGAAGGTGAGACACGAGGCACTACCTAAATAGTTTTCGGAGAGAACCAGCTATTTCCAGGTTTGTTTAGCCTTTCACCCCTATCCACAGCTCATCCCCTAACTTTTCAACGTTAGTGGGTTCGGACCTCCAGTACGTGTTACCGCACCTTCATCCTGGCCATGGATAGATCACCTGGTTTCGGGTCTACGCCCAGCAACTGAACGCCCTATTCGGACTCGCTTTCGCTACGCCTGCCCTATACGGTTAAGCTTGCTACTGAACGTAAGTCGCTGACCCATTATACAAAAGGTACGCCGTCACCCCTTACGAGGCTCCGACTGTTTGTATGCATGCGGTTTCAGGATCTATTTCACTCCCCTCCCGGGGTTCTTTTCGCCTTTCCCTCACGGTACTGGTTCACTATCGGTCGATCACGAGTATTTAGCCTTGGAGGATGGTCCCCCCATCTTCAGACAGGATTTCACGTGTCCCGCCCTACTTGTCGCACACCTAGTTCTTTCATACTGTTTTCGCCTACAGGGCTATCACCTGCTATGGCCGCACTTTCCAGAGCGTTCGGCTAACAATACAAATAAAGAGTGCAAGGCTCATCCCATTTCGCTCGCCACTACTTTGGGAATCTCGGTTGATTTCTTTTCCTGCGGTTACTTAGATGTTTCAGTTCACCGCGTTCGCTTCTCTGGACCTATGTATTCAGTCCAGGATGACCCAAAAGGGCCGGGTTTCCCCATTCGGACATCTACGGATCAAAGCTCGTTTGCCAGCTCCCCGTAGCTTTTCGCAGGCTACCGCGTCCTTCATCGCCTGTGATCGCCAAGGCATCCACCACATGCACTTGTTCGCTTGACCCTATAACGAGTCTGTCTCATCGACAGTCGCTACAGGTTGAGTTCTCGCGTTGTGCCGTATTCCAATTGAGTCGAACATAGAGTTCGAATCATTTTGAGATACATCGATACAATCACAACCCGGATAGCTTTCACGTCCATCTCAAGACGCTTCCGCTATCCAAATTACTTACTTCTTCCAGATTGTTAAAGAACGACAGCCGATATGGTGTTACTCATATCACTCTGACTGGCTCAATCGCCAATGACAAAAGCTCGACGCGTCGAACGCTTGTCATTGAGGATTGGTGGAGGCAGACGGGATCGAACCGACGACCCCCTGCTTGCAAAGCAGGTGCTCTCCCAGCTGAGCTATGCCCCCATGAGTACAGATGCCTCAGGTATTTCAGCCGGTCGGCTTGGGGTACTCGTAAGCGCTAAAGCGCTAACGATCACCGACACGTCAGACAAATGGTGGGTCTGGTTGGATTCGAACCAACGACCCCCGCCTTATCAAGACGGTGCTCTAACCGACTGAGCTACAGACCCCTGAGTCTGTCTTTAAATTTACAGCCGATAAGCGTGAGCGCTCAATTTTGCGAGATAGCTCTGGAAAGGAGGTGATCCAGCCGCACCTTCCGATACGGCTACCTTGTTACGACTTCACCCCAGTCATGAATCCTACCGTGGTGACCATCCTCCTTGCGGTTAGACTAGCCACTTCTGGTAAAACCCACTCCCATGGTGTGACGGGCGGTGTGTACAAGACCCGGGAACGTATTCACCGCGGCATGCTGATCCGCGATTACTAGCGATTCCAGCTTCATGCACTCGAGTTGCAGAGTGCAATCCGGACTACGATCGGTTTTCTGGGATTAGCTCCCCCTCGCGGGTTGGCAACCCTCTGTTCCGACCATTGTATGACGTGTGAAGCCCTACCCATAAGGGCCATGAGGACTTGACGTCATCCCCACCTTCCTCCGGTTTGTCACCGGCAGTCTCCTTAGAGTGCTCTTGCGTAGCAACTAAGGACAAGGGTTGCGCTCGTTGCGGGACTTAACCCAACATCTCACGACACGAGCTGACGACAGCCATGCAGCACCTGTGCGCCGGTTCTCTTTCGAGCACTCCCGAATCTCTTCAGGATTCCGACCATGTCAAGGGTAGGTAAGGTTTTTCGCGTTGCATCGAATTAATCCACATCATCCACCGCTTGTGCGGGTCCCCGTCAATTCCTTTGAGTTTTAATCTTGCGACCGTACTCCCCAGGCGGTCAACTTCACGCGTTAGCTACGTTACTAAGGAAATGAATCCCCAACAACTAGTTGACATCGTTTAGGGCGTGGACTACCAGGGTATCTAATCCTGTTTGCTCCCCACGCTTTCGTGCATGAGCGTCAGTATTGGCCCAGGGGGCTGCCTTCGCCATCGGTATTCCTCCACATCTCTACGCATTTCACTGCTACACGTGGAATTCTACCCCCCTCTGCCATACTCTAGCCTGCCAGTCACCAATGCAGTTCCCAGGTTGAGCCCGGGGATTTCACATCGGTCTTAGCAAACCGCCTGCGCACGCTTTACGCCCAGTAATTCCGATTAACGCTTGCACCCTACGTATTACCGCGGCTGCTGGCACGTAGTTAGCCGGTGCTTATTCTTCCGGTACCGTCATCCCCCGACTGTATTAGAGCCAAGGATTTCTTTCCGGACAAAAGTGCTTTACAACCCGAAGGCCTTCTTCACACACGCGGCATTGCTGGATCAGGCTTTCGCCCATTGTCCAAAATTCCCCACTGCTGCCTCCCGTAGGAGTCTGGGCCGTGTCTCAGTCCCAGTGTGGCTGGTCGTCCTCTCAGACCAGCTACTGATCGTCGCCTTGGTAGGCCTTTACCCCACCAACTAGCTAATCAGCCATCGGCCAACCCTATAGCGCGAGGCCCGAAGGTCCCCCGCTTTCATCCCTAGATCGTATGCGGTATTAATCCGGCTTTCGCCGGGCTATCCCCCACTACAGGACATGTTCCGATGTATTACTCACCCGTTCGCCACTCGCCACCAGGTGCAAGCACCCGTGCTGCCGTTCGACTTGCATGTGTAAGGCATGCCGCCAGCGTTCAATCTGAGCCAGGATCAAACTCTTCAGTTTAAACCTGTTACTGTTTTCGGTTCCGTTAAGAACCGGTCGCTCACTCAAAGCTGACAGGTATATGAATCTCTTCATAAACCTGACTTACTTTAGTGTGAGACTCTTGATACTTTCGCTTTCTGATCCGAAGATCAGCCCGCTTCCATCAAGCGCCCACACTTATCGGCTGTTAATTTTTAAAGAGCATTTCTGCGAGGAACTTCGTGTTTCTCAGCAGCGCTGCGTTTTCAGCAGCAGAGAAGCGAGATTATGAACCGTCTTTCTTCACTCGTCAACAACTTTTTGAACTGCTTCGCTGCGACGGTGAGGGGTTCAGCTTCGTGTGCGTTCGGGTCACTACAACCACCCCAACCGCACCGCTTCCCTTCTTCCTTCCGCGCCGCGTTTCCGGTAGCGCGAAAGAGGCGTGATTCTATGCAGCTCACGGCAATCGCGCAAGGGGTTTGACGAACTTTTCTTCGTCTTCCCGGCGCCGGCCCGGAGGCATGCCCGGGCACGATGGCGCTTAAGGTGCGAAGAACGGACTAGAATGTGAGGTTCTTCGCCCCTTTATATGTATTTAATATGCGCCAGCGAATCGCCAAACGCCTCCCCCCCGATGCCGACAAACTGGTCGGCCTGTCGCTTGCGCTCTTTGCCTCGGGCAGCCGCATCGAGGATCGCTTCTGGGAAGCGAAGCTCGATGCGCTGCTCGCGAAGATCGTTCGCAACGGCAACCAGACGACGCTCGACGCCGCACTCGACCATCTGCAACAGAATCACCCCGACGCATACGGGGCGCTCGCCGACATGGCCGAGACCCACAGCGAGTCGCTGGTGATCGAGCACGATGGCCAACCGTACGATGCGCTGCTCGTCGCCGTGCCCGTGCTCGCTTGGACGCGCTACATGATTCCGTCGGGGCCGCTGAAAGGCGACGTCGCCGATGCACTGCGTGCGCACCTGCAAGCGCACGTGCTCGCAAGCGGCACGCGGGTCGGCCTAGCCCCATTCCTGTACAGCATCGACCAGTTGCCGCGGCACCACGTCGAAACGTACCGGCTCGCGCAGCAACTCGCGCATGCGGCGATCGGGCAGCACGCCGCCAAGCTGAGCTTCGGCGACTTGCCGGAAACGTCACCGATTCTTGCCGATCCACGCTTCCTGCTCGCCGTCGTCGCCGCGCCGGCCGGCGCGCCGCTGTTCCGCTGGCAGGAAGAAGAACACGGCAATCGCATCGAGCGCGGCCAGTGCCTCGAGCAATGGACCGCCCAAGGCGGCCCGAACCTGTCGATCGCCCTTCCCGGCTGCGAGTTCGAATGCCTGCTTCCGGACGCGTACTATTCGGCATGCCGTGATGCAGACGAACGAATCCGTCCGCACACCGTCCGAACGGCCATTCGTTATCTTTTCGACACACTTGGTGCGGCTCCGCAGGAACTGCGCGCCGTCGTCGCAGGCTTCGGCGAACGCCGGATCGACGAGTACCGCGTGGGCTTTACGCGAAGGGCGAGCAACGACGTGATCTATGGCGTCGTGTGGCCGCTCTACGGTCGCGAGAACGGCGACGTGTCGACCGACAACGCGACGCTCGAAGGCGAGGCGCCGATCGAGGGCCCGCTCGAGGAGATCGTGAGTCTGCTGAAGGAATGCGGTGTAACCGACGTCCGACGGCACGCAGGCCGTTTCGAGCCCGAGTATTGCGACGACTGCGGTGTGCCGCTCTATGCGGATCCGCTCGGCGAAATCGTCCATGCGGAAATGCCGGAAGACGCCTCTCCCGCCCAGCCGCACTTTCACTGAACCACGCCGCGGGCCACCTGCCCGAAGCCGCTCCGGTTTCTGCCGGAGCGGCTTTTTTTCGCACCGGCGCGCCTTCCCGTCCAAATTTCAGACTTCTCCTAAGCCTTTCAGCCAAGCAGACATCGTGTAAGGTCTTTGTCACTATCGGATCGAAGACATGCCGACGGCGGATCAACGACTCATCTCATGGAGGTTGGATATGCGGTTCCTGGTGCTGAACTCAGACGCCGAACGGCGTGACGGACTGAAGGTGCTGCTACGACAGATCGACCGTCACGCCACCATCAACGATGCGCCCGACGGTTTCCAGGCGCGTCGGCTGCTGCGCACCGAGCGCTTCGACCTGGTCGCGATCAACTGGCCGGATGTCGGCCGCCACGGTGAACTGCAGGCGCTCTGCAGCGCGTGCTCGCCGACGCCCGTTGCGGTGATGGTCGACGAGTCGACGCCGGCAGCCATCCAGCGGTTCTACGACTACGGCGTCGCCGGCGTGATCCCGCACGCCACACGGCCACATCTGATCGTGCGCGCACTTGAAATCGTGCTGCTCGGCGGACATTACATTCCCCCCATCGCGCTGAGCCTGCTGCCCTCGCCTGCCGGGACACGCAACGACACCCATTTCCAGACGCTCGCCGGCACGTTGCCGCGCCGCCCGCCGAGCGGGCTGCTATCGCCGCGACAGGCGCAGATCATGCGCTTCGTCCACATGGGCAGCACGAACGAGATGATCGCCCGGACGCTGGGCATCAGCGAGGGCACGGTGAAAATCCATCTCGCCAGCATCTTCCAGCAGCTCGGCGCCGCAAACCGGGCGGCCGCGGTGGCGATCTACAACGGCTGGCTGTCGCCGCATCTCGAGGTGTTGCTGGCCAACCGCGACCGGGCCGGCAAACCCGCCATCGGCGAGCGCGGCCCGATTCCGCTGCGCAAGCACCGGAACGATCGCCGCTATCCGTCGCCCGCGGCGAACGCCGGCCCCCACGATCTGCCGATCGCAGCCGAGCCGAGCGTACGGTTTCGGCGCGAGCGTTAGTCGGACAGTATCGATATTGCGACGGTCGGCATTCGCGAATTCCCAGCTTTGATGCTCAACGAGTAATATGGAAGCCATGGGTTTTCTCTTCACACCGCTTCCGCTCTGGGTTGGTGTTGGTGGCTGGATCGCCGCCGCGATGCTGCTCGCGCTCGCGATCTGGAAGCGCCCATTCATTCGTCTGCAGGACGCGACGCTTCAGCACGTGTGGCTGGCGCTCGTCACCGCGATCACCGTCCTGTGGGCGTCGAATGCATGGCTCGAAGACGGCATCGTCATGCATCTGCTCGGCGCGACGCTGCTCGTCACGCTGTTCGACTGGACGCTCGCGCTGGTTGCGATGGGCGTGGTCACGTGCATCGCCGCAGTGGTCTTCGATGCGCCATGGCAAGGCATCGGCCTCACTTATCTGGTGTACGGCGCGCTGCCCGTCGCCGTGTCCGCGGTGCTGCAGCGCGCCGCCATCGCGTGGCTGCCGCATAACCTCGCGTCGTTCATCATCGGCCAGGGCTTTTTCTCACCGGCCATCGCGATCATCTCGGTCGCCGCGGCTGCGGCCGGCGTGCAGCTCGCGCTGGCGGACGGCGTGCCCGTCGTGATTCCGGCCGGCTATCTGCTCAACACCGCACTGCTCGCGCTCGGTGAAGCGTGGTTCACCGGCATGGCGACAGCACTGATCGCCGTCTATCGGCCCGCGTGGGTGACGACGTTCGACGTCCGGCGCTATCGCCTCGGCGGTCCGCGGGCGTAAACGGCACGCGCCGTGCGCCGGGTCGTATTGCGCAGCGCGGCAGAGTACGGCATCTAAGGCCGCACAACTTTTTTACGCTAAGATTGAACTCCTGATCTTCACCGGGCCTCTATACCTGCCCGATGCCTCATTCGCTCCTCACCAATAACCAGATGGACAGCACTTCTGCCTCGCTCCGGATCGTTCGGGCGCTCGGCAAGCTGGCAGCCTGTGTCGCGGGCTTGTCGCTTGCGCTTCCGGCACCGGTATTCGCCGACCTCCTCGACCAGCGCTCCGAACTGATCAACAAGTTCGTCAACGACATGCATGCCGATCCGATCGTCGCCGATTGTGCGGCGCACGGCAGCTTCATCGCCAGTACGTCGTCGGCATTCGACCGCGTCGACTTCGCGCCGAACGCATTCGAAAGCGGCAACGCGACGATCACGCCGTGGAACGATTCGTTCGATCAGGGCAAGCAACGCGTGAAGGTCGACAACATCGTCACCGTCGACGGTCTCGGCGTCCACAGTGACGGCAGTGACCCGACACCGCTGAAGTTCCGTTGCGGCTACGTCGGTCAGCAAATGCTGGCGTTCAGCTGGAACGACCCGGTGCCGCCGCTGAAGGCGCACGTCGAGCGCCCGTCGTCGTCGTCGAAGAAGTTCAAGGGCAAGTCGCACCGCGGCAAGGTCAAGGCGTCCGGCCGCACCGGCAAAAAGGCCGCAGCAACGAAGAAATCGAGCGGCACGAAGAAAGCCGTCAAGAAAAAGACCGCGAAGAAGTCCTGATACGACGGAGCGGCAACGACAGAAGCAGAAAAGCCGGCGCATCGCACGATGCGCCGGCTTTTTTTCATCGTGCCGACCCTGCGCTTACGCGAACGCTTCCACCTGCGCGTGAATCGCCGCGAGCATCGCCGCACCGAGCGCCGCGCTGCGCTGGCCGTTCCAGCCGACGCGCTCGTCGGGCAGGTTCGCGTTGTCCTTGAATGGCATCTCGAGCGTCAGCGACAGGCAGCCGAAGTGATGACCGATGTACTTCGACGCGAGCTTGAGCGCGTCTTCCCGGTACTTGCTCGCCGCGTAGCCGTGCTCGGTCTGGAAGTCCGGGCTCGCCACCTTGAACGCATCGATGAATGCGGCCTGCTCGATGCGCTGCTGATCGGTAAAGCTCGGCAGCATCTCGGAACCCGCGACGAACACGTACGGCAAATCCTCGTCGCCGTGGATGTCGAAGAACATGTCGCAACCGGTCGCATGGATCGCATCCCGCACGGCCAGCACTTCGGGACTGCGCTCGGCATCGGGCGCCATCCACTCGCGGTTCAGGTTCGCGCCCGCCGCGTTGGTGCGCAGGTTGCCGTGCACGCTGCCGTCCGGATTCATGTTCGGGACGATGTAGAACGTCGCGCGGTCGTACAGCTTGCGCGCCACCGGATCGCCGGACCAATCGCCCCATCCGGCAAGCCGCTTGACCAGCCCTTCGACGAACCACTCGGCCATCGTCTCGCCCGGATGCTGGCGCGCGATGATCCACACCTTCTTCTTCGGCACGCCGTCGAGCTCCGGCGTGCCGAGCGTCAGCAGCGACATCGGCCGGCCTTCGACCGTGCGGCCGAGCTCGACGACGCTCGCCTGCGGCAACTGCTGGACCGCGCCGAGAAACGCCGCGTGCCGCTCTTCCGAGTACGGCTCGAAATACGCGTAGTAGATGCTGTCGAATTCGGGCGTATGGTCGATCGTCATCGTCTTGCCGTCGAACGTCGTCGGCACGCGGAACCAGTCGACGCGGTCGTAGCTCGCGACCGCGTGGTAGTTGCGCCACCCCGCCGGATACGCGCATTCCGCTGCATTTTCGAACGACATCACGCAGCGTTCGCCGCGTGCGCCCGTCAACCGGAAGTAGAACCATTGCGCGAACTCCGAGCGGCTGTCGCCGCGTACGCGCAGCCGGATCGCGTCCGCGCGCTCGCACGACACGACGTCGATCGCGCCCGCATCGAAATTGCTGGTGATCGAAAGGGTCATCTGTCTCTCCAGTGTCGAGCGCAACGGCGGATTGCCGCGCCCGGGGTCGTCCATGGACCGGCCGTCTCGTGAACGGCCGGCAAGCTCACTCGCCGATGCGCCGGCGATATACGTAAGTCGAATCGTTCGACGCCGCTGCGTCGAACGCGTAGCCTTCCAGCGCAAAATCCTTCAGCGCCGCCGGCTCGGCGATGCGGTTCTCGACGATGTAGCGCGCCATCAGGCCACGCGCGCGCTTCGCATGAAAGCTGATGATCTTGTAGCGGCCGCCCTTCCAGTCCTCGAACACCGGCGTGACGACCGGCGCGGCCAGCAGCTTCGGCTTGACGGACTTGAAGTACTCGGTCGACGCGCAGTTGATCAACACGCGCGCCGCGCCGCTGCGCGTCTCGAGCTGCTCGTTCAGCGCGCGCGTGATCCGGTCGCCCCAGAACGCATACAGATCCTTGCCGCGTGCGTTCGCGAAACGGGTGCCCATTTCGAGCCGGTACGGCTGCAGCAGATCGAGCGGCCGCAGCAGCCCGTACAGGCCCGACAGCACGCGCACGTGCTGCTGCGCGTAGTCGAGATCCGCGGCCGACAGCGATTTCGCATCGAACCCCTCGTACACGTCGCCGTTGAATGCGAGCACGGCCTGCTTCGCGTTGGCCGGCGTGAAGGTCGGCGACCAGTCCGCGTAGCGCTGGAAGTTCAGGCGCGCGAGCGGGTCGGAGATGTCCATCAGCGTCGCGATGTCCTGCGGCGACAGCTTGCGCAGGCCGTCGATCAGCTCCGAGGCATCGTCGACGAAGGCGGGCTGCGTGTAGGACGGGACGTGGGCGGGCGTGTCGTAGTCGAGAGATTTGGCGGGAGAGAGAACGATTATCATAGAGGCTCGCTGGCACGCCGTGCCTTGCGGTCAGACGAAAACCACCGATTGTAACGAATGACCCGCTCACTCGCCCCGCATGCCGCGCACCGCGTCGTGCTCGACTCGAACGTCTGGATCGACATTCTCGTATTCGACGACCCTGCCACGCGCCCGATCCGCGCCGCGCTCGAACACGGCACGCTCGCCGCCGTGATCGACAGCCGCTGCCTGAACGAACTCACGCTCGTGCTCGACTACCCGCAGTTCCAGGCTCGCGCGATCGACAAGACCGAAGCGCTCGCGATCGTCGCGCGCCTGGCGAGCCTCGTCGAGCCGCCGCCGCTTGCGGCCGACGCGCCGCCGCTGCCGAAGTGCAAGGACCGCGACGACCAGAAGTTTCTCGAACTCGCGCGCGCGGCACAGGCCGACTGGCTCGTGTCGAAGGATCGCGCGCTGCTCAAGCTCGCGAAACGCACCGCGCGCGACTTCGGCTTCCGGATCGCGCAGCCCGCGCCGTTTGCCGAAGCGTGCGCACTCGACACCGCGTCGGCCACCACTCCCACGCCGGCCTGAACGGCCCGGCGCCAACCGCTTGCGACCGTATCGATGAACGCTCCTTCCGACATGCCCACCGCTCCCGTTTTCCCTTCGCGCCTGCCGAACGTCGGCACGACGATCTTCACGGTCATGAGCGCGCTCGCCGCCGAAAAAGGCGCCGTCAACCTCGGCCAGGGCTTCCCCGATTTCGACTGCGACCCGCGCATCGTCGACGCGGTCGCGGCCGCGATGCGCAACGGCCACAATCAGTATCCGCCGATGGCGGGCGTCGCGTCGCTGCGCGGCGCGATCGCCGACAAGATCGAACACCTGTATGGCCGGCGCTACGATGCCGCCACCGAGATCACGGTGACGGCCGGCGCGACGCAGGCGCTGCTCACGGCGATTCTCTGCGCGGTGCATCCGGGCGACGAGGTCATCGTGATCGAGCCGACCTACGACAGCTACCTGCCGTCGATCGAACTCGCCGGCGGCAAGCCGGTGTTCGTCACGCTCGACGCGCCCGACTACGCGATTCCGTTCGACCGTCTCGCCGCCGCGATCACGCCGAAGACGCGCATGATCCTGATCAATACGCCGCACAACCCCACCGGCACCGTGTGGCGCGAGGCGGACCTGCGCAGGCTCGAGGAGATCGTGCGCGGCACCAACGTGCTGATCCTGTCGGACGAGGTGTACGAGCACATGGTCTACGACGGCGCGCGGCACGAGAGCGTCGCGCGCTATCCCGAACTGGCCGCGCGCAGCTTCATCGTGTCGAGCTTCGGGAAGACCTTCCACGTGACCGGCTGGAAGATCGGCTACGTCGCGGCGCCGGCCGCGCTGACCGCGGAATTCCGCAAGGTTCATCAGTTCAACGTGTTCACGGTGAACACGCCGATGCAGGTGGGGATCGCCGATTATCTGCGCGACCCGGCGCCGTATCTGACGCTGCCCGACTTCTATCAGAAGAAGCGCGACTTCTTCCGGGCCGGCCTCGAGCGTACGCGCTTCAAGCTGCTGCCGTGCACGGGCACGTACTTCCAGTGCGTCGATTATTCGGCGATCAGCGACGTGTCCGAAGCGGAATTCGCCAAGTGGCTCACGGCGGAGATCGGTGTGGCGGCCATTCCCGTGTCGGCGTTCTATCACGCGCCGCACGAATCGGGCGTCGTGCGCTTCTGCTTCGCCAAACAGGAGAGCACGCTCGCGTCCGCACTGGAACGGCTGGCGCGCCTGTAACCGGGGCGCCGCCGCGAGCCGCGCGGGCGGCCGGGCCGTGCTTACGAACGCGCGAGGTTTGCCGCTTCAACGTACGCCTTGCGGTCGGCGGCCACGCGCTGCGCGGCGGGCCGTGCGCCCACCAGCTTCGCGTGCGCCTTCCAGTCGATGCCCGCGTCGAGGAGAAAATCGCGATCGTAGATCGCCTTCGTCGCCATCCCGAGCACCGGCAGATGGACGAACGCGGCGATGTCGGCAAGACCGAAGCTATCGCCGAGCACGTACGGTGAAAACTGCGTGAGCCGCTTGAACGCATCGATCGCGCGCGGCAGGCGCTTCTCGACGTGCGCCTTCATCGCGTCGCTCACCTTCCCGCCGAAAAACGCCTCGGTATAGACCTCGCGCGCGGTCCATTCGAGATACAGCTCGAGCGTCTCGACGAGCTCGCGCACCTTCGCGGCCGCAAACGGCGCCGACGGGAAGATCGCCTTGTCCGGATGCCGCGCGGCCAGATACTCGATGATCGCCTGCGACTCGAACAGCGCGCCCTCTTCGGTCTTCACGAACGGGATTTTGCCGAGCGGCGAATCGGCCAGCAGCGCCGGATCGCTGATCGGCAGGCTGCATTTGGTTTCCTCGAACGGGATGTCGTGCTCGAGCAGCACGAACTTCACCTTGTTGTAGTAGTTGGACAACGGAATACCGCACAACTGCAGCATCGGAGCCTCCTTCGTGGCGTGGGCGCGGTCGCGGCAGAGCCCGACCGGCTCGGGATTCGTCGCGCTGAAAAGCACGTTCGTGCTAGTCTAAAGCAGTTTCCCGCCCGCCACGACGACATTACATCCGCTGCGGCAGCCGCCGGTCCGCACGCGCGACGCGCGGCTCACCGCCGCCGCGCCATTCGATGGAGACACACTCGCATGAGTGCCGAACTGCTGGCTTCGCGGCCGCCCGAGAGCGAATCGACGCTCGTCCTCACGTTGTCCAATCCCGGCGCGCGCAACGCGCTGCATCCCGACATGTATGCGGCCGGCGTCGAAGCGCTCGCGACCGCCGAACGCGATCCCGAGATTCGCGCCGTGGTGCTCACGGGCGCCGATCGCTTCTTTTGCGCGGGCGGCAACCTGAACCGCCTGCTCGACAACCGTTCGAAGGATCCGTCCTGTCAGGCCGACAGCATCGATCAGCTCGCCGCGTGGGTGACGGCGATCCGCGCGTCGACGAAGCCGGTGATCGCCGCAGTGGAAGGCGCGGCGGCCGGTGCAGGCTTCTCGCTCGCGCTCGCCTGCGACATGGTCGTGGCCGCGCACGACGCGAAGTTCGTGATGTCGTACGCGCGCGTCGGCCTCACGCCCGACGGGGGCGGCTCGTGGTTTCTCGCGCGCGCACTGCCGCGGGCGCTCGCGGCCGAAATCCTGCTCGAAGGCAAACCGATCGCGGCCGAACGGCTGCATGCGCTCGGCATCGTCAATCGGCTCGCGGTGCCCGGCGCCGCATTGCGCGACGCACTCGCGTGGGCCGACTCGCTTGCCGGCGTCTCGCCGAACGCGCTTGCGCGCATCAAGCAACTGCTCGACGACGCGACCGCCCAGCCGCTCGACGCACACCTCGTGACCGAGCGCGATCATTTCGTCGCGGCGCTACATCACGCCGACGCGTTCGAAGGCATCACCGCATTCCTGGAGAAGCGTCAGCCGCATTACAAGCGCTGATCGCGCGCGTTCGCAACGTGCCGGCCGCCTTGCCGCGGCCGCGGCGAGGAGCAAGCAGGGCAGCGCCTGCAGCACTCGCCGATCCGTGCTGTAATGGCCGCCTGTCGCGGCGCGCTCCCGGCGCCGTGTTCGCGCACGCAACCAAGGAGTTGACGATGATCGACGTCTACAGCTGGGCGACCCCGAACGGTCACAAGGTCCACATCATGCTCGAGGAAACGGGCCTCGCATACCACGCGCATCCGGTCGATATCGGTGCAGGCGACCAGTTCAAGCCCGAGTTCCTGAAGATCAGCCCGAACAACAAGATTCCCGCGATCGTCGACTCGGATGGGCCCGGCGGCAAACCGATCTCGCTGTTCGAATCGGGCGCGATTCTCGTGTACCTCGCGGAGAAGACCGGCAAGTTCCTGCCCGCCGATCCGGCCGAGCGCTACGCGACGCTCGAATGGCTGATGTTTCAGATGGGCGGGGTCGGCCCGATGCTCGGCCAGGCGCATCACTTCCGCCTGTACGCGCCGGAGAAGATCGAATACGCGATCAATCGCTATACGAACGAAGCGAAGCGGCTGTACAACGTGATGGAAAAACGCCTCGCGCAATCCGAATATCTGGCGGGCGACACGTACACGATCGCCGACATCGCGACGTTCCCGTGGACGCGTTCGTGGCAGAACCAGGGCATCGTGCTCGACGAGCTGCCGAACGTGAAACGCTGGCACGAGGCGATCGCCGCGCGCCCGGCCGTGCAGCGCGGCGTCGAGGTGCTCGCGTCGCTGCGCAAGGCGCTGCAGGACGACAAGGCGCGCGAGATCCTGTTCGGGGCGACGCAATACGCGAAGCACTGAACGACGCGCCGCGTGCAACGCTGCGGCATCGGCGCTGCCGCAGCGCACGCCGCAGCGTCAGAAGTAGTGCAGCGTGATGAATTCCGCCGCGCAGACGAGCATCGGCGCATCGGCTTGCTCGACCTGCATCGACACCCGCCACGTCACCTGCACGCCGCCCTGCGCGGCGTCGGCTGCTTCCTTCACGGCGAACAGCGCACGCACGCGCGCACCGACCGGCACCGGCTTCAGGAACCGCACGCGGTTCAGACCGTAGTTCACGCCAATCTTCTGCTCGAAGCGCATCGCGTCGGTCATCAGCGCGGGAATCAGCGACAGCGTCAGGAACCCGTGCGCGATCGGGCCGCCGAACGGCGACTCGCGCCGCGCACGCTCCGGATCGACGTGAATCCACTGGTGATCGTCGGTCGCGTCGGCGAAACCGTCGACGCGACGCTGATCGATCTCGACCCAGCCGCTCGCGAACGGCTCGGCGCCGACGAGCGCACGCAGCGCCTGCGCCGACGCGATCAGCGGCAACGCGACGTCGCTCATGCGCTCGCTCCCTGCGGATCGCGCAACCCGAAGATCACCTTGCTGAGCACGATGATCACCGTGTCGCCGGCGCCGTTGACGCCGATCCATTCGGTCGACACGATGCCGCGATCCGGCTTGCTCGCCGACACGCGCTTGTCGCGAATCTTCTGATACATCGTGATCGTGTCACCGGCGCGCACGGGCTTGAGCCAGCTGATCGAGTCGACGCCGGGCGAGCCCATGCTGGTCGAATCGGATCCGAGCTTCGCGATCAGCAGGCCCATGAATACCGAACACGTATGCCAGCCGCTCGCGACCAGGCCGCCGAACGGCGATGCCTTGCCCGCCTCCTCGTCGAGATGAAACGGCTGCGGATCGTAGCGTTGCGCAAACGCCTTGATGTCGTCCGCTTCGAACGTATAGCGTCCGATTTCGGTGGTACTGCCGACTTCCAGATCTTCGAAACTGATTCCCACTGTGTCTCTCCTGTGCCACGCTCGCGCGTGACCGTCATGCCGCGTCGGCTTGCGCGAAATCCGGCAGGGCCGCGATGCGCGCAAGGTGATGATCGGTGTCGCCGAGTGTCGTCTCGATGATCGACAGCCGCTTGAACAGGTGCGCCGCGGCGACCTCGTTGGTCACGCCCATGCCGCCGTGCAACTGCACGGCCTGCTGACCGACGAAGCGCGCGGCCGCGCCGACGCGCGCCTTCGCCGCCGACACGGCCTTGCGCCGCGCGTCGGCATCGTCGCCCGCATATCGGACCGCGGCCAGGTAGGTCAGCGAACGCGCCTGCTCCGCGTGTATCAGCATGTCGACCATCCGGTGCTGCAGCGCCTGGAAACGCGCGATCGGCACGCCGAATTGTTCGCGCGTCTTCGTATATTCGACGGTCGCCCGGTTCAGTTCGTCGAGCGCGCCGACCGCTTCCGCACAGAGCAGGAACGTCGCGTAATCGGCAATCTGCTCGAGCGCGGCCGCATCGCGCACGCCGCCCGCCAATTGCCGCGCGGGCGTGTCGTCGAACGCGATCGTCGCGGCGCGCTGGCCGTCGATGGTCCGGTAATCGGTGAGCGTCACGCCCGCGGCGTCGCGCTCGACGACGAACAGGCCGATACCGCCGCCGTCGACGCGCGCCGGCACGATCCACGCATGCGCCTGCGCGCCATGCTGGACGACCGACTTGGTGCCGCTCAGCCGGCACGCGCCGCCCTGCTCGTGCGCATGCGTACCGAGCTCGTACAGCTCGTAGCGCGCGTGCGGCTCGTGGAATGCGACGGCCAGCCGCTTGTGCCCCTGCGCGACCGCTTCCAGCAGCGCGGCATCGTCGCCGCTGCCCGAGCCCGCGACCCGCAATGCCTCGACCGCGACCGCGGTCGCCCAGTACGGCTCGACCACGAGCGCACGGCCGAGCTCCTGCATCGCGACCAGCATGTCGACCGGGCCGCCGCCGAAGCCGCCTTGCGCGTCGGGCACGGGCAGCGCGGTCAGGCCGAGCTCGGCGAACGCGCTCCATTGCGCTTCCGATACGCCCGCATCGCTGCGCACGATCGCCTGCCGCGCGTCGAACCCGTATTGCTCGCCGAGGTAACGGCGCAGCGCGTCGGCGAACTGTTGCTGCTCGTCGGTAAAGCTGAAATCCATGGTTGTCTCCGTTGCCTGGTTACAGCCCCAGAATCATCTGCGCGATGATGTTCTTCTGAATCTCGTTCGAACCGCCGTAGATCGACGTCTTCCGGTAATTGAAGTAGTACGCGGCGAGCGGCGCCGCGTCGTCGTCGCCCGCGACGCTGTGCTCGCGCTCGCCGTCGAGGAACGGGATGTCGAACGGCGCGGCGAGCGGCCCGATCGCTTCGAACATCAGCTCGGTGAGCGCCTGCTGGACCTCGGTGCCCTTGATCTTCAGCATCGACGCCTCGGGCCCCGGCCCCTTGCCGCTCGTCTCGCGGCTCACGACCCGCAGCACCGTCACCTCGAGCGCCATCAGCTCGACCTCCAGCGCTGCGACCTTCGCGGCGAACACGGGATCGGCGAGCAACGGCTTGCCGTTCTTGCGCTGGTTCGATGCGACGCGTTTCAGGAAGGCCAGCTCGCGCTTCGACGCGCCGACGCGCGCGATGCCGGTGCGCTCGTGCCCCAGCAGATATTTGGCGTAGGTCCAGCCGCGGTTTTCGTCGCCGACGAGATTCTCGACCGGCACCTTCACGTCCTCGAAGAACACCTCGTTGACTTCGTGGTCCTCGTCGAGCGTGATGATCGGGCGCACCGTGATGCCCGGCGTCTTCATGTCGATCAGCAGGAACGAGATGCCTTCCTGCTTCTTCGCCGACGAATCGGTGCGCACGAGGCAGAACATCATGTCCGCATATTGGCCGAGCGTCGTCCAGGTCTTCTGGCCATTCACCACGTAGTGGTCGCCGTCGCGCTCGGCGCGCGTGCGCAGCGAGGCGAGATCCGAACCGGAACCCGGCTCCGAATAGCCCTGGCACCACCAGTCGGTGCCGTCGAGGATGCGCGGCAGGTAGTGGCGCTTCTGCGCTTCGCTGCCGTATTTCATCAGCACCGGCGCGACCATCGACACGCCGAACGGCAGCACGATCGGCGCGCCGATGCGGGCGCACTCTTCTTCCCAGATGTGTCGCTGCGTCGCGTTCCAGCCCGGGCCGCCGTACTCGACCGGCCACGCAGGCGCGGACCAGCCGCGCTCGCCGAGGATGCGGTGCCAGCTTGCGAAATCGTCGCGGTTCAGCCGTTTATGGTCGAGTACCTTGGCGCGCAGTGCATGAGGCAGGTTCGCCTCGAGCCAGGCGCGGACGTCGGCGCGGAATGCGTCGTCGGCGGGGGAGTAATTCAGATCCATGCGCAGTGTCTCCTGTCCGCGGCCGTCCGGCCCGGCCAGGACTCACTGCACAAGGTCATTGCAGCGGTTCTTTCAGCGCGGCGGGAATCGGCAGCGGCATCACTTCGATGCCTTCTTCAACCAAGGAGCGCGCATCCTCGGGCGTCGTGACGCCGCGAATGCTGCGTGCCGGCGCCTCGTTATAATGGATGCGCCGCGCTTCCTCGGCGAAGCGCTCGCCCACGTTCTCGGTCTTCTCCAGCACCTCGCGCAGCGCCCGCATCGCCCGGGCCTGCAGCGCGCGCGGATCGGCCGGCTGCGGCTGCGCCTGCGTCGCGCCCGAAAGGTTCAGACGCGGCGCCGACGGCATCCGGTTGATGTCGGTCGTCCCGCACACCGGACATTCGACCAGCTTGCGAGACAACTGCGCTTCGAATTCATCGGCGGAAGCGAACCAGCCTTCGAACCGATGACCGTGCGGACACTGTAAATCGAGGACCTTCATGCTGAATCAGGGCGTGTGACGAGTGTAGCGCAAATCGCGCTTTTTTGAACGACCGTGCTAAACCGGCTTCGCGCGGCCCGGCGGCCGGCGCGTCACGCGATTGTAACGCCGTGTCCGGCTCGCCGCCGACGCCCGCTCAGGGGTTCTGCAGCGCGCCGAGCGGCCAGTTGCCGGACAGCACCTTCTCGAGCCACATCGTGCCGATGATCGTCTTCACGTCGGAGATCTGGCCGGTGCGCACCCATTCGAGCAGGTCGGGCAGCGTCGCCGTGAAGGTTTCGAGGAATTCGCCTTCGTCGAGCTTGCGCTCGCCGGCCGTGAGCCCGCGCGCGAGGTACAGGTCGATGAACTCGGTCGAATAGGAAATGATCGGGTGAATGCGCGTCAGGAACACGTACTCGCGAGCCGTGTAGCCGGTTTCCTCGCGCAGTTCGCGCACCGCGCACGCGAGCGCGCCTTCGTTCGGATCGAGCTTGCCGGCCGGGAATTCGGCCATGACCTTGCCGATCGGATAGCGGTACTGGCTTTCCATCAGCACGCGGCCGTCGTCGAACAACGGGATCACCATCACCGCGCCCGGATGCTGGACGTACTCGCGCGTCGCCTGCTTGCCGTCAGGCAGACGCACCGTATCGCGCTTGAGCTTGAGGAATGCGCCGTCGAAAATCGCCTCGCTGTCGAGGCAGGTTTCGGTGAGTGCGGCGTCGTGATTGGGTAGTTCGGCCATCGGCGGGCTCCGGGGAAATGAGCACGCGACGGCCGCAGCCGTCAGCGTCGTTTGACGAGATACTGAAACGTGAAGCCGGGAAACGCGAACACGATGAACAGGCTGAACGTGATCGCGTAAAACTGCCAGCCCTGTTCGAAGCGGTTGCCGGCGCGCGATTCGAGCCAGAAGCCGAGCGCGCCGACCACGAAGTACAGCACGATCAGCTCGCCGATCCGAATCCACGCACTCTTCTTCGCCGCGCCGATCGGCACCGCGGCGAACAGGCGTTGATTCAGGAACGGCAGGTTGGCGCACAGGAGCGCCAACAGCACGATGAACCAGCCGGCTGCCGACATTACAGCGGCAGCGTTTGCAGCGTGTGACGAATCGCCTGCAGGCAAGCCGTCAGCAGCGGGCTCGGAACCAGGCCGAGCGCAACGACCGCAAGGCCGTTGACCACCAGGATCGTGCGCTTGCAGAAGTCGCCCGTGATCGGCGACGCGTCCTGCGGTGCATCGAAGTACATCAGCTTCACGATGCGCAGGTAGTAGAACGCGCCGAACAGCGACGTGATCACCGCGAGCACCGCGAGCCACGTGAGGCCGGCGTTGACCGTGGCCTCGAGCACCGCGAGCTTCGCGTAGAAGCCGACGGTCGGCGGGATGCCGGCCAGCGAGAACATCATGACCATCATCACGAACGCGAACACCGGGCTGCGCTTGTTGAGGCCCTTGAAGTCGTCGATCGTTTCGGCTTCGAAATCGCGGCGTGCGAGCAGCATCACCACGCCGAACGAGCCGAGCGTCGTGATCAGGTAGACGATCGCGTAGAACATCGCCGAGCTGTATGCGTTCGCCGGTGCGGCCGCGTCGCCCTTCACGATGCCGGCCAGCAGGCCGAGCAGCACGAAGCCCATGTTCGAGATCGCCGAGTAAGCGAGCATCCGCTTGATGTTGCGCTGGACGATACCGGTGATGTTACCGACGATCAGCGACAGCGCGGCGAGGATCACGAGCGCGGTCTGCCAGTTCTGCGCGAGCGGCAGCAGGCCCATCACCAGGAAGCGCAGGCCCCACGCGAACGCGGCAACCTTCGGACCGCCGCCGACGAACAGCGTCATCGCGGTCGGTGCGCCCTGATAGACGTCCGGCACCCACATGTGGAACGGCACGGCGCCGAGCTTGAACGCGATACCGGCGACGATGAAGATCACGCCGAACATCAGCACGGCCGCGTCGGTGTTGCCGCTGACCGCCTTGTACACTTCGCCGAGCTCGAGCGAGCCGGTCGCGCCGTAGAGCATCGAGATGCCGTACAGCACGAAGCCCGATGCGAGCGCGCCCAGCACGTAGTACTTCATCGCGGCTTCGCTCGACTGCGCGGCGTCGCGGCGCAGCGCGATCACGGCATACAGCGACAGCGACATCAGTTCGAGGCCGAGGTACAGCGTCAGGAAGTTGTTGCCCGACACCATCACCAGCTGACCGAGCAGCGAGAACATGCCCAGCAGGAACACGTCGCCGCGGAACATGTCGCGGTCTTCGAGGTACTTGCGCGAGTAGACGAGCGTGACCGCGAAGCCGAACGATACGACGGCCTTCATCATGCTCGCGAACGAGTCGACGACGACCATCCGCGAGAAGAAGTAGTACTGATGCGGATCGAGCGCCTGCACGGCAAACCAGACGCCGGCGACGACCGACGCCACCACCGCGATCAGATAGGTCAGGCGGCGGCCGGCGGCACCGGTAAAGGTGTCGTTCAGCCACGCGACGATGATGGCGGCCATCACCAGCGCGTCAGGCAACAGGACATTCATAGGTGCGTTCATGATCTTGAGTTCCTCCGCTCGCGCTTACTGGGCCAGCGGCAGCTTCGACTGCGCGACATGGGAGAGGAGGTTTTCCACGGAAACGTGCATCACGTCGGTGAAGGGCTTCGGATACAGGCCCATCAGCAGCGTGAACGCGGCGAGCACGGCCAGCATCACGAATTCGCGACGGCCGATGTCCGTCAGCTTCGCGACGTGGTCGTTCGCGACGGCGCCGAAATACACGCGCTTGTACATCCACAACGTGTAGGCAGCGCCGAGGATCAGCGTGAATGCCGCACCGAAGCCGATCCAGAAGTTGTACTGGACGGCCGCGAGAATCACCATGAACTCGCCGACGAAACCCGACGTGCCCGGCAGGCCGCAGTTGGCCATCGAGAACAGCATCGCGAATGCGGCGAACTTCGGCATCACGTTCACGACGCCGCCGTAATCGGCGATCTGGCGCGAGTGCAGGCGGTCGTACAGCACGCCGATGCTCAGGAACATCGCGCCCGACACGAAGCCGTGCGAGATCATCTGGACGATCGCGCCTTCGACGCCGAGCTGGTTGAAGATGAAGAAGCCGAGCGTCACGAAGCCCATGTGCGCGATCGACGAATACGCGACCAGCTTCTTCATATCGGCCTGCACCATCGCGACGAGGCCGATGTAGATCACCGCGATCAACGACAGCGTGATCACGACCGGCGCCAGGAAGTGACTCGCGTCAGGCGTGATCGGCAGCGAGAAGCGCAGGAAACCGTATGCGCCGAGCTTCAGCATGATCGCGGCCAGCACGACCGAGCCGCCCGTCGGCGCTTCCACGTGCGCGTCCGGCAGCCACGTGTGCACCGGCCACATCGGCACCTTCACCGCGAACGCGAGGAAGAAGGCGATGAACAGCATGATCTGCGGCGTCATCGCGATCTTGGCGTTCTGCCACGTCGCGAGATCGAACGAATGCGTCTGCGTGTACAGGTAGATCAGCGCGACCAGCATCAGCAGCGAGCCGGCCAGCGTGTACAGGAAGAACTTGAACGCCGCGTACACGCGGTTCGGGCCGCCCCACACGCCGATGATGATGTACATCGGGATCAGCGTGGCCTCGAAGAACACGTAGAACAGCAGGCCGTCGGCCGCCGAGAACACGCCGATCATGATCCCGGACAGGATCAGGAAGGCCGCCAGGTACTGCGCGACGTTCTCGGTGATCACCTCCCACGCGGCGATCACGACGATCACCGTGATCAGCGCGGTCAGCACGACGAACCACATCGAGATGCCGTCGACGCCGAGGTGGTACGAGATGTTGAAGCGTTCGATCCAGGTCGATTGCTCGACGAACTGCAGCGCGGCCGTGCTCGAATCGAAGCCGGTGATCAGCGGCAGCGTGACCGCGAGGCCCAGCAGCGAGCCGATCAGCGCGAGCCAGCGGGCCGCCCCCGGGTTTTTGTCGTTACCGACCGCGAGCACGAGGAGGCCGAAAACGATCGGCAGCCAGATCGCGGTACTGAGAATCGGAAAAGCGTGCATTAGTTGTCCCCCCGCCTTATTTGCCGCCGAGCGTTACAAACAGGGTCAGGAGCCCCAGCATGCCGATGATCATGGCGAACGCGTAGTGATAGATGTAACCGGATTGGAGGAAGCGGATCACGCCGGCGAACCAGCCGATGAACCGGGCGCTGCCGTTGACGAGACCGTCGATCACGACGACGTCGCCCTCCTTCCACAGGCCGCGGCCGATCGCCACCGAACCGCGGGCGAACACCACTTCGTTGATCTTGTCCATGTAGTACTTGTTGTCCAGCAGCGTGTAGATCGGACCGAACGCGCGGCGGATCGACGCCGGCAGATCCGGACGCTTCAGGTACAGGAACCACGCGACGACGACACCGGCAAGCGCCAGCCACACCGGCAGACCCGACACCGAGTGCAGGCCCATGCCGACCCAGCCGTGGAACTCTTCGGCCATCTCGGCGAGTGCCGGATGGTTCTGGCCGATGAAGATCACCTTGTCGAACGCGACGCCGTGCTGGAAGAAGTCGCCGTACAGCATCGGACCGATCGCGATCGCACCGATGATCAGCGACGGGATCGCCAGCAGCACCAGCGGCACCCACACGACCCACGGGGTCTCGTGCGGCTCGTGCGCATGGTCGTCATGACCGTGGCCATGGCCGTGATCGTCGTGACCGTGTGCGGCCGCCATGCCCATCGGCGATTCCGGATGCTTCGGCTTGCGGAAGCGCTCTTCGCCGTGGAACACCAGGAAGTACATGCGGAACGAGTACAGCGCGGTGACGAACACGCTGGCGACGACCGCGAAGTAAGCGAAGCCCGAACCCGGCAGATGCGACAGCTTCACCGCGTCGATGATCGAGTCCTTCGAGTAGAAGCCCGAGAAGAACGGCGTGCCGATCAGCGCGAGCGAACCGACGAGCGACGTGATCCACGTGATCGGCATGTACTTGCGCAGGCCGCCCATGTTGCGCATGTCCTGGTCGTGGTGCATGCCCATGATCACCGAACCGGCGCCGAGGAACAGCAGCGCCTTGAAGAACGCGTGCGTCATCAGGTGGAACACGGCGACCGGGTAAGCGGACACGCCGAGCGCGACGGTCATGTAGCCGAGCTGCGACAGCGTCGAATACGCGACGACGCGCTTGATGTCGTTCTGGACGATCCCGAGGAAGCCCATGAACAGCGCCGTGATCGCGCCGATCACCGTGATGAACGACAGCGCGGTATCCGACAGCTCGAACAACGGCGACATGCGCGACACCATGAAGATGCCGGCGGTCACCATCGTCGCCGCGTGAATCAGTGCGGAGATCGGCGTCGGGCCTTCCATCGAGTCGGGCAGCCACACGTGCAGCGGGAACTGCGCCGACTTACCCATCGCGCCGATGAACAGGCAGATACAGGCGACGGTCAGCAGGCCCCAGTCGGTGCCCGGGAAGTGCAGGCTCGCGAGTTCCGCGCGCTTCGCGAACACTTCGCCGTAGTTCATCGAGCCCGCGAACGCGAGCAGCAGGCCGATGCCCAGCAGGAAGCCGAAGTCGCCCACGCGGTTCACGAGGAACGCCTTCATGTTCGCGTAGATCGCGCTCTCACGCGTGAAGTAGAAGCCGATCAGCAGGTACGACACCAGACCCACCGCTTCCCAGCCGAAGAACAGCTGCAGGAAGTTGTTGCTCATCACGAGCATCAGCATCGAGAACGTGAACAGCGAGATGTACGAGAAGAAGCGCTGGTAGCCGTCCTCTTCCGACATGTAGCCGATCGTGTACACGTGCACCATCAGCGAGACGAAGGTGACGACCACCATCATCATCGCGGTCAGCGAATCGACGAGGAAGCCGACCTCGAGTTTCAGCGAGCCGACGTTCATCCATTCATAGACGGTCGCGTTGAAGCTCGCGCCGCCCATCACGTCGAAGAAGACTTTCGCCGACAGGAGGAACGCGATCAATACGCCGAGGATCGTGATCCGATGTGCGCCCTTGCGCCCCACTGCGTTCCCGAACAGCCCCGCAATCAGCGAGCCGGCCAGCGGAGCGAGCGGAATCGCCAGCAGCAGGTTTTCATTGAGTGTCGTTGACATAACAGCGTTGCCTGAAATTAACCTTTGAGCTGATCGAGATCCTCGACATTGATCGTGTCGAGCTTACGGAACAGGGTCACCAGAATCGCGAGGCCGATCGCGGCTTCCGCTGCGGCGACCGTCAGCACGAAGAACACGAAGATCTGGCCGTGTACGTCGCCGAGATAGTGCGAGAACGCGACGAAGTTGGTGTTGACGGCCAGCAGCATCAGTTCGATCGCCATCAGGATGATGATGATGTTGCGGCGGTTCAGGAAAATCCCGACGATCGACATCGCAAACAGGATCGCGCCGAGCACGAGGTAATGGGCAAGAGTCAGCATGGTATGGGTTTCCTCCGCTTAGCCGTTGGTGCTCGTACCGGCTTCGCTCTGCGCCGTTGCCGGCTGCGGCTTGTCCGCTTCCATCTTCACGAGGCGCACGCGATCGTTGCGGCGCACCTTGACCTGATCCGACACGCGCTGGCGCTTGCTGTCCTTGCCGTGACGCGCGGTCAGCCCGATCGCGGCGATGATCGCCACCAGCAGCACCAGGCCGGCGATTTCGAACGCGAAGATGTAGTCGGTGTAGATCACCTTGCCGATCAGGCGCGTGTTCGACCAGTCGGCCATCGCGCCGGTCGCCATCGCGTGGACCGTGTGCGTGTCGCCGTAGCCGCGCCACAGGATCAGCGCGGTCTCGACCACGATGATCGCGCCGACGACGGTGGCCATCGGCACGAACTTCTTGAAGTCGCGCCGCAGGAAGTCGATGTTGATGTCGAGCATCATCACGACGAACAGGAACAGCACCATCACGGCGCCCACGTAGACCAGCACCAGCAGGATCGCGAGGAACTCCGCTTCCAGCAGCATCCAGATCGCGGCGGCGTTGAAGAACGCCAGCACAAGGAAAAGCGCAGACGCCACCGGGTTGCGCGAAGTGATCACCTTCAGCCCTGATACCACCAGGAGCAGCGCGAAGATGTAGAACAGTACGGTCGTGAATTCCATGATTACCGGTTCATCGTTAGGCCATAGTCAGGCGCGGCTTGCGGGACGCTCTCGCGTGCCGCACCCGTCGCGGCGGCACGGCCCGTCGATGCCGGGCCGGCACTGCAAACACAATCAACGATACGGCGCGTCGGCAGCCTTCGCCGCGGCGATGTCCTTCTCGTAGCGATCGCCCACCGCGAGCAGCATTTCCTTCGTGAAATACAGGTCGCCGCGCTTTTCGCCGTGGTACTCGAGAATCTGCGTCTCGACGATCGAATCGACCGGGCAGCTTTCTTCGCAGAAACCGCAGAAGATGCACTTCGTCAGGTCGATGTCGTAGCGCGTCGTGCGGCGCGTGTTGTCCGCACGCGTTTCCGATTCGATCGTGATCGCCATCGCGGGGCACACGGCCTCGCACAGCTTGCACGCGATGCAGCGCTCTTCGCCGTTCTCGTAGCGGCGCAGCGCGTGCAGCCCGCGGAAACGCGGCGAGATCGGGGTCTTTTCTTCCGGGAACTGCACCGTGAACTTGCGCCGGAACGTGTAGCGACCGGTCAGCGCGAGCCCCTTCAGCAGCTCCGTCAGGAAGAAGGTCTTAAAGAAGTGTTGGATTGCCGTCATGATTTCGTCCGATCTTTACTTCACCCAGATGTTCAGCGGCGACATCATCCAGAAGCCGACCACGACCACCCAGATCACCGTGACGGGCAGGAACACCTTCCAGCCCAGGCGCATGATCTGGTCGTAACGGTAGCGCGGGAACGTCGCACGCACCCAGATGAACACCGACAGCAGCGCGAATACCTTCAGCACCAGCCAGAAGATGCCCGGAATGAACGACAGGAATTCGAACGGCGCGTCCCAGCCGCCGAGGAACAGCGTCGCCGCCAGCGCCGAGATCACGATCATGTTGATGTACTCGGCGAGGAAGAACAGCGCGAACGCCATACCCGAGTAATCGATCATGTGACCCGCGACGATTTCCGACTCGCCTTCCACCACGTCGAACGGGTGACGGTTCGTTTCGGCGATGCCGGACACGAAGTAGACGACGAACGCCGGCAGCAGCGGCAGCCAGTTCCACGACAGGAAGTTCACGCCGTGGCCGGCGAAGAAGCCGTGCTGCTGCGAGCCGACGATTTCCGACAGGTTCAGGCTGCCGGCCGTCATCAGCACGAGCACCAGCGCGAAGCCCATCGAGATTTCGTACGAGACCATCTGCGCAGCGGCGCGCATCGCGCCGAGGAACGCGTACTTCGAGTTCGACGCCCAGCCGGCGAGAATCACCGCATACACGCCGATCGACGAGATCGCCATCGCGTACAGCAGGCCGGCGTTCACGTTCGCGAGCACCGCCTGGGCCTGGAATGGGATCACCGCCCACACCGCGAACGCGGGCACGACCGTCATGACCGGCGCGACCAGGTACAGCCAGCGGCTCGCTGCGCTCGGCTGAATCACTTCCTTCAGCAGCAGCTTCAGCACGTCGGCGATCGGCTGCAGCAGACCGGCGGGGCCGACGCGGTTCGGCCCGAGACGCACGTGCATCCAGCCGATCAGCTTGCGTTCCCACAGAATCAGGTACGCGACGCACAGCAGGATCACGACGGCGACGACGAGGATGCGCACGAGCGCCCACACCGTCGGCCACGCGACGCCGAGAAGCTGGGCTCCGCCCGCGTTGATCGTATCGAACAAGCTCATTTACGCCTTCTCCACCACCAGTTCACCGAACAGGCTGCCGAGCGCTGCGCCGGCAGGCGTCGCCGCCGACACGCGAACGACCGTCTCCGCAAGATTCGCGTCGCGCACGGCCGGCAACTGCACCGCACGCTCGCCTTGACGCACGCGCACCGCGTCGCCTTCCTTCAAGCCCAGCTTGTCGAACAGCCCGGCCGGCAGGCCGACGGTGTTCGCGGCCTTCGCGGCGGCCGTCAGGTGCAGCGCACCTGCGCGGCGCACGAGTGCGTCGGCGTGATAGATCGGCACGTCGGCGAGGCGCTCGAAGCCGCCGTTCGCGGCGCTGGCTGCGACACGTGCCGGCGCGACCGACGTGCGGTTCGACAGGCGGCTTGCGACACCTGCGTCGCCGAGCGCGGCGAGACGTACTTCTTCGGCCGTCTCGTATTCGAAGTTCGGCAGGCCGAGCAGGCTGCCCAGCACGCGCAGCACCTTCCAGCCGGGGCGCGTGTCGCCGAGTGCGCGCACGACGCCGTTGAAGCTCTGCACCGTGCCTTCGGCGTTCACGTACGTGCCGGCCGTTTCGGTGAACGGCGCGATCGGCAGCAGCACGTCGGCGTAATCGACGCCGTGCTTGAACGGCGACATCACGACGACCATTTCCGCCTGGTTCAGCGCGGCAAGCGCCTGCGCCGGATCGGCGGTGTCGAATTCCGGTTCGACGTTCAGCAGCACGTAGCCCTTGCGCGGCTGCGCGAACGCTTCGCGAGCGTTCAGGCCGCCTTCGCCCGGCAGTGCGCCGACCACGTGCGCGCCGACCGTGTTCGCCGCTTCCGTCAGGAAGCCGAGCGTCGCGCCGGTGTTCTCGGCGATCCACTGTGCGAGCGCGTGCAGCTGCGCGAATTGCGGGTGACGCACGGCGACGTTGCCGAGCAGCACCGCGCGGCGTTCGCCGTTGGCGAGCGATTGCGCGACGGCCTGGGCGGCCGCCGACGCCGTGACGCCGGCGAGCGCATCGGGCAGCGCGACGCCGCGCAGTTGCGCGACCGCCGCGGCGATGCCGGCCAGTTCGTCGAGCCATGCCGACGGTGCGGCGACGATGCGCTGCGCGGTCGGGATCAGCGAGTCGTCGCCGGTTGCGTTCAGGAAGTGCAGCTTCGCGCCGTTCTTCGCGGCCTGACGCAGGCGTGCGGCGAACAGCGGGTGGTCGCGGCGCAGCAACGAGCCGACGACCAATGCGGCACCGAGGTTCGACAGATCGGCGATCGGCATGCCGAGCCACGGCGCACCGGCGACCGGCGCCGAGAAATCCTGCTGGCGCAAACGGAAGTCGACGTTCGGCGTCTTCAGTTCATTGGCGAGCTGCTTCACGAGGAACAGCTCTTCGGCCGTGCTGTGCGCGCTCGCGAGCATCGCCAGCGCGTTCGCGCCGTGATCCGCGGCGATGCCCTTCAGGCCCTTCGCGACATATTCGAGTGCGGTCTGCCAGTCGGTTTCGATCCACTGGCCGCCCTGCTTCAGCATCGGCTTCGTCAGGCGCTCGGTGCTGTTGAGCGCTTCATACGAGAAGCGGTCCTTGTCCGAGATCCAGCATTCGTTGATCGTTTCGTTCTCGAACGGCAGCACGCGCATCACGCGGTTGTTCTTCACCTGCACGACGAGGTTCGCGCCGACGGAATCGTGCGGGCTCACCGACTTGCGGCGCGACAGTTCCCAGGTCCGGGCGCTGTAGCGGAACGGCTTGCTGGTCAGCGCGCCGACCGGGCACAGGTCGATCATGTTGCCTGACAGCTCGGAGTCGACCGTCTTGCCGACGAACGTCGTGATTTCCGAGTGCTCGCCGCGGCCCAGCATGCCGAACTCCATCACGCCGGCGATTTCCTGGCCGAAGCGGACGCAGCGCGTGCAGTGGATGCAGCGCGACATTTCTTCCATCGAGATCAGCGGGCCCACGTTCTTGTGGAACACCACGCGCTTTTCTTCCGAATAGCGCGACGACGACTTGCCGTAGCCGACCGCCAGATCCTGCAGCTGGCATTCGCCGCCCTGATCGCAGATCGGGCAGTCGAGCGGGTGGTTGATGAGGAGGAATTCCATCACCGACTGCTGCGCCTTCACGGCCTTGTCGGATTGCGTGTGCACGACCATGCCGGCCGACACGGGCGTCGCGCAGGCAGGCACGGCCTTCGGCATCTTCTCGACTTCGACGAGGCACATCCGGCAGTTGGCCGCAACCGACAGTTTCTTGTGATAGCAGAAGTGAGGAATGTACGTATCCGCCTTGTGCGCAGCCTGGATCACCATGCTGCCTTCGGGCACCTCGACCTTCTTGCCGTCTATTTCAAGTTCAACCATGATGGTGAATGGTCCTTAACCTATTTCCGCCCGTTCGCGCGTTCGCCCGACCGTGCGCTCAAATTCCGCAACCGGTACTTCGCTTCAGGCTGCCGCCGCGTGTGTGTGGCCGCCGACCATGCAGTGCTTGTGCTCGACGTGGTACGCGAATTCGTCCCAGTAGTGCTTGAGCATCCCGCGAACCGGCATCGCCGCCGCGTCGCCGAGCGCGCAGATCGTACGGCCCATGATGTTCTCCGCCACCGAGTTCAGCAGGTCCAGGTCTTCCTGGCGGCCCTCGCCGTGCTCGATGCGGTTCACGACGCGATACAGCCAGCCGGTGCCTTCGCGGCACGGCGTGCACTGGCCGCACGATTCCTCGTAATAGAAGTACGACAGGCGCAGCAGCGAACGCACCATGCAGCGCGTCTCGTCCATCACGATCACCGCGCCGGAGCCGAGCATCGAGCCCGCCTTCGCGATCGAGTCGTAGTCGAGATCCGTCTGCATCATGATGTCGCCCGGAATCACCGGCGCCGACGAGCCGCCCGGAATCACGGCCTTGATCTTCTTGCCGCCGCGCATCCCGCCGGCGAGCTCCATCAGCGTCGCGAACGGCGTGCCGAGCGGCACTTCGTAGTTGCCCGGACGCTCGACGTCGCCCGACACCGAGAAGATCTTCGTGCCGCCGTTGTTCGGCTTGCCGATCTCGAGGTAATTCTGCGGCCCGATGGACAGCAGGAACGGCACCGCGGCGAACGTCTCGGTGTTGTTGATCGTGGTCGGCTTGCCGTACACGCCGAAGCTCGCCGGGAACGGCGGCTTGAAGCGCGGCTGGCCCTTCTTGCCTTCGAGCGATTCGAGCAGCGCCGTTTCCTCGCCGCAGATGTACGCGCCGTAACCGTGGTGCGCGTGCAGCTGGAACGAGAATTCCGAGCCCATGATGTTGTCGCCGAGGAAGCCGGCGGCGCGCGCCTCGTCCAGGGCAGCCTCGAAGCGTCGATAGACTTCGAAGATTTCGCCGTGGATGTAGTTGTAGCCGACGGTGATGCCCATCGCGTATGCGCCGATGGCCATCCCTTCGATCAGTGCGTGCGGGTTCCAGCGCAGGATGTCGCGATCCTTGAACGTGCCCGGTTCGCCTTCGTCCGAGTTGCAGACGAGGTACTTCTGCCCCGGGAACTGGCGCGGCATGAAGCTCCATTTGAGGCCGGTCGGGAAGCCCGCACCGCCACGGCCGCGCAGGCCCGACGCCTTCACGTCGGCGATCACCTGCTCCGGCGGAATCTTCTCTTCGAGAATGCGACGCAGCTGCTTGTAGCCGCCGCGCGCGACGTAATCTTCGAGATGCCAGTTCTCGCCGTTAAGGCCTGCGAGGATCAGCGGTTTGATGTGACGGTCGTGAAGGGACGTCATTTCGAAAGCTCCTCAAGCAGCTGGTCGATCTTCTCGCGGCTCATGAAGCTGCACATTCTGTGATTGTTCACCAGCAGCACCGGCGCATCGCCGCACGAGCCCATGCATTCGCCTTCTTTCAGCGTGAACTTGCCGTCAGGCGTGGTCTCGCCGAAGCCGATGCCCAGCTTCTGTTTCAGGTAGTCGGCCGTCGCCTCGGCGCCGCCGTGCGGGCCAAGCTGACACGGCAGGTTCGTACAGAGCGTGATCTTGTGCTTGCCGACCGGTTTGAGCTCGTACATCGTGTAGAACGTCGCGACTTCCTGCACGGCAACGGCCGGCATGCCGAGATAGTCCGCGACGAACTGCATCAGTTCGGGCGACAGCCAGCCGTGCTCTTCCTGAGCGACGGCCAACGCCGACATCACGGCGGACTGTTTCTGATCGGCGGGATACTTCGTCAACGCTCGATCGATTTCTTTCAGGCCTTCAGCTGAGATCATTTTCAGACACGACTCTTTCAATTCCTACCGAACGAACAACCTGCCGCACTGCTGTGCACGGACGGCAGACCTGGCGCTCACTGTTGACAGCTTGCGAAGCCGCGCCGGTTCAGCGCATGCAGCATCAGACTTCGCGTGTGACTTACTGCTCGCCGCCCGCTCGCGCGGGCGGCGCAACCATTAGCGATCGATCTCGCCGAACACGATGTCCTGCGTACCGATGATCGTGACGGCGTCGGCAATCATGTGGCCGCGCGCCATTTCGTCGAGCGACGCGAGATGCGCGAAGCCCGGTGCGCGGATCTTGAGGCGATACGGCTTGTTGGCACCGTCCGACACGAGATAGATGCCGAACTCGCCCTTCGGATGCTCGACTGCCGCGTACGCTTCGCCTTCCGGCACGTGAAAACCTTCGGTGAAGAGCTTGAAGTGGTGAATCAAGTCTTCCATGTTGGTCTTCATGCCGACGCGCGACGGCGGCGCAACCTTGTGATTGTCGGTCATCACCGGCCCCTGATTCTTGCGGAGCCACTCAATACACTGTTTCGCGATACGGACCGACTGACGCATTTCTTCGACACGCACCAGATAGCGGTCGTAGCAATCGCCGTTCACGCCGACCGGCACGTCGAAATCCATGCGATCGTACACTTCGTACGGTTGCTTCTTGCGCAGGTCCCACGCGATCCCCGAGCCGCGCAGCATCGGGCCGGTGAGGCCCATCTGCAACGCACGTTCCGGGCTCACGACGCCGATCCCGACCAGACGCTGTTTCCAGATCCGGTTGTCGGTCAGCAGCGTTTCGTATTCGTCGATGCACTTCGGGAAGCGCGTGAAGAAGTCGTCGATGAAATCGAGCACCGAGCCGCTGCGCGCTTCGTTCATCTTCGCGAGCGCCTTCTCGTTGCGGATCTTCGACGCCTTGAATTGCGGCATCGCATCCGGCAGGTCGCGATAGACACCGCCCGGACGGTAATACGCCGCGTGCATCCGTGCGCCGGACACCGCTTCGTACACGTCCATCAGGTCTTCGCGCTCGCGGAACGCGTACAGGAACACGGCCATTGCGCCGACGTCGAGCGCGTGCGCGCCGATCCACATCAGGTGGTTCAGCACGCGCGTGATCTCGTCGAACAGCACGCGGATGTACTGCGCGCGCTCCGGCACGTCGATGCCGAGCAGACGCTCGATCGCGAGCACATAGCCGTGCTCGTTGACCATCATCGACACGTAGTCGAGACGGTCCATGTACGGCACGGACTGGATGAAGGTCTTGTTTTCCGCGAGCTTTTCGGTCGCGCGGTGCAGCAGGCCGATGTGCGGATCGGCACGCTGGATGACTTCGCCGTCGAGCTCGAGCACGAGGCGCAGCACGCCGTGCGCTGCCGGGTGCTGCGGGCCGAAGTTGAGCGTGTAGTTCTTGATTTCTGCCATGACGCCCCCTTAATGTTTCAGACCGCCATAGCGATCCTCGCGGATCACGCGCGGCGTGATTTCGCGCGGCTCGATCGTCACCGGCTGGTAGACGACCCGCTTCTCTTCCGGGTCGTAGCGCATTTCGACGTAGCCCGACACCGGGAAGTCCTTGCGGAACGGGTGGCCGATGAAGCCGTAGTCGGTGAGGAGGCGGCGCAGGTCGGGGTGCCCTTCGAACACGAGGCCGTACAGGTCGAACGCTTCGCGCTCGTACCAGTTCGAGGAAGACCAGGTGTCGACGAGCGACGGCACGATCGGCAGATCGTCGTCCGGCGCGAACACGCGCAGGCGCAGGCGCCAGTTGTTCGTGACCGACAGCAGCTGCGACACGGCCGCAAAACGCGGGCCGTCGTACGCGCCGTCGCCGTAGGTCTGGTAGTCGATGCCGCAGAGGTCGATCAACTGCTCGAAACGGAGCTTCGGATCGTCGCGCAGCGTCTTTGCGACTTCGAGGTAATCGCTCGCCTTCACGACGAGCGTCAGTTCACCGATCGCTTCGGTGAGGCTCACCACGCGCGCGCCGAGCGCGGCTTCGAGGTTTGCCTTGAGAGTCTCGATTTTGCTTGCCATATTGAGGGGACGCTCGGGGCTTTATTGACGGGCGATGGTATTGGTGCGGCGGATCTTCGCCTGCAACTGGATCACGCCATAGACCAGCGCCTCGGCCGTGGGCGGGCAGCCCGGCACGTAGACGTCGACGGGCACGATCCGGTCGCAGCCGCGCACCACCGAGTACGAGTAGTGGTAGTAACCGCCACCGTTCGCGCACGATCCCATCGAGATCACCCAGCGCGGCTCGGCCATCTGGTCGTACACGCGGCGCAGTGCCGGCGCCATCTTGTTGCAGAGCGTGCCGGCGACGATCATCACGTCGGACTGGCGCGGACTCGGGCGGAACACGACCCCGAACCGGTCCAGGTCGTAGCGCGCCGCGCCCGCATGCATCATTTCGACGGCGCAACACGCGAGCCCGAACGTCATCGGCCACAACGAGCCGGTGCGCGTCCAGTTGATCAGCTTGTCAGCCGTCGTGGTGACAAACCCTTCCTTCAAGACCCCTTCGATACTCATTTGCTTTCCACTCCAGACGAGCGACCCAGCGTGGTCGCCCATGCAAACCGGCGATTAAACCCATCACTCCCAGTCGAGCCCGCCTTTCTTCCAGATATAGGCAAAGCCCAGCAGGAATTCGAGCAGAAAAATCATCATTGCGCTGAAACCCGGCCAGCCGATGTCCCGGAGCGCGACGCCCCACGGAAACAGGAATGCGGTTTCGAGATCGAAGATGATGAACAGGATGGCGACGAGGTAGTACCGGACGTCGAACTTCATCCGGGCGTCTTCAAAGGCTTCAAAGCCGCACTCGTACGGTGCGTTCTTGTCGACGTCCGGCTTGTTGGGCCCAAGGAGCTTGCCGATACTGACCAGCGCTATACCTAAACCAGTGCCCACGAGGAGGAACAACAAGACGGGGTAATAGGCTGCGAGGTTCAAGGCAATCCTCTATCGGTTGGTTCTGAGCGTCCGGAGAATACCACTTCCGGCGGAAGGAATCATTTCGGAGTACGCGCGATTCCAAGACAATCGCAAGACACACCCCACAAATGAAAAATGCCAGCCACTAGAAGCGGCTGGCATTGAGTAACTTTGGTGCCGACGGCGAGACTCGAACTCGCACAGCTTTCGCCACTACCCCCTCAAGATAGCGTGTCTACCAATTTCACCACGTCGGCACTGCATGCAACTCGGGTCGTACTGCACGTTTCCCGCGAATCGCTTCAAGAATTAAATTGTAACCCGAGTTCCCGGTTTGTTCAACGCACAACGGCAAAAATTTTAACTTTTTATTTCGGCACGTCCTGGCCCGGGGCGCTTGCCGCCGACGCGGCGGAACCCGCTGCGGCAGAGGCTGCGACGACCGGCGCCGAGGCCGCCGGCGCAGATGCCGGCGCGGTCGCGGTCGCGCCCAGTACGCCTGCCGACGGCGTCGCCTTGTACGAACCGAGGTACGTCAATGCGAGCGTCGCGATGAAGAAAACCGTAGCCAGCACGGCCGTCGTGCGCGACAGGAAGTTCGCCGAGCCGGTCGCGCCGAACAGGCTGCCCGACGCGCCGCTGCCGAATGCGGCGCCCATGTCGGCACCCTTGCCGTGCTGCAGCAGCACGAGCCCGATCACGCCCAGCGCGGACAGCACCTGCACCACAATAATCAGCGTTTTGAATAACAGCATCACACCCACCCGGTTGGATCTGGCGACCGGACCACCCGGCCGCCATCATGGTTCAATTCGATCGCGGACCGCTCAACGCGCAGCCCGGCAGATCGCCAGAAAATCTTCAGCCTTCAGCGACGCGCCGCCGATCAGGCCGCCGTCGATGTCCGGCTGCGCGAACAGTTCTTCCGCGTTGTCCGGCTTGACGCTGCCGCCGTACAGCACCGACACGTGCGCCGCACCCTTCGCCGCGAGACGCGCACGCAGGAACGCGTGAACGTCCTGCGCCTGCGCCGACGTCGCGCTCTTGCCGGTGCCGATCGCCCAGACCGGCTCGTACGCGACGACGATGCGCGCCGCCTCGTCGGCCGTCAGCACGGCAAGCACGGCGTCGAGCTGCGCACCGACGACCCGCTCGGTCGTGCCCGCTTCGCGCTCGTCGAGCGTTTCGCCGACGCACACGACCGGCGTGAGGCCCGCCGCGAGCGCGCGCTGCGCCTTCGCGGCGACGGTCTCGTTGCGCTCGCCGTGATACGCGCGACGCTCCGAGTGACCGACGATCGCATACTGCGCGCCGAATTCCGCGACCATCGCGGCCGCCACTTCGCCGGTGTACGCGCCCTGCTCGTGCGCCGACACGTCCTGTGCGCCGAACGCCACCCGGCTGCCGCCGAGCACCGCCTGAACCTGCGCGAGATAGGGGAACGGCACGCATACGCCGATCGACGTGCCGGCCGCCACTGCGTCCGCGCCCTGCACCACTTCGTTCAGCAGCGCCTGGTTGCCGGCCAGCCGGCCGTGCATCTTCCAGTTGCCGATCACTCGCTTTGTTCGTTGTTTCGACATCGTGTCCGTCTCGTCACTATCTTGTCATTAACGTGCCGAAAAACCGGCCGTCAGGTGGATTCTGGCGAAGTAAACCCGCGATTTTACTGCGCCCGGCTTGAACCGGTCAAACCGCCGATGTCAAGCCCGGCCGCACGACCGTCAGGCGATCGCGCCCCAATCCAGCACGATCTTGCCGATGTGCTCGCCGCTTTCCATCAGCGCATGCGCCTGGGCGGCGTCGCCGGCAGGCAGCACGCGGTAGATGACCGGCTTGATGCGGCCGTCCGCGAGCAGCGGCCACACGCGCGCCTTCAGCTGGGCGGCGATGCGCGCCTTGAACTCGACCGGACGCGGACGCAGCGTCGAGCCCGTCACCGTCAGGCGGCGGCGCAGGATCTCGCCCAGGTTGATCTCGGCCTTCGCGCCGCCGAGCAGCGCGATCAGCACGATCCGGCCGCCGTCCGCCAGCGCGGAGAGTTCGCGCGGCAGGTACGCCGCGCCGACCATGTCGAGGATCACGTCGACGCCGCGGTCGTGCGTCAGCGACTTGACGACCTCGACGAAATCCTCGGTCTTGTAGTTGATCGCACGCTCGGCGCCGAGCGCCTCGCATGCCCGGCATTTGTCCGCCGTGCCGGCCGTCGCGAACACGCGGAAACCGAGCGCATGCGCGATCTGGATGGCCGTCACGCCGATCCCGCTCGAGCCGCCCTGCACCAGCAGCGTTTCCTGCTCGCCGCCCTCGCCCGCGCCGAGCAGCGCACGGTCGAACACGTTGCTCCACACCGTGAAGAACGTTTCGGGCAACGACGCGGCTTCGATGTCGGTCAGGCCGCCGGGCACCGGCAGGCATTGCGGCAGCGGCGCGACCGCATATTCGGCGTAGCCGCCGCCGGCGAGCAGCGCGCAGACGCGGTCGCCCAGCTTCAGCCCGAACGGGTTCAGCGCCGGATCGGAGAGGTCGCCGCCGACGATCTCGCCCGCGACCTCGAGGCCCGGCAGGTCCGACGCACCGGGCGGCGGCGCATACGCGCCCTTGCGCTGGAACACGTCGGGCCGGTTCACGCCCGAAGCCGCCACCTTGATCAGCACCTCGCCGCGCGCCGGTTCGGGGCGCACGCGCTCCGTCAGCTTCAACACGTCGGGGGCACCGAATTCGGTGATTTCAATGGCTTTCATGGTGATGGCTCCAGGCTCGGAATCGGATGGCGAATGAGGCGCCCGCGCGCGGCGCGGATGCTGCGCCGGCGCTGCTGCGCCGCACAACGATGCTACAGAAAAAACGGCCGGCGCGCTCTCGCGCTGCCGGCCGTTCTCACGCGGGTCCGCTTACTGCTGCGGCGGCGTGTCCGACTGCGACGCGGCAGCCGCTTCGTTCAGCAGCGCCTTCGCCGACAGGCGCACGCGACCCTTCTCATCCGTCTGGATCACCTTGACCTTAACCTGCTGACCTTCCTTCAGGTAGTCGTTGATGTCCTTCACGCGCTCGTTGACGATTTCCGAGATGTGCAGCAGGCCATCCTTGCCCGGCAGCAGGTTCACGATCGCGCCGAAATCGAGCAGCTTGAGCACCGTGCCTTCGTACACCTGGCCGACTTCGATCTCGGCCGTGATGTTCTCGATGCGCTTCTTCGCTTCGGCCATGCCTTCGCTGCTCGTGCTCGCGATCGTCACGACGCCGTCGTCCGAAATGTCGATCGTCGTGCCGGTTTCTTCGGTCAGCGCGCGGATCACCGAACCGCCCTTGCCGATCACGTCGCGGATCTTTTCCGGGTTGATCTTGATCGTGATCATGCGCGGCGCGAACTCGGACAGTTGCGTGTTCGCACCCGACACTGCCGACGTCATCTTGCCGAGGATGTGCATGCGACCTTCCTTCGCCTGCGCGAGCGCGACCTGCATGATTTCCTTCGTGATGCCCTGGATCTTGATGTCCATCTGCAGCGCGGTCACGCCGTGCTCGGTGCCGGCCACCTTGAAGTCCATGTCGCCGAGGTGATCTTCGTCGCCGAGGATGTCGGTCAACACCGCGAACTTGTTGCCCTCGAGGATCAGGCCCATCGCGATACCGGCGACGTGCGCCTTCATCGGCACGCCGGCGTCCATCAGCGCGAGGCAGCCGCCGCACACCGACGCCATCGACGACGAACCGTTCGATTCGGTGATTTCCGACACGACGCGGATCGAGTAGCCGAATTCGTCGGCGCTCGGCAGGCACTTGACCAGCGCGCGCTTCGCGAGACGGCCGTGGCCGATTTCACGACGCTTCGGCGAGCCGACGCGGCCCGTTTCGCCCGTCGCGAACGGCGGCATGTTGTAGTGGAGCATGAAGCGCTCGCGGTATTCGCCTTCGAGCGCGTCGATGATCTGCTCGTCGCCCTTCGTGCCGAGCGTCGCGACGACGAGCGCCTGCGTCTCGCCACGCGTGAACAGCGCCGAACCGTGGGTGCGCGGCAGCACGCCGGTGCGGATCTCGATCGGACGCACGGTGCGCGTGTCGCGACCGTCGATGCGCGGCTCGCCGTTCAGGATCTGCGAGCGGACGATCTTCGCTTCGATGTCGAACAGGATGTTGCCGACGGTGGCCTTGTCGGCCGCGACCGTGCCGGCCGCCAGCGCGTCTTCTTCGAGCTTCGCCGAGGTCGCCGCGTAGACTTCCTTCAGCTTCGTCGAGCGCGCCTGCTTGTCGCGCAGCTGGTAAGCGGCGAGCAGATCGCCGTGCGCCAGTTCCGTCACGCGCGCGATCAGCGCTTCGTTCTTCGGGGCCGGCTGCCAGTCCCACTCCGGCTTGCCGCCTTCGCGCACGAGCTCGTGGATCGCGTCGATCGCGATCTGCATCTGTTCGTGGCCGAACACGACCGCGCCCAGCATCACGTCTTCCGGCAGCTGGTCGGCTTCCGATTCGACCATCAGCACCGCGCGCTCCGTACCGGCGACGACGAGATCGAGGCTCGACGCCTTGATCTGGTCACGCGTCGGGTTCAGCACGTAGGCGTTGTCGATGTACGCGACGCGCGCGGCACCGACCGGGCCGTTGAACGGCAGGCCCGACACGGCCAGCGCGGCCGACGCGCCGATCAGCGCGGGAATGTCGGCCGGGATGTCCGGGTTCACGGACAGCACGTGGATCACGACCTGCACTTCGTTGTAGAAGCCTTCCGGGAACAGCGGGCGCAGCGGACGATCGATCAGGCGCGACGTCAGCGTCTCATGCTCCGACGGACGGCCTTCGCGACGGAAGAAGCCGCCGGGGATCTTGCCGGCCGAGTAGGTCTTTTCGAGGTAGTCGACGGTCAGCGGGAAGAAATCCTGGCCCGGCTTCGCCGACTTGGCGCCGACGACGGTCGCCAGCACGACGGTGTCTTCCACGTCGACGATGACGGCACCGCTCGCCTGACGGGCGACTTCACCGGTTTCGAGGCGCACCTTGTGCTGGCCCCACTGGAATTCCTTCACGACCTTGTTGAACATGGACATGGTTGCTCCTTTGAACTCATTCGTTTCATTCGCCGCGTGGGCCATCCCGCGCGGCGGCGTCCCGACCGAATCACCCGGAGCAAGGTGTGTTTTTTATGCCATTCCAGCGCGACGCTCGTCGAGCGGCGCGCTGGAATGACACAAATCCCGACCCCGGTATCAGCCGTTCCGGCAGCCCGGCCGCGATGTGCCGGACTACCTGCGATGCGTGTGACGCTACGCACCGCGCAAAAACAAAATGCCTGCATCAGCGGACTGACACAGGCATCTTGCTGGCGGCAATCGCCTCGATTACTTACGCAGACCCAGCTTCTCGATCAGCGCGCGGTAACGGTCGGCATCCTTGCCCTTGAGGTAGTCGAGCAGCTTGCGGCGGCGGCTCACCATGCGCAGCAGGCCGCGGCGGCTGTGGTGATCCTTCGCGTGGGTCTTGAAGTGACCCGTCAGTTCGACGATACGTGCGGTCAGCAGTGCGACCTGGACTTCGGGCGAACCCGTGTCGTTGGTACCGCGGGCGAACTGAGCAACGACTTCCGACTTCTTGATATCTGCAACAGACATGTGATTTCCTTGATTTCGACTTTCCAACTGTACACGCGGACACGGAAGAATGGCCGTGCCGTGACTTACAACCGGCGCGCATTGTAGCACAACTACGCGCCGCTCCTACCGCCGCCCGTCACGGGCGCGTCATCGAACACGCGGACGGCAGCGGCGTGCGCTGCGCCGGCACCGCCAGAATCGTCCGGAAGCCGTAGCCCGAGCCCTCGTTGTCGAAGCGAACGCCCGGCGTGCCGGCCTTGTCCATCTCCATCACGTAAAGGGGCTGGATCAGTTGATGATCCTGGGCGCGCATCGTCGACGCATGGAAGCCGTCGTCGAACGACAGCCCTTCCAGCGCGTGGGCCACCGCGACCGGGTCGGCCGAACCGGCCCGCTCCATCGCGGCCGCCAGCATCTCGATCATCAGGCTCATGCGCCGCACCGGATAGTCGTCCTGCGCGGCGGGAAAACGGGTGCGGAACGCACGGTAGAACGCGTCCGACTTCGCGCCGCCCGCGTTCGGGTGCCAGTCGGCGACGGCCACGACCCGTCCGACGCCCGCGTCGCCGAGCGCGGCCGGCGCGCCGAGACTGTTGCCGTAGAACGTGTAGAACTTCGCGTTCAGCCCCTGCTCGCGCGCCGCCTTCACGAGCAGCGTGAGGTCGTTGCCCCAGTTGCCGGTCACGACGGCGTCCGCGCCGCTCGCGCGGATCTTCGCGATATACGGCGAGAAATCCTTGATGCGGCCGATCGGATGGAATTCGTCGCCGGCAATCGTCACGTCGGGGCGCCGCTCGGCCAGCGCCTGCCGCGCGAGCGTGCTGACGTCATGGCCGAAGCTGTAGTCCTGGTTCAGCAGATAGAGCTTGCGCAGCGCGCGGTCGCGCGCCATCACGTCGGCGAGCGCGGCCATCCGCATCCCGGCGTGCGCGTCGAAACGGAAATGCCAGAAACTGCAGCGCGCGCCGGTGAGCGCCGGATCGTCGGCCGAATAATTGAGGAGCAGCATCCGGTTGTCCGGCGTGCGCGCGTTCAGCTTGTCGAGCGCGGTGACCAGCGCGGCCGCCACCGCCGAGCTGTTGCCCTGCGCGACGAAGCCGATGTGACGGTCGGCCGCCGCGCGCAACTGCACGAGCGCCTCTTCCGGGCTGCCCTTGCTGTCGAGCACGACGAGTTCCAGCGGATGCTTGCCGTCGCGCAGCTTCACGCCGCCCGCCGCATCGACCTGCTCGACGCCGAACCGCAGGTTGCGCTCGACTGCCGCGCCCGCATTCGCGAACGGGCCCGACATCCCTTCGATCAAGGCGATCCGCACCGGCTCGCCTGCCGCCTGCGCGCACGACGCCAGCATCCATCCGGCGCTCCACGCGAGCGCCCATCGCTTCCATGATTGCATCCGTTACCTGCCGCTGAATCTGTCCGGGGAAAGCGCGGATCATAGGCCGCCCGCGCCGCCGCCCGCAAGCATCGCGCGACGCGGCGCCGGCCGGCGATCCGCACCGATTTTTGCGCGCGCGTGCGCGGGCACGCGCGGTCCGTGATACAACGGAACGGTTAGCGAGTTCTGGAGAAACCCATGCGCATTCGCATTCCCATGCGCCTGCCGGTGCTGATCGCCTGCGCGGCGACGCTCGTCGCCGGCTGCGCCCAACCGTGGCAGCAATACCAGGCCGGCCAGGACGAGTCGGCGATCGTCGCGCGCATGGGCCCGCCGCGCGAGATCTACGACCTCCCCGGCGGCGGCAAGCGGATGATGTGGCCGACCCAGCCGATGGGCGAGATCACGATCGCGGCCGACATCGATGCGGCCCATCGGATCGTCAACGTGCGCCAGGTGCTGCAGCCGAGCGAGTTCTATCGCGCGGAAATCGGCAAGTGGACCAAGACCGACGTGCTCGTCAACTTCGGCCGCCCGGTCGAAACCTCATACTTCCCGCTGATGAAGCGCGAGGTGTGGACGTACCGGTATCTCGAGGACAACGTCTGGTACATGATGTACAGCTTCTATTTCGATCCGCAGGGCATCCTGCGCACGACGCAGAAAACGCCCGATCCGCTGCACGACCCCGATCGTCGTAATCTGTTCTGAGCTTCGATTGCGCATTTTCGCGCAATTTTCACAATGGCCATTTACGTATTGATGCGTGAATGGCCATTTCGTTTTTTCCGCCCTGGTTCATTAATCGCGATTCCTCCGCGGTAATGCTTTCCGATGCCACAACGCTCGCGTGGCGACATGCCGAATCGCTTGTGGCGCAACGCCAGCAACCCCGCGCATGGACTATCCGTTCCGTGCGTTGAATTGGTGCAATTGATGCACCTTGCCGAATCGAGTTGAAACAATTTGTATCAATGACCCCTGGCACTAGGGCGTACCCCTAATATCGGTCGAATCAAACCTTTCAATTTAGAAAGCATCTGACCGCTCACGTTTTGTGCGGTGTCTATTCGTTTCTGTCGAAAAGGAGTCCTCATGAACCGCCCGAAGAGCATGCTGGTTGCCAACATCGCCTGGGCCCGCGAGACGCGCGAACACACGCCCGGCTTCTTCGATACGCTCGCGCGCGGTCAGAATCCGCGCGTGCTGTGGATCGGCTGCTCCGACAGCCGCGTGCCCGCCGAAACCATCACGCACAGCGTGCCCGGCGAGTTGTTCGTCCATCGCAACATCGCGAACCTGTTCCATCCCGACGACGACAATTCCGCGAGCGTGCTCGAGTACGCCGTGCGCGTGCTGAAGGTCGACCATGTGATCGTCTGCGGTCACTACGGTTGCGGCGGCGTGCGCGCGTCGCTGCTGCCGCCGCCGGCCGACCTGCCGCACGTGGCGCGGCGCATCGCTCCGCTCTGCGCGCTCGCACGACGCCATCGCGACACGCTCGGCGGCCTCGACGAAACGGCTGCCGCCGATCGTCTGGCCGAATTGAACGTCCTCGAACAGGTGCGGCTGCTGCGCGCGTCGCCGATCGTGCGCGGCCGCGAGCGCCCGCCGCTCGTGCACGGCTGGATCTTTTCGCTCGCCGACGGCCGCCTGAAGGAGCTCGACTCCGGCTATACGGCGCCCGAGCCGGCCGAATCCGACCTCGAGCACGCCGCCACGGCCGCGGCAGTCGGCTGATCCGCGCCTTCTTCCACGCCAATGACATCGCCCTCATCATGAAACTGAACGAGCATCTATCCACCCTGCCGCGCGACATGGTCGCCGGCATCGTCGTGTTCCTCGTCGCGCTGCCGCTTTGCCTCGGTATCGCGAATGCATCCGGCGTCGAGCCGTTCGCCGGGCTCGTGTCCGGCATCGTCGGCGGGATCGTCGTCGCGCTGCTCAGCGGCTCGTCGCTGTCGGTGAGCGGCCCCGCGGCCGGCCTCGTCGTGATCGTCGTCGAAGGCATCGCGCAGCTCGGCAGCTTCTCCGCGTTCCTGCTCGCCGTGCTGCTGTCCGGCGTGCTGCAGTTCGGCTTCGGCATGCTGCGCGCCGGCCGCTTCGCCGCTTACGTCCCGTCGCCCGTGATCAAGGGCATGCTCGCCGCGATCGGCATCCTGCTGATCGTCAAACAGATTCCGTATGCGCTCGGCATCGGCGGCGCGGGCTCACCAGCGCTTGGCTCGTGGATGGCGCTGCCGACCGCGTGGGCGGCAACCGCCATCGCGATCGCGTCGCTTGCGCTGCTGCTCGCCTGGGACACGCCCGCGCTGCGCCGCTTCGCATGGGTGCGCTCGGTGCCCGCGCCGCTCGCGGTCGTCGTGCTCGGCATCGGCGCGACGCTCGTGCTCGGCGCGCTGGCGCCGTCGGCCGCGCCGGGCGCCGCGCATCGCGTGACGCTGCCGGAATTCGACTCGTTCGCCGCGCTCGCGGCGTCGCTCAAGCACGCGGAACTCGGCCCGAACTTCGCGCAACTGGTCAATCCGGACGTGTGGCGCGTCGCGATCACGCTGGCGGTCGTCGCGAGCCTCGAGACGCTGCTGTGCCTCGAAGCGGTCGAGCAGATCGATCCGAAGCGGCGGCCGGCGCAGCCGGACCGCGAGTTGAAGGCGCAGGGCGTCGGCAACCTCGTCGCGGGCGCGTTCGGCGGCCTGCCGATCACGTCGGTGATCGTGCGCAGCTCGGCCAACGTCAACGCCGGCGCGCAAAGCCGGATGTCGGCGATCGTGCACGGCATCCTGCTGCTCGCCAGCGTGTTCGCGCTCACCGGCCTGATCAACCTGATCCCGCTCGCGAGCCTCGCCGCGATCCTGATCCATACGGGCATCAAGCTCGCGAAACCCGCGCTGTTCCGCTCGGTGATGAACCAGGGCCCCGCGGCGTTCGTGCCGTTCGCCGCGACGATCGCGGGCGTGCTGGCCGTCGACCTGCTGTTCGGCATCGCGCTCGGCCTCGCCTGCAGCGTGCTGGCCGTCGCGGTCGCGAACCTGAAGAGCCCCGTCACGCTCGCGCAGCACGACGACCACTTCCTGCTGTCGTTCCGCAAGGACGTGTCGTTCCTCGGCAAGGTGCAGGTCAAGCATCACCTGCGCCACATCCCCGATCGGGCTGCCGTGATCATCGACGCGACGCGCGCCGACTACATCGATCACGACGTGCTCGAACTGCTCGACGCGTTCATCGCCGAGGCGCCGCGGCGCGCGATCACGGTCGAGTTCCGGCGCCGCAAGCCGGCCGCCGCCGCGGCTGCCCGCCGCTGGTCGTGGCGTGCGCCGGCCGCCGAATGACCGGCCCATGAAAAATGCCCCGTGCGGCGTATGGCCGCACGGGGCATTTCAGGTGTTACCGGCGCGCGACGCTTACGCGCGTTGCGGGTTGAGCTTGTCGTCCTTCGAGTGCAGCTTGTTCAACGCGGCGATGTACGCCTTCGCGGAAGCCGCGACGATGTCCGGGTCGGTGCCGACGCCGTTCACGATGCGCCCGTTCTTCGACAGCCGCACCGTCACTTCGCCCTGCGCCTGCGTGCCGGTCGTGATCGCGTTCACCGAATACAGCAGCAGCTCGGAACCGCTGCCGACTTCGCCCTCGATCGCGTTGAACGTCGCATCGACCGGGCCGTTGCCGCGCGCCTCGCCGGTCACCTCGCTGCCTTCGACCGCGAACACGACCTTCGCTTGCGGCTGCTCGCCGGTTTCCGAATGCTGCGACAGCGACACGAACTTGAAGTGCTCCTGCTCCTGCGCGAGCGCCGATTCTTCGGAGACGATCGCGATGATGTCCTCGTCGAAGATCTCGGCCTTGCGGTCGGCGAGATCCTTGAAGCGCATGAACGCGGCGTTCAGTTCGGCTTCGCTGTCGAGCGACACGCCGAGTTCCTGCAGCCGCTGCTTGAACGCGTTACGGCCCGACAGCTTGCCGAGCACGATCTTGTTCGCGGTCCAGCCCACGTCTTCCGCGCGCATGATCTCGTAGGTGTCGCGCGCCTTCAGCACGCCGTCCTGGTGGATGCCGGAAGCGTGCGCGAACGCGTTCGCCCCGACCACGGCCTTGTTCGGCTGCACGACGAAACCGGTGATCTGCGACACGAGCTTCGAGGTCGGCACGATCTGCGTCGTGTCGATGCCGACGTCGAGGCCGAAGTAGTCCTTGCGCGTCTTCACGGCCATCACGATTTCTTCGAGCGACGTATTGCCCGCGCGCTCGCCGAGACCGTTGATCGTGCATTCGACCTGACGCGCGCCGCCGATCTTCACGCCCGCGAGCGAGTTCGCGACCGCCATCCCGAGGTCGTTGTGGCAATGCACGGAGAAGATCGCCTTGTCCGAGTTCGGAATGCGTTCGCGCAGCGTCTTCACCAGGTTGCCGTAAAGCTCCGGCACGCCGTAGCCGACCGTATCGGCGATGTTGATCGTCGTCGCGCCTTCGGCGATCACCGCTTCCAGCACGCGGCACAGGAAGTCGAGATCCGAGCGGCTGCCGTCTTCCGGCGAGAACTCGACGTTGTCGGTGAACTTGCGTGCAAAGCGCACCGCGAGCCGCGCCTGCTCGAACACCTGGTCCGGCGTCATGCGCAGCTTCTTTTCCATGTGCAGCGGAGACGTCGCGATGAACGTGTGGATCCGCGCGCTGCTGGCCGGCTTCAGTGCATCGGCTGCGCGCTGGATGTCCTTGTCGTTGGCGCGCGCGAGCGAGCAGATCGTGCTGTCCTTCACGAGCCCGGCGATCGTGTGGATCGCGTCGAAGTCGCCGTTCGAGCTGGCCGCGAAACCGGCCTCGATCACGTCGACCTTCATCCGCTCGAGGTGCTTCGCGATGCGGATTTTCTCTTCCTTCGTCATCGACGCGCCGGGCGATTGTTCACCGTCACGCAACGTCGTATCGAAAATGATCAGCTTGTCTGTCATGGGGGGCTCCAGGGCTCTTTATGCGGGAATCAAACGTAATGAGATCGCGCCACCGCTGGCGACGCTCAACAACAGACGAAGCTTGACGGGGGGCGAGAACGGTCAGCGCGGCAGGCGCGCCAAAGCTAGCGCGCGTAGCGGCGCACCGGCTAGAAGGAGGGAGAGGCGGGAAAATGCGGTCATGCCGACGACTATAGCGACAATCCGCCGGGTGTGCAATCCGCCCGCACCCGGGATGCGCGGGCGCGCAGCAGGATAAGGGACAAATGAAAACGGCAGCCTCATGGCCGCCGTCGTTCCGTGGTTCGGTGCAGATGTGCGTCAGTGCTCGCGCTGCGACGAGCGCGCCGGGTTGGCACGGCCGCGCACGGCCATGTACGCCCAGAACACGTAGCCGGACAGCCCGTACAGCACGAACAGGCAGAACAGCATCAGCGGCGGATCGGACGACACCAGCACGAACGCCACCACCACCAAGAGGATCGCCGCGAACGGCACGCGATGCCGCACGTCGAGCGCCTTGCCGCTGTAGAACGGCGCGTTCGACACCATCGTCACGCCCGCGTAGATCGTCAGCACGAACGCGACCCACGGCAGCCAGCCGAGCTTCATCGGCACGCGGTTGTCGGTGGCGAGCCACACGAAGCCGGCGATCAGCGCAGCGGCGGCCGGGCTCGGCAGCCCCTGGAAGAAGCGCTTGTCGACGACGCCAATGTTGGTGTTGAAGCGCGCGAGCCGCAGCGCCGCGCCCGAGCAGTAGACGAAGGCGGCAAGCCAGCCCCAGCGGCCGAGATCCTTCAGCACCCACTCGTACATCACGAGCGCGGGCGCCACGCCGAACGACACCATGTCGGACAGGCTGTCGAACTGTTCGCCGAACGCGCTCTGCGTATGCGTCATGCGCGCGACGCGCCCGTCCATCCCGTCGAGCACCATCGCGACGAAGATGGCGATCGCGGCGATCTCGAAGCGCACGTTCATCGCCTGCACGACCGCGAAGAAGCCGCAGAACAGCGCAGCGGTCGTGAACGCGTTCGGCAGCAGATAGATGCCGCGCGTCTTCAGGAACCGCTGGCGCGCGGCGCGGCGACTTTCGCTCGGCACCGGATCCGATGCCATCACCTTGTTGCGGCGAAACGGGCGCGGCGTCTGGCTGGTGCCGTTGCGCGGCCGGCGCGGTTTGAATGCGGCCATCGTGCGTCCCGCCGTTTACTGTTCGAGTTCGGCGAGGATCGTCGACGATGCGTACACCTTCTCGCCGATCGACACCTTCGCGCGGCTGCCGAGCGGCAGATAGACGTCCACGCGCGAACCGAAGCGGATGAAACCGTAACGCTGACCACGCGACAGCGGCTCGCCCGCGCGCACGTAGCAGAGGATCCGGCGCGCGATCAGGCCGGCGATCTGCACGGCGGTGACGGTCTTGCCGCTCGCCGTCTGGATCACGACCGCGTTGCGCTCGTTCTCGGTCGACGCCTTGTCGATCGCCGCGTTCAGGAACGCGCCCGGGAAGTACTCGACCTTCGAGATCGCGCCATCGACCGGCGAGCGCTGCGAATGGACGTTGAAGACATTCATGAACACGCTGATCTTCAGCGCTTCGCGGTTCGCATACGGATCGTGCGAGGTCTCGACCGCGACGATACGGCCGTCCGCCGGGCACAGCACCGCGTTCGGCTGCGCCGGAATCGGGCGCTGCGGATCACGGAAGAACTGGACCACGAAGACGAGCAGCAGCCAGAACGGCCATGCGAAGCCGAAGCCCCCGATGGCGTGGATCAACAACGCGATGACGGCTGCAATCGCGATGAACGGCCAGCCTTCGCGCGCGATGATCGGATGAGGATAGTTCATGGGTTCGTTCGGTGTTCGGTGAATTGCAAAGCCCGTAGGATAGCAAAAGCCGCCCGGGGCACCGTTGCCTTCGGGCGGCTTTTTGCTACCGACCCTCCACTCGGAGGGCCGGAACAGCACGCGGAGCTTAGTTCTTCGTCTGGTCGACGAGCTTGTTCTTCGCGATCCACGGCATCATCGCGCGCAGCTTCGCACCAACCTGCTCGATCTGGTGCTCGGCCGTCAGGCGGCGGCGCGATTGCAGCGTCGGTGCGCCGGCCTTGTTTTCGAGGATGAAGCTCTTCGCGTACTCGCCCGTCTGGATGTCGGTCAGGCACTGCTTCATCGCCTTCTTCGTCTCTTCGGTGACGACGCGCGGGCCCGTCACGTACTCGCCGTACTCGGCGTTGTTCGAGATCGAGTAGTTCATGTTCGCGATGCCGCCTTCGTAGATCAGGTCGACGATCAGCTTCAGCTCGTGCAGGCATTCGAAGTACGCCATTTCCGGCGCGTAGCCGGCTTCCACCAGCGTCTCGAAACCAGCCTTGATCAGCTCGACGGTACCGCCGCACAGCACGGCCTGCTCGCCGAACAGGTCGGTTTCGGTTTCTTCGCGGAAGTTCGTTTCGATGATGCCGGCACGACCGCCGCCGTTCGCTGCCGCGTACGACAGCGCGATGTCGCGTGCTGCGCCCGACTTGTTCTGCGCGACCGCGATCAGGTGCGGCACGCCGCCGCCTTGCGAGTACGTGCCGCGCACGGTGTGGCCCGGTGCCTTCGGCGCGATCATGATCACGTCGAGGTCGGCGCGCGGGATCACCTGGCCGTAGTGGACGTTGAAGCCGTGTGCGAATGCCAGCGCCGCGCCTTGCTTGATGTTCGCGTGGACTTCCTTCGCGTACACGTCGGCGATCTGCTCGTCGGGCAGCAGCATCATCACGACGTCAGCGCCCTTCACCGCTTCGGCGACTTCCTTGACCGACAGGCCGGCGTTCTCGGCCTTGCTCCACGACGCGCCGCCCTTGCGCAGGCCGACCGTCACGTTTACGCCGCTGTCCTTCAGGTTCAGCGCGTGCGCATGGCCTTGCGAGCCGTAGCCGATGATCGTGACTTGCTTGCCCTTGATGAGGGAGAGGTCGGCGTCTTTGTCGTAGAAAACGTTCATGATGGTTCCTTCGCTAATTCAAAAATTCAACAATTCGTTCGGATTGGATACTGCGAGCCGGGACATGACGGCGCACCCGGCGTGCTGGTTGCCACCTGGTCGGCATCACACCTTCAGGATGCGCTCGCCGCGTCCGATGCCGGAGCTGCCGGTGCGCACGGTCTCGAGGATCGCGCTCGCGTCCAGCCCCTGGATGAATGCGTCGAGCTTGTCGCTCGCGCCCGTCAATTCGATCGTGTAGGTCTTTTCGGTCACGTCGATGATGCGGCCGCGGAAAATATCCGACATCCGCTTCATTTCTTCGCGCTCCTTGCCCACTGCACGTACCTTGATCAGCATCAGCTCGCGTTCGATGTGGGCACCGTCGGTCAGGTCCACCACTTTCACCACCTCGATCAGGCGGTTCAGATGCTTCGTGATCTGTTCGATCACGTCGTCCGAGCCAATGGAAACGATGGTCAGCCGCGACAGCGATTGGTCTTCGGTCGGCGCCACCGTCAAGGTTTCGATGTTGTAGCCGCGTGCGGAAAACAGACCGACCACGCGCGACAGCGCGCCCGGTTCGTTTTCCAGCAGGACGGAAATGATGTGTCTCATGTTCGCTTCTTCCAGAATGTGTCCGTGTCGATTCACTCGCGCCGCGCGCCGCCCGGTGCCGCACCGCCCTTCGTGAAGGCGGCCGCTCCGGACCAAGCGCGCGTCGCGCCGTTACAGGTCTTCCGAGCCGAGCAGCATCTCGGTGATGCCCTTGCCGGCCTGTACCATCGGCCAGACGTTTTCGGTCGGATCGGTCTGGAAGTCGAGAAACACGGTGCGGTCCTTCAGGCGCAGCGCCTCCTTCAGCGCCGGCTCCACATCCGAAGTCTTTTCGATCCGCATGCCGACATGGCCGTACGCCTCGGCGAGCTTCACGAAGTCGGGCAGCGCATCCATGTACGAATGCGAATAGCGCTTGCTGTATTCGATCTGCTGCCACTGGCGGACCATGCCGAGATAGCGGTTGTTCAGCGAAATGATCTTCACGGGCGTGTCGTACTGCAGGCAGGTCGACAGTTCCTGGATGCACATCTGGATCGAGCCTTCGCCCGTGATGCACAGCACGTCGTCGTCCGGGTGCGCCATCTTGACGCCCATCGCTGCCGGCAGGCCGAAGCCCATCGTGCCGAGGCCGCCGGAGTTGATCCAGCGACGCGGCTTGTTGAAACGGTAGAACTGCGCGGCCCACATCTGGTGCTGGCCGACGTCCGAGCACACGAACGCGTTGCCGTCCGTCAGCTCCCACGCCTTCTCGACCACGTACTGCGGCTTGATGATCTCGCTTTCGCGGTCGAACTTCAGGCAGTTCTTGCCGCGCCAGCCTTCGATGTCCTTCCACCACTGCGCGAGCGCTTCGGTGTCGGGGCCATGCTCGGCCGTCTGCAGCTGCTCGATCAGCTCCTTCAGCACTTCCTTCACGTCGCCGACGATCGGAATGTCGACCTTCACGCGCTTGGAAATGGACGACGGATCGATGTCGATGTGGATGATCTTGCGCGGACGCGACGCGAAGTGCGCCGGGTCGCCGATCACGCGGTCGTCGAAGCGCGCACCGATCGCGATCAGCACGTCGCAGTGCTGCATCGCCATGTTCGCTTCGTACGTGCCGTGCATGCCGAGCATGCCGAGGAATTTCTTGTCCGACGCGCGATAGCCGCCGAGGCCCATCAGCGTGTTCGTGACCGGGTAGCCGAGCAGGTCGGCGAACTGGTTCAGCTCGCGCGACGCATCGGCGAGGATGATGCCGCCGCCCGTGTAGATATACGGACGCTTCGCGGACAGCAGCAGCGACACGGCCTTGCGGATCTGGCCCGAATGCCCCTTCGTGACCGGGTTGTACGAGCGCAGCGACACGCTCTTGACCGGCTCGTACGGGCACGGCGTCTTGGAGATGTCTTTCGGGATGTCGATCAGCACGGGGCCCGGACGGCCTGTGCGGGCGATGTAGAACGCCTTCTTGACCGTCTCGGCGAGGTCGCGCACGTCCTTCACGAGGAAGTTGTGCTTCACGCACGGACGCGTGATGCCGACCGTATCGCACTCCTGGAACGCGTCCTGACCGATCGCGGCAGTCGGCACCTGGCCGCTGATCACGACCATCGGGATCGAATCCATGTAGGCCGTCGCGATGCCGGTCACCGCATTGGTGACGCCGGGGCCGGACGTGACGAGACAGACGCCGACGTTGCCGGTGGAACGCGCATACGCATCGGCTGCGTGCACGGCCGCCTGTTCGTGGCGCACCAGCACGTGCTGAATCTTGTCCTGCTTGTAGAGCTCGTCGTAGATGTAGAGTACCGAGCCGCCGGGATAACCCCAGATGAATTCGACCTTTTCGTCGGCCAGTGCCTTCATGAGCACGGTGGCGCCGATGGAGTCGCTATCGGGAGGGGAAAGGGGTTCCGACGTGGAGAATTCCGCGCTGGGCATGTTCATTTTGACCTTTCGAATTTTCGGCAAAAAATTGATCGGGTGCTCTCTGCCGGGCTTGTGGCTCGGGTTCAAGCGGCGCGTCTAGTTTGAAGGGCGGGCTTCATGGGCCAGCCTCAAATGAGACCATCACTTCATGTTGCGAATCGCTTACGATATCCGGTCGCGAAAGGGTCGTCAAGCAAAATATCCCGCGCCGCATCATTGCCGCGGCCGCCCGCCCCATGCCCGGTGCTCGCGCGCAACGTGCCGCGCCGCAACCGGTGCCAAGCCGCGCGAAAATTTGTTAGCATCCGCGGGTTTTACGAAATTTTTCGACCTTTCACACGCCGCAGTCCGCAGCGCATACCTTTACGGAATGGCATCAGACAAGGAACTCGCCGACTTTCTGGCGGGCGTCGAAAGGCGCGCGTTCAAGCAGGCTGCGTACGCCGTGCGCGACGACGATGCGTCGCTCGACATCGTGCAGGACGCGATGATCAAGCTGGCGGAGAAATACGGCGACCGGCCGGCGGCCGAGCTGCCGCTGCTGTTCCAGCGGATCCTGCAGAACGCGATCCACGACTGGTTCCGCCGTCAGAAAGTCCGCAATACGTGGGTCACGCTGTTCTCGTCGCTCAACAGCGGCGACGACGAAGACTTCGATCCGCTGGAAACGCTCGAATCCGCGGATGACAATGCAGGAGTCGAAAGCACCGAGCACCGCCTCGAGCGCGAGCAGGTCCTGGCCCTCATCGACGAGGAAATCCAGAAACTCCCGACGCGTCAACGGGAAGCGTTCCTGATGCGTTATTGGGAAGATATGGATGTCGCCGAGACTGCCGCCGCAATGGGGTGCTCCGAAGGCAGCGTCAAGACGCACTGCTCGCGAGCCACCCACACGCTGGCGCACGCGCTCAAGGCCAAAGGAATCACGCTATGAGCTCCGCCCCCGTAAATCGAGAACACGAATTCGCGCTGAAGGTTCGCCGCGCGCTGGACGAACGTGCCGCGGCGCTGCCTGCCGCGACCACCGATCGCCTGGCCGCCGCGCGCCGCGCCGCGCTCGCGCGCAAGAAGCCGGAAGCGGCCAGCGCGCCGGTGTTCGTGCCGGCCTTCGCCGGTGCGGCCGGTGCCTACGGCACGCCGCCCGCGAGCCGCCCGCGCGCGTCGTTCGCGCGCCGGCTGCTGCGCGCGTGGCCGCTCGCGCTGTTGCTCGCGGGACTCGTCGGCATTGCTTACTGGGAAGACATGCAGCGCACCGCCGAACTCGCCGACATCGACGCGGCGATGCTCAGCGACGACCTGCCGCTCAACGCGTATCTCGATCACGGGTTCAACGCGTATCTTTCGCGCGCACGCTAACAGACAATAAACGAGGGGATCGCACGGGTGAGTCAGAAACGCGGCCTGGCCGTATTTTTCGGATGCGTGATCGCGATCGCCGTTTCGTACGTCGCCACCTACTCCCGATTCAACCCGCCGCCCGCGGCGGTCTCGCCCGCGGCCACCAGTGCGCCCGCGCCGACCTCCTCCGCCGTCGGGCTGACCGCCGATCTCGCGCCACTTCCGCTTCCGCTGCCGGCCGCCAACGGCCCGCTGTCGTGGGCGCGCCTGAGCGCGGCCCAGCGCGCGGCGCTCGCGCCGTTTGCCGATCAGTGGGACGGCTTCAGCGACGCTCGCAAGCGAAAATGGCTGAGGATCGCGTCACGTTTCGCGAAGTTGACACCCGAAGCGCAGAAACAACTGCAGGAGCGAATGGCCGAATGGGCGCACATGACGCCCGAGCAGCGACGCGTCGCGCGCGAGAACTATCAGAGCGCGAAGGAACTGTCCGCGCAGGCGCGCGAACGCGCGTGGAAGGCCTATCAGCAATTGCCCGAGGAACAGAAGGAGCGGCTCGCCGCGACCGAACGCCGGCGCCGGCCGAGCGTCGTCAGCGCGCCGCCGACCGGCGCGGACCGCGACGTGCGCCGCCTCGTGCATGCGCGCGAGCATCCGGCCAGCAACCCGGCCGCCGCGGTACCCGCTTCGGCCGGCGCGGGCGTGCCGCCCGCCGCCTCGGCCACCTCCGGCGCACCGCCGGCCGCCACGCCGGTGTCGCCCGTCGACGCCCCGTCACTGTTCAAGGGTTCCTGAACTGCCGTGGCGAGCGCTCCCGCAGCCACCCAAGACTCGAGCGACGCCGTGCCGTCCGTGCGCCGGCGCCTCGCCGCGATGCTGTATGAAGCCGTCCTGCTGTTCGGCGTGGTGTTCTTCGCCGCGCTCGCCTTCAGCGTCGTGCTGCAACAGCGCAACGGCCTCGTCCATCACGACCTGCTCGCCGCGTGGATCGCGCTCGTGGTCGGCGCTTACTTCCTGTGGTTCTGGACCCACGGCGGTCAGACGTTGCCGATGAAAACTTGGCGGCTGCGGCTCGAATCGTCGAACGGCCAGCCGCTGACCGCCGGTCACGCGCTCGTGCGCTATGCGCTCGCCTGGCTGTGGTTCCTGCCGCCGCTCGCGCTGCATCCGTTGCTCGGCCTGTCGGTGCCCGTCACCCTCGCGCTCGCGGCCGCGTGGATCGCGGCCTGGGCCGGCGCGGCCCGTCTGCACGCCGGGCGGCAGTTTCCGCACGATCGACTCGCGCGCACGCGCGTCGTCGCGGTTTCGCGTTGATGCGCTGAGCTGCTCGGGCCGCTTCCTCGGCCTGCTTTGCTTCCCCGCCGCTCCGTCGCCGCTAGCGGCCGGCTTCACATTCCCCTGACGAAACCGCACGCGGTCTCCGCAAACGCCCGGCCGTCCCGCCACCCGCGAGCCAGCACCCCAAACCCGGGCGCCCAATCACGCAACACCACCCCACCCCCGACTAAACAAGCAATCACGACAGTAATAAGAACGTCTCGTGACTGTCATGGCATGGTCACGCCCGCGTGGCGCAATGCCGGTAATGTCAACCGGCGCGAGTCATGCATGGGCCAGAAAACGTCCGCGACCTCACTGTTCCGTCAACCGATCGGCGCCCGCGCCGCCACCGCCTTCCTGTCCGGCGCCGCCGCGGCCGGCGCGCTGTCGCCGCATGAGCCGCCCGCTGCGCACGCGACGCAGCACGACGATTCCGAATCGTCGATGCATCGCTACCGCACGATCTGGCTGTCGGACATCCACCTCGGCTCGAGCGGCTGCCAGGCGCCGTACCTGCTCGACTTCCTGCGCCACAACGATTCGGAATACCTGTACCTGGTCGGCGACATCATCGACGGCTGGCAGCTGAAGAAGGGCTGGTACTGGCCGCAGGCGCACAACGACGTCGTGCAGAAGATCCTGCGCAAGGCGCGCAAGGGCACGCAGGTCGTCTACATCCCCGGCAATCACGACGAAGGCGCGCGGCAGTTCTGCGATCTCGCGTTCGGCGACATCCAGGTGCGCGGCGAAGCGTTCCACACGACGCTCGCAGGCAAACGTTTGTGGATCGTGCACGGCGACCTGTTCGACGGCGTGATCCAGCACGCGAAGTGGCTCGCGTACCTCGGCGACACGCTGTACACGCTGATCCTCGTGCTGAACCGATGGTTCAACCGGATCCGCAGCCGGCTCGGCTTCCAATACTGGTCGCTGTCGCAGTACCTGAAGCACCAGGTGAAGAACGCCGTCAATTTCATCTCGAAGTTCGAGAACGTGATGACCGACGAAGCGCGCCGCCGCGGCTGCGACGGCGTCGTGTGCGGACACATCCACAAGGCCGAAATCCGCGACATCGACGGCGTCCTGTACTGCAACGACGGCGACTGGGTCGAAAGCCTGTCCGCGCTCGTCGAGACGACGGAAGGTGAACTGAAGGTCGTCTACTGGACGGCGATGCGCGCCGCACCGTCCGCAGCCCCGTCGCGCAAGGCCAAGGCGGCCGCCTGACACAACCCAACTTACAGGACACAGCCGCGATGAAGATCATGCTCGTCACCGACGCGTGGGAACCGCAGGTCAACGGCGTCGTACGCACGCTCAAGAGCACGTCGCGCGAGCTCGCCGCGCTCGGCCATCGGGTCGAGATGCTGACGCCGCTCGAATTCCGTACGGTGCCCTGCCCGACCTACCCGGAGATCCGTCTGTCGATCCTGCCGTACCGCAAGCTGCGCGCGCGGATCGACGCGTTCGCGCCCGATGCGCTGCACATCGCGACCGAAGGCCCGCTCGGTCTCGCCGCGCGCCGCTACGCGCGCGCGCGCAAGCTGCCGTTCACGACCGCGTATCACACGCGCTTTCCCGAATACGTGCAGGCGCGCTTCGGCATCCCGCTGGCGGCGACCTACCGCTTCCTCCATTGGTTCCACGCGCCGTCGCGCGCGGTGATGGCGCCGACGCCGGTCGTGAAGCAGGATCTCGAGAAGTTCGGCTTCACGAACGTCGTGCTGTGGACCCGCGGCGTCGACCTCGACATCTTCCGGCCGATGGACTCGAAGGTGCTCAACACGGCGCGGCCGATCTTCCTGTACGTCGGGCGCGTCGCGATCGAGAAGAACGTCGAGGCGTTCCTGCGTCTCGATCTGCCGGGCTCGAAGTGGGTCGCGGGCGAAGGCCCGGCGCTCGCGGAGCTGAAATCGCGCTACCCGGAAGCGAACTATCTCGGCGTCCTGTCGCAAGCCGAGCTCGCGAAGGTGTATGCTGCGGCCGACGTGTTCGTGTTCCCGAGTCGCACCGACACGTTCGGCCTCGTGCTGCTCGAGGCGCTCGCGTGCGGCACGCCGGTTGCCGCGTACCCCGTCACCGGCCCGATCGACGTGCTCGGCGGCGGCAATGCGGGCGCGATGCACGAGGACCTGCAGGAAGCCTGCCTCGAGGCGCTGAAGATCGAACGCGACACCGCGCGCGCGTGGGCCGAGCGCTTCTCGTGGCGCGCGGCGTCCGAGCAGTTCGCGTCGCATCTGCAGCCGCTGCCGAAGACTGCGTACTCGCCCGCCGAAGGTGCTGCCATTTGAAACGAGACCTGAACGACCACACCTCACCGACTGCCGCAACGGCACCCACGCATCGCCCGTTCGACGAAGAAGAGCCGCACGCCGACACCGACGCGCACGCGTCCGAGCCGCTCGGCCCCGACGACGGCCTCGCGCCGCTGCCGCCGAACCCGTACAAGCGCCATCGCGGCATCACGCGCGCGTGGTACGCGCTGCGTCATTCGCTGAACGGCCTGCGCGTCGCGATCCGTGAGGAGAGCGCGTTCCGGCAGGAGCTCACGCTCGCCGCGGTGATGCTGCCGGCCGGCGCGTTCGCACCGGTGCCGGCCGCATCGCGCGCGCTATTGATTGCGTCGGTGCTGCTGGTGCTGATTGTCGAACTGCTGAATTCGAGCGTCGAGGCCGCGATCGACCGCATCTCGCTCGAGCGCCACGAGCTGTCCAAACGCGCCAAGGACTTCGGCAGTGCGGCCGTGACGATCGCGCTGTTCGCCTGCGTGACGACCTGGGGCTTCGTGCTGGGGCCGGTGGTGGCGGGCTGGCTGGGCTTCTAGCCGAACACGCCGGCGCGCCGGTGCGGCGGCGCACCATGCGTCGCGCGCATTGCGATGACGAAATGCGCGCGACGCGGGGAAACAGCGGTTTATAATCGTCCGCCAGACTTAGAACAGCAACCCGCGCCGGACGAATCTCGCAGCATCGATTGCAGCGCCCGCCTGTCCGGCATACAAAGGGCCGGACGACATGGAAGCGAAACCTCCCCGCCGCACCCGCGAACGGATTCTCGAGTTGTCGTTGAAACTCTTCAACGAGATCGGCGAGCCGAACGTCACGACCACGACGATCGCCGAGGAAATGGAAATCAGTCCAGGCAACCTGTACTACCATTTCCGCAACAAGGACGACATCATCAACAGCATCTTCGCGCAGTTCGAGCAGCAGATCGAACGGCGGCTGCGCTTTCCCGAAGATCACCGTCCCACCATCGACGAGACCTGGTCGTACCTGCAGTACATGGCCGATTTCATGTGGACCTACCGGTTCCTGTATCGCGACCTCAACGACCTGCTCGCGCGCAATCGCACGCTCGAAACCCACTTCAAGCAGATCATCAGCCACAAGGTGCGCTTCGCGCACGACATGTGCGAGCTGCTCGTGTCCGACGCCGAGATGGTCGCGACGCCTGCCGAAATCGAAGTCATCGCCACCAACATGGCCGTGATCTCGACGTACTGGCTGTCGTATCAGTACGTGATGCATCCGCGCAAGTACAACGACCAGGATGCGATCCGCGAAGAGCTGCACCAGGTCAGCATGCACGTGATCTCGATCATGGCCCCGTACCTGCGCGGCCGTTCGCGTCAGCTGTTCGACGATCTGGTGTCCGGCAAGCTGCCCAAGCGCGAGTTCACCGACTACCTGCCGCCGCGCGACGGGTCGCCGCGCGCCGCCGGCAGCACCGCCGCCGCCGCCACGAAGCCGGCCGCGAAGGACGTGAAGCAATGAAGGCAGTCTGCGTGTATTGCGGCTCGTCGTCCGGCGTGCGGCCCGTCTATGCGGACGCCGCGCGCGCGTTCGGCCGTGCGCTCGTCGCGGCGGACCTCACGCTCGTCTACGGCGGCGGGCGCGTCGGCCTGATGGGCACGATCGCCGACGAAGTGATGGCGGCCGGCGGCCGTGCGGTCGGCGTGATTCCCGAACTGCTGGTCGACAAGGAAGTCGGCCATACGGGGCTGTCCGAGCTGCACGTCGTCCCGGACATGCACCACCGGAAGAAGATGATGGCCGATCTCGCCGACGCATTCGTCGCGATGCCCGGCGGCGCCGGCACGCTCGAGGAGCTGTTCGAGGTCTACACCTGGGCGCAACTCGGCTATCACCGCAAGCCGGTCGCGCTGTACAACATCGATTCGTTCTACGACCCGCTGATCGCGATGCTGCGCCATACGGTCGACGAAGGCTTCATGCGGCCGACCTATTTCGACACGCTGTGCATCGGCGCCGAACCGGTCGCGCTGATCGAGCAGCTACGCCGCTACCAGCCGCCCGCGCGCGACAAGTGGGCGCCCGACGCCGCCAAATAACGCGCCGACAACGCTCCAACGCTCGGCCGCCCGAGCACTCACCCGAGTCCGCAGATGATGCCCTCGCCGTCCGACCGCAAGACCGTTCTCATCACCGGCGCGAGCCGCGGCATCGGCCGCGCGAGCGCCGTGCTCGCGGCGGCGCGCGGCTGGGACGTCGGCATCAACTACACGCGCGACGCGGCGGCCGCCGAACTGACCGCACGAGCCGTGCGCGACGCCGGCGGCCGCGCGTGCGTGGTCGCGGGCGACGTGTCGAACGAAGCGGACGTCATCGCGATGTTCGACGCCGTCGCGACCGCGTTCGGCCGCCTCGACGCGCTGGTCAACAACGCAGGCATCGTCGCGCCGTCGATGCCGCTCGCCGACATGTCGGTCGACCGCTTGCGGCGCATGTTCGATACCAACGTGCTCGGCGCGTATCTGTGCGCGCGCGAAGCCGCGCGCCGACTGTCCACCGACCGCGGCGGGCGCGGCGGCGCGATCGTCAACGTGTCGTCGATCGCGTCGCGGCTCGGCTCGCCGAACGAGTACGTCGACTATGCCGGCTCGAAAGGGGCGGTCGATGCGCTGACGATCGGCCTCGCGAAGGAACTGGGTCCGCATGGTGTGCGGGTCAACGCGGTGCGCCCCGGCCTGATCGAGACCGAGATCCATGCGAGCGGCGGCCAGCCCGACCGCGCGGCCCGGCTCGGCGCGCAGACGCCGCTCGGCCGCGCGGGCGAAGCGCATGAGATCGCCGAAGCGATCGTGTGGCTCATCAGCGACGCGGCGTCGTACACGACCGGCGCGCTACTGGACGTCGGCGGCGGCCGCTGATCCGGCCCCAGGGCGGCCGCCCCGGCCGCCGCCCGACTCGCCCGGTGGTCACAACACCACAAATCTCCACAATATCGTGGCGCTCCCAGTAAACATTCGTAACAGTTCCGTGGTCTACTAGCGCCCAGCGACGCAACCGGCCATCCGGCTGCCAGGTCGCGTCGATGCAAACCAAAACGGCCCGGCCAATGTCGCCGGCCCGGCTTCACCAGACCGAGATCTTTTCCATGCCAGGAACCGCAGCGCCCGGCCGGCGACGCACGCCCGTGCCCGCCTCGGCACACCACACCCGATCGACCGCCGATCCCGACCTCGATACGACGCTTCATACCGCCGGCTCGCCGTCCGGGGCGGCAGCCGCGGCCGCGGCTGCGGCCGTGACGGTGGCCGTGAGCGTCGCCGACGCGCCCCGCGACCGCGCGCTGCGGCTGGCCTGGCGCGCGTGGCTGCTGGTCGCGGCACTGGCGGCTGCGTACCTGCTGCCCGGCATAGTGGGCCACGATCCGTGGAAGCAGGACGAAACCTATACGTTCGGCATCATCCAGCACATGCTGGAGACCGGCGACTTCGTCGTGCCGACCAACGCCGGCCAGCCCTTCATGGAGAAGCCGCCGCTCTACGCGGCGGTCGCGACCAGCCTCGCATGGTTGCTGCAGCGCGTGATGCCGCTGCACGATGCGGCGCGCCTCGCGAGCGCGCTGTTCGCCGCGCTGGCGTTCGGCTTCATCGCGCGCGCGGCGCGCAGCGCGAGCCGCGCCGAGCGCTGGCTCGACCTGCGCGTGCTCGGCCCCGTGGTGCTCAGCGCGGGCACGCTCGTCGTCGTCAAGCACGTGCACGACATGATGACCGACGTCGCGCTATTCGCCGGCACCGCGATGGGCTTTTGCGGACTGCTCGAACTGGTGATGCAGCACGTCGCGCGCGGGCGCCAGTTGCAGCACGGGCTGCCGGTGCGGCCGTCCGGCCCCTGGGCTGCGCCGCTGTTCGGCGCCGGCGTCGGTATCGCACTGATGTCGAAGGGACTGTTCGTGCCGCTGGTGTTCGCGGCGACGCTCGTGGCCGCGATGGCGCTCTACCCCGCGTGCCGCACGCGCGCGTTCGCGCGCTCGCTCGGGCTCGCGGCGCTCGTGTTCGCCCCATTCGCGCTGATCTGGCCGATCGCGCTGTTCCTGCGCTCCGAGACGCTCTTCATGACGTGGTTCTGGGACAACAACGTCGGCCGCTTCTTCGGCTTCTCCGTGCCCGAACTCGGCGCGGAGAACGACAAGCCGTTCTTCATCCTGCGTGCGTTCGTGCTGCTCGGCTTCCCGGTCGCGCCGCTCGCGATCGCCGCCCTCGCCCGCGGCGCGTGGCGCGAATGGCGCACGCCGCGCATTGCGTTGCCCGTGCTGTTCGCCGGCATCGGGCTGGCCGTGCTGCAGGTGTCCGCCACGTCCCGCCAGCTCTACATCCTGCCGTTCTTCGCGCCGCTCGCGCTGGTCGCCGCGCAGGCGATCGAGCGTCTGCCGCGCGCGCTGCATCTCGCCTGGGATTACCTGAGCCGCGCGCTGTTCGGCACGGTCGTCATGCTCGCGTGGGCGATCTGGGCGGTGATGGCCGATCCGAACGCGTCGCGCGCCGGCGTCGCGGTGCTCGGCCGCTGGCTGCCGCTCGACTGGACGATGCCGCTCGTGCCCGGATTCGTGATCGGCGCGCTCGCGCTGACGGTGGGCTGGCTGTGGCTGCTGCCGAAGCTGCGCACGACCGGCCCGTGGCGCGGCGCGCTGTCGTGGGGCGCGGGCGCGCTGGTCGCATGGGGGCTCGTGTACACGCTGCTGCTGCCGTGGCTGGACGTCGCGAAAAGCTACCGGTCGGTGTTCGAAGACCTGAACGCGCATCTCGCGCTCGAATGGAACGACGGCGACTGCATGGCGAGCCTGCACGGGCTCGGCGAATCGGAAGCGCCGATGCTGTACTACTTCTCCGGGATCCGGCACACGCCGATCGACGACGCGACGACGACGCGCTGCACGTGGATGATCGTCCAGGGCGTGCGGGCCGTCGATCCGGCGCCGGGCAGCGAATGGAAGCTGTTCTGGACCGGGGCGCGCCCGGGCGACAACGAAGAACTGCTGCGCGTCTACGTGCGCACGCCCGACCAGCACGCGCTGCAGTGAGCGCCGCACGCGGCGCGGCCGCCTGACGCGGCCGGCTCCGCGAACGGCGTGAATCCGGCTTCGCGCGTCAAAACGACGCACCGGGCTCGCGCAGGAACGCGATTTCTTCGTCGCTCGAAACACGGCCGAGGATCGCGTTGCGGTGCGGAAAGCGGCCGAAGCGCCGGATCACCGCCGCATGGCGCAACGCGTGGTCGTGATAGCCGCGGCAACCGGCCTCGTCGCGAATGCCCGCGCAGAGCCGCACGGCCTCGCGCTGGCTGTGCTCCGATTCGTCGTGCTCGAACGGCAGATAAACGAACGCGCGATGATGGCCGCTCGGCAGTTGCGCGTCCCAGCCGGCCGCGACGACGCGCCGCGCGAGCGCCAGCGCCCGAGGATCGGCGGCGAATGCGCGCGGCGTGCCGCGATGGATGTTGCGCGAGAACTGGTCGAGCACGACGATCAGCGCCAGCGCGCCGAGCGGCGTGCCCGCCCAGTGATCGCAGGCGCCGTCGCACGCGGCATCGTGCAGCGCGCCGTAGCGCGTGCGCAGCAGATCGTCGAATGCCGCGCCGCCGTTGAACCAGATTTTGCGCGCGCGGCCGAACGTCGCAGAACCCGGCGCGCCGAACCAGAAATCCAGTATCTCGCGCGCTTGCGGATCGAGCCTCGCGGCGGGATCGGTGCGATCCGTGCGATCGGTGGGGCCGTCGAAGGTCATGCGAACGCCAGCACCACGCGCCGTGTCCGCGCACTCTTCTTCTCGAGCTTCGTGACCCGCAGCGCGCCGATTTCCGCCGTGTTGCGCACGTGCGTGCCGCCGCACGGCTGCAGATCGACGCCTTCGATGCGCAGCAAGCGCACGCGGCCGAGCCCCATCGGCGGCTTCACGCTCATCGTGCGGACGAGTTCGGGGCGCTCGGCCATTTCGGCGTCGGTGATCCATTCGGTCGTGACCGCATGCGCGCCGTGCACCAGCGCCGCGAGCCGCTGTTCGACGTCGGCGCGCTCGATCGCGTCCGACGTCGCGAAATCGAGCCGCACGTAGTCGGCCGTCACGCTGCAGCCGTCGACCGGATACGGCAGCACCGCGCACATCAGGTGCGCGGCCGTGTGCAGCCGCATGTGCCGGTAGCGGCGCGCCCAGTCGATGTCGGCCACCACGCGCGCGCCGGGCCGCAGCGCGGCGATGCGCGCCTCCTGGCCGGGCGCCGGCACGTGCACGGCGTCGTCGGGCGTGGCGCCGTCGAAGCGCGCCTTGTGCGTGTCGGCGATCGCGATCGTGCCGCCGTCGGGCAGCGTGAGCGTCCCGGCGTCGCCGGCCTGGCCGCCGCCGAGCGGATAGAACACGGTGCGGTCGAGCCGGATGCCGTCGTCGCCGACGGCAGCGACGACGGCCTCGCATCGTGTCAGGTAGGCGTCTTCACGGAACAGCGCGTGGGTCGTCATCGAGCAGCCTCGCAGCAATGGGGAGACGGCCAGTGTCGCGCCGCATCCGGCGCGCGCCCAGATCCACCTCGTGCGCGCGCGCCGCTGCGGCGTACCGGTCGATCAACCGGGCCGGTTGCGCATCCAGTCGGCCGTTTCGTAGAACGAGTGCATGAGGCGCACGCGCAGCGGCTCGGGCAAGCCGATGTCCTCCATCGCCCAAGCCATGCAGCGCAGCCACTGGTCGCGGCCGTCCGATGCGATCGGGTACGGCAGATGGCGCGCGCGCAGGCGCGGGTGGCCGAACCGGCTGATGTAGTGGTCGGGACCGCCGAGCCAGCCGCACAGGAACCAGAACAGCTTGTCGCGCGAGCCGTCGAGCGAGGTCGGATGCAGCGCGCGAAGCTCGGCGAATTCCGGCTCGAGGTCCATCAGATCGTAGAAGCGGTCCACCATTTCGCGCACGCGGGCTTCGCCGCCCACGAGTTCGAACGCCGTCGGCTGCGACGGCGCTTCGTCATTCACATCGGTCATACGAATAGTCGGAAACGGGATGATCGGGGCCGCCGGCGACGCTCACGCGTCGCGCAGCGACTGCAGCGCAGGGCGCCGCAACACATTATGCAGGCTCAGCCAGCCCGCTGCAGCGGCGCACGCGATGCCGGCGGCGATGCCGGCCGGCACGAGCCACGGATCGACCGCGAGCCGGAAGTCGAACACGCGCGCGGCGAGCACCCAGCCGACCGCGATCGCGCCCGCCGACGCGAGCGCGCCCGCCAGTGCGCCCACGACCACGAATTCCGCGCGCTGTACCGCGCGAACCTGCGCGCGCGACGCACCGAGCGCGCGCAGCAGCGCGGCCTCGTGCACGCGCTCGTCGCGCGAGCCGGCGAGCGCCGTGTACAACACCAGTACGCCCGCCGCGAGCGTGAACGCAAACAGGAACTGCACCGCGCCGACCACCTGCAGCATCATCCGCTCCAGCTGCGAGAGGATCGGCGCGACGTCGATCGCCGTCAGGTTCGGATAGCGCGCGATCAGCGGATCGAGCAACGACGCCTGCGCGGCCGGCAGATGGAAGCTCGTCAGATAGACGGCAGGGAAATCCTTCAGCACCGGCGGCGGCATCAGCACGAAGAAGTTGACGCGGAACGAACCCCAGTCGAGTTTGCGCACGCTGGTGATCGGCGCATCGACCGTCAGCCCGGTCACGTCGAAGCGCAGCGTGTCGCCCGGCTTCACGTTCAGCGTCTTCGCGAGGCCGGCCTCGATCGAGATCTGCGGCGCGGCCGACGTGCCGAACCAGTCGCCGGCGACGATCCGGTTGTCGGCCGGCAGCTCGGTCGTATACGACAGGTTGAATTCGCGATCGACCAGCCGGCGCGCATCGTCGGACCGGTACGCGTCGGGGTTCACCGGCTTGCCGTTGATCGCGACGAGCCGGCCGCGCACCATCGGCGCCGGCACCGCGTCGCGCACGCCGTGCGCGGCGAGCCACGCGGCGACGTCGGCGCGCTGGTCCGGCTGGATGTCGATCAGGAACTGGTTCGGCGCATCGGGCGGCGTCGATTGCCGCCAGCCGGCCACGAGGTCGTTGCGCGTGATCGCGATCAGCAGCAGGCACATCAGGCCCAGCGCGAGCGCGGTGATCTGCAGCGCGCTGGCCGTGCCGCGCCGATGCAGCGACGCGAGCGCATAACGCCAGCCGACGCCCGCCGCCACGCGCGCGTTGCGCACCGCGCGCGCGGCCGCGTACAGCACGAGCCGCGCGATCAGCGCGAAGCCGACCAGCGCGCCGACGAAGCCGCCCGCGACGATCAGCCCGAGCTTCAGGTTGCCGGCCGCGACGATCAGCAGCCCCGCGAACAATACGACGCCGACCGCATACGCGGCCCACGCGATGCGCGACGCGTCGCCCCAGTCGCGCCGCAGCACCCGCACCGGCGGCACGCGCGTGAGCGGCGCGAGCGGCGGCAGCGCGAAGCCGAGCAGCAGCACGAGCGCCGCGCCGATGCCGATCAGCGCGGGCTGCAGCGTCGGCGGCGGGAGCGCCACCTCGATCAGGCCGCCGAGCGCGCCGAGCAGCGCCCAGTGGCCGCCGTAGCCGAGCACCGCGCCCGCCACGCCCGACACGATGCCGAGCCCCGCGAATTCGAGCGCGAACAGCGCGCCGAGCGTACGCCTGCTCACGCCGAGGCAGCGCATCGTCGCGCAGCCGTCGAGATGACGCCGCATGTAGCGCTGCGCGGCCATCGCGATCGCGACCGCGGCCAGCAGCGCGGTGAGCAGCGCGACCAGCGTCAGGAAATGGCGGGCGCGATCGAGCGTCTGCCGCACCTGCGGCTGCCCTTCCTGCAGCGATTCGAGCCCGACGCCGCGCAGCTTGCCGCCGTCGACGCGTCCGTGCGCATCCGCTTCGAAGCGCGCGACGGCACGCGCGTCGCCGGCGACCAGCAACCGATACATCACACGGCTGCCGTAGCCCGTGAGGCCCGTCGCCGCGAGTTCGTCCGCGCGCATCATCAGCCGCGGCGAGAAATTGACGAACGAGAAGCCACGATCGAGCTCGCGCGAAATCGACGCGGCGACCGTGAACGTGCGCAGCCCGACGCGCACGGTGTCGCCGGCCTTCAGATGCAGCGCGTCGAGCAGCGCCGGATCGGCCCACACGGTGCCGGGCGCGGGGATGTCGGTCGTCTGGCGCGCGGCGGACGCGCCGGCCGGCACGATCTCGACCGCGCCGCGCAGCGGGTAGCCTGCCGACACCGCCTTCACGGCCGCGAGGCGCGCGGGCGCCGCGTCGCCCGGCCGGGGCGCGGCGGCCGCCGCGATCATGCTCGGGAAGATGGCCGTCGTCGCGGTGCGCAGGCCGAGCGCGTGTGCGTCGCGCGCGAACGACGGATCGACCGGATGATCGGCGCGCACGACGAAATCGGCGCCGAGCATCTGTCGCGCGTCGCGCTCGAGCCCCTGGCGCAGCCGGTCTGCGAGAAAACCGACGCTCGTCAGCGCGGCGACCGCGAGCACCAGCGCCAGCACGAGCAACGTGAGTTCGCCCGCGCGCCAGTCGCGCGCGGTCATCCGCGCGGCCTGGCGCACCAGGTCGCGCCAGCCGAAGCGGCCGGCATGCGCGGGCCGCCCGGCCGGCGACGGGTCAGCGTGCTGACGTTCGAGCGAGGCGCGCGGCTTCAATCGCGCTTGCCTCCAATCGAATTGAGCCGCGACACCATGTGGTAGGCCATGCCGCGGAACCCGCCCGACACGCCGCGCCACAGACGCGGCAGCGCCCACGCGGACGCCGCGATGAACGCCGCCAGCAGCACCAGGAACGCGAGCGGCACGAAGAATGCGAGCGCGAGGCCGCCGAACACGAGCCCGTCCTCGGTGGACGACGCGACCCAGTTCGAGATCGGCTCCGGAGACAGGTTGATCAGCGCGCGCGTGCCGGCCTTGGCGACGTGCGCGGCGCCGGCGAGCGAGCCGCCGGCCAGCCCGGCGATCGCGAGCACGGTCGGATCGGCATGGCCGAGCGCGCCGGCGGCGAGCACCGCGCCGGCCGGAATGCGGATGAAGGTATGGACGGCGTCCCACAGCGAATCGAACGCGGGGATCTTGTCGGCAAGGAATTCGGTGACCGCGAGCACGCCGGCCGCGCCGATCACCCACGGCGACGTCAGCACCGCGAGCGTGTCTGGCAGATGGAGCCAGCCGGCCCGCGCGAGCACACCGGCAATCAGGACCGTCAGATAAAGGCGCAGCCCGCTCGCCCACGCGAGCCCCGCGCCGAGCGAAATGGCTTCGATCATGGGCCTCTCCTTGCACGTTGCGTGCGCTTTGCCGATTGATCGGATCGAGTCGGTGTGACGGCCGCGCGGCGCGTGGCGACCGGCGCCGCCGGCCGCGAACGGCGCACCGGCATTCAGGCCCGAATGCGTTCCATTATAGACAGGCTATCGGCAGCGCCGCGCGATTCCACAGGGTGGCGCAGGCGCATGGGGACGTGCCTGCCGGCGTCACGGGCATCAGGGGCGTCAAGCGCCCGACGACAGCTTAAGGCCCACCAGCCCGAGCACGATCAGCGCCGCGCTCGCCACGCGCGCCACCGTCAGCGCCTCGCCCAGCATCACGATGCCGAACGCGAACGCCCCGACCGCGCCGATGCCCGTCCACACCGCATACGCGGTGCCGAGCGGCAGCTGGCGCATCGCGATCGCGAGCAGCGCGAAGCTCGCCAGCGCCGTCACGATCGTAAACACCGACGGTCCGAGCTTCGTGAAGCCCTCGGACGATTTCATGCCGGCCGCCCACGCCACTTCGAGCAAACCGGCAATCAACAGCAATGCCCACGCCATCTCGACGTACTCCGGATCGGATGGGGTCGTCCCCGTTGCAGCGAATGGCCCGGGGCCGTCCCCGGGCGGCGCCGAGTATAGCAACGGCGGCGCGGACTGCCCGAGCGGCGGGAACCGGTCGGGACCGAGCTGGGCCAGGTGTAGCCGATGAACGCCGGCGGCCACACCACAGCCCAGTTCGCCGCAGCGGCCGAGCGCTCAGTTCGAGACGCGCGCCGCGCCGGCGTCGCCGACGCAGCGGTCGTCGCGGTACAGCGCCCATTCGTCGCACACGCGCCCGTCCTTGAACACGCACATCCCGACCTGCCCGCGCGGTAGCGTGCGCACCACGTGCCGGCCGCCGAGCTTCTCGCAATTGACGGTCGCGGGGTTCGCGAGCACCGGCTGCGCCGCCGCCTGCCCGGGCGGCAGCGGCTGCGCGAACGCGCTGGGCCCGACGAGCGCCAGCGCACAGATGACGACCAGACGGACGGACATGGCACCCTCCTCGGTTTCGTTCATGCAGCGCTCAGCATAACGGGGAATCGGGCCGTGTGTGCGGCACCGCTCGCTGCGTCACGCATCACGCACCGCGCATCACGCGACGCCGACGAGCCGGTAGCCGACCCCCGTCTCGGTCACGATGTGCTCGGGCTGGGCGGGATCGCGTTCGAGCTTCTGGCGCAGGTGCGCCATGTAGATGCGCAGATAGTGATGGCTTTCGACGTGCGACGGCCCCCACACGTCGCGCAGCAACTGGCGGTGCGTGAGCACGCGCCCCGCATGCCGCACCAGCGTCGCGAGCAGCCGGTATTCGAGCGGCGTCAGATGCACGATCTCGCCGTCGCGCCACACCTGGCGCAGCGCGAGATCGACGCTCACGCCGCCGAAGGCGACCTTCGGCGATTCGCTCGCGCCGCCCTGGTTGCGCCGACGCAGTTGCGCACGGATGCGCGCGCGCAGCTCCGATACGCCGAACGGTTTGGTCAGGTAGTCGTCGGCGCCGGCGTCGAGCGCGGCGACCTTTTCGTCTTCCTGCGTGCGCGCGGACAGGACGATCACCGGAACCTCCGACCAGCCGCGCAGCTCGCGGATCACGTCGAGGCCGTCGGTGTCGGGCAGCCCGAGGTCGACGATCACGAGATCGGGCTTGCGCGTCGCCGCGTCGATCAGCCCCTGCTTGCCCGTCTCCGCGTCGAATACGGCGATGCCGTCCTCTTCGAGCGCGGCGCGCACGAAGCGGCGGATCTGTTTCTCGTCCTCGATCAGGACGACGGTCAGGCTCGGTTCAGTCATGGTCAGGCAAGGGCTCGGAGGGGAACGATGCGCCGGGCGCGTCGATGTCGTCGTCGATGTCGTCATCGGGTGGGGCCGGCACCGCCGGCGGCGTGTCGACCGGCAGCGTGAACCAGAAGCGCGCGCCCGTCACGCGTCCGTCGGGCGCGGTGCGGTTGAGCGCGCCGATTTTACCGCCGTGCGCTTCGACGATCGCGCGGCAGATCGCGAGGCCGAGCCCGATGCCCGGCGTCGCCGATTCCTTCTCGCCGCGCGTGAACTTGTCGAAGATGCGCGTCTCCATCCCGTGCGGCAGACCGGGGCCGTGATCGTCGACGTACACGCGCACGAACGGCTGGCCGTCGTCGCTCACGCGCTCGGCGCCGATCTCGATCGGCGCGTCGGCCGGCGTGTATTTCGCGGCGTTCTCGAACAGGTTCGTGAACAGCCGCTCCATCAGCACCGCATCCATCTGCAGCAGCGGCAGGTCGGCCGGCAGCGACACACGCGCGGGATGCCGCGCGAGCACGCGCTTGCACGCGGCGAGCGCCGCGCCGACGGTTTCCTCGAGCAGCGACCACTGACGCTTGATCTGCAGGCTGCCAGCCTGCAGCCGCGCCATGTCGAGCAGGTTCGTGACGATGCCCGTCATCCGCAGCGCCTCGTCGTGGATCGCGTCAACGAGCTCGCGTTCGCGCTGCGCCAAGCGCTGGGCAGCGGCGGCGTCGAGGGGTGCGGGTGGCGCTGGTGTCGTCGGTGTCGTCGGTGTCGTCGGTGTCGTCGGTGTCGTCGGTGCCGCTGGTGCCGCTGGTGCCGCTGGTGCCGCTGATGACACCGGCGAAGCGGATGACTCCGGCGAAGCAGGCGATGCAAGCGACGCAGATGCCCCCTCCGCCGCCGCGCGCCCGTTCGCGAGCATCGACGAGAAACCGACGATGGTGGTGAGCGGCGTGCGCAGGTCGTGCGAAATCGCCGACAACAGCGAGTTCCTCAGCCGCTCGGACTCCATGTTGACGAGCGCATCGCGCGCGATCTCGACGTAATGCACGCGTTCGAGCGCGAGCGCGATCTGCGCGGCGAACGCATCGAGCATCCGCTGCTGCTCGGGCACCTCCAGCTCGTGCGGCTCGCGCGACACGACCGCCAGCACGCCGCGCGTGCGCATCGGCGCCTTCAGCGGCAAATACAGCGCGGCCGTCGCGGGCAGCGTGTCGGTGCCGCGGCCGGCCGGCTTCTGCTGGTCGTACACCCATTGCCCGACGTCGCTGTCGAGCTCGGCGCCCGTCAGCGTGACGGCGGCGTCCGGGTCCTCGATCTTCTGGCGCACCTGGTCGGCGCTGTCGGGCAGCAGAAACGCGACGCGCGCGCGAAACACCTCGCTCACGTGACGGCTGCCGATCTCGACGATCTGCTCGGTCGTCAGCGCGGCGCCCAGCTCGCGCGCCATCGCGTAGATCGCGCCGGTGCGACGCTCGCGGCGCTGCGCGACGCTCGCCTGGCGCGTGAGCGTCGACGTCAGATGGCTGATCACGAGCGACGTGAGCAGCATGCCGAAGAAGGTCAGCAGGTATTGCGTGTCGCTCACCGAGAACGACATGCGCGGCGGCACGAAGAAGAAGTCGAACGCGGCGACCGACAGGAACGACTGCAGCACGCCCGGCCCGCGCCCGAGCCGCACGGCCGAGAACACGACGCCGAGCAGGTACAGCATCACGAGGTTGGTCAGGTCGAGCCGCCCCGACACGACGCTCGCCAAGCCGGTGATCGCCGCGCAGATCGCGGCCGCGTACAGGTAGTGGCGCGGCGGCGAGCGCCGCGTGCCGAACTGCGCGAACGCGTCGCGCCAGTCGCGCGCGCGCGCGTCGAGCGGCGCCGCGCGCACCTCGTCGCTCGCCGACGCGCGTATCAGCATCAGATCGACGTCGCCCGCGCGCTCGGCGAGCTGCTCGCCGAACGGCCGCGCGAAGCGCCGCACGACGCCGACCTTCGGCGAACCGCCCGCGACGATCTTCGACACGTTGCGCACCTTCGCATAGCCGATCAGCGCGGCGACCGCGTCGTCGCCCGCGAGCGTGGCCGTCTCCGCGCCGAGCTCGGCCGCGAGCTTCAGCGCATCGAGCGTGCGCTGCCGGCGCGCGTCGGGCAGCCGCTGCAGCCGCGGCGTCTCGACGTACACGGCGATCCAGTCGGCCTTCAGGCTCGCGGCGAGCCGCGCGGCGGCGCGCACCAGCGTCGGCGCCTCCGGCCCCGGCCCGATGCACACGAGCAGCCGCTCGCGCGCCTGCCAGATGCGCTGGATCGAGCGATCGGCACGGTACTCGCGCATCTGCGCGTCGACGCGGTCGGCCGTGCGCCGCAGCGCGAGCTCGCGCAGCGCGATCAGGTTGCCCTTGCGGAAGAAGTTGCGCACCGCACGCTCGGCCTGCTGCGCGAGATACACCTTGCCGTCGCGCATCCGCTCGAGCAGTTCCTCTGCGGGCAGGTCCACCAGCGTGACCTCGTCGGCCGCGTCGAACACACGGTCGGGCACCGTCTCCCACACGCGAATGCCGGTGATCGCGCCCACCACGTCGTTCAGGCTCTCGAGATGCTGGACGTTGACGGTCGTGTAGACGTCGATGCCCGCATCGAGCAGCTCGTGGACGTCCTGCCAGCGCTTCAGATGGCGCGCGCCCTGCACGTTCGAATGCGCGAGCTCGTCGACGAGAATCAGCTGCGGCGCACGCGCGAGCGCCCCGTCGAGATCGAATTCGGCGAGCGTGCGGCCGCGATACTCGATATGGGCGAGCGGCAGCACGTCGAGCCCATCGAGCAGCGCGGCGGTTTCGCTGCGGCCGTGCGTCTCGACGATGCCGACGACGACGTCGACGCCGTCCTGCTTGCGCTGACGCGCGGCCTGCAGCATCGCGTAGGTCTTGCCGACGCCGGCAGACGCGCCGAAGAAGACCTTGAGCTGGCCGCGCCGCTGCTTTGCCGCATCTCGCTGCAGCTTGTCGAGGAGTTGGTCGGGATCGGGACGGTTCATCCGGGAGGAAGGCGAAGCGCCGGACTGCGCGCGAGTACCGGCATTGTTGTTCCAAATCGCCGCAAAAGGCAAAGACGGCGCACGCGCCGTCGTTCAGGGCGAGACCGGCTTGCGGCTTGGCGGCTCACGGCGCGCGCGGCTTGCGGCCTGTGGCGGGCGGCTTGCGATTGACGTAGCTTCCGACTCACCTCGCCGCAAGCCACGCCCAGCGCGCCCGCCCGGCTCAATGCCCGCCCTGCGCCGCGTCGAGCGCGAGGTTCAGCTTCAGCACGTTCACGCGCGGCTCGCCGAGCACGCCGAACTGGCGGCCCGTCGTGTTCGCGGCGACGAGCTGCGCGACCGCGTCGGCCGTCAGCTTGCGCGCCTTGGCGACGCGCTCGATCTGGTACGCGGCCGCGGCCGGCGTGATGTCCGGGTCCAGACCGCTCGCGGACGCCGTCACGAGGTCGACCGGGACCGGCTTCGACAAATCGGTGCCCGCGTCGCGCAGCGCGGCGATGCGCGCCTTCACCTGCTCGGCGAGCGACGGATTGAGCGGCCCGAGGTTCGAGCCGCCGGAGCCGGCCGCGTTGTACGGCATCGGCGCGGTGGCCGACAAGCGGCCCCAGAAGTAGCGCGGCGCATCGAACGGCTGGCCGATCAGCGCGGAGCCGACGGCCCGGCCGTCGCGCTCGATCAGGCTGCCGTCGGCCTGCGCCGGAAACACGGCCTGACCGAACGCGGTCATCACGGCCGGATAGGCCATGCCCGTCACGACGGTCAGCACGGCAAAGATCACGACCAGCGGGCGAATCAACGTTTTCATGAGGGTTCCTTCGAATCCGGTGCGCTCAGGCCCAGCCGAGCGCGGCGAGCGTCATGTCGATCAGCTTGATGAACGGGAACGGCAGCAGCACGCCGCCCAGCCCGTACACCAGCAGGTTGCGGCGCAGCAGCGTCGCGGCGCCGAGCGGCCGGTAGGCGACGCCCTTCAGCGCGAGCGGGATCAGCGCGACGATGATCAGCGCATTGAAGATCACCGCCGACAGGATCGCCGACGCCGGCGACGTCAAATGCATGATGTCCAGCACGCGCAGCTGCGGGTAGGTGGTGACGAACGCGGCCGGGATGATCGCGAAGTACTTCGCGATGTCGTTCGCGATCGAGAAGGTCGTCAGCGAGCCGCGCGTCATCAGCATCTGCTTGCCGATCTCGACGATCTCGATCAGCTTGGTCGGGTTCGAGTCGAGGTCGACCATGTTGCCGGCCTCCTTCGCCGCCTGCGTGCCGGTGTTCATCGCGACCGCCACGTCGGCCTGCGCGAGCGCCGGCGCGTCGTTGGTGCCGTCGCCGGTCATCGCGACGAGGCGCCCGGCCGCCTGGTGTTCGCGGATCGTCGCGAGCTTGGTTTCCGGAGTGGCTTCCGCGAGGAAATCGTCGACGCCCGCCTCCGCCGCGATCGCCGCGGCCGTCAGCCGGTTGTCGCCGGTCACCATCACCGTCTTGATGCCCATCTTGCGCAGCTCCGCGAAGCGCTCCTTGATGCCGCCCTTCACGATGTCCTTCAGCTCGATCACGCCGAGCACGCGCGCGGCGCCGTCGTGCAGCTCCGCGACCACGAGCGGCGTGCTGCCGCGGCGCGCGACCTCGTCGACCGCGCGGCGCACGTCGTCCGGAAAGCGGCTGCCGTGCAGCTCGACGTAGCGGCGGATCGCATCGGCGGCGCCCTTGCGGATTTCGCGGCCGGGCAGATCGACGCCGCTCATCCGCGTCTGCGCGGAGAAGCCGAGGAACGTCGCCTGCAGCTGCGCGAGGTCGCGCTGGCGGATGTTGAAGCGCTCCTTGGCCAGCACCACGATGCTGCGGCCTTCCGGCGTTTCGTCGGCGAGCGACGACAGCTGCGCGGCGTCGGCCAGCGCTTCCTCGGTCACGCCCGGCGCCGGCACGAACGCCGACGCCTGACGGTTGCCGAGCGTGATCGTGCCGGTCTTGTCGAGCAGCAGCACGTCGACGTCGCCGGCCGCTTCCACCGCGCGGCCCGACGTCGCGATCACGTTCGCCTGCATCATCCGGCTCATGCCCGCGACGCCGATCGCGGACAGCAGCCCGCCGATCGTGGTCGGAATCAGGCACACCAGCAGCGCGACGAGCACCGTGATCGTCACCACGTGGCCGGACTTCATCGCCTCGACCGAGAACATCGAGAACGGCAGCAGCGTCGCGGTCGCGAGCAGCATCACGATCGTCAATGCGACCAGCAGGATCGTCAGCGCGACCTCGTTCGGCGTCTTCTTGCGCTTCGCGCCCTCGACCATCGCGATCATCCGGTCGAGGAACGCCTCGCCGGGGTTCGCGGTGACCTTCACGACGATCCAGTCGGACAGCACGCGCGTGCCGCCCGTCACCGACGAGAAGTCGCCGCCGGACTCGCGGATCACCGGCGCGGACTCGCCGGTGATCGCCGATTCGTCGACCGACGCGACGCCGTCCACCACTTCGCCGTCGGCCGGAATCACGTCGCCGGTCTCGACCAGCACGACGTCGCCCTTGCGCAGGTCCGACGCCGTCGTGATGCGGATCGGCGACTTCGGATGCGGCTCGTTGAGCTTCTTGGCCATCACGTCCTTCTTCGCGCTGCGCAGCGACGCGGCCTGCGCCTTCGAGCGCCCCTCCGCGAGCGCTTCGGCGAAGTTCGCGAACAGCACCGTGAACCACAGCCACAGCGCGATCGCGAGGATGAAGCCCGCGGGCGCCTCGGCCTGGCCGGCGAGCGCCGCGATCCACAGGATGGTCGTCAGGATGCTGCCGACGTACACGCAGAACATCACCGGATTGCGCAGCTGCGTGCGCGGCGTGAGCTTCTTGAACGAATCCACGATCGCCGGGCGCAGCAGCGCCGGATCGAACATGGACCGTGTTGCGGAATGTTGAGTCATGGCGATCTCTTCAATCTCTTCAGTCTTGTCAACGTGTCGCGATGCGCGCGCGTCACGCGCCCAGCCACATCATCAGGTGCTCGACGCCCGGCCCGAGCGCGAGCGCCGGCACGTAGGTCAGCGCGCCCACCAGCAGCACGGTGCCGAGCAGCAGCACGACGAACAGCGGCCCATGCGTGGGCAGCGTGCCGCTCGTCGCGGCGATGCGCTTCTTCGCGGCGAGCGAGCCGGCGATCGCCAGCACCGGCACGATCGTGCCGAAGCGGCCGAACCACATCGCGATGGCGGTCGTCCAGTTGTAGAACGGCGTGCCGACCGTCAGGCCCGCGAACGCGCTGCCGTTGTTGTTCGCCGCCGAGCTGAACGCGTACAGGATCTCCGAGAAGCCGTGCGGGCCGGGGTTCGCGATGCCGGCCCGACCGGCGTCGGCGAGCACCGCGATCGACGTGCCGACCAGCACGAGCAGCGGCGTGAGCAGCACGACGATCGACACCATCTTCATCTCGTACGACTCGATCTTCTTGCCGACGTATTCGGGCGTGCGGCCGATCATCAGGCCCGCGACGAACACCGCCAGCAGCGCGAACACGAGCATCCCGTAAAGGCCGGAGCCGACGCCGCCGTAGATCACCTCGCCGAGCTGCATCAGCAGCATCGGCACGAGGCCGCCGAGCGGCGTCAGCGAATCGTGCATCGTGTCGACTGCGCCGCACGACGCGGCGGTGGTCGCGACCGTGAAGATGCCCGTCTGCGCGATGCCGAAGCGCGTCTCCTTGCCTTCCATGTTGCCGCCCGGCTGCAGCGCGCTCGCCTGCTGGTCGACGTGCAGCGCCGCGAGCGTCGGATTGCCGGCCTGCTCGGCGCTCACCTCGACGCCGAGCGCGATCGCGAACGCGACCGTCATCGCCGCGAGCACCGCGATACCCTGCCGGCGATCGCCGATCATGTGGCCGAACACCAGCGCCAGCGCGGCCGGGATGATCAGGATCGAGAAGATCTGCACGAAGTTCGCGAACGGCGTCGGGTTCTCGTACGGATGCGCGGAGTTCGCGTTGAAGAAGCCGCCGCCGTTGGTGCCGAGCATCTTGATCGCTTCCTGCGACGCGACCGGTCCCATCGCGAGCGTCTGCTTGACAAGCGGAGTCGGCACCGTGACCGGATTGCCGTGGTCGTCCTTCACCGCGTTGCCCTGCGCGTCGAGCTTCGGCGCCGCATAGGTGCTCGCCTGCAGCACCGGCACGTCCTGGTACGCCTTCATGTTCTGGATCACGCCCTGGCTCATCAGCAGCGCGGCGACCAGCGCGGCCATCGGCACGAGCACGTACAGCGTCACGCGCGTGAGGTCGACCCAGAAGTTGCCGATCGTCTGCGCCGTATGGCGCGCGAAGCCGCGGATCAGCGCGATCACGACGACGATCCCGGTCGCGGCCGACAGGAAGTTCTGCACGGTCATGCCGAGCATCTGCGTCAGATAGCTGACGGTCTGCTCGGGCGTGTAGTCCTGCCAGTTGGTGTTGGTGACGAAGCTGACCGCGGTGTTGAACGCGCCGTCGGCCGTCATCGCGCCGAACTGCTGCGGATTGCCGGGCAGGACGCCCTGCAGCCGCAGCAGCCCGTACAGGAACAGCGCGCCGAGCGCGTTGAACGCGATCGTCGCGAGCGCGTACTGCTTCCAGTTCATCTCGGTGCCCGCATCGACGCCGGCGATGCGGTACAGCGCGCGCTCGAGCGGCCCGAACACGCGCACCACGCGCGAGCTGCCGTCCATCACGCCCGTCAGGTAACGCGCGACCGGCACCGCGGCCGCGAGCAGCACGACGATGAACAGCGCGATCTGAAACACGTCGTTCGCGTTCATTCGATGTCCTCCGCGCGCAGCAGCGCGAACACGAGATACGCGAACAGCAGGGCCGTCGAGGCGCCCGCGAGCCAAAGCATCCAGGTCATGCGCGTCCCCCGCGGCCGGATTGCGCGAGCTTCTCGCAACCGGCAAGCAAGCCGAGGATCAGCGCGGTGAACAGCACCAGTGCGCCGATGAAAACCCCATCCATTTTTGTGTTCTCCGTCGTCGTAATCGGACGACTAGAACCTTATGGGAACGTGCGTAAAGGACGGGTCAAAGGTGATCGGGGCGGTATAAAAAACGCGTAAACGCGGCGCGCGGCGAGCGGCCGGCGCAGCAGCGGCGAGATGGCCGGCGCGCGGGAGCGAGGGAATCGAAGAGGCGCCGGCGGCCGCACGTTCGGCCGCCGCCGGCGTCGCCACGCTGCGTGCCGGCGCAGCGCCGGCACGCAGGCGCGGCGTCACGGCACGAGGACGGTCGAGCCGGTGGTCTTGCGCGACTCGAGGTCGGCGTGCGCGCGGCCGACTTCCGCGAGCGGATAGCGCTGGTTGATGCTGGTCTTCACCTTGCCCGACAGGATCACGTCGAACAGCTCGGCGGCCGCGGCTTCGAGATCGGCGCGCTTCGCGATGTACGAGAACAGCGTCGGGCGCGTGAAGAACAGCGAGCCGCGCGACGAGAATTCCTTCGAGTCGATCGGCGGCAGCGGCCCCGACGCATTGCCGAAGCTGACGAAGTAGCCGAGCGGCGCGAGGCAGTCGAGCGAGCCGATGTAGGTGTCCTTGCCGATCGAGTCGTAGACCACCGGCACGCCCGCGCCATTGGTGATCTCCTTCACGCGCTGCGTGAAGTTCTCGCGCGTGTAGACGATCGGATGATCGCAGCCGTGCGCGCTCGCCAGCGCGGCCTTCTCGTCGGAGCCGACCGTGCCGATCACGGTCGCGCCGAGCGCCTTCGCCCACTGGCACACGAGCAGCCCGACCCCGCCGGCCGCCGCATGGATCAGGATGGTGTCGCCGGCCTTCACCGGATAGGTGCGGCGCAGCAGGTAGTGGGCGGTGAGCCCCTGGAGCATCACCGACGCCGCGTCGTCGTAGCCGAGCGCGTCGGGCAGCTTCACGAGCCGCTCGGCCGGCATCACGCGCTCCTGCGCATACGCGCCGGGCGGCTGGCCGACGTAGGCGACGCGGTCGCCGGCCTTGAGCGCGCTCACGCCCTCGCCGACGGCCGTCACTTCGCCGGCCGCCTCCATGCCGAGGCCGCCGGGCAGCGGTTGCGGATAGAGGCCCGTGCGGAAATACACGTCGATGTAGTTGAGGCCGACCGCGTGCTGCCGGATGCGGACCTCGCCCGCCTTCGGCTCGCCGACTTCGACATCGACCCACTTCATCACCTCCGGGCCGCCCGGCTGGTCGTATCGGATTGCTTTCGGCATCGTTTCGCTCCTCGTTGGTGAATGCTTGAAGGGAAGGTTCGCGCGCCGCCGCGCGGGCCGGCGACGGCCGGTGCAGGCACGCGCCGGCGGCCGTCGCGCAGTCCGACGCCCGACGCCTGACGCCTGACGCCTGACGCCCGATTCTCGCGCGTCGCCGCGCGCAGCGCACGGCCCTGCCGCGAGCAGGGGCAAGCGGGCCTAGCAGACGTCCTGCATGTTGCGCGCCAGATCGTCGAGCAGCATCCGCGCGGTGGCGACGTTGGTCGCGACCGGCACGTCGTGCACGTCGCACGCGCGCACCAGCGCGGTGATATCGGGATCGTGCGGCTGCGCGGTCATCGGGTCGCGCAGGAACACGACGACGTCGACGCGGCCGTCGGCCAGCTCGGCGCCGATCTGGAGATCGCCGCCGAGCGGCCCCGACAGCTTGCGCTCGACCTCGAGCCCGTGCGCGGCCGCGATGCGCCCGCCGGTCGTGCCCGTCGCGACCAGCCGGCATTGCGCGAGCGTGTCGCGGTACTGGCCCGCGAGCGCGACGATCTCGTCCTTCTTCGCGTCGTGCGCGATCAATGCGATGCGGGGTTTGCTCATCTGCGATTCCTTCTTGGTACGGTTGTCGTCGTGGGGGAAGCGGCGCGGCGGCTCAGAACGTGCCCGGATAGGCGCCGCCGTCGAGCAGCCAGTTCTGGCCCGTGATGTAGCCGGCATGCACGCTGCACAGGAACGCGCATGCCGCGCCGAATTCGGCGCGCGTGCCGAGCCGCCCGGCCGGGATGTCCCGCGTGCGGCGCGCGCGCAGCTCGTCGACCGTCACGCCCTGCGCGTTCGCCGCCGCGGCAAGCGTGGTCGCGATCCGGTCGGTGTCGAACAGCCCCGGCAGCAGGTTGTTGATCGTCACGCCCTGCCCGACCACCTTGCGCGCGAGGCCCGCGACGAAGCCGGTCAGCCCCGAGCGCGCGCCGTTGGACAGCGCGAGCACGTCGATCGGCGCCTTCACGGCCGAGCTGGTGATGTTGACGATGCGGCCGAAGCCGCGCGCGATCATCCCGTCGACGGTCGCGCGGATCAGTTCGATCGGCGTCAGCATGTTCGACTCGAGCGCGCGGATCCAGTCGTCGTGCGAGAAGTCGCGGAAGTCGCCGGGCGGCGGGCCGCCGGCATTGTTCACGAGAATGTCCGGCTGCGGGCACGCGGCGAGCGCGGCCGCGCGGCCGTCGGGCGTCGTGATGTCGCACGCGACCGTGGCGACCGACACGTTCGACGCCGCGCGGATCTCGTCCGCGGTTCGCTCGAGCGTGTCGCGCGTGCGCGCGACGATCACGAGGTTCACGCCTTCGGCGGCCAGCGCTTCCGCGCAGCCGCGCCCGAGGCCCTTGCTCGCCGCGCAGACGAGCGCGGTCTTTCCTGCGATGCCGAGATCCATCGTCGATTCCTTCATGGCGACGCACGCCGCGGTAGGCCGGCCCGCGGCGCCGGACCGGCGAACGGTCGCGAACGGGCGGGCGCCGGCCGGTGCGGCGCGCGGATTGTCGTGAGACGTCGATAATATCCGGATCGGCTGGCCCGCCTTGGTAAAATTGCGGCCATCGGCGACGGCCGGCCCGGCGCCGGCTTCGCCCCCCATTCCCTTTTGCCGTCAAGGCACCCCGTCATGAAACAGGACAGCCGTTTCCCGAATCTCTTCATCCTCGATCACCCGCTGATCCAGCACAAGCTGACCCACATGCGCGACAAGGACACGTCGACGCGCACGTTCCGCGAGCTGCTGCGCGAGATCACGCTGCTGATGGGCTACGAGATCACCCGCAACCTGCCGATCACGACCAGGCGCGTCGCCACGCCGCTCGTCGAGGTCGACGCGCCGGTGATCGCGGGCAAGAAGCTCGCGATCGTGCCGGTGCTGCGGGCCGGCATCGGGATGTCGGACGGCCTGCTCGACCTCGTGCCGTCGGCGCGCGTCGGCCACATCGGCGTGTACCGCGCCGACGACCACCGCCCGGTCGAATACCTGGTGCGCCTGCCCGACCTGGAAGACCGCGTGTTCATCCTGTGCGACCCGATGGTCGCGACCGGCTATTCGGCCGTGCATGCGGTGGACGTGCTCAAGCGCCGCAACGTGCCGGCCGCGAACATCGTTTTCGTCGCGCTGGTCGCCGCGCCCGAGGGCGTGCAGGTGTTCCAGGACGCCCATCCGGACGTGAAGCTGTACGTCGCGTCGCTCGATTCGCACCTGAACGAGCACGCGTACATCGTGCCGGGCCTCGGCGACGCGGGCGACCGCCTGTTCGGCACCAAGAACTGACCCGCATTGCCGCACGGGGCCGCACGGCCCCGCGCCGGCCGTTCGGCCAAGCGCGGCGGCCCCGAAGCGACGGTCTGCGCGTGATAAAATCCCGTTCCACTCGACACGCGCGGCCCCGCGGCATCACGCCCGCCGATACGGCCGCCGATTCAACGACACATTGGCACAATCGCCCGCGCCACGCGCCCGGGCACGGAGAAAGGTATGGCTGGTCATTCGAAATGGGCCAACATCAAGCATAAGAAGGCAGCGGCCGACGCGAAGCGCGGCAAGATCTGGACCCGCCTGATCAAGGAAATCCAGGTCGCGGCGCGCCTCGGCGGCGGCGACGCGAGCTCGAACCCGCGGCTGCGTCTCGCGGTCGACAAGGCGGCCGACGCGAACATGCCGAAGGACAACGTCAAGCGCGCGATCGACCGCGGCGTCGGCGGCGCGGACGGCGCGAACTACGAAGAAATCCGTTACGAAGGCTACGGCATCAACGGCGCGGCGATCATCGTCGACACGCTGACCGACAACCGCACGCGCACGGTCGCCGAAGTCCGCCACGCGTTCTCGAAGTTCGGCGGCAACATGGGCACCGACGGCTCGGTCGCGTTCATGTTCGATCACGTGGGCCAGTTCCTGTTCGCGCCCGGCACGTCGGAAGATGCGCTGATGGAAGCGGCGCTCGAGGCCGGCGCGGACGACGTCAGCACCAACGACGACGGCTCGATCGAAGTGCTGTGCGACTGGCAGGCGTTCTCGGCGGTGAAGGATGCGCTCGAAGCCGCCGGCTTCAAGGCCGAACTCGCCGAAGTGACGATGAAGCCGCAGAACGAAGTCGAATTCACCGGCGACGATGCGGCGAAGATGCAGAAGCTCCTGGACGCGCTCGAGAACCTCGACGACGTGCAGGAGGTGTATACGAACGCCGTCATCGTCGAGGAATGAGATGCCGGCCGCCGTGCGCCTCGTGGCGACGGCGGCCCGACCGATTTCGCGGCCGGCGCGCCTGAGCGTGCCGGCCGCCCTGTTTTCTAGTCTGCGGGGAATCCCATGAAACTACTCGTCGTCGGTTCCGGCGGCCGCGAACATGCGCTGGCGTGGAAGCTCGCGCAATCGCCGCGCGTCCAGATGGTCTACGTCGCGCCCGGCAATGGCGGCACGGCGCAGGACGAGCGTCTGAAGAACGTCGACATCACGTCGCTCGACGCACTGGCCGATTTCGCGGAAAGCGAAGGCGTCGCGTTCACGCTGGTGGGGCCGGAAGCGCCGCTCGCGGCCGGCATCGTCAACCTGTTCCGCGCGCGCGGCCTGAAGGTGTTCGGCCCGACCCGCGAAGCCGCGCAGCTCGAAAGCTCGAAGGATTTCGCGAAGGCGTTCATGAAGCGCCACGGCATTCCGACCGCCGACTACGAAACCTTCTCCGATGCAGCCGCCGCGCACGCGTACCTCGACGCCAAGGGCGCGCCGATCGTCGTGAAGGCCGACGGCCTCGCGGCCGGCAAGGGCGTGGTCGTCGCGATGACGCTGGAAGAGGCGCACGCGGCAGTCGACATGATGCTGTCGGGCAACAAGCTCGGCGATGCGGGCGCGCGCGTCGTGATCGAGGAATTCCTCGACGGCGAGGAAGCGAGCTTCATCGTGATGGTCGACGGCAAGCATGCGCTCGCGCTCGCGTCCAGCCAGGACCACAAGCGCCTGCTCGACGAGGACCGCGGCCCGAACACGGGCGGCATGGGCGCGTATTCGCCCGCGCCGATCGTCACGCCGCAAATGCATGCGCGCGTGATGCGCGAGATCATCATGCCGACGGTGCGCGGCATGGAGAAGGACGGCATCCGCTTCACGGGCTTCCTGTATGCGGGCCTGATGATCGACAAGGACGGCAATCCGCGCACGCTCGAATTCAACTGCCGGATGGGCGACCCCGAGACGCAGCCGATCATGGCGCGCCTGAAGAGCGATTTCTCGAAGGTCGTCGAACAGGCGATCGCGGGCACGCTCGACACGGTCGAGCTCGACTGGGATCGCCGCACCGCGCTCGGCGTGGTGCTCGCCGCGCACGGCTATCCGGACGCGCCGCGCAAGGGCGACCGCATCAACGGCATCCCGGCCGAAACCGAGCAGGCGGTGACGTTCCATGCGGGCACGACGCTCGACGGCGACAAGCTCGTCACGTCCGGCGGCCGCGTGCTGTGCGTGGTCGGCCTCGCCGATTCGGTGCGCGAAGCGCAGCAGCATGCGTACGACGCGATCAACCAGATCAATTTCGAAGGCATGCAGTACCGCCGCGACATCGGCTTTCGCGCGCTGAACCGCAAGAGCACGTGATGCCGCCACCGCCGCGCCGCGCGAGCAGCCGGCGGCCCCTGCTGCCGGGTTCGCTAGAATGGCCGGCAGACGTCCTTTTTTGCGACTCCCGCCTGCGGCGGGAGCGCCCAGTCCAGACATGACCGATTCGACCTACGACGTAGCGCGCGTGCGCACGTATCTCCAGGGCCTGCAGACACGCATCGCCGACGCGCTCGGCGCGCTCGACGGCACGCCGCTCGCGACCGACGCGTGGCAGCGCGGCCCTGAAGAGCGGCTGCGCGGCGGCGGCTGCACGCGGATTCTCGAAGGCGGCCGCGTGTTCGAGCGCGCGGGCATCGGTTTTTCCGACGTCGCGGGCGATGCGCTGCCGCCGTCGGCGAGCGCCGCGCGCCCGCAGCTGGCCGGCCGCGGCTTCGAGGCGCTCGGCGTGTCGCTGGTGCTGCACCCGCGCAACCCGTACTGCCCGACCGTCCACATGAACGTGCGCATGCTGATCGCGACGAAGCCCGGCGAAGCGCCGGTCTTCTGGTTCGGCGGCGGCATGGATCTGACACCGGTTTATCCGTTCGAGGACGACGCGCGGCATTTCCACCAGACCTGCAAGGCCGCGCTCGACCCGTTCGGCGCCGAGCTCTACCCGCGCTTCAAGACCTGGTGCGACGAGTACTTCTTCCTGAAGCACCGCAACGAGACGCGCGGCATCGGCGGGATCTTCTTCGACGATTTCTCGGAACCCGGTTTCGAACGCTCGTTTGAGATGATGCAAAGCGTCGGCGACGCGTTCCTGAACGCGTATCTGCCGATCGTCGAGCGCCGCGCGGCGCTGCCGTACGGCGAGCACGAGCGCGAGTTCCAGGCGTACCGGCGCGGCCGCTACGTCGAATTCAACCTGGTGTTCGACCGCGGCACGCTGTTCGGGCTGCAAAGCGGCGGCCGGACCGAGTCGATCCTGATGTCGATGCCGCCGGTGGCCACCTGGCGCTACGACTGGCAACCGGCGCCCGGCTCGGCGGAAGCGCGTCTCGCGGAATTCCTCGTGCCGCGCGACTGGGTCTGACCGGCCGCCTCAACGACAGGACACGTTTTTCTGGACACCTCCGCCCGCCCCGCCCCGCAGCTGCCGTCGCACCCGCCGTCACAACGTATCGGCCTGCTCGGCGGCACGTTCGATCCGATCCACGATGGCCATCTCGCACTCGCGCGCCGGTTCGCCGACGTGCTGCAGCTGACCGAGCTCGTGCTGCTGCCAGCCGGCCAACCGTATCAGAAGCGCGACGTGTCGGCCGCCGAGCATCGGCTCGCGATGACCCGCGCCGCGGCCGGCTCGCTGGCGCTGCCGGGCGTCGCGGTCACCGTCGCGACCGACGAGATCGAGCACGCCGGGCCGACCTACACGGTCGAGACGCTCGCGCGCTGGCGCGAGCGCATCGGCCCCGATGCATCGCTGTCGCTGCTGATCGGCGCCGACCAACTCGTGCGCCTCGACACCTGGCGCGACTGGCGCAAGCTGTTCGACTACGCGCACGTGTGCGCGTCGACGCGCCCCGGCTTCGACCTCGGCGCGGCGTCGGCCGACGTCGCACGCGAAATCGCGCGGCGTCGGGCCGATGCCGAGCAGCTGAAGGCGACGCCATCCGGGCGTCTGCTGATCGATACGACGCTCGCGTTCGATATCGCCGCAACCGACATCCGTGCGCACCTGCGCGAATGCATCGCGCGTCATGCGCAAATGCCCGACGCGTCGGCCGAGCATGTGCCGGCCGCCGTCTGGGCCTATATTCTTCAACATCGTCTCTACCATTCCTGATTCCATGGATATCCGCAAACTGCAGCGCGTGATCGTCGACGCTCTCGAAGACATCAAGGCGCAAGACATCAAGGTGTTCAACACCAGCCATCTGACCGAACTGTTCGACCGCGTGATCGTCGCGTCGGGCACGTCGAACCGCCAGACCAAGGCGCTCGCCTCGAGCGTGCGCGACAAGGTCAAGGAAGCCGGCGGCGAGATCGTCAGCTCCGAGGGCGAGGACACCGGCGAATGGGTGCTGGTCGATTGCGGCGACGCGGTCGTCCACATCCTGCAGCCCGCGCTGCGCCAGTACTACAACCTCGAGGAAATCTGGGGCGACAAGCCGGTGCGGATGAAGCTCGGCGGCGACAAGGGCCAGAGCGGCTTCGCGACCGCGAGCGAAGGCGACGACGAGGAAGAGGAAGCGCCCGCCCGTCCGGCGCGCAAGACGGCGGCCCGCCGCCGCTGAGTCGCAGTCGGTCGTTTCGATGAAGCTTTACATCCTCGCTGTCGGCCACAAGATGCCCGGCTGGATCGCGTCCGGCTTCGACGAGTACACGAAGCGGATGCCGCCGGAGTTGCGCATCGAGCTGCGCGAGATCAAGCCCGAACTGCGTTCGGGCGGCCGCAGCGCGGAAAGCGTGATGGCGGCCGAGCGGCAGAAGATCGAGGCCGCGCTGCCGAAGGGCGCGCGCATCGTCGCGCTCGACGAGCGCGGCCGCGACTGGACCACGATGCAGCTCGCGCAGGCGCTGCCCGGCTGGCAGCAGGACGGCCGTGACGTCGCGTTCGTGATCGGCGGCGCCGACGGGCTCGATCCGGAACTGAAGGCGCGCGCCGATCTGCTGCTGCGCATCTCCAGCATGACGCTGCCGCACGGGATGGTGCGCGTGCTGCTTGCCGAACAGCTTTACCGCGCGTGGAGCATCACGCAGAATCACCCCTACCACCGCGCATGACGCGTCGTCCTCGGGACGCGCGCCGCGCGCGTTCACCGAGATAACGACACCATGCCGTCCAGCACGTCCCCCGCAGTTTTCCCGATCCTTTACCTCGCATCCCAAAGCCCGCGCCGCCAGGAGCTGCTGCAGCAGATCGGCGTGCGCTTCGAATTGCTGCTGCCGCGCCCCGACGAAGACGCCGAGGCGCTCGAAGCCGAACTCGCCGGTGAAGCGGCCGACGCGTACGTGCAGCGCGTGACGGTCGCGAAGGCCGAGGCCGCGCGTGCGCGGCTCGTCGCGAGCGGCAAGCCGGCCGCGCCCGTGCTCGTCGCCGACACCACGGTGACGATCGACGGCGCGATCCTCGGCAAGCCGGCCGATGCCGACGACGCGCTCGCGATGCTGACGCGTCTCGCCGGCCGCGAACACGAAGTGCTGACGGCCGTCGCGGTGATCGGCGCCGACGGCGCGCTGCTGCCGCCGGCGCTGTCGCGCTCGTCGGTGCGCTTCGCGGCCGCGCCGCGCGACGCGTTCGAGCGCTACGTCGAAACCGGCGAACCGTTCGGCAAGGCGGGCGCATATGCGATCCAGGGCCGTGCGGCCGAATTCGTCGAGCGAATCGCCGGTTCCCATTCGGGTATCATGGGTCTGCCCCTTTTTGAGACAGCCGCGTTGCTCCGTGCCGCGCGCGTCGCCTTCTGAATCCCACCATGAACGAAGAAATCCTGATCAACCTCACGCCGCAGGAAACGCGGGTCGCACTCGTGCAGCAAGGCGCGGTGCAGGAGCTTCACGTCGAGCGCACGCTGTCGCGCGGGCGGGTCGGCAACATCTATCTCGGCAAGGTCGTGCGCGTGCTGCCCGGCATGCAGTCGGCGTTCATCGACATCGGCCTGGAACGCGCGGCGTTCCTGCACGTCGCGGACATCTGGCATCCGCGGCTCGCGGGCGAGCCGCAGTCGGGCGCGCCGCACCAGCCGATCGAGAAGATCGTGTTCGAAGGTCAGACGCTGATGGTCCAGGTGATCAAGGACCCGATCGGCACGAAGGGCGCGCGCCTGTCGACGCAGGTGAGCATCGCGGGCCGCACGCTCGTCTACCTGCCGCAGGAGCCGCACATCGGCATCTCGCAGAAGATCGAGAGCGAGGCCGAGCGCGAGGCCGTGCGTGCGCGGCTGACCGCCGTGGTTCCGCCGGACGAGAAAGGCGGCTACATCGTGCGCACGATCGCCGAGGATGCGAGCTCCGAGGAGCTCGCCGGCGACGTCGCGTATCTGCGCAAGACCTGGGCGACGATCGTCGCGCAGGCGCAGCGGCTGCCGGCGACGAGCCTGCTGTACCAGGATCTCGATCTCGCGCAGCGCGTGCTGCGCGATTTCGCGAACGACCAGACGACGCGCATCCAGGTCGATTCGCGCGAGACGTACCAGCGCCTCGCGGAATTCGCGGCCGAGTTCACGCCGGCGGTGAGCCCGAAGCTGCATCACTACACCGGCGAGCGGCCGCTGTTCGACCTGTACAACATCGAGACGGAGATCCAGCGCGCGCTGTCGCGCCGCGTCGACCTGAAGTCGGGCGGTTATCTGATGATCGACCAGACCGAGGCGATGACGACGATCGACGTGAACACCGGCGGCTACGTCGGCGCGCGCAACTTCGACGACACGATCTTCAAGACCAACCTCGAGGCGGCGCACACGATCGCGCGCCAGCTGCGGCTGCGCAACCTCGGCGGGATCATCATCATCGACTTCATCGACATGGAGAACGCCGAGCATCGCGACGCGGTGCTCTCCGAGCTGAAGAAGGCGCTGTCGCGCGACCGCACGCGCGTGACGGTGAACGGCTTCTCGCAGCTGGGGCTCGTCGAGATGACGCGCAAGCGCACGCGCGAATCGCTCGCGCACGTGCTGTGCGAGCCTTGCCCGACCTGTCAGGGCAAGGGGCAGGTCAAGACCGCGCGCACCGTGTGCTACGACGTGCTGCGCGAAATCCTGCGCGAGTCGCGCCAGTTCAACCCGCGCGAATTCCGCGTGATCGCCGCGCAGCAGGTGATCGACCTGTTCCTCGACGAGGAGTCGCAGCATCTCGCGATGCTGATCGACTTCATCGGCAAGCCGGTGTCGCTGCAGGTCGAGTCGAATCTGAGTCAGGAGCAGTACGACATCGTGCTGATGTAGCGCTGGTGGCGCGCCCGTCTCGTCCGGGACGGGCGCGCGTCGACCTCAACGTCGATCGTCGGCGTTGTAACTCCAGATCACGCGCCCCCAGCTGGTCGACTCGATGTCTGGAAACTTCTCTCCGGCGCTGAAATAGCGCCGCCCCTGCTCGCTCCCGAGCGCCGGGCTGATCCACCAGCCGCTCCGCGGCACGACTTCGCCCGGCCTGCCTTTCAGCCTCGTGCGTGAAACGAGCGAAGCCGGTTCTGCGTCGGCGCGCGGGGCAACCGGGCACCATTCGATCCGGTCCTTTCTCGCGATCGTGCTCCGTTCGATCGTACGGCGCGCCTCCGGCGTGTCGTCGAACTTCGTTTGGTCCAGCACCGATCCGTCGGGTGCGCTCCAGAACGTGCCGCCGTGAAAATCCACGCCTTCCAGGTTCGCCCCTCGGAAATCGACGCCGCTCAGGTCGCAGTTCTCGAACGACGTTCGGACCAGACGCGCGTCGTCGAGCCGTGTCGCAGAAAAATTGCATTCGACGAATCGGGCGCCCGAGAAATTGGAGCCGCGGGCGTCGCTCGATCCGAATTTGACACCATGGGAACCAAAGATCACCGCTACTTCATGGACAAGTGTTTGACTCTTGGAACCGAAAATCCGGAACAGGCAATCAACAATGCCGACAGCATCGCAGGATATGTAATCTACAATGCATAAATATCTTACCCCGCTACTTCTCGCCCTATCCAATTCCTCATTTGCATGCACCGCAAGCGAGAATTTCGATATTTATTTTCCCGCGAACAGCTCGACGGTTCCGAATGCAGAGATCGTTCGCCTGACGAATTGGATAATCGATCAGCAGATCACTTACGCCAATCACACCACTGACGAAGCAACACTCGTCAGCGGCCACGCTGAAGAAGCCGAGCACCAGGCATCGAAACTTGCTCGGTCTCGCCTGGAAGCAGGGCGAACGTTGCTCGAGCAACTGGGCTTCCTGCGTGGCACCGTCAAAACGAGTGCGCGAGTCTATTCGCACGGCGATGTGGACAACGGGCGGCGCGTAGAAATCTCGTTTGAACCCGATTGCCCGAACAAATGCTGCACCGGCAAGTAGCATCGCCCGATCGGAGCGCCGGAGCACGACAGGAGCGCCCGATCAGTCCCGATGGGGCCCGCCCGATGACGATCCGCAATCGACGAACAGCGGCCGCCCCGAAATATTGAGGTTTGTTTAGGTAAACCGACGATGCTCCTTTGGCGGCGCGGACGGCAGCGCTAACCTTCCCGTATCATCTCGCATCACGGCAGCACGCCTCAAATCGTTCCGCACCCGCCGGTGCGCTGCGCTTTTCCACCCCGCATTCACTCAGCACCTACACCATGAGCAAAAGCCACAACCGCCGCCAACGCAAGAAGCTCCACATCGGCGAATTCCAGGAGCTCGCGTTCAACGCGACCGCGCAATACCGCACCGAGCTGTCCGACCTCGAGCGCGGCCAGCTGATCGATGCCTTCATCGACTTCGTCGAAGCGAACGGCCTGCTGACCGTCGCATCCGCCGACGAAGGCATCGGCGCATACGTGATCTCCGGCGCGCCGCGCGGCACGACCACCGACGCCGACCGCGAGACCGTGCGCGCATGGCTCGCCGCCCGCGCCGAGCTGACCGACGTGCAGGTCAGCGAATTCAGCGACGCGTGGTACCCGGACGCCTGACGTTCCAGGGGCCGCCCGGCCCGTCCACCACCGACGCCGCCTGTCCGCCGCCACGCGGTCAGGCGCGTTTCCGCCCCCTTCCCCGCTCCTTCCCGTTGCGGCCGTTCGGCGCAATCCCCGCGCCCCGCTCCCATTCCTCGGCAGAAATCGGGTGCTGAAAGGAAGACACGTTAAACTCTCACCTCGCGTGGTGCGCCGCCCGCACCCGCCATCCATCGCCAGACGCGAGCCTGACGGCCCGCCCCCCGACCCATGGAGTGAGTGTCAATGAGCGGCGGACTTCCGTTTCCCGCATCCCGCATGTCGTTCCCGTCGTCGACGGTCATGGTCGCTCTCGCGGCCGCCGCACTGCTGTCCGGCTGCGGGCTGCTGCCCGTGCAGAATCCGCCCGCCCCGATCAGCGAGGCGCTCGTCGAGCCCATCGGCGAAACCGCCGGCGAACCGCTGACGATGCCGCCCGTCCCGCCGCTCGTGCAGCCCGAAGGACAGGAAGCGCCGAAAAAGCCGCACCGCGAGGTGACGCGCCCGAAGCCCGTGCAGCGCCCCGAATCGCCCACGCCGCCGCCCCCACCGCCGCCTCCGCTCGTTGCAACGCGTCCGATCGAGCGTTCGCAGATCCACGCGCTGCTCGACAGCGAAGTCGCCCGCCGCAACGGCAAGGTGGTCGGCCGCGCGGTCGACATGGTCGTCGACGCGGGCGGCAAGCCGCGCGAGATGATCGTCAATCTGCAGGGCTTCATGGGCATCGGCGACCGTAAGGTCAGCTTCCCGTGGAGCGTGTTCCGCTTCACGCCGGGCGGCAAGCAGGAGCCGATCGTGCTCGACGTGCCGGCGGGCGAACTGCCGGCCGCCGCACGGCCCAAGGCCGTGCCGCTGTCGGGCTCGGCCGCGGCGTCGCCGGCGACGCGACTGCCGATGCTCGACAGCGACGTCGAACGCCCGAACGGCACGAAGATCGGCCGCGTCATCGACGTGCTGATCGACCGCGGCGCGCAGCCGCAGGCCGTCGTGCTCGACCTCGGCGGCCTCGTCAATACCGAGCGACGCTCGATTGTGGCCAGCTGGGGCGCGCTGCGCTTCGTCACGCGCGACAAGGCGCTGCATCCGCAGCTCGACCTGAACGACGCGCAGATCAAGGCGGCGCCGCCCTATGCGGCCGACAAGCCGATCGTCGTGGTATCGCCACCGCCTGCCGCCGCGCCGGCTTCGCCTGCGAGTGCTGCCCGATGACGATCAAGCATGCCGTCAGCGTGCGCAGCCTCCGGGCGCTCGACTGGCTCAACTTCTTCGTTGCAAACGTTCAAACCGGATTCGGGCCGTTCATCGCGTCCTACCTCGCGTCGCACAAGTGGACGCAGGGCGAGATCGGCATGGTGCTATCGATCGGCACGATCAGCGCGATGGTCAGCCAGGTGCCGGGCGGCGCCGCGGTCGATGCGCTGAAGAACAAGAAAGGCGCGGCCGCATGGGCGATCGCGGCCATCATCCTGTCCGCGGTGCTGCTCGCGTCGAGCCCGACGATCGTGCCGGTGATCGCGGCCGAGGTGTTCCACGGCTTCGCGAGCTGCATGCTGGTGCCGGCGATGGCCGCGATTTCGTTTTCGCTGGTGGGCCGCGCCGACCTCGGCGACCGCCTCGGCCGCAACGCGCGCTGGGCCTCGATCGGCAGCGCGGTGGCCGCCGGCCTGATGGGGCTCACCGGCGAGTATTTCTCCGCGCGCGCGGTGTTCTGGCTGACCGCGGTGCTCGCGTTGCCCGCGCTGTTCGCGCTCGCGATGATCCAGCCGACGCACGAAGTGATCCCGCATGCGTCGAAGCCCGACGAGCGCGACGATGCCGACGAAGGCGAGGATCGCGAGACGCTGCTCGAGCTGTTGCGCGATCGCCGGATGCTGACCTTCGCGGCGTGCGTCGTGCTGTTCCACCTGTCGAACGCGGCGATGCTGAACCTGGCGGCCGGCGAAGTCACGGCCGGGATGGGCGAGAACGTGCAGCTCGTGATCGCCGCGTGCATCATCGTGCCGCAGGCGATCGTCGCGATGCTGTCGCCGTGGGTCGGCCGCTCCGCGCAACGCTGGGGCCGCCGGCCGATCCTGCTGCTCGGCTTCTCCGCGCTGCCGGTGCGCGCGCTGCTGTTTGCCGGCGTGGGCAGCCCGTACCTGCTGGTGCCGGTGCAGATGCTCGACGGCATCAGCGCGGCCGTGTTCGGCGTGATGCTGCCGCTGATCGCGGCCGACGTCGCCGCCGGCAAGGGCCGCTACAACCTGTGCATCGGGTTGTTCGGCCTCGCGGCCGGCATCGGCGCGACGCTCAGCACGGCAGTGGCCGGCTACGTCGCCGATCACTTCGGCAACGCCGTCAGCTTCTTCGGGCTGGCCGCGGCCGGCGCGCTGGCCGTGCTGCTCGTGTGGCTCGCGATGCCGGAAACGCGCGTCGAAAACGGCGACGCGAACGTCGGCGAGCCGGCGCCCGCGTCGCCCGAACAGGCGCACTGACGCCGCGCTGCCGTCCGCTGTTTCCCCGACCGACCAGATGAATACGATCAGGACATTCAACGAAGCCCGCCGGCAGATCCAGCAGTCGATCTTCGATCTGCTCAAGGGGCTGACCTTCGGCGAACGGCTCGCGCAAGGCGCGCTGATGGCGCTGCAGGCCGTCTGCAGCGCGTGCCTCGCCTTCGCGATCGGCCGCGCGCTGCACACCGAGCAGGCCGTGTGGGCCGCCATTACGGCGATCGCCGTCACGCAGCACAACTACTCGGACACGATGTCGCTGTCGCGCGACCAGTTCATCGGCGCGATGATCGGTGGCCTGACGGGCTTCGCGGGCGCCGCGCTCGGCGGCGACCGGCTGCTCGCGTATGCGATCACGGTCGCCGTTGCGATCGTCGTGTGCTGGTGTCTGAACGTGGGGAGTGCCGCACGGCTCGGCGGCGTGACCGCGACGATCGTGCTGCTGTTTCCGGGCAACGGCCCGCTGTGGGACATTCCGCTGATGCGGCTAGGCGAAGTGGCGCTGGGCACCGTGTGCGCGCTGGGCGTGTGCTGGGCGATGTCGCTGATCGAGCGACGCTGGTTTCGCCGCGCCGCGGGCTAGGGCCGGCCGCACGCGAGGCGATTGCCGGGGCGCCGGCCCCGGCAGCCTGATGCGGCAGCGATCGGGCGAAACGGTTAGGGGCCGACCCGCAACACGATGCCCGAGCCGATCTGCACGAGCAGATAATCGCCGCCGACGCCGACCCACTGATAGCCGCGCGGGGGCGCGCTCAGATGGTAGCCGCGCCAATCGTCGACGACGTACTGGCGATCGCGGAATTCGGGCGGCAGCCGGTCGCCCCGGTGCCAGTCGCGGCGAGGCTGATCGGCCCAGCGCGGCGGTACGTCGTCGTCGCGATGCATCGCCTGACCGGGCGGCATGTGCTTCGGGCCGTGGCCGCGGTGCATGCCGGGGCCGCCGTGATCGCCGTAGTTGCCCTGGTTGCCGTGACCTTGCGCCATCGCGGCCGGCGCCGCGAAACCTGCCGCGACCAGCGCGGCCAGCATCATCCCGTGCATCTTCGTCATCGTTCTTCCCTCCGTGTCGTCATGCCGAACAGGAAACAACCGGACCTGCACGATCAAGGCTAGCACATGGCACGCGGGGCGCACGGCGCATGTGCCGAACGTCAGGCCGCCTGCTGCTGATACTGGATTCGATGCAGATGCGCGTAGAGCCCGCCGTGACGCAGCAATTCGTCGTGGCTGCCGGACTCGACGATCTTGCCGGCCTCGAGCACGAGGATGCGGTCCGCGCGTTCGATGGTCGACAGCCGGTGCGCGATCACGAGCGTCGTGCGCCCTTCCATCAGCCGTTCGAGCGCGGCTTGCACGTGACGCTCGGATTCGGAGTCGAGCGCGGAGGTCGCCTCGTCGAGGATCAGGATCGGTGCGTCCTTGTAGATCGCGCGCGCGATCGCGAGCCGCTGCCGCTGGCCGCCCGACAGGCGCATGCCGTTGCCGCCGACCAGCGTGTCGAGCCCGTCCGGCATCGCGGCGACCGCGTCGGCGAGGTTCGCGGCTTCGAGCGCGGCCTGGACGCGCGCGCGGTCCGGCGTCTGCCCGTACGCGACGTTCGCGGCGATCGTGTCGTTGAACAGCACCACGTCCTGGCTGACCATCGCCATCTGCCCGCGCAGCGCGTGGATGTCGAAGTCGCGGACCGGCACGCCGTCGACCAGGATCGTGCCGCCGGTCGGATCGAAGAAGCGCGGCAGCAGGTTCACGAGCGTCGTCTTGCCGCTGCCGGACGGCCCCGCGAGCGCGATCATCTCGCCCGGCGCGACCTTGAACGAAATGCGGTCGAGCGTCGGCCGCTCGGCCGCGCCGTAGTCGAACGACACGTCGCGGAATTCGATCTCACCGCGCGCATGCGGCAGCTCGCGGCCGCCGCCCTGCGGCTCGGCCGGCTCGTCGATCAGCCCGAAGATCAGCTCGGCGGCGGTCATGCCGCGCTGCAGCGGCTGGTTCACGTCGATCAGATGCTTGAGCGGCGAAATCACCAGCAGCATCGACGTGACGAACGCGACGAAGCCGCCGACCGTCGTCTGGTCGTTCGTCGACTGCACGACCGCGATCGTGATCACCACCGCGAGCGCGATCGACGCGAGGAATTGCGTGAGCGGCTGCGCGAGGCCGCCGGAGATCGTCATGCGCATCGCATAGCCGCGCAGGCGCTTGCTCATCGAGGTGAAGCGGTCGAGTTCGTACGCTTCGCCGTTGTGCACCTTGACGACCTTGTACCCGCCGACCGTCTCCTCGACGATGTACGACAGCTCGTTGGTCAGCGTCTGGTGCTCGCGGTTCAGGCGGCGCAGGCGGCGATTGATCTTGCTGACCAGCCAGCCGATGCCCGGCAGGATCACCGCGACGATCAGCGTGAGCCGCCAGTTCAGGATGAACAGGTAGCCGAGCAGGAACACGACGGTCAGCGAATCGCGCACGAGCGTGACCATCACGCCGGTCAGCACCGACAGGATCTGGTTGACCTCGAACACGATCGCGTTGATCACGGTGCTCGCGGTCTCGCGCTGGAAGAACGACGCGCCCGTGTGGATCATCCGCTGGAACATCTCGAGCCGCAGCTGCAGCAGGATGCGGTTCGATACGTAGTTGAGCAGGTAATTGGACGCGTACTGCGACACGCCGCGCACGAGCGCGAGCCCGATCACCGCGATCGGCACGTACCATTTCGCGCGATCGCTGCCGTGCGAACCGAACCCGTGGTCGAGCAGCGGCTTGAGCAGCGCCGGAATGCCGGCCTCGGTGGCGGCGACGACGCCCATCGTCATCACGGCGAGCACCACGATGCCGATCAGCGGCCGGATGTACGGCCACAGGCGCTTGAGGACCGTGACCGGCGACGTGCTGGCGCCGTCCATCGGTTTGCGAAGAGTGTTCTGGGTTTCCAAGGCAATCCTTCTTGAGCCGCGACGCGGCGCCCGGCGCGTCGGCGCCAGGGATTCGCCTCGTCCGGCGGGTGCCGAAAAAGGCCCAACATTATAGCTGCACCGCCCCCGCGGGCACGGCCGCTGCCGACGCGCGGGTATACTCCCGCTCACCGTTTTCTCCGCCCTTTCGACGATTTCATGGCAGAACCCACCCTCGGCGTCGCTCTCATCGCCCTCAACGCGGCCGCGCGGCTCGCGCAATGCCTCGACGCGTTGACCTTCGCCGACGACATCGTCGTGATCGACGGCGGCAGCACCGACGATACCGTCGCGATCGCCCGCGCGCACGGCGCGCGCGTGATCGTCGAGCGCGACTGGCCGGGCTTCGGTCCGCAGAAGAACCGCGCGCTCGATGCGCTCGACACCGACTGGATCCTGTCGCTCGACACCGACGAGGTGGTGAGCCCCGAACTCGCCGAATCGATCCGCGCGGCGATCCGCGCGCCGGCCGCGCAGGTCTATGCGCTCGACCGGCTGTCGAGCTTCTGCGGCCAGTGGATCCGCCACAGCGGCTGGTATCCGGACTGGGTGCCGCGGCTGTTCCGGCGCGGCATGGCGCGCTTTTCCGACGATCTGGTGCACGAACGGCTCGTGTTCGACACGCCCGCGCAGCGACTGGCCGGCAAGCTGATGCACTATTCGTACGAGGATTTCGAAACGGTCGTGCGCAAGCTCGATGCCTATTCGACCGCGGGTGCGCGCCAGCGCCGCGCGGCCGGCCAGCGCGGCGGCTTCGGCAAGGCGCTTGCGCGCGGCGCATGGGCGTTCGTGCGCACCTACGTGCTGCGGCGCGGCTTCCTCGACGGCCGGGCGGGCTTCATGATCGCCGTCTTCAACGCGGAAACGGTGTACTACCGGTTCCTGAAGCTCGGCCACGAAGCGGCGCGCTGAGCGCCGCCGCATGCCGGACATCCGCGGGAGCCGGCGTGCGGGAATCGGGCCGGCCCGGCGTTACAATGCCGGGCTGCCCGCGCGGCGCGAGCCCTGCCCCGCGCCGCCGACACGACGACCACCGACTCGACCTGCCATGTTCTCCATCATCATTCCGACCTGGAACAACCTGCCGTACCTCAAGCTCGTCGTCGACAGCCTGCGCCGCCATTCCGCGTTCGACCACCAGATCATCGTGCACGTGAACGACGGCTCGGACGGCACGCTCGACTGGGTGCGCAGCGAAGGCATCGAGCACACCGCGTCGCCGGCCAACATCGGCATCTGCCACGCAGTGAACCTCGCCGCCGCGCGCGCGACGCGCGACTACGTCGTCTACATGAACGACGACATGTACTGCTGCCCCGGCTGGGACGCCGCGCTCGTGCGCCGCATCGAGCAGATGCCGACCGATCTGTTCATGCTGTCCGGCACGATGGTCGAGCCGGTCGACACGCGCAATCCGTGCGTCGTCGTCAGCAATTTCGGCCGGGATGCCGAACATTTCGACGCGGCGGGGCTGGTCGCGGCCGCGCCGCGACTCGCCCGCGCCGACTGGCTCGGCTCGACGTGGCCGCCGACGCTCGTGCACCGCGACTGGTGGCACCGCATCGGCGGCTACAGCAGCGAGCTGTCGCCCGGGATGAGCAGCGACAACGACTTCTCGATGAAATTCTGGGATGCCGGCTGCCGGATCTTCCTCGGCGTCGGCGACAGCCTCGTCTATCACTTCCAGCAGAAGAGCACCGGCAAGATCGTCAAGAACGACGGGCGCCGTCAGTTCCTGAACAAATGGGGCATGACGCAGGCAACCTTCGACCGCTATTACCTGCATCGCGGCGAAGCCGCCGGCTCGCGCGTCGCCCTCGACACGCCGGCCGTCGAAGGGCGGCTCAAGCGTGCGCTGCTGCGCTCGCGGATCAAGCGCGCGTTCAGCTGAGTCGGCCCCGGCAACGATGCTGAGGCCCGGGCGGCTTCGCGTATACTGCGCGCTTCGCCCCCGGGTGCCGGCGTAGCGCGCGGCAACAGCGCGACGCCCGCACGCCGCATTCGTTCATTCGACAGGTTCCGATGCTTTCGTTTTCCGCCTCCGCCACGCGGCGCCTCACCGCCGCCCGCGCCTTCGCCGTCATCGCGCTCTGCATGGTGCCCGTGTCGACCGCGCTGACCAACGTGTTCTGCGGACTGTTCGCGGCCGCGCTCGTCATCTCTCCTGAATTCTGGCGCGAGCTGCGCTCGTTCGTCACCGAGCCGGCGTCGCTCGCGGCGCTGCTGATTCTTGCGGCGCTCGCCGCGAGCATCACGTACACGGTCGCGCCGCACCCGAAGGCGTGGAACTGGGTCGCCAAGTACGACAAGTTGCTGTTGCTGCCGTTTGCCGCGCTCGCGTTCCGCCACTCGAACTGGGCGCCGATCGTGCGCCGTGCGTGGTTCGGCACGCTGTGCGTGATCCTGGTGCTGTCGACGACCAACTATCTCGGGCTGACTTCGATCGGGCCCGCGCATTCGACCGAGCTGCCGCTGTCGCGCGCGTGGGTGTTCAAGAACCACATCGCGGCCGGGATGTTCGGCGCGCTGCTGTTCTACCAGGCCGCCGACCTCGCGCTGTCGGCGCGCAGCGCGCTCGCGCGCGCGGCCTACGCCGGCGTGGCCGCGTGGTCGCTGATCAACGTCTTCGTGATGCTTCAGGGCCGCACCGGGCAGGTGATCGCGCTGCTGCTGATCCTCGTCGTGGCCGTGCGGTTCGTGCTGGTGTTGCGCCGCCAGTCGCCGCTGCGCGCCAGCCTCGCCGCGGGCGCGCTGGTGCTGGCGGGCGCCGCGCTCGTCGCCGCTGCTTGTACCGTGCACAACGGCCGGCTCACGAAGGTCGTCTCCGAAGTGCAGCAGTACCGGCAGACCGACGCCGTGACGTCGACGGGGCTGCGTCTCGAGTGGTACAAGAAGGGCCTCGAGCTGTATCGGATGCGTCCGGTGATCGGTTACGGCGCCGGCGGCCTCGAGTTCGAATTCCAGAAGCTCGCGGCCGGCAAAACGGCCGCCGAAGGCCAGCTCACGTCGAATCCGCATAACGAGTACCTGTTAATGGCCGTGCAGCTCGGCACGATCGGCGTGCTGCTGTTCGTGAACCTGATCGTGCAGATCGCGCGCGGCAGCCGTGGGCTGGATCCGCGCTCGAAGCATCTGCTGCTCGCGTGGCTCGCGATTTTCACGATCGGCAGTCTCGCGAACTCGCTGCTGCTCGATTTCGCCGAAGGACATCTGCTCGTGCTGCTCGCCGGCATCCTGCTCGGCTGCGGCGCGGCGCGCAGCGACACGCTGCCGCGCGAGACGGCGGCGCTGCGGCGCAGCGCCTGAGGCTGGCGGTTGGCGGTTGGCGGTTGGCGGTTGGCGGTTGGCGGTTGGCGACTGGCGACTGGCGGTCACAGAGTCGCCTGCCGCACCGTCTCGTGTACGGCGGCACGCGTGCGTCGCCGCCCGTATTCAGCTCTGTAAACCGTGCGGCTGGTACGCGTCAGTCCCGACGCGCCCGATCGAGCCGCGACGTATCGATGATCACACCCGCCGGGTCCGGCGGATTCAGCCCGAGCATCTCGGCCGCCGCGGCCTTCACGCGCTGCGCGCCGAGATTCGCGAGACAGTCGCTGCGGCTGTCGACGTGACGCTCGCAGCCCTCGTGCCGGCACGGCACGCAATCACCTTCGCCCTGCAGCAGCCACACGTTGCCGTGCCGGCCTGAGCCGCGCAACGCCCACGGATTTTCGGTCGGCGGCCAGTGCTGCGGCCACGGCCCCCAGCGCACCGGATCGGACGGGCCGAACAGCGCGATCGTGTCGGTTCCCGTCGCGGCCGCGACGTGCGTCGCGCCGGTATCGGGGCCGATGAACAGGCGTGCGCGCCGCACCAGCTCCGCGCTCTCGCCGAACGTGAGGCGGCCGACCAGATTCAGCACGTCGCCGCCCGCCTCGGCCGCGACCTGCTCCGCATATTCGCGCTCGCGATCGGCCGGGCCGCCCGACAGCGCGACCGCGAATCCCTGCCCGCGCAGCCAGTCGATCATCTCGACCCAGCCGTCGAGCCGCCATTGTTTGTAGCGGAACATCGGATACGGATGCAGCACGACGAGCGGCCTGCCGTCGCGAATCGCCGGCGATTCCGCGAGCCACGCATCGAAGCGCGCGCGCCGCGCCGGGTCGTCGCCGATTCCGGGCGCAACGACCTCCGACACCGGCTCGATGCCGATCACCGGCGCGAGCGCGAGCGTGCTGACGACCGTGTGCGCGGATTCGTGGTGATTGATCGCGATTCCGTCGAGCATCATCCGCGTGAGCCACGTGACGCGATTCGGGTCGACGAGGCCAACGCGCTTGCGGCCGGCAAACCAGCTGTAGAAGCGCGGGCGGTCCGAACTCAGTGCCGCGCAGGCGAGATCGTAGCGGCGCCAGATCGACAGCGCGTCGCGCAGCCGCTCGCTGAACCGCGCGCGCTGGGCGACGACGATCACACGCCGCACGTCCGGGTTGTGCTCCAGCACGCCTTCGGTGCCGCGAAACACCAGCATGTCGATTTGGGCGTCGGGCCAGCGCGCCTTGAGCGAACGCACGAGCGGCGTCGTCAGCAGCACGTCGCCGATCCGGCGCGGTGCGGCAACGAGAATGGTTCTGGGCGGGCGGGCGGAGGAAAACAGGGCCACGGCGATGGATCCGGCTAGCTGGCTGAACAAGGCTCGCAATGTACAGGATTTTGCGGCGGCAGGCGTGGCGTACTGGCGATGGACGGCGATCACATCTGGGCACGGTGCGGGCTTGGGGCTTGGGGCTTGGGGCTTGGGGCTCGCGACCCGGCGCATCCACGCCATGCCTCATCGAAGCTTCACAAGCCGCCCAAGGTGTTCCGAGTGCGGCAAGCAGCGCGATGCGCCGCGCCGGCCAGCAAACCCTGCACCCGCAGCGGCGCAAAACCCGCGCAACGCGCGTTACGAAGCCGACGCGCGAGCAAACTCAGCCGTTGCGCCACCCGGCGGCAGCGCACGCTCCGGCGCTGCATCAATCTGCACGGGCTGCGTCAACAGATGGCGCACCGCACGCTCCAGCGTGTCGACGCCGATCGCTTCCACCGTCGCACCGGCCCGCAGAATCATGTGCGGCACGCCGACCGGATGCCAGCGCAGATACTTCTCCGGACGGTCCTCGAACAGCGCGGCGACCGGCACACCGAGCGCCGACGCCAGATGCACCGGTGCGCTGTCGGCCGACACGATCACGTCGAGCAGGCTCGCCGCCGCCATCATCTCCGCGACCGACGGCGGCGCGACGTGCCGCGCGTCCACGTCTCGCCACGCGTGCGCATCGGCATCGTGGGCGGCCGACACGACCGGATCGCGGAACACGATCACATCGGCAATCGCGCCGAGCCGCCGCGCCAGCTCGCACCACCGGTCGGCCGGCCAGCGGCGCTCCGCCGCCTTGTTCGACACGAACAGCCCGACGCGCGGCTTGCCGCGCGGCCCGAGCAGTCGATGCCAGGTGTCTTGCAGCGCACGATCCGGATAAACGGACAGCGCGAGACCGTCGAGATTCGTATGACCGAGTTCCGGCACGAGCCGGAAGCCCGACAGTGCCTCATGGGCGATCGGCCGCGTCGCGACGTGATCGGGCTTGCGATCGTCGAATTCGGAGTCCGCATCGTGCCAGCGGCAGTCCTTGGCGCCGAGCTGGCGCGCGAACTGGATGCTGCTGCGGTGCATGCCGCCATTGGGCACGACGACGAGGTCGAACCGCAAGCGGCGCAGCCGGCGCACGAGCCGCAGCCGGTCGACGAACGCGCGCATGCGCCCAGGACGATCGTTGCGCTCGCATTGCCGGCTATACACGTAGGTATGGACGGTATGCACATGCGGGTTGCCGGCGAGGACTGCCGCGTTGTAGCGGTTCGCGACCACGTGCAGTTCCGCTTCGGGCCAGCGCTGCTTCAAGGCACTCAGAAATGCGGTCGTGCAAAGCATGTCGCCCAGAAAATCAATCCGGATCACGAGGATCCGGCCCCTCGGCTTACCGTTGGCCATCGATGTAATGTAGCTGTCGTTTTTTATCGTTACGGCCGGAGGAAGCCCCCGCCCTACCTGCTGCCCCTGGCGCGGCGCAAAGGCTCGCGGCGCCGCCGCTGGGTGGCGAGCGACCGATTGTATAGCGTCCGGATGACGGCCCCAATCCCTGCCCCGAACAAAACGGCCCGCTGCACCGCGCGATCGCGATGCAGCGGGCCGCAGGCGATCAAGCCGGCAACAAGGCGTTCAGTACGTGATTTCGACGACGCTGCCGCCGAACGTCGCGCGCAGCTCCGCGAGCAACGCGTCGCTCGGCTTCACGCGCCACGCATCGCCCAGACGCATTTCGCCCTGCGCGCGCGCGTTGCTGTAGTGAATCTGCACCGCGAGCCCGTTCGGCAGCGGCGCCTGCGGGCGACGGCCGCCGTCGCGCCCGCCGCCGCGCGGCGCGGGGGCGTCGACCACGTTGGCGGCGCCCGGTTCATCCTTCGACACGTGCGGCTCGAGCACGCGGCGCAGCACCGCCGCATCGGCGTTGCCGTTCATCGTCAGCCGCACCGCCTGCGCATAGCGGCTGCGCGCGCGTTCGAGATCCATCACCGTGTCGGCCGTGAAGCGGATGCCGCCGGTGAACGCGTCGTTACGTGCCTGCCCCTGCACGATCAGCAGCTCGTCTTCCTTGAACAGCGCCTTGTTCGCCTCGAACTGCTCGTTGAAGATCGTGATTTCGCACTGCCCCGACCCATCGTCGAGCGACGCGATCAGCATCTTGCCGCGCTGCGTCATCTGCGTGCGCAGCGACGCGATGATGCCCGCGACGAGCTTGTCGCGGCCTTCCTTCAAATCACCCACCTTCTGCCGCACGAACCGGCGCACTTCGTCGCGATATGCGTCGAACAGGTGGCCGGACAGGTAGAAGCCGAGCGCGCCCTTCTCTTCCTGCAGCCGGCGCTTGTCGTCCCACGCCGGTTCGTCGACGAGCGCGTGCGCGTGCGGCGACTCGGCGCCCATGTCGAACAGGCCGGCCTGCATCGCGTTCGCAGCGGCCTGTTCGGCCGCCTCCATTGCAAGCGGAACCGACGCGAGCATCTGCGCGCGGTTCGGGTTCAGCGAATCGAACGCGCCCGCGCGGATCAGCGCCTCGACCGTGCGACGGTTGACGATGCGCCGGTCGACCCGCTCGCAGAAGTCGAACAGATCGGCAAACGGCTTCTCCTCGCGCGCGCGCAGGATTTCCTCGATCGCATTCTGGCCGCTGCCCTTCACCGCGCCGAGGCCGTAGCGGATCGTGCGCGAACGCGTGCCGTCGGCCTGCGCAACCGGCTCGAAGCGGTAATGCGACTGGTTGATGTCGGGCGGCAGCACCACGAGGTTGTTCGTGACGCAATCGTCGAACAGGATCTTCACCTTGTCGGTGTCGTCCATCGCGAGCGTCATGTTGGCCGCCATGAATTCGGCCGGATGGTGCGCCTTCAGCCACGCGGTGTAATAAGCGAGCAGCGCGTACGCGGCCGCGTGCGACTTGTTGAAGCCGTAGCCCGCGAACTTCTCCATCAAGTCGAAGATCTCATCGGACTTCTCGCGCGTGAGGCCGTTCTTCGCCGCACCTTCGGCGAAGATCTCGCGGTGCTTGGCCATCTCCTCGGGCTTCTTCTTGCCCATCGCGCGACGCAGCAAGTCCGCGCCGCCGAGCGAGTAGCCGCCGATGATCTGCGCCATCTGCATCACCTGCTCCTGATAGACCATGATCCCGTAGGTCTCTTTCAGGACGGGTTCGACGCGCGGATCCGGATAGTCGACCTTCTCGCGCCCGTGCTTGCGGGCGCAGAAGCTCGGGATCAGGTCCATCGGCCCCGGACGGTACAACGACACGAGCGCGATGATGTCTTCGAAGCGGTCGGGCTGCGCGTCCTTCAGCATGCCCTGCATGCCGCGGCTTTCCAGCTGGAACACCGCGACCGTGTTGGCCTTCTTGAGGAGCTGGAACGACGCCGGATCGTCGAGCGGCACCTGCGCGAGCGACCAGTCGGCCTTGGTCGGGTCGAGGCGACGGATGTAGCGCTCGGCCCAGTCGAGGATCGTCAGCGTCGTGAGGCCCAGAAAGTCGAACTTCACGAGGCCGACGGCTTCGACGTCGTCCTTGTCGTACTGGCTGACGACGCCGGCGTCGTCGCCCTGCGTGTACAGCGGACAGAAATCGGTCAGCTTGCCCGGCGCGATCAGCACGCCGCCCGCGTGCATGCCGACGTTACGCGTGAGGCCCTCGACGCGCTGCGCGAGATCGAGCAGCTGATGCACCTCGTCCTCGTTGTCGTAGCGCTCCTGCAGTTGCGGCTCTTCCTTCATCGCGTCGGCGATCGTCACGTGCTTGCCCGGCTTGAACGGGATCAGCTTCGCAACGCCGTCGGTGAACATGTAGCCGAGATCGAGCACGCGGCCGATGTCGCGCACGGCCGCCTTCGCGGCCATCGTGCCGAACGTGGCGATCTGCGACACGGCGTCCGCACCGTATTTCTCCTTCACGTACTGGATCACGCGATCGCGGCCGTGCTGACAGAAGTCGATGTCGAAGTCGGGCATCGACACGCGTTCCGGATTCAGGAATCGCTCGAACAGCAGGTTGTAGCGCAGCGGATCCAGATCGGTGATGCCGAGCGCGTACGCGACCAGCGAGCCGGCGCCCGAGCCGCGGCCCGGGCCGACCGGCACGCCGTTGTTCTTCGCCCAGTTGATGAAGTCGGCCACGATCAGGAAGTAGCCGGGGAAGCCCATCTTCGTGATGGTCCCGCACTCGAATTCGAGCCGCTTGTAGTAGGTGTCGCGCTGCGCATCGCGCTCGGCGGCATCCGGGTACAGCTGCTCGAGGCGCTTCTCGAGCCCCTCCTTCGACAGCTGGACCAGGTAATCGTCGAGCGACATGCCGTCCGGCGTCGGGAACAGCGGCAGCTTCGGCTTGCCGAGCTCGAGCTTCAGGTTGCAGCGCTTCGCGATTTCCACCGTGTTCGCGACCGCCGACGGAATATCCGCGAACAGCGCGACCATGTCGTCCTGCGTGCGGAAGTACTGAGCGGTCGTGAAGCGCTTCTGGCGCCGCGGATTCGCGAGCATGTCGCCTTCGGAGATACACACGCGCGCTTCGTGCGCGGTGAAATCGTCCTCGGTCATGAACTGCATCGGATGCGTCGCGACGACCGGCAGCTGCAGCGACGCGGCGAGCGTCGCGGCCTGCTGGATGTAGGCCTCGGCGCCCGGCTGGCCGTAACGCTGCAACTCGATGTAGAAGCCGCCGGGAAACACCTCGGCCCAGCGCTGCGCGTGACGGCGCGCGGCTTCCTCGTTACCGGCCGCCAGCGCGAGCCCGATATCGCCTTGCTGCGCGCCCGACAGCGCGAGCAGCCCTTGCGACAACTCGCCGTCGAGCCAGCTCGCGTCGAGCTCCGCCCGGCCGCGGTACTGGTTCGTGAGCCACGCCTTCGACAGCAGCTCGCACAGATTCAGATAACCGGTCTTGTCCTTCACCAGCAGCAGCAGGCGCGACGGTTTGTCGCGATCGTCCGGATTCGTGATCCAGACGTCGCAGCCGGCAATCGGCTTGATGCCCTTGCCACGGGCTTCCTGGTAGAAACGGACGAGGCCGAACGCGTTGCCGAGATCGGTGAGGGCGAGCGCACCCTGACCGTCGGCGGCAGCGGCCTTGACGATGTCGTCGAGACGCACGATGCCGTCGGCAATCGAGAATTCGGAGTGAACGCGGAGATGGACGAAGCGGGGATCTGACATGGGCGATATTGTAGCCGCGTCGCCGCGACGGCTGCCCAAAAAATCCCCGTGCCTGGCCGTTCGGCCGATGCACGCGGCGCCATATCCGAACGGCCAGGTGTCGGAGCGCGACCGGTTTGCGGGATAATACGGGTTTTCGAATCACCGTCCCGGCTTCGCACCCTTTTTTGCGGGGCCGCCGTGCGTGCGCCGCACGGCCGCGGCCGTTTTCCCGTCGGACCATCATGACCATCGTCAACCTCGCCGCCTACCACTTCGTGTCGCTCGACGCGATCGAGCAATGGCGCCCGCTCGTCACCGCCCGCTGCAACGAACTCGGCCTGCGCGGCACGATCCTGCTCGCGCCGGAAGGCATCAACCTGTTCATCGCCGGCCCGCGCGAAGCGACCGACGCGTTCGTCGACTACCTCCGCCACGATCCGCTGTTCGAAGGCAAATTCGCGACGCTGCAGTTCAAGGAAAGCCTGTCCGACTCGCAGCCGTTCCGCCGCATGCTCGTGCGCCTGAAGCGCGAGATCATCACGATGAAGAAGCCCGCGATCAAGCCCGAACTCGGCCGCGCGCCGTCGGTCGACGCGCGCACGCTGAAGGCGTGGCTCGACCGCGGCCACGACGACGACGGCCGCCCGGTCGTGATGCTCGACACGCGCAATGCGTTCGAGGTCGACGTCGGCACGTTCGACGACGCGCTCGACTACCGGATCGACAAGTTCAGCCAGTTCCCCGAAGTGATCGACGCGAACCGCGCCGATCTCGAAGGCAAGACGGTCGTGTCGTTCTGCACCGGCGGCATCCGCTGCGAGAAGGCCGCGATCCACATGAAGGAAATCGGCATCGACCACGTGTACCAGCTCGAAGGCGGGATCCTCAAATACTTCGAGGAAGTCGGCGGCGCGCACTACCACGGCGACTGCTTCGTGTTCGATTACCGCACCGCGCTGAACCCGCAGCTGCAGCCGACCGAGAACGTCACGTGCTTCGCTTGCCGCGCGGTCGTCACGCCGCAAGCGCAGCAATCGCCGGACTACGTGCCCGGCAAGTCGTGCCCGGCGTGCGCGCAGGCCGCAGCGGCCGCGTAAGCACGGGCCGCTGCGGCTCCCGATGAACGGCTACCGCGGCCGCTTCGCGCCGTCGCCGACCGGCCCCCTGCATTTCGGCTCGCTGGTCGGCGCGCTCGCGAGCTGGCTCGACGCGCGCGCACACGGCGGCGCATGGCTCGTGCGGATCGAGGACATCGACGGCCCGCGCACCGTGCCGGGCGCCGACGACGACATCCTCGCGACGCTCGCGCATTTCGGCATGACGCCCGACGAGCCGCCCGTATGGCAAAGCACGCGCGACGCGCGCTATGCGGCCGAGCTCGAGCGCCTGCGCGCCGCGGGCCTCGTCTACCCGTGCGGCTGCACGCGCAAGGAAATCGCCGATTCGCTGCGCGCCGCGCACGAGCGCCATACGACGCTCGCGTACCCGGGCACCTGCCGCACCGGGCTGCACGGCAAACCGGCGCGTGCCTGGCGGCTGCGCGTGCCCGACGGCGCCGACGCAATCATCCGGTTCGACGATCGCTGGCAGCACGAGCAACAGCAGAACCTCGCCACCGAAGTCGGCGATTTCGTGCTCAAGCGCGCCGACGGACAATGGGCGTATCAGCTCGCGGTCGTGGTCGACGATGCCGACGCCCGCATCACCCACGTCGTGCGCGGCGCCGACCTGCTCGATTCGACCGCGCGCCAGATCTACCTGCAACGCTGTCTCGGCGTGCCGACGCCCGCATATCTGCACGTGCCGGTCGTCGTCGCTGCGAACGGCGAAAAGCTCAGCAAACAGACGGGCGCGCTCGCGCTGGAACGCGACGATCCGTTGCCGGCGCTGCGTGCCGCCGCCGCACACCTCGGCCTCGCCGGCGACGGCGAGTTGGCGGGCGACACGCTCGAGTCGTTCTACGCGGCCGCAACCGCTGCGTGGGCACGGCGTTTCGGGCCGCGAAGCGCGTGATGCAAAGCGTGTCGGCGGCTCGCTGCGCGTAGGTCGCAGTCAGCGGCGGCTTGGTCCCTTCGAGCACGGCCTGCGGCGGACGTCGCAAGCCGCTTGTGGCATCGCGCGCCGACCCGAACGCCTCGCACACGGTTGGCAACCGCGCCGCCGTACGCCGCACTGCGGAGGACCGTCGGGAATTGTTGGGAACCGTTGCGCATCGCTGCGCCGCGCCGCCGCAAACCCTTGGCCCAATGAAAAACGGGTGCATGCGCGTCGCATGCACCCGTTGCTGCCACGGCGCTCGCGCGCCGCGGCGACTGCCTGAACCGACCGCTTATGCGGAAGGCTTGCGCGGCATGCCGAACCCGCCGAGCAGCGCGGCGACCTGCCGCTTCGGCCCTTTCTTCTCGGGCTGCTGGACGGACGTCGTCTCCTCGGGTTGCTGCGCCGGCGTCGACGGTTCGTACGGCTTCAGGAAAAAATCGTCGACCGGCGCGTCGTGGCGGCGATGATGACCACCGCGCTCGGCGCTGCCTGAACGACGCGCCGACGCACCGCGATGCTCGTCGCGGTCGCGACGGCCGCCGCGCTCGCTACGTTCGCCGCGCTCATTGCGCTCGTCGTGACGATGGCGGGCCGGCTTGTCGAGTGCGAGCGTCTGCACTTCGAGCGGACGCTTGATCAGCTTCTCGATATCGGCGAGCTGCTTGCGCTCGTTCGGGCTGCACAGCGACAGCGCGTCGCCCGTCGCCCCGGCGCGGCCCGTGCGGCCGATCCGGTGCACGTAGTCTTCCGCGTTGAACGGCAGGTCGAAGTTGATCACGGCCGGCAGTTCGGCGATGTCGAGCCCGCGCGCGGCCACGTCGGTCGCGACCAGCGCCTCGATCTCGCCGCGCTTGAACGCGTCGAGCGCCTGCATCCGCTCGATCTGCGACTTGTCGCCGTGGATCGCCGAGGCCACCACGCCGTCGCGCTCGAGATTGCGCGCGAGCCGGCTCGCGCCGATCTTGCTGTTGCAGAACACGATCACCTGCTTGAGCCCGCGCCCGCGCAGCAACTGCACGACGGCCGCCTGCTTGTCGCCTTCGGCGACGTCGTAGACGATCTGCGTGACGTTCGCGTTGGTCGAGTTGCTGCGCGCGACTTCGATCGTCTGCGGGTTGCGCAGGTAGGTCGACGCAAGCTTCTTGATTTCCGGCGAGAACGTGGCGGAGAACAGCAGCGTCTGACGCTCCTTCGGCAGCAGGTTCAGGATGCGCTGCAGGTCGGGCAGGAAGCCCATGTCGAGCATCCGGTCGGCTTCGTCGAGCACGAGCATCTGGACCTGGCCGAGGTTCGCCGTCTTTTGCTGAACGTGATCGAGCAGGCGGCCCGGCGTCGCGATCAGGATCTCGACGCCGCGGCGCAGCTCGGCCATCTGCGGATTCATGTCGACGCCGCCGAACACGACCGCGCTGCGCAGCGCCGTGTGCTTCGCGTACGCATGCACGTTCGCGGCGACCTGGTCGGCGAGCTCGCGCGTCGGCGTGAGGATCAGCGCGCGCACCGGATGGCGCGCCGGCGACGCGCTCGTGCTGGCGTGCGGCAGCAGCCGCTGGATGATCGGCAGCGAGAAACTCGCGGTCTTGCCGGTGCCCGTTTGCGCGGCGCCCATGACGTCGCGGCCGGCGAGCACGACCGGAATGGCCTGCGCCTGGATCGGCGTCGGCGTCGTATAGCCCTGCTCGACGATGGCTTTCAGGATATCGGGCGCGAGGCCGAATTGATCGAAGGTTGCGTCGGCAGGCTTGGCGACAGAATCGGACATGGTGGCGTTTCGCTCAAAAGGCGCGGCGGGGACATCGTGCGTCAGGCCGGCCGGGCCTGCGCTCATCACATTTCGGAAGTAGACGGAGCCGCGGCGCGCCGCGCGACGCCGCTCTGGCGCCCGGGGCCGGTTCACATCGAACATCGGGCGCCACAGGTCGTGCGGACTCCGTTCGGCGCGAATGCCGGCGGAAAGGGACATATTGTAGCACTGAGCCGGAATCTGTCCGTGACAACGCTGCGAATGGGCTCCCGCGCCGGTTTGTCATGTACGCCGACAAGGCGTCGCGCGGGCAAAACATTCCGATCGGGCGATGGATGAGATTCGGGGCCGTATGGGGCTCGGGGGCTCGAGGGCTCGGGACTCTCGGGACTCTCGGGGGCGCTCCGGTCGCTGAGTCGCTGAGTCGCCGGGCCGCTGGTGGCGCTGGGATCGCTCGAACCCGCGCCGCTGCGGCCAGTCCCCGTCGCGCACCGCGCATGCCGCTGCGGTCACCTACCTTCGCGCACCGCGGCGCGCCAGGCCGATCAACCGCCCCCGCCGACCAGCAACCCCGCACCGTTCAACCCTTCTTCTTTTTCTTCTTGTCGACCTGCACGCAGTCGCCGAGCATCGGCGCGGCATTCGGGTCGGCGATCTCGTCGCGCAACGTCGCCTCCCTGCCCTTCGTCCACCAGGTATAGCGGCCGGCCTGATAGCGCACGCCCGACCCCGAGACGGTGTCGACGAACAGCATCTGCTGCCCGTTGACCGGCACGAGCGCGAAGCTCTGGCCGTTGCCGGCGCGCCAGTACGACACGCGCAGCGGCTGCTTCTCGTTCGCGCATTGGTACACGGTCGGCTGGCGCGCATCGGCGTCGATCTCCTCGACGGTCAGTTGCGCCGCATGCGCGGCCGAAGCAGCGGAAACGGCGGCGCCGGCCAGCGCCAGCGCGACGAAGGTTTGGCGAATCATGCTGGTCCTTGGATGAGACGGTGAGAACGCACGCACGCGGCGTGCGCGGGTCGGAGACGACGCGTCGACGCCCGACGCCCGGGCCATCATGGATCGATGACGTCGGCGCATGCGTCGGTCGGCGCGGCAGCCACATGACCGACCAGCGGGACGATCTTCAGCCCGGCCGATGCGATCCGGCACGGCGCGGCCGCGACGCCGCAGCCGGCCAGGCTCGCCAGCAGCGCGAGCGCGGCGCCGAGCGTCGCGATCCGACCGAGCCGTGACAATCTGGATGCCATCGCGCGCTCCCGGGCGGTCAGCGCGACGACACGGGCCGCACGGCCGCCGCCGCGCGCTTCGCGCGCTCGCGGGCTTCGTCGACGTTCGCCCCGGTCGCGAGCGCGACGCCCATGCGCCGCTTCACGAAGCTCTCGGGCTTGCCGAACAGGCGCAGGTCGGCGCCCGGCACGGCGAGCGCGTCGCGCACGCCCTCGAACGCGATGCCGCGCTCGTCGAGGCCGCCGTAGATCACCGCCGACGCAGCCGGCGAGCCGAGCGTCGGATCGACCGGCAGCCCGAGGATCGCGCGGGCGTGCAGCTCGAATTCCGACTGGCGTTGCGACGCGAGCGTGACGAGGCCCGTGTCGTGCGGCCGCGGGCTCACCTCGGAGAACCAGACGTCGTCGCCGCGCACGAACAGCTCGACGCCGAACAGCCCGCGCCCGCCGAGCGCCTCGGTCACCTTGTGCGCGATGTCGCGCGACTTCTGCAGCGCGGCCGCGCTCATCGGCTGCGGCTGCCACGATTCGACGTAGTCGCCCGCCACCTGCACGTGGCCGACCGGCTCGCAGAAGTAGGTGCGCGTCGCCAGCGTGGCCGGGTCGATCGCACGGACGGTCAGCTGCGTGATCTCGTAGTCGAATTCGATGAAGCCCTCGACGATCACGCGCCCGTGGTTCACGCGGCCGCCGGCCATCGCGTAGTCCCACGCGGCCTTCACGTCGGCCTCGCTGCGTACCACCGACTGCCCCTTGCCCGACGACGACATCACCGGCTTCACGACGCACGGCATCCCGATCTTCGCGACCGCTGCGCTGAATGCGTCGAACGAATCGGCGAACGCGTACGGCGAGGTCGCGAGCCCGAGCTCCTCGGCGGCGAGCCGGCGGATGCCCTCGCGGTTCATCGTGAGCTGCGTCGCGCGCGCGGTGGGGATCACCTCGGCCAGGCCGGCCGCCTCGATGGCCGCGAGCGCGTCGGTCGCGATCGCCTCGATCTCGGGGACGATCAGATGCGGGCGCTCGGCCTCGACCAGCGCGCGCAGCGCGGCCGCGTCGGTCATGTCGATCACGTGGGCGCGATGCGCGACCTGATGGCCCGGCGCGTCCGGATAGCGGTCGACGGCGATGACTTCGACGCCGAGGCGCTGCAACGCGATGATGACTTCCTTGCCGAGTTCGCCCGCGCCGAGCAGCATGACGCGCGTGGCCGAAGGTGAAAGCGGCGTACCGAGCCGCTGACCGATCTGCATGTGATTTCCCGCTGGTTCTGTTGGAGGACGAAACGGCGTCGATGTTAACACGCGCACCGTCGGCGCTTCGGCCCGTTTCGTCGCCGCGTGGCCGGCCCGGGCGGGCGCGAACGTTTTCGCGCACGAAGTGTCGGCTCGCCTCGCGCGGGGCCGGTGCGTTACTCTTACGCCTTGATCAGAATCCGTAGAGGAACGAGGCTCATGTCCCACCTGTCCGCCGCCCGCGCACGCACCGGCCTGCTTCGCCCGTTGCGCGCGCCGCTCTGCGCGTTGACGCTTGCCACGCTTCTCGCCGCCTGTGCGATGCCGACCCACCCCGATTCCGCCGCCCCCGCGCCCGACCCGTACAATCCGGCCGCCGTCCAGCTGCTCGACGACACGAGCTGGGAGCTCACGAGCTGGGTCGCCGCCGACGGCACGCCGCGCACGATTCCGCACGGCGACAACGGCGAGCCGATCCGGCTCGCGCTGTCGACCGAGTCGGGCGTGCGGCGCGCGAGCGGCTTTTCGGGCTGCAACCGCTATATGGGCACCTATGCGGTCAAGAACGGACTGCTCAGCTTCGGGCCGCTCGCCGGCACGCGCATGGCGTGTCCGAACGCGCTGGGCGGCCAGCTCGAGCACGCGTACCTCGATGCGCTCGCCCACGTGCAGAAGACCGGCGTGCAGATGCGCGAGCCGCAGCAATTGCAGATCGTGACCGAAGCCGGCGAGACGCTCACCTTCACGCGCCGGGGCAGCTGATGCGGCGCGCGAGCGCGGGCCGGCCATGCGCCGCCGCGCCGCGCGGCCTCGAATCCATGCGTCGCGCAGCCTGAACCGGCCTCGCCGTCTTCATGCTGCGCCGGCGCGCTGTCAGTCTCGTCAATCTCGTTCGTCGGCCGGTTAAACTCGGCGGATCGCGCACCGCGCCCCGCCCTTCTTCCTGTTTCATCAAAGCATGCACACGGTAGTCTTCGGCTGGTTCGGCATCTCCGCCGTCTGGTTCCTCCTTCTCTTCTGGCGTCTCGTTCAGGCGATGCTGCCCGGCGGCGGCGGCCTCGCCGGCCGCGGCTCGATTCGCCTCTGGATCGGCTTCGCGGCGGTGTTCGTCGCGAGCTGCGCGCTGACGAGCCCGTTGTCCGGCCCGGACACCAACGCGCTCGGCCATGCGTTCTCCGCCGGCTTCGCCCACGTGCTCGGCCCGATCGGCACGCCGGTCGCGATGGTCGTGCTGTTGCTCGCCGGCTTGCCGTGGCTGACCGGCATCCGCTGGCGCCAGTTCGCCGCGTGGGTCGACACGTCGTTCGGCGTGAAGCTCGCGCGCGACGTCGCGGACGACGACGTGCGCAGCGTCGCCGACCTGCCGCGCGGCGCGCTGCATCGCGACGACGACATCGTGCAGCCGACGACCGCCCATACGGTCAATTCGATGGCCCCGCGCCAGAACGGGCGGTATTCGCGCCCGACGTTGTGGAAGCCCGATCCGCAGGCCCGGCCGAAACCGCGCAACAAGGCCGCGGCGCGCCCGCTAGCGGAGCCGGTCGCGCCGTCGGGATGGCTGAAGCCGACGCCGGCCAAGCGCATGCCGGTGCCGCCGGTCCCGGCTACGCCGAGCGCGATGCCGCCGCCGACGACCGGCAGCACCGCCAGCCTCGCGCGCGCCGCCGCGAACGCGCAGGGGCCGCGCCCGAATCCGGCGCCGCTGCCGGCCGGGTTCCAGCCGGTTCGACCGCAACCGACCGCCGCGCGGCCGGCAGCCGCTGCAGCCGCGACGGCAGCCGTGGCGGCGTCGAAGCAGCCGAGCGCGCCGCGCGCCACGGTCGCGCCGCGCCCGGTTGGTGCGACGCCGCCGCGCACGGCCGCACGTCCGGCGACGGGAACCGCCGCCGGCCCGGCTGCTGACCCGGCACGGCGCCGCCCCGCGCCGCCGACGCCCGCCCGCGCACCGCTTTACGCGTGGGTGCAGCAGCCCGCAGAACCGATCACGCCGGCGCCGAGCGTTCACGACACGCTGCGCTCGATCGAAGCCAGCACCGCGCAGTGGGCGGCGCTGGATGGGGTGCGGCCGGGGAATGCGGCGGGTACGGCAGCAGCGGCTGGCAGTTCGGGGAGCGAGGCGACAGTCGCGGCGGTTGGTGCGGTTGGTGTGGCAGGCGGCGTGGTTGCGTCCGAGTCGGCCTCCGTTCCCGCGTCGGGCGCGCTCGCTTCGGATGGGCATCCGGTCGCCCCGCACGACGTCGGACGGGCGGATGCGCTCGCAACCGCATCTGCGTCCACATCGGCTCCCGCTGCTCCCGCTGCTTCCGCCGACAGCGAACCGATCGTGCTGGATGCGTTCATGCCATTAGGCTCGGGCGCGCACGCTCCCATCGTGGACATCAGCTCCTGGCTCGTCGATCAGCCAGCGCAGGACGCGCCGAAAGCGCCCGGCGTCGAAACGCACGCGCACGCAGACCGTCCGGGCAGCGAACGCGAACATGCCGTCGACGGCTCCGCCGCGCCGGAGTCCCATGCACCGATCGACGTTGCGCCCTGGGAAGACGTCGTCGACACGCCCAGTTCCGCATTGGATACGTCGCAGTCGCAACCGATTTCGGCACGCCAGGTGCAGGAAGGGATGGCGACTCGCGATGTCGACGGAGCGGGTTCGATCGCCGGTACGCCGTCGGCGAATGCGTCGGGTCGTGACGTCGACCGCGCGGGCGCTGGCAGCAGCGACGGGTCCGTCGCGCAACCAGCGGTTAGCGCCGATATCGCCCGATTCGTCGACGCGAACGACGGTATGGCAGGGACGCCCGAACCCGCGAAACAAATTGCGCACGGAGCGCTGAACGCATCTATGCCGGCTTCGCCGACTGCGGACGCGTCGGCGTCGCCTGCGGCGGCTGCGTCGTTGCAAGCGCCCGTCGCGCCGGGTCTGTCCGCATCTTTTGCAACGCCCGCGGCACCTGCGGCGTCGGCGTCGCCTGCAGCGGCAGCGTCGTCGCAAGCGCCCATCGCGCCGAGCCCGTCAGCGTCGCTGGAATCGGCCGCGGCGATGGCCGCATCGGCATCGCCTGCATCGGCAGTGTCCTCGGAAGCGCCCGTCGCGCCGAGTCTGCCCGCATCGTTTGCAACGCCCGCGTCGCCGATACCGTCCGCAGCATCCCCGGCACGCGCCAGCATGCCCGGAAGCCCGTACGAACCCGGCAGCCACACGCCCAACACCGCATCGACCGTCTCGACTGCCCCGCCCGCCACGGCAACGACTAGCGACACCGCCGCTTCCGCGGCGCGCGCGTTCGCATCGCCGATCGCACCGGCGACGCCTGCCCGCGCACCTTCGACCGATGCGTCGGCGCAGTCCGCGATGCGCGCCGCCGAGCCGATGTCGGCCGTTGCGACCGCATCGCTCCCCGCCGCCCTCGGCTCGACGGTCTTGCATCCGACGGCAAACGTTCCCGTGACGCAGACGGCCGCATCGTTCTCGATGTCGACGGAGCGCGCAGCCACCGGCGCGTCGCCTGCATCGGCCACGGAGTCGGCATCCCACGCGAGCCGCACGCCAGACGCGCCGGCGGTCGATACACCGGCCGAGTCCGCCACGCAGACACATGCAACGCAAGCGCCAACCGCCAGCATCGCGCCGGCTCCGTCTGCGGGCGCACTTGCTGCCGTCGGTACGGCCACGCCCACGTTCGGGTCGACCGCTGCATTTGGCGGCACGTCGACGGCGAGCGGTACGCCCGCGTCAATGACATCTATGACGCCGACCGCAGCGATTGCGCCATTCGCGGCACCGCCGTCCTCGACTCAGGCAGCAGCACCCACGTCATCCTTCACCGCTCCCCACGCGCCGCTCGACGCTGCGGCTCCGGATCGCGTGATCGCACCCACAACGACGCCGCAGGCTCATTCGTACACCGGCACGCCGGCGCCCGCTACTTCGTCGCCGACCGACCCGATGCCCGCAGCAACGATCGCGACATCGACGGCCGCGCCCGTCGGCACCGCACTGCCGACACTCACCGCTGCATCGCTCCCCGGCGCCATGCTGGCCGGCACCGCGCCCGCGGCGACGGCCGCCGCCGAGCCTGCCGCTGCTACGGCAATGGCAGCAGTGCCCACACCGGCCACCGTCACCTTCGCCCAAGCCGTAGCACCGACCGACGCACCCGCATCGTCCGCCGCAAACGCCGCCCCCGCGGAACCGGCCACGCCACCCGACGCCGAAGCGGAAGCCGCGACCACCCCAACCCGCCCGCCGCGTCCGAACGCGTTCGAATTCCACGCGCCCGCGTCCTTCAACGTCGAGCTGCCGACGCTCGACCTGCTCGAGCCGGCATCGGACGACATCGAGCCCATCTCGGAAGAACACCTCGCGCAGACCGGTCAGGTGATCGAGCAGCGCCTGCAGGAGTTCAAGGTGCCGGTGACGGTCGTCGGCGCGTCGGCGGGCCCGGTGATCACGCGCTTCGAGATCGAACCCGCGCTCGGCGTGCGCGGCAGCCAGATCGTCGGCCTGATGAAGGACCTGTCGCGCGGGCTCGGCCTCACGTCGATCCGCGTCGTCGAGACGATTCCCGGCAAGACCTGCATGGGCCTCGAGCTGCCGAACGCGAAGCGCCAGATGATCCGCCTGTCGGAGATTCTCGAATCGCGTCAGTACCAGCATTCGACGTCGCAGCTGACGATCGCGATGGGCAAGGACATCACCGGCCATCCGGTCGTCACCGATCTGGCTAAGGCGCCGCACATGCTGGTCGCCGGCACGACCGGCTCGGGCAAGTCGGTCGCGATCAACGCGATGATCCTGTCGCTGCTGTACAAGGCGACGCCGGAGGAAGTGCGGCTCATCATGATCGATCCGAAGATGCTCGAGCTGTCGGTCTATGAGGGCATCCCGCACCTGCTCGCGCCCGTCGTCACCGACATGAAGCTCGCGGCGAACGCGCTGAACTGGTGCGTCGGCGAAATGGAGAAGCGCTACCGGCTGATGTCGGCCGTCGGCGTGCGCAATCTCGCGGGCTTCAACCAGAAGATCCGCGACGCCGAGGCCAAGGAAAAGAAGATCGGCAACCCGTTCTCGCTGACGCCCGACGATCCGGAACCGCTGTCGACGCTGCCGCTGATCGTCGTCGTGATCGACGAGCTGGCCGACCTGATGATGGTCGCCGGCAAGAAGATCGAGGAGCTGATCGCCCGGCTCGCGCAGAAGGCGCGCGCGGCCGGCATCCATCTGATCCTCGCGACCCAGCGCCCGTCCGTCGACGTGATCACCGGCCTCATCAAGGCGAACATTCCGACGCGCGTCGCGTTTCAGGTGTCGTCGAAGATCGACTCGCGCACGATCCTCGACCAGATGGGCGCCGAATCGCTGCTCGGCCAGGGCGACATGCTGTTCCTGCCGCCGGGCACCGGCTACCCGCAGCGCGTGCACGGCGCGTTCGTCGCCGACGAGGAAGTGCACCGCATCGTCGAATACCTGAAGCAGTTCGGCGAGCCGCAGTACGAGGAAGGCATCCTCGACGGTCCCGCGGCCGACGGCGCGACGCAGGACCTGTTCGGCGATGCGCCCGACGCGGAAGCCGATCCGCTCTACGACGAAGCCGTCGCGTTCGTCGTGCGCACGCGGCGCGCGTCGATCTCGTCGGTGCAGCGCCAGCTGCGCATCGGCTACAACCGCGCCGCGCGTCTCGTCGAACAGATGGAAGCAGCCGGGCTCGTGTCGCCGATGGGCATCAACGGCAGCCGCGAGGTGCTCGTGCCGGCCGCCGCCGACTGAGCGAAACGGGGCGAAGAACGGGGCGAAGCCGAGCGCACCGGCGGGCCGCGGCCCGCACCGCGACGCCAGTCCACAAACGCAAAAGGGCGCTGCCGACCTGATCGGCAGCGCCCTTTTTACATCGCCTGCGCGTTATTGCTCGACCGGCACCAGCTTGAAGTCGACCGGGCTGCCGACCGCGACCTTCTGCGGATTCGGCCCGAGCTGCCCGCTCTCGACATCGCGGCTGAACACGTAGAACGTGTCGCTGTCCTGGTTGCCGACGATCAGCCACTTGCCGCTCGGATCGATCAGGAATTCGCGCGGCGTCTTGCCGAGGCTCGACTGGCGGCCGACCGTCTTGAGCCGGCCGTCGGCCTGGTTCACCGCGTAGATCACGATGTCGTTGGCGTCGCCGCGATTGCTCGCGTAGACGAAGCGGCCGTCCGGCGACACGTGGATCGCGCCGCCGCCCACCTTGCCCTTGAAGCCTGGCGCGCTCATCGGCAGCGTTTGGACCGGCGTGAGCTTGCCGTCGTGATAGCCGAACACCTCGACCGACGCGTTCAGCTCGCTCGTCACGTACGCGAACCGGCCGTCCGCGCCGAACACCATGTGGCGCGGCCCCGAGCCCGGCTTCACCGGCGTGTAGCGCGTGTCGGTCGGACTGATCAGCCCGCGGCTGCCGTCGACCGTGTAGCGGTAGCCGTAGATCTTGTCGGCGCCGAGGTCCTGCACGAACAGATAACGCCCATCGGGCGAGAACACCGTCGAATGCACGTGCGCGCCGTCCTGCCGCCCCTTCACGGGGCCGGTGCCTTCGTGGTGCACGGTCAACACGGCCGTGCCGACCGCGCCGCCGTCGCGCACCGGGAATACGGCGAAGCTGCCGCCCGGATCGGCCGCGACCGAGTAGTTGGCAGTCACGACGTACTTGCCGTCCGGCGAGAGCGCCAGATAGCACGGGTCGTTCCCTTCCGACGACACGCGATCGATGAAGGTGAGCGTGCCGGTCTTCGGATCGAAGCCGAACGCGCTGATGCCGCCGCGCTGCGTGGCCGGCCCGTTGTCGCCGGGCAGCTCGTTGACCGCATACACGGTGCGGCCGTCGCGGCTCGGCAACAGATACGACGGATTCACCGTCTTGGCCGACGACACGGGCGCGACGCTGCCCGTCTTCGTATCGAAGCGGTACACGTAGATGCCTTCGCTGCCGTGACCCGTATAGGTGCCGACGAGCAGGTTGTAGACGCCGTCGGCGGCGGCCGGCGCCTGCTGCGCGAACGCGTGGGTCGCGGACAGCGACAGCACGAGTGCGAAACCTTTCATCCAGTGAGCGAGCCTAAGCGGGGACCCTCGTGTCGCAGCGCGTGCGTCATGCTCGCGTAAACGGTTGGGCATTCAATCCTCCTTGCATCGAGTCGCTTCAAGTGTTGAGATAGGACGAAACGCCTGCCGTTCACGCGCTCCGCCGCCCGGCCGAGTATACGGGGCGCGGCGCCCGAACGCGAAGCGCGAGCGCCGCTGCCTGCATTGTGAACTCGAATATCCAAGGACCGCTTGCCCATGCCCGCCCTGATCGAAGACTACGCCCTCGTCGGCGACGGCCACACCGCTGCCCTGATTTCACGAGACGGCTCCGTCGACTGGCTGTGCTGGCCCCGCTTCGATTCGGGCGCCTGCTTCGCGGCGCTGGTCGGCACGCCCGAGCATGGCCGCTGGCTGCTCGCGCCGGCCGCCGACGCCGCGATCACGCACACGACACGCCGCTATCGCGGCGACACGCTGATCCTCGAAACCGACTACGAAAGCGCGGACGGCGCCGTCACCGTGGTCGACTTCATGCCGCCCGGCAACGGCTGGTCGGAGCTGGTACGGATCGTCATCGGCCGGCACGGCACGATGAAGATGCGCATGGAGCTCGTGTTGCGCTTCGACTACGGCTTCTCGATTCCGTGGGTCACGCAGCTGTCCCGCGAGAACGGCATGAAAGCAATCGCCGGTCCCGATACGGTCGTGCTGCGCACGCCCGTGCCGCTCACCGGCCGCAACCTGCATACGCTCGCGGAATTCACGGTCAGCGCCGACGAGCGCATCCCGTTCTCGCTCGGCTATGCGGCGTCGCATCTGCGGCTGCCGCCCGCACGCGACCCGCTGTCGATGCTCGCCCGCACCGAGAATTACTGGCTCGAATGGTCGGGCCGCTGCCAGGTGCAGGGCCGCTATGCGGCCGCCGTGCGCCGCTCGCTGCTCACGCTGAAGGCGCTCGCCTACGAGCCGACCGGCGGCATCGTCGCCGCGCCGACCACGTCGCTGCCCGAGAAGATCGGCGGCAACCGCAACTGGGACTACCGCTATTGCTGGCTGCGCGACGCGACGATCACGCTGCTCGCGCTGATGCGCGGCGGCTACTACGACGAGGCGCGTGCGTGGCGCTCCTGGCTCGGCCGCGTGATGGCCGGCTCGCCCGAACAGATCCAGATCATGTACGGGATCGCCGGCGAGCGCCGGCTCCCCGAAATGGAGCTCGACTGGCTGCCCGGCTATCAGAATTCGAAGCCGGTGCGGGTCGGCAACGGTGCCGCGAACCAGCTGCAGCTCGACGTGTTCGGCGAGGTGATGGCCGCGCTGCATTTGGCGCGCGTGGGCGGCCTGCAGGCCGACGACACCGTCTGGTCCGTGCAGTGCGCGCTGCTCGACCACCTCGAGAAAATCTGGCAGGAGCCCGACGAAGGCATCTGGGAAACGCGCGGCGGCCGCCGCCATTTCACATTCTCGAAGGTGATGGCGTGGGTCGCGTTCGATCGCGCGATCAAGTCGGCCGAAATGTTCCGTCTGCCCGGCTCGCTCGACCGCTGGCGCGCACTGCGCGACCGCATCCACGCCGACGTCTGCGACAACGCGTGGCATGAAGGCAAACAGGCGTTTGCGCAGAGCTACGGCAGCGACGAGCTCGACGCGAGCGTGCTGCTGATGCCGCTCATGGGCTTCCTGCCGCCGGAAGATCCGCGCATCGTCGGCACGGTCGAGGCGATCGAACGGGAATTGCTGCACGACGGACTCGTGATGCGCTACCGCACGACCGAATACGACGACGGGCTGCCGCCCGGCGAAGGCACGTTTCTGGCATGCAGTTTCTGGCTGGTCGACAACTACGCGCTGCTCGGCCGGATCGACGATGCGCACCGGCTGTTCAGCCGGCTGCTGGCGCTGTCGAACGACCTCGGCCTGCTCGCCGAGGAATACGACCCCGTCGACGGCCGGCTCGTCGGCAACTTCCCGCAGGCGTTCTCGCACGTGGCGCTGGTGCACACCGCGATGAACCTGATGCACCACGAAGATGCGATGGCGCGCGCGGCCGGCCAGCCCGCGCCGGCCGTGGCGACCGGGCGCTGAAGGGGATGCTGGCGGGCGCCGACGGGCCGGGCGGCGGCTTGTTCAGAGATCGTCAATTCACAAAAATTTGATGAAAAATCAGGGAAATGTTGCATTGCGGCACGAAGGGTTGTCCGATATGATCGATTCGATTGTCCGGCCGCAGCGCAACATGGCCGGGCGCTGATCCACACGGCACGCCGCGACGCTCACGCCGCCCCTGCGCACCGTCCCCCACGCGGGAGTAGTCTGCATGCTTTATCAACTGCACGAATTCCAGCGGGCCATGCTGAGCCCGCTCACGGCCTGGGCCCAGGCCGCATCGAAATCCTTTGCGAACCCGTCGAGCCCGTTCTCGCTGATGCCCGGCGCGCCGCGGATGGCGGCCGCGTACGAGTTGCTGTACCGGCTCGGCAAGGATTACGAGAAGCCCGAATTCAACATTCACCAGATCGTCAAGGACGGCCACAACATCCCGATCGTCGAGCAGACGATCATCGAGAAGCCGTTCTGCAGGCTGCTGCGCTTCAAGCGCTATGCGGACGACGCCGACGCCGTCACGCAGCTGAAGGACGAACCGGTCGTGCTGGTCTGCGCGCCGCTGTCGGGCCACCACTCCACGCTGCTGCGCGACACCGTGCGCACGCTGCTGCAGGATCACAAGGTGTACATCACCGACTGGATCGACGCGCGGATGGTGCCGGTCGAGGTCGGCCCGTTCCATCTGCACGATTACATCGCGTACATCCAGGAGTTCATCCGCCACATCGGCGCGCGCAACGTGCACGTGATCTCCGTGTGCCAGCCGACGGTGCCGGTGCTCGCGGCGATCTCGCTGATGGCGAGCCGCGGCGAGGACACGCCGCTCACGATGACGATGATGGGCGGCCCGATCGACGCGCGCCGCAGCCCGACGTCGGTGAACTCGCTGGCGACGCAGCATTCGACCGCATGGTTCGAGAACAACGTGATCCACACGGTGCCCGCGAACTATCCGGGCGAAGGCCGCCACGTGTATCCGGGCTTCCTGCAGCATACGGGCTTCGTCGCGATGAACCCGGAACGTCACGCGCAATCGCACTGGGACTTCTATCAGAGCCTGCTGCGCGGCGACGAGGACGACGCCGAAGCGCACCGCCAGTTCTACGACGAGTACAACGCGGTGCTCGACATGGCTGCCGAGTATTACCTCGAGACGATCCGCGTCGTGTTCCAGGAATTCCGGCTCGCCGAAGGCACGTGGGACGTCGAAGGCGAGCGCGTGCGCCCGCAGGACATCAAGCACACGGCGCTGATGACGATCGAGGGCGAACTCGACGACATCTCGGGCAGCGGCCAGACCCACGTCGCGCACGAGCTGTGCATGGGCATTCCGCAGGACGACCGCCGCAGCCTGACCGCCGAGAAATGCGGCCATTACGGGATCTTCTCGGGCCGCCGCTGGCGCACGATCATCTATCCGCAGTTGCGCGACTTCATTCGCGAGCACGCTCCCGAGCCGAAACACGGCGCGACGAAGACGCCCGGCAACGCGCCGGTAGAATCGACCGCAGCAACCGGAACGACCGCAGCGCCGCTCGCCGCCGTGCCCGCCGACAAGCCCCAGCCCGAAACGGCGACGCGCACGACGGCCGCCGCCGCGAAACGCTCGCGCCCGAAGACACCGGCTGCGACCGTCGCCCCGGCCAAGACGGCAGCCGCGAAGGCCGCACCGGGCGCGAAGCGGGCGGCCGGCACGCGCGCCAAGTCGGTTCGCGCGCGCAAGGCCGCCTGACGCGCGACGCGCGCCGACGCAAAAACGCCGCCGATGCTTCATGCACGGCGGCGTTTTTCTTTACACGGGTCGAGCGCAGCGACGCGGCCCGCGAGCACCGCATCAGCGGCGCAGCAAATAGGCGAGCAGCACTTCGGTGTTCATCCTGACCATCTCGGCGCGCTCGTCGGTGTCGCTGAAATCGCGGCCGAGCGTCGCCGCTAGCGTGAAGCGGTTCGACACGATGTAGTAGCCGAGCCCCGACAGCGTCACGTAAAAGCGCAGCGGATCGACGTCGTTGCGGAACAGCCCGGCCTTCTGGCCGCGCGTCAGCACGTTGCCGAGCGTCGCGACGATCGGCGACATCATCTCGCGGATGCGCGTCGACTTGTGCAGGTAGCGCGCTTCGTGCAGGTTTTCGTTGTTGATGAGGCGCAGCAGTTCCGGATGGTCGCGGTAGTAATCCCACACGAAATGCGCGAGCCGCGTGACGGCTTCCACCGGTGCGACGCCATCGAGATCGAGCACGCGCTCGGCGTCCGTGAGCGCGGAGAACGCGTGTTCGAGCACAGCGGTGAACAGCTGCTCCTTGCTGCCGAAGTAGTAATAGAGCATGCGCTCGTTGGTCTCGGCGCGACGCGCGATCTGGTCGACGCGCGCGCCGAACAGCCCTCCAGTCGCGAACTCTTCGGCCGCCGCCATCAGGATGCGACGGCGTGTACCTTCAGGATCTCTTTTGATTTTTGGCTGATTCATGGTGGCGTTTTGCTATGTGAGCCGCGTGATCCGGACCGGCACCCCCACCGCCTCGGTGCCGGCGCAACCTGGAACGGTCGCACCGCGGGCGGCCGCCCTCCTGCTGAGCCCCTGCAAAAAAGCGGTTCGATTATGCGCACAGAGCGCGTCCAGCGCAATGCGGGAAATCGGCGATAATTAAGGTTTGGCAAACCTTTCCGGCCGCGCCGCACGCGGCCGAAAGCCATTCGGCGCTGCCGCGCCCGTTGTCACCGTGACCGATTCCAAGACCCTCGCGGATCGCCTCGAAGATCTGCTCCCCCAGACGCAATGCACGAAGTGCGGCTATGACGGCTGCCGCCCATACGCGGAAGCGATCGCCGCCGGCAACGCGAACTACAACCAGTGCCCGCCGGGCGGCGCCGAAGGCATCGCGCGCCTGGCGAGCCTGCTCGGCAAGCCGGTGATTCCATTGAATCCGGTGAACGGCGCCGAGCATCCGCGCGCCATCGCATTCATCGACGAAAGCCTGTGCATCGGCTGCACGCTGTGCCTGCAGGCGTGCCCGGTCGACGCGATCATCGGCGCGCCGAAGCAGATGCACACGATCATCGAGCCGCTCTGCACCGGCTGCGACCTGTGCGTGGCGCCCTGCCCGGTCGACTGCATCGCGATGGTACCCGTGACCGGCGATCGCACGGGCTGGGACGCATGGTCGCAGGAGCAGGCTGATGCCGCGCGCGCGCGGCACGATCGCCGGCTCGCCCGCCAGCGCCGCGAACGCGAAGCCGCCGAAGCACGTGCGGCGGCCCGGCGCGCGGCGAGCGCCGGCGCAGCGAAGGCGGCGCCCGCCGAAGCAGCGCCGGGCGCGGCGGCCGAGGACGCCGACGCGAAGAAACGCGCGATCATCGCCGCCGCGCTCGAACGCGCACGCCAGAAGAAGGAAGCGCTGGCCGAGCAAGGCGCGGCGCCGAAGAACACCGAACACGTCAGCGCGGCCGTGCAGGCGCAGATCGATGCGGCGGAAGCCCGCCGCAAGCGGCTCGCCGAGCAGCACGCGCAGCGCGACGGCGAAGCGGCGGCGCCCGACGCACAACACGACGACCGGAACGGCGCGTCCGCGCCGCCCGACAAGAACCGTCCATGAACGCCACGAAACGACGCGCGATCTACGAAACGCTGCAAAGCCTGAATCCGCATCCGACCACCGAGCTTGAATACACGACGCCGTTCGAGCTGCTGATCGCCGTGATGCTGTCCGCGCAGGCGACCGACGTGTCGGTCAACAAGGCGATGCGCAAGATGTTCCCGGTTGCGAACACCCCGCGACAAATCGTCGCGCTTGGCGAGGAAGGCGTGGCCGACTACATCAAGACGATCGGCCTGTACCGCACCAAGGCGAAGAACGTGGTCGCCACCTGCCATATCCTGCTCGAGCGCTACGGCGGCGAAGTGCCGGCCGATCGCGAGGCGCTCGAGAGCCTGCCGGGCGTCGGCCGCAAAACCGCCAACGTCGTGCTGAACACCGCGTTCGGCCAGCCGACGATCGCGGTCGACACGCACATCTTCCGCGTCGCGAATCGCACGGGCCTGGCGCCCGGCAAGGACGTGCGGGCCGTCGAAGCCGCGCTCGAGAAATTCACGCCGAAGGAATTCCTGCACGACGCGCATCACTGGCTGATCCTGCACGGACGCTATGTGTGCAAGGCGCGCCGGCCCGAATGCTGGCACTGCGCGATCGAGCCGCTGTGCGAGTTCCGGCCGAAGACGCCACCGCCTAGCGAGTGAACGTCGGCGGCCGGCAGATCGTACCGGCCGGCTGTGCATCACGGCATTGACGCGGTGCGGCACGCGTGTCGCGAGGGGCGCTGTCGGGCGCTGTCGGGCGCTGTCGGGCGCTGTCGGGCGCTGTCGGGCGCTGTCGGGCGCTGTCGGGCGCTGTCGTCCGCTGTCGTTGTCGTGCCGAGTTGTTCTGGGCCGTGCCGTGTTGCGCCGTGCCGTATCGCGACATCTCGCGCCATGCCATACCACGCCGCCCCCACCCGCACCACCGCCGCCCTTCCGCCCCCCGCTACGCGTTGGACGTCGCCGTCGTATCGTCGACCGCCGCGCCGCCCGCACGCACGAGCGCCAGCACGGCCGCGAGAATCGCGATGCCGCCCGCCCACTGCAGCGGCGACAACGCCTCGCCGAACAGCAGCGCCGCGAGCGCGACCGTCACGACCGGTTCGAGCGTCGACAGCATCGACGTGCGCGCGGCGCCGAGCCGCTCGAGGCCGGCGAAGAACGCCAGCATCGCGGCGACCGTCGAGACCAGCGCTATCGCCAGCATCGACGCCCAGCCGCCGGCCGTCGCAGGCCAGCGCGGCGGCGCGCCGAACGCCGCCGTTCGCACGACAGCGATCGCGACGAGCGTCGCGGTGGCCGACAGGCAGATGATCGCGGTGGTCGCGAGCGGATCGACGCCGCGCGTCGCCTTCGTGCCGCCGACGATGTACAGCGAATAGATCACCGCGGCCGCCAGCGCGAGCCCAATGCCGAGCGGCTCGCCGTGCCCGCCGCCGACCATCAGCGCCGAGCCGGCCACGCACAGCACGAGCGCGACGGCCTTCGCGCGCGTCAGGCGCTCGCCCAGCCACCATGCTGCGAGCAGCGTGACGAAGGCCGGATACAGATAGAGCAGCAACGCGACGAGGCTCGCCTGTGCATGCTGAAGCGCGCTGAAATAGCAGAACGACTGCCCGACGTAGCCGAGCGCGCCCATCGCGACGAGCGGCGCGAGCCTGCGCCCGCGCGGCCACGCGACGCGCCGCCGCCGCGCGATCGCCGCGAGGATCGCGCCGCCGATCGCGAACCGCACGATCAGCAGGCCGAGCACGTCGACGCCGGCCGCATACGCATAGCGGCCGAAAATCGCCATCGCGCCGAACGCGGCGGCGGACAACGCGACATAGAGCGCGCCTCGCAGCGCGGCGGACGATGAACGGGCGGTGGCGGACATGATGGAGCGCAGCGAGCGCGACGACGGCGATCGACGGAGTCTAGCCGTCCGGCGTCCGCAAGCCTAGCCCTCGCTCATCCGTTGCGAGGCGCGCGGCCAACGCGGCCTGCGCACCCAATCGCGGCCGCCCGCCGCATCCCGCAACGCGCGTTCCGCTCGCGCCCAGCCGCCCGCCAGCACCGCCCGCCGACCCGGCGTACAATGCGCGACGCGGCATCAGGCCGTCCGAATCACGACGTTTCCCCGATCATGTTCAATCCGAGTCGCGACGAAGTCCGTCGCTTTTTCACCGAAACCTGGCGCAAGCAGCGCGCAGGCGAGATCCTGACGCCGCTGGAAGCGATGGCCGCCGACTGGATCGTCGAACACCCCGAATACCACGACGAGCTCGCGGACGCCGACGGCGCCGCCGCGCGCAACTACACGCCCGAGGAAGGTCGCACGAACCCGTTCCTGCACCTGTCGATGCACCTCGCGATCAGCGAGCAGCTATCGATCGACCAGCCGCCCGGCATCCGCGCCGCGCACGACAAGCTGGCCGCGAAGCTCGACTCGACGCACGAAGCGCAGCACACGATCATGGAATGTCTCGGCGAGACGATCTGGGAAGCGCAGCGCACCGGCACGCCGCCGGACACCGACGCCTATCTGCAACGCATCCTGCGCCGCGCGTCGCGCGACTGACCGCGGGCCGCGGCGCGATCGCCGGCCGCCGCCGCGCGGACAAAAAAATACCCCGCCGCGGCGGGGTATTTCGCTGCACGGGCCGCTCGGCCCGGCACACTTACTTCTTGAAGACGAGATCGGTTTCTTTCAGCGACTCGATGTAGGCGGCGATGTCCTTCATGTCGCTCACCGACAGGTTCTGCACCTGCGCCTGCATGATCGCGTTGTTGCGGCCGAGCAGTGGGTTCGTCAGCCCCATCTGGTACTGGCGCATCGCCCACACGAGGTAGTCGGCGTGCTGGCCCGCGAGGCGCGGATATTCGGCGTTGATCGGCTTGTTCAGTTGCGCGCCATGGCAGGCCGCGCAGTTGTGCGACTCGACCAGTTCCTTGCCCTTCGTCGTGTCCGCCGCATGCGCGGTACCGATCGCGAGGCCGGCCGCCAGTGCCACCGCCGCCGTCTTGAATGCGTTGTTCATGAATGCTCCTGTCCCGCCGGTCTGATCGGCGGCGCGCGCTTTACTTGTAGGGATTGTCCTTCGTGTCGGCCTTCTGGGCGGCATAGTAGGCCGCCAGATCCGCGATGTCCTGATCCGTCAGCGAACCGGCGATCGCATTCATCGACGGGAAGTGACGATCCTTCTTGCGGTAGGCCTTCAGCGCGTTCTCGAGATATTGCTGGTTCTGGCCGCCGAGGACGGGCACCCGGTAGACCTCCGGGTACGCCGCGCGGTAATCCTGGATGCCGTGGCAACCGATGCACATGGCGGCCTTGCTCGCCCCGTCCTTCGGGTTGCCGACCACACCGGCCGCCTGCGCGCTGCCCGCGAGCGCCACGAGCGCCGCGACAACGACGTGTTTGCCGACGAATTTGTTCATAGCTCTTGTAACCTAGCTTGAGGGGAAACTGGCGCCGAAGCGGCAACGGCCCGCGCCGTTTTGCTTATCGGTCGCCACGCAGGCCAAAAAAAACGGCCAGATTGTACCGCGTCGGCGGGGAATGCGTCCACACGGCGCCCGCGCCCGGCCCGCCGCAGCCCCGGCAACGATACGCGGGAGCGCGCCAACCGGACAGCCCTTCTGACTTATACTGGGTTTTTTTGAGACCAGAAAAGAGCGCCGCCATGCGTTTCAAAGGATCCTCGCACTACGTCGCCGCCGACGACCTGAAGCTCGCGGTCAACGCCGCACTGACGCTGCAGCGCCCGCTGCTGATCAAGGGCGAACCCGGCACCGGCAAGACGATGCTCGCCGAGGAAGTGGCCGCCGCGCTCGACATGCCGCTGCTGCAGTGGCACATCAAGTCGACCACCAAAGCGCAGCAGGGCCTGTACGAATACGACGCCGTCTCGCGCCTGCGCGACTCGCAGCTCGGCGACGAACGCGTGAAGGACATCGCGAACTACATCGTGAAAGGCGTGCTGTGGCAGGCGTTCGACGCCGAGCGCCCGAGCGTGCTGCTGATCGACGAGATCGACAAGGCCGACATCGAATTCCCGAACGACCTGCTGCGCGAGCTCGACCGCATGGAGTTCCACGTGTACGAGACGCGCGAGACGGTGCGCGCGAAGCATCGCCCGCTCGTGATCATCACGTCGAACAACGAGAAGGAATTGCCCGACGCGTTCCTGCGCCGCTGCTTCTTCCACTACATCCAGTTTCCCGATGCGTCGACGATGCAGAAGATCGTCGCGGTCCACTTCCCGAACATCCGCGAGGAGCTGCTGCAGGCCGCGCTGCAGAGTTTCTTCGAATTGCGCAGCGTGTCGGGCCTCAAGAAGAAGCCGTCGACGTCCGAGCTGCTCGACTGGCTGAAGCTGCTGCTCGCCGAGAACATCCCCGCCGACGCGCTGCGCGGCGCCGACGCGAAGCAGATCGTCCCGCCGCTCGCCGGCGCGCTGCTGAAGAACGAGCAGGATCTGAGCCTGCTCGAGCGGCTCGTCTACATGAACCGGCACAACCGGTAACCCACGCGCGAAGGCCCGGCCATGCTGCTCAATTTCTTCTACGCGCTGCGCGCAGCCAAGCTGCCCGTCTCGGTGAAGGAATACCTGACGCTGCTCGAAGCGCTGAAGGCCGGCCTGATCTCGCCGTCGATCGACGCGTTCTACTTCCTCGCGCGGATGACGCTCGTGAAGGACGAGCAGTACTTCGACAAGTTCGACCAGGCGTTCGGCGCGTATTTCCACGGCGTGTCCGCGCTGCCGTCCGACGCGTTCGACATTCCGCTCGACTGGCTCGAGAAGCGCCTCGAGCGCGAGCTGTCGCCGGACGAGAAGGCGCAGATCGAAGCGATGGGCGGGCTCGACAAGCTGATGGCGCGCCTGAAGGCGCTGCTCGACGAGCAGAAGGAGCGCCACGAAGGCGGCAACAAGTGGATCGGCACCGGCGGCACCTCGCCGTTCGGCCACGGCGGCTACAACCCCGAAGGGATCCGCATCGGCGGCCCGTCGAACGGCAACCGCACCGCGGTCAAGGTGTGGGAGGCGCGCGCGTATCGCGACTACGACGACTCGGTCGAGATCGGCACGCGCAACATCAAGGTCGCGCTGCGGCGCCTGCGCCGCTTCGCGCGCGAAGGCGCGGCCGAGGAGCTCGACCTGCCCGGCACGATCCGCAGCACGGCCGCGAACGCCGGCTGGCTCGATCTGCGGATGGTGCCCGAGCGCCACAACAACGTGAAGGTGCTGATGCTGCTCGACGTCGGCGGCTCGATGGACGACCACATCAAGCGCACCGAAGAACTGTTCTCGGCCGCGAAGGCCGAGTTCAAGCACCTCGAGTTCTACTATTTCCACAACTGCGTGTACGACCACCTGTGGAAGAACAATCACCGGCGCCAGTCGGAGCGCACCGCGACGTGGGACGTGCTGCACAAGTTCACGCCCGACTACAAGCTGATCTTCGTCGGCGACGCGACGATGAGCCCGTACGAAGTGCTGCAGCCAGGCGGCTCGGTCGAATACAACAACCCGGAGGCCGGCGCCGTGTGGCTGCGCCGCTTCGCCGACCAGTTCCCCCACCATGCATGGCTGAACCCGGAGCCCGAGCGGCTATGGGAATACCGGCAGTCGATCGCGATCATTCGCGACGTGCTCGGCCAGCGCATGTATCCGCTCACGCTCGCGGGCCTCGAAACCGCGATGCGCACGCTCAGCAAATAACGAACCCACCCAGCAGACCCGCAGGCCGCACGCGCGGCCTCCCCCTCGGAGATAGCATGAACCCCTCGCCCACCGCGAGCGCCGGCCGCGCCGGCGGCCGCCGCTTTTTCGCCGATACGTCGGTGTCGGCGCTCGTCGCCGGCTTCGTCGCGATGATGACCGGCTACACGAGCTCGCTCGTGCTGATGTTCCAGGGCGGCCGCGCCGCGCACCTCACCGATGCGCAAATCTCGTCGTGGATCTGGGCGCTGTCGATCGGCATGGCGCTCACGACCATCGGGCTGTCGCTGCGGTTTCGCGCGCCGGTCGTCGTCGCGTGGTCGACGCCGGGCGCCGCGCTGCTGATCGCGTCGCTGCCCGGCGTGCCGTATCCCGAAGCGATCGGCGCGTTCGTCGTCTGCGCGCTGCTGCTGACGGCCGTCGGCGTGAGCGGGCTGTTCGATACGCTGATGAAGCGCATTCCGGCCGGCATCGCGGCCGCGTTGCTCGCCGGCATCCTGTTCGAGATCGGCATCGAGATCTTCCGCGCGGCCCAGTTCCAGACCGCCCTCGTGCTCGCGATGTTCTTCACCTACCTGATCGTCAAGCGCGCCGCGCCGCGCTACGCGATCGTCACGACGCTGATCGTCGGCACCGCGGTGGCCGGCGGCCTCGGCCTGCTCAACTTCAGCCGCTTCCACATCGCGCTCGCGCAGCCGGTGTTCACGATGCCGGCGTTCTCGATCGCGTCGATCGTCAGCATCGGCATTCCCCTGTTCGTCGTTGCGATGGCGTCGCAGAACGTGCCGGGCATCGCGGTGCTGCGCGCGGACGGCTATGCGACGCCGTCGTCGCCGCTGATCGCGACGACCGGGCTCGCCTCGCTGCTGCTCGCGCCGTTCGGCTCGCACGGCGTGAACCTCGCGGCGATCACGGCCGCGATCTGCACCGGCCCCGAAGCGCACGAGGATCACGCGAAGCGTTACACGGCCGCCGTCTGGTGCGGCACCTTCTATCTGATCGCCGGCGTGTTCGGCGCGACGATCGCCGCGCTGTTCGCGGCGCTGCCGAAGGCGCTGGTCGTGTCGGTCGCAGCGCTCGCGCTGTTCGGCTCGATCATGAGCGGGCTCGCGAATGCGATGCAGGACGTGAAGCAGCGCGAAGCAGCGCTCGTCACGTTCATGGTCACGGCGTCGGGCCTCACGCTGCTGTCGATCGGATCGGCGTTCTGGGGGCTCGTGGCCGGGATCGTCACGCAAGTGATCCTGAACGCGCGACGCCCCGCATAACCGCGCGCACGGCGCCGCCTCGTGCCGGCCGAGCGGCGCGCCATCACGTGCGCGACGCGAATCGGGCCTAGAATAGTGGATCGCAGGCGGCGCCCCGCGCCGTCTCGCTTCGCTGCCGCGCTCGCGCGGCCCGTGAGAACCCAGGCGCCTTGCGCCCTCCTCCCGAATCGCCATGACTACCGCACTCGACCAGCTGAAGCAGTACACGACCGTCGTCGCCGACACGGGCGATTTCCAGCAGCTCGCGCAATACAAGCCGCAGGACGCGACCACGAACCCGTCGCTGATCCTGAAGGCCGTCCAGAAGGACGCGTACAAGCCGATTCTCGAGAAAACCGTCCGCGATCACCGCAACGAAAGCACCGATTTCATCATCGATCGCCTGCTGATCGCATTCGGCACCGAGATCCTGAAGCTGATCCCGGGCCGCGTGTCGACCGAAGTCGACGCGCGCCTGTCGTTCGACACGCAGCGCTCGATCGACAAGGGCCGCGAGCTCATCACGCTGTACGAAGCAGCCGGCATCGGCCGCGAACGCATCCTGATCAAGCTCGCCTCGACCTGGGAAGGCATCCGCGCGGCGCAGGTGCTGCAGCAGGAAGGGATCAAGTGCAACATGACCCTGCTTTTCTCGCTGGTGCAGGCCGCCGCGTGCGCCGAAGCGGGCGCGCAGCTGATTTCGCCGTTCGTCGGCCGCATCTACGACTGGTACAAGAAGCAGGCCGGCGCCGACTGGGACGAAGCGAAGGACGGCGGCGCGAACGATCCGGGCGTGCAGTCCGTGCGCCGCATCTACACCTACTACAAGACGTTCGGATACCACACCGAGGTGATGGGCGCGAGCTTCCGCACGACGAGCCAGATCATCGAGCTGGCCGGCTGCGATCTGCTGACCATCAGCCCCGACCTGCTGCAGAAGCTGCAGGACAGCAACGATCCGGTCGAGCGCAAGCTGTCGCCCGACGCGCTGCACGACAAGCCGACCGAACGCGTCGCGATCGACGAAGCGTCGTTCCGCTTCCAGCTGAACGACGACGCGATGGCGACGGAAAAACTTGCCGAAGGCATCCGCGTATTCGCCGCCGATGCGGTCAAGCTCGAGAAACTGATCGCCGCGCTGCGCTGAGCCTGGCGGCGCGCGAGCGCGGCGGGCAAGCTTGCCGCCGCACTGGCAGCAGCCGTCACCATGCGTGCCCGACGGCCGCGAACTGCATGTTCGCGGCCGTTTTTATTTTTCGTTCGATCTCCGGGCCCGCGCACTACAATCCACGTCACGAGTGCGCCGGCCGCATCCCGGCGCGCCGTTTCGGTCAATCGTCGCAGCACCCGGCGCGGCGCCGACATGCCGCTCCGGTCAACAGGAGACAACGATGCAGGTCCAACCGTATCTGACGTTCTATGGCCGTGCGGAAGAAGCCCTTCAGTTCTACGAACGGGCGCTTGGCGCGAAGACGATGTTCAAGATGCACTTCAAGGATGCGCCGCCGAACCCCGATTTCCCGATGTCGCCGGAGATGGCCGACAAGGTGATGCATGCCAGTTTCACGATCGGCGACTCGATGATCATGTGCTCGGACGGCGACTGCAGCCAGCCGGGCGGCGGCGCGCACGCCGGCTATTCGCTGTCGCTGAACCCGGCGACGGTCGAAGACGGCCAGAAGCTGTTCGACGCGCTCGCCGACGGCGGCGAAGTGACGATGCCGTTCGGCAAGACGTTCTGGGCGCTCGGCTTCGGGATGGCGAAGGATCGCTTCGGCGTGCACTGGATGGTCAACGTCGAGGACCTGTCGCAGCGCGACGACCTCGCGAAGCACGCGCAAGCCTGACGCAAATGACAACGCCCGCCGCTGCGCAGCGGCGGGCGTCCTTCCTGCGGCGCGGCCGGCTTCAGCCCTCGATCACGTCGAGATAGTCTTCGGGCCGCGTGCGATCCTCCGCATGCGCGACGCCCATCGCGCGCACCAGCACGCTCACCACCACCGACACGACCAGGTTCACGATCAGCGACCACACCGCCGCATAGCCGGGAATCGCGAGACCGAACAGGTGGATCGTGAAGATCGAGCTCGCCAGCTTCAGCGAGATCGCCATCCACGTCCCGCACACGATGCCTGCCGCCCAGCCGGCCAGCAGCCCGCGATGGTCGAGCACGCGCGTGTACAGGCCGAGCACGATCGCCGGCAGCGTCTGGATGATCCAGATCCCGCCGAGCAGCTGCAGCTGGATCGCATACGTGAGCGGCAGCCCAAGGATGAACGCGACCGCGCCGACCTTCACGATCAGCGACACCAGCTTCGCGACGTGCGTCTCCTGGTGGTGCGTCATGTTGCGGTTCACGAACTCGCGGTGGATGTTGCGCGTGTAGAGGTTCGCGGCCGCGATCGACATGATCGCCGCCGGCACCAGCGCGCCGATGCCGATCGCCGCGAACGCGACGCCGACGAACCACGACGGGAAGTAGTTGAGGAACAGCGCGGGCACCGCGAAGTTCGGGCCGAACGCCTTGAAGTACGGCGCGTATTGCGGCATGTCCTTCACGCCGGAGGCGAGCGCCATGTAGCCGAGCAGCGCGAGCAGGCCGAGCACGAACGAATACGCGGGCAGCATCGCCATGTTGCGGCGAATCGTGTTGCCCGACGACGACGACAGGATCGCCGTGACCGAATGCGGATACAGGAACAACGCGAGCGCGGAGCCGATCGCGAGCGTCGCGTAGGCGCTGTAGCCGTTCAGGCTCGTCGCGTCCGGCGCCTTGAGCAGCAGCTTGGCCGGCGGCACCGTCGCGAAGATGTGCCCGAAGCCGCCGAGCTTGGCCGGGATCACGATGATCGCCGCGGCGATCGTGATGTAGATCAGGATGTCCTTCACGATCGCGATCATCGCCGGTGCGCGCAGCCCCGACGTGTAGGTGTACGCGGCGAGGATCGCGAACGCGATGATCAGCGGCAGGTCGCCGACGAAGCCGGTCGTGTCGAAGCCGAGCGCGCCGATCACCACTTCGATGCCGACCAGCTGCAGCGCGATGTACGGCATGGTCGCGACGATGCCCGTCACCGCGATCGCGAGCGCGAGCATCCGGCTGCCGTAGCGGGCGTGGACGAAATCGGCCGCGGTCACGTAGCCGTGACGCTTCGCGATGCTCCACAGCTTCGGAAACACGACGAACGCGAACGGATAGATCAGGATCGTGTACGGCAACGCGAAGAAGCCCATCGCGCCGGCGCCGAACACGAGCGCGGGCACCGCGACGAACGTGTAGGCCGTATAGAGGTCGCCGCCGAGCAGGAACCACGTGACGATCGTGCCAAAGCGGCGGCCGCCGAGGCCCCATTCGTCGAGATGGGCGAGATCGCCGCGCCGCCAGTTCGCGGCGAGAAAGCCGAGGATGGTGACGCCGATGAACAGCAGGACGAAGACGAAGGTGGCGCCGAGGTTCATTGCGCACCTCCCTGCGAGCCGCCGGCCTTCCATGCGTGCTTGGTCTTCCGGTACACGAACGCGGTGATCACCGCGCTAATGAACACCCACAGCAGCTGGTACCAGTAGAAGAACGGAAACCCGAACCATTGCGGTTCGATCTTGCTGTACGACGGCACCCAGACCATCGCGATCAGCGGCAGCACCAGCAGCCAGAGCCAGCGCTTCGCGGCCCGATTGGCGTCGGCATCGTGAGCCATGACGTCTCCTCATCATTCCCGGTTATCGATCTTGTTGAGCGGGTACGGCGGCGAGAGGAGCGGCAAAACGGGTAAGCTGCGGCTCCCCTGGCTTCGCGCAAGTATAGGAGCCGCGGCTGCGTGGTCAAGCGGGGGCGAACCCGAGGTGATCCGCCCCCGCACGCGCGGTTGCACCGGCATGCGGCCGGTGCCTCAGCGTCAGATCGCGAACGAGGCGTCGCGTGCGCCGGTCGTTTCTTTCAAGGCTTTCACCCAGCTGCGGGCGGGCAGCTTGAGCGTGTCTTCGATCAGCTTCGCGCGTGCTTCGAGCTGCGCGAACGACACGTCGAGCGCGGGGCCGGAGAACGCGATCGCGATCCGGTTGCCGTCGTGCACTTCCGGCAGCGCGATCACGCGATGATCGAACGCCGCGTTCAGGTGCTTCATGTTGCGCACGAAGCTCGGATGATCGCCGAACAGGTTGATCGTCGCGATGCCCGCGTCGGCGAGGCAACCGCGCACCGCGCGGTAGAACGCGACGCTGTCGAGCACCGGGCCGCGGGCGGTCGCGTCGTACAGGTCGATCTGCAGCGCGCCCGTCGTGCCGCGGTTGGCCGGATCGTTGACGAAGTCCCACGCGTCGGCCTCGTGCACGACCAGGCGCGCGTCGTCCGGCGGCAGCGCGAACATCGTGCGCGCCGCGACGATCACGGCCGGGTTCAGCTCGACGGCCTCGACCTTCGCGTGCGGCAGGAAGCGATGCGCGAACTTGGTCAGCGCGCCGGTGCCCAGGCCGAGCTGAACGATGCGCGCGGGCGTTTCGAGGAACAGCAGCCATGCCATCATCTGCTGCGCGTATTCGAGTTCGATCGCGAACGGCTTCGACAGGCGCATCGCGCCCTGCACCCATTCGGTCCCGAAATGCAGGAAGCGCACGCCGCGCTCCTCCGAAAACGTGACGGGCGCGAAGCGCGGCTTGCGCGGCGCTTCGAGAACGGGCACGTCGTCGTGCTCGCCGATTTCCGGGCGGCGCTTCAGGCGCGGCGGCTGCAGTTTTTCGGAGCCGTTGTACGCGGACGCTGTGCGCTGCTTGAATGCGCGCGCCTCGGCGGACGCGCGCTTGATGAGTCGGGTCATGTTGAATCTCGTTGGATGACGCTGGATAAGCGGACGAGAGGATAGCATTGGTGCCGATACGGAGGCCGCCGGCCAGGATGCGGTCAGGTCACGCAGCCATTCGGCCGAGTTGCGCGCGATCCCGGCGTACGCGACAATGCATTGCAATTGCGATGCAATGAGGGCCATGATGAAAACCGCCACTTTCCCGTCCGTTCGCGTCGAGCCGGAACTGCGGGACGCAGCAGAAAGCGTTCTTCAAGATGGCGAAACGCTGTCGAGTTTCGTCGAGCAATCGATCCGCGAAGGCATCGAACGCCGTCGCCTCCAGAGCGAATTCATCGCGCGCGGTATCGCGTCGCGCGACGAGGCTCGTCGTACCGGGGAATATGTGTCGTCGTCCGAGGTACTGGAACGACTGGGCCGGCAGCTCGACACGCTGCGTGCCAGGACACGACAGGCGCGATGACGTATATGGTTCGCTTCACACCGGCGGCATCCCGTGATCTGAGCGAGCTCTATACGTTCATCGTCGAGCGCGACGATGCGGATGTCGAACTGGCCGAGCGTGCGCTGGCAGCTATCGCTTCGGGTATCGCAACATTGGAATCGTCGCCGTTCACGTGCCGCAAGGCTCATCCGTCGATGCCGTTTCTGCGGGAATTGCTCATCCCGTTCGGCGCATCGGGCTACGTCGCCCTGTTCGAGATCGACGACAGCCGGACGGTGACGGTCGTTGCCGTGCGTCACCAGCGAGAAAGCGACTACCACTGACGTTCGCCAGCCGCCCAAGCCCGTTCAGCCGACGATGCGCCGCCACTGCACCAGCTTCTGCTCGAACGACAGCATCGCATACGCCGGGCTCGACGACGGCAGCACGAGCGTCTCGTAGCCGGCCTCGCCGATCACGTCGGCAAACCGCCCGGCCGTCTTCCCGTTGAAGCACACCTTCCTCAACAACGGCGCATGCGCGCGCAGCGACGCGAAGTCGTTCGGCTTCGCATTGCGGATTGCCGAATCGAGACTGCCTTGCCGATGGCACGCATCGAGGACGTCCCAGATGCCGACGCCGTGCGACAGCACGCGCTCGAGCCGCGCGTCGTAGGCGAGTTCGTGGAGCCCCGGCTCGCCGAGCACCGCGCCGAGCAGGCGCCAGAACTGATTGCGCGGATGCGCGTAATACTGCGCGGCGTCGAGCGACGCCTCGCCGGGAAAGCTGCCGAGGATCATCGTGTGCGTGTCGCGCGCGACGACCGGCGGAAAGCCTTGCAGCATCACGCGTCTGCCCGCGGCCCGAGCGAGCGCGGGCCGTCGCCGTGCGCGGCGAGATGGCGCCACAACGCCGGCAGCATGCATTCCGTGACCATCAGCGGCTCGCCGTGCCGCTGGAATACCGAGCGCCGCGCGGCGAACGCATGCGGTGCGCGCTCGCGCTGCAGCGCATGGCTCGCGAGCGCATACAGCGGATGGCCGGCGATCACGCGCCGGCTCACGAGCGCCGAGCGCGCGACCTGCGGGTCGCTGTACAGCAATTCTGCGAGCGGGCGCGTGCGCAGCCGCCGCATCGCCTGCCATACGCCCTTGCTGGCCGCGAGCGGCGCGATGCTGTGCGCGGCGACGTACGGCACGCCGTCCACCGACAGGATCACCTCGCGCACCCACATCGGCGCGCGCGGCGCGCGTCCGACCGCGGCAGGCTCGTCGAACCACGGGCAATCGACGGCCTCGCGCGTCACGCGCACGCTCACGCTGCCGAGCCGCGCGAGATGCGCGGTCAGCGAACCGCCGCGCGTGAGCCAGTCGCGCTGCTCGAGCGTGCAGCCGGGCCGGGGCGTTGCGCGCCAGCCCGAGCGTGCGCCGTCGAATCGCATGCGCGAGTTCACGCGGCGCGCGACAGCAGCAGCGTGTTGGTGCGCTTAACGAAGCTCGCCGGATCGTCGAGCATCCCGCCTTCGGCCAGCAGCGCCTGGTCGAACAGCAGATGGCACCAGTCGCCGAAATCGGCGCTGTCGACGTTGAGCTGCTTGATGAGCGCGTGGTCCGGATTGATCTCGAGGATCGGCTGCATCGCCGGCGCGTTCTGGCCGGCCGCCTTCAGCATGCGCTGCAGGTAGCCGCTCATGTCGTTGTCGTCGGCGACGAGGCACGACGGCGAATCGGTCAGGCGGAACGTGGCGCGCACTTCCTTCACCTTGTCGCCGAGCGCTTCCTTCATCTTCTCGACGACCGGCTTGATCGCTTCGCCCGCCTGCTCCTGCGCCTTCTTCTCCTCGTCGTTCAGCTCGCCGAGGTCGAGATCGCCGCGCGCCACGCTCGCGAGCGGCTTGCCGTCGAACTCGTGCAGGAACGACAGCATCCATTCGTCGACGCGATCGGTCAGCAGCAGCACCTCGACACCCTTCTTGCGGAACACTTCCAGATGCGGGCTGTTCTTCGCGGCCTGCCACGTATCGGCGGTCACGTAGTAGATCTTGCTCTGCTCGGGCTTCATGCGCGACACGTAATCGGCGAGCGACACGTCCTGCGCGTCGGTGTCGCCGTGCGTCGACGCGAAGCGCAGCAGCTTCGCGATGCGCTCGCGGTTCGCGTGGTCCTCGCCGAGGCCTTCCTTCAGCACCTGGCCGAACGCGCTCCAGAACGTCTTGTACTTCTCCTTGCCGGCGTCGTCTTCGGCATTGGCCAGCTCCTCGAGCATCGACAGCGCACGCTTGGTCACGCCCTCGCGAATCGCCTTCACGTCGCGGCTTTCCTGCAGGATTTCGCGCGACACGTTCAGCGGCAGGTCGGCCGAATCGACGACGCCCTTCACGAAGCGCAGGTATTGCGGCAGCAGCTGCTCGGCGTCGTCCATGATGAACACGCGCTTCACGTACAGCTTCAGGCCGCCGCGGTAGTCGCGGTTCCACAGGTCGAACGGCGCGTGCGCCGGCACGAACAGCAGCTGCGTGTATTCGCTGCGGCCTTCGACGCGGTTGTGCGTCCACGTGAGCGGATCCTGGTGGTCGTGCGCGATGTGCTGGTAGAACTGCGTGTACTGCTCGTCGCTGATGTCGCTCTTCGAGCGCGTCCACAGGGCGCTGGCCTGGTTGACCGTCTCGTCCTCGTCCTTCAGGACCATCTCGCCCTTTTCCTGATCCCACTCTTCCTTGCGCATCAGGATCGGCAGCGCGATGTGATCGGAATACTTCTGGATGATCGACTTCAGGCGGTGCGACGACAGCAGCTCGTCCTCGCCTTCGCGCAGATGCAGCGTGATCGTCGTGCCGCGCTGCGCGCGCTCGATCGCGTCGATCGTGAAGTCGCCCTCGCCGGCGCTTTCCCAGCGCACCGCTTCGTTCGCGGGCAGGCCGGCGCGGCGCGTCTCGACGGAGATCTTGTCGGCGACGATGAAGCCCGAGTAGAAGCCGACGCCGAACTGGCCGATCAGCGCCGCATCCTTCTGCTGGTCGCCGGAGAGCTTCGTGAAGAATTCCTTGGTGCCCGAACGCGCGATCGTTCCGAGGTTCGCGATCGCCTCGTCACGGCTCATGCCGATGCCGTTGTCCTCGATCGTGATCGTGCGCGCCGCCTTGTCGAAGCCGATGCGGATGCGCAGGTTCGGATCGTTCTCGTACAGCGCGTTGTCGGCGAGCGCTTCGAAACGCAGCTTGTCGGCCGCGTCGGACGCGTTCGACACCAGTTCGCGCAGGAAGATTTCCTTGTTGCTGTAGAGCGAATGGATCATCAGGTGGAGGAGTTGCTTGACCTCTGCCTGAAAGCTCATCGTTTCGTGTGCCATGGATGCTTTTCCTCTTACTTGAACTCGAATGGTGTGGCGCGGGCGCCCGGTACGTGACGCGGGCTGGCCCGTCAAGGACGACCGCCTGGCGCAAGCGGTTTGCGCGCAAATCTGGGGACGGCCGCCCGGTTTTCAAGGGGGCGGCCGCCGCAGCGTCACGATGCGCGTCGCGCGGCCGACTCGATATAGCGCGCGAGAAACCCCGGCAGCGCCGGATCGCCGCAATTCGCGACGTTGAAGCGCGTCCACGTCGACGTCGACTGCTGCGGCGAGAACAGGCTGCCGGGCGTCAGCAAGAATCCTGCCTCGTGCGCGGCAGCGGCGAGCGCGTCCGAATCGACGCCCGTGTCGGCCCACAGGAACATCCCGGCCGCCGGCATCGTGAAGAGCCGCAGCCCGGTGCGCTCCAGCATCCGCGCGGTCTTGTCGCGCACGCCGTCGAGCCGCGCGCGCAGCCGCTCGACGTGGCGCCGGTAGTGCCCTTCGGTCAGGATCTTGTAAAGCACGCGCTCGTTGAGCTCGGGCGTCGTCATCCCGACCAGCATCTTCTGGTCGGTCACCGCCTTCGCGATCTCCGGCGCGCACGCGACGTAGCCGACCCGCAGGTTCGCCGCGAGCGTCTTCGAAAAGCTGCCCAGGTAAATGACGCGCTTGAGCTGGTCGAGGCTCGCGAGCCGCGTAGCCGAATAGCTCGGCGGGCACAGGTCGCCGTACACGTCGTCCTCGACGACGAGGAAATCGTACGCCTCGGCCAGCTTCAGGATGCGGAACGCCTGCGCGGCCGACAGCGACGTGCCGGTCGGGTTCTGCAGCACCGAATTGATCACCAGCATCTTCGGCCGCCACATCTGCACGAGCGTCTCGAGCGCGTCGAGATCGGGGCCGTCGGGCGTGTACGGCATCCCGACGAGCTGCGCGCCCTGCGCCGCAAAACGGCCGAACATCTGGAACCACGCCGGATCGCCGACGATCACCGCGTCGCCGGGCCGGACGTAGATGCGCGAGATCAGGTCGATCGCCTGCGTGATGCCCGACACCAGCACCAGCTGCTCGGGCTTGGCGCCGATCTCGACTTCGGCGAGGCGCGTCTGCAATTGCTGGCGCAGCGGCAGGAAGCCCTGCGCGGTGCCGAAGCCGAGCATCTGCGCGCCCGACTGGCGCCCGAGCGCGCGCAGCGCGCCGGTAATCAGCTCGCCGTCGAGCCAGCGGGCCGGCAGATAGCCGAGGCCCGGCCCCTTCTCCGGGCTGACGGTGTGCAGCATGTTGCGCAGCAGCCAGACGACGTCGATCGTGTTGTGCACCGGCACGGCCTCGGCCGCGCGGCCGACGTGGTCGGCCGGTTGCGGGCCCGCGGCCGTGCGTTCCCTCACGTAGAAGCCGGAGCCGCGCCGCGAGTCCAGGTAGCCCTGCGCCACCAGCCGCTCGTACGCCTCGACGACGGTGAAGCGCGACACGCTCTTGTCGAGCGCGAGCTTGCGGATCGACGGCATCCGCATGCCGGGCCGGAACACGCGTTCGTCGATGCGGCGGCGCGCCCACTGGACGAGCTGGTCGACGAGCGTGAGCGTCGCCGTGTCGTGCGGCGCGGGAATCTGGGCGAGTGGGACGGTGGACATGGGCGGCAGCTCCAACTGTACCGAAGGCTATCGCGCCGATTGTACCGTTACTGTGCCGGTCCGGACGATTACAGTTGTCCGCAATGGCGATCGTGCGGCCATCGCGGGCGTGCCGCATCGGCGGCGCCTGCGGCCTCGGCCGGCCGTGCGACCGACCGCCCACCGTGACACCCTCCTTTCCCGACCGACGTTCATGCCCTCCCGTTCCCTGTCCATCGACCATCTCGTCATTGCTGCGCGCACGCTCGACGAAGGCGTGCGCCATGTCGCCCGCGCGCTCGGCATCGAACCGTCCGGCGGCGGCCGCCATCCGCTGATGCGCACCCACAACGCGCTGTTCGGCGCATGGGGCGGGCTGTACGTCGAAGTGATCGCGATCGACCCCGACGCGCCTGACACGGCTGCCCCCGACTCGACGCCGCCGCGCCCGCGGCTGTTCGCGCTCGACGATCCGGCGATGCACGCACGGCTCGCCGACGGTCCGTTCCTCGCGCACTGGGTCGCGCGCGTCGACCGGCCGCGCTCGCTCGCGCTGTGGGGGAGCCAGTACCCCGAGCGGATCGCGCCGGTCGTGGCGATGCGCCGCGGCGACCTCAGCTGGGGCCTGACGGTGCCGGACGACGGCGCGTTCCCCGCCTGGCAAGGCGCCGGCGACGGCCTCGTGCCGTCGCTGATCCAGTGGGACAGCGCGCAGCACCCGGCCGCCTCGTTGCCGGACACCGGCGTCGCGCTGAAGTCGCTCGAGGGCGTCCATCCGCGTGCCGAGGCGATCCGCGAGCAGCTCGACTGGCTCGGCGCCGCTCACCTGCTCGGCGTCGAAGCCGGCGACGGGCTGCCCGCCCTCGTCGCGCACTTCGATACGCCGCACGGCACCCGCACGCTGCGCTGAACGCCGCCGCGCGCCCGCTCACGAAACCCGCCGCTACAGCGATACACCGATACGCCGATAAGGAGCACCTACCTGATGAATTCCCGCGAAACCCGCGGCATGCTGCTCGGCCTCGTCGGCGTGATGATCTTCAGCCTCACGCTGCCGATGACACGCATCGTCGTCTCGGAGCTCAATCCGCTTCTGAACGGGCTCGGCCGCGCGCTCGCCGCGTCGGTGCCGGCCGGCCTGCTGCTGTGGTGGCGCCGCGAGCGGCTGCCGACGCGCGCGCAGCTGAAAAGCCTCGCCGTCGTGTCGGCCGGCGTGATCGTCGCGTATCCGGTGTTCTCCGCGTGGGCGATGAAGACGGTGCCGGCGTCGCACGGCGCCGTCGTCAACGGGCTGCAGCCGCTGTTCGTCGCGCTGTACGCGGCGTGGCTGTCGCACGAACGGCCGTCGAAGGCGTTCTGGGCCAGCGCGCTGGCAGGCAGCGCGCTCGTGATCGCGTTCGCGCTGCGCGACGGCGGCGGCACCGTGCAGGCGGGCGATGCGCTGATGCTCGTCGCGGTCGGCATCGGCGCGCTCGGCTATGCGGAAGGCGCGCGCCTCGCGCGCCAGATCGGCGGCTGGCAGGTGATCTGCTGGGCGCTGGTCGTGTCCGCGCCGGTGCTCGTGCTGCCGGTCGGCTGGCTCGCGTGGGCGCAGCACGTCGCGCACCCGGCGCCGCTCGCGCTACGCACGTGGCTCGCGTTCGGCTACGTGACGCTGTTTTCGCAGTTCATCGGCTTTTTCGCGTGGTACGCCGGGCTCGCGATGGGCGGCACCGCCCGCGTCGGCCAGGTGCAGCTGCTGCAGATCTTCTTCACGATCGCGTTTTCCGCGCTGCTGTTCGGCGAAACGGTGACGCCCGCCACGTGGCTGTTCGCGGCCGCCGTGATCGCGACCGTGATGCTCGGCCGCCGCTCGGCGGTGGCCATGGCCGCGCGTCCCGCTCGCGCCGGCTGATGAGGTGCGCCATAATGTTCGCTTTGCCTGAACGGTTCTGCCCACCCGGCCGCGAAGGCCAGAGCGCGCTCCCGCACGCCCACCCGGCGGCGGCGACGCCATCAGCCCGACCGACCTTTCTTGACTGACCCCGATATCCGAACGAGGAGACTATGAATCCGAGCGACCTGCACCCGCCGCACTGGCAGCTTTCCGAACGCGCCCGCAAGCTGACCAGCTCGGCGATCCGCGAGATCCTGAAGGTAACGGAACGCCCCGAGGTCATCTCGTTCGCCGGCGGCCTGCCCGCCCCCGTCACGTTCCCGGCCGAACGGATGCGCGCCGCCGCCGACCTCGTGCTGCGCGACGCGCCGGCCGCCGCGCTCCAGTACAGCGCGACCGAAGGCTACCTGCCGCTGCGCGAATGGATCGCCGAGCGCTACGGCGTGCGCGTGTCGCAGGTGCTGATCACGACCGGCTCGCAGCAGGCGCTCGACCTGCTCGGCAAGGCGCTGATCGATCCGGACAGCCCGGTCCTCGTCGAAACCCCGACCTACCTCGGCGCGCTGCAGTCGTTCTCGCTGTACGAGCCGCGCTACGTGCAGGTGCCGACCGACGAGCAGGGCCTGCTGCCGGAAGGCCTGACGCCGGCCCTGACCCAGGGCGCGCGCCTGCTGTACGCACAACCGAACTTCCAGAACCCGACCGGCCGCCGCCTGCCCGTCGAGCGCCGCCGCGCGCTCGCCGCGTTCGCGCAGTCGAGCCCGTTCCCGGTGCTAGAGGACGATCCTTACGGCGCGCTGAACTACCAGGGCGAGCCGCTGCCCACGATGCTGTCGATGGCGCCGGATCACGTCGTCCACCTCGGCACGTTCTCGAAGGTGCTCGCGCCGGGCCTGCGGCTCGGCTACATCATTGCGCCCGAGGAGCTGCACTTCAAGCTCGTGCAGGCCAAGCAGGCCACCGATCTGCACACGCCGACGCTCACGCAGCGCATCGCGCACGAAGTGATCAAGGACGGCTTCCTCGACGAGCACATCCCGACGATCCGCAAGCTGTACAGCGCGCAGTGCGACGCGATGCTCGCGTCGCTCGCGCGTCACATGCCGGAAGGCGTCACGTGGAACCGCCCGGAAGGCGGCATGTTCATCTGGGTGAACCTGCCCGCGCAGATCGACAGCATGAAGCTGCTCGAGGCGGCGGTCGCCGACCACGTCGCCTTCGTGCCGGGCGCGCCGTTCTTCGCGAACGACGCGCAGCGCAACACGCTGCGCCTGTCGTTCGTGACGGTGCCGCCGGAAAAGATCGAGGAAGGCGTCGCGCGCCTGGGCAAGCTGCTGCGCGAACGCCTTTGACCCCTTTCACCTGTCACGACTCTCTACGAGGAATCGAATTCATGGCTAACGTCTACGACAAGCTCAAGTCGCTCGGCATCGAGCTCCCGACCGCCGGCGCACCGGCCGCCGCCTACGTGATGAGCGCGCAAAGCGGCAACACCGTGTACCTGTCGGGCCACATCGCGAAGAAGGACGGCAAGGTCTGGGCCGGCAAGCTCGGCGCCGATCTGACCACCGAAGACGGCAAGGCGGCCGCGCGCTCGATCGCGATCGACCTGCTCGCGACGCTGCACGCTCACACCGGCGACCTGAACAAGGTCACGCGCATCGTGAAGCTGATGAGCCTCGTCAACTCGACGCTCGACTTCACCGAGCAGCACGTCGTCACGAACGGCGCGTCGGAGCTGATCGCCGAAGTGTTCGGCGACGCCGGCAAGCATGCGCGCTCGGCGTTCGGCGTCGCGCAGATCCCGCTCGGCGCGTGCGTCGAGATCGAGCTGATCGCCGAAGTCGCGTAACGCGCGCATCGCGATGACCGGCCGCCGCGTCCGTTTCAAACAGGTCGACGTCTTCACGTCGGTACCGTTCAAGGGCAACCCGCTCGCCGTGGTGTTCGACGCCGACTCGCTCGGCGACGACGACATGCTGACGATCGCCCGCTGGACCAACCTGTCGGAAACCACGTTCGTCTGCACGCCGAGCGATCCGCAGGCCGATTATCGCGTCCGGATCTTCACGCCGGGCGGCGAACTGCCGTTCGCCGGTCATCCGACGCTCGGCACCGCGCACGCGTTCCTCGAAAGCGGCGCGCGGCCGCGCACGCCGGGCCGGCTGATCCAGCAGTGCGGCGTCGGCCGCGTCGAGCTGCGCGAGCAGCCCGACGGCTGGGCCTTCGCCGCGCCGCCGGCGCGTTTCACGCCGCTCGACCGTTCGGACTACCCGGCGTTGGCGGCCGCGCTGCGCAGCGACGCGATCGATCCGGACGCCGAACCGTGCGCGGTCGACAACGGCGCGCCGTGGCTCGTCGTGCGGCTGACGTCGGCCGACGCCTGCGTCGGCCTCGCGCCCGATCCGGCCGCGCTGGCCGCGCTCACCCACCGCTACGGCACGCACGGGCTCGCCGCTTACGCGCCGCATCCCGACGGCGGCCCCGCGACGTTCGAAATCCGCTGCCTGATGAGCGGCGGCGGCTTCGCGACCGGCGAAGACCCGGTCACCGGCAGCGCGAACGCCGCGCTCGCCGGCCTGCTGAGCCGCCAGCAACGGCGGCCCGGCGCGTCCTATACGGCACGCCAGGGCACGGCGATCGGCCGCGACGGCCGCATCGCCGTACGCTACGACGACGACGGCACGATCTGGATCGGCGGCAACGTCGTCACGATCGTGGACGGCACCTTCCCCCTGCCCGCCTGACGTTTCGCAATGTGCGACGGCACCGGCGATGCCGGCGCCCCTACGATTCCCCGGCTATCGCAAAAGCGTTCCAGCCAGTAATATCGGGCCTAATCCGTCGCTTCGGCGGGTCTGTCCTTGATTGCGCATCCCGCGAACGAACAGACGCCGGTGCGCCCCAACCCTAGCCGACCATCCCGACACGGGATGACGCACGCGAGCAGAACGCCGCCCTCTTCGATGAGCTCCGCCCGGTCAAATCACACGCCGCCGACGCGGCCGCTGCGCGCGCCGCGTAGGTCGCGCCGGCGTGCGCTGTTCGCCATCCCGCTGCTCGGGATGCTGGCGCTTGCATTGCTGTGGGCGGTGATCGTCGCGCGGCTGTCGGTGGAGAAGGACAGCGCGTACAAGGAAGCGGCGGCGTCCGCGGCGATCCTGTCGTCCGCGCTCGAACAGCACACGGTGAAGGCGATTCACCAGGTCGACCAGATCACCCGCTTCGTCAAGTTCGAGTTCGAGAAGTCGCCCGCGCGCTTCAATCTCGCGAGCGCGGTCGAGAAAGGCGTGGTGCCCAGCGACACGCTGATCCAGGTATCGCTCGTCAACGCCAAGGGCGTGCTGTTCGCGAACACCACCGAGCCGCATCCGAAGCCGATCAACCTCGCCGATCGCGAGCACTTCAAGGTCCATCTCGCGCACAACGACGACCGTCTGTACATCAGCAAGCCCGTGCTCGGCCGCGTGTCGAGCCACTGGACGCTGCAGATGACGCGTCGCCTGAACAACCCGGACGGCAGCTTCGCGGGCATCGTCGTGGTATCCGAAGATCCGAGCTACTTCACCAACGACTTCTACAACAACGCGGCGATCGGCAAGGAAGGCGTGATCGCCGTCGTGTCGGACACGGGCGCCGTGCTCGCGCGGCGCACCGGCTCGTTCAGCAACGCGCCGGGCGCGTTCTCCGCGTCGGGCGTCTATCCGATCGCCGAACGCGTGACCGGCACGATCGTCGATCCGATCGACGGCGTCACGCGCATCGTGTCGTACCGCCACCTCGACGGCTATCCGCTCGCGGTGATGGTCGGGCTGTCGCAGAAGGAAGAGTTCGCGGACTACTATCACACGCGCAACGTCTATCTGCTGATGACGAGCTTCATCACGCTCGCGATGCTCGCGTTCTTCGGCGTCGCGACCGGGCTGATCGGCAAGCTGCTCGGCCGCGAGCGCGAAATGACGCAACTCGCCGAATACGATCTGCTGACCGGGCTCGCGAACCGCTACGCGACGCTGCGCGGGCTGCGCAACGACGTGTCGATGCCGGCCAGCCTGTCGCGGCTCGGCCTGCTGTTCATCGACCTCGACAACTTCAAGACCGTCAATGACACGCTCGGCCACAACGCCGGCGACATCGTGCTGCAGATGACCGCGTCGCGCCTGTCGGACGCCGTCGGCGACGAGGGCTCGCTCGCCCGGATCGGCGGCGACGAGTTCGTCGTCGTGATGAAGGGCGACGACATCGAGCGCCGCGCGGTGCGGCTCGCCGAATCGGTGATCCGGATGTTCGCCGAGCCGTTCGACGTGCGCGGCAGCTCGTTCGTGCTGCACGCCAGCATCGGCATCGCGCTGCACACGGTCGCGAACGAAAGCGAGATCGACCTGCTGAAGAAGGCCGACCTCGCGATGTACAGCGCGAAGGACGCCGGCAAGAACTGCTATCAGTTCTACGCGCCGCATCTGTCGCACCGCGCCGATCACCTGATGCGCTGGGAGCAGCAGCTGCGCGTCGCGCTCGCCGAAGCGCAGCTGTTCCTCGCGTACCAGCCGAAGATCGATCTCACCCACCGCACGATCACCGGCTTCGAGGCGCTGGCGCGCTGGGACCACCCCGAACACGGCATCATCTCCGCGAACGAATTCATTTCGACGGCCGAATCGACCGGGCTGATCGTGCCGATCGGCGACTTCGTGATCCGCACCGCGTGCGAGCAGCTCGCGCGCTGGCGCGACGACGGCCACGACACGCTGACGCTCGCGGTCAACATCTCGCCGGTGCAATTCTGGCGCGGCGACCTGATCGAGACGATTTCGCAGGCGCTGCAGGACACCGGCATCGACGCGAGCCGGCTCGAACTCGAGATCACCGAGACCGCGATGATGGAATATCCGGAGCTGGTGTCCGAGAAGATCGTCGCGCTGAAGAAGCTCGGCATCCGCATCGCGCTCGACGATTTCGGCACCGGCTACTCGTCGCTGTCGTACCTGCACCGCTTCTCCGTCGATACGCTGAAGGTCGACCGCTCGTTCGTGCAGGCGATCCCGAACGATCGCAGCGTGTGCGTGATGGTGTCGTCGATCGTGCATCTCGCGCGCTCGCTCGGCCTGACGGTGGTCGTCGAAGGCACCGAGACCGAGGAGCAGATCGCGTGGCTGTCGGCGCTCGGCGAGATCGAAGCGCAAGGCTTCCTGTTCTCGCGGCCGGTGCCGGCCGACGCGATCCCCGCCCTGATCGCCCGCTACGGCGTGTACGGCGGCGGGTCGAGCGGCGGCGCGCTGCGCGCCGCCGGCAGCACGGGCACCTGACGTTCCGCCATACGCGGCGCGTTGCGCTGCATGCCGATTGTTTCGGTTTCCGATCCGGTTGTTTAGTTCATTAATTAGCGTTTTCGCGCATGGCAGTGTCATGATGCGCGGCGGACAATCGGGAGGGCCATCGTGCCGGCGCTCCGCCGGCACGCCCTCATGCGCGACCGGATCCGGCGCCAACTGCACTCGTCATGACTACCGTCGAAGTCGAAGCGGCCGAACGTATCGATCAGGCTCAGGCGTCGCTGTGGACCCTGTTCAAGGTCGTCGCCGGCATTTCCGCCGTGTCCTGGGGCGGCCTGTCGATGATGGCGCAACTCGAACGCCACTATGTCGACCGCCTGCAGCGCATCGACCCGCAGGTATTCGCCGATCTCGTCGCGCTCGCATGGCTCGTGCCGGGCCCGGTCGGCTGCAATGTCGCGATCCAGGTCGGGCAGACGCTGCACGGCCGCGTGGGCGCATGGATCGCCGGCATCGCGAGCGTATTGCCGTTCTTCCTCTTGATGACGCTGTTCGCGGCGTTCTATCGCACGCCGATCGTGCGCTCGCTGACCACGCCGATGCTGATCAATCACTTCGGGATGGTGCTGGCCGCGCTGATCGGCGTCACGTGGCTCAAGCAGTTGCGCACGCTCGCTCGCACGCCGCTGGAGCAGCTGATCGCCGCGCTGTCGACGATCCTGCTCGCTTTCGCGCACAGCCCGGCCGCGTTCGTCGGCATCCTGTTCGCGGCGTTCGCCGCGGGCTGGCTCAGTGGGCCGCCGCAACACGCGGCGGTCGACTTCACGCTGTCCGCGCGCGATCGCAACCTGCTCGTGCTGCTCGCCGTGCTCGTCGCGGTGTTCGCCGTGCCGCTGCCGGGCGACTACCAGGCGACGCTGTTGTGGCCGCGGCTCGCCGGCGCCGGCATGACGCTGTTCGGCGGCGGCTTCTCCGCGCTGCCGGTGCTCAAGACGCTGTTCGTGTCGCCCGCGACCGGCATCTCCGATCACGACTTCACGCTCGCGTTCGCGCTGTCGCCGGTCTCGCCCGGCCCGTTGCTGAACGTCGTGCCGTTTCTCGGCTATCTGACCGACGGCTGGCTCGGCGCGCTGCTCGCGACGACCGCGCTGTTCGTGCCGTCCGGGTGTCTGGTCGTGTTCGCGCAGAACCACCTGTCGCGGCTCAAGCGCCATTCGCGCTTCGAGCACGGAATGCGGCTGCTGCGTGCGGCGACCACCGGCTTTCTCGTCGTCGCCGTCGTCAAGATCCTGCATCGCGAGCCGGTCGATCCCGTTTATTGGCTCACCGGCGCGTTCGCGACGCTGTGCTTCGCGCGCTTCAAGGCGCCCGTGTATGCGGTGTACGGGGCGGTCGCGATCGCGTGCGGCGCGTGGCTGTGGGCCGCCGCGCACTGACGTACTGACGCCGCGCCGTGCGCCGCCGGCGCTCGGTCAGCCCGCCTGCGCGGCGACGCGGCGCGCGACGATGCGGGCGCGCAGCGCGTCGTACGCGAGGTTGAAGCCGAACGTGTACGGCAGAAAGAACAGCACGATCCCGAGATCCAGCAGCAGCGCGTCGACGATGCCGACGTTCAGCCACCATGCGGCGAGCGGCACCACCATCGCGACGAGGCCGAGCTCGAACGCCACCGCATGCACGACGCGCATGCGCAGCGTACGCGCGACGCGCGCCCGGCGCTCGAAGCGGTCGAACAGCGCGTTGAACGCGATGTTCCACGCCATCGCGATCAACGACACCATCACCGTCAACGCGCCCACGTGCGACACCGGCATGTCGAGCAGCCACGCGCCGAGCGGCGCGCACAGCGCGATCGCCACGAGTTCGAACGTCAGCGCGTGAACGAAGCGCTCCATCAGCGTCTTGCTGGTCTGTTGCATGATTCCCTCCGATGCATTGGTTTCAACCGATGCGGCCATTCTGATCGGTCCGACGACGCTCATCCAGTTTGCTACCATCGGTTTTGCCGATATAACGAGATGAGACCCGCCGCATGCGCCACGCTCCCGAAGCCCTGCTCGCCTTTGCCGAAGCCGCCCAGCTCGGCTCGTTCTCGGCCGCCGCGCGCAAGCTCGGAAAGCGCCAGTCGACGGTATCCGAAGCGATCGCGAACCTCGAGATCGACCTCGGCGTGCGGCTGTTCGACCGAGCGACGCGCACGCCGACGCTGACCGATGCCGGCCGCGCGCTGCTGCCGCAGGTGCAGCGCGCGCTGGAGGCCGGCGCGGCGATCGACCGCATCGCCGCGCGGCTCGCGCACGGCGAGGAAGCGCGCCTGACGCTGGTCGTGTCGGACACCTACCAGTCGAAGCGTTACGAGGAAACCTTGATGGCGCTCGAGCGGCGTTTTCCCGCGCTCGAGCTCGAATGCCAGATCGCCGAGCACGACGACGTGCTCGACCTGATCCAGCAAGGCCGCGCGCAGCTCGGGCTGATGGCGGCGCGGGCCGTCTACCCGGCCGATATCGGCGCGGCGACGGTCGCGGAGGAATCGGAGATCGGCCTGTTCGTCGGGCGCATGCATGCATTGGCCGCCTACGGCGACGCCGAGGTGCCGCATGCGGCGCTGCGCGACGCGCGCGAGTTGCGCCTGAACACGTACGTGAAACCGGAGGACCAGCGCGCGGAGGACCGGATCGTCGTCGGCACGCAGCGCTGGCTCGCGCCGAGCTACCTGATGCTGCTGGAAATGGCGGTGCTGGGGTTCGGCTGGGCCGAACTGCCGCGCTGGATGGTCGAGCACTTCGCGCGCGACCGGCTGTGTGAATTGCGTGCGCGCGGCTGGCCACGCCGGGTCCGCGTCGATGCGGTGTGGTCGCGCAACCGGCCGCTCGGCCCGGCCAGCGCGTGGCTGCTCGATGCGATGCTGGCCGCGTAGCGGCGCGCCGCTCTGCCCGCGTCGGCGCCAGCGCCGGGCCGCGCCGAGCGGCACGAACCCGTCAGCCGGCCCCGCTCAGAAGCCGCGCGCCAACACGGCCACGCCGATCGTCACGACGCCGAGCACCAGGTTGACGACGACCAGCAGCCGCACCGCATTCACCGCGCGCGCGCCGTCCGGCCAGTTCTGCGCCTGCACCGCGCGGCGGATACGGGGAAACAGCGCGAAGCGGATGTGACCGAAGATCAGCATCATCACGACGCCAAGCCCGGCCATCGCATGCAGCGGCCAGGTCGCGTGCGCGCCGCCGAACGCCGTGAGCAGGAAGCCGCCCGACAGCAGGATCACGAGCACCGCGCCCGACACCCAGTTGAAAAACCGGCCGAACACGCCCTCGATCAACGGCAGCCGCAACTGCGGCGTCAGATCGGACAGCGCCGGGCGCAGGCAGAAGTGCGCGAACACCATTCCGCCCACCCACACGGCGACGGCCAGCAGATGAAGAAACAGCGCGACGGCAACGGCGTGGGACATGGTGACGATCCTGGGGTAGCGGGTTCAGTGCAACGAACGACCGCATCACACGCGGTCTCGAGCGACGTTCGACCTGCCGACCAGCGCTCGGTTCAGGCGCATGGCCACATTTGACAATATTTTGCAACTTCCGCGCGACGACGCCAGCGCCGCGCCGTCGCCCATTCTTCGCACATTCGTCGCCGCAAAAGCACAGGCCGCACCGGCGCCGAAGCGCGGGTGCGGCCCGTCGTGCCGGCGCGCGCCGGCGGATGCGTCGTCAGCCGAGCAGCGGGCGCAGCTCGTTGACGACCTTCAGCTTCGTGTCGGGCGCGCGGCCCTTGCGTGCGCGCTTGCCGATGTGCGGCGCGAGCCCCGCGTACGACAGCGTTTCGTCCTGCACCTTGCCGCCGCGGCCGGTGCCGATCAGTACGACGCCGGCCGGGTCGATCGCGAGCGCCTGCACGAGCGTTTCCTTGTCGTCGAGCGCCATCAGCGTCACGCCGCGGCCGCCGCCGGACAGCGTCTTCATCTCGTCCATCGCGAACACCAGCAGCCGGCCACCGCTCGACAGACACGCGACCTGCGTCGCATTCGGCAGCACGGGCATCGGCGCGAGCGGCACCGCGCCCGCGTCGATCGTCATGAACGACTTGCCGGCCTTCACGCGGCTCACCATGTCGCCGACCTTCGCGAGGAAGCCGAAGCCGTTGCTCGACGCCAGCAGCAATTGCTGATCGACCGGCGCGGCGTAGTAGTGCATCAGATGCGAGCCCGATTCGAGCTCGATCAGCGAGGTGACCGGCACGCCGTCGCCGCGCCCGCCCGGCAGCACCGACACGTCGACCGAATAGACGCGTCCGCTGCTGCCCCAGGCGATCAGCCGATCGGGCGTGCGGCACTGGAACGCCGCGTACAGGCCGTCGCCGGCCTTGAACGAGAAGCCGGCCGGGTCGAGCCCGTGGCCCTTCAGCGCACGTACCCAGCCCTTTTGCGAGACGACCACCGTCACCGGCTCGTCGACGACCTTCGCCTCGAACGTCGCGCGCTTTTCCTGCTGGATCAGCGTGCGGCGATCGTCGCCGTACTGCTTCGCGTCGGCTTCGATCTCCTTGATCATCAGCCGCTTCATCGCGCTTTCGTTCGCGAGCAGCTCCTCGAGCTTCGCCTTCTCGTCGCGCAGCGCGTCGAGTTCCTTCTCGATCTTGATCTTCTCGAGCCGCGCGAGCTGACGCAGGCGGATCTCGAGGATGTCTTCCGCCTGGCGCTCGGTCAGGCCGAACGCGCTCATCAGCGCGCTCTTCGGCTCGTCCGACTCGCGGATGATGCGGATCACCTCGTCGATGTTCAGGAAGACGATCATCCGCCCTTCGAGGATGTGGATGCGGTCGTCGACCTTCGCGAGACGATGGCGGCAGCGCCGCGTCATCGTCGACTGGCGGTACTTCACCCATTCGTGGAGGATGGTCAGCAGGCCCTTCTGGCCCGGCCGGCCGTCGGCGCCGATCATCACGAGGTTCAGCGTCGCGTTCGATTCGAGGCTCGTGTAGGCGAGCAGCGTGTTGACGAATTCCGTCTGGTCGATCGTGCGCGACTTCGGCTCGAACACGAGCCGCACCGCCGCTTCCTTGCCCGACTCGTCGCGCACCGCGTCGAGCAGGTCGAGCATCGCTTTCTTCGTGTTGAGCTGCTCGGGCGTGAGCGTCTTCTTGCCGAGCTTGAGCTTCGGGTTGGTCAGCTCCTCGATTTCCTCGAGCACCTTCTGGCCCGACGTGTTCGGCGGCAGCTCGGTGACGACCAGCTGCCACTGGCCGCGCGCCAGATCCTCGATCTTCCACTTCGCGCGCACCTTCAGGCTGCCGCGGCCGGTTTCGTACGCCGCCGAGATTTCAGCGTCGCTCGAGATGATCTGACCGCCGCCGGGGAAGTCCGGGCCGGGGATCAGGTTCATCAGCTCCGCGTGCGTGAGCTTCGGATTGCGGATCAACGCGACCGCGGCGGCCGCGACTTCGCGCAGGTTGTGCGACGGGATTTCCGTCGCGAGGCCCACCGCGATGCCCGACGCGCCGTTCAGCAGCACGAACGGCATGCGGCTCGGCAGCGTCTTCGGCTCCTCGAACGAGCCGTCGTAGTTCGGCATGAAGTCGACCGTGCCCTGGTCGATCTCGTCGAGCAGCAGCTTCGAGATCGGCGTGAGGCGCGCTTCGGTGTACCGCATCGCCGCCGCGCCGTCGCCGTCGCGCGAGCCGAAGTTGCCCTGCCCGTCGATCAGCGGATAGCGCAGCGAGAAATCCTGCGCGAGGCGCACGAGCGCGTCGTACGCCGACTGGTCGCCGTGCGGGTGGTATTTACCGAGCACGTCGCCCACCACGCGCGCCGACTTCACCGGCTTCGCGTCGGGACCGAGACCCATTTCGTTCATCGCGAACAGGATGCGGCGCTGCACCGGCTTCTGGCCGTCGCAGACGTCCGGCAGCGCGCGGCTTTTCACGACGCTGACCGCGTAGCTGAGGTACGCCTGCTCGGCGTAGTTGCCGAGCGTCAGCGCATCGGTGTCCGGTGCGTCGGGGCCGGCAAAGAGATCGGCAGTGTTGTCGTCCATCTGAATTCCGTATTCTTAACTGACATGAGGCGGGCCGGGCGCGCGGCCCGGCCGTGCGGATGCCCGGCTTAGATATCCGCTTCGACGTCGTTGCCCTTTTCCTCGAGCCAGCCGCGCCGCGCGGCTGCCTCGCCCTTGCCCATCAGCATCGTCATCCGCGCGACGGTCGCCTCGTAGTCGAGCTCGCCGAGCTTGACCGGCATCAGGCGGCGCGTGTCGGGGTTCATCGTCGTGTCCCACAGCTGCTCGGCGCTCATTTCGCCGAGGCCCTTGAAGCGGCTGATGCTCCACTGCGTGTCGCGCACACCGTCCTTGCGCAGCTTGTCGAGCGTCGCTTCGAGTTCGCCTTCGTCGAGCGCGTAGAGCTTCTGCGCGGGCTTCTTGCCGCGCGCCGGCGCGTCGACGCGGAACAGCGGCGGGCGCGCGACGTACACGTGGCCGCGCTCGATCAGCTGCGGGAAGTGCTTGAAGAACAGCGTGAGCAGCAGCACCTGGATGTGCGAGCCGTCGACGTCCGCGTCCGACAGGATGCAGATCTTGCCGTAGCGCAGGTTCGACAGGTCGACGGTATCGTCCGGGCTGTGCGGATCGACGCCGATCGCGACCGAGATGTCGTGCACCTCGTTGTTCGCGAACAGGCGGTCGCGCTCGGTTTCCCACGTGTTCAGCACCTTGCCGCGCAGCGGCAGGATCGCCTGGTATTCCTTGTCGCGGCCCATCTTCGCGGAGCCGCCCGCCGAGTCGCCCTCGACGAGGAACAGCTCGTTGCGCGCGATGTCTTCCGTCTCGCAGTCGGTCAGCTTGCCCGGCAGCACCGCGACGCCCGAGCTCTTGCGCTTCTCGACCTTCTGGCCGGCGCGCGTGCGCGCCTGCGCCTGCTTGATCACGAGCTCGGCGAGCTTCTTGCCGTACTCGACGTGCTGGTTCAGCCACAGTTCGAGCGCCGGACGCGAGAACGACGACACCAGCTTGACCGCGTCGCGGCTGTTCAGCCGCTCCTTGATCTGCCCCTGGAACTGCGGATCGAGCACCTTCGCGGACAGCACGAACGACACGCGCGCGAACACGTCTTCCGCCAGCAGCTTCACGCCCTTCGGCTGCAGGTTGTGCAGTTCGACGAAGCTCTTCACCGCCTGGTAGAGCCCGTCGCGCAGGCCCGACTCGTGCGTGCCGCCGGCCGGCGTGGGGATCAGGTTCACGTACGATTCGCGCACGAGCGAGCCTTCCTCGCTCCATGCGACGACCCACGACGCGCCCTCGCCTTCGGCGAAGGTGTCGTCGGTCGAACGCGCATCGGCGAAACGCTCGCCTTCGAACAGCGGAATCAGCAGTTCGCTGCCGTTCATCTCGTCGAGCAGGTAGCCGCGCAGGCCGTCTTCGTATTTCCACGCCTGGCGCTCGCCCGTCTTCTCGTTGACGAGCACGACCTCGACGCCCGGCAGCAGCACGGCCTTCGAGCGCAGCAGGCGCTGCAATTCGCCGAGCGGCAGGTTCGGCGAATCGAAGTACTTCGGATTCGGCCACACCTGCACGCGCGTGCCGGACTTCTTCTCGCCGCGGCCGGCCGCCTGCGTCGCGAGCGGCTTCACCACGTCGCCGTCGGCGAAGCCGAGGCTGGCGATCTTGCCTTCGCGCCAGACCGTCACGTCCAGACGCGTCGCGAGCGCGTTGGTCACCGACACGCCGACGCCGTGCAGACCGCCCGAGAACGTGTATGCGCCGCCGGCGGCCTTGTCGAACTTGCCGCCCGCGTGCAGGCGCGTGAACACGATCTCGACGACCGGCACGCGTTCTTCCGGGTGCATCCCGAACGGAATGCCGCGGCCGTCGTCCTCGACCGACACCGACTGATCGGCGTGCAGCGTGACCGTGATCTGCTTGCCGTAGCCGCCGAGCGCTTCGTCGGACGCGTTGTCGATCACTTCCTGGATGATGTGCAGCGGATTTTCGGTACGGGTGTACATGCCGGGCCGCTGCTTGACCGGCTCGAGACCCTTGAGCACCTTGATCGATGCTTCGCTATAGGCCGCGCTGGGCTTCTTCGTTGACATAGATGCTGAATTTCGTCATTCATCGGGACGTTGTCCACATCTCGTGTGGATAACGTCGTGGACAAAACGTTGAGTTCCGTAAAAAAGCGAATCGAAACAACGGTGTGCTCGGACTGCTCCGAAAGCGGGCGCGACATGCGCGGCCCGGGACGCGCGGTATTTTACTGGTTCCGCGCGACGGCCCGGTTGCGATGACGGCGGCCGGCCGCTGCCGGCCGCGGCGCGCCGCGGCGGCCCGTCACACCGGCTTGCGCTTCGCCTCGAGCGTTTCCCACCGCTCGAGCGCGGCGAGGAGTTCATCGTCGATCGCCGCGAACCGCTCGGTCAGGCGCGTGCCTTCCTGCGGATCCTTCGCGAAGATCGAGCCGTCCTCGAGCTGCGCATTGATCGTTTTCTGTTCTGCTTCGAGCGCCGCGATTTTTTCCGGCAGCGCATCGAGCTCGCGCTGCTCGTTGAACGACAGCTTCACCGTGCGTTGCGCATTACGGCCGGCCGCGCTCTTTGCCGCATCCTCCTTGAGCGGCGCGGCTTCCTTCACCGCGCGCTTCGCCGCTTCCTGTTGCGCCAGTTGCTGAGAGCGCTCGCTCTGGATCTGCCAGTCGGTGAAGCCGCCGACGTATTCGCGCCACTTTCCGTCGCCCTCGGCCGCGATCACCGACGTCACGACGTTGTCGAGGAACGCGCGATCGTGGCTGACCAGCAGCACCGTGCCGTCGTAATCGGCCAGCAGTTCTTCGAGCAGTTCGAGCGTCGGGATGTCGAGGTCGTTGGTCGGTTCGTCGAGCACCAGCACGTTCGCCGGACGCGCGAACAGGCGCGCGAGCAGCAGCCGGTTGCGTTCGCCGCCCGACAGCGACTTCACCGGCGAGCGGGCGCGCTCCGGCGCGAACAGGAAGTCGCCGAGATAGCTCATCACGTGCTTGCGCACGCCGCCGATCTCGATCCATTCGCTGCCCGGGCTGATCGTGTCGGCAAGGCTCTTTTCCTGGTCGAGCTGCGCGCGCATCTGGTCGAAGTACGCGACCTGCAGGTTCGTGCCGATGCGCACCGTGCCGCCGTCGGGCTTCAGCTCGCCGAGGATCAGCTTGAGCAGCGTCGTCTTGCCGGCGCCGTTCGGACCGACGAAACCGATCTTGTCGCCGCGCATGACCGTCGTCGAGAACCTGTCGACGACCGTGCGTTCGCCGTAGCGCTTCGTCACGTCGGTCAGCTCCGCGACGATCTTGCCGGACTTCTCGCCCTGCGCGACGTCGAGCTTCACGTTGCCCTGCGCGTTGCGACGCTCGGCGCGTTCGTGGCGCATCTGCACGAGCCGCGCGACGCGGCCCACGCTGCGCGTGCGGCGCGCCTCGACGCCCTTGCGGATCCACACTTCTTCCTGCGCGAGCAGCTTGTCGAACTTCTCGTTTTCCACGCGCTCGACTTCGAGCTGCTGCGCCTTGCGCGTCTGGTAGGCCGAGAAATTGCCCGGATAGGACAGCAGCCGGCCGCGATCGAGCTCGACGATGCGCGTGGCGACACGGTCGAGGAACGCGCGATCGTGCGTGATGAACAGCAGGCCGGCGCGCTGCGCGACGAGCAGCTCTTCCAGCCAGCGGATGCCGTCGAAGTCGAGATGGTTGGTCGGCTCGTCGAGCAGCAGCACGTCCGGCTGCAGCACCAGCGCGCGCGCCAGCGCGACGCGTTTTTGCATGCCGCCCGAGAGCGCGTCGACGGGCGCGTCGCCGTCGGTCAGGCCGATCTGCGCGAGCGTCATCGATACGCGCGTGCGCCAGTTCCACGCGTCGTGCGTATCGAGCGACGACTGCAGCGCGTTCATTCGCGCGAGCAGCGCGTCGTGCTCGGCGCCTTCGGGCGTTTCGGCGAGGCGGTGCGCGATCGAATCGTATTCTTCGAGCACCTCGCGCGTGTGCGTGAGCCCCGACGCGACGGCATCGAATACGGTCGCGCCCGGCTCGAATTCGGGCTCCTGCGGCACGTAGACGGTCACGAGCTCCTGCTGGCGCGTGATCAGCCCGTCGTCCGGCTTCGCGAGCCCCGCGACGATCTTCAGCAGCGACGACTTGCCCGCACCGTTGCGACCGATCAGACCGACGCGCTCGCCGGCCTCCAGCGAGAAGTCCGCGTGATCGAGCAACGCGACGTGACCGAACGCGAGTTGCGCACCGGTAATGGAATAAAGCGACATGGGCAGACGGCGAAGAGAGAAATCGGAAGCGCCCATTGTACCGGTGGCGCACGCGTGCGCCGGGATGGCCGGATGGACGATGGCGGTGAGCGGCTTTTTGGGTATCGGCCGGCGCTGACGGCGGCAGCGTGTCGGCACGCCGCGGCGCCGGCACCGTGCGAACGATGCGGCGGGCGGCCGGCCGCCGCTTGACGGCCGCTTCCTGGTAGCCGCTTAGCAGCCGGGCGCCCGCTTGTGGGACGCGTTTACTTCACGTTGACCGTGATCGTCGAGCTCATCTCCGGCCCGTACGAGCGGTGCGCGCCGTCGCCGAGTTGCAGCGTCAACGTGTGCTGGCCGGACGGCAGCTTGACGTCGGTTTCGGTCTGGCCCTTGCCGAAGTGCAGCGAATGGTCGGTGGCGGGAATCACGTCGCCTTTCGGCACCGGCTTGCCGTCGATCAGCAGGTGATGGTGACCGGTGTCGGGCGTCATGTCGCCGGCCGGCTTCAGATCCATGCCTTCGAGGCCGAACTTGACGTGCACCGGGCTCGATACCGTCGCGCCGTCCTGCGGCTCGACGAAGAACACGCGCGCCTCGGCCCGCGCGAGCGTCGACACGGCCAGTGCCGCGACACAAACCGCACCCGCGATCCACTTCTTGTTGAGCATGTTTTCTCCTTCGGATTGAAAGGTTCACGAAGCATACACTGCGCGTCCCGGCCGCGCGACGGCGAACGTTGTTCGCGATGCGCACGCTTGAACGACGTTGCGCGGGCGTTCGGCGGAATTCCGGTACCATTGCGCCTCTCGTCCGCTGGCCGCGCCGCGGACGACGTCAGCGACTTTCATCCTCCCGAGCACCACATGAGCGAAGTAACCGAATACCAGAGCTGGGTCTGCCTGATTTGCGGGTGGGTCTACAACGAAGCGGAAGGCCTGCCGGACGACGGCATCCCCGCCGGCACGCGTTTCGCCGATATCCCCGCCGACTGGCGATGCCCGCTGTGCGATGTGGGCAAGGAAGATTTCGTGGTTGTCGATTTCTGAGGCGGGGTTTCTGAGGCGCAGCTTCTGACGCGATCGCGCGGAGCGAATCGTATTCGCTCCGCCGGCGCGCCGCGCGTTTGCTATACTCTGCGCGCTGTCCACCTTGCCGTCCCGGTCGCGTCTTGAGCACGCGATATCGCGGACATGGCCCTCCCCGTAGTTCAATGGATAGAACAAGCGCCTCCTAAGCGCTAGATACAGGTTCGATTCCTGTCGGGGGGACCAGTCGAGCTTCAAACCATTCCCCGAGAATCACGAGACATTGACCGCTTAGGCCCACCTGGCGGCCTGTTGGGTCGCATCGTTATCAAGGTTGCTCAGTGGCAGCCGGGGAAAGGGTTGGCATTTTTTGTTGGTATCAGCAGATACCAACAATGCCTCTTGCTGACGTGCAGGTGCGGAACGCGAAGCGCTCTAACCGGTCGATGGTTTGCACGCTTCACCTGCTGCAACACCGGAGGCGAGCCCCTCTTTCTTGAGTTGCCGCCGTGTCGCCCGTTTCAACCTACCGGCCGACAAATGGGGATGCCGCTACCGCCCACATTCCAAGAAGAATCAGACACTCAACGGCGAACATTACTTGGTCGTATGTATTGCGCAGCGCTGAGCGCATCGCATAAAAGACGTAAATCAATGTAAAGAGGGGCGTCACGACCCACGTGGCAGCAGTAAACAAAAGGAAGCCCGTCGTGCCGGCTGTAAAAATTCCGCTATGAAATCCGCCGACCTCGACATACCAGTATGCAAAGCCGATCCACGGAATCCACAGTCCGATGAAGGTAGCAATAGCGAGCGTGATCGCGCCTGATGAAGGCCCGGACTCAGCGCTCGCGATGTCTTGTGATTCGTTCATGGTTGCGTTAGCTCGCACATGAGCCAGCAGCTTCTCGCCGATGGCTCGCGTATTCTCTGGTACTAGCGTCCGATTCCCGTAGCGGGATGATAACGAGGGGCCGTCCGGGCACGGACAGGCGGTGCCATGTCTCTGTGCATGGGTATGCCCCCGGCAGCACGACTGATCGCCAGCCAATCAACTCCTGCGATCGAGACGGCGGGCTTCACTATCGTCAAGCACCGAGTCGTTGCGGACAGGGTCTTGCGGGAGCGTCGCCGACGGCATAGTTCTCAGCCCACGCGGTCCTCGATGCGATTGCGCGCTGCCACGTGACGGCAAACCCGCGAATGTCGATTCAGGCGCGCGACGGCGGGAGCCGTCGCGAGCATCACTGCATCCCCGCCTGCCCCACATCCTTCGCCGCATGCCAGACGCGATACCGCACCTCAAACCCTTCCGGCACATACACGACCAACGGCAACCGGCTGTTGTACCGCAACAGCTGACCATCGCCGCGCACCTGCACGAAGCGTTGCTGCGGCGCTTGACCGGGGCATGCCATCAGCGTCGACGCCGGCCCCTTCACGTCGGTGAGCCGATAGTAGGTATAGCCCCAGCCCTTCACGTCCTCGGCGGTAAGCTCGCCGCCGAACCACTGCTGATTGCAGTCGGTCGGCAGTGTCTTGCCGATCATCAGCTCGACGCGCGCGTCGGCCTCGTTGTCGAGCGCGGGCAGCGCGATCACCGCGCGCTGCTGGCCGGCGGCCGGTTGCGGGAACATCTTGATCGACTCGGCCGACACGGCAGGCGCCGATGCCGGCCCCGCCGCCCACGCACCGGCGGTCGTCACGCAAAAGGCGGCCAAAGCGGCCCGGATCGCGTATTTCATCGATGTGCTCCTGTCTGACAAATAGGCTCCCGATGCTAACACTTTCACCTCAAGACCTTACGGCACCGTAATTTCACGACACAATTGCAAACAGCCGCCGATCTCCGCCCGCGGTATTCATAGCGGAACCAACGGAGATCATCATGCTGAAGCTCATTGCCACCGCCAGCGTCGCCACGCTGCTCGCCGGTTGCGTCGTCGCCCCGGACGCCGGATACAGCTACGGGCAGCCGTACTATTCCGATCCCGGCTATGCCTACGGGCCGGCCTACGGCGCCGCGCCGGTCTACGGCACCGTCAATATCTGGGGCGGCGGCGGCGACTGGGATCGCGGACACCGCGACAACCGCCACTGGGACCGCGACCGCGGTGGCTGGGGCAACCGTGGCGGCTGGGGCCGCGGCGGCGGACGCCGGGGCGACTGGAACGACGGCGGACGCGGTCCGGGCGACGGCGGCGGCCACCGCCACTAATGGTCGCGCCGCGCAATTGCAACCGTTTGTATCCTCACACCGGCCGCCCGCGCTCCTCCGGCCCCCCATCAAATGACGAAAGGCCCTCGCATCGTGCGAGGGCCTTTCGTCTTCCGTGATGTGATGCCGCACGCCGCGCCACGCTCGGCGCCGCGTGCAGCGGTGAAATCGCTCACCATCCGCCCGGCTGCGCATACCCGCCCGACACCGGCGCGCCGCACACATACGCGCGCTGATACCGGTCGTAGCAATAGTTCGGTCCGTCGTCCTGATACTGCGCCTGCTGATAGGCCGGATAAGCGGGCTGCTGATACGCCGGCGCCTGATAGTAGGTCGGCGGCTGGTAAGCCGGCGCCTGATACACGGGTGCCTGATACGCGACGGGCGGATTCATCGCCGACGTCACGATCGCCCCGAGCACCGCGCCGCCGATCAACGCGCCGATCACTGCACCGCCGTCGCGGCCGTGCGCGGAGGCCGGCCCCGCCGCGACGAGCGAACCGGCGAGCACACATACTGCGGCAATCTTCTTCATGATGGACTCCCACGCGAAGTGGTACTGAATGCGATGCATTGTGGCTGCGCCCGCCCGTAATAGATGCAGCAAGTGGTAACGCGCGATTACCGGGCACGCGCCCAGCGAAACGCTGCGCTGCCGTGCTACGATTTTCGGCATATAGGAGACGCCCCGCATGCAGCCCGAAACCGCCCGCCGTTTCGATACCGAATTCGCGCCGCGCATCGCGCACGCGATCGCCGCTTTCTTCGCCGAACACGTGCACGCCGACGTCGTCCCGTATGGCGGCCACGGCCAACCGACCCGCGTACACATCAGCAGCGCACCGCACGAGCACGTCAGCGGCTTCGCCTATCCGCTGAACCTCGAACTGACCTGGGACACCGACGAAATCGAACGGCTGATGGAGCCCGACGGCGCGGCGCGCTTCGAACATTACCTGAGCGCGCTGCCGAAGAAGCTGAATGCCTGGGAAAGCGCACGCGACATCGATCTCGCGTCGCGCACGCAGGCGGAACCGCTGGTACGGCTCGGCGGGCTCGACTTCGAAGGCTGAGTGCGCGCGCCGGCAAGCGGCTCGGTACGCCGGCGTCGCGCAACGCGGCCCGGTGATACACTCGACCGGCCCCGCTTCGGCGCCGTCGTGCCGGCCGGGTCATTCCCCATCGCCAGCGCCCGCGAGCGTGGTTGCGCACGCAACCGGCGCCCGGGCGCGCGGACAACCACGCTTTCGCTCCCGACATGAACGCCGATACCGGCCTGCCGCTTCCGCAACGCTACTGGGCGATCGTCTGCGTCGCACTGGGCATCACGCTCGCCGTGCTCGACGGCGCGATCGCGAACGTCGCGCTGCCGACGATCGCGCGCGACCTGCACGCCTCCGACGCCGCATCGATCTGGATCGTCAACGCCTATCAGCTCGCCGTCACGATCACGCTGCTGCCGCTCGCATCGCTGGGCGAGCGCATCGGCTATCGCCGCGTCTACATCTCCGGGCTGGCGCTGTTCACCGCGGCGTCGCTCGGCTGCGCGCTGTCCGGCTCGCTGCCGATGCTCGCCGTGATGCGCGTGATCCAGGGCTTCGGCGCGGCCGGCATCATGAGCGTGAACGCGGCGCTCGTGCGGATGATCTACCCGTCGTCGATGCTGGGACGCGGGCTCTCGATCAACGCGATGGTGGTCGCGCTGTCGTCGGCGATCGGCCCGACGGTCGCCTCCGCAATCCTGTCGTTCGCGTCGTGGCCGTGGCTGTTCGCGGTCAACGTGCCGATCGGCATCGCGGCGGTGTTCGGCAGCGTGCGCGCGTTGCCGGCGAACCCGCTGCACGACGCACCGTACGACTTCGCGAGCGCGCTGATGAACGCGTGCGTGTTCGGGCTGCTGATCATGGCCGTCGACGGGCTCGGCCACGGCGAAAGCCGCGCATACGTCGCGGCCGAACTCGCGGTCGCGCTCGGCATCGGCTACTTCTTCGTGAAGCGCCAGTTGTCGCAGCCGGCGCCGCTGCTGCCGGTCGACCTGATGCGCATTCCGATGTTCGCGCTGTCGATCGGCACGTCGGTCGCCTCCTTCACGTCGCAGATGCTCGCGTTCGTCGCGCTGCCGTTCTGGCTGCAGCATTCGCTCGGCTTCTCGCAGGTCGAAACCGGGCTGTACATGACGCCGTGGCCGCTCGTGATCGTGTTCGCCGCGCCGCTCGCGGGCGTGCTGTCCGATCGCTACTCGGCCGGCATCCTCGGCGGCATCGGGCTCGCGCTGTTCGCGGCCGGCCTGCTGTCGCTGGCGACGATCGGCGCGCATCCTGGCACCGTCGACATCGTGTGGCGGATGGCGTTGTGCGGGGCGGGCTTCGGGCTGTTCCAGTCGCCGAACAATCGCGCGATGCTGTCGTCGGCGCCGCGCGAGCGCAGCGGCGGCGCAGGCGGGATGCTCAGTACCGCACGGCTGACCGGCCAGACGCTCGGCGCCGCGCTGGTCGCATTGATTTTCGGCGTCGCGCCGCAGCACGGGCCGACCATCGCGCTCTATGCCGCGGCGGCCTTCGCAGCCGTCGCCGCGGTGGTCAGCACGCTACGCATCGCGTCGCCGCGGGCCGATACCGCGGCGTGATGCCGCCGCTCGCCGCTCGCGCCGCTCACGCGGCGTCGAGCGCATCCATCACGAACCGCACGCGCGCCTTCACGCTCGCGCGCGGCAGCTCGATCGGCCGATAGCCATACGCCGTATAGCACGCGACCATCACGTCGAAGGTGCGCACGGCCTCGTCGAAATCCTGCCGCCGTTCGGCGTCCTCCGTGTAGATCTCGCGCCACGGCGGCGCGACGAACACGCGCCGGTGATAGCGAAACCGTCGCGCCGCGGCCTCCGCGTGCGCGGGCACCGCGAGGCCCGCCAGCCGCAGGTAGCCGAGCACGTCCGGCACGCCGCGGTCGAAAAACACCGGTCCGCGTGCGCGTCGCGCCAGCTCGTACGAACGCAGTTCCCAGTTCAGCATCAACTCGGCGAACGCGGCGCGGTCGCGCCAAGGCAGCGCCGGGCCGTCGATCGCCATCTGGTCGCGAATCACGCCGCGCCCGGCCTCGTGCGAGCGCGCGAAGCCGCTGCGCTCCAGCGCATCGAGCAAGGTGGTCTTGCCGGAGCCCGGGCCGCCCGTGACGACGAAGAAGCGCGCGCACGCCTGGTCGAGGCTTTCGCCGTCGACGCGCTCAGACATGCGCGGTCCGCCGGCCCGCGCGCTGGGTGACCGAGGCGGCAGCTGCAACGCTGCGCAGATCGGCGACGAACGTGTCGCGCCACACCGACAGGTCGTTGTTGCGCAGCTGGGCGAGGTTCTCCTCGTGACGCGCCTGCCGCTCGGCGAGCGGCATCGCCAGCGCGCGCGCGAGCGCATCGGCCATCTGCGCGTGGTCGTACGGATTGACGAGCAGCGCGCCGCCCAGCTCGGCGGCCGCGCCCGCGAATTCCGACAGCACGAGTACGCCGGGATCGGCCGGGTCCTGCGATGCGACGTATTCCTTCGCGACCAGGTTCATCCCGTCGCGCAGCGGCGTCACGTAGCCGACCTGCGACATCCGGAAGAACGCCATCAGCAGATTGCGTTCGTACTTGCGGTTCAGATACTGGATCGGCGTCCAGTCGAGTTGCGCGAAGCGTCCGTTGATGCGGCCGGCCTCGCGTTCGAGCGTCTCGCGAATGCGCTGGTAGGTCTGCACGTCCGAGCGCGTCGGCGGCGCGATCTGCACGAACGACACGCGCCCTTGCCAGTCCGGCGCGCCGGCGAGCATACGCTCGAACGACTGGAAACGTTCGACCAGCCCCTTCGAATAGTCGAGCCGGTCGACGCTCATCACGAGCTTGCGGCCGCCGAGCGCGTCGCGCAGCATCTTCACCGGCTTGCGCCCGCCGTACTGGACGGCCGCCTCGGCGATCGCGTCCGGATACACGCCGATCGGATAGGCCGCGACCTTCACGACCCGGCCGTGCGCATGCAGCATCCCGTCGTCGCTCGCCGTGCCGATCCCGCGCCGCTCGATGTAGTCGGCGAACGCGCGCTTGTCGGCGTCGGTCTGGAACCCCGCGATGTCGTACGCGCACATGAACTTCACGAGCTCGTCGTGCGGCGGCACGACGCGCAGCATGTCGGGCGACGGAAACGGGATGTGCAGGAAGAAGCCGATCGGGTTCTTCACGCCGAGCTCGCGCAGGCAATGCGCGAACGGCAGCAGATGATAGTCGTGCACCCAGATCAGATCGTCGGGCCGCAACAGCGCGGCGAGCTGCCGGGCGAGCATCGCGTTCACGCGCAGATAGCCCGCGTACTCCTGCCGGTCGAAGCGCGCGAGATCGCTTCGGTAATGGAATACCGGCCACAGCGTCGCGTTCGAGAAGCCGCGATAGTACTGATCGTAGTCGCGCCGGGTGAGGCCGAGCGTCGCATACGTGACGTTGCCGTCGCGCCGCACCGCGGGCGCGGCGTCGGGCGTCCCGACGATCTCGCCGTTCCAGCCGAACCACACGCCGCCGGTTTGCTTCAGCGCGTCCATCACGCCGACCGCCAGGCCGCCGGCGCTCGGGCGCGTGTCCTCGCCGGCGGCGACACGGTTCGATACCACGATCAATCTGCTCATGCGACTTCCCTCCTCGATTCGATAGGTCGCCGCGCAGCGCAAGCCGCGGCGGACGCGGGCCGCCCGCAGGCGGACGCGCGGCGATTCAGTTGCGGGAAATGCCGGGAACTACGGCAGTGGAATGCGCCGACGAAATCAAGCGTCCTGCTCGTGGCCGAGGTCGCGCTGATAGTCGAGCCCTTCCGGGCGGGCGCCGCCCTGGTTGTGATCGCCGTCGGTGGGCGCATCGTCGGGCGCGCCGGCCGGCGGCGCCGCTGGCCCGTCCGGCTGCGGCGGCGGGCGCTCGGCGCCCGTATCGGACGACCGAGGTGAAAACCGTTTCGAACGGTGCATGGCTGGGTGTCTCATGGTCGGCGCGGCTCGAAGCCGTCGTTGAAACATTCCACAGACAATGAGTCTAGGTCGCTTCATTGCGAGCGAAGGTAACAATTACCTTCAATTTGTAACGATTCGACCCTGCGCCGGCGGCCTGTCCGACAATAGCGCCGCGCGTCCGCGCGCGAGCCGTCGCACCGCGATTTGTCAAAGCTTTGCAGTTTTCGTATGACAATTGCGAAACAATGATGCGGCACGGGGCGCGCATGCGGCGCCGCCCATCCAGACAGGACTTGCACTCAGGGATGAAGATTCGTTTCGAACCGCGGCGCCCGGTCATGCCGGCGCGCGTCGCACTGGCCGCGCTCGCCGCGGCCGCACTACTGTCCGGCTGCAACTCGCTGTACAGCGAAGGCGCGACGGCCAGCGCCGGTATCGCGGGCGCCGCAATCGCGTCCAAGGTCACCAACAACGCGGCCGTCGCGACGGGCATCGGCCTCGGCGCCGTGGCCGGCGCGCGTGCGGGCGTGCAGTACACGCAGCGCGTCGCGCACCGCTACACGCAGGAGCAGATCGCGAAGGCTGCCGGCCCGCTCGAGGTCGGCGGCGTCGCGCCATGGTCGACGCACCATTCGTTTCCGATCGAAGACGACGAACAAGGCCGCGTGACGGTCAGCCGGATGATCAGCGTCGGCCCGCTCGACTGCAAGGAGATCGTGTTCGCCGTCGACACGCCGGCCAAGGCCGACAAGGCTGCGCAATCGGCGTTCTACGTCGCCACGATCTGCCGCGACGGGCCGGTGTGGAAATGGGCGTCGGCGGAGCCCGCCACCGGACGCTGGGGCGCGCTGCAATGAGCGTCCCGATCCGTATCGCGGCGCTCGGCCTGCTGTGCGCGGCGGCGAGCGCGGCGTTGTCGGGCTGCGGCTCGGTCGGCGCGGCGAGCGGCGCGCTCGCCGGTGCGGCCACGGGCCTCGTGACCGCGAACCCGGCCGTCGGCATCGGCGTCGGCATCGCGGTGCAGGCGGCGACCGACGAAGCCGTCAATCGCACGATGAAGCAGCTTCATCAGAACCAGCAGGACGCGATCGCGAACGCGGCCGGCAGCCTGGCCGTCGGCGAAGCGAAGCCGTGGAAGGTCAGCAACACGCTGCCGCTCGAGAACGGCGAAGGCGAAGTGCGCGTGACGCGCGCCTATTCGACGGCGCTCGCGCTGTGCAAGGAGTTCGCGTTCTCGGTGAAGGATGGCGACAAGGCCGACTGGTATTTCGCGAACGCGTGCCAGCAAGGCAAGCAATGGAAATGGGCGTCGGCCGAACCGGCCGTGGACCGCTGGGGCGCGCTGCAGTGATGCTGCGCGGCGCGGCGGTCGGACGCCGCCGCGCGGCGGTGTGCCGGGCCGCGCGGCCCGGCCTGGCGAATCAGGACTCGACGTCCTCGAGACTGAAGATTTCGGTCTGGTCGTTGTACGAGAAGATCTCGCCGTAACGCCCCCAGTCGATCACCGCGTCGAGCGTTTCCTCGGCCGCGCCGTCGGACAGGAAATCCTCCAGCTCCTGCTCGAAGCGCACGCGCGGCGCGCGATGGCCCGGCCGTTCGTTCAGCACCTTCTTGATCCGCGCGGCGAGCGGCACGTGCTTGAGCAAATGATCGGCGAACATCAGCTTGCGTTCCTGTGTGCCGAATTCGGCGAACACGCGGCCCGGCGGCGTCAGGAACACGTCGCCTTCGCGCACGTCGGCAAAGCCGAGGTACTGCAGCACTTCGGCGATCGGGAACAGATCGTCGACCTCCAGATGCAGCGTGCGCGCGATTTCGGGCATGTCGGCGCGGCCGTGGTACGGCGCCATCGCGAGCGTTTCGATCAAACCGGCCATCAGGTTGGTCGACACCTGCGGCAGCCAGCTGCCGAGCTCGAGCCCCTTCCTGGTCGCCTCGCCGGTCTGGCGCGCGGTCATCTTCGCGTAGATGTCGTCGACCAGCTTGCGGAACGCCGGGTCCAGCCGGTTGCGCGGATGCTTGAACGGCACCTTGATCTCCGCGATCACGCGCCCCGGATTCGACGACAGCACCAGAATCCGGTCGCACATGAACACCGCTTCCTCGATGTTGTGCGTGACGATCAGCACCGACTTGATCGGCATGCGGCCTTGCGTCCACAGGTCCAGCAGGTCGGTACGCAGCGTCTCGGCCGTCAGCACGTCGAGCGCGGAGAACGGCTCGTCCATCAGCAGGATGGTCGGATCGACGACGAGCGCGCGCGCGAAGCCGACGCGCTGACGCATGCCGCCCGACAGCTCGCGCGGGTACGCGTTTTCGAAGCCGTCCAGGCCGATCAGGTCGATCGCGGCCAGCGCGCGCTCGCGGCGCTCGCGCGCGCCCACGCCGAGCGCCTCGAGGCCGGCTTCGACGTTCTGCAGCACGGTCAGCCACGGGAACAGCGCGAAGGTCTGGAACACCATCGCGACGCCCTCGGCCGGGCCGGTCAGCGGCTTGCCGAGATAGGTCACTTCGCCGCCGGTCGGCTCGATCAGCCCGGCGATGATCCGCAGCAACGTGGACTTGCCCGAGCCGGAACGGCCGAGCAGCCCGACGATTTCGCCTTCGCGCAGCGACAGGTTCGCGTCGTCGAGCACGAGCAATTCGCCCTGCGTCTTGTTGAAGCCGCGGCTCACGTGGTCGACGCGCAGGATTTCGGCGCCGGGCCGCGGCGGCTGAAGCGGCTGGGACGTCTGGACGGGGGCGTTTACAGCATTCGGATTGTGCATCGCGTTTCGCTCTCAATCGGTCTCAGTCGAGCCGCAGCTTCGCTTCGGCAAAGGCATACAGCGGGCGCCACAGCAGGCGGTTGAACAGGGTAACGAACAGGGACATCACGGCGATACCCAGGATGATCTTCGGAAAGTCGCCCGCGGCGGTGGTCTGCGCGATGTACGCGCCGAGGCCGTGCGCCTCGATCCTCGTCGTGCCCCACTGCACCGCTTCGGACACGATGCTCGCGTTCCACGCGCCGCCCGAGGCCGTGATCGCGCCCGTCACGTAGTACGGGAAGATGCCGGGCAGAATGGCCTGACGCCACCACTGCCAGCCGCGGATGCGGAAATTCGTCGCGGCTTCGCGATAGTCGTTCGGATAGGACGTCGCGCCCGCGATCACGTTGAACAGGATATACCACTGCGTGCCGAGCACGATCAGCGGCGACAGCCAGATGTCGGGGTTCAGGTGAAAGCGCGCGATCACGATCACGAACACCGGGAACAGCAGGTTGGCCGGGAACGCGGCGAGGAATTGCGCGAGCGGCTGCAGCTTCTCGGCGAGCTTCGGGCGCAGCCCGACCAGCACGCCGATCGGCACCCACACCACCGACGCGATCGAGATCAGCACGACCACCCGCAGCAGCGTGATGAGCCCGAGCACGATCACGTGGCCGACCTCGGCCAGCGTGACGCCGGTCGCCACGAAGCTGACGACGCGCCACACGATGTACACGGTGGCGAGCACCACGAGCACGGCCCACGCGATGTCGACGGTGCGCGACGCCTTCTTCTCGACTTTCGGCAGCGAGAAGCGCATCGCGCCGGACACCGGCAGGCGCAGCGGAATCCGCGCGGCCTTCGCGAAGAACCAGCCGGCCGGCACCAGCAGCTGATGGATCAGCCGCGTGCGGCGCACGAGGTCGAGCAGCCAGGATTGCGGCGCGTCGCCAGACGCGGTGTTCTCCATCCGGAACTTGTCGGCCCACGCGATCAGCGGCCGGAACAGCAACTGGTCGTAAGCGAGGATCACGACGGTCATCGTCAGGATCACCCAGCCGATCGCGCCGAGGTTCTTGTCCGAGATCGCCTGCGCGAGATACGCGCCGATACCGGGCAGCGTGATCGTCTGGTTGCCGACGGTGATCGCCTCCGACGCGACGACGAAGAACCAGCCACCCGACATCGACATCATCATGTTCCAGATCAGCCCCGGCATCGAGAACGGCACCTCGAGCTTCCAGAAGCGCTGCCACGACGTCAGATGGAAGCCGCGCGAGACTTCGTCGAGGTCGCGCGGCACGGTGCGCAGCGACTGATAGAAGCTGAACGTCATGTTCCACGCCTGGCTCGTGAAGATCGCGAAGATCGCGGCGAGCTCCGCGCCGAGCACGCGGCTCGGGAACAGCGCGAGGAAGAACGTGACCGTAAACGAGATGAAGCCGAGCACCGGCACCGACTGCAGGATGTCGAGGATCGGAATCAGCACCATGCCCGCGCGCCGGCTTTTCGCGGCCAGCGTGCCGTAGATGAGCGTGAACGCGAGCGACGCGACCATCGCGGCGAGCATCCGCAGCGTGGTGCGCAACGCGTATTCGGGCAGGTTCGACGGGTCGAGCGAGATCTTCTGCGTCTGCAGCGTCGCGATCGGCGCCATCGTTTCGTGGAAGCCGACGACCGCCATCGCGATCAGACAGATGATCAGCGGGAACGCGATGAAGTCCCATCGGTTCGGCAAGACGCGCCACGCGGACGCGTTGGCGGTCCGGTTCGGATTGAAGAATCCGACGTCCATCAGGCGCTCTCCCCGGTAAGGCCGAACGAAGCCGGCAGACGATGTTGATTCATGGCAAAGCGCACGGGCGCGGTAATTCGACGCGGTAATTCGATTGATTCACGATCTCACGCCGGCGCGATGCGCCGTGCGTGCACGCTGCGCCCCGGCGGAGCCGAGTCGGGCCGCGACGGCACGACACTACACCAACCTGTATTTCAGGTACAACCGTGCGGGAGCGGCACGGCGCCGCGCGGGCAGCGCACGGTGCGTGCCCGGCGCGCACGCGGCACCGTATGCGGCGGCCCCGCGGCGCGAGGCAGCGCGGCCGCAGTCTTTCAGCCAGCATGCAGGCCCGAATTATGCCGTGATCCGGGCCGGGCGGGAACCCGCCCGCCGCACTCGGCCGCAAACAGCGTCGGGCGTCACGGGCGATCGCGACGAAGCGGGTATGATCGGGGCTGGCCCCCGGGCGTCGGTCGTCCGACCGCTGCCGGGGATCGACCGACCAGCGGGAGGAAGGGAATGGCAGGAAACTTGGTGATCGTCTGCCGCGATCAGGACGCCGATGCGTTCTACGAGCTGATGCAGGAATACGGGTCGTTCCAGACCCGGCTGTCGTCGACGGCGTGGTACCTGAACATGAACGTCGTGCCGGAATCGCTGCAGGAGGAAATCCTGGAGCGCCTCGGCCGCTATACGACCGTCTATATCTTCGAGGCCACGAGCGTGACCTACAACACGATCGACAGCAACGCCGCCGAAACGCTCGGCTCACTGTTCGGCGAATGATGCCGCGCGGCGCCTGCCGGGCAGGCGCCGCATCGGGCGCTTACGCGCCTGGTGCGCGCAGATCGTCCTTCGGCACCGCGTCGAACGGGAACGTCATCGCCACGCGCAGGCCACCCTCCGGGCGGTTGCCGATCTCGCACGCTCCACCCAGCCTCAGCACGAGCCGCTCGACGATCGCGAGCCCGAGCCCGCTGTGGCCGTTCCCGCCGCGCGCTGGGTCCAGCCGCACGAACGGCCGCGTCGCAACCGCGAGGTCGCGCGGCGCGATCCCGCCGCCGCTGTCGCTGACCGACAACAGATACCCCGCCTGAGTCCGCGCCGTCTCGATCAATACGGGCGGCGCACCATACGCATGCGCATTGTCGAGCAGGTTCGACAGAATCCGGTCGAGCGTCGCGGTCGGCAGCAGGAAGCCTGCGCCGGCCGTCAGACGGGTCTGGACTGGCGGTGCGTTCGGCGCGACCGCGCGATAGCTGCGCGCCATCCGCTCGCATGCCTCGTCGACCGGCACGGGCTCGCTGCGGTCCGCGCCGCCGTGCGCGAACACCAGGAACTGATCGACGACGTGCGACATCGAGTCGACATCGCGCACCACGCCGTCGCGCAGCCGCGCGTCGTCCATCATTTCCGCGCGCAGGCGCATCCGCGCGAGCGGCGTGCGCAGATCGTGCGCGACGCCGGCCAGCATCACCGCGCGGTCGTTCTCCGCCTGCGACACCTGTTCCACCATCTGATTGAAGCCGTGCGTGAGCTGACGCAGCTCGCGCGGGCCGCGCTCGCGCAGCGGCGGCACCGGCTGGCCGCGGCCGAAGCGGGCGACCGCACGCGCCAGCGAACGCAGCGGCTGCTGCAGCTGCCACGCGGCGAACAGCGCGGCGATCACGCCGGCCGAGAAGATCGTGCCGAGCCACAGCAGCATGCGGTCGAGCGAGCGCGGCGGGCGCAACGGCTGCACCGGCACGACGATCCAGTTGCGGTCGGTCGGCTCCTTGACCCACAGCACCGGCGGATGGCCCGGCGCGCCGATCTCGACCTGCGTGCCGCGCGGCATCCGCTCGCTCACGTCGTCGCGGAAACGCTTGAGCGGCACCGGCAGATTCGAATCGTCGGTCTTCGGCACGTCGGGGCTGTCGGGCGCCACCAGCCGCACGCGCGACGGCAGCGGCTGGTCGGGCGTGCGCTGGATGTGCTGGCGCACTGCATCGACGAGGAACGCGGCCTCCTCGACCGCATAACGCGTCTGCATCTGGCTGCGTTCGAGCCGGATCGCGAAGAACCACGCGAAGTGCGACAACAGCAGCACGCCGATCACGAGCAGCGCGAGCCGCCCGAACAGCGAATCAATGGGTTTGCGCATGGGCCTCGCCGTCGGGCACGAACACGTAGCCGCGCCCGCGGACGGTCTGGATGAAACGCGGCGTCGACGGATCCGTTTCGAGGATGCGCCGCAGGCGCCACACCTGGACGTCGATGCCGCGGTCGGTGCCGTCGTACTCGGGCCCGTGCAGCAGCTCGAGCAGCCGCTCGCGCGTGAGCGTGCGCAGCGCATGGTTCACGAAGATCTTGAGCAGCGCGAATTCGCTGCTCGACAGCGTGGCCGGCTTGCCGTCGACCGACAGCGTGCGCGCCTGGAAGTCGAGCACGAAGCGGCCGAAGGCGAACGGCTCGCGCTGTTCGGGCGCCGCCGCCGACGGCGTCGCGCGGCGCCGGCGCAGCACCGCCTGCACGCGCGCGAGCAGTTCGCGCGGGTTGAACGGCTTGCCGAGATAGTCGTCGGCGCCGAGCTCGAGGCCGACGATGCGATCGACGTCGTCCGCGCGTGCGGTGAGCATGATCACGGGGATGTCGTCGCCGGCCGCGCGCAGCTGGCGCAGCGCGGTCAGGCCGTCCACGCCGGGCATCATCAGGTCCAGCACGATCAGGTCGGGGCGCTCGCGCTCGAGGCGCTTTTCGAGCGTCGCCGCGTCGTGCAGCACGGACACTTCCATCCCCTGCCGCACGAGATAGTCGCGCAGCAGGTCTCGGAGTTCTTGGTCGTCGTCGACGATGAGGATCTGGGTAGTCATGGCCGCAAGTTTAGCGCGCGAGCGCGGCATGAAAGAACGGGACAAACGCGCGAAAGGGTTACTGCGGGTTACCGCGCAAGCCAACTGTAATGCGCGGTAACCCGCCAACCTCCCCGCGTAACACCGGCCTGCGGACGCCCCGCTAACCTGCGTCTTACCGGATGCGGCACGCGGACTACCCCGCGCATCGCATCGCCGGACCCGTTCGATTCAAGGAGTTTCCGAAATGTACAAGACTTCCCGCGCGGCCCTCGCAGCCGCCACCGTGCTCGCTCTCGCCTTCGGCACCGCGCATGCCGCGCCGCCCGCCGACATGCCGCCGCCCGGCGGCCCCGGCATGCACATGATGCATGGCGGTCACGACGGCGGCCCGTTCGGCGCGATCATGAAGCTGCACGATCAACTCAAGCTCAACGCGTCGCAGGAACAGCAGTGGCAAGCGGCCGTCAACACGATGAAGCAGAACCACGAGGCGATGCGCAAGAGCCACGAGCAATTGCGCGAGCAGTTCAGCGCGCAGCAGAACCAGCCGATTCTCGACCTGAACGCGATGCACGCGGCCCGCCAGCAGGCCGAGCAGCAGAACGCGCAGCTGCGCGAGCAGAGCGCCGCCGCATGGCTCGCCTTCTACAACGGGCTGAACGACCAGCAGAAGACCACCGTCAGCACGGCGCTCAAGCAGCAATTCGCGCGGATGGAGCAGCGTCACGAGAAGATGAAGGAGCGCTGGGAGCAGCACCGCGCGGCGAAGGCCGCGTCGGCACCGGCGCAGTAAGCCGGCCCGCAGTAAGCCGACCGCTCGCCGGCGGCATTGCAGGAGACGCGTGGCTTCGTGCCCGCGTCTCTTGTTTCATTTCAGGCAGCGTCGAACCGGCCAAGTCCGAACGCGTCTCGGTCCGGAGCGGGCTTCGCGCGCGTTTCGCCCGCCCTGCCCGCACCGCCGTCGCCTTCCTTGCCCCCGGGGTTTACGTGGAGCCCACGAGCGCCGCGATCGAATCGTTGCACTGACGAGCCCAATCGACGCGCTGGCCGTTATCAATACATCGATTGCCGCAACAGCCGGTTCGAAGAATCCGTCGATCGAGCCGGATTGCCGTTTTCCGGCTTTCGCGTTCGGGTAAAATACCGCCCTTTTGGCGTTCGCCCGTGCGGCAAGCGCCGATGTCAGCGCGCCGAAACACGAATTTTGGCCGTCTAGAATACGCCGCGGCGCCCGGCACGACCGGCCGCGAGCGTCACCCGGAAGTGAGCGACAAAAGGATGGAAATGAAGAAGGCCGCCCTGTGCGCCGCCCTCGCCCTCGTGGCGGGAAGCGCCTTCGCGAAAGAGTGGAAGACCGTGCGGATCGGTGTCGATGCCAGCTACCCGCCGTTCGAGTCGACCGCGCCGAGCGGCGAGATCGTCGGTTTCGACGTCGACCTCACGAAGGAAATCTGCAAGCGGATCAACGTGAAGTGCGTGTGGGTCGCGCAGGATCTCGACGGGATCATTCCGGCGCTGAAGGCGAAGAAGTACGACGTGATCGTGTCGTCGCTGACCGTCACCGACAAGCGCCGCGAGCAGATCGACTTCTCGGACAAGGTCTACGACGCGCCCGCGCGAATGATCGCGAAGGCCGGCTCGCCGCTGCAGCCGACGGTCGCATCGCTGAAGGGCAAGCGCGTCGGCGTCGAACAGGGTTCGACGCAGGAAAGCTACGCGAAGGCCTACTGGGAACCGCAAGGCGTGACGGTCATTCCTTACCAGAACCAGGACCAGGTCTATACCGACCTCGGCTCGGGCCGCCTCGACGCGACGCTGCAGGACGAGCTGCAGGCCGACTACGGTTTCCTGCGCACGCCGCGCGGCAAGGGCTTCGCGTTCGCCGGGCCGGAAGTGAAGGATCCGAAGACGATCGGCGACGGCACCGCGATCGGCCTGCGCAAGCAGGACACCGACCTGAAGCTGAAGATCAACAACGCGCTGGCCGACATGCACAAGGACGGCACCTTCGACCGGCTGTCGCACAAGTATTTTTCGTTCAGCGTCTATTCGGCTCGCTGAGCCCGGACAATGACGGGAAGCGGATGCGGGGGCGGCCCCGCATCCGCGCAACACAGGCAGTCGACCACGCGCCGCCCGCCTCCACCGCCTGCCGCCCGTCATGGGTCGCGGCAGGCCGGCCCGGCATCGCTGCCGGGGGCGGACGGTCATGATATGCACGGGGCGTTCCGCGCAGCTTGGCGGGCGCGTCTTTCGCGGCGCACGACGTGCGCCTTCTGGGACCACACCAGGGACCACATATGTTTCTACAAGGTTACGGCCCGCTGATCCTCGCGGGCACCTGGCAAACCATCAAACTGTCGGTGCTGTCGCTCGCGCTGTCGTTCCTGCTGGGCTTGCTCGGCGCGGGCGCGAAGCTGTCGCGCAACCGCCTGACGAACGGCATCGGCACCGTCTACACGACGCTGATTCGCGGCGTCCCCGACCTCGTGCTGATGCTGCTGCTGTTCTACAGCCTGCAGATCTGGCTGAACATGGCGACCGACGCGCTCGGCTGGGACCAGATCGACATCGATCCGTTTCTCGCCGGCGTGCTGGTGCTCGGCTTCATCTACGGCGCCTACTTCACCGAGACCTTCCGCGGCGCGTTCCTGTCGGTGCCGCGCGGCCAGCTCGAGGCCGGCAGCGCGTACGGGATGACGAACTGGCAGGTGTTCACGCGGATCATGTTCCCGCAGATGATGCGCTTCGCGTTGCCGGGCATCGGCAACAACTGGCAGGTGCTCGTGAAATCGACGGCGCTCGTGTCGATCATCGGCCTCGCCGACGTCGTCAAGGCGTCGCAGGACGCCGGCAAGGGCACGCTGCGGTTCTTCTTCTTCACGCTGATCGCCGGCGCGGTGTATCTCGCGATCACGACGATGTCGAACTTCGTGCTGATGTGGCTCGAAAAGCGCTACTCGACCGGTGTCCGCAAGGCTGACCTATGATCGAACTCATCCAAGAATACTGGCGCAACTACCTCTATACCGACGGCTTCCGCACCACCGGCGTCGCGATCACGCTGTGGCTGCTGGTCGTGTCGATCGGCCTCGGCTTCTGCCTGTCGGTGCCGCTCGCGGTCGCCCGCGTGTCGAAGCGCAAGTGGCTGTCGGGCGCGGTGTGGCTCTACACCTACGTGTTCCGCGGCACGCCGCTGTACGTGCAGCTGCTGCTCTGCTACACGGGCCTCTACAGCCTGCAGATCGTGCGCGGCACGCCGCTGCTCGATGCGTTCTTCCGCGACGGGATGCGCTGCACGCTGCTCGCGTTCACGCTGAACACCTGCGCGTACACCACGGAGATCTTCGCCGGCGCGATCAAGGCGACGTCGTACGGCGAGATCGAAGCGGCGCGCGCGTACGGGATGTCCACCTTCACGATGTACCGTCGCGTGATCCTGCCGTCGGCGCTGCGGCGCGCGCTGCCGCTGTACAGCAACGAAGTGATCCTGATGCTGCACGCCACCACCGTCGCGTTCACCGCGACCGTGCCGGACATCCTGAAGATCGCGCGCGACGTCAACTCGGCGACCTACATGTCGTTCCATGCATTCGGCATCGCCGCCCTGCTCTATCTCGTGATCTCGTTCACGCTCGTGTGGCTGTTCCGCCAGGCCGAGCGCCGCTGGCTCGCGTATCTGCGCCCGCAAGGCAAGTAAGTTTTCGCAGGACTATTGATGAATTCCCAGACTCAGAAGCTTTTCGTCGACGATCTGCACAAGCGGTACGGCGACAACGAGGTGCTCAAGGGCGTGTCGCTGAAGGCGAACTCCGGCGACGTGATCAGCGTGATCGGCTCGTCCGGCTCCGGCAAGAGCACGATGCTGCGCTGTATCAACTTCCTCGAGCAGCCGAACGCTGGCCGCATCGTCGTCGACGGCGAGGAAGTGCGCACCACGCCCGACAAGACCGGCGCGCTGCGCGCGGCCGATGCGAAGCAGTTGCAGCGCGTGCGCACCAAGCTGGCGATGGTGTTCCAGCACTTCAACCTGTGGTCGCACATGAACGTGCTCGAGAACGTGATGGAAGCGCCCGTGAACGTGCTCGGCATCCCGAAGAAGGAAGCCGAGGACCGCGCGCGCGAATACCTCGAGAAGGTCGGCCTCGCGCCGCGCGTCGAGAAGCAGTATCCGTCGCATCTGTCCGGCGGCCAGCAGCAGCGCGTCGCGATCGCGCGCGCGCTCGCGATGCATCCGGACGTGATGCTGTTTGACGAGCCGACTTCGGCGCTCGATCCGGAGCTCGTCGGCGAAGTGCTGAAGGTGATGCAGAAGCTCGCCGAGGAAGGCCGCACGATGATCGTCGTCACGCACGAGATGGGTTTCGCGCGCAACGTGTCGAACCACGTGATGTTCCTGCATCAGGGGCGCGTCGAGGAACAAGGCGTGCCGGCCGACGTGTTCGCCAACCCGAAGAGCGAGCGACTGCGCGCGTTCCTGTCGGGCAGCCTCAAGTAAGCCCGCCAGGCGCGGCGTAAACCCGAAGCGGGCGCCCACGCGGCGCCCGTTTTTGCGTTTACGCGACGTCGACCGGCGCGCCGTCGGCGAACGCGCGCAGCGCGTCGCCTGCGAGGCGGTAGCGCACCCATTCGTCCTGCCGCGCCGCGCCGACGCTTTCGTAGAAGCGGATCGCCGGCTCGTTCCAGTCGAGCACGCTCCATTCGAACCGCCCGCAGCCGGTGTCCACGGCGATCCGCGCGAGCGCCTTGAGCAGCCGCAAGCCGGCGCCCGCGCCGCGAAAGCGCGGCGACACGTACAGATCCTCCAGATACAGCCCCTGCCGGCCAAGCCACGTCGAGTACGAGAAGAAATACACGGCGAAGCCGGCCGGTTCGCCGTCGACGTCGCAGATCAATGCGTGCGCGGGCGAGCCTTCGCCGAACAGGCTGCGCTCGAGCGACGCGGGCGTCGCGACCACTTCATGCTCGGCCTTCTCGTAGACGGCCAGTTCGGTGATGAAACGCAGGATTTGCGGCACGTCGGCGACGGTCGCGGAACGGATGTCGATTTGCACGGCGGGGAGCCCTCCTTCGGCCCGGATTGACGGCGGATTGCAGCGAGCGCGCGGTTGCACGTGGCGCTGCGCGTAGCGACATGCTACGGTCGCGGCACTGCTGCAGGAAGTGCAGTTTCTTCATCCGGATCTGAACATGATGCATCCCGACCTGCGCCGTCTCGATCTGAACCTGCTGCTCGCGTTCGACGCGCTGTACCGCCACCGCTCGGTCGCCGCTGCCGCGCACGAACTCGCGATGAGCCCGTCGGCGCTGAGCCACGCGCTCGCGCGGCTGCGCGACGCGATCGGCGACGCGCTGTTCGTGCGGCTCGGCAACGAGATGCAGCCGACCGTGCGCGCCGACGATATCGCCGGCTGGGCCGCCGAGGCGCTCGACACGATGTCGAAGGGGCTCGCCCGCGCGCGTCGCTTCGATCCCGCGGAGAGTGACCGCACGTTCGTGCTCGCCGCCAGCGACTACACGGCGTTCGCCGTGCTGCCGGCGCTGCTCGCGCGCATCGAGCGCGTCGCACCGCATCTGCGCTTCCGCATCGTTCACTCCGACCGCAAGATCGCGACCGACGAGCTGGCGGCAGGCCGGATCGACTTCGCGCTCGGCTATCACGAGGAATCGGTCGCCGCCGCGCCGGGCATCGAGGACTTCGACTGGTTCTCCGACGACTACGCGGTGATCGCAAGCGCGACGCACCCGGACGTGGGCAGCCGGCTGACGCTCGATCAGTACCTCGCGGCCCGCCACGTGGTCGTCACGCCGTGGAACGAGCCGCGCGGCGTGGTCGACTACGTGCTCGACCGGCTCGGCCTTGCCCGGCAGGTGGCCATGCAGTTGCCGAGCGTGCTGGCCGCGCCGTTCGTGATCGCCGGGTCGACGCTGCTGATGACGGTGCCGAACCGCGCCGCGCAGGTGCTGCAGCACGCGGCGCCGATCCGCATCTACGCCGCGCCGTTCGACATCCCGCGCTACACGGTGAAGATCTACTCGCACGCGAAGCACGCGCGCACCGACGCGCATCGCTGGCTTCGCGCGCAACTGCTCGCCGCGCGGCCGGCGCCCGGCTGACCCGCAACGCGCCCAAGCCCCCGCCTCGCGCGCCGCCGACGGCCGTGCGCGGCCGCGTCGACACGACGTCGAAGCGCCGCCAACTTATTACGAATTACTTACCAATCCTGCCTTCCCGCCGCTTACGCCGACACCCGCTGCGTCGTCAATAGTGGCAATCCTTGACCCATGTCTGGAGAATCCATGTATCCCTTGCAGGACAAGGGTTTTCCGGCGATCGACGGTAGTCCTTGCCACCGTGACGACCCGTGTTGCATGGCAATTTGGCGACATGCGCTAGTCAAACAACGATTTCCATCGCCACAAAATTGTATTTTTGCTAAATTAGTAACCAAAGTAGCAAAACGAAGTTCGTGAAATGTAGTTTAGCTTCACGACACAACAAGGAGACCCCGCAAGCCCACCCGGCCGCGCGGGACCGCTCAACGGTTTTCCGTCTGCTTGCCCGCGTGCGGCGCCGAACCGGCCTTGCACGAGGTCTCCCTGGTTATCCCGCTTTTCGCTTTTGCCCGGCGCTCGCTGCAACGGGCATCTCGTGCAGTCTGGGTTGACTTTTTGACAGGGTATGGAGGAGATGATGAAGAAAGCTTTGGTCGCGGCCGCGCTGATGGCTGCTGGGGTGGTGACGGCGCACGCGCAGAGCAGCGTGACGCTGTATGGTCGCCTGGATGCCGGCATTGAGTACCTGAACGGCCTTCAGAACGGCCACCAAGTGCGCGCGGAAAGCGGCGACTGGGGCACGAGCCTGTGGGGCTTGAAGGGTAGCGAGGACATCGGCGGCGGCAACAAGGTCCTGTTCCACCTCGAAGGCGCGTTCAACACGATGAACGGCGGCCTGGGCACGAGCGGCTCGATCTGGGATCGTTTCGCGACGGTCGGGATCTCGAACGATCGCTACGGTACGCTGCTGTTGGGTCGCGAACTCGCGATCGCGAACGGCGTGTGGGACTTCGACCCGTTCGGCCAGTCGGCCTGGTCGACGGCATCGCTGGTGCGCGGCCGCAACTGGAACAAGACCAGCAACAACGTGTCGTACCAGTCGCCGTCGCTCTACGGCCTCGACTTCTACGGCCAATTCTCGTTCTCGAACTCGACCAGCTTCAACGGCAACACGACGGCCGGCCAACCGGGTCGTGCAATGGGCGGTCAGGTCACCTACACGAACTCGCTGTTCCAGTTGCGCGGCATCTACGACGAAACGCGCGACAGCAACGGCCGCTTCTCGGACGTGTTCAACTACTCGCGTGAATACTTCGCGGGCGTGAACGTGTTCCTCGGCCAGTTCAAGGTTCAGGCGGCCTACCAGGCATCGCGCGCCGACGGCAGCGGCGGCCCGGCAGTGAACGCCGGCGTGACGGGTACGCAACAGGTGTGGGGCGGCGTGACGTGGCAGGCCACGCCGGCAGCGGCGCTGATCGCGGCCGTGTATCACGTGAACGCGAACCACGGCGGCGGCAACGCGAACATCTACACGATCGGCGGTTCGTACAACATCTCGAAGCGCACGCTGTTCGACCTGCAGGCCGCGACGGTGCGCAACAGCTCGACGGCCAACTTCGGTCTGAACGCGAACGGTGCAGGCACCGCCGTGTCGACCGGCAACCCGCATCCGGGCGGCAGCCAGACCGGCGTCTACGCCGGCATCCAGCACCTGTTCTGATCGGGCGCCGTCAAAGAACGAATCGACAACACTTTCCACGCTGCTGCGAGAGGCGCGTATCGGTGCGGTACCCAACCGGGTATCCGCACCGTTTTTTATTGGGCGGCCCGCAATCGTGCGCCCCGCTGCGCGGTACGACCGCGCGGGCCGGCGGCGACGCTCAGACCGCCGCTTCGTTCTCTTCGCCGGTGCGGATGCGGATCACGCGTTCGACGTCGGACACGAAGATCTTGCCGTCGCCGATCTTGCCCGTGCGCGCGGCGCCGATCACCGCATCGATCACCTGATCGACCTGCGCTTCCGCGACGACCACCTCGATCTTCATCTTCGGCAGGAAGTCGACGACGTATTCGGCGCCGCGGTACAGCTCGGTGTGGCCCTTCTGGCGGCCGAAGCCCTTCACTTCCGTCACCGTCAGGCCGGTGAGGCCCACTTCGGCGAGCGCTTCGCGGACTTCGTCCAGCTTGAACGGCTTGATGATGGCGGTGATGCGTTTCATGATGGTTGTCCCTCAATGCTCGTTTGGATGCAGAATCGCGATCCCGATTGTAAGCGCTAGTAGGCGCTAATCAGGGCTAAGCCGGGCGCCGGTCAGTCGACCCGCTCGGTGAAGCGCGACGTGATCGGATAGCGCCAGTCGCGTCCGAATGCCCGGTGCGTGACGCGAATGCCGATCGGCGCCTGGCGGCGCTTGTATTCGTTGATCTTGATGAGCCGCGTCACCCGCGCGACGTCGGCCTCGGCGTAGCCGGCCGCGACGATCTCGCCGAGCGGCCGGTCCTCTTCCATGTACATCCGCATGATCGCGTCCAGCACGTCGTACGGCGGCAGGCTGTCCTGGTCGGTCTGGTTCTCGCGCAGCTCGGCCGACGGCGCGCGCGTCAGGATCCGTTCGGGGATCACGTCGCGCGTGCCGTAATCGGGCGTCGCGTTGCGGTAGCGGCACAGCTGGTACACCTGCGTCTTCGCGATGTCCTTGATCACCGCGAAGCCGCCGGCCATGTCGCCGTACAGCGTGCAGTAGCCGACCGCCATCTCGCTCTTGTTGCCGGTCGTCAGCACGATCGAGCCGAACTTGTTCGACAGCGCCATCAGCAGCGTGCCGCGAATGCGCGCCTGGATGTTCTCCTCCGTCGCGTCCTCCGCGCGGCCGGCGAACTCGCCCGCGAGCGCCGCGCGGAACGCGTCGAACATCGGCGCGATCGCAATCTCGTCGTAGCGCACGCCCACGCGCCGCGCCATCTCCGCCGCGTCGGTCGTCGAAATGTCGGCCGTGTAGCGCGACGGCATCATCACCGCGCGCACGCGCTCGGGGCCGAGCGCATCGCATGCGACGGCCAGCACCAGCGCCGAATCGACGCCGCCCGACAGCCCGATCAGCACGCCGGGAAAACCGTTCTTGCCGATGTAGTCGCGCACGCCGGTCACGAGCGCGCGATAAACCTGCGCGTCGACCGGCAACTCGGGGGCGATCGCGCCCGGCAGCGGCCGTGCGCCGTCGAATTCGACGATCGCGTGGCCTTCGTCGAACAGCGGCATCTTCGCGACCAGCACACCGTCGCCGTCCAGCACGAACGAGCCGCCGTCGAACACGAGCTCGTCCTGGCCGCCGACCAGGTTCACGTACACCATCGGCAAGCCGGTCTCGCGGATCCGCGCGCGCAGGATGTCGATGCGCAGCGCCTCCTTGTTCATGTGATACGGCGAGCCGTTCGGGATCAGCAACACTTGCGCGCCGGCGGCCTTGGCGATCTGCGCGGCCGATGCGTGCCACGCGTCCTCGCAGATGATCACGCCGTATTTCACGCCGTTCAGCTCGAACACGAGCGGCTCGGTGTCGGTCGCGAAGTAGCGCTTCTCGTCGAACACGTCGGCGTTCGGCAGATCCTGCTTGCGGTAGGTGCCGACGATCTTGCCGCCGACGATCAGCGACGCCGCATTGTACGTGTCGACCGGCGGCACGCCGCGCTCGATCGGGCGGTTTGCATTACCATCGACGGCGGGCTCGCCGCCGGCCGCCTCGCCCGCCGCGCTGCGCAGCGGATGGCCGACCAGCACCGCGAGCCCGTCGAACTCGCGCAATGCGTCGGCGAGCGCGTCGAGTGCGGCGGCGGCCGCCGTGTAGAACGCGGGCCGCAGCAGCAGGTCTTCGGGCGGATAGCCCGACAGCGCGAGTTCGGGCGCGATCATCAGATGCGCACCATCGTCGTGCGCTGCGTGGGCGGCCGCGACGATCCGCGCGACGTTGCCGGCGAAATCGCCGACGGTGACGTTGATCTGGGCAAGAGCGAGTCGGGTCTTCATGACGGCATCGGCGCAGCCGGGCGGCGCGCGCTGAACGGTTGACGAAACGCCCCGGACGCGAGCCACCGCGGCACGCTTCCGGCGGCATCCAACAGTACGGATTCACGCTTGAAACACGAACGCATCGATTATCGCACGGGCATCCTGTCGTCTCCCGCGGAGGTGCCGGCCGACGAATGGAACGCGCTGCTCGAACGCGACGCGCAGCCGACGCCGTTCCTGCGCCACGAGTTCCTCGACGCGCTGCACGTCGCGCGCTGCGCAGTGGACGACACCGGCTGGTCGCCGCACTTCGTCACACTCACCGACGCGCACACGGGCCGCCTCGCGGCCGCCGCGCCCGTCTACGCGAAGCAGCATTCGTACGGCGAATACGTGTTCGACTGGGCATGGGCCGACGCGTACCAGCGCAACGACCTGCCCTACTACCCGAAGCTGCTGTGCGCGGTGCCGTTCACGCCGGTGCAGGGCACGCGCCTGCTCGCCGCCGACGAAGACGCGCGCCGCCGCCTCGCGGCCACGCTGCTCGCGTTCGCGGAGCAGAGCGACGTGTCGTCGCTGCACGTGCTGTTTCCGACCGGCGACGAGGCCCGCCTGCTCGAATCGATGGGCATGATGCTGCGCGAGGGCGTGCAGTTCCACTGGCTCAACGACGGCTATCGCGACTTCGACGACTTCCTCGGCACGCTCGAGCAGAAGAAGCGCAAGAACATCCGCGCGGAACGGCGCAAGGTGCGCGACGCCGGCATCACGTTCCGGCGGCTCGCCGGCGAGCAGATCACCGATGCCGACTGGCGCTTCTTCACGCGTTGCTACCGGCAGACCTATCGCGAGCACTATTCGAGCCCGTACCTGAACCTCGAGTTTTTCCGCACGATCGGCGCGACGATGCCCGAGAATCTGCTGCTGGTCATCGCCGAAGCAGACGGGCGGCCGATCGCGAGCTCGCTCGCCGTGTACCGGCGCGGCGCCGACGGCCGCGGCGGCACGCTGTACGGCCGCTACTGGGGCGCGCTCGAACACGTGCCGTGCCTCCATTTCGAGACGGCGTACTACCAGTTGCTCGAGTTCTGCATCGAGGCCGGGCTCGATACCTTCGAGGGCGGCGCGCAAGGCGAGCACAAGCTCGCGCGCGGCTTTCTGCCGACCGTCACGCATTCCGCGCACTGGCTCGCGCATCCGGCGTTCTCCGATGCGGTGGCGCGCTTTCTGGAGCGCGAGACCGAGCATATCCACGCCTACGTCGACGAATTGCGCGAACACGATCCGTTCCGCCGCGGCACGTGACGACGCTCGCGCCACGCGTGTTTCGCGGCGGCCGCCTTCATTTCTGAGACACTGACGGCTTCGCAGCCTGCCGCGTTCCCATGTCCTGGTTTCTGTATCTGATCGAGTGCGCCGACGACAGCGTCTACACGGGCATCACGACCGACGTCGCCGCCCGCTTCGACGAGCATGCGTCCGGCAAGGGCGCCCGCTACACGCGCTCGCGCAAGCCGCGCGCGGTGCTCGCGTCGTTCCCGTTGCCCGACCGGTCGAGCGCATCGCGCGCCGAGTATTGGGTGAAACGCCTCACGGCCGCGCAGAAACGGGAGCTGGCGGCTGGCGGGCGGACGCTCGCTTCGGTATTGCCGGACGGGATATCGAGCGACGGAGGCGCCGTGGCAAGCGTCGCGTCGGGCGGCGCGAAGAACGCGAAAGAAAGCGCGGTGTCGGCCGGCGACGCGCAGAAGTCGCGAGCGAAGTCCGGGGTGAGGCGCGGTGCCAAGTCAGATGCGAAGCCCGACGCCAAGTCCGACAAGAAGTCCGACGCGAGGCCAGGCTCGAAGCCCGCCGCCAAGCCGCAAGCCAAGTCCGACGCCAAGCCCGGTGTGAAGTCCGGCAGGAGGCCAGGTGCGAGGCCCGCTGCCAAGCCGCAGGCCAACTCCGACGCAAAGCTCCGAGCGAAATCCGACGAGAAGTCCGGCGCAAGGTCGGGTGCGAAGCCCGACGCCAAACCCGCTGCGAAGGACGCCGCAACCCCACCCGTCACCACCGCCCCCCGCCGCACGACCGCCGCGAAACGCGCGCAATCCGCACCGCCCTCCGCCGCACCGCGCCCGCCCGGCGCCCGCGGCAAACCGCACACAAAACAAAACCGCGCGGCCTCCTGACGAGACACGCGCGGTTTGCGATGCGAGCGAACCGGCCGCGAAGCCGGCCATTCGGCTTACTTCTTGTAGTTCGCAGCGCCGTCGGCGATTTCCTTGTGCGCGGCGTCGATGCCGGCCCAGCCTTCGACCTTCACCCACTTGCCCTTCTCGAGCGCCTTGTATTGCTCGAAGAAGTGCTTGATCTGGTCCTTCAGATACTCGGGCACGTCGTCGATCGACTTCAGGTTCGCCGTCATCGGGCAGACCTTGTCGTGCGGCACCGCGACGAGCTTCGCGTCGACGCCCGACTCGTCGGTCATCTGCAGCATGCCGAGCACGCGCGAACGCACGATCGAGCCGGCCAGCAGCGGGAACGGCGTGATCACCAGCACGTCAACCGGATCGCCGTCGCCCGACAGCGTCTGCGGGATGTAGCCGTAGTTCACCGGATAACGCATGCCGGTACCGATGAAGCGGTCGACGACGAGGAGGCCCAGCTCCTTGTCGGCTTCGTACTTCACCGGATCGCTTTGCGCGGGGATCTCGATGATCACGTTGAAATCGTGCGGCAGGTCCTTGCCGGCCGGAACATGATTGAAGCTCATAGCGCTCTCTGTTGGTCGATGGGAATGCGGCGCAGGGTGCCTCGACCGGTGCGCGGCCGCGGGCCTCCCCGCAGGGAATGCGCCATTATAGCCAATCGACCGGTGGCGTCCGGATGACGATCGGCGTGATAATCGGTCCGGACGTTCTGCCACTGACCGCGAGCGATGCCGCACGGCGGCCGCGATGCACGGCCGCCGCGGCACCCGCGGTACGCGCCCACCCGGAGACAGGAGCACGCATGGAACAGGCGAAGCACTTCATCGCAGGCGAATGGACGCTGCCCGCGCAGCTGGAGCCGATTGCCGTCGTCGACCCGTCCGACGGCCGGCCGTTCGCGACGATCGCGCGCGGCACGGCGCCGGACATCGAGCGCGCCGTCGCCGCGGCGCGCGACGCCTTCGCGGGCCCGTGGGGCGCGGCGAGCGCCGCCGAGCGCGGCCGCGTGCTGATGCGGCTGTCCGCGCGCGTCACCGATTGCATCGAAGAACTCGCGACGATCGAGGCGCGCGATACCGGCAAGCCGCTGAAGCAGGCGCGCGCGGACGCCGCCGCGCTCGCGCGCTATTTCGAGTTCTACGCGGGCGCCGCCGACAAGCTGCACGGCGAGACGCTTCCCTACCAAGCCGGCTACACGGTGCTGACGGTGCGTGAGCCGCATGGCGTCACCGGCCACATCGTGCCGTGGAATTACCCGATGCAGATCTTCGGGCGCAGCGTCGGCGCGGCGCTGGCCGCCGGCAACGCGTGCGTCGTGAAACCGGCCGAGGACGCATGCCTGTCGGTGCTGCGCGTCGCCGAGCTGGCTATCGAGGCCGGGCTGCCGGCCGGTGCGCTGAACGTCGTCACCGGCTACGGTCACGAAGCCGGTGCCGCGCTCGCGCGCCACCCCGGCATCGACCACATCTCGTTCACCGGCTCGCCCGCGACCGGCAAGCTGGTCGCCCAGATGGCCGCCGAGAATCACGTGCCCGTCACGCTCGAGCTCGGCGGCAAATCGCCCCAGATCGTGTTCGCCGACGCCGACCTCGACGCCGCTCTGCCGGTGCTCGTGTCGGCGATCGTGCAGAACGGCGGGCAGACCTGCTCGGCCGGCAGCCGCGTGCTGATCGAGCATGCGGCCTACGAGCCGCTGGTCGAGCGGCTCGCCACCGCGTTCAACGCGCTGCGCGTCGGCCCGAGCCGCGCGGACCTCGACTGCGGCCCGCTGATCAACGCGAAGCAGCAGCAGCGCGTCTGGGATTTCCTGTCCGATGCGCAGCACGACGGCATTCCGATGGCCGCGCAAGGCCAGGTCGTCGCCGACGCGCCGGAAAGCGGCTTCTACCAGGCGCCCGCGCTGCTGCGCGACGTCCCGCCGTCGCATCGGCTCGCGCAGGAGGAAGTATTCGGCCCGGTGCTCGCGGCGATGCGCTTCGTCGACGAGGAAGAAGCCGTCGCGCTCGCGAACGGCACGCCGTACGGGCTCGTCGCCGGCATCTGGACGCGCGACGGCGCGCGCCAGCTGCGCCTCGCGCGGCGCGTGCGCGCGGGCCAGGTGTTCATCAACAACTACGGCGCGGGCGGCGGCGTCGAGCTGCCGTTCGGCGGCGTCGGCCATTCGGGCCACGGGCGCGAGAAAGGCTTCGAGGCGCTGTACGGCTTCACCGCGCTGAAGACGATCGCGATCCGGCACGGCTGAACCGCGCCGCGCGGGCGGAAGCAGCCGGCAGCGGCGCACCCTGCACTCTTCCAACACAGGAGACAAACCATGCGGTTGAGCGGCAAGACGGCCGTCGTCACGGGCGGCGGCTCGGGCTTCGGCGAAGGGATCGCGAAGACGTATGCGCGCGAAGGCGCGAACGTCGTCGTCAACGACCTGAACGGCGCGGCGGCCGAGCGCGTGGCGAGCGAGATCGCGCTGGCCGGCGGCAAGGCGATCGCATTCGCCGGCGACGTGTCGCGCGACGCCGACTGGCGTGCGCTGCTGCAGGCCGCGCTCGACGATTTCCATGCGGTGCAGATCGTCGTCAACAACGCGGGCACCACGCACCGCAACAAGCCGGTGCTCGACGTGACGGAAGCCGAATTCGATCGCGTGTACGCGGTGAACATGAAGAGCCTGTTCTGGAGCGTGCAGACCTTCGTCCCGTACTTCCGCGCGCAGGGCGGCGGCGTGTTCGTCAACGTCGCATCGACGGCCGGCGTGCGGCCGCGCCCCGGCCTCGTCTGGTACAACAGCACGAAGGGCGCGATGATCACCGCCAGCAAGTCGCTCGCAGCCGAGCTCGGCCCCGACCGGATCCGCGTGAACTGCATCAACCCGGTGCTCGGCGAAACGGGCCTGATGACCGAGTTCATGGGCTGCGAGGACACGCCCGAAAACCGCCGCCGGTTCCTGTCGACGATTCCGCTCGGCCGCTTCTCGACGCCGCAGGACATCGCGAACGCCGCGCTCTACCTTGCATCCGACGAAGCCGAGTTCATCACGGGCGTCTGCCTCGAAGTCGACGGCGGCCGCTGCATCTAGCACGACGGCAACGGCGCCGCGCCGCCGCTGCCGGCCGGCGCCGGCGTCACGCACCGGCCATGCTTCGCACGACACCGGATCGCGCGCCCGCGCGCCCGATCCGGCCCATCACGACCCACGACAAGAAAGGACAGGAGACAACATGGCAACATCGACGCATTCGCTGCCGGGCTCGTCCGGCGCATTCGAGGAAGCGACCTACCGCAAGGTGTCGTGGCGGCTCACGCCGCTCCTGCTGCTGTGCTACGTGGTCGCGTATCTCGATCGCGTCAACGTCGGTTTCGCGAAGCTGCAGATGGCGAGCGACCTGAATCTGAGCGATACCGTCTACGGGCTCGGTGCCGGGATCTTCTTCTTCGGCTACTTCCTGTTCGAGGTGCCGAGCAACATCATCCTGCACAAGGTCGGCGCGCGCGTGTGGATCGCACGCATCATGGCCACGTGGGGCGTGATCTCGATCCTGACGATGTTCGTCACGACACCCGCGATGTTCTACGTGATGCGCTTCCTGCTCGGCGTCGCCGAGGCCGGCTTCTTCCCCGGCGTGATCCTGTACCTCACGTACTGGTATCCCGCGCACCGGCGCGGCCGGATGACCACCTTCTTCATGACGGCCGTCGCGCTGTCCGGCGTGATCGGCGGGCCGCTCTCCGGCTTCATCCTGAAGGCGTTCAACGGCGTGAGCGGCTGGCACGGCTGGCAATGGCTGTTCCTGCTCGAGGGGATTCCGTCGGTGCTGGCCGGCGTGCTGGTGTTCTTCGCGCTCGACGACCGCATCGCGCGCGCGGCGTGGCTCACCGACGAGGAAAAGGCGCTGCTCGCGCGCAACGTCGACGCGGAGGAAGCGACCAAGCAAGACCTCGCGCTCGGCGCCGTGATGTCGAGCCCGCGCGTGTGGCTGATGGCGCTGATCTACTTCTCGTTCGTGATGGGGCTGTACGGCGTGGGCTTCTGGTTGCCGACGATCATCAAGGCGACCGGCGTGACCGACACGCTGAAGATCGGCCTGCTGTCCGCGATTCCGTATGCGGCGGCGGTGGTCGCGATGATCCTGATCGCGCGCAGCGCGGACAAGCGGCGCGAGCGGCGCTGGCACCTCGCGATCCCGGCCGCGATCGGCGCGCTCGGGCTCGTGCTGTCGGTGATGTGGGCGCACGAGACGGCGCTGGCGATGCTCGGCCTCACGCTCGCGACGATCGGCATCCTCACGACGCTGCCGCTGTTCTGGAGCCTGCCGACGGCGTTCCTCGGCGGCGCGGCGGCCGCGGCCGGCATCGCGATGATCAACTCGATCGGCAACCTCGCGGGCTTCCTGAGCCCATACATGATGGGCTGGCTCAAGCAGGCGACGGGCGCCAACGATGCCGGCATGTATCTGCTCGCCGCGTTCCTCGTGCTCGGCGGCCTGCTCGCGCTGTCGGTGCCGAAGCGGCTCGTCGACAAATGAGGCGCGCGGCGTGACGCCGCGGCCGGCCGCCGCCCCGCCGGCCAGCCGCGCACACGCGCAAAAAAGCCCCGAAGCCGGAAGGCGTTCGGGGCTTTTGATCGTGCGGCGAACGCGCGCCGCGCGCGTCACACCGTCGTGATCGCGAGCGCGCTTTCGCGATAGTGCTTCGCGGCCTTGTCGGTTTCGCCGAGATGCTCGAACAGGCGGGCCAGCGCGCGATGCGTGCGCACCTTCAGCGCGTCGTTGTCGGCCTGCTTCAGCGCGGCCTCCAGGAACGACTGCGCCTTGCCCCACAGCTGCTGTTGCTGGCACAGCCGGCCGAGCGCGAACAGCAGGTCGGCATCGTCCGGATGATCCTTCTTCCAGCCCTCGGCCCTCTGGATCAGCGGCAGCGCGTCGTTGCCGGCCGTGTCCGGATAGCGGCGCAACAGCCGCGCATCCCAGTTGTGCGCAAGCGCATCCTCGACGATGCGGCGCGCCTCCGTGCGGCGCTCCAGCGACACCAGGAGCTCGGCCGCGAGATCGGCGAGGCGCGGCGACTGGCGCTCGAGCGCCGACAGCGACTGCCACACTTCGAGCAGCGCGTCCGCATCGTGCCAACGCTCGCGCAGCAGATTCTCGGCCGCCTGCTGGCGCAGCCGGACCGCGGCGGCCGGATGCAGCGCGTCGCGCTTCTCAAGCGCCTTCGCCAGCTTCAGCACCTCGGCCCAGTTCTTCAGCTGCTGCTGCGCACGCAGCGCGACCTGCTGCGCGTGGATGCGCTTGCCGCCCGCCTGCAAATCGGCCAGCGCGGCGAGCGCACCGTCGGCGTCGCGTGCATCGGCGCGCATGTCGGCCGTCGCGAGCAGCCGCGCGTCCTGCCATTCGGGCGCGTCGACCTTCGACAGCCAGTCGTCGCGACGCGTGTACTCGTGCATGCGGTGCGCGGCGGTCGCGGCGACGAGACTCGCCGCACCCTGGTTCGCGTCGACCGCCATCGCATCGCGCGCGGCCTTCTCGGCGCGCGAGAAGCGGCCCGCGTACAGATTCGCGATCGCATCGCGCAGCGACGACTGCGCCTTCTCGTTGCGCGCACGCGCACGATACGCGGCGACGCGCCGCGGCATCAGCCAGATGTTGCGCACGATGCGCATCAGCGCATAGACGACGATGAACAGCACGACGATGCCGATCACGAACAGGTTCAGCGACACGTCGACACGGTACGGCGGATAGACGAGCAGCACCTGCCCCGCGTCGAAGCGGCCGACGGTGGCGAGTGCCGCGGCGATCGCGAACAGGATCGCGAGCCAGACGATTCCTCGAAGCGTCATCGTTACCCCCGGCTCTTGAACTGCTGAACGGCGTTCAGGCTCGTGTTCAGGTTCGGCACCGCGACCGTCAGCGATGCGCCGTCGACCTGCTTGAGCAGATCCTCGACCGATTGCGTGTCCTTCGAGGCCTGATCGAAATACTTGCCGAGCGACGCCTGCGCAGCATGCAGGTCGGACTTCATCGCCGCGTCGTTGCGCGCGAGCAGCGACAGCCGCGCGGTGAGCAGGCGCAGCTTCACGTTCTCGCGCACGAAGTAGCCCTGGTCGGGCGACGCGAGCATCGCGTCCGCGTTGTCGATGCGGCGCACCTGCACGAGGCTCTTCAACTGCTGGCCGAGGCCCGCCGAGAAATCGTGCCACCACACCTTCCAGCGCGGCTCGCCGGCCGCGGCGGCGGGCGCAGCGGACGACGCGGCGGCCGGTGCGGCCTGCGGCGCCGCGTGCGCAACGATCGCCTCGCCCGACAACGGCAGCGCGTCGATTTTCGCGATCGCGTCGTCGAGCTTGATCGCGAGGCCCGTGAGGTCGGCCGACGGCGCGGCCTTCAGCTTCTCGATGTCCTGCGCGAGCGCCTTGCGCACGGTGACGGCCTGGGCGCTCTGCGACGTCGCGAGGCGCGCGTCGGCATTCTGCAGCGCGATCAGCGCGAGCTGCGTGTTGCCGGTCAGCTGCAGCTGCTGGCTCGCGCTCGACAGCATCTGGTCGACTTCCTCGAGCATCCATGCGTCGCGGTTGCGCGACAGGTCCTGGTATTGCTGCTGCAGCGCCTGCTGGGCGCTCTGCGCGTCGGCGAGCTTGCCGTCGAGCTGCGCGAGCTGCGTGTCGACCTGGTGCGTGCCCGTGAGCGCCTGTTCGGTCTTCGTCCGCAGCTCGGCCGTCTGCGCGTCGAGCGACTTCTGGCGTGCGACGAACGAAGCGTCGAGCCGGTCGACTTTGCGGTTCAGCGCATAGCCGCCGACGCCCGCCGCGCAGCCGAGCACGACGATGACGAACCACAGCGCCGCGCTGCCGCCGCGGCGCGCCGGCGGTTCGGACGCAACGTAAGAGGGACTGCGCGGCGGCGCGGAGGCAGCGGCCGGCTGGGAAGCGACGCTTTTGGAATCGTTGGTATCTGTCATGCGTTTAGTCACCGGTGCGGCTGTCGCCGGTTGGACGGCCTCGTCGGCCATCGTTCGAAACGCGCGGACGATGCGCTCATCGCCCGCGCCGGTCAGCGTAATCCTATCAAAACCGAGTGCGCGCGCGGTCTGCTCGATCCGCGGGTGCGGCGCGAGGAGCCGCGCATGCTTCAGGGCGTCGATCTCGGCGTCGTTCAAATGGGTCCGCGCGAGTTCGTGCAGGTTGCGCACGCCTTCGGAACTCGTGATGAGCCACGCGTGCGGTGCGCCGGCCAGCAGCGCATGCACGCGCTCCCACGCGCCGACCCGCGGCTCGGGCACGACGCGCCGGTATGCCGCGACCAGCGTGACTTCGGCGCCGGCTTCGCGCAGGCGCTCGGCGAGCCATTCGCGGCCGCCGTCGCCGCGCACGATCAGCACGCGCTTGCCTGCGAGCGCCTGCGCGCCGCCGAAGGCGGCCTCGATGCAGGCGAACAGGCTTTCCGAATCGTAGCGCGGCACGCCGCCGTCGGCGCCCGCCTGCGGCGCGATCACGCGATGCGCGGGCGCCGCGATCCCGTGACGCGCGAGCGCCGCGACGCTGCCGGGGCCGACGACGCCGACCGGCAGCGCATTCGGCCAGATCGCGCCGTAGTGCGCGAGCGCACGGTCGATCGCGTTCGGCGACACGAAGATCACGAGCGCGTAGTCGGCCAGCGTCGCGAACGCGGCGACGAGCGGCGCCGGATCGTCGAGCGGCGCGATGTCGATCAGCGGAAATTCGAGCACGTCGCAGCCGGCGTCGGCGAGCTGCGCCGCAAGGGCGGCCGACTGGCCGTCCGGGCGGGTCAGGACAGCGGTGAACGCGCGCGCGCCGCCCGCCATCAGGCGTCGCCCTTGCCGACCTGCGAGCCGGCGAGCAATGCATTGACGATGTCGCGCGCGCCCTGCGCGTCGAGCTCGTCGGACACCGCGCGGCCGAGCGCGAGCGCATCCGCGGTGGTCATGACCGCGCCGCACGCTTGCGCGCTCAGCACGCGCCGGCCGTCGGTGGTCGACACGCGGCCGGTCAGGTACAGCTCGCCGGCACGCCACACCGCATGCGCGGCGAGCGGCACTTCACAGCTGCCGCCGAGCGCGCGTGACACCATCCGCTCCGCTTCGACCGCGAGCGCGGTGTGCGGGTCGTGCAGAGGCGCGAGCCATTGCGCGACGTCGCTGCGGTGCGCGGCGATCTCGATGCCGAGCGCACCCTGGCCGGCGGCCGGCAGGCTGTCTTCGACGTCGATCAGCGCGCGGATCCGCGCCTCGAGGCCGAGGCGCTTCAGGCCGGCGGCCGCGAGGATGATCGCCGCGTAGTCGCCGCGGTCGAGCTTCGCGAGACGCGTGTCGAGATTGCCGCGCAGCGGCAGCACGTTCAGATGCGGATAGCGGGCGCGCAGCATCGCTTCGCGGCGCAGGCTCGACGTGCCGACGACGGCGCCCGCCGGCAGCGCGTCGAGCGATGCGTAGTCGTTCGACACGAACGCGTCGCGCGCGTCCTCGCGCGCCATGATCGCGGCCAGCGCGAAGCCGTCGGGCAGCGCCATCGGCACGTCCTTCAGCGAATGCACGGCGAGATCGGCACGGCCGTCGGCAAGCGCATTCTCCAGCTCTTTCACGAACAGGCCCTTGCCGCCGACCTTCGACAGCGTGCGATCGAGAATCTGATCGCCGCGCGTCGTCATCCCGAGGATTTTCACGTCACAAGCTGGATATAATTTGCGCAGCGCATCACGCACGTGTTCGGCTTGCCACATCGCCAGGCGGCTCTCGCGCGACGCAATCGTCAACGTCGCGGGGGCTGGCGCCGATTTCGGCCCGGCCGAAAAGGTCTCGGAATTCATTGCTGGAACATCGAAGGACGGGATTGAAGACCGAACAATGGTAGCACGCAGGCCCCCGCCCGCCCGGGCGCGGCGCCTGCATCCGCGGCGCCCGGGCGCGCGCGCGGCGCCACCGATGCGCGGATGTGCCGCACGTAGCTGGTTGCTTGACCGCAGTTCCGCAGTCCCCGCAGTCCCTTTTGACTCGAGCTTTCCCAAGGAAACCCATCGTGAAGTCTTCCGGATCGGCGCGTACGGCGCGCCGCAATGCTGCCCTGCCCTCCACCGACGCCCAGACGGGCGCCCTCGCCACCGTCGCGAACGGCCGTGCGAAACCGGCAACGAAACCGGCAACGAAACCGAAAGACTCGATACGTCAGACAAAACGCACGACGAAGGCGGCCGGCGCGTCGAAGCCCGCCGCGCGCACGCGCGAGGACAAGGACGGCCCGCTGTTCGAGGACATCCGCTTCCTCGGCCGCCTGCTCGGCGACGTCGTGCGAGAACAGGAAGGCGACACCGTGTTCGACGTCGTCGAAACGATTCGTCAGACCGCGGTGAAGTTTCGCCGCGAGGACGACAGCCAAGCCGCGCAGACGCTCGAGAAGAAGCTGCGCAAGCTGACGCCGGAACAGACGGTGAGCGTGGTGCGCGCGTTCAGCTACTTCTCGCATCTCGCGAACATCGCGGAAGATCGCCATCACAACCGCCGCCGCCGCATTCACGCGCTCGCGGGCTCCGCGCCGCAACCGGGCACCGTCGCGTACGCGCTCGAACAGCTGAAGACGAGCGGCAACGCATCGAAGCGCGTGCTGCAGCGCTTCTTCGACGATGCGCTGATCGTGCCGGTGCTGACTGCGCACCCGACCGAGGTGCAGCGCAAGAGCATCCTCGACGCGCAGCACGACATCGCGCGCCTGCTCGCCGAACGCGACCAGCCGCTGACCGCGCGCGAACGCGCCTACAACGAATCGATGCTGCGCGCGCGCGTGACCGCGCTGTGGCAGACGCGCATGCTGCGCGACGCGCGCCTGACGGTCGGCGACGAGATCGAGAACGCGCTGTCGTACTACCGCGCCACCTTCCTCGACGAACTGCCCGCGCTGTACGGCGACATCGAAGCCGCGCTCGCCGAGCACGGCCTGCCCGCGCGCGTGCCCGCGTTCTTCCAGATGGGCAGCTGGATCGGCGGCGATCGCGACGGCAACCCGAACGTGACGGCCGCGACGCTCGACGAAGCGATCAACCGCCAGGCCGCGGTGATCCTCGAACACTATCTGGAGCAGGTGCACAAGCTCGGCGCCGAACTCTCCGTGTCGAACCTGCTGGTGGGCGCGAACGACGCGGTAAAGGCGCTCGCCGCCGCGTCGCCGGACCAGTCGCCGCACCGCGTCGACGAACCCTACCGCCGCGCGCTGATCGGCATCTACACGCGGCTCGCGGCGAGCGCCCGCGTGCGCCTCGGCGAGGGCACCGTGCCGGTGCGCAGCGCCGGCCGCGGCGCGCCGCCGGTGCGCGCGGTGCCGTACGCCGATTCCGAAGCGTTCGTCGCCGACCTGAAGGTGCTGACCGCGTCGCTCGAAGAACATCACGGCGCGTCGCTCGCCGCGCCGCGCCTCACGCCGCTGATGCGCGCAGCCGAAGTGTTCGGCTTCCACCTCGCGAGCATCGACCTGCGCCAGAGCTCCGACATCCACGAAGCGGTGGTCGCCGAGCTGTTCGCGCGCGCGGGCGTGCATGCCGACTACGCGTCGCTGTCCGAGGACGACAAGCTGATCGCGCTGCTGGCCGCGCTCGCCGATCCACGCCCGCTGCGCTCGCCGTACATCGAATACTCGGCGCTCGCGCAAAGCGAGCTGGGCGTGTTCGAGAAGGCACGCGAGGTGCGCGCGCAGTTCGGGCCGCGCGCGGTGCGCAACTACATCATCTCGCACACGGAGACGGTCAGCGACCTCGTCGAGGTGCTGCTGCTGCAGAAGGAAACGGGCCTGCTCGAAGGTGCGTTCGGCGCGGCGCACGACAGCGCGCGCAACGGCCTGATGGTGATCCCGCTGTTCGAAACCATTCCCGACCTGCGCGACGCCGCGCGCATCATGCGCGAATACTTCGCGCTGCCGGGCATCGAGGCGCTGATCGCGCATCAGGGCGCCGAGCAGGAAGTGATGCTCGGCTATTCGGACAGCAACAAGGACGGCGGCTTCCTGACGTCGAACTGGGAGCTGTATCGCGCGGAACTCGCGCTCGTCGACCTGTTCCGCGACCGCAAGATCACGCTGCGCCTGTTCCACGGCCGCGGCGGCACGGTCGGCCGCGGCGGCGGCCCGACCTATCAGGCGATCCTGTCGCAGCCGCCGGGCACCGTGAACGGCCAGATCCGCCTCACCGAACAGGGCGAGGTGATCGCGAGCAAGTTCGCCAACCCGGAGATCGGCCGGCGCAACCTCGAAACCGTGGTGGCCGCGACGCTCGAGGCGTCGCTGCTGCCGCAGTCGAACGCGCCCGCGCAACTGCCCGCGTTCGAAGCCGCGATGCAGGCGCTGTCGGACGCGGCGATGGCGTCGTATCGCGCGCTCGTCTACGAAACGCCCGGCTTCACCGACTACTTCTTCGCGGCCACGCCGATCACCGAGATCGCCGAGCTGAACATCGGCAGCCGCCCGGCGTCGCGCAAGCTGCAGGACCCGAAGAACCGCCGGATCGAGGATCTGCGCGCGATTCCGTGGGGCTTCTCGTGGGGCCAGTGCCGCTTGCTGCTGACCGGCTGGTACGGCTTCGGCAGCGCGGTGAGCGCGTATCTCGACGGCGCGCCGGACGCGGCCGCGCGCACGAAGCGCGTCGCGCTGCTGAAGAAGATGAACAAGACCTGGCCGTTCTTCGCGAACCTGCTGTCGAACATGGACATGGTGCTCGCGAAGACCGATCTCGCGGTCGCGTCGCGCTACGCGCAGCTGGTCGCCGACCGCAAGCTGCGCAAGCACGTGTTCGAGCGGATCGTCGCCGAATGGGAGCGCACGGCGCAGGCGCTCGCGGAGATCACCGGGCACGAAGGGCGCCTCGCGACCAACCCGCTGCTCGCGCGCTCGATCAAGAACCGCTTCCCGTATCTCGATCCGCTGAACCACCTGCAGGTCGAGCTGATCAAGCGTCACCGCGCGGGCGACACGAACGCGCGTCTGCGCCGCGGGATTCATCTGACGATCAACGGGATCGCGGCCGGGCTGCGCAACACGGGCTGATCCGCATCCGGCGCGGTGGCTGGGGCGTGGCGCATAGCTTCGCGCCGGCTTCGCGCCACGGTCGCCACGGTCGCCACGGTCGCCACGGTCGCCACGGCCGCCGCGAACGGCAGCGGCCAAACGAAAGCCGCGATACGCGCTCTTGCGTATCGCGGCTTTTTTCATCGCGCGGCGCGGCGCGTTGCGCGCGCCGGTCGGTGCGGGCGTTGCTCAGTGGGCTTCGGTCACTGCGCGCCGATCAGCACGCTTCGATCAGCAGCGCATCGTGCTCGAACGAGCCGTCCGGCTGCACCGCGTAGTAGCCGCGCACTTCGTCCGGTGCATGCGCCCACAGCGCGCGGATGCCCGCGACGCTGTCGGCCGGCGTGCGGATCCGCTGCACCCACGTGTCGAAATCGATCGGCAAACGCCAGCGGCGTTGCACCTGCGCGTCGAACCCGGCGCCACGGAACATCGCGAGCCACTCGTCGGCGCGGTAATCGCGCACGTGGGACGCATCGCGCAGCACTTCGGCCGCCTGCAGATACGTGTCAAGCAACGGATGATCGTTGCCCGCGATGTCGATCATCAGCACGCGCCCGCCCGGCTTCAGCACGCGGCGCATGTCGGCGAGCGCCGCCGGCACGTCGTGCCAGTGATGCGCGCTCATCCGGCTGATCACCCAGTCGAAGCTGCCCGCCTCGAACGGCAGCCGCTCGGCCGGCCCCTGCTGCGTGCGGACGTTCGCGAGCCCGCGCTCGCGCGCGGCGGCGTCGACGGTCGCGAGCATCGGCGCCGCGAGATCGTACGCGACCACGTCGCGCACGTGCGGCGCCACCGCGAAGCTCGCATGGCCCGCGCCGCAGCCGAGATCGAGCACCGCGGCCGCCGGCGTCGCGCGCACGGCGGCCGCCAGCATGTCGAGATCGGCGCCCGTCGCGTGGACCGTGCTCGTCAGATAGGCGGCAGCCGTCGTGCCGAATGCGTCGGCGACCTGGTCGTGGTGTTTCATCGTTCGCTCCTTGGTTGGATGCGCCCGCTGCCTGCCAGCGCGCGAATCGCTACAATAGGGCCGCGTTGGTACCAGTACAAGTTAAGCGGTTATTCTGGTATTCGTTACACCTGCCTGGCGCTTGCCGCGCCCGGCGTGCCCTTTTACGTCGATCCGTTCGCACGAGTCGTTTCAGCCGCATTCGCATGAACCAGCCGTCCACTGCCCCTCACCCGCCGCTCGATGCCACGCCCGCCCGTGCGCTCGGCGAATTCATCCGCGCGCACCGCGAACGTCTGTCGCCGCAGGCCGTCGGCCTGCCGCCCGGCCCGCGCCGCCGCACGCCGGGGTTGCGGCGCGAGGAAGTCGCGCAGCTGTGCGGCGTCAGCCCGACCTGGTACACGTGGATCGAGCAGGGCCGGCCGGTGTCCGCGTCGGCCGACGCGCTCGCGCGCATCGCCGTCGCGCTGCAGCTGTCGAAGGCCGAGCGCGCCTACCTGTTCGAGCTGGCCGCGCAGCGCGACCCGGCCGAGCCCGACGTCGCGGCGGGCGACCTGCCGCCGACGCTCGCGGCGACCGTCGCCGCGATCGCCACGCCCGCGTACGTACTCGACCGGCAATGGAACGCGCTCGCGTGGAACGCGCCGGCCGCCGCGTTGTTTACCGGCTGGCTCGACGGCGAGCACGATCGCAATCTGCTGCGCTTCACGTTCATGGCGCCGTCCGCGCGTACGCTGATCGTCGACTGGGAGACGCGCGCGCGCCGGCTCGCGGCCGAATTTCGCGCGGACTCGATCCGCCACCTCGCCGATGCGCCGACCCGCGCGCTGATCGATGCGCTGATGGCCGGCAGCGAGGCGTTCGCGCAGTACTGGGCGTCGCAGGACGTGTTCGAGCGCGAGGGCGGACGGCGCGAATTCGATCATCCGGCCGACGGCCGCGTCGTCTATCAGCAGATCACGCTGAAACCCGCGCACCGCGAAGATTTGAAGCTGGTCGTGCTCGTGCGCGACTGAGGCGGGGGAGGCGCGCGGGCGGCGGTGCTTGGTGCTTGGTGCTTGGTGCGCGGTCTGCGGTCCGCGACTTGCGATCTGCGACACCGGCATCGGCGCCCGGGCCTGATATGTCAGCGCGGCAGGGCGCCCGACGCCTGAACCCCGGCGCGTCCGTACGCCTGCACTCCTGAGCGCGTCTGCACCTCTGGCGTCTGCGCATCTGCACGCTGGCCCGCTGCACGGCTGCACGTCCCGGCCTCCGCCCCACGCCGCCCCATGCCCCGCGCGGCCGCGCGAGTCACGAATGCTAGAATTGCGGGATTCCCTCGGCGGCATACGGCCGCCCAACTCCCCTTCGAAGAATCGCCATGACGTCCCAACTGCACAAAAAGGGCGAGGCCTGGTCGGCCCGCTTCTCGGAACCGATGTCGGAGCTGGTCAAGCGCTACACGTCGTCGGTGTTTTTCGACAAGCGCCTCGCGCTCGTCGACATCGCCGGCTCGCTCGCGCACGCGAGCATGCTCGCCGCGCAGAAGATCATCAGCGCCGACGACCTCGCCGCGATCGAACGCGGGATGGCGCAGATCAAGGGCGAGATCGAGCGCGGCGAATTCGAATGGCAGCTGGATCTCGAGGACGTCCACCTGAACATCGAGGCGCGCCTCACCGCGCTGATCGGCGACGCCGGCAAGCGTCTGCACACGGGCCGCTCGCGCAACGACCAGGTCGCGACCGACATCCGCTTGTGGCTGCGCGGCGAGATCGACCGGATCGGCGGCCTGCTGAACGACCTGCGCGGCGCGCTGCTCGATCTCGCGGAGCAGAACGCCGACACGATCATGCCGGGCTTCACGCACCTGCAGGTCGCGCAGCCGGTCACGTTCGGCCACCATCTGCTCGCCTATGTCGAGATGTTCACGCGCGACGCGCAGCGCATGCGCGACTGCCGCACGCGCGTGAACCGTCTGCCGCTCGGCGCGGCAGCGCTCGCCGGCACCAGCTATCCGATCGATCGTCATGCGGTCGCGAAGACGCTCGGCTTCGACGGCATCTGCGCGAATTCGCTCGACGCGGTGTCGGATCGCGACTTCGCGATCGAATTCACGGCCGCGTCCGCGCTCGTGATGACGCACGTGTCGCGCTTCTCGGAAGAGCTCGTGCTGTGGATGAGCCCGCGCGTCGGCTTCATCGACATCGCCGACCGCTTCTGCACCGGCAGCTCGATCATGCCGCAGAAGAAGAACCCCGACGTGCCCGAGCTCGCACGCGGCAAGACGGGCCGCGTCAACGGCCACCTGATGGCGCTGCTCACGCTGATGAAGGGCCAGCCGCTCGCGTACAACAAGGACAACCAGGAAGACAAGGAGCCGCTGTTCGACACGGTCGACACCGTCGCCGACACGCTGCGGATCTTCGCCGAGATGGTCGCGGGCATCACCGTGAAGCCGGACGCGATGCGCGCGGCCGCGCTGCAGGGCTTCTCCACCGCGACCGACCTCGCCGATTACCTGGTGAAGCGCGGCCTGCCGTTCCGCGACGCGCACGAAGCCGTCGCGCACGCGGTGCGGATCTGCGACGATCGCGGCATCGATCTCGCCGACCTGACGCTCGACGAGATGAAGCAGGAACTGCCGAACGTCGCGCACCTGATCGGCGACGACGTGTTCGGCTACCTGACGCTCGAAGGTTCGGTCGCGAGCCGCAACCATCCGGGCGGCACCGCACCCGACCAGGTGCGTGCGGCGATCAAGGCCGCGCGCGCCGCCCTCGGCGAGTAAGCGGCCGTCGCGCACGGACGCTTCGGCGTCCCATTCCCATGATCCGGGCGGCCGTCGCGCCGCCCGTTGCCTGCCCCGCTTCGCCGCTTCCCGGAAACCGACGATGACCTTCTCCGCCGCGCTCTTCGACATGGACGGCCTGCTCGTCGATTCCGAGCGGACCATCATGAACACGTGGATCGACGTGTCGACCGCGCACGGCGTGGTGCTCACCGAGATCGACTACCTGCAGATCGTCGGCCGTTCGTTCGCCGAAGGCCAGGTGATCCTCGCGCGATTGATCGGCGACACCGACACGTTCGACGCCGTACGCACCCGCGTGCGCGAGCAACTCGCCGCGCCCGAGCCGCATCCGAAGTTTCCGCTGAAGTCCGGTGCGCGCGCGCTGCTCGACACGCTCGCGCAGGCCGGCATTCCGTGCGCGGTCGCGTCGTCGTCCGCGCGCGACGTGATCCGTGCGCGCCTCGACGCCGTCGGCGTGCTGCCGTACTTCCACGCGATCGCGGGCGGCGACGAAGTCGCGCTCGGCAAGCCCGACCCGGCCGTCTACCGGCTCGCGGCCGAGCGCCTCGGCGTGCCCGCGCACGCGTGCGTCGCGTTCGAGGACAGCGACTTCGGCGCGCAGTCGGCGGCCGGCGCCGGCGCCTCGGTCGTCACGGTGCCCGACCTGAAGGCGCCCACGCCCGAGATCGTCGCGCTGAGCCTGCACGTGCTGGCGTCGCTCGACGACGCGCTCGCGCTCGTGCCGTCGTGGTTCGGCCGACTGGACACGCAGCAACCGGCTTGACGCCCTGCACCGCGCGGCCGGCGCGGCCCATATGCAAACGGGCACCCGAAGGTGCCCGTTCGTTCATGCGTGACGTGCCCGCCAACCGGCGGTACAACGCGCGTTACTTGTTCCCCGCCGTCTCCGATAGCCGCTTCATCGTCGCGATCCGCGCGCCGATCAGATCGACACGCCCTTCCTCGCCGACGAGCGGCGCGGTCGCGTCGCGGAACGCGACCCACGCGCGCTGCGCGCGCACCAGCGTCGCCGCCGAATGCGCGGGCATCTTGCGGCGCAGCTTCTGGTAATAGCGGTTCAGGTCGAACAGCGCGTGCTCGCACGAAGCATCCTGCGCGCACGGCCGCACGCGGGCGAGCGCGGCATCGCGCGGCGCCGCGTTCGCCGGCTTGCCGCCGGTTGCCGCGGCGGCCGTTGCCGCGGCGGCCGTTGCCGCGGCGGCCGCTGCCGCGCCGCTCGTGGCCGCGACCGGCACCGCCGCCGGCGCGTAGCGGTCGGCCGCCGCCCGCAGCGCCAGCGCGCGATCGCGCACTGGTTGCAGCTGCATGTCGGCGCTCGACATCGCATACGACGTGCCGCGCGTCGTGTCGTACACGGCCTTCAGCAGTTGAATCTCGTCCTTGCGCCACGTGACCCAGCGACGCTGGCTATCCTGCCAGCCGCGCTTCACGTCGGCCGGCGCGTCGTTCGACAGGCGCTGGTACGCGCCGTCCATCACCGTCTGCCACTGCCGTTGCGCTTCGCCCATGCACTGGATCTGGCCGGCCGTCGACGACCGGTCGCGCCGCGCGAGGCATTGCCGCATCGCGACGTCGATCGGGTCGGCGGCCGCGACTTCCGCGTGCGCGGCGCCCTGCCCGGCGATCCCCGCCGCCCAGACGACGACCGCGGCCGCCGCCGCGCGCATCGTCCGGATTCGTCCGCGCGTCGCCATCAGTCGCGCACGCAATCGACGAAGTACTCGACGCGGCCGTTCACTTCTTCCGCGACGAGACCGTGGATGTCGGTATGGAAGCCGGGAAAGCGCTCGTTGAAGTCGCGCGCGAACCGCAGGTAGTTCACGATCGTCTTGTTGAAGCGCTCGCCCGGAATCAGCAGCGGGATGCCCGGCGGATACGGCGTGAGCAGGATGCTCGTCACGCGGCCTTCGAGCTCGTCGAGCGGCACGCGGTCGATCTTGCGGTGCGCGAGCTTCGCGAACGCGTCCGACGGCTTCATCGCCGGCTCCATGTCGGACAGGTACATCTCGGTCGTCAGGCGGGCGATGTCGTTCGCGCGGTACACGTCGTGGATCTGCGTGCACAGGTCGCGCAGGCCGACGCGCTCGTAGCGCGGATGCTGCGCGACGAACTCCGGCAGCACGCGCCACAGCGGCTGGTTGTTGTCGTAGTCGTCCTTGAACTGCTGCAGCTCGGTGACCATCGAGTTCCAGCGGCCCTTCGTGATGCCGATCGTGAACATGATGAAGAACGAGTACAGGCCCGTCTTCTCGACGATGATGCCGTGCTCGGCCAGATACTTCGTGACGATCGCGGCCGGGATGCCCGTGTCGCCGAACTCGCCGTCGACGTCGAGCCCCGGCGTGATGATCGTCGCCTTGATCGGGTCGAGCATGTTGAAGCCTTCGGCCAGCGAGCCGAAGCCGTGCCAGTGATCGTTCGGCTTGAGCATCCAGTCTTCGCGCGAGCCGATGCCCTCGGCCGACAGGTCGTCCGGGCCCCACACGCTGAAGAACCAGTCGTCGCCGTATTCGGCGTCGACCTTGCGCATCGCGCGGCGGAAGTCGATCGCCTCCGCGATCGATTCCTCGACGAGCGCGGTGCCGCCCGGCGGCTCCATCATCGCGGCCGCGACGTCGCACGACGCGATGATCGCGTACTGCGGGCTCGTCGACGTGTGCATCAGATACGCCTCGTTGAAGCGGTGCTTGTCGAACGTGCGGTTCTCCGAGTCCTGCACGACGATCTGCGACGCCTGCGAGATGCCGGCGAGCAGCTTGTGCGTCGAGTGCGTCGCGAACACCAGCGCGCCGGTGCGCGGCCGGCCGTCGCCGATCGCGTGCATGTCGCGGTAGAAGTCGTGGAAGGTCGCGTGCGGCAGCCACGCTTCGTCGAAGTGCAGCGTGTCGAGCAGGTCGCCGAGCAGGTCCTTGATCATCTCGACGTTGTAGATCACGCCGTCGTAGGTGCTCTGCGTGATCGTGAGGATACGCGGCTTCATGTCCGGGTTCTCGCGCAGCGCCTCGCGCGCGAACGGGTTCGCCTCGATCTTCTTGCGGATGTTCTCCGGCTTGAATTCGTCGCGCGGGATCGGCCCGATGATGCCGAAGTGGTTGCGCGTCGGCGTGAGGAACACCGGAATCGCGCCGGTCATCGTGATCGCGTGCAGGATCGACTTGTGGCAGTTGCGGTCGACCAGCACGATGTCGCCGGGCGCGACCGTCGCGTGCCACACGATCTTGTTCGACGTCGACGTGCCGTTGGTCACGAAGAACAGGTGATCGGCGCTGAAGATCCGCGCGGCGTTGCGCTCGGACGCGGCGACCGGGCCGGTGTGATCGAGCAGCTGGCCGAGCTCGTCGACCGCGTTGCACACGTCGGCGCGCAGCATGTTCTCGCCGAAGAACTGATGGAACATCTGGCCGAGCGGGTTCTTCAGGAACGCGACGCCGCCCGAGTGGCCGGGGCAGTGCCACGAGTACGAGCCTTCGTCGGCGTACTTCACGAGTTCCTTGAAGAACGGCGGCGCGAGCGAGTCGAGATAGACCTTCGCCTCGCGGATGATGTGCCGCGCGACGAACTCCGGCGTGTCCTCGAACATGTGGATGAAGCCGTGCAGCTCGCGCAGGATGTCGTTCGGCAGGTGGCGCGACGTGCGCGTCTCGCCGTACAGGAAGATCGGGATGTCCGCGTTGCGGCGGCGCACTTCGGTGACGAACGCGCGCAGCTCGATGATCGCGGTCGCGAGTTCGGGCAGCTCGCCGTCCGGGCCCGTTTCGCCGAGCATGAGTTCGTCGTCGTCGATCGACAGGATGAAGCACGACGCGCGGCTCGACTGCTGCGCGAACGACGTCAGATCGCCGTAGCTCGTGAGGCCGAGGACTTCGACGCCCTCCTTCTCGATCGCTTCGGCCAACGCCCGGATGCCGGAGCCCGAGATGTTCTCGGAGCGGAAATCTTCGTCGATGATGACGACGGGGAAACGAAACTTCATGGGCGATTCTCCAAAAAGAACGACCGCGGCGCGTCACGCGCAGCGGTCACCCGGAAACTGGTGAGACGTTATGCAAGCAGATCAGGTTTTCGGCAGCGTGACACCGCGCTGACCCTGATACTTGCCGCCGCGATCGGCGTACGACACGTCGCACACTTCGTCGCTTTCGAAGAACAACACCTGCGCGACGCCTTCGTTCGCGTAGATCTTCGCGGGCAGCGGCGTGGTATTCGAGAATTCCAGCGTGACGTAGCCTTCCCATTCGGGTTCGAACGGCGTCACGTTGACGATGATTCCGCAGCGCGCGTACGTCGACTTGCCGAGGCAGACGGTCAGCACCGTGCGCGGGATGCGGAAATATTCGACGGTGCGGGCCAGCGCGAACGAGTTCGGCGGGATGATGCACACGTCGCCCTTGAAATCGACAAACGAACCTTCGTCGAAGTTCTTCGGATCGACGATCGTCGAGTTGATGTTGGTGAAGATCTTGAATTCGTCCGCGCAGCGGATGTCGTAGCCGTAGCTCGACGTGCCGTAGCTGACGATCCTGCGGCCGTCCTCGGACGCGCGAACCTGATCGGGCACGAACGGCTCGATCATCTTGTGTTCTTCGGCCATGCGCCGAATCCACTTGTCGGACTTGATGCTCATAACGGGGCGCCAGGAAACGGTGCGTGACGGTGACAGACGGCGGCCGCCGCGTCGACGCGGCAGCCGGGAAAACCGGACATTTTACGCGATGATCGCCGCGTGTACGCGGCGGCGCTCAACGGATCACGCCGCAGGCCAGCGCGGGCCCCGCGCCGTGCTGCGCGAACGCCGGATCGCTCGGGTCGCGGTAGACCAGCGCCGCGCGGTTCAACGCGGAGCGCACGCCGTCGAGGGCCAGATCGGGCGCGACGATGAAGCCGGCGGCGACGCCGTTCGCGTCCGCGTGGATGTTGCCGAGATCGCCGGCGACGCGCGCGCCGGCGCGCAGCCGGTCGGCGGCCGGCGCGAACACCTGGCCGGCGCTCGAGCCGTCGCCGGCGTTGCAGTCGCCGCGTTCGTGCACCTGCAGCGCGTGATCGGTGTTCGGCGGCAGCCCGACCAGGTTGTAAGTGACCTGGACGCCGTCCGGGCGCTCGACGAACGTGACCGCGCCGCGCGCCTGCGAGCCGACGGTCGGCTGCAACTGGGCGTCGGCGCGCTTCTCGTGCGTCGAGGAAAAGGAGGTACAGCCGGCCAGCAGGCCCAGCGCGGCGGCGGTCAGCAGCGCGCGCCGCGCGCGGCCGACGCACGCGCCGTGGTGTCGTTGGTTCATTCGATCCTCATGCCGGCTGGCGGCCGTTGTAACACGGCGGCCATACCGGGCGGGTAAAGGGACCCGGGAAAAGTCGCCATGATACCGCGCCTCGCGGCGCCGTAAACAGCGTGCAGGCCCGCCCCGCAAGGGCTTTAAGTATTCTGAACAACGATCGACGGGAACTTCGACGTCATGTCGCGCGCCCGTTCCGCGATCGCCAGCGCGACGCCGCGCGCGATGTCGCGATAGCGCCGCGCCAGCGCGCCGTCCGGGTCGGCCACGACCGTCGGCGTGCCGCTGTCGGCGCGCTCGCGGATCGCGATGTCGAGCGGCAGGCTGCCGAGCACGTCGACGTCGTAGTCCTTCGCCATCCGCTCGGCGCCGCCCGCGCCGAAGATGTGCTCCTCGTGCCCGCAGTTCGAGCAGACGTGGATGCTCATGTTCTCGACGATGCCGAGGATCGGAATGCCGACCTTCTCGAACATCTTCAGCCCCTTCTTCGCGTCGAGCAGCGCGATGTCCTGCGGCGTCGTCACGATCACCGCGCCCGTCACCGGCACGCGCTGCGCGAGCGTGAGCTGGATGTCGCCGGTGCCCGGCGGCATGTCGACGATCAGGTAGTCGAGCTCGCGCCAGTTGGTCTGCCGCAGCAGCTGCTCGAGCGCCGACGTCGCCATCGGGCCGCGCCACACCATCGGATTGTCCTCGTCGATCAGAAAGCCGATCGAGTTCGCCTGCAGCCCGTGGCCGACCAGCGGGTTCATCGACTGGTTGTCCGGCGACTCGGGGCGCTGGCCGTGGATGCCGAGCATCGTCGGCAGCGACGGGCCGTAGATGTCGGCGTCGAGAATGCCGACCGACGCGCCTTCGGCGGCGAGCGCGAGCGCCAGGTTCACGGCCGTCGTGCTCTTGCCGACGCCGCCCTTGCCCGACGCGACCGCGACGATGTTCTTCACGTTCGGCAGCAGCTTCACGCCGCGCTGCACCGTGTGCGCGACGATCTCCTGCGACACGGCGACACGTGCGTCACGCACGCCCGGCACGGCCTGGAGGGCCGCCGCGACGCGCGCGCGCACGTCATCGTGCTGGCTGCGCGCCGGATAGCCGAGCACCACGTCGACCGCCACGACGTCGCCATCGATCGCGACGTTGCGCACGCCCTTGTTGGCCGCATACGGACGGCCGGTGTTGGGGTCGACGACAGCCGCCAGCGCGGCGTCGACTTGTGCCCGGTCAATGCTCATCGAAACTCCGTGAAATCGTTTTTCCACGCGCAATCGTCAAAAAAGATCAAATTACGCAGCAAAAATCAGGAAAAGTGAAAGAATCTGTTGCACGCCATTGCGCGAATGCGCACGACGGCGCAATCTTCGCGTGCGGTATGCTATGGGGCCAAATCGGCCGCGAACCGCCTATATTGTAGAGGCTGATGCGTCGCCCTGTACGAACAGCCCCGCTGGCGAACAGGGCATGCAGCCGCCTTCGCGGCAACCGTCTACACGGGCCTGCCCGCCGTTTTCCGGGCGTCCGTGCAACGGAGCCGCACCTGATGTTTGTCGTCGTTGTCGACTCGTTCAACCAACAGAGGAATCCAAGATGAACATGAAAATCGCGACTCGCCTGTCCGTCTTCGCACTCGCCGGCGCACTGCTCGCCGGCTGCGCCACGCAGCAAGGCAACAACACGGCCGTCGGCACCGGCACGGGCGCGGCGCTGGGCGCGGGCATCGGCGCGCTGGCCGGCGGCGGCAAGGGCGCGGCGATCGGCGCGGGCGTCGGCGCGCTGGTCGGCGGCGTGACGGGTTACAACTGGCAGGCGATCAAGAACAAGCTCGCGCCGTCGGCAGCGAAGACGGGCACGCAGGTGACCGAGCAGCCGGACGGCTCGCTGAAGCTGAACGTGCCGAGCTCGGTGACGTTCGCCACCAACCAGTACGCGATCACGCCGGCATTCACGCCGCTGCTGAACGATCTGGCGACGACGCTGAACCAGAACCCGCAAGTGACGGCCTCGATCGTCGGCTACACGGACAGCACGGGCTCGGCACAGCTGAACCAGACGCTGTCGCAGAACCGCGCGCAGAGCGTCGTCAATGCGCTCGTGCAGCGCGGCGTCGCCGGCGGCCGCCTGTCGGCACAGGGCATGGGCGCGTCGAACCCGATCGCGGACAACGCGACCGAAGCCGGCCGCGCGCAGAACCGCCGCGTCGAAATCTACCTGCGCGCAGCGCAGCAGTAAGCGGCACGACGACCGGAGACGAGGCCGCGCATTCGGCGCGCGGCCGCGTGCCACAAGGCTTGCCGCGGGCTCCGTAACAAATCGAAAAAAATTTCGAACTTCTGTCGCGACCCGCGGTCTGTCTTTACGGTACGCGGCTGGCGCAGCCGGCGCGTCACCATTCTCCTCTTGTCGTTGTTGCTCCGGGGCCGTATCCGCCCCGGTTTTTTTTGCCCGGAATTTTCGTGCTGCGGCGCAGCATCGCAGCGCCGGGCACGCACTTCATGGGCGCCGCACGCCGCGCCCGCCCTCGCACCGCCCCGGCCCGACTGGGCGACCCGCGCCCCTGCTAGAATCGCAGTTTCCGTCGTTTAGCCGTTCCTTCTACAGACCCTATGTCCGCAACCGACCTCGCTTCCGTGCAGGCCGCGGCGCCGCAAGGCAGCCGCCAGATCCTCGTTACGTCCGCCCTTCCCTATGCCAACGGCCAGATCCACATCGGCCATCTGGTCGAGTACATCCAGACCGACATCTGGGTGCGGACGCTGCGAATGCACGGGCACGAGGTCTACTACATCGGCGCCGACGATACGCACGGCACGCCGATCATGCTGCGCGCCGAGATGGAAGGCCTCACGCCGAAGCAGCTGATCGACCGCGTGTGGGCCGAGCACAAGCGCGACTTCGACAGCTTCGGCGTGTCGTTCGACAATTTCTATTCGACCGATTCGGACGAAAACCGCGTGCTCAGCGAGAAGATCTACGTCGCGCTGAAGGAAAACGGCCTGATCGCCGAGCGCGAGATCGAGCAGGCGTACGACCCGGTCAAGGAAATGTTCCTGCCGGACCGCTTCATCAAGGGCGAATGCCCGAAGTGCCACGCGAAGGACCAGTACGGCGACAGCTGCGAAGTGTGCGGCTCGACCTACCTGCCCACCGACCTGCTGAACCCGTACTCGGTCGTGTCCGGCGCGACGCCGGTGCGCAAGACGTCGACGCACCACTTCTTCCGCCTGTCCGACCCGCGCTGCGAGTCGTTCCTGCGCGACTGGGTCAGCGGCCTCGCGCAGCCCGAAGCGACCAACAAGATGCGCGAATGGCTCGGCGACGCCGGCGAAGCGAAGCTCGCCGACTGGGACATCTCGCGCGACGCGCCCTACTTCGGCTTCGAAATCCCCGGCGCGCCCGGCAAGTATTTCTACGTGTGGCTCGACGCGCCGGTCGGCTACTACGCGAGCTTCAAGAACCTGTGCGAGCGCAAGGGCATCGACTTCGACGCGTGGGTCCGCCCGGGCGCGACGGCCGAGCAGTATCACTTCATCGGCAAGGACATCCTGTATTTCCACACGCTGTTCTGGCCGGCGATGCTCGAATTTTCGGGCCACCGCACGCCGACCAACGTGTTCGCGCACGGCTTCCTGACCGTCGACGGCGCGAAGATGTCGAAGTCGCGCGGCACGTTCATCACCGCGCAGAGCTACATCGACACGGGCCTGAACCCCGAGTGGCTGCGCTACTACTTCGCCGCGAAGCTGAACGCGACGATGGAAGACATCGACCTGAACCTCGACGACTTCCAGGCGCGCGTGAACAGCGATCTGGTCGGCAAGTACGTGAACATCGCGAGCCGCGCGGCCGGCTTCCTGATCAAGCGCTTCGACGGCCGCGTGCAGGACAGCGCGATGAATCATCCGCTCGTCGCGAAGCTGCGCAGCGCGATCGACTCGATCGCCGCGCACTACGAAGCCCGCGAATACAGCCGCGCGCTGCGCCAGACGATGGAGCTCGCCGACGAAGTCAACGCGTACGTCGACGGCGCGAAACCGTGGGAGCTCGCGAAGGATCCGGCCAACGCGGTCGCGCTGCACGAGACCTGCAGCGTGAGCCTCGAGGCGTTCCGCCTGCTGTCGCTCGCGCTGAAGCCGGTGATGCCGCGCGTCGCGCAGGCCGTCGAGGCGTTCTTCGGGATCGCGCCGCTCGCATGGGCCGATGCCGCGAAGCCGCTGTCGTCCGCGCAGCCGATCAACGCGTACCAGCATCTGATGACGCGCGTCGACGCGAAGCAGATCGACGCGCTGCTCGCCGCGAACCGCGGTTCGCTGCAGGCCGACGGCGCTGCTGCGGCGGCCGCCTCGGGCGCGACCGGCGCCGCCGCCGCGAAGGACGCGAAGCCGGCCAAGGCGAACGCGAAGGCCGCCGCCGCGAACGCCGCGAACGACGGCCCGATCTCGATCGACGACTTCGCGAAGATCGATCTGCGCATCGCGAAGATCGTCGCGTGCCAGGCCGTCGAAGGCTCGGACAAGCTGCTGCAGCTCACGCTCGACGTCGGCGAGGAAAAGACCCGCAACGTGTTCTCGGGCATCAAGTCGGCGTATCAGCCGGAGCAGCTCGTCGGCAAGCTGACGGTGATGGTCGCGAACCTCGCGCCGCGCAAGATGAAGTTCGGGCTCTCCGAAGGGATGGTGCTCGCGGCGTCGGCCGCCGACGAGAAGGCCGAGCCGGGCCTCTACATCCTCGAGCCGCACAGCGGCGCGAAGCCCGGCATGCGCGTGAAGTAAGCGGCCCGCCGCACCCGCCACAACGAAAAAGCCCCGCACGATGACGTGCGGGGCTTTTTTCATGGTCGCGCCACGGGCCGTGCGTGCGTGGGCTCGGTCAGCGCTGGCTGAACCAGCGGTCGAAGCGCCGCGTGTAGTTCAGATCGACGCCCTGGAACGTGCCGCCGTACGCGGACACCGACCAGAAGCGCGTCAGGTTGATGGTCGCCTTGAACGCGTTGCTGGCCGACTGCAAGCCCTGCTCGAAGCCGAGCACGAAGCGCTCGTTGATCGCCTTCGACACCTGGATCACCTGCGGATCGGTCAGGCCGACGTCGCTGCGGCCGATCGAGAATTCGTCGAGGCCGAAGGTCTGCGCGACCCGCTTGCCCGTCACGCTGCCGAGCAGCGCGAGCGCGGCCGTCATCGTGCCCTGCTGGCCGACGTTGTTGCCCTGGTCGGTGCCGTGCCCGAACAGCAGCCACGACAGCTTCTCGTTGTCGGTGACGTTCGGCTCCGACACCAGCTTGACCGTCAGCGACTGGATCGTGCCGGTCACCTGCACGCCGGCCTCGACCTCCTGATTGCGCCGCATCGCGAGGATGTTCACGCCGGGGTTCGACACGGGGCCGTTGAACGTGAAGAAGCCGTTCTCGATCGCGAGCTTGCGGCCGAACGACGTGTAGGTCGAGCCTTCGGTCACGCGCACGTTGCCGACCGCGCGCAGCGGCACGCCCGGCGCGCTCATCACCGTGATGGTGCCGCGCAGCCCGAGATCCGCGCCGTGCCCCTTGAAGCGGAAATCGTTGCCGAGGCCGATGTCGATGTTCGCGCGCGGCGCGAGCGACGGCGCGGGCTTGTTCTCGACCTTCTGCGGCTTGGCCGCCGCGGTACCCGTCTGCACGTCGCCGCGCACCGTGCCCTCGGGGCCGACGATCACGACGTCGTCGGACAGGTGCGGCGCCGATTGCTCGGGCAGGTCGAACAGCGCGTGATCGACGACGAACTTGCCGTCGATCGACAGCGCGCCGCGCGGCCCGTCGTTCGCGACGGTCGCCTTGCCCGACAGCGACAGCTTGCGGTCCGGCGCGGCGAACAGCTCGAGCTTGTCCGCGACGATGCTCGCGGTCAGGTCGGGCGCCTCGCCGTCGAGCCGCACGCGGCCGATCGCGCGCAGCGTGCCGTCGCCGCCGTGGAACTCGACCTGCTGGAATTCGACGAGGTTCTCCGCCAGCTTGACGCGCACGATGCCGTCCTTCAGCTGCACGCCCTGATCGACCAGCGTCGCGGACAGCTCGTCGCCCGTCAGCATCCCGGACACGCTCGGCTTGACCGGCGTGCCGGCGATCGTCAGCTTCAGCGCCGCGCGCCCGCCGAGCAGGTAGCTCGGCCCGAACAGGTTGCCGGTCGCCCGCAGCGACGGGATGTCGGCGTCGATGCGGCCGGCCAGCGGGCCGTCGTCGACGACGCCGAACACGCCGTCGCGCAGCGCCACCGGCACCGTGACGTTCGCGTCGAGCGTGCCGACCCGGTTCGCCTTCGCGAGCGCCACGACGTTGAGGCGGTTGCCCGGCACGAAGTTCGCGCGCGCCGACAGATCGGTCAGCCCGAGCGATGCGATGCCGCGCCCCGTCTCGATCGTCACGTCGCCGCCGCGCCGCTTCACCTGCAGGTAGCCGGTCGAGTTCGCGCCGAGCGAGAAGTCCCAGTCGGCGTCGAGCACGACGTCGGTTCGCACCGGCGAGCGCTGCCCCGTCAGCGCCTGGCGGATCTCGAGGAAGCGCGCGACCGACGCGCCGCGCACGGCGCCGGCCGAGCGCATCTGGCCGTGATCGAACACGAACGACTTCAGGTCGATCGCGGCGCCTTCGAGCGTGAGCTGCGTGGCGCCGAGCGTCACCCGGCCGGCGCCGGCCGACACGGCGAGCGGTGCCTGCAGCGCGAGCGTCGGCGTGCCGCGGTTCGCGAGGCGCGTGACGGTGCCGTCCCAGCGCATCCCGTCGCGATTCTCGACCACGCCGCCGTTGGCCGCGACCGTCAGGTCGATCATGCGGCCGCCGGCCGCGCCCGTCGCCGATGCCTCCAGCGTGTGCTTCGCGCGCGTGCCGTTCAGGTTCGCGCGCAGCGACTTCAGCTGCAGCGAGCCGAGCGCGACGTCGGTCGCGTCGGCGGTGAACACCAGCGTGCCGTTCGCGCCGTCGCGGATGTCCGCGTGCCCATCGGCGGCGCCGATCCGGTTCGAGCCGATCACCAAGTGCTGCACCTTGTAGGCGGCCGTCACGTTCGGATGCGCGAAGCTGCCGGTCAGGTCGCCCTGCGCCTGCACGAGCCCCTGCAAGCCGAAGCCGAGCCGCTCGAGCGCCGGCGCATCGACGACGAAGCGGAGCCGGTCGCCCGGCGCGCCGAAGCTGCCGTGCAGGTCGACGTGGTTGCCGACGATCGACAGGTTCGCGTTGCTCGGCAGGATGCGCGTCCCGGCGAGCTGCACGACACCGGCGCCGGTCAGCGGCACGCCGTCGTACAGGCTGTCGCCGAGCTTGAAGGTCGCCTTGGTCGACAACTGCGGCGCCAAGGCGCCGGATGCGGTCAGCGTGCCCGACACGCGCGTTTCGCCGCGCCTGGGCCGCGCCGTCGCCGGCGCTTTCGGCTGCTTGCCGCCGCCTGCGGCCGGCGCCTGCAGCGCCGCGAGCAGCAGCGGATCGAACGCGGTCAGCGTCGCCTTCGCGTCGTAGCTCGCATGCGCGTCGTGACGGAACACGCCGGTCAGGTCGATGCGGCCCTTGCCGGCCGTCACGCGCGCGTCGGACAGCACCGTCTGCTGCGACGTCAGCGCGACCTTCGCGCGCGCGCCCAGTGCGAGCTTCGGATCGTTCAGGTCGAAGTCGACGGTCGTCACGCCGCCGGCCAGCGTCACGCCGAGCGGGCCGCCGAGACGCATCGGCCGCAACTGGGCGACGAACGCATTGAGGTCGAGGTTCGCGGCCTTCAGATCGAAGCGGCCCTTGCCGCCCGTCAGCGTGCCGCCGCCCGTCACGCTGCCGTCGCGGATCAGCTTCAGCGCGAGGCCGTCGATGCGCTGCGCATGCGCGTCGAGCTTCACGGTCGCATGCGCGTCGACGACCGGCAGCAGGTGCTCGCCGAGCGTGCCCGGCTTCGCGTTGACGATCGACACCGGCCCCGTCACGGCGAAGCCCTTCGCGGCTGCGGCGCCCGGCGCGGCGGTGACCGGCGCGAGCTCGGCGCGCAGCGCGAGGTTGGCGGCCGGCGCGCCGGGCGCAAGCGCCTGCGGATTCACGTGATCGAACGCGAGCGACGCGCGCGTGAGCGGCACCGCGCCGAACGGCGCGGCCTCGACGTGCGCGCGGCCATTCAGCTTCATCCCGCTCGCGGACACGTCGGCGACGAGCGCTTCGAGCGAACCCGACACGTTCGCGCTCGCGTTGACCGGTTCGTCCGAGAGCTTGCCGGCGTACGTCGCGGTGCCCGTCAGCGCGAACGGCTTCACGCCGTCGAGCTTGGCGCGCGCGGTCAGCGCGCCGTACGGCGTGTCGACGCCGTCGAGCGCGAGCTCGTGGTGACGGCCGTCGCTGCGGCCGTTCAGCGCGAGATGGTCGAGCTGGGTCGTCGATGCGCCTTCGTGGATCGCCAGATGATCGACGCGCAGGTCGTCGATGCGCAGCTGCAGCGGCACGCGCAGGTCCTGCGGCGGCGTCGACGGCTTCGACGGTCCCGGCACGATCCGCACGTCGACGGTGCCCGCGCGCAGATATGCGATCGACAGGCGCCACGGCGCGCGCGTCAGCGCCCAGCGGCCGTCGAGCCGATCGATCCGCACTTCGGTGCCCGCGCCGGCCGGGCTGGTCCACGCGAAGTCGCGCAGCCGCACGCCGGTCGCGAGCGACCCGCCCTCGAGCGTGCCGGCCAGGCGCCCGCCCAGCACGCGCACCGCGCTCTGCCACGCGAGCCGCGTGCCGCGCTCGGTGGTCGCCGCAGCCAGCACGAGCGCGACCGCCAGCACGACCAGCAACACGAGCGTCGCGAGCGTCCACGCGACGACGCGCCACGCGCGGCCGCGCCGCCGCGCACGCGGCGGCGTGTCGGGCTCACCGTGGGGCGCACCCTCGGGCGAGTCCGGATCGTGAGGCGGCGGCGTGTCGTTCGGGTCCTTCGTCATGCGGTTCGTCGTGGATCGGGCTGCGAGGTCAGAAAGCGATGCCGAGCGTCAGGTACGGGCGCACGCTGCGGTTGCGCAGCCCGTATGCGACGTCGACGTTGATCGGGCCGACGGGGCTGCGCCAGCGCGCGCCGATGCCGACGCCCGGATAGAACACGCGCTCGCCCCACGCATCGGTCGCGGTGCCGATGTCGAAGAACGTCGCGGCGCCCCAGTCGTGGTTGAACCAATGCTGGTATTCGGCGGTGCCGGTCATGAGGTACTTGGTCGGCAGCACGGAGCCGTCGACGTTGTTGCCGATGCTCTGATAGCCGTAGCCGCGCACCGAGTTCGAGCCGCCCGCGCGGAACAGCAGCGATGCCGGCACGCCGGCCGAGCTGCCGCTGGTGAACACGCCGCCGAGCTCGGCGCGGAACACGAACAGGTCGCGCCTGCCGATCGGCAGGTATTGCTGGCCGCGCGCGTAGCCGCGGATGAAGGTCTGGTCGGTCAGCACGCCCTTGATCGCGAAGCCGGCTTCCGCGTGGATCAGGTTGCCCGAACGCGGGAACAGCGGATCGTCGACGTTGCGGCGCGTCCACGACCACTGCGGCACCAGCGCGCGGCTCGTGGTCGGGCCGGCGCTGTTCTGGTCGAGCCGGTCCTGGTAGTACATCAGCGAGTACGCGTAGTCGATGAACTGGCCGGAGCGCGTGCGCTGCGCGCCGACCCGCGCGCTGTAGATCCGCGTGCCCGACACGTTGGTGTTCGTGTACGACGCGAGCACGCTGTTGGTCCATCCTTTCTGGCCGGGCGGCATCGACAGCTGGACCTGCCCGTACTGCTGGATCTGGTCGAGCCGGCCCGACACGGTGAGCGGCCACGCGGCGCCGAACGTGTCGAGGTACGTGTACGACCCCTGCACGTGCGGGCCCGTGTCCGTCGCGTAGCCGACGCCGCCGCGGATGCTGTTGTACGGAAACTCGCTGACCTTCACGTGTACGGGCGTGCGTTCGGGCTTCGACGTGTCGTCGCCGACGTCGATCGCGACGCTCGCGTAGTACGGCGTGTTCTGCAGCTGCCGCTGCAGCTCGGCGATGCGCTGCACGTCGTAGATCTCGCCTTCCGACAGCGGATTGACGTTCGTGACGATCTTTTCCGGATAGCGGCGCACGCCGTCGACATCGAGCTTGCCGATCGTGAAGGTCGGGCCGCTGTCGAACGTGACGGCCAGCGTCGCGCGCTGCGTGCGCGGATCGACGCGCGCCTCGGACGACACGATCTTCGCGCCGAGGTAGCGGCGCGACTGCAACTGCTTGAGCGCCGCGTTCTTCGCGCCGTCCCAGTCGGACTGCGTGAACGGGTCGCCCGGTTTCAGCGAGAACGCGAAGCGCGTCGCGGCCTCCTGCTTCGGGTCTTCGGCGTCGACCGGGCCCTTGAACGTCAGGTCGACCGCCGAGACGACGGTCTGCGGCCCCGGGTCGACGGCGACGCGCACGTCGCGCTTGCCGTCGCGGCTGCGCACGTCGGTGCGCACGACCGGCGAGAAATAGCCGGCCGTCGCGGTCAGGTCGCGCACCTGCTGCGGCGTGGCCGTCACGAGGAAGTCGAATTGATCGTCGCTGATGTCGTCGCGCTTCGCGAAGCGCGCGATGTCGAGGTGCGCGCCGAGCAGCTTGCGGATCGCGCGCGGCGCGTCGATGTCGACGTCGTATTTGGCATAGGCGGGCAGCGCGAAGAATGCGGCGACGCAGCCCGCGACGGCGGCCCGCGCCGCGGCGGCGGCGCCGCGCCGCGAGCGCCGGCGCGAATCGCGGGCCGAACGTGCGGCCGCGTCGTGCGCCGTATCTGCGTGGTAGTGGTTCGCCGGACCCGCCAAATATGACCTCGCCCTCGGTTGTCGTGATTTCGTGGAAAACCCTGTATTTGACCACACGGCCGCGGCCGCGCCCGCAGCGGCGCCGCTTTGATGCTTGCACGCAACGCCGGCGGCCGGCAGCCCGGCCAGCGCGGCCAGCGCGGCCAGCGCGGCCAGCGCGGCCAGCGCGTTCGACGTGCGATTGACACCGGCTGTTCCCCGCTATGCGGTAAAATCCCGCCATCGCGAATCCGGCGCATCGTGCGCCGCCAGAAACGGAAAGCCAAGCCATGCCGTACCAGTCCGACGTCACGCAGTTCCTGAACCAGCTCAAGCAACAGAAGCCGACGCTCGAGGAAGAGCAACGCAAGGGTCGTGCCCTGCTGTGGGACAAGCAGCCGATCGACCTCGACGAGCGCGCCGAGCAGCAGGAATCGCGCGTGAAGCAAACGTCCTACGTCTACTACCAGAACTTCTGACGACGTGAGCGCCGCCGACGAGGCCAGCGCCGCCCGCAAGGACGACGCGATCGCCGCGCCCGCGGGCGCCGATTCGACGCCCGACACCGTCGACGGTGTCGCGGCGTTCGCACGTCTGTACGGCGAGCCGCTCTTCAAGCTGCCGCAGGATCTGTACATCCCGCCCGATGCGCTCGAGGTGTTCCTCGAGACCTTCGAAGGCCCGCTGGACCTGTTGCTGTACCTGATCCGCAAGCAGAACTTCAACGTGCTCGACATCCCGATGGCGCAGGTCACCGCGCAATACCTCGGTTATGTCGACCAGATCCGCACGTCGAATCTCGAGCTGGCAGCCGAATATCTGCTGATGGCCGCGATGCTGATCGAGATCAAGTCGCGGATGCTGCTGCCGGTCAAGAAGGCCGACACCGGCGAGGAAGCCGAGGATCCGCGCGCGGAGCTGGTGCGCCGGCTGCTCGAATACGAGCAGATGAAGCTCGCCGCGCAGCGCCTCGATCAACTGCCGCAGCTCGGCCGCGACTTCCTGCGCGCCGAGGTCTATATCGAGCAGAGCATCACGCCGCGCTTTCCCGACGTGAACTCGGACGACCTGCGCGCCGCGTGGGCCGACGTGCTCAAGCGCGCGAAGCTCGTCCAGCATCACAAGATCTCGCGCGAGGAGCTGTCGGTGCGCGAGCACATGAGCCTGATCCTGCGCCGGCTGCAGAATGCGCGCTTCATGGAGTTCGCCGAGCTGTTCGACACGTCGCGCGGCGTGCCGGTGGTCGTCGTGAACTTCATCGCGATGCTCGAGCTCGCGCGCGAATCGCTCGTCGAGATCACGCAACCCGAACCGTTCGCGCCGATCTACGTGCGCCTCGCCTACCTGCCCGCCTGATTCCGGCACGGTCACGGCGCCCCGCCTCCACTGCAATGCAGCATCGAGCGCGCTCACACCCGCGCCGCCCCGCCGCGCCATGCCCGGATAAAAAGTGAACGACCGTTCTCTTTGCGGTGCGTGCGGCGGCCAAATCCTCTACAATCCGCCGACGCCCGATGCGCCGCCCGCGCACCGGCGTGCTCCGCTTCGACCCCGACGCCGCTGCTGCGGCGCCAACGCGCGCATGCGCGAGGAACCCGCTACCCGATCATGAAAGTCATCAGCTCGATCCAGGAACTGCGCGACCAGCTGCGCGGCCAGAACCGCACGGCGTTCGTGCCGACGATGGGCAACCTGCACGAAGGTCACCTGTCGCTGATGCGCCTCGCGCGCCAGCACGGCGACCCGGTCGTGGCGAGCATCTTCGTCAACCGGCTGCAGTTCGGCCCGAACGAGGATTTCGACAAATATCCGCGCACGCTGCAGGACGATATCGAGAAGCTGCAGAACGAAAACGTCTACGTGCTGTTCGCGCCGACCGAGCGCGACATGTATCCCGAGCCGCAGGAGTATCGCGTGCTGCCGCCCGACGACCTCGGCGGCATTCTCGAGGGCGAGTTCCGGCCCGGCTTCTTCGCCGGCGTATGCACGGTCGTGACGAAGCTGATGTCGTGCGTGCAGCCGCGCGTGGCCGTGTTCGGCAAGAAGGACTACCAGCAGCTGATGATCGTGCGCCGCATGTGCCAGCAGCTGGCGCTGCCGGTCGAGATCATCGCGGCCGAGACCGTGCGCGACGAAGACGGCCTCGCGCTGTCGTCGCGCAACCGCTACCTGACGGCCGACGAACGCACCGAGGCGCCCGAGCTCGTGAAAACGCTGCAGCGCGTGCGCGAAAGCGTGCTGGGCGGCGAGCGCGACCTCGGCAAGCTCGAGCAGCACGCCCGCGCGCATCTGGCCGAACGCGGCTGGGCGCCCGACTACATCGCGATCCGCCGCCGCGCGAACCTGATCGCGCCGAGCGCCGCCGAGCTCGAGGCGGGCGAGCCGCTCGTCGTGCTCGCGGCCGCGAAACTCGGCGCGACGCGCCTCATCGACAACCTCGAAATCTGACCGGCCGCGCCGTCGCCTGTCACGCATCACGGAGATACCATGCAGCGCCACATGCTCAAATCGAAGATCCACCGCGCGGCCGTCACGCACTGCGAGCTGCACTACGAAGGCTCGTGCGCGATCGACGAAGACCTGCTCGAAGCGGCGGGCCTGATCGAAAACGAACGGATCGACATCTGGAACATCAACAACGGCGAGCGCTTCTCGACCTACGCGATCAAGGGCGAGCGCGGCAGCGGGATGATTTCGCTGAACGGCTCGGCCGCGCGTCGCGCGCAACTCGGCGACCTCGTGATCATCGCGGCGTTCGCGATGGTCGATGAAGCCGAGCTGCAGGCCGGCTGGAAGCCCAAGCTCGTGTTCATCGACGAAGGCAACAAGATCAAGGGCCACCGCGATCACGTCCCGACACAGAGCTGGACCTGATGCGCACGGCCGCCGGCACGTCGCAGCGGCTTGCCCGAGGCGGCCGCTGCGCCGCCGAGGCACGAAGGGCCTGATCGGGCACGCTGCCGGATCAGGCCCTTCGTCATTCGGCCGAGCTTCGCTGAGCGTCACTGAACGAGCCGGCAGGCGGGTGACGCCCGCCTGCCGCCGACGCGGCAGCGGCCAGTCGACTCACGACGCGCGGGCGGCCTTCTCCGCTTTCGGCGCGCGGCGCTCGGCCCATTCGACGATCGGCCGCCACTGTTCGAGATCCTTCTCGACGCGGCTCCTGGCGACGTCCCACAGCGTCAGGCCGTGCGCGGCGATCTGCACGTAGTTCTGCGTGTCGCGCACGTAGCCGAGCACCGGCAGCCCGAGCCCTTCGACGAAACGGTGCAGCTGGTCGGACGAGCGCGTGCGCGCGTCGACCCGCATCCCGACGATCCCGACCTCGACGCTGCCCTTGCGCACGGCCTTCTCGCCGGCGAGGCGCTCCAGAAACTGCTGGGTCGCGAGAATATCAAACATGGAAGGCTGCAGCGGCACGATCACCTTGTCGGCCAGCCGCAGCGCGACGTCGAGCCGGTTGCCGTGCAGCCCGGCCGGCGTGTCGATGACCGCATATTCGAGGCCGCGCGGCGGCTTCGAAGGCGCGTCGGGGTCGAGATTCCACGCCTCGATCTGCGGCAGCCCGGCCGGCCGCAGATCGAGCCACGCATGCGCCGACTGCTGCCGGTCGAGATCGGCGAGCGCGACCCACGCGCCCTGCGCCGCGAAATAGCCGGCAAGATTGGTGGACAGCGTGCTCTTGCCGACGCCGCCCTTCGGATTCGCCACCACGATGACCGTCATGAATTCCCCCGAAAAAGCCGCGCGGCGCCCACCGTCCGGCAGGCGCCGCTCGATTGCGGATACAGGGAGCGATGATATCGGCAAACGGGGCATCACCGAAACCGGTGGAGCCGACGCGGGCGGCGCGCGGTTACGCGGTTACGCGGTTACGCGCTGCGCGGCGCGCCGAGCGCGAACGCGCCGCCGCCGAGCAGCGCCTGGACGGCCAGCGTGACGGCCCAGAACGCCGGATATTCCCAACCGCCGTGCGGCGACGCGAAGCTCCAGCCGTTCGGCAAATGCGCGCACACCGCGCCGAGCATGAACGGCAGCAGCACGAGCGCGGCAGTCCGTACGCGCACGCCCGCGAGCAGCGCGAGGCCGCCGGCCAGCTCGACGGCCGTCGTCAGATACGCGAGCCAGCCGGGCAGGCCGATCGACGCGAAGAACTGCGCGGTGCCGGGCAGCGTGAAGACGAACACCTTCTGTGCGACGTGCGCGAGATACAGCACGCCGAGCGCGACACGCAGCAGCGTCGCGCCGAGATCTTGCAGACGGGTGGGGTTCATGGCGGATTCCTTCGTGAGTGGATGACGATGGATCGCACTCTATTCGAAGCTATTTCACCGATAAATGCGCGATATGGCTTTGAATGATTCTCGACAGGAACGAATTGGCCCGCAAAAAGGGGCATGAGTGGGCCGTGGGCCGGTTATGCCTTGTGCCCTCTGCCGCGCGACGGCCTCCGCGCCGCCGCTGTCGCACCATGCGGCACCCGCCGCACCGAACTCCCGCCCGGCCAAGCCGAACGCGGACGCACGCACCATGCGGCGCCCGCCCTCTCGGCCCCGTCAGCGAAATTCCGCGTACAGCGCGCGCAGGTCGAGGTGCTCGGCGAACGAATCGGCGAGCCGCTCGATCGACGCCTCGCGCAGCGCCGGGTAATCGATGCGCTCCACCCCGTCGAGCCCCGCCCATGCGAGCAGCGCCGCGCACGCAGCGGGCGTGTCGAACAGGCCGTGCACGTAGGTGGCGAGGAGCTGGCCGTCGGCGGACAGCGCGCCGTCGGCGCGGCTGCCGCCCGCTGCATCGTCCGCCGCCAGTTGCAGCGCCGGCGCCGCGAGCGCGGGGCCGCGCGTGTCGCCCAGGTGGATCTCGTAGCCGCGCACGGCGGGCGCGCCGGGCAGCGCCAGTTGGCCGGTCACGTTCTTCAGCGTCTTGTGCGGCAGCAGCGTCGTGTCGAAATCGAACAACCCGAGGCCCGGCACGCTGCCCGGCGCGCCTTCCAGGCCGAGCGGATCGTCGAGCGTGCGGCCGAGCATCTGCATACCGCCGCAGATGCCGATCACCTTGCCGCCATAGCGCAGATGCCGGCGGATCACCGTGTCCCACCCCGCGTCGCGCAGCCATTGGAGATCGCGCTGCACGCTCTTCGAGCCGGGCAGGATCAGCAGGTCGGCGGCCGGCACCGGGCCGCTCTTCCAGTACGTGAATTCGACCTGCGGATGCGCGCGCAGCGGATCGAAATCCGTATGGTTGCTGATGCGCGGCAGCGCCGGCACCACCACCCGCAGCACGCCCGCGCCGTCGCGCGTGGCGGCGCTGCGCGCCTGCCGCGGCAGCATGTCCTCGGCGTCGAGCAGCAGTCCGTGCAGGTACGGCAGCACGCCGAACACCGGCTTGCCCGTCTGCGCGCGCAGCCAGTCGAGCCCCGGCTCGAGCAGTCCGATGTCGCCGCGGAAGCGGTTGATCACGAAGCCGCGCACGCGCGCACGCTCGCTGTCCGACAGGCACGCGAGCGTGCCGACCAGATGCGCGAACACGCCGCCGCGGTCGATGTCGGCCACCAGCACCACCGGGCAATCGACGCGTTCGGCGAACCCCATGTTGGCGATGTCGCCGTCGCGCAGGTTGATCTCGGCCGGGCTGCCGGCGCCTTCGACGATCACCGTGTCGTAGCCGTCGCGCAGGCGCGCATACGACTCGAGCACCGCGTCGAACGCGACCGGCTTGTAGTCGTGATACGCGCGCGCATCGAGGTTCATCCGCGCGGCGCCGTGGATGATCACCTGCGCGCCGCGATCGCTGGTCGGCTTCAGCAGCACCGGGTTGAAGTCGGTATGGGGCGCCACGCCGGCCGCGAGCGCCTGCAGCGCCTGCGCGCGGCCGATCTCGCCGCCGTCGGCCGTCACCGCGCTGTTCAGCGCCATGTTCTGCGGCTTGAATGGCGCGACGCGCGCGCCCGCGCGCCGCGCGAGACGGCACAGGCCCGCGACCAGCGTGCTCTTGCCCGCGTCGGAGGTCGTGCCCTGGATCATCAACGTGCCGCGCGGCGGTTCGGGTGCGTTCATCGTGGGAATCGTGGGGATCGGGAAGAAAAATCGTGGCGACACAAAGCGGGCATTATCGCCCGCGTCGTGCTGCGCGCGCCGTTACAATCACGCGATGATTCCGCACGACCTCACCTTCGTCCTCGGCGGCGCGCGTTCGGGCAAGAGCGCGCACGCCGAGCGTCTCGCCGCCGACAGCGGCCGCCCCGTCACCTATGTCGCGACCGCGACGCCAAGCGCCGACGACGCCGAATTCGAACGCCGCATCGCCCATCACCGCGCGCGCCGGCCGGCCGACTGGGGCTTCGCCGCCGCGCCGGTCGATCTCGCCGGCACGCTCGCGCGGCTCGACGATCCGCACGCATGCGTGCTCGTCGACTGCCTGACGCTGTGGCTCACCAATCTGCTGTGCCCGCTCGACGGCGAGCCGCTCGACGACGCGCAGTACACGGCGGAGGTCGAGCGGCTCGAGCGCGCCTTGTGCGAGACGCGCACGAAGGTGATCGTCGTCAGCAACGAAATCGGGCTCGGCGTCGTGCCGCTCGGCTCGGTCACCCGCCGCTACGTCGACGAACTCGGGCGGCTCAATCAGCGCATCGCCGCGCTCGCCACGCGCGTGACGCTGCTGGTCGCCGGGCTGCCGCTGACGATCAAGGCCGGAGCGTCGTCATGCTGATGCTGTCGCTGCCGGTCGTCGCCGTGCTCGCGGTCGCCGCCGCCTTGGTCGATCGGCTGATCGGCGAACCGGCCGGCTGGCATCCGCTCGTGGCGTTCGGCCGGCTCGCCGCGCGCATCGAGGCCGCGCTGAACACGGGCCGGCGCGGCCGCATCGTGGGCGTCGCCGCGTGGGGCGCGGCCGTGCTGCCGCCGGTGGCCGTCGCCGCGTGGCTCGCGAGCGTGCTGCCGTGGCCGCTCGCGGCCGCGCTGCACGTCGCGCTGCTGTGGTTCGCGCTCGGCGCGAAGAGCCTCGGCGAGCACGTCGCGCCGATCGCCGCCGCGTTGCTGCGGCACGATCTCGCCGCCGCGCGCGCGCTAACCGCTCGCATCGTCTCGCGCGACACGAGCGACGCCGACGAAGGCGCGCTGTCGCGCGCGGCCGTCGAATCGGCGCTGGAGAACGGCAACGACGCGATCTTCGGCGCGCTGTTCTGGTTCATCGTCGCGGGCGGCCCGGGCGCGCTGCTGTTCCGGCTCGCGAACACGCTCGACGCGATGTGGGGCTACCGCACGCCGCGCTTCCTGACCTTCGGCTGGGCCGCCGCGCGCATCGACGATGCGCTGAACTGGATTCCCGCACGACTGACGGCGGCGAGCTATGCGCTGCTCGGCGACACGGCCGCCGCATGGCGCTGCTGGCGCACGCAGGCGCGCCACTGGGACAGCCCCAACGCGGGGCCCGTGATGGCTGCCGGCGCCGGCAGCCTGAACGTGCGGCTCGGCGGCCCGGCCGTCTATCACGGCGCGCTCGAGGAGCGCCCGATGCTCGGCACCGGCGCGCCGGCGTCGGCCATCCACGTCGCGGCCGCGCTGTCGCTCGTCACGCGTACGCTCGCCCTGTGGCTCGCGCTGCTGGTCGCGAGCGGCGCGCTCATCCTCGCTACCCATCATGTCTGACGCACGTATCACGCACGGCGGCAACCTGCACGAAGCCGCGCGTCGCCATCGCATTCCGTACGACGGGTGGCTCGATCTGTCGACCGGCATCAATCCGGTCGGCTATCCGGTGCCGCCGGTGCCCGCCGACGCATGGCGCCGCCTGCCCGACGACGGCGACGCGCTCGCCGCGCGCGCGGCCGCTTACTATCACGCGCCCGACGCCGCGCACGTGCTGCCGGTCGCCGGCAGCCAGGCGGCGATCCGCGCGCTGCCCGCGCTGCTGCCGCCCGGCGACGCCGCCGTCGCGGCGCTCGCGTACGGCGAATATGCGCCCGCGTTCGCGCGTCACGGCCATCGCGTCGTCGCACTCGACATCGAAGCCGACCGCCTGCCCGCGACGCTGCTGCACGCGATCGTCGGGAACCCGAACAATCCGACCGCCGACGCGGTGCCGGTCGAGCGACTGCTGGGCTGGCATGCGCAGCTGTCGGCGCGCGGCGGCACGCTGATCGTCGACGAGGCGTTCGCCGATACGGGCGCGACGCCGTCGCTCGCCGCGCACGTCGATCGCCCCGGCCTCGTGGTGCTGCGCTCGGTCGGCAAGTTCTTCGGGCTCGCCGGGATCCGCGCGGGCTTCGTGCTCGCGCAGCCGGAACGGATCGCCGCGCTCGGCGACATGCTCGGCGCGTGGACCGTCAGCGGCCCGGCCCGTCACGCGGTGACGGCCGCCTTCGCCGATCGCGCCTGGCAGGCCGCCGCGCGTGCCCGGCTCACGGCCGACGGCGAACAGCTCGCCGCGCTGCTGCGCGCGCACGGCTTCGCGGTACGCGCGACGCCGCTGTTCAGCTGGACCGACGATCCGCGCGCGGCCGCCTTGCACGAGGCGCTCGCCGCGCAAGGCATCTGGACCCGGTACTTTGCCGCGCATCCGAGCGTGCGCGTCGGCCTGCCGGGCAACGACGCGCAATGGCAGCGCCTCGCGCATGCGCTCGCGCAGTGCGTGCCGATGCTGCACCGGGTGTCCGCGTGAACGCCGCCGTGTGGCGCGTCCCAGTCGCGCTCGCGGCGATCGTTGCGTTCGCACCGATCGCGCGCGCCGACGTCACGGCCCGCGACGACGCCGGCAATACCGTCACGCTGCCGGCGCCCGCGCAACGCGTGATCAGCCTCGCGCCGCACGCGACCGAACTGATCTACGCGGCCGGCGGCGGCGCGAAGCTGGTCGGCACCGTGACGTACAGCGACTATCCGCCCGCCGCGCGCGCGGTGCCGCGCGTCGGCGACAACAAGGCGCTCGACCTCGAACGGATCGCCGCGCTCAAACCCGACCTGATCGTCATCTGGCGGCACGGCAACGCCGAGCGGCAGACCGATGCGCTGCGTGCGTTGCACATTCCGCTGTTCTTCAGCGAGCCGAAGCATCTCGACGACGTCGCGACGTCGCTGCACCGGCTCGGCACGCTGCTGGGCACCAACGCTGCCGCCGATGCGGCCGCGGCCGCGTACTCGCGCGACATCGCGGCACTGCGCGCACGCTACGCGGCGCGCCCGGCCGTCACGATGTTCTTTCAGGTATGGGACCGGCCGCTGACCACGCTCAACGGCGCGCACCTGTTCAACGACGTCATTGCGCTGTGCGGCGGCCGCAACGTGTTCGCCGCGCTCGAGCCGCTCGCGCCGACCGTCACCGACGAGGCCGTGCTCGCCGCGAATCCGGAAGCGATCGTGACGACGAGCGCCGGCGCGACGCGCTCGGACGCGCCGCTGCCGAGCCTCGCGCGCTGGCGTGCCTGGCCCGCGCTGACGGCCGTCGCGCGCAACAACCTGTTCGCGATCGACGGCGATCTGCTGACGCGGCCGTCGCCACGGATCGCGCAGGGCGCGGCCGCGCTGTGCGCGGATCTCGACGCGGCGCGCGCACGGCGGCCCGCGCATTGAGGGCGGCGCGCGAGCGATCGCCGGTCCAAGATCGGCACGCGGCGTCTACGCGTCCCAGTGGACGATCTTCCACGCACCGGCCGCCTCGCTCATCCGCAGCCACACGACCCCGCCCGTCGGCACCGGTCGCGCGAGCAGCGTGTCGAGCGGCACGCGCAACGCGTACGCGGCGAACGCGCGAATCACGCCCGCATGCGTGAGCGCCCATTGCGCGACGCCCGCCTGCTCGACCGCAGCCGCCACCTGCGCGACGCGCGCGGCGAACTGCGCGACGCTCTCGCCGCCGTGCGCGCATGCATGCAGCAGATCGGCCGCCCACGCATCGAGCGCGGCGTGGTCGATGTCGTCCCAACGCTGCAGCTCCCACGCGCCGAAGTCCATCTCCTGCCAGCGCGGGTCCGGCCGCAACGGCGCGTCGACTGCGTGTGCGAGCCGTTCGGCGACCGACGCGCAGCGCGCGAGCGGGCTCGTCCAGATCTGCTCCGGCAACGGCGCGCCCAGCGCCGCGAGACGCGCACGCACCGCCTGCGCACCGGCGTCCGCCGATTCCGCGAGCGGCACGTCGCTGCGCCCGTAGCAGACGCCGCGCTCGACGCCGACGGCCGGATGGCGAATCAGGACGACGTCCATCCGAGCACCACGAGATAGATCGCCAGTTCGTTCAGCTGCTGCGCGAAGCCGAGGCAGTCGCCCGTATAACCGCCGATCCGCTTCACGAAGTAGCGCGCGGCCCACGCGCGCACGAGCGCCAGCGCGATGAACGCCGCGACACCCGCGCGCCAGTCCGGCCAGAACAGCCACGGCAGCCCGAACACCGCGGCGGCGCAGGCCGCGCGCGTGCTCATGCGTTGCGCGACGGGCTTCGCCTTGCCTTCCGGGCGGACGTAGTCGAGCGACATCAGCAGGCTCACCGCCGCCGCGCGGCTCGCCGCGTGCGCGGCGATCATCGTCCATGCGGCGCGCAGCGGCGGCATGGCGGCCAGCGCCTGCCATTTCAGGCCGAGCGCGATCACGAGCGCCGCCGCGCCGAACGTGCCGATCCGCGAATCGTGCATGATCCGCAGCACGTCGTCGCGCGTGTAGCCGCCGCCGAACGCGTCGCAGCTGTCGGCCAGCCCGTCCTCGTGGAACGCGCCGGTCGCGAGCAAGGTCGCGGCCATCGACAGCCCGACCGCGATCGCCGCGGGCAGCACGCGCAGCGCGGCCAGATAGACCAGCGCGCCCCATGCGCCGACGCATGCGCCGACCAGCGGGAAGTAGCGCGCCGCCTGATCGAGATCGCCGGCCGCGTAGCCGATCGCGCGCGGCACCGGCACGCGCGTGAAATAGCCGAGCGCGACGAAGAAGTAGCGCAGTTCCGCGCGCATGCCGCGTGCCCGCTCACGCATCACGATCGTCGACGCCTGCGGATTCGAAGCTCGCCATCTCGGTCAGGAACGCGGCGGCCGCGCGCACCAGCGGCAGCGCGAGCGCGGCGCCCGTGCCCTCGCCGAGCCGCAGGTCGAGCGCGAGCAGCGGCTTCGCGCCGAAATGCTCGAGCATGCGCCGATGCCCGGCTTCGTGCGACGCGTGCGAGAACACGCAGTAGTCGCGCACGCCGGGCGCGATGCGTTCCGCGACGAGCAACGCGGACGTCGCGATGAACCCGTCGACGAGAATCGTCATCCGCTCGCTCGCGGCGGCCAGATACGCGCCGGTCATCATCGCGATTTCGAAGCCGCCGAACGTGGCGAGCACGTCGAGCGGCGCGATCGCATGCGCATGCCGCGCGAGCGCGCGGCCGAGCACCGCGCGCTTGTGGGCGAGCCCCTGGTCGTCGAGGCCGGTGCCGCGCCCGACGCACGCATCGATCGGCACGTCGAGCAGGCGGCTCATCAGGCACGCGGCCGACGACGTGTTCGCGATCCCCATCTCGCCGAAGCCGATCACGTTCGTGCCGAGCGCTGCGTGCTGGCGGACCCGCGCGGCGCCGGCGGCGAGCGCCGCGTTCGCTTCGTCGAGCGTCATCGCTGGCTCGAGCGCGAAGTTGCGCGTGCCGCGCGCGATCGGCAGCGATACGAGCCGCTCCGACGCCGGCAGCGGCGACGCGACGCCCGCGTCGACGATCTCCAGCACGCTCTGCGCGACGCCCGCGAACGCGTTGATCGCGGCGCCGCCGGCCAGGAAGTTCGCGACCATCTGCGCGGTGACCGATTGCGGATACGGGCTCACGCCCTCGGCCGCGATCCCGTGGTCGGCGGCGAAGACGATCGTGACCGGACGCTGCACCTGCGGCCGCTCGGTGCGCTGGATCAGCGCGAGCTGCAACGCGAGCGCCTCGAGCTGGCCGAGACTGCCGGGCGGCTTGGTCTTGTGATCGATCACATGCTGCAGGCGCTCGCGCAGCGTAGCGTCGAGCGGCGCGAGCGCGGGCGGGAAGTCGGTCGGGTTCGTCATCGGGAAAGTGCCTCGTTGGCGCGGCCGGTGCCGCGTGCGAAAGAAGGAAGGTGGATCATCGTCGCTCGGGCCACGCCGGCAGCAGCGCGTCGCGGCCGTTCTCGCGAATCAGCACGAGCGGATAGCCGAACGCATCGCTCGCGCGCGCAGGCGTCAGCACGTCGTGCACGCGGCCCGCCCACGCATGGCCGCGGCCGTCGAGCAACAGCGCGTGAGTCGCGAAGCGGCGCGCGAGATTCAGGTCGTGACACGAGAACAGCACCGTGCGCGGGCCTGCGTCGACCCACGCGGTGAGCGCGGTCAGCGCGTCGATCTGGTGATGCAGGTCGAGATGCGCGAGCGGTTCGTCGAGCAGCAGCAGCGGCGCGTCCTGACACAGCGTCGCAGCCAGCGCGACGCGCTGGCGCTCGCCGCCCGACAGCGACAGCACGTCGCGCGAGGCGAGCGCGGCGAGCCCGAACGTCGCGAGCGCGTCGCGCGCCGCGGCGCGGTCGCCGTCGCGCTCCCAGCCCCAGCCGCCCAGATAGGGGAAACGGTTCAGCAAAACCGTATCGAACACCGTCGCGCTGAACGCGTCGTGCAGTTGCTGTGGCATCAGCGCGCGGCGGCGTGCGAGCTGCTCGGGCTGCCATGCCGCGAGCGGCCGGCCGTCGTACTCGACGTGCCCGCCGGCCGGCTGCTGCAAACCCGCGAGCGTCGCGAGCAGCGTCGTCTTGCCGGCGCCGTTCGGCCCGGCGACGCACCAGATCTCGCCCGGCCGGAACGCCTGCGTGAAGCCGTCGAGCAGCGTCCGCTCGCCGGCCTCGAGCGTGAGCGCGAGCGCCGTGCAATCCGCGTCGGCAGCGTGCGTCATCGCGGCGGCCTCCTCAGCAGCATCCACAGGAACACCGGGACGCCGATCAATGCGGTCATCACGCCGACCGGCAATTGCGCGGGCGCGATCGCGGTGCGCGCGAGCAGGTCGGCCGCCATCACGCCGCCGCCGCCCGCGAGCATCGCGGCCGGCAGCAGCATGCGCTGGTCGTTGCCGAACGCGAGCCGCAGCGCATGCGGTACGACGAGGCCGACGAAGCCGATCGTGCCGGCCGTCGTCACCGCGGCCGCGGCGGCCAGTGACGCGACCAGGTAAATGCGCACGCGCACGCGCGCGACCGGCACGCCGAGCGCCAGCGCGGTCGCGTCGCCGCGCAACATCACGTTCAGCTGCGGCGCGGCCGGCAGTGCCGCAGCGGCGGCGAGCAGCAACGCGCCCCATGCGAACCACGGCGCGCTCACGCCGCTCAGGTCGCCGGTCAGCCAGAAGATGATGCCGCGCAGCCGCGCGTCGGGCGCGAGCGACAGCAGCAGCGTGACGAGCGCGCCCCACCCGGCCGCAATCACGACGCCGGTAAGGAGCAGCCGCGGCGATGCATCGCGCGAGTCGCCGCGCCGCAATTCGCGGCGCGCCAGGCCGAGCACGAGCGTGACCGACACGAGCGCGCCCGCGAACGCGCACGCATCGACGAGCCACCACGCGGCGCCGGCGATCATCGCGACGAGCGCGAAGCCGGCCGCGCCGCCGGACACGCCGAGCACGTACGGTTCCGCGAGCGGGTTGCGCAGCAGCACCTGCAGCAGCGCGCCGGCCAGCGCGAGCAGCGCGCCGCACGCGAAACCCGCGAGCGCGCGCGGCAAGCGCAACGTGCGCACGATGTCGGCGAACAGCGCGTCGTCGCCGTGCGACACGAGCGATGCGAGCGCCTGCCACGGCGACATCGGCACACTGCCGATCGACAGCGACGCGACGAACAGCAGCGCCACCACGCCGGCGAGCGTGGTCCAGATCGCGACGGCACGCGCGGCATTCATGCGCCGCATCCGACGAAGGTCGAGCAGCGGCGCACGCGCGTGGCGCTGCGGTGAGACGAACGCATGACGGAGATTGCGTTGCGCCGAGGCGAACGCCGAACGGACGTCGCGCTGCGACGTGTCGAACCGATGTGCAGGTTGCCGGCCCCCGTACGGCGAGTTGCTGCGCCGCACTTCGGCGACGCCGGCCCGTGACGGTCGAGATCCATCGAACGGCCGGTCCGCGCGCACGGCGTCGCGCGCACGCTCGCGCCTCGCGCGCTTGCCGGTCGTGCGGCATCGCGCTCGCGTGCGAGACCGCCGCACTCGCCGAACTCGCCGAGCCCGGCGCAGCCGCACTGGCCGCACGCAACGTGACGGCGGCACACGGCACGCGGCGGCATGCGCAGCGTCGTGCGAATGATTGGGGTCGGCATCGAAGACAGTTCCCGTGAAGCGCTGCGCACCCTGCTTCCCCGCAGCGCGCGCGTCATGAAGCCCGACGGGCTCCTCGTCTCGGCCGGTATCCGGGCTGACGGCGTGCCGGCTCGCCTTCCCGCGCGCATCGCGCGCAGTGGCCCGCGCCCGCATGCGCAAGCTGCATGCGAAACGCGCCCGAGCCGGCCTGCGTCGTACGACGCGGCCGCTTACCGTTGCGGGGGCAGCGCAGGTTGGCGAGCTCCTGGCGAAGCGCACGCCCTGCTTCCCGTTTAACCGCGCGACGCACGCGCGAGCACCGAGGCCGCGCCAGTTTAGGAGCGGGCCGCGCGAGCGTCAAGAAAGCGTCGGCACGCACGCGGCGCATGCGTCGGATGCGCATATTCGCGGCAAGAAGCCGGGGTGTTACGACTGGAAACGTTACAGATGTCGGAAAGCGGGGTATTCCGCGCTAAAATGCTGGGTCTTTAGAGGACGCAGCAGATGCTCAACGAACTCGAAACCTTATCTCAAAATATTGGCCGTCTGATTTCGCTGAACAAGCGCTATCACTCGGAACGGCTCGCGCTCGAGGAGCAGGTCACGCAATTGCGCGCGGACGCGGACACGGTCCGTGCGGAACTCGCGCAGCTGCGCGAAGAACGCAATGCGCTTGCGGCCGAGCGCGACACGCTGTCGGCAAAGATCGACGACGCCCAGGTCAAACTGAACGCGATCCTCGAGAAGCTGCCGCGCACGAAGAGCGTGGAGCAAGCCGACAACCAGCTCGACCTGCTGGACGGGCAGGCGCGCCCCGATAGCGACGACGCGGCCAGCCACGGAGAACATGCATGAGCACCAAGCAGATCGAAGTCTCGATTCTCGGTCAGCCGTATCGGCTCGCTTGTTCGGCCGAGACCGAAGCGGCGCTGCTCGAGGCCGTCGCGCGCGTCGATGCCGAAATGTCGAAGATCCGCGCGAACAGCTCGGTGCGCGGCACCGATCGCATCGCGGTGATGGCCGCGCTGTCGCTCGCGTCCGAATTGCTGCGGCTGCAAACGAGCGTGCGGCACGGTGAAGCATTTCCGGCCGAGGAAATCCGTCGTACAATGCACCAGATGAACGAACAGCTCGGCGCTGTGCTCGCACAGCACGAGACGCAGTAACAAGCGCAGTAACGTTTGATTGTTGTGTCGATTCCCCTTGATCTCGGCGATCAACGGTGTTCAAATTGGCGCAACGAAACACAGTTTAGTCAGCTTCCCTGCCTGGTTCGCCAAGGTCATATATTCCTTGAACCAATGCCATGTGCACGGTTGCGGAAATTTGTAGCACGGGCGCGCGCGTCACTCTGTCTGATGTACCCGATGTGCTGCTAACTGCGACCAATTCTGAACCCCAGGTTCAGGATGCCGGCCTAGCGGCCAAGGCGGGGGCCTATTCAACGGCATCGGGCTTGTCCCGATGCCGTTTCCTTTTGCAACAGCCCTTTCTGCGTCGATCACGATCCATGCAATACTGGCTGATGAAGTCCGAACCGGACGAAGCAAGCATCGACGATCTCGCACACGCACCGCAGCGCTCGCTGCCATGGACCGGCGTGCGCAACTATCAGGCGCGCAACTTCATGCGCGACACGATGAAGATCGGCGACGGCGTGCTGTTCTATCACTCGAGTTGCCCCGAACCGGGCATCGCGGGCCTCGCCGAAGTTGCATCGGCGCCCTACCCCGACCCGACCCAGTTCGATCCGAAGAGCCCGTATTACGACCCGAAGTCGACGCACGAAACGCCGCGCTGGCTGCTCGTCGACGTGCGCTTCGTGAAGAAGTCGGCGCTCGTGCCGCTCGCCGCGCTGCGCGAACACGACGAGCTCGCCGACATGCGCGTGCTCGCGCGCGGCAACCGGCTGTCGATCACGCCGGTCACGCGCGCCGAATGGCGCTTCATCACCGAAAGGCTGATGAAGTAGTCGCGCATCGAAGGTCAAATCCGGTCAGAACGCGCGGCCGTCGAGGAACTCGCGGCGCGCTTGCGCAGCCTAAGCAACGGCCGTCGCCCGAACGGGCCGACGGCCGTTTTTTCGTCGCGCGGTACGCCCGCGTCGCGCACGCGCGATCCGCATGCGCGCTCTCGCACAAGGAGTCCAACAATGACCAAGAAATCCGCTCTCGCGCTGTCGCTCGCGCTCGCCGCCGCCGTGCCCGTCGCGCTGACGCTCGCGTCGCCGGCCGCGCACGCACAAACCGCCAACCCGCATTTTCCGGAGCCGGCCGGCGTGCTGTCGCTGTCGTCGCAGGCGAGCGCCGACGTGCCGCAAGACATCATCCACATCACGCTGTTCTACGAACAGCAGGCCAAGGACGCCGGTAGCCTGACGGCTACGCTGAACCAGCGCGCCGACGCCGCGCTCGCGCAGGCGAAGGGCGTGTCGGGCGTCACCGCGCATACCGGTGCGTTCTCCGTCTATCCGAGCACCGATCGCGACGGCAAGATTTCCGCATGGCGCGGCCGCACGGAAGTCGTGCTCGAGTCGCGCGACTTCGCGGCCGCGTCGAAGCTCGCGGGCCAGCTGTCGAACCAGATGCAGATCGCGAACGTCGAATTCTCGCTGTCGCCCGAAGCGCAGCGCGCGGCCGAGCAGAAGCTGACGACCGAAGCGATCAAGTCGTTCCGCACACGCGCGGACGAAGCCGCGAAGGCGTTCGGCTACAGCAGCTACTCGATCCGCGACGTGAACGTCGGCGGCAGCCGCAACGTGCAGCCGTATCCGCGCATGATGGCGATGGCCGCGGCGCCGATGGACAACGCGAAGATGAGCGCACCGATTTCCGTCGAAGGCGGCAAGGCCACCGTGTCGGTCACGGTCAACGGCTCGGTGCAGATGAAGTAAGCACGAAGCAACGCGCGGCGCGCAACGCCGCGCAGATGCGAAAACGCCGGCCCTCGGGCCGGCGTTTTTCGTTCGAGCATCTGCATGCGACGAGCACGTGTGGCGAGCCCGTCGGCGTGGCGTCACGCGGCATGCATGTCACGCAGCCGCATTCGCTCCACGGCGACGATACGCCCACACCAGCATCGCGATGCCGGCGACGATCATCGGCAGCGACAGCCATTGCCCCATCGACAGGCCGAGCGCGAGCAGGCCGAGGAAATCGTCGGGCTCGCGGGCGAACTCGACGGTGAAGCGCGCGAGGCCGTAACCGATCAGGAACAGCGCCGACACCGCCCCCATCGGCCGTGGCTTGCGCGAGAAGAAGAACAGCACGAAGAACAGCACGACGCCTTCGAGCGCGATTTCATAGAGCTGCGAAGGATGGCGCGGCAGCATCTGGTACTGCATGAACACGTCGGCGAGATGCCACTTCTCGACGAGCGCCGGGTGCTTCGGCAGCCATGCGGCGTCGTCGCGCATCGCGCCCGGGAACAGCATCGCCCACGGCGCGCTCGGATCGGTCACGCGGCCCCACAGCTCGCCGTTGATGAAGTTGCCGAGCCGCCCGGCCGCAAGCCCGGTCGGCACCATCGGCGCGACGAAGTCGGTCACTTGCAGCCAGTGCCGCTTGCGCTGCCATGCGAACAGGATCATCGCGAGCGTCACGCCGAGAAAGCCGCCGTGAAACGACATCCCGCCTTCCCATACCTTGAATATGTCGAGCGGGTGCGACAGGTAGAAGTCGGCCTTGTAGAACAGCACGTAGCCGAGCCGGCCGCCGAGCACGGTGCCGAGCACGCCGTAGAACATCATGTCGTCGATGTCCTTCGCGGTCCAGCCCTGCGCCGCGACGTGCGGCAGCTTCAGGCGGACCCGGCCGACGACGATCGCCGCGATGAAGCCGACGAGATACATGAGGCCGTACCAGCGCACGGCCAGCGGGCCGAGATGGATCGCTACGGGGTCGAAATTCGGGTGAATGATCATGAGTTCGCGATGAAGTTTTCGAATGCGGTACGGCTCGCACAGGGCACGCACCGCGCGTTGGACGGCGCCGACGCGCCATCGTTCGCATCGCGCGGCGACTCCGTGCACGCGTGACATCGACGAAGCGGGCGAGCACCGCGCCGACGTCACCGGTGCACCACACGAGCCGCGCGTCGACGACCGGCGCGTCGAGCACGCCGGTGCGCCGCAGGTTACGCAGCGACTGCGGCATCCGTGCGACATCCAGGCCGGCCGACACGAGGCTGACGATCGTCTGCATCTGAATCGCCTGCGGGTCGATCGGCGGGTTTGCCCGGCTGCACCGTAGCAGGCCGTAATGATGTCATAAAAGCCGGGTGCCAAACGAAGCCGGGAGATCACGCGTCGCGACGCGGCGAGGTCGGTCGAGCGCACTGGCCCTTCGGCTTCGGCTTCATCAGCGTCAGCGGCAGGCGCCGCGCCCACCGACCTCGCCATCACGGCCACCTCGCCCGCCATACCGCAGCGCGACTACCGTCACGATACAGCGCACCGCACCTGCGACCGCGTAGCGCGCCCCGACTCGGGAAACGCGCAAAACGCGCGTTCCCTTTGCTCTTATAATGCGCGGACCGTGAAGCCGGCCGTTCGCGCCGGCGGAGGACTGCATGAAACAGACGATATCCGCCGCGCTGCTCGCGGCGCTGTTGGCGGCCGGCGCAGCGGCGGCGCACGCCGAGCCGGCCGGCGACGGGCTCGCACTCGCGCAACGCAAGAACTGCATGGCGTGCCACGCGGTCAACAAGCCACTGATGGGTCCGTCATTCCGCGACATCGCCGGCAAGTACGCGGCGCGCGCCGATGCGGCCGACTACCTCGCGCAGTCGATCGTGAAGGGCAGCGTCGGTGTGTGGAGCGGCGTGCCGATGCCCGCCAATACGCAGCTCACGAGCGCCGAAGCGCACACGCTCGCGCAATGGGTGCTGTCGCTGCGTTAACGCAATTCCGGGCACAACCCGGCGCGCGCGGCGGCGTCGTGCGACGCGGGCCGCTCCGGCACGCCGCCGCGCAGCAGGCCGCGCGCGTCATCCTAGCCGCGCAGCGCGTTACCCGAAACGACTACACACGCCGCGTGCCGGCCGCTCAGCCCGAATGACCGGCGCGGCGACGATCGATCTCTTCGTCGACCGCGTCACGCACCCATTCCATCACTTCGGTTTCCAACGCAAGCGCGACTTCGCGCGTGATCTGGCCGACCAGCCAGGCCGTGTGGTCGTGCAGCGCGTCGCGACAGCGCGCCTCGATCGCGTCGCGCCCGGCACCGGTCAAATAGTTCGTGAGCCGGTCGCGCAAACGCTCGGCGATATGCTGCGCGTCCTCGGGCGTCAGCGCCGCCGCGGCGGCGGGCGCGCCCAGCGGCGGCGGCGACGTGTCGGCCGGTCGATCCGCGAGCGCCGCGGCAGCGGCCGCAGCCGGCACGAGTGCCTGCGGCAGTGTCGCGTCGTCGAGCGGCGCCGCGGCGAGCTCGGGCTGCGACGGCGCATCGTCCGCCAGGACCGAGCGCAGCGGCGCCGGCGTGGCGGCCGCTTCCTCGGCCACCACGTGCCCGGCCGCGGCCGGTTGCGCCGGCGCATCGCTGTCGCCGGGCAGCTCGACGGTCGGCAGATACGGCGTCGGCACCGGCTCGACGATCACCGCCTCGGTGCCCACCGTGTCGTGATCGAGCGCGTCGAACGCTGCCGTTCGGCCGCGCGCAATCATGTCGTTCAGCACCGGAATGTCGGCATCGTCGCGCGATCGTGCGTCGCCCACTGACGGCGCGGCCGGCACCGGCTTGCCGGGCACCAGCACGTCGGTCAGCGTCGGGATCGAGAATGGTTCGGCTTGTGTCACGGGAACGCTCCGTCGCCGGTTTCGGCTAGCTGCCCTGCTTGTAATTGTTCAGCGCGTATCCGCGATCGCGGTAGAAGCGGTAGCGGTCGCGGCCCGCAGCCAGCTCGTCGGGCGCGTTGCCGACCACTTCGAGCAGGCGCTCGAAGCGCGCGAACTGCGCGGGCACCGTCGCGCCGAGGTTCAGCAGCACCTGATGATGCGGCGCCTGGTCGAGATCGGCGGTGAGCAGAATCGGCGTGGCGGCCGCGTGCGGGCTGTCCACGCTGCAGTGCGGGATGAAGTCGAGCGGCGAAAAGGTCCACAACCGCTCGTCGAGCGCGCGCAGGCGCGCGGCTTCGGCGAGCACGACGACCGGCTGCCCGGCCTGATAGGCCTTGCGCAGCAGCCGGCATGCATACGCGAGCGAATCGCCGACGTTCGAATGGAAATCGATTCGCGTCATTGCCCGCTCGCCCGCATCGTCGTGTGACCGGCCATCACTGCCCGGCGCGGTCGATCAGGAATTGCGCGAGCAACGGCACCGGACGGCCCGTCGCGCCCTTCGCCGCGCCGCTCTTCCATGCGGTGCCGGCGATGTCCAGGTGCGCCCACGGGTAGCTTTCGGTAAAGCGCGACAGGAAGCACGCCGCCGTCACGGCGCCGGCCGGCCGGCCGCCGATGTTCGCGATATCGGCGAAATTCGACTTCAGCTGATCCTGGTACTCGTCGTCGAGCGGCATGCGCCACGCCGCATCGTTCGCTTCGCGCGATGCGTCGAGCAGTTCGCCCGCAAGCGCATCGTCCTTCGAGAACAGGCCGCTGTTGTGGCCGCCGAGCGCGATCACGCACGCGCCCGTGAGGGTCGCCACGTCGATCACCGCGGCCGGCTTGAAGCGCTCCGCATAGGTGAGCGCGTCGCACAGGATCAGACGGCCTTCGGCGTCGGTGTTCAGCACTTCGATCGTCAGGCCCTTCATGCTCGTGACGATGTCGCCCGGCTTCGTCGCGTTGCCGCCCGGCATGTTCTCGCAGGTCGGCACGATCGCGACGACGTTGATCTTCAGGCCCATTTCGGCGACCGCACGCATCGTGCCGAGCACCGAACCGGCGCCGCACATGTCGTACTTCATCTCGTCCATGCCTTCGCCCGGCTTCAGCGAGATGCCGCCGGTGTCGAACGTGATGCCCTTGCCCACCAGCACGACCGGCGCGGCCTTCGCCGCGGCGCCCTGGTAGTGCAGCACGATGAACTGCGGCGGCTCGACGGATGCGCGCGCGACCGACAGGAACGAGCCCATCTTCAGCGCCTGGATCTGCTTGAGCCCGAGCACCTCGGCCTTCAGGCCCCAATCCTTCGCGAGCTTCTTCGCGGTGTTGCCGAGATAGGTCGGCGTGCACACGTTGCCCGGCAGATTGCCCAGATCGCGCGTGAGGTCCATCCCGTTGGCCAGCGCGACGGCCTGCTTCGCCGCGAGCTTCGCCGCCTTTTCGTCGGACGGATCGACGCTGAACACGACGCGCTTGAGCGCGTGCGACGCCGGCTCCGGCTTGCTCTTCATCTGCGTGAAGCGGTACGTTTCGTTGCGCAGCGCGAGAATCGCGGCGCGCACGCCCCAGTCGGAGCCGCGCTCGTCGACCGGCAGCTGCGCGAGCGTGAACGTGACCTGCCCGACCTTGGTCGCCAGCAGCGCGCGCCACGCGGCGGTGGCCGCATCGTTATAGGCTTTCTGATTGAAAGCATCCTGCTTGCCGAGACCGACCAGCAGCACGCGCGATGCGCCGATCCCCGAGACCTCCGGCAGGAACAGCGTCTTGCCGCGCTTGCCGTCCATGTCGCCGGCCTTCACCACGCGCGAGATCAGCCCCTTGGTGGCCGTGTCGATGTCGAGCGCCGCGCCCGAAAGAGTTTGCGCCTCGAAGATGCCGAGTACGATGCAATCGGACTTCCCGGTCAGGAACCCCTTGGCCTCGCCTTTGCTCCAATCACAGCCTTTTATGCTAAAGTCCATCGCGCTTGTCCTCGGATAAAATCTGGGCTAAGGATGAAAGCCGCAATTATCCGCTATTTTTCCCGTGGCGGCGCGAGCGCTCCACCACGCGTGCGCAGCCTCCCGCCCTCTTCTCATCAAGAATGATCTTCGAACGCTCCCTCCAGCGCGAGCTTGCGTATACGGCTGGCGCCGTGTTCATGGTGCTGCTCACGATCATGCTCACGACGATGATGATCCGCATCGTCGGCTACGCCGCGTCCGGCGAAATCGATCCGCGGGACGTGCTCGTGCTGATCGGCCTGACCGTGATCGGCTATCTCGCGGTGATGCTCGTCGTCACGCTGTTCGTGTCGATCCTGTTCGTGCTGACCCGGTGGTACCGGGACTCCGAAATGGTCGTCTGGCTCGCGTCGGGCGTCAGCCTCACGCGCCTGATCAAGCCGATCGGCGTGTTCGCGACGCCGATCATCCTGCTGATCGCGTTCTTCGCGTTCGTCGGCTGGCCGTGGTCGAACCAGCAGAGCAAGATGATCAAGGCGCGCTTCCAGCAGCGCGACGAAATCTCGCTGCTCGCGCCGGGCCAGTTCCGCGAATCGGCGTCGAACCATCGCGTGTTCTTCATCGAAAAAATGTCGCCGGATCAGAGCAAGGTCCAGAACGTGTTCGTCACGTCGACGGAGAACGGCAAGGTCAACGTCGTCGTGTCGCACGCGGGCCATACCGAGACGCGCGACGGCGACCGCTTCGTCGTGCTGGAGGACGGCCGCCGCTACGACGGCACGCCGGGCCAGCCGAACTTCAAGATCATGGAGTTCCAGCGTTACGGCGTGAAGATCACGAGCACGCCGGTCACCAACGTGCCGACCACCAACAGCACGCCGACGCCGGAGCTGCTGAGCAACCCGACGCGCAACAACCTCGCCGAGTTCGCATGGCGCGCGGGGCTGCCGCTGATCGCGATCAACCTGATGGTGCTCGGCATTCCGCTGTCGTACCAGAACCCGCGCCGCAGCCGCACGATCAACCTCGTGATGGCCGTGCTGATCTACCTCACCTACTCGAACCTGCTGAACGTCGTGCAGGCGCAGATCGAGCAGGGCAAGATGTCGTTCGGCGTCGGGCTCGTCGGGCTGCATCTGGCCGTCGCGGCGATCGTCGCGGTGATCTTCTGGTTGCGCGTGCGCAATCGCCCGCTGTTTACACGCGCGCTGTTCGGCCGCTCGGGAGCATGATCGATGCGGCTCTATGAAAAGTATTTCGCGCGACAGATCTACGTCACGTTCGTCTTCATCCTGTTCGCGTTCTCGGGGCTGTTCTTCTTCTTCGACCTGATCAGCGAACTGAACTCGGTCGGCCACGGCAATTACAAGTTCGGCTACGCGGTGCTGCGCGTGGCGCTGCAGACGCCGTCGCGCTTCTACGAGATCATCCCGGTCGCCGCGCTGATCAGCGCGATCTACGTGTTCGCGCAGATGGCCGCGAGCTCGGAGTTCACGATCTTCCGCGTGTCGGGCCTCGCGACCAACCAGGCGCTGCGCTCGCTGCTGAAGATCGGCGTGCCGCTCGTGATCATCACCTATCTGATCGGCGAATTCGTCGGCCCGTACGCCGACCAGCTGTCGGAGCGGGTGCGATTGCAGGCGCTCGGCGCATCGGTGTCGTCGAACTTCCAGTCGGGCGTGTGGGTGAAGGACACGCTCGCGGCGCGCGAGAACGGCGAGCAGGTCACGCGCTTCGTCAACGTCGGCAGCCTGTCGCCCGATTCGACGATCAGCAACGTGCGCATCTACGAGTTCGATTCGAAATTCCAGCTGCAGAACGTGCGGATCGCGCAGACCGGCCGCTACGAGCCGCCCGGCCACTGGCTGCTCAAGGGCGTGACGGAAACCGAGCTGACGCCGATCAAGCCGATCGCCGGCCAGCCGGCCGACGCGCTGAACCCGGTGTACCGGTCGCAGCAGGTGTCGCTGCCCGAATACCGGCTGCGCTCCGATCTGACGCCGCAGATCCTGTCGGTGCTGCTCGTGTCGCCCGAACGGATGTCGCTGACCAACCTGTTCCGCTACATCCAGCATCTGCGCGAGAACCAGCAGGACACGCAGCGCTACGACATCGCGTTGTGGCGCAAGCTGCTCTACCCGTTCGCAGTGTTCGTGATGCTGGTGCTGTCGCTGCCGTTCGCGTACCTGCATACGCGCGCCGGCGTGGTGGGCGTGAAGGTGTTCGGCGGCATCATGCTCGGCATGAGCTTCCAGCTGCTCAACACGCTGTTCTCGCACATCGGCACGCTGAACACGTGGCCCGCGCCGCTCACCGCAGCAACGCCGGGCCTCATCTATCTCGCGCTCGGCCTGTTCGCGCTGAAGTGGGTCGACCGGCACTGAGCGCCGCCACGAGGGAGATCACGACATGAGTTCGCACGGCATCGTCCTGTTCGGTCACGGCGCGCGCGATCCGCGCTGGGCCGAGCCGTTCGAACGGCTCGCCGCGCGGCTGCGCGGCGCCGGCGAACCGGCCGCTCACGTGTCGCTCGCCTTCCTCGAACTGATGACGCCGTCGCTCGACGCGGCCGTCGCCGCGCAGGTCGCGGCGGGATGCACGCGGATCACCGTGGTGCCCGTGTTCTTCGGCCAGGGCGGCCACGTGCGGCGCGACCTGCCGCAGCTGATCGACGCGTGCCGCGCCGCGCATCCGCACCTCGACATCCGCTGCGCGACGGCCGTCGGCGAGGACGACGGCGTGCTCGACGCGATCGCGCGCTACTGCATCGATCAGATCGGCCGCGACGCGTAGCCGAATCGGCGGCATCCAAACAAAAAAGCGCTGGCTTCGATGAAGCCAGCGCTTTTTTTTGCCCGGACGCTACGTCGATTCACGCGGCGTTGCGCAACGCATCACCCTCTTTCGCGCGCGCGGCGCGTTCGGCGAACGCGTCGCCGATCATCAGCAGGCTCGGTTCGGCCGGATCGAGCCACGACTGCGCGTCGCCCGCGGCCATCTGCGCGAGCGTCAGCGTCAGCGTGCGTTCGCGCGCGGTGCTGCATGCCTCGACGATCGCCACCGGCGTCGCCGGGGCGCGGCCCGCGTCGATCAGTTGCTGCGCGATGCCCGGCGCGCTGTCGCGCCCCATGTAGTAGACGATCGAATCGGCGCGCGCGGCCTCGCGGATCTCGTCGCTGCCGGGCGCGCGGCTGTGCGTCGCGAACGCGACGCTGCGCGACACGCCGCGCAGCGTCAGCGAGCGCTTCAGCGTTGCCGCGCCGGCCAGCGCCGCGGTGATGCCCGGCACGACCTCGTAGTCGATGCCGGCTGCCTCGAGCGCGCGCAATTCTTCCTCGGCGCGACCGAACAGCATCGGGTCGCCGCCCTTCAGACGCACCACGCACGCATGCTCGCGCGCCGCATCGACGATCTGCTTGTTGATGAAGTGCTGCGCGGTCGAACGCTGGCCGCAGCGCTTGCCCACCGCGATGCGGCGCGCGTTCGGCGCGTAGTCGAGCATCGCCGGCTCGACGAGCGCGTCGTGCAGCACGACGTCGGCTTGCTCGAGCAGCCGTGCGCCGCGCACCGTGATGAGGTCCGCGGCGCCCGGCCCTGCTCCGATCAGATACACCTTGCCCATGTTTGTCGCTTCGCTAGTCGTGCCATGGCGGCTCGCGCGCCCCGCGAAGGCGGCGCGCGGTGCCCCGCAGTGCCCGTTACGCCGAGAAGGCGCGGATCATGCCGGCGGCGACCGTGTGATGCGTCGCCTCGTCGATCAGCACGAACGCGCCCGTGCCCGGATGCGCGTCGTAGGTGTCGCAGACGATCGGCTTCTGCAGCGTCAGCGCGACGCGGCCGATGTCGTTCATCTTCAGTTCCTGACGGTCGGTCGCGTGCGACAGCGTATGCACGTCGAGCACCTCGTTGACCGCGCCGATCTTCGCGAACACCGTGCTGGTGGTCTGCTTCAGCAGGTACTTGCGCTGCGGCGACAGCGGCGTCTCGTCGAACCAGCACAGGTCCGCGTCGAGCTTCTTCGCCGGTACGACCGGCTCCGCCGCCGTCACGAACATGTCGCCGCGCGACACGTCGATGTCTTCGCCAAGGCGGATCGTGACCGTCTGGCCCGCGAACGCGTGCGGGACTGCCGCGGTGCCGCCCGGCACCGGCGCGATGATCTCGGCGATCGTCGCGGTGCGGTTCGACGGCAGCACGACGATCTCGTCGCCGACCTTCACCTCGCCCGATTCGATCCGGCCCATGTAGCCGCGGAAATCGTCGGCCGAGCTGCCGTCCTGGCGCGCGACCCACTGCACCGGGAAGCGCAGCGCGTCATGCGCCTGCGTCTCGACCGGCAGCGATTCGAGCACGTCGAGCAGCGGCTCGCCCGCGTACCACGGCATGCGCTCGCTCGCGCCGACGATGTTGTCGCCCTTGAGCGCCGACACCGGCACGAAGCGCACGTCGGTCAGGCCGAGCTGCTGCGCGAGCGCGACGTACGCGTCGCGGATCTCGTTGAAGCGCGCTTCGCTGTAGTCGACCAGGTCCATCTTGTTGATCGCGACGATCACGTGCTGCAGCGCCAGCAGCTTGACGATCGCGCTGTGGCGTTTCGTCTGCGGCAGCAGCTGCGCGACGCCGTTCTCGATCGTCACGCGCGTCGCGTCGACCAGGATGATCGCCGCGTGTGCGGTCGACGCGCCCGTCACCATGTTGCGCGTGTACTGCTCGTGGCCCGGCGTGTCGGCGATGATGAACTTGCGCTTCGCGGTCGCGAAATAGCGGTACGCGACGTCGATCGTGATGCCCTGCTCGCGCTCGGCCTCGAGCCCGTCGGTCAGCAGCGCGAGGTCGAGCTCGTCGCCGACCGTGCGCTTGTTCTTCGCGCGCGACAGCGCGGACAGCTGGTCCGACAGCACGGCCTTGCTGTCGTACAGCAGGCGGCCGATCAGCGTGCTCTTGCCGTCGTCGACGCTGCCCGCGGTGATGAAACGCAGCACGCCGAGGTCTTCGGTGTTCTCGATGATGCTCATGATGTGAATGTCCTCGTGTGCTTCAGAAATAGCCTTGCTTCTTGCGCTGCTCCATCGCAGCTTCCGACGCCTGATCGTCCATCCGCGTCGCGCCGCGTTCGGTGATCTCGGTCACGGCCGTCTCGGCGATGATCTTCTCGACGTCGTCCGCATCGCTCTCGACTGGGCACGTGCAGCTGATGTCGCCGACCGTGCGGAAGCGCACCTGCGCGAGCTCGCTCGTCTCGCCGTCACGCATCGGCGTGAGCGGCGTGACCGGCACGAGCAGCCCGTTGCGGCGCACGATCTCGCGCTGGTGCGCGTAGTAGATCGACGGCAGTTCGAGGTTTTCGCGGGCGATGTACTGCCACACGTCGAGCTCGGTCCAGTTCGAGATCGGGAACACGCGCAGGTGTTCGCCCTTGTGCAGACGCGCGTTGTACAGGCTCCACAGCTCGGGGCGCTGCGCCTTCGGGTCCCACTGGCCAAATTCGTCGCGGAACGAGAAGATCCGCTCCTTCGCCCGCGCCTTCTCTTCGTCGCGGCGCGCGCCGCCGATCAGCGCCGTGTAGCCGTGCTGCTCGATCGTCTCGAGCAGCGTGACGGCCTGCGCGGCGTTGCGCGAATCGGTTTCGCGGCGCAGCACGACCGTGCCGCGCTTGATCGAATCCTCGACGTGGCCGACCACCAGCTCGGCGCCGAGCTGTTGTGCACGGCGGTCGCGGAAGTCGATCACTTCCTCGTAGTTGTGGCCCGTGTCGATGTGCACGAGCGGGAACGGCAGCGTCGTCTTGCGGTTCGCGCCGAGGCCGAACGCCTTCAGCGCGAGGTGCAGCACGACGACCGAATCCTTGCCGCCCGAGAACAACAGCGCCGGCTTGCTGCATTCGGCGACCAGTTCGCGCAGGATGTGGATCGACTCGGCTTCGAGCCAGTCGAGGTGGCCCATGCGGTTGTCGGCACCGGCGGGCGGGGCAAAGGCGGATTGCTCGAGCGTCGTGCTCATGATTTCGGTCCTTCTCTTCTGGGTTCGTGCGGCCCGTTGTCGCGGGCCGCGCAATATTCGGGTTCTGGTCGGCGTTCAGTGCGCGGCGCCGGCTTCGGCGCTCGCGGGAATCGGCGTGATCGTCGTGATGTGCAGACCGCATTCCTTGGTGTCGCGCGACTCCCACCACCAACGGCCCGCGCGGCTGTCCTCGCCGGGGCGAATCGCACGCGTACACGGCTCGCAGCCGATGCTCGGGTAACCGCGCGCGTGCAGCGGATTGACCGGCACTTCGAACGCGTTAAGGTACGCCCACACGTCGGCTTCCGTCCAGTCGGCGAGCGGGTTGTACTTCGCGATCCCGCGCGATTCGTCCCTTTCTTCCTCGTGCAGCTCCGCGCGCGTGACCGACTGCTCGCGACGCTGGCCCGTGACCCACGCGCCGACGTCGGCCAGCGCGCGGTTCAGCGGCTCCACCTTGCGGATGTGGCAGCACGACTTGCGCAGCTCGACGCTGTCGTAGAACGCGTTCGCCCCGTGCTCGGCGACGTACTGATCGACCGCCTCCTGGTTCGGATGGAACTGCTCGATCTCGTAGCCGTAGCGCTCGCGCACGCGGTCGATCATGCCGAGCGTCTCCGCGTGCAGGCGGCCGGTGTTCAGCGAGAAGATGCCGATCGGCACCTGCTTCGACAGGATCGCGTGCGTCAGCAGCATGTCTTCCGCGGCGAGGCTGCTCGCGAACTTGACCTTGTCGTGGCGCGCGCCGATCTGCGCGAGCAGCGCGTCGAGCCGCTCGACCTTGGCGGCCAGTTCGGGCGTGAGTGCGGTCGCGGCGCTCATGCGTTCACCTTCGCGTCGGATGCAGCCGCGCGGCGGCGGAACAGCGGCGCCGGCTCGTCGAACGCGCCCTGGTAACGCTGCGTGAATTCGCCGAACGCGTTGAGCGCGTCGTGGATGTCCTTGTCGGCACGCACCGCGAACGCGTCGAAGCCGCAGCGCGACATGTACAGCAACTGATCGCGCAGCACGTCGCCGATCGCGCGCAGCTCGCCGGTCCAGCCGTAGCGCTCGCGCAGCAGCCGCGCGATGCTGTAGCCGCGGCCGTCCGCGAACCGCGGGAAGTCGACCGCGATCAGCGAGATCGCGCCGAAGTCGGCCGCCAGCTCGGCCGGCTCGCTGTCCGGCGCGAGCCATACGCCGAGTTCGTCCTTCGTCTTCGCCGCGACGAGCGCCGCGCGCTCCGCTTGCCACAACGCGAACGGCACCAGCACCTTGCCGGCCGGCAGTGCGTCGACCGCGGGCAGCGCGCCGTCTTCCGCCGCGCGCACGACCTGCCATGCGTCGTCGATCACTGCGCGGTTCTTGATAATCGAAGCCATCTGCAAATTCCTTCTAGCCGGTGGGTTAGGCGTTCACTGCCTGGCGCGCCGCATAGACGCGCTCCTTGAACGGCGCGATGCCGATGCGGTCGTACGTATCGATGAAGCGCTCGCCGTCGGCGCGCGCATCGACGAACGTGTCGATCAGCTTCGCGATCACGTCGGGCACTTCGTCGGCGGAGAACGACGGCCCGATCACGCGGCCGAGGCGCGCGCCGTTCTGGCCCGTGCCCTGCTCGCCGCCGAGCGACACCTGGTACCACTCGGCGCCGTCCTTGTCGACGCCGAGGATGCCGATGTTGCCGACGTGATGGTGACCGCACGAGTTCATGCAACCGGAGATGTTCAGCGACAGGTCGCCGAGGTCGTACACGTAGTCGAGATCGTCGAAACGCTGCTGGATCGCCAGCGCGATCGGGATCGACTTCGCGTTCGCGAGCGAGCAGAAGTCGCCGCCCGGGCACGCGATGATGTCGGTCAGCAGCCCGATGTTCGGCGTCGCGAAGCCGGCCGCCTTCGCCTTTTCCCACAGCGCGAACAGGTCGCGCTTCTTCACGTTGGCCAGAATCAGGTTCTGCTCGTGCGATACGCGCACTTCGCCGAACGAGTACGCGTCGGCCCATTCGGCCACTTGATCCATCTGCTCGGCGCTCGCGTCGCCCGGCGCGACGCGGTGATCCTTCAGCGACAGCGTGACCGCCGCGTAGCCGGCCACCTTGTGCGGCGCGACGTTGCGCTCGACCCAGCGCGCGAACGCCTTGTTCTCGAGCAGATGCTGTTCGAACGACGCGTCGGTGTCGGCCAGCTTCTCGTAGACGGGCGGCGCGAAATACTGCGACACGCGGTCGAGTTCGGCCTGCGTCAGCGTGGACGGGCCGTCCTTCAGGTGCTGCCACTCTTCTTCGACCTGCTGCGCGAACTTCGCCGGTGACAGCGCCTTCACGAGGATCTTGATCCGCGCCTTGTACAGGTTGTCGCGGCGGCCGTAGCGGTTGTACACGCGCAGCACGGCTTCGCAGTACGTCAGCAGATGCTGCCACGGCAGATCTTCCTTGATCACCGCGCCGACGATCGGCGTGCGGCCGAGGCCGCCGCCCGCGAGGATGCTCGCGACCACCTCGCCCTGCGCGTTCTTCTTCAGATAGACGCCGAGGTCGTGGATCTGCACGGCCGCGCGGTCGTCGTGCGAGCCGGACACCGCGATCTTGAACTTGCGCGGCAACCACGCGAATTCGGGATGGAACGTCGACCACTGACGCAGGATCTCGGCCCACGGACGCGGATCGATCTCCTCGTCCTGCGCGACGCCGGCGAACTGGTCGGCCGTGATGTTGCGGATGCAGTTGCCCGACGTCTGGATCGCGTGCATCTGCACCGAGGCGAGCTTCGCGAGGATCTCGGGCGTGTCTTCGAGCTCGACCCAGTTGAACTGGATGTTCGAGCGGGTCGAGAAGTGACCGTAGCCGCGGTCGTGCTCGCGGGCGATGCGCGCCAGCATGCGGAGCTGGTTGCTGCGCAGGTTGCCGTACGGAATAGCGATGCGGTGCATGTACGCGTGGCGCTGCATGTACAGGCCGTTCTGCAGGCGCAGCGGACGGAACTCGTCTTCGCTCAACTCGCCCGACAGGCGGCGGCGCACCTGATCGCGGTACTGTGCGACACGCTCGTCGACGATCGTCTGGTCGTACTGGTCGTACTGATACATTCGGGGACCCCAGGGTGTTCGTGGTGACCGCGCGACGTCCTAGCCACGTCGCGCCCGAATCTCTGTTTCGCCGCTCCGGCCGGCCTTCCGCTGCCCGGCTGGATTGCTAATGACGAAAACAGATATCCATATTTGAAAAACTCCGGTGAATCGTAATAAACTCGCCTTATATTTCAAACGACTAAAAAATTCTGTTGATATGCGGAAGGGTTATAAATGAACCTGCACCAATTTCGCTTCGTGCGCGAGGCCGTCCGGCAGAATTTCAACCTCACCGAGGCCGCCAAGGCGCTCTATACGTCGCAGCCGGGGGTGTCGAAGGCGATCATCGAGCTGGAGGACGAGCTCGGCGTCGAGATCTTCACCCGCCACGGCAAGCGGGTTCGCTCGCTCACCGAGCCGGGCAGAATCATACTCGCGTCGGTCGAGCGGATCCTGCAGGAAGTCGAGAGCCTCAAAAGGGTCGGAAAGGACTACGCCGCGCAGGACCAGGGCAACCTGACCATCGCCGCCACGCACACGCAGGCGCGCTATTCGCTGCCGGCCGCGATCGCCGAATTCAAGAAGCGCTTCCCGAAGGTGCATCTGTCGATCCTGCAGGGCAGCCCGACGCAGGTCGCCGAGATGGTCATCCACGACCAGGCCGACCTCGCGATCGCGACCGAGGCGATCTCCGACTACAAGGAGCTCGTGTCGCTGCCGTGCTTCCAGTGGCATCACGCGGCCGTGGTGCCGGCCGACCATCCGCTGCTCGAGCGCAAGCCGATCACGCTCGACGACCTCGCGCAGTATCCGCTGATCACGTATGACAACGCGTTCGCCGGCCGCAAGAAGATCAACCATGCGTTCGCGCTGCGCGGGCTATCGCCGGACATCGTGCTCGAGGCGATCGACGCCGACGTGATCAAGACCTACGTCGAGCTCGGGCTGGGCGTCGGGATCATGGCCGACATCGCGTTCAATCCGGAGCGCGACCGCAACCTGCGGCTGATTCCGGTCGGCCATCTGTTCGGCAGCAACGTGACGCGCGTCGCGCTCAAGCAGGGCGCGTACCTGCGCAGCTATGTGTATACGCTCGTCGAGCTGCTGTCGCCGACGCTGAACCGCAAGCTGATCGAGCAGGCGCTCAAGGGCGAAGCCGAATCGTACGAGCTTTGACGCACGAGGTATGAACGCGGGGGCGCGGTTCGATATCGCGCCCCTTTTGGTTGCCCGATGCAGATGGAGACTTCCGCATGACGCTTCCCGCCCTGTTGCGCCGCGCCGCTGCCGGCGCCCTGTTGCTCGGCTGCGCGGCCGCGCATGCCGACCTGAAGGTCGGCGTCGACCTGTCGTCGACCGGCCCGGCCGCCGCGATCGGCATCACCAGCAAGAACGCGATCCTGATGTGGCCGAAGACGATCGCCGGCCAGCCGGTGCAGCTGACGGTGCTCGACGATGCGTCCGATCCGGGCGCGGCCGTGCGCAATATTCGCAAGCTGGTCGACGAGGATCACGTCGACGTCGTGGTCGGGCCGAACATCACACCGGCCGCGCTTGCGGCGCTGGACGCGGTGGCCGCGTCGCAAACGCCGATGATCACGCTGGTCGGCTCGGGCGCGGTCGTCGAGCCGCAGGAAGGCGCGCGCACCTGGGCGTTCAAGATGGCGCAGAGCGACAGCGCGATGGCCGACGTGATGACGCGCTACATGGCCAATCACGGCGTGAAGACGGTCGGCTTCATCGGCTTCGCGGACAGCTATGGCGACAGCTGGCTGAACGAGTTCACGCGCTTCGCCGAGATCCGCAAGATCCGCGTGATCGCGACCGAGCGCTTCAACCGGACCGACGCGAGCGTGACCGGGCAGGCGCTGAAGCTGATCGCGGCGAAGCCCGATGCCGTCCTGATCGCGGGCTCGGGCACGCCGGCCGTGCTGCCGCAGCGCACGCTGATCGAGCGCGGCTACAAGGGCGCGATCTACCAGACGCACGGAATCGCGACGCCGGAATTCATCCGGCTCGGCGGCAAGGACGTGGAAGGCACGCTGTTCCCGACGCAGCCGGTCGTCGTCGCCCGCACGTTGCCGGCCGACGACCCGGCGCGCAAGGCGGCGCTGGCGTTCGTCGATGCATATGAAGCGCGCTACGGCGCGGGCACGGTCACGCAGTTCGCGGGCGACGCGGCCGGCGTGTATCCGCGCCTCGCGGACGCGGTCGGCCGCGCGCTGAAGGCGGCGCAGCCGGGCACGCCGGCGTTCCGGACGGCGCTGCGGCGCGAACTCGAACGGGCGCACGAGCTGGTCGTGCCGAACGGCGTCGTCAACACGAGCGACAAGGACCACGTCGGACTCGATCAGCGCGCGAGCGTGATGGGGATCGTGAAACAGGGCCGGTTCGTCTACCTGAGCCGGTAACGGGCGGCGCGGCGCGCCGATGGCTTGCCCGGCGCCCCATTTTCCGCCATAATCCGCGTTTCGCCGCGCAGCATCGCTGGTGCGGCAACGGTCACAAGCCCAGGTGGTGAAATTGGTAGACGCAGGGGACTCAAAATCCCCCGCCGCAAGGCGTGCCGGTTCGATTCCGGCCCTGGGCACCATGACATAGTTCCGGGAGATTCCCGGAAGTCCCAAAACCCGCGACAGCACAAGGCTTCGCGGGTTTTTTCATTCCGGCAAAGTGCCGTGTGGTGCGTAGACAGCCGGGGGCAAGCGGGGGCAACATTGGGGGCAACCCATCCGAAATTGCCTTACCTGTCAGGAGTTGCCCCCGTGCCATTAACCGATACAGCCATCCGGAACGCCAAGCCTGCCGACAAGCCCGTGCGCCTGTTCGACGGAGGCGGCCTCTATCTGGAAATCGCCCCGAGCGGGGGCAAGTGGTGGCGCCTCAAATACCGATTTGGGGGCAAGGAAAAGCGCTACTCGCTCGGCGTCTACCCGGAAGTTACATTGGCGACCGCACGGAAGAAGCGCGACGAAGCCCGTGAAAAGCTCGCTGCCGGCATCGATCCGAGTGAAGCGAAGAAGGCGGAAAAAAGAGCCAGCCTGCTCGCGGCCGCCCATTCGTTTGAGGTTGTCGCCCGTGGCTGGATGGCCGAGCGCAAGACGACCGTGGAGCCAGCGCAGCATGCCAAGACGCTCGCCCGCATGGAGAACGATGTATTCCCATGGCTCGGCAAGCGCCCTATCGCTGAAATCGACGCCCCGGAGATACTGGTCGTGCTGAAGCGCGTAGACGGGCGTGGAGCCAGATTTACCGCCCATCGCATCCGCAGCGAGATTAGCCGGGTATTCCGCTACGGCATCAAAGAGGGGCACTGCAAGGCCGATCCGGCCCGCGATCTGGTAGATGCAATCCCGCCCGCGCAGACAACACACTTTGCCTCAATCACTGAGCCGGAGAAAGTGGGCGAGATGCTTCGCGCGTTCGACGGCTTCACAGGCACGTTCCCGGTTCTCTGCGCGCTCAAGCTAGCCCCCATGCTGTTCGTTAGGCCGGGCGAGTTGCGGAAGGCAGAATGGGCGCAATTCGACCTCGACAAAGGCGAATGGCGCTATTTCGTCAACAAAACGAAAACGGATCACCTTGTTCCGCTGGCCGCGCAGGCTGTCACGATTTTGCGCGAGCTTCACGCCCTGACTGGCGAAGGCGTCTACGTGTTCCCCGGTGCTCGCGACCGAAATCGGCCGATGAGCGAGGCCGCTATCAATGCAGCCCTTCGTCGGCTCGGCTACGACACTCGCACCGAGATTACCGGTCACGGCTTCCGGGCAATGGCACGGACGATCCTGCATGAAGAGTTGGAGGAAAAGCCGGAAGTGATCGAGCACCAACTAGCGCATACGGTCCCTGACAGCCTTGGGCGGGCGTACAACCGAACAAAGTTCATCAAGGCACGACGCTCGATGATGCAACAGTGGGCGGACTACCTCGACAAGCTCAAAGCCGGGGCGGAAATCATCCCGATCGCGGCGGCAAGATAGACCCGTGCCGCGACGCGTATGACCCCCTCTCGGGCGTTTCCCACCAGCAAAACGGAAACGGCGTAGGCATAGGGTAAACCGATGATTTGGCCCCTTATTATTATGTGCCCCCCCTATGTTTGCCGTCAGTAGAGAAAAGACGCGGGTGTGAGCCCCCGCGTCTTTGCCCTAGACGCAGGGTCCCCCGCTTTCTGGCCGCCCCGACACTTGCGGCCGGCGCAACAATGCCCGATCGGGGCGTATCTCGGACACCCCCCTCGAAAACGCGCTTCTGATGCCCGTCGAATCCCGGAAAGCCGCGCCCCATCTAGCTTCGCGGTAGACGCAGACGGTCGACGTCTGCCCGCTCAGTGCAAAACGAGTTGGAGAGTTGGAGATAAACGCCCGAATCGGCCGCAAAGCCTTGTGGGGTAAGGCTTCGTGTGTCTCCAAACGATTTGGAGAACGCTGGAGATACTGGAGATAAACCAGGCTGGATTGTTACATCCTCAGCAAGAGTCGAGGCAACCGCCGACCCGGTTCCATCTGGAGCGTATCGCTCAAAGTAACTTTGACGCACGGGCCAAAAGTGCCGCGCAAAGGGATGCCCGCCACCGCCCTCCCGGACGGCGGCGGTGCAGCTTAGATTTCGAGTGAGAAGATGGACGGCAGGACGCGATAGACCATGAGTTTCTTTGTCATGCCGGGAATATGTTCTTGTCGATACGGACGCCCATCGCTACGCAGCATCAGCACACCCCGCTTCATCAAAGCCTTTTCGACGATCCTATGGTCGTAGCCGGCGCATACTTCCTTGCGAAACACGGTTGACTCGATCAGGTATTCCGTCTCGACGCTTTCCGCGTCTTCGGCGCTCATCTTCTCGCCGAACTCAGCGTAATACGCTTGATCCGACTCGATGGCGATGCTGCTCTTGTCGTGTTTCACGAGTCGTTTCCAGCCCGCACGGTGCGGCGCGTTCGGTCGATGGTCGTCCTGCGCCCGGTTCATCCACACGAAACGGTTGTCGCCGTGTGCGACGAGGAAGTGCAGCACCTGTCGCACCGCATCCGCTTCGTCCGAATTGCCGGTGCCGCCGCGTAGTTCGAGCCAGCCTTCGAAGCAACGACGCGCGGCCTCGACCGCTTCGCCCTGCGGCCAGCCGGTCAGCCCGTGCGCCGTGGCCAGCTCGCCGGCCACCGCAACGAGGCAGAACCGCTTGGCGACGCGGGCAACCTGCGAATGCGATCCGTCCGGCACCCATTGCCCGACCAGCTCGTCGACGCGCATGCGCAGATGCTCGGCCAGCTCATCGGCCTGCGACGATGCCCATTCGATAAAGGCCGGCCCCGCCGTGCCGTAGTGCCTGCCGGCGTGCCGCTCTAGATGCTCGATCAGTGCGGCCGGCGTCGGGAAGCCGTGCAGCTTCTCCACGACGCCCATTTCGCCGACCTCAGCCGGGATCGCGGGCAAGCGCACCTCGATACCGCCTTTCATGGGCTTGTTGCCCTCGGCCATCAGCGCGGACACGCTCTTCTCACCGTTCGACAGGAACAGCAGCCGCCACGTGAGTACGGGCTTTGCTGAGCCGCTACGCGACGCGCGGGCCTTGCCCGACTCGTTCGCAAGCATATAGATCACATCGCCGACCAAGCGCGGCTCGACCTGCCCGATTTCATCGAGGATCAGCAGCGCGTCGCTATGCTGCGTGGCGACGGCTTCGAGCGCGTTGTCGGTCGCCTTCCAGCTCCGCACATAGTCCGGCGAGCCGAACACGGACGCGGCGATGACGCCGCCCGTCGACTTACCCTTGGACGTTGTGCCGAGCAGGTGAAAGCCGCCCGACTGGAGCCCGGAGAAGTGCAGCAGCGGACCAGCGAAGGCGGTAGCGACGCAGAACAGCAACCGGCTATTGCCGACGCAGTAGGCCGCAACCTCGCGTTGCCAGTCGACCAGCGTGCCGCGTTCCTTGAACTGGCTCTGGATGGGCGTGTCGGCCTGATAGATCAACGCCTCTTTGCCGGTGCCGATGACGCGATCGGGCAGCACGAACGCACCGTGATGCCAGCCGACGCGCGGCACGCAGCGCACGCGCTCGTCCGGCTGCGCCATCTGCACATAGTTCGCGATCTGCGTGCGGGCGATCTGCGTCACGCCAAGCTTTACGCCCATATCGAGCAGCATGCGCCGCAGCTCCGTACCGTCGCCGGCAAACAAGCCGGCCGGCACCGCCCACCGTTTCAGGATGCCGTCGCGGTCCGTGAATTCGAGCAGGTAACCCCACTCGCTGTTCATCTCGTTTCGCGTCTCCGCGATCACATCGATTCGCGTGCTGACCCAATGCGGCGGCAGCGGATCGCCCTGATTGTTGAAGCCGTGAAACCACACGCCCTTATCGTCGACGACGAACCGCGACTTGCCGTCCTGCGCGCGGGCCGTTTTGGGGCGCTTGGCGGGCTTCGCGGCGGGCGGTGCAGCCTTGGCCTTGCCGGCATCCGCCGAGCCGGCCGACGCAAGCGCAGCGCGCACGGCGGCGGCCACCGCATCCGGGCCGAGGTGCGCAGCCAGGTCGTTGAAGTCGGTCCCATTCGCCGGTCGGTTCGAACCGAAGTCGGGCACGGCGACGATGCCGGCAACGGCCTCGGCCGCCGCGCGGGCCTTCGTCACGCCCGGATTGCCCTTCGTCGTGTGATCGTCATCGGCGCATACGACGATGCGCGCGTCCGGATACTGGCCGCGCAGTCCTGTCGCGACCGCGTGCAGGTTGCCGGCATCGAACGCGACGGCGGCCGGATAGCCGGTCGCGGCCGCGAGCGTCGCGCACGTCGCGTAGCCCTCGCCAATCAGCAGCGTGGACGGCGCGGAAGATAGCGGACCGCCGATCAGCGAGAAGCAGCCCGCCTTGCGGCCGTTCGGCAGATAACGTTTCTGGCCATCCGTCAGGATGAATTCCAGCGTCCACAGCTTGCCGTTCGCGTCACGCGCCGGAATGACGAGTGCGCCGTCGCATGCGGCCGTGCCGATGCACAAGCCGCCGCGATAGACGCGCAGCGCGTCGACCGGGATGCGCTTGCGAACGAGATACGGGTGATCGGCCGGCGCAGGCTCGGCCACCGACCAGATCGATTCAGCGAGGGCCGACGCGGCTTGCTGCTTCTCGGTCAGTTCGGCCAGCTCGGCCGCTTCGCGGGCCGCGCGCTCGGCTTTCTGCCGCTCGCGCTCCGCTGGATCGACCGGCTTCGCCCGATGCGCACGCGGATCGAAGCCGCCTTGCTTGGCGAGATGAAACAGCGTGTTGATGGTGATCTTGCCGCCCTTGAACGACTTCCACACATCGCGCGCGTCCTTGCCGTTGTAGTTCTGCGCGCCTTGGCTCCATTCGTTCCAGAGGGCGAAGCCCTCCTCGCCAAACTCGGCCTTGAGCGCCATCCCCACCTGACTCCACGTGTCGCGGTCGTCGGGCGGAACATAGCCGAGCGCGACTCTCGCCCGCTCGAATTCGGACATGGGTGCGTTACTCATAGGTTCCCACTGGACGCGCGTCGGTCGGCTTCCGATTAGTAGTCCATATCGGGCAAGCAGCTACCCGACGCGCGAAGAATTGATTGAAGCGACGATGCCTAGCGGCGGGTGTTAGCCGGCCGCGCGAGGCACCGACAGAACGGCCCCGCCGGCCGTGACGTCGTTGCTGTAGACGTAGCGGCCGAGCCGCGACTCGCCAAGGGCGTCGTTGGCCGCCTCCAGCGCCGCGCCGATCGACGGCAGGGACGCGCGGAACAGGCTCAGCACAAGCCAGTAGTCGTCATCCGACATGGCCTTGTCGGCCGCCCAATGCAGGCTGTCCAGCAGCTCCATGGCGTCACTGATCCGCGTGCCGATGCGGTTACGGTCGGGGCGGTTCACCTCGGCCACGAAGTGCGACGCGAGCGGTTGCACGGCATTCTTGTTCGTCTTTGCCATGGCCGCCCCTCAGTGCGTCGTGCGCGGTTCGCGCGTGACGAGGCCGAGCGCCGCAAACAGGTGCTGCTGCACGCGCCCCATGAGGCCGGCTGCAAACGCTTGGCGGCTGATCGTCACGCGGTGCGCGTCGACGTCGCCAGCGTCCTGCATGGCGGCTTCCATGCCGCGTGCGAACGCGGCGGCTTGATGTGCCGCGTAGTCGTGCAGCCGCACGTCGCCTTTCAGGTCAAGCCATGCGTCGGCGCAGATCGCGCCCAGGTCGACGGCGAATTGCAGCTCGATCGGAGCGCCTGTATCGAGTGGCGGTGCGTTGTCGAAGCCATTGATAACCGCGGTTCGGATGCGCTGATCAGTCATGGCACACCTCCGGCTGCGCAGTGCGACGCATGTCGGCCGAATACCGGCTCGCGACGCTTTGCCCCATGTCGACGAGCGCTCGCTCGTAGGTGCCCTCCGCAAGATGCGACCGGACAGCATCGAACAGGGCTTCGAGCTGGGCGAACTGATGGGCCGCACACATGGCGATCATCGTGACTTCGTTCGGCAGGCGGTATTTAGACATGGCGCACCTCCAGAATCGACGCGAGGAGTTGCCGGACATCGATCGTGCAATCCAGCTCCGCTTCACCGCGAATCGGCGTGAGGTTCCAGTCGTAGACGGCCGCGTGCGTGAAGTCGCCAGACCGGCGACCGCAGACGCTACGCCCCGAGACGGGGCCGCCCAAGATCCGCACGCGCCAATCGTGGTCGGGCGTCGGCCGAGCCGATGCCACCTCAACCAGCATGCCGATACGCGAGCGCGCATCGCACCTCGTGACGATCGCCAAATCGCCGATCTTGCAGCGCAGCTCAGCCATGACGCACCTCCGCACGGACGAGCGCTGCGATTGCGGCGAGTGCCGCGCCAGTCGCATCGAGTGCGTCTTGGTATGTGCTGGCGGTTGCTGCGTCGCGCAGTGCTGCGCGGACGATGGATTGAATGAGGTGGGATTGCTGCCCGGTACGGGCGTGCGAGGGCTGGCGCATTGGGTGCGACCTCCTTTTGCTGGGTTCGGGACCCGGCCCCATCGCCAAATGGGGTGGCCGGGCACATGACAGGGTTGGCGAACCGGCGCAAAAGGAAACCGGCGTGCCCGAAGGCACCCCCGCCAAGGCCCGACCATTGAAGGCGCTTAGCGTGCGGACGTAAAAAAACCGCGCAGCGGCGGTTGTCCGCCTTTTGCAAACTCCAGTCGCCAAACCGGGTCGCTGTTGTCTCAGCGACACGCACAGAATACCGCGCGATGCTGGACGACGCAAATCGCGACACCCCTCGCCGTGTATTACCTAGTGCAAAGCGACTTTGGGGGAGCATCAGGCGGTCTCCCCCTTGAGCACGGCGGTCGCCAGCTTGAGCTGTTCGATGTCCAGTCGCGAGCTGCCCTGCGCCAGTGATTGGCCGAGCGCGACGCCCCGCAGCAGGGCGCTAACTTGCAAGCGGCGCGTCCCGTCCGTGCACTGCGCATCGATGTCGTTGTAAAGCGCACGATAGGCTTTCCGCAGCTGTCGATACTGCCGACGACGATAGTTCGCCGAATCCTGTTCAGCAGCGGCAATCGCCTGGACGAACTTCTCGCAGGCGGTGCCAAGTTGCTTTGTCGTCAGGCGCGGGGCTTCGAGCGCGAGCGTCGAGGCGAGCGTGACGGCGATCGCTACGAGCTTCCCGGTGTCGTCGCCACGGTTCCAGAAGCAGCCCTCGACGTCATCGAGGATTCCTGCGAGCTTGCGGAGTCGGGCGTCGCGGCAACGCACGAACGCGGCGTCGCGCGCCGTGACGGCCGCGCCCATCGCGCGACCATACGGGCCGCCGCGACTGATCAGCGGGGCATGCGCGCTCATGCTTGCCCCCGTGTGGACTGACGGGATTCGACCCATTGCTGGACGTCGGTCGCGCGCCAGCCGACGCTACGAGCCCCTAACTGGACCGGCGCTGGAAACTTGCCTTCACGAATCCAGCGATACAGCGTTGTTTTCTTGACGCCGACACAATCCAGCACACCAATAAGTCGAAGAATCTTAAGAGCCATTTTCTGTTCAGAAATGGCCTGTTCAGCAAGAAGGAGGATAGCGGCGGCAATAAGCCGCGCCGTACTATCAAAGTACGGGCGCAATGAAGTTCGCGGGAGACGCACAAAGTAACTTTGCAAAGTTACTTTGCACGGCGCGCCGCGCGCGGTATCATCCGTCCTAACAAGAGCTAAGCGTTTCCTAGGCGCGGTGGCTCTTGTGGTTCCTCCAATTATGGAACAGGCAGCCAAGCCAAAAATCGCCGGTGGGATGTGTTGGTAGCACACCCCCGGCACCCTCTCGTCAGCTCGACGAAATATGCTCAATGATTGAGCACTCCCCGCCTTTTTCCCTTGCATCGCCCACAGATTCCTAGAGCCGTGTTCGATTAGGTACCAACAAGTACCGCAATTATATCGAAAGGTCTGCCCCCGTAAAAGATTTGTCTCGGATTATCTAAGACCGCAATACATGGTGTCACTGTTCGGCCTCGATCGGCCATTCTGTCGCGCGCATAATCAGTCGTTCGCGATGGCTGGATATCCCACACGCTGCCATCCGTTCATGTTGCGGAGCTTGATTCTGCATTGATGGTAATGTCGCAATTTGCACAAATCCACGAACCGATGCCACATGAAGCGCCGACTGTCGATCCCTAAAGGTCCGAAGCAGCAACTGTTCCTCACCTATCTGAACGCGGAATTCGCGAAACGGACACATAGAGCGCAGGCACATTTCGAAAATGTGAAACCTGACTCCATTCTAAGCGTGGTCAGGACCACGTTTGGGGGGGCGGTTAGCCAAGCGGAACTCATCTGGTCGCTGCGGACGTCGGCCGACGGAACGCTAGCTGAGTTGGAAGTCTGTCCGGCATCGACGAACGACGAAGCAGGTAATGAAGCGTGGGAAGAACTCGCGAGGGAAATTATTGATTCCGCCCTGACACACGCTTTCATAGAGTCGAGACGAACCGAGCATCGACGTCAGGTTTTCTTCTACGTCGGACCGCAGTTGGACGGGGAATATTGGTTCCGCGGAGTCCGAGTTGCGCCGGCAATTCTTGACATAGATTCTCCGATGCTAATAAACGCGGAACGCGCAGTGGTCCTTGAGTTTGAAGTCGAAGCTGTTGACATGTTCGACGCGAGCTACCTTGCTGCAGAGTTCTCGCGCCGATTTGCTGCGCGCCTCTCCGTATTGCTAGACATAGATCTATATGAACATTCGTTTGAGCAGGTGTGGGTTATGGCAGGCACGCCCCCGGTGGCTGAACGCCTTGGACGCGGTATCGGTCAGTTGACCGGTGGCAATTTCATGCCCAAGAAAGGCGAGATCTGCGCCGCAGGCGCATTTAGTAAGGGCATCCGCCACTATGGTCGAGTGGCCGGAACATTGAAGATGCCTCCAGAGGCTCGGCGAATTCTGCGGGGTGTTGACGCTTTACCGGAGCCAGTGAAGGACGCGTTTGACGGTGCGGCAAGAATGTATCAAATTGGCCTTTCACTGGGGCGAAGATTTCCGTCGGCCGAACTAGCTTACCGCGTCGGCGCAATTGAAGCTCTCAGCGCTACCGATAGTGAAGCACGCAGCTTCAGTGCATTCATGCGGAAACATTTGTCACTCGAGTCGAGTGATGAGCAACTATTGGAATATCTCTACGGAGATATCCGATCGTCCCACTTTCACTCAGGGAAATTTGATCTAGGCGAATTCTCTGTACAGCGTCACATGGACATTGTGTCAACACCTCAGACTGAAATTCGCCGTCAGCAACGGTACAGATGCTTCGAATTAACGAGGCAGGCAATAGTGAATTGGATGTTGTCGAATGCGGCAGAAGCAAAGGCATGAGCCTTGGTGCCCCGATTCCGCTCGTTATGCAATGCGGTGACGTGATCGGCCATAGTGGCTTTGGAAGCCGCCATTGACGAAGCAGCAGCACGAGCTGCTGCTCAGGGTTGATCTGCGCCGGTCGAGCGTGACAGGGCAGCGACCGGCCGCGTTCGACCAGAAGCGGTCACTCGTCACTGTCCGCTTTGGGCAAGCCACGTCAAGATACCTTCATATCTCGCACACATAGAGCCCACCGTAAGATCGTGCGATCCGTGCCGACCGGAGCCAGGTGAGTTGACAATTCGACTGTAAAATTGGTGGTATGCAGCACCGAAAGTGGCTTGTGTATTTGCACCCATGCTGGCAGAGTAAATTATGGACCAGATCCCGCTCTCCGAACTCGCCAAGATCCCTTATCTCGATGTGCCCAACCTCGCAGGGCGGGCCATTGCGTCGCTAAGCTTTTTCGCTGACGGGGACTGGCATCTGTGGCTGAAGACCGAGGCTGGCCTGCTCCGCATCAAAGCGTGGCCGGGCGAAGGCTTCTACTTCGCTGCCGAGCCGCAGTCTGATCGCGATGGCTACCTGCGCTTCCTGGATTTCATCGCCCAGCGTGGCAACTTACGCGGCGTGGCGCGACCGCTCGAAGGGATCATGGACGATGTCTTCAACCTTGGTGCCTGCCTGAAGAAGTTTGACATCCTGTTGGACTACGCGGAGGGCGGGCGGAGTGGCGCGAGCCGTCTGGTACTGACCGAACTTGAGTACCTGTTCAGTCTATGCCGCAGCGTGTTCGACCTGCTTCAAGAGGTGATCGCGGCGCAGTGGAACAGTGTTCAACTTCTCGACGCCGCGACGAAGAAGCGCGAGCTGCCGCAGAGTTTCGGTGACATGGTTCTGACCGCCAATCAACTGCGTCCCGTCGAAGAGATCGCCAGTAAGTTCCGCATTCCGCAGTCGCTAGCAGAGTTTTATGGTCGCGCGGGCGCATTTTTCCTGATGCTGCGGACTTTCCGTGACAAGTACGTGCATGGCGGCAACTCGCCTGATCTGGTCTTCGTGACCGCGCGCGGCTTCGCGGTGCGCGGCGCTGCCGCGCCGTTCAACAGTTTTAACGTGTGGAGTCAGGAACACCGGCTGCCCAATGACCTTTGCTCGCTGCGCCCGGCCTTAGCCTATCTTGTCACCGAGACGCTGCGCGCCTGCGAGGACTACGCGACGACGATTCAGCAGATCATCGGGTTTCCGCCGCCAATATGCCCGGGGCTCAGGTTCTTCGTGCGCAGCGACTTTGTCGAACCTCTGTTGGCGAACGAGCGGATTCTTCGTGAGTGTTCATGGTGGCGCGACGCACCACCGGTCGAAACACCGCAGGCTAGCGGACAAGTGTAGGCGACGCGATGCCGGGGCCTGGACGCTATCTCGTCCGCCGTTTCAAGCGCTGACATTTACATCGCGACCTACGTGGCGTCCATCGAAAACGAAATCATCGCGGTCTTCGCGGAATTGAATGCGCGTGGCAAGGAGACGGCTAACACTGAGTTCGCGTGCCTGAGCGAACAACGGGCCTGGGACGACTGCGATTGCGATTGCGATTGCGATTGCGATCTTAGCTCGCAATCGCCGGGCACTTTGAAGCCAGGGCCGACGAACTGTTTTTTGTCTAAGTCCACATCCGTAAGATGCCGACATGGAAATCTCTGTGAAGATCGCCCCCGACGCTGACGGCTACACCGGACGCGAGTGTCCAGCGTGCGAGAAGTACTTCAAAATCAAGTTTGGCACTGGCCTGCCGGGCGATCCTGACTGCCATTGCCCGTACTGCAACCACACTGGTCCGCAGAAGGAATTCTGGACCAAGCAGCAGATCGAATACGCGCAGTCGGTCGCCATGAATCAGCTGTCCGGGCAACTCCTGACGGAGTTAAAGAAGCTCGAGCGCCGGCCCGATCCGCGCGCCTTCGTGTCGATTGGCATCTCGGTCAAGGGTAGCCCGACACCGATTGTGTATTACCGGGAAGAAGAGCTGGAAGAACGGGTGACCTGCTGCGCCTGCACAATGGAGTATACGATCTATGGCGCGTTCGGCTTCTGTCCCGACTGCGGGGCCCATAACTCCCTGCAAATCGCCAATGCGAACTTTGACCTGGTGCTAAAGTCGCTCGACTTGGCGCAGGTCGCACCGGCGGATCTCGCGACAAAACTGATCGACAACGCTCTGGAGGATGCCATCTCCTGCTTCGATGGCTTCGGCCGCGAACATTGTGCCGCGCAGCCCTTCAATATCTCATTTCAAAGCATCGACGCCGCCAAGGACAAGCTGCTCCGCGAAACCGGCTTCGACCTGGCCGCCTTGCTCGACGCGGCTGCCTGGAATTTTGTAACCACGCAGTTCCAGAAGCGACACCTGCTGGCGCATAAGCTGGGCATCATCGATGCCGAATACATCAGGAAGACTGGCAGCGCCCAGTCTCTGCTTGGCCGAAAGGTCTCGATCACCGACGCTGATGTGCGAACCTTGGTGGCACATTTGCGGACGTTGGCCGGAGCGCTGGTACAGAGCTTGCCTAGGGTCTGACCAGCCGGGCGTAGCTCGATATGTCGACCGCATAACGCGGCGCAGCAACTGATGAACTGGTCTGCGACTACATGCCTAGCCTCCAAGCTGAAAACACGGCGATGGGCAAATTTTCCCCCGCCACGTCAGTTCCCGAGGCCGGGGCACCACCCAGCGAGAAGTGTAAGCGCCTCAGCTCAGAGTCCGCACTGCGTGATAGCTTGACCGCTTTGGGCATTCGAATAGTGGCACCGTCCTGTTTGTCCCAGCGACCGACCAGAAGGCAATCGGCCTCCAATCAAATGCGCCTGTCCAAAACCGATCCCTTACGGGCAGGGGCATTTTGCCCTGTCCGCAAATAAGGGTTGAAATGTTTTGGACATTGCCTTACATTCGGACATCTATTTCGTACAGATTGAGTGCCCGATATGTCCCGAACCTTTGCCTATGCCCGCGTCAGTACGTCCGACCAGACCACCGCGAACCAGTTACGAGAGATCGAGGCGGCCGGCTTCTCGGTCGACAAGCGCCGCGTTGTGTCGGAAAGCATTTCGGGGAGCGTAAGCGCCGATCAGCGGCCGGGGTTTGCGCAGTTGCTCGTCAAGATGGAAGAAGGCGACGTGTTGATCGTGACGAAGCTCGATCGACTCGGCCGCAATGCGATGGACGTGCGGGCCACGGTCGAGGGATTGGCCGAACGCGGTATCCGGGTTCATTGTCTCGCCCTGGGCGGCGTAGATCTAACGAGCGCGGCCGGCCGGATGACGATGCAGGTGTTGAACGCGGTGGCCGAATTCGAGCGGGATCTGTTGATTGAGCGCACACACGCTGGTATCGCTCGCGCGAAGGCGGAAGGCAAGGTGATGGGGCGGCCGTCCGCCCTGTCGGACGAGCAGCGGGCGGACGTGCTGCGCGAGTTGGACGCGGGGGCAAGCGTGGCCGCGCTTGCTCGGCAATTTGGCACGAGCCGCCAGACGATCATGCGGGTACGCGACGCAGTCTAAGCTGCGCGCGCCGTTCAACTCACGCCCTGCTAGAGCCCGGCTCACCGGACCAAGCAGACAGTGTCAGGTTGTCTGGCTCAGTTCGGCCAGCAACAGACGTTGGCTCACACCTTCACGTGGACGTTCGAACGTCGGCTTCGCCCAGACAACGGACCTTTGTCCTTGGCGCATGTCGTTCGCGTTACCGACGTCCCCGCGCAGCCGACGCTCGTTGCCTACAGTGCGCCCGAGCTATTTGGGAAGATGGGAGTGCGCGGCGTGGTCGGAACGCTGGGCCGCGAACCACGCATGAACAGCGGCAATCACGTCCGGGTCGCTGCTTGCATATGTCAGGCTTGCTCCGGAGGGCAGGCTCCTGTATTCAACGTGAAGCTTCTTACCCGCCCTTGTCAGGGTGGCGAGCCCTGCCATATCGTGACCGTGAATCGCCGCAGGATCGGCGAAGTCGCCGCGGCGGAAACGTTGAGCTTCGATTGTCAGATGAGAACGAATAAGCGCGACCTGTTTGGTGTCGTGTTTGTCGTTCGCCGTGATTGTCTCAATCCCGCCGCTTCCGGTATCGTCGAAAAAATGGCTGGTCCGTGCCAGATCAAATGGCATCACAACCGCACCCTTGCGGGCCACCTCAGCTTGGCGCGACGTCATGTCGTGGTTCGACATCATGTCCTCGTGCGACGTGGTCTGCTCCGGCTCCCCAGCAACCGCGATCGATACACCGATCAGCGCGCCTGCCGCCGCTGTCATGATTTTTTTCATTGCTTCGCGCCTCCCTGGAAACCGTGAAAGCTGACGCAAGTTTCCCGTACGTCAGTGGGTGGATCACCCTGGTCAATTCGTATGTCCAGAGGCTCCCGGATCGAAACCCATAGTCTGCGATCGTTGCTCATTCGCACACAGACGCTGGAACGTCTGCTCCGCCCCATGATCTGCAATATCGGTAGTCGATGGGTAAAGGACCATAGTGGGTCGGGTTGAGCCGGTCACGGGCCGCAGGGACCGTGGCTTGCCGAGTCTGGCTGCAGATTCAACCGGTCAACGCAACAGCGTGATGGAATGCAGTCGAACGTCGATCAATTCCCCCGGTGTCGCCCGTGGCAGTGCCATAACTGTATTCCAGTGTCAGGTTGCGTCACTCAGATCATCCGGCGCGCGAGCATGGTGCGAATCTCCCCGATTGCCTTGGCCGGATTCAGTCCTTTGGGGCAGACGTCCGTACAGTTCAGTATCGTCCGACACCGGAAGAGGCGATACGGATCGTCAAGATTGTCCAGCCGCTCACCCGTACCCTCGTCGCGGGAATCGACCAGAAAGCGATAGGCCTGCAGGAGCCCGGCAGGACCGACATATTTATCGGGATTCCACCAGTACGAGGGACATGCGCTGGAACAGCACGCGCACAAGATGCACTCGTACAGACCGTCCAACTGATCGCGTTCCTCGTGCGTCTGGCGCCTTTCCCGCTCCGGCGGGGGCGTGTCGTTGATCAGGTAGGGCTTGATCGAGTGGTATTGCTTGAAGAACGCGGTCATGTCCACGATCAGGTCGCGAACGACCGGCAACCCGGGCAGCGGACGCAGGACCGTGTGACGGGGAAGGTCGTTGAGATTGGCGATGCAGGCGAGCCCGTTCTTGCGGTTAATGTTCATTGCATCCGAGCCGCACACGCCTTCACGGCACGAACGCCGAAAGCTGAGCGTCTCGTCCCGTGCCTTGAGCCGGACAAGGACATCCAGCAACATCTTGTCAGTAGAGGGCACCTCGATCTCGTACGTTTGCATGTACGGCTTGGGATCCCGGTCTGGATCGTAGCGGAATATTTCAAACGTCCTTGTTTCACTCACGATGTTCCTCCTTTGTGGAACGGATCGCGTATCCGGCGCGCGCTCGCTATCTCCCCGTCACTTCGTTCCTGTCGATTGAAGACCTACGGCATTCCAGACGGAGCATCCGGTCACCCGCGCGCCCCATTCATTGTTCGTCGTGGTCGGGCGCCCCCAACACTAGCAACCATGGCCGTTCTGCGAAAAATTGGGCGCAATGTGGAAAACGGGTCGGATCTGTTTCGCCGGAGGTGCTGCGGCAGTCACATCGCGTCATAGATCATTCGCTCTCGCTGTATCGAGAGGAAATCGGAGGGGTTTGCTCCACGTCGACATACTTCTATATATCACGTCATGATATAAATAGATACTTGCGATGATGGCTTGGAGCCGGCAGTGCCGTCCCGCATGACATTCACGAGGAGGACACGTGACATCACCGGAAAATTCCTCGCTTGCGAGTCCTTTAAGAACCGACGTGCTGATTGTCGGTGCAGGTCCCGTGGGCCTTTTCGCCGCGTTCGAGGCAGGCGTGATCGGCCTCACGTGCCGGATCGTTGACGGGATCGAGCGCCCCGGTGGCCAGTGCATCGCACTATATCCGGACAAGCCGATCTACGATATTCCCGGCATACCATCGTGCACTGCACGCGATCTTGTCGATCGCCTCGTCGAGCAATGCCGGCCCTTCGATCCTCCGATGCATCTCGGTCAGCGTATTGAGACGCTGGATCCGCTCGAGGGCGGTCGATGGCTTGCTCGCACCGACAAAGGGGATGCGTTTGACACCGCGGCGATCTTGATCGCTGCAGGCAACGGAGCGTTTGTGCCGCAACGGTTGGCACTCGCTGAGGCGGTGTTCCTTGAAGGCCGGTACATCCATTACAGCGTTTCCGACGTGAACGGCTTTGCCGGAAAAACCGTCGTGGTCGCGGGCGGTGGCGACTCGGCGCTCGACTGGGCGCTGGCGCTGCGCTCGGTCGCGCGGCGCGTCACGCTCGTTCATCGACGGAACGGCTTCAGCGCGACGGACTCGAGCATCGCCCGGTTACAGCAGGCGGTCGCGGCGGGCGAGATGGATTTCGTGGTTGGCACGATTGCTGGGCTGAATGCGCCAGGGGGGACACTCGAATCGATCGAGGTTCGCAAGATTGGTGGCTCGGTGTGCCTCGACGCAGATCAATTGCTCGTGCTCTACGGACTTGTCGCGGATCTCGGTCCGATCGCGAACTGGGGGATCGCCGTACAGGCCGGACGGATCGTCGTTGATACGTCGTACTACGAAAGCTCACGGCCAGGCATCTTCGCGGCAGGCGACATCGCGAGCTACCCGAACAAGCAGAAGTTGATCCTGTCCGGGTTTCATGAGGCATCGCTCGCGCTGCGCAAAGCATACGTCTATGCGTTTCCCGACAAGAAGCGTGTGCATGTGCACTCGAGTTACGATGTAAAGCTCGCCGAGCGTGTGGCCGCCGTTCATCCCTCGCGGGGCGCCCGGGATTTCACCGCGCTTTAGAGACATGGATCGACCTAGGCGCGACGGGGAAGGCGACGAATAAAGCATCGTGTCGGCGGTGTTAAACGCGTCGTCACTCGTCCAATGCAGGACGATAGGCCTCGAATGACAACAACAGTGCGAAGCCGCCGCAGCTATTTTGCTTGGTTGAGCGAGAGGCCGGAGTACCTTGGAAGCTGCCGTTGAGGTTTCGCCGGGTCGAGGGGCTGAAATGGGTCGTCAGCGGCCGATCCTGAAAAGTTTGAGCGTAGGTCTTGGCGTAGGTTTGTTCGCCGAGCCGTTTCAGACAAGACGCAGGTACTGCTGCATCATTGGGGTGACGGTTGCAGGTGCTGCTGCGGGTTGCGTGCTCATGTGACCGGGAAAAGTTGCTTTGGCTGTCCGTGCACTTTTGCCCGACAACGACGAGCCTCGACGGCTAGCGGGACTCGAGCCACTCGGCAACGGCTTTCGCCCCATCGGCGTCCAGAGTGTGCGCGACAGTACTCATGACTGGCGCATTTGCGCGCGTCCCGTTCCTGAAGACTTCGATCTGGCGAAGCAGATACTCCTTGTGCTGGCCGGCAAGGCGCGGGAACGGGCCGGCTCCCTGGCCCTCTGCACCGTGGCATGACGAGCAAGCCGGGGTTCCGCGATCCGGCACGCCATGTTCGAAGATTTCCTGTCCCTTCGACATCAACGCAGCATCGCCCGGTGCGCCGCGCACCGGCTCCTGGTGCGAGTAATAGTCGGCGAGCGAAGCGATCGTGGCATCGTCGAGTTGCGACGCGATTGCCCACATGTAAGACCGGGCATCCGTTTCGCCGCGCGCATGTTCACGGAATCCCTTGAGCTGCGCGGTCAGGTACTCCGGCGTCTGAGCGCTCAGACGCGGAAATATCGGCGATTCGCTATGCCCGTGTACGCCGTGGCAAGCAGCGCAAAGCTGGGCCGCGAGGCGCGCGCCATCTTCGGCGCGCGTGGTTGATGGCATTCCGACAAGAGTCGCCAGGACGCCAACGACCGGAGCCAGCGGCATCGGCAAGCGAAGCAACTTCATCAGGGCTGCTCCGGACCGGCAGGAAATAGTGCGCATGAGTTACCTCGCGGGTCAGAAGACAAACCAGGCGAGCAGGTACAACGTGTTGTTATCGCTGGCGTTCCGTCCACTTCCGTCGTAGTTGAAGCGTGCGCCATTGAACTTGAGGAACCACGTGTACTGCACGGACAGCTTCACTTGCGGCAGCGGCAGGTAGTCGAGTTCGAGGATGATGCCCCGCGTGTCGGGCAGGCCATTTGCACTGCCTGTCACTGGAACGGCCCCATACAGTCCCGCATCTGCATTTCCTGTCGTCGAGAAGTACCCCAGCGAAGCGCCGTACTTGCGCTGGTAGTAATACGATGCCTTGAGCTTGAGGGTATTCAGGTGGTCAGTCGGATTGGTGGGTGTAGGCCCTGCACCGATCCCTCCGCTCGGGAAGCTTGCGCTCCAGTCCTGCTTTTCGTGAATGAACGCGATCTGGGTCGTGAATGCATGAGACAGCGTGAGGTACTGGTACTGGGCGTCCACGCCGAAATCGGTGAAGCGATCGGTTGGGGTCGTCGGGATGGTGTTGTCCGGATAGACGTCAGCGACCATGCCGAAGGTGCCCACTTCGAGAGAATGCGGCCCGAACTCGCGGTTGTAAGCAAGCCGCCAGTACGGGTTCGCGCCCTTCAGACGCTTGACGCCACCGGGCGTAGCAGTGTCCTGGCCGGTCCGGAACACCGAAAACATCTGGTCGGCCGTACGATAGAAGCCGAACTCCGCATAGATGGTGCGATTCCAGAAAGCGTAGGCGGAAATACCGACAACCTGTTGTGCGAGGCCGCCATCGATAAGCGTACCTGCGGTCGGAGTTAGGGAAATGCTGCTCGACGCATACGGAAAGCCAAATGCAGGGGTGGTATTCCAGACATCGGAAACGGTTGGATTATTGTTGACGGATACGCCGTAGATGAAATCGATATCTTCCCGCGTGAAATGTCCCGCGGCACGGATATCCGTATTGTCGATTCCGCTGTGGTGAGCGATCCCGTCGTATGTCCATTGTGCAAACGCGCCGACCGGACCGGCAATGCGTCCGCCATAGAAGAGGCTCGCTTGCTGCAGCACGACGTCCTGATTTCGAGCGAAATCATAATTGGCGTTATTGATGCTGCGCGTGTTGGTCTGGGATACCTGGACCATTCCTGCAAGCGGGATCGTCCATTTGTTGGAAAGCGTGTAGGCGGTCAACTTGAAGAAGCGGCCGAAGGGCGTCAACTCGGGGAAGCTGACATGACACGCGACGCAGGCGAGCCCGGTTTGCCGCGCGAATGCCGGCACTGCCGTGGCCTCGGGGGAAAACGACAGCGCCGCCACGGCCAGCAGAAACAAGGCAACGAAATACCTTCTGATCCGATTGACCATGGCGTCCCCTTCGTCATTCTTCTCGATGGTCCCGCATCCGAGCTCGTTGGCAATGAAGCCGGCATGTTGCCGTCGGCGCCTTTTTTTCAGTATTTTTCAGAATATAACGAAATGCCGTTTCGTCAACTCGAAAAATACAGCGTATACGTCGGTCTATTAATGGCCCGCGTCAGACCATGTCTATGGCCCTCACCGCGGTTCCTGATGCGGACCGCACCGTCCACGAACCCAATGTGGGGGCTGCGGGTTGAGGAAATCTGATCGAAGTCAAAAAACTCTGACTCTTGGTTTGATCACGGCGGCATCTGGAGCGCCCCCCGAGGAACGGGTGTGCTGGCGAATAGCGTGGATGGTGTTGCGGCAGAAAACCAACAGGCGTGCCGGCGGAAACGAATGACCGGTTGCCCCCGCATTTGGCAACGGACGTGCCATCGAGGAGTCTTGAATGACGGCAACGGGTCGATCACGGCCCTTGATGAGGTGACGTCTAGACAATCTCAGACCTGATCTGCCTCCGACTGAGAGATCAGGTCTGGACTTGCACATCTCAGTCCCCGAATCACCAGTCTTGTCGCGATTATGCCGCGCTTGCTCGTGCCAATCACTGACGTGATGCGACGGTTGCAAAGTAACTTTCTAGCGTAACGGCGGCTCGTAGGTGTGGGCGCGCGGGGCGTTCTTTGCGCGCAGCGTTCCAGAAGGCAGGGCAACTCTCAACGTCGTCGTGCGGACGCCATAGCTCAGCAGTCTGTCTCCAACTTTATCTCCAAGAACATGTGTACTTTGGAGATAGTCTTGGAGATAACCACAGCCTTACCAGACAAGGCTTGCAGGCCGATACATCCGTCTATCTCCAAATCTCCAAATATTTTTACTTCCGGCGGCACAGCAACGTTCCGCACGGCACGGGCGTTCGACTGGCCGAGCCTACTCCGATACGCCTGTTGGTATCTTCTGAACGACCTCGCCCGAACGGCACACGCAGCAGAGCGATATGAATTCTGCGGCTGCCAGAAGCGCGGGGGGCAACTCTGGGGGCAACTCAGCAACACTCCACAAGCAACACCCTTACATTACGGGCCTCACATAGAATTATTTCATTCCGGCCCTGGCACCAGTTTTTCGCAGCGTCGTGCGCTGCGTCTGTCGACACCCGCGCAAGCTTGTCAAACGCATTTGAAATCTGAGCCACTTCGCGCCTGATCGCGCAAAGTAAAACTGAGCCAGTCGTTACTTCTTCGATGTCGGGACGTGCCCGGCTTTGCGTTGCTGTTTCAGTCTGTAGCTGTCTCCTTTGATCTGGATGATGTGGGCATGGTGGAGGATGCGGTCGAGCATCGCTGCAGTGAGGGTGGTGTTGCCGCCGAAGGTTTCGTCCCACTGCGCAAACGGCAGGTTGCTGGTCAGGATCATCGAGCCACGCTCGTAGCGCTTGGCGACGATCTGGAAGAAGTGACTGGCCTGATCGCCCGAGAGCGGTAGATAGCCGATCTCATCGACGATGAGCAGCCTCGGGCCGAGAATGTTGTGCCGAAGAACGGCGTCGTATCGCTCCTGTCGGCGTGCAGCCTCGAGCTGTAACATCAGATCCGCCGCCGTGATGAACTTCGTCTTGATGCCGGCCTGCGTCGCTGCATATCCGATGGCGATCGCGAGGTGCGTCTTGCCCACGCCCGACGGACCAAGCAACACGGCGTTCTCGCCTCGCTCGATGAAGCGTAGCGTGGCAAGCTCGTCGATTGCCTCGCGTGGGACCCCGACGGCGAAGCTGTAGTCGTAGTCATCCAGTGTCTTGATGGCGGGAAACCCGGCCATGCGCACCAGTGTTTGCCGCGAACGAACTTGCCTCGTCTCTCGTTCGTGCGCGAGCGCGTTCTCGAGGAAGTCGAGGAAACTCCATTGCTTGGCCGCCGCGTCGCTGGCCAGAGCGACGTATCGGTGCATGAGTCCCTCGAGCTTCAGGCTTTGGCAGTGCCCGTCGATGCGTTCCTGCTGCAAGTTCATGCGCGCACCTCGGTCAGTAATTGCTGGTAGACGGACAACGGGTGCTGGATCGACATCGCGGGATCAACGCGCGGCCGAGCGACGGCGCGAGCCGGCAATCGGGGCAATGTGTAGCCAGGCATATCGAGCAAGCAAGCCCGTTCTCGTTGCTCCAACAGAATCGCGGGTGCCTGCCCGGTAACCGGATGCACGCGCTGGTTGGCCACGTCGCGCAGCCATTTACTCACCTCGACGTTCGCAGTCGCGGCATCGAGCATCAAGCCGGATTGTTTAAGCTGGCTTGCCAGCGGCACATAGAAATTGCCGCGCAGATAGCGGTGGAATCGCTCGACCTTGCCCTTGGTCTGCGCGCGGTACGGTTGGCACAATCTGGGCAGGAAGCCGTACCGCTTGGCCAGATCGAGCAGGCCGGCGTGCCAGCGATGTTGGCCGTCGCCATAAGCATCGCGTTCGACAACGATGGTCTTGGCGTTGTCGTAAAGGATCTCGCGAGGAATGCCACCCAAGGCTTCGAACAGCGCATGATGACAGGCAACCAGCGTCTCGGCGCGTTCATCGGTGGTGAAGTGTGCCCAGCGCCAACGACTGAAGCCGAGCGTGGCGGTGAAGGCGTAAAGCGGGTCGGTGCCTCGTCGGAAGACAACGAAATCGCACTGCATCTGCCGACCGGGCTCGGTCTCGAACCTTACGACTGGATCGGGCTTCGGCATGGGCTTATGCGTGTTCATGAAAGCCTGCAGGCTTCGCAGTTGGCCCTCGTAGCCGCGCGCCCGCAACTCGCGCAGCAGCGCCGGCGCTGCGATGATCTCCGGTGCTGCGGCCCTCATGCGCTCGATGATGTACGCCTCGAAGGCTCCGAGCTTGGTTGGCCGCGGTTCACGCGGCTTGTAGCGCGGCACTTCCTCAGCCGACAGGTACCGCGCCACCGTGTTGCGAGAAATGCCCAGGCGCCGCGCGATCTCGCGCTCCGATACGCCTTGGGCTTTGAGCACATGGATTTGCATCCACTGTTCCTTCTGGAGCATCGCCAGCCTTTGCGCGCAAAAGGCTGACTGTACTGAAAGGTGGCTTAGATTTACTTCGCGCGAAGTGGCTCATTATTACTTTGCGCCCAACAAGCTCGCCGCTTCGCGGGTTTTTTGTTGGTGCCGCGCGTTCCGCAGCGCATCGGCTAACCGGCGGCGGCCAGCCGCCCGGTGCGCTCAGACCATCAGCTCGCGGACGAAGTCCAGAAACACCCTCACCTTCGCCGAAACGAGATTCGACGCATGGTGATACGCGTAAAGCGGGAAAGTCTCGTCCGCCCACTCGGGCAACAACTGCACCAACCTTCCGTCGGCCAGGACGTCCCGCGCATAGAGTTCGAGCAGTTGCGCAATGCCGACGCCACCCAGGCACGCGCCGAGCAGTCCGCCCGTATCGTTCACCGTCAGCCTGCCGGCGGCGTCGACCGGCACGACTTCGTTGCCGCGATGAAACTCCCATTCATACGGCCGCCCGGTCACCGGATCGCGGATCAGCACGCACCGGTGACCGTCAGCGAGATCCCGCGGGTGCAGCGGTTCGCCATGACGCGCGATGTAGGCCGCCGACGCGCACGTCAGCACGCGCGTCTCGAGCAGCAATCGCGCGCGATATGACGACGGCTCCGGGATGCCGAAGCGCACGGCCACGTCGAAGCCGTCCGCGACGAGGTCGCCCATCCGGTCGCGCACACTGATCTCGACCGACAGCTCCGGATAACGATCGAGAAATTCCGCCATCCGCGGCGCCAGCACGTAGTGGCCGAACGTGCCGTCCACGTTGACCCGCAGCCGCCCTCTCACGCGCGCCTTCGACTGGCCGGCGTCGAGCGCCGCCTCCTCAATGCCGGCCAGCAGCGGCGCGACCGTCTCGTAGAAGCGCCGCCCTTCGTCGGTCAGCGTGATCGCACGCGCCGTCCGGTTGAAGATCCGGATCCCGACGCGCTCCTCCAGCCGCGCCACCGCACGGCTCACCGCCGGCTGCGTCAACCCCATCGCCTCGCCCGCCCGCGCGAAGGTACCCGCCTCGATCACCGCGGAGAGCACGCCGATACCGCTGAGCAATCTGCTGTCGAATCCCATGAGACATACTTTTAGTCATTCATTGACTGATCATTATTCATTATTTTTATTTATCGAGGAAGCCTACAGTGGTCCTGTCGCCGGATCGAACGGCACTCATCCACTCGACAGGAGCAGAACATGAGCACATCGGAACAGGTCGCCATCGTCACAGGTTCGTCGCGCGGCATCGGCGCGGAAATCGCGCGCCAACTCGCCCGGGACGGCTTCCGGGTCGTCGTCAACTATGCCGGGAGCGCCGGCCCGGCCCGCGAAGTGGTCGACGCGATCGTCGCCGACGACGGTCAGGCGATCGCCGTGCAGGCGAACGTCGCCGAGCCAGCCGCCGTCACCTCGCTGTTCGACGCGGCCCGCGATGCCTTCGGCGGGATCGACGTGGTGGTGAACTCGGCGGGCGTGATGAAGCTCGCGGCGATCGCCGAGTTCGACGACGCGGTGTTCGACGACACGTTCGCGATCAACGTGAAAGGCACGTTCAACGTATGCCGCGCGGCAGCGCAGTGCGTGCGCGACGGCGGCCGGATCATCAACCTGTCGACCAGCGTAATCGGGATGCGCATGCCGACCTACGGGCTGTACGTCGCGAGCAAGGCGGCGGTCGAAAGCATGACGCAGGTGCTCGCCCAGGAAATGCGCGGGCGCGGCATCCGCGTGAACGCCGTCGCGCCGGGACCGGTCGCGACCGAGTTGTTCCTGCAGGGCAAGAGCCCCGAACTTATCGATCGGCTCGCGAAGCTGAACCCGCTCGAGCGGCTCGGCCAGCCCGACGACATCGCGCGCGTCGTCGCGTTCCTCGCCGGTCCGGACGGCGCGTGGATCAACGGCCAGATCCTGCGCGCCAACGGCGGCATGTGCTGACGGACCGCTCGCCGCCCCCTCATCTTTCCGCCAGGAGATTGCTCATGAAGGAAGTCGTCCTCGTCACCGGCGCGTCCAGCGGCTTCGGCTTGCTGACGGCCCAGGCGCTCGCCCGCGCCGGTCACACGGTCTACGCCTCGATGCGCGAGAGCGCCGGGCGCAATGCACCGCGCGTCGCCGCCGTCGCCGCCTATGCGCAACAACACGGCGTCGATCTGCGCAGCGTCGAACTCGACGTCGGCGACGACGCATCGGTCGACGCCGCCATCGATCGCGTGATCGCCGACAACGGCCGCCTCGACATCGTCGTCCACAACGCCGGTCACATGGTGTTCGGGCCGGCCGAAGCGTTCACGCCCGAACAGCTGGCGCAGCTCTACGACGTCAACGTCGTGTCGACCCAGCGCGTGAACCGCGCGGCGCTGCCGCACCTGCGCCGCCAGGGCCGCGGCCTGCTCGTGTGGGTGTCGTCCTCGTCGGCGCGCGGCGGCACCCCGCCGTTCCTCGCGCCCTACTTCGCCGCGAAAGCCGCGATGGACTCGCTCGCGGTGTCCTATGCGGCCGAGCTCGCCCGCTGGGGCATCGAAACGTCGATCGTCGTGCCGGGCGCGTTCACCCGGGGCACGAATCACTTCCTCCATGCGGGCAAGCCGGCCGATACCGCCGTGCAGGCCGCCTACGACGGCGGGCCGTACGCGGGTCTCGCCGATCAGGCGTTGAAGGGCCTCGCCGCGCTCGAACCGGCCGACGCCGACGCCGGCGCCGTCGCCACGGCCATTGCCGAACTCGTCGCGGCGCCGGCCGGCAAGCGCCCCTACCGCGTGTTCGTCGACCCGTCGCAGGACGGCGCCGAGGAAGTGTTCCGCGTCGGCGATCGCATCCGCCGCGAGATGTTCAGGAACATCGGGCTCGCCGATCTGCTCGCGCCGCGCGTCGGCGGCTGATCCTTCGCGCGCCGGGCCGGCCGGCACCGTGCTGCTGGCGCGCGCGACACGCCGTACGCGTACGCGCGCAACATGGTCGGCATGGAGCGCGAAGTGCGCGCGCGGCTGCGCGCCGCGTCGATCTTGCCGAGCAGCCACTGCATGCCGGCCAGATGCTGCCGGTCGTGGCGGCACAGGTAGTGGACGAGCCCGCGCACGGTCAGCGAACCGCAGCCGTCGAACTCGCCGTACGCTCGAACTGAACGAACGGGCGCCGCGCGGCGTTCCGGCAGCTTACCGACGCATGCGCGTTCATGCCGTCCCTGCGCCGCCGCTTGATAGAATGCGCGCGCTATGGACCTCGAAAGCATTCTCTACACGCAGGGCTTCGGCTCGCGCCGCCAGTGCCGCGGCCTGATCGAATCGGGCCGCGTCACCGTCGCGGGCGCGAGCTCGACCGACCCGGACGCAGCCTTCGACACGGACGGCCTCGTGTTCACGCTCGACGGCACCGCGTGGCCGTATCACGCGCGCGCCTATCTCGCGCTCAACAAGCCGGCCGGCTACGAATGCTCGCGCGACCCGCAGCACCACGCGAGCGTGTTCAGCCTGCTGCCCGCGCCGCTCGTCGCGCGCGGCGTGCAGTGCGTCGGCCGCCTCGACCAGGACACGACCGGCCTGCTGCTGATGTCCGACGACGGCCAGTTCGTGCACGCGTACACGTCGCCGAAGCGCAAGGTGCCGAAGACCTACGTCGCGACCGTGCGTCATCCGCTCGACGAAACCCAGTTGAACGCGCTGCGCAGCGGCGTCCAACTGCACGGCGAGCCGAAGCCGATCGCGGCAGTCGCGGCGGTCGCACGCGATACCCACACGCTCGCGCTGACCGTCCTCGAAGGCAAATACCATCAGGTCAAGCGGATGGTGGCGGCCGCCAGCAACCGCGTCGAGGCGCTGCACCGCGAGCGTATCGGCGGTTTCGCGCTGCCGGCCGGGCTGGCGCCCGGTAGCTGGTGCTGGCTCGCAGAGGCTGAGCTGGCAGCGCTGCGCAATCCGGTCGAAACCCTGTAAGGGAAAATCCGCACGACCGTTCGACGCCGCTGCGCATCGCGGCCGCCCGATCCCCCGCTATACTCAAATCACAAGCTGTCCGAGCAGCGAAGCAGGGGAGACATCATGGGCGTCAACCACTCTTTCGAACTGTCGTACGTGATGATCGCGTTCGCAATCATCGGTGTCGTGGCAATCGGCGCGCTGCTGGCCGCGATGCATCTGAAGCACCGCTATCACCCGAACCTGATCGGCGCGCTGATCGGCGCGTTGCTGTGCTTCCTGTTGATCGAGGCGCTACCGGCCCTCACCTGACGCGCGACGCTGCGCCAGCGTTTGAAGGAATTCGTCTACGGTCGGATAGCGCAGCGTCACGCACAATTCGGCCTTGAGGCGGGCATTGGACAGGCGCCGCGACTCGCGCATGAACGACAACAGCGTCGGCTCGAGCCGGCCTTCGGCGTCCGCGCGGCTGATGCGTGGCGGCGGCGGCAGGCCGAACGCCTGCGCGACCCGGTCGAAGTACTCTCCCATCCGCAGTTCGCTGTCGTCCGACGCGTGCACCGCGCGCGCCGGCCGGCCGCGCACGGCCGCACGCCGCAGGATCGCGGCGAGATCGTCCGCGTGGATGTGGTTCGTATAGACGTCGTCGGCCGGCAGCAGCGCCGGCGTGCCGCGCTCGAGCCGCGCGAGCGGCAAGCGGTTCGCCGCGTAGATGCCCGGGATGCGCACGATGCGGGCGGACACCACGCCGCGCACCGTCGCCGCCCGCAGCTGACGCTCGGCCGACACGCGCCGGAACGCGCGCGGATTCGCGGGCCGCAGCGGCTGCGTCTCGTCGATCCGCGCGCCGCCGCAATCGCCGTATACGCCGGTCGTGCTGGCATAGACGAGCGTGGGCGCGCGAAGGGCCTCGGGTACAATACGCGCTGCCCGCGGCGCCACGCCGGCCTGTCGGGTCGCGGCGCGCAGCGTGCGCAGCCGGCCGACCGACGCTACCGCCGGCGCGTGCAGCTGCCGCGCGGGCATGGACAATGCGGCGATCAGCGCGCGAGTGCGCCGGTCGTCGCGACCGTCGGATTGCGGCGGCGCGAGATGCAGGATCGTGCGCGCGACTCGCGCGATGCGCTCGAGCGTGGCCCGCTGGTCGAGGTTGCCGACGATCGGCGTCACGCCTGCCGCACGCAATGCGTCGCGGCGGTCCGGATGGCTCGTCAGTGCGACGATGCGCAGGTCGCGGCGCGCGGCGCGCCATTGCGCGACGCACCGCAGCCCGACGTCGCCGCAGCCGACGATCAAGGCGCGCGGCCGGCGAAGGATTCGAGTCGCGATCATGTTGGTTGCGAAATGAGTAGCCACCGTTGCGCGGCGCACAACGGTTTTGCATTGTAGCTGCCGTGCGCGACATGCACGGTTTCCCCATTTTGTTCTATTCGGTTCTATGGCATTCAACGTTACTCTCAAGCAAAGCGGCCGGCAGTTCCAGGTCGAGTCGGACGAAACCGTGCTGGCGGCGGCGCTGCGCCAGAACGTCCACCTTCCGTACGGCTGCAAGAACGGCGCATGCGGCTCCTGCAAGGGGCAGATCGTGTCGGGGCAGATCGAACAGGGCCCGCATGCAGCATCGGCGCTGTCCAGCGACGAACGCACGCGCGGCCTCGCGCTGCTGTGCTGCTCGAAGGCGCAATGCGACCTCGAGATCGACGTGCGTGAAATCGCCGGCGTCGACGGCGTGCAGGTCAAGAAGCTGCCGTGCCGGGTCGCCGCGCTCGAGCGCCGCGGCGACGACGTGATGATCGTGAAGCTGCAGTTGCCGGCGAACGAACGCCTGCAATACCTGGCCGGCCAGTACGTCGAATTCATCCTGAAGGACGGCTCGCGCCGCAGCTACTCGATGGCGAACGCGCCGCACGAGGAAGGCCCGATCGAGCTGCATATCCGTCACATGCCGGGCGGCAAGTTCACCGATCACGTGTTCGGCGCGATGAAGGAACGCGACATCCTGCGCTTCGAAGGCCCGCTCGGTACGTTCTTCCTGCGCGAGGATTCCGACAAGCCGATCGTGCTGCTCGCGTCGGGCACCGGCTTCGCGCCGATCAAGGCGATCATCGAGCACGTGAAGCACGCGGGCATCACGCGCCCGATGACGCTCTACTGGGGCGCGCGCCGCAAGAAGGACATCTATCTCGGCGAGCTCGCCGAGCAATGGGCGCGCGAGATCCCGAACTTCAAATACGTGCCGGTGCTGTCCGAACCCGAAGACGCCGACCAGTGGACCGGCCGCACCGGCTTCGTCCACCGCGCGGTGATCGAGGATCTGCCCGACCTGTCCGGCTACCAGGTGTACGCATGCGGCGCGCCGGTGATGGTCGAATCGGCGCAGCGCGACTTCACGCAACACCACGCGCTGCCGGCCGACGAGTTCTACGCCGACTCGTTCACGAGCGCCGCCGATCTCGTGAATCCGGTCTGAGCGCCGGGCGCACGCGCGCCCCGCTGCGCGCCGCCGTGTCACATCCGTGGCATCGCGGCGGTTTACAGTGGGGCGCGGGATGCCTTATGCTTGCGCACATGAACCGCTTCCTGTCCGCTCTCCGACGTCGCCGCTCGCCGCTCCTCCCGGATGCCGCCGGCTCGTCACGGACTCGCGCGTAACCCACCTCCGCTTCACCGGTTACGCACAAGCTGTTCGATCCACCAGCCACGGCCTTCCGTGGCTTTTTTATTGCCCGTTTCCCTTTCAACGCCCGCTGGAGTCTGTTGCCATGCCCCTGAACGATTACCCGATCGACTCGCTGATGTACATCACGAACCGCCCCGACATCGTGTTTACGCACGGCAAGGGCTCGTGGCTCTACGATCACACGGGCAAGCGCTATCTGGACTTCATCCAGGGTTGGGCGGTCAACAGCCTCGGTCACTGCAACGACGGCATCGTCGAAGCGCTGAAGACGCAGGCCGAGAAGCTGCTGAACCCGTCGCCGGCGTTCTACAACGAACCGATGGCGAAGCTCGCGGGCCTGCTCACGCAGCACAGCGTGTTCGACAAGGTGTTCTTCACCAACAGCGGCGCGGAAGCGAACGAAGGCGCGATCAAGCTCGCGCGCAAATGGGGCCGCAAGTTCAGGAACGGCGCATACGAGATCATCACGTTCGACCACAGCTTCCACGGCCGCACGCTCGCGACGATGTCCGCGAGCGGCAAGCCGGGCTGGGACACGATCTACGCACCGCAGGTGCCGGGCTTCCCGAAGGCCGAGCTGAACAACATCGAGTCGGTCGAGAAGCTGATCACCGACAAGACCGTCGCCGTGATGCTCGAGCCGATCCAGGGCGAAGGCGGCGTGATCCCCGCGACGCGTGAATTCATGCAGGCGCTGCGCGCGCTGACGCGGCAGCACAACCTGCTGCTGATCGTCGATGAAGTGCAAAGCGGCTGCGGCCGCGCCGGCACGTTGTTCGCGTACGAGCTGTCGGGCATCGAGCCGGACATCATGACGCTCGCGAAGGGCATCGGCGGCGGTGTACCGCTCGGCGCGCTGCTGTCGAAGGCCGACGTCGCGGTGTTCGAGGCCGGCGACCAGGGCGGCACCTACAACGGCAACCCGCTGATGACGGCGGCCGGCTATTCGGTGATCTCGCAACTCGTTGCGCCCGGCTTCCTCGAAGGCGTGCGTGCGCGCGGCGAATACCTGAAGCGCAAGCTGCTCGAGCTGTCGGAGGAGCGCGGCTTCGAGGGCGAACGCGGCGAAGGCATGCTGCGCGCGCTGCTGCTCGGCAAGGACATCGGCCCGCAGATCGTCGAGAAGGCACGCGACATGCAGCCCGACGGCCTGCTGCTGAACGCCGCGCGTCCGAACCTGCTGCGCTTCATGCCGGCGCTGAACGTCACGACCGAAGAAATCGACCAGATGATGGCGATGCTGCGGTCGATTCTCGACACGCTCTAAGGAGACCGCCGCGATGGATGCCGCCGCCGATGTCGTCACCATCCGTCCGTTCGAACGCGCCGACACCGCAGCGGTCCTCGCCGTCTGGCGCGACGCGTTCCCGAACTACAGCGCGGCCGGCGCGCCGCCGCATCGCGATCCGCTGCGATCGATCGAGCTGAAGTTCGCGACGCAGCCGGAGCTGTTCTTCGTCGCGATCTGCGGCGGCCGGCTGGTCGGCACGCTGATGGCGGGCTTCGACGGACATCGCGGCTGGCTCTACTCGTTCGGCGTGGCGAACGACGCGCGACGACTCGGCATCGGCCGCGCGTTGCTCGATCATGCCGAGCGCGCACTCGCCACGCTCGGCTGCCTGAAGATCAATCTCCAGGTGCTGCCGGGCAACGACGATGCATGCCGCTTCTATGCGGCGCTCGGCTATCGCGTCGAGGAGCGCATCACCTTCGGCAAGGCGCTGCCGGCTGCCTGACGGCACCGGCCCGCCGGCGCATGCCGGCGTCAGTGCGTGATCGGCCCGGCGCCCGGCAGCGGGTTGCCGAGCGCGTCGGTCGGCACGGCCTGCTGCTCGAACGCCGCGAAATACGCGGCCCATTGCGACTCGCTCACGCGCACGAACAGCGCGCCGTCCTGCCACACGTCGTTGTGATCGTTGTGGTCGTCGCCGGCGCGATGCAGGTAGTTCGAGCCCGTCGAGCCCTGGTTCATGTGCGTGTCGTGAATCCCGTTGCCTTCCGAATACGTGCGGCCGAACACGACCACGTCGAGCCCTTGCGACTGCGCCGCGTTCACGAGCCGCAGCAGCGACGGAATCGGCTCCGCGTGCTCGGTGCCGTCCATCACCGCGCTCGCGCGCCAGGTGCCCGTTTCGTTCAGGATGTCGCTGCGCAGATAGTCGAGCGCCGGCAGCGCGCTCTGCCCGGTGAGATCGGTATAGCCTTCGGCCGCCGCCGCGAGCGTCGCCGTGAGCGGATGGTGGAAATCGTAGACGAGCTTGTAGTTCAGCAAGTCGTCCGCATCGTTGGTACCGACGTTGATCGCGACGTCCCAGTCGCCGCCCGGCAATGCGAGCGTCAGGTGGACGTGATACTGGATCTCGCCGCCATGCGGCGAGCCCTTGAGCCGCGCCACCGACGTCACCTTCGCCTTCACGAAACCGTAGTCCAGACTCATGCGTGCTCTCCGTGTCCTGATGGATCGACCATGCTACGCAATCCGCGTGTCGGTTTGCGCAGCGCCGCCTGCCGGCGTTCGCCTGCCCGGCTTGCGCCCTGTCGAGACAATGGAGTCGCATCCGCGCGCACAGTTCGCCGCGCGGTGCACCGCATGAAAAAAGGCTGCCACGGTATCCCGTGACAGCCTTTCGAAAGCACCCGGCGACGCGCCGGCATGTGCCGGCGCCTCGCCGCGGCGGTCATTCGCCCAGATACGCGGCGCGCACCTTCGGGTCGTCGAGCATCTGCTTCGCGTCGCCTTCCATCGTCACCGTGCCGGAATCCATCACGTAGCCACGGTCGGCGGCCTGCAGCGCGAGGCGTGCGTTCTGCTCGACCAGCAGCACCGTGATCCCTTCCTTCGAGATCTCGCGCACCACTTCGAAGATCTTCTCGACCATGATCGGCGACAGACCCATCGACGGCTCGTCGAGCAGCAGCAGCTTCGGCTTCGACAGGATCGCGCGCGACATCGCGAGCATCTGCTGCTCGCCGCCCGACAGCGTGCCGGCGAGCTGCGTCGCACGCTCCTTCAGACGCGGGAAGAAGCCGAACATGCGGTCGACGTCCTTCTTGATCTGGTCCTTGTCGTTGCGCAGATAGGCGCCCATCTGCATGTTCTCGATGATCGACATCCGCGCGAAGATCCCGCGGCCTTCCGGCACCATCGCGAGGCCGCGCTTGAGCAGCTCGTGCGGCGGAATGCCCTTGATCGACTTGCCCTCGTACTCGATGTCGCCCGCCGAGTACGGCTTCAGGCCGGTGATCGCCTTCATCGTCGTGGTCTTGCCTGCGCCGTTCGCGCCGATCAGCGTCACGAGCTCGCCCTGGCGAACTTCCATGTCAACGCCCTTGACGGCCTGGATGCCGCCGTAGTTGACCTGCAAGCCCTTGATTTTCAACATTGCCGCTGCCATCAGTGCACCCCTGCGCCGAGATATGCCTCAATCACCTTCGGATCCTTCTGCACGTCCTGCGGCAGACCCTCGGCGATCACCTTGCCGTAATCGAGCACCGTCATCCGGTTGCACAGACCCATCACGAGCTTCACGTCGTGCTCGATCAGCAGGATCGTGCGGCCGTCCGAGCGGATCTTGTCGAGCAGGCGCGTGAGTTCGACCTTCTCGGTCGCGTTCATCCCGGCCGCCGGCTCGTCGAGCGCGAGCAGCTTCGGATCGGTCGCGAGCGCACGGGCGATCTCGAGACGGCGCTGGTGGCCGTACGACAGGTTGCGCGACGTGTAGTCCGCGTACTGCAGCACGCCCACGTAATCGAGCAGCTCGATCGCGCGCTCCTTGATCTCGCGCTCTTCCTGGCGCTCGGCCGGCGTCTGGAACACTGCGCCGAGCAGGCCGTGCTTGGTGCGCACGTGGCGGCCCACCATCACGTTCTCGAGCGCCGTCATCCCGCCGAACAGGCGAATGTTCTGGAACGTACGGGCGATGCCGGCCTTCGCGACCTGGTGCACGGCCGTCGGCGTGTAGTTCTGGCCGTCCAGCTTGAAGTCGCCGGAGTCCGGCGTGTAGAGGCCGGTGATCACGTTGAAGAACGTGGTCTTGCCGGCGCCGTTCGGGCCGATCAGCCCGTAGATCTCGCCTTCCCTGATCTGGAGGCCGACGTCGGACAGCGCCTGCAGGCCGCCGAAGCGCTTGTTCACGCCCTGGACGGACAATCGGATTTGCTTGTCGCTCATGTGTGATATCCCCTTGTCCGTTGGTTAAGCGCGCACCGGCTTCTTGCTGTTGCGCTTCGCCAGTTTCGCGATCTTGTCCTCATGCTTCGGCGCCGGCCACAGGCCTTCGGAGCGATACAGCATGATGACGACCATCGCGAGGCCGTACAGCGCCTGACGGATCACTTCGGTGTCGACGATGTCGTGGCCGAACAGCGCGTGCTGCAGCGGGCTCATCGTCGAACGCAGGAATTCCGGGAAGATCGCGAGCAGCACCGCGCCGAGGATCACGCCGGGGATGTGGCCCATGCCGCCGAGCACGACGCATGCGAGCACGACGATCGATTCCCAGAACGTGAACGACTCGGGCGACACGAAGCCCTGGAACGCGCCGAACATCGCGCCCGACAGGCCGCCGAACGATGCGCCCATCGCGAACGCGAGCAGCTTCACGTTACGGGTGTTGATGCCCATCGCCTTCGCCGCGATTTCGTCTTCGCGGATCGCCGCCCATGCACGGCCGATACGCGAGTGCTGCAGACGCGTACAGACCCAGATCACCAGCAGCGAGCACAGCACGAACAGGTAGTAATACATGTAGACCGACGGCAGCTGGAAGCCGAAGAGCGAGTGCGTCTGCGACAGGTTGAAGCCGCCGATGTGCACCGGATCGATACCCGTGATCCCCTTCGGGCCGTTCGTGATGTTCACCGGACGGTCGAGGTTGTTCATGAAGATCCGGACGATTTCACCGAAGCCGAGCGTCACGATGGCCAGGTAGTCGCCGCGCAGGCGCAGCGTCGGCGCACCGAGCAGGATCCCGAAGGTCGCCGCCAGCGCCATCGCGATCGGCACGATGATCAGGAACGGGATGTGCAGCCCGTTCGGCGCGAGCGCCGCGATCCACTCGAACTGCGAGGTCAGGTGCGGCGAGCTCAGCAGCGCGGCCGTGTAGGCGCCCACCGCGTAGAACGCGATGTAGCCCAGGTCGAGCAGGCCGGCGAAGCCGACCACGACGTTCAGGCCCAGCGCGAGCATCACGTACAGCATCGCGAAGTCGAGCACGCGGACCCAGTAGTTGCCGCCTGCCGAGCCGATGATGATCGGCGCGGCGATCACGAAGGCCGCGGTCAGGATGCCGATGAGGACGGTCTTCGTCGTGTTGCGCTCTTCGACGAGCGACGTCGACGATTCGATCGGTTGAATGGATGTCATGTTGTTTGCTCCCCTTCCGTTACGCGCGGTCCGCGACACGTTCGCCCAGCAGGCCCGACGGACGGAACACCAGCACGATGATCAGCACCACGAACGCGAACACGTCCTGGTAGTTACTGCCGAACACGCCGCCCGTGAGGTTGCCGATGTAGCCCGCACCCAGCTGCTCGATCAGACCGAGCACCACGCCGCCGACCATCGCGCCGCCGAGGTTGCCGATCCCGCCGAGCACCGCCGCGGTGAACGCCTTCATGCCGGGGATGAAGCCCATGTAGAAGTGCACGTTGCCGTATTCGGACGCGATCATCACGCCGGCCAGCGCGGCGAGCGCGGAGCCGATCATGAACGTCGCCGAGATCACGAAGTTCGGGTTCACGCCCATCAGGCTCGCGGTGTTGGGGCTTTCGGCGATCGCACGCATCGCGCGGCCGAGCTTGGTCTTGTGCACCAGCAGCAGCAGGCCGGCCATCACGATGAACGCCACCGCGATGATCACGATTTCGGTCACCGAGATCACGGCGCCCGGCGTCGTGTCGGTTGCCTTGATCACGTTGATCGGATCGGTCGGCAGCAATTGCGGGAACGGCAGCGGGTTACGCGACCAGATGATCATCGCGGCCGTCTGCAGCAGGATCGACACGCCGATTGCGGTGATCAGCGGTGCGAGACGCGGCGCGCGGCGCAGCGGCCGGTATGCGACGCGCTCGATCGTGTAGCCCACGCACGCGCAGACGACCGCCGCGATACCCAGGCCGATCGTCAGCGTCGCGACGTTGCCGAGTTGGGGGAAGTGATTCTGCAGCACGGTGATCGCCGACAGGGCGACCATTGCGCCGATCATCAGCACGTCGCCGTGCGCGAAGTTGATGATGCCGAGAATGCCGTACACCATCGTGTAACCCAACGCGATGATGGCGTACACACTGCCGAGCACCAGCCCGTTGAGGATCTGTTGGATGAAAATATCCATTTAAAGCTCCTTGGCCCATGCTGCCGGATGACGTTGCGCCCCGCGGGTAAGCGAGGAATCGCGCCTTCTCGGCGACACTGCGGGTACTAGTCGATACCGGTAAGGGTGGATCGTCCCGGCGCGCACCGCCCGGCCTGTACGGCCGGGCTTGCCGCCGGAGCGGATACAAAAACGGCACCGCACTGTTTCGGTGCCGTCATGAGTCCTGTCGCTAAATCGTCACGACGTCGAGGACGGTGTACTTGGCCTCCTTGAAGTCGTAGGGCAGCGTGCCGACACGCCCGGCGTCCGGCTGTCCGGAATCCGTGCCTTTTTCCGTCCGGGCCGCGGCGAACGCCGTGTCCGGGCCGATCAGGTTCCGCGCCGCGTCGCCCGCGGGCTCGACCACCTTGGCGACGCACGCGCCGATGTCGCCAAGGGTTTGTACTCCGATGCCGAACGGCGCCGCCTGCGCTGCAAGCCCGCCGTCCGCTGCCCGCGCGGCGCCGGAACCGGCTGCGCGAAGAACGCGCCCGACTTTCGTCCGGCACGCGTCGGAATTCATGGACCGAAACAGGCCGCCGGCCACGACGCGATGCGTCGTGCCGACACGCTGCCAGGTCGAATCGATATGAAAGGAGAGCGGTGCCATCTGCACGTCGCCTGCGTTGCCGCGGGTCTTGCCGCGAATCTGGCCGCAAAGCGCACGCGCCGGCGGTGTGCCGCGTGCCGCCGTCGTCGCCTCGCGGTTGCCCGCGCGGGCTGCGGCAATCGCCGTGCCCGTTGCGCTGCCGCGCGCGGCGCACCGTGCCGAATGCATGCCGTGCTTCGGGCGCTGCGCGTTGAATGCGTCGCTCGCCAAACCTGCCCCGTTATCCGTATCACTGTCCGATTGCGCGATGCGGCACACGGCCCGCCGCGCATGACCGGTGATGGCAACGCGCACGTCGTTGGCTGCCGGAACCGCATATGCCACTACTGCCCTGCCATCGCTCTTTTTGCTGCCCCGGCCGAGCATTGCAACCGGTGCGGCGACGGACATGGCGTACACCAACTTCACATGCATTGAATAGGTCTCCCGCGCCTTGCCAAAACCCGATTTCAAAGCCATTCCGGCCTGAAAACGGGCGCATTGTAACTCCATTTACAAGACGCCAATAATCCTGATGCGATGGGGTTTTCCTGCATTGCAACCAATTTTGAGAGGGGCTTAATCGCGCGGATAGCAACCCGGTTGCACCAATGGTGTGAATAATGGTTGCGCCTGCATTTTCGCGGTGCAAAAAAAAGCGCGCCGGGAGGCGCGCTTCGGGTATTGCGAAAGCGGAGCGGACAATCAGGCGGCGGGCGGCAGATTCAGCCCGCGCGGCAGCGGAAACGCCACGTTTTCCTCGATGCCTTCGAGTGCGCGGACATTGCGCACGCCGAGTTCGCGCAGCCGGGCGATCACGGCCTGCGCGAGCACTTCCGGCGCCGATGCGCCGGCCGTCACGCCGATGCGGCGCTTGCCGGCGACCCACGCCGGATCGATCTGCTCGGGCGCGTCGACCATGTACGCGGCCACGCCGCGCTTCTCCGCGACTTCGCGCAGGCGGCTGGAATTCGAACTGTTCGGGCTGCCGACCACGATCACGACGTCGCACTGCGGCGCCATGAACTTCACCGCGTCCTGACGGTTCTGCGTCGCATAGCAGATGTCCTGCTTCTTCGGCTCGCGGATCTTCGGGTACTTCGCCTTCAGCGCGCCGATGATTTCGGCTGCGTCGTCAACGGACAGCGTCGTTTGCGTGACGAGTGCGATGCGCTCCGGATCGGCGAGTTCGAGCTTCTGGACGTCCTCGACGCTTTCGACCAGATGCATGCCGCGCTCGACCTGCCCCATCGTGCCTTCGACTTCCGGGTGGCCCTTGTGGCCGATCATCACGATGTCGACGCCGTCCTGGCGCATCTTCGCGACTTCGACGTGCACTTTCGTGACGAGCGGGCAGGTCGCGTCGTAAATGCGCAGTCCGCGCACGTCGGCCTCGTCGCGCACGGCTTTCGACACGCCATGCGCACTGAAGATCACCGTGTTGCCGGCCGGCACTTCCTCGAGCTCTTCGACGAAGATCGCGCCCTTCTTCCTCAGATCCTCGACCACGTACTTGTTGTGGACGATTTCGTGACGCACGTAGATCGGTGCACCGTGCATCGCGATCGCGCGCTCGACGATCTCAATCGCGCGGTCGACACCGGCGCAGAAGCCGCGCGGCTGTGCCAGCAGGATTTCGGCATCGGCTGCGACGGTCTGCCCGGGCAGCGTATCGGTGTTGCTCATGGTTACAGAATTCCGATGATTTTCACTTCGAACGTGAGCGCTTGGCCCGCGAGCGGATGATTGAAATCGAACAGGGCCGAGGTTTCGCTGACTTCCTTCAGCACACCTGCATAGCGGCCGCCGTCCGGCGCGTTGAATTCGATCAGGTCGCCCGGCGTGAAGTCTTCGCCGACCATGCCGTTCTCACGCAGCGTCGACAGCGTCACGCGCTGCAGCATCTCGGGATTGCGGGGACCGAACCCTTGCTCCGGCGTTAGCTGAAAAGTCGAATGGTCGCCGACCCGCAGCCCGAGCAGAATCTGTTCCAGCGACGGCGCCAGTTGTCCAGCGCCGAGCAGCAGCGTGGCTGGCTTGTCGGAAAAGGTGTTGACGATGTCGGCGCCGTCGGCCAGCGCAAGCCGGTAATGCAGCGTGACATGGGAACCGGGCTTCACTTCGGATAGATCGATGAGGCTCATGAATGACTCGTGTTCGTCGGCGCCCGAACGGGCCGCAAGGCCCGGCGCAAAGTCAATATTGTAAGTCACCTTCGCGCGCAAGGCTGAAAGTGCGACGACGTCGCGCCCGTGCCCGCCGCCATTGGAGTTTCGAACATGCCTTCATCCTGCGTCGCCGCCCCGGCGACGGAATGTCGCGACCTCGCGGACCCCGCGCCCGCTCCGGCCCACCGGGTCGCCATCGAGTGGCCGCGCAAGCGGCGCGCGCGGAACTGGAAGCCGCACCTGCCGCGCGAGCGGCTGCTCGAACGCGGGCCGGCGGCGCTGACCGACGCGGAACTGGTCGCGCTGCTGCTCGGCACCGGCGGCGGCGGCCGCGACGTGTTCGACAGCGCGCGCGCCCTGCTCGCCCGGTTCGGCGACTCGCTGCGCGACATGCTCGATGCGCAGCCCGGCGTATTCACCACGCATCCCGGCATCGGCGACGCGCGCGCCGCGGTGCTGATCGCCGTGACCGAGATCACGCGGCGCGCGCTGGTCGAGAAGGCGCGCAGGCGGATGCCGATCGACTCGCCCGGCGCGGTGGAGGACTATCTGCGGCTCAGGATCGGCATGCGCCCGTACGAAGTGTTCGTCACGCTGTATCTGGATGCGCGGCACGGCCTCATCGAGGTCGAGGAAAGCGCGCGCGGCTCGCTCACGCGGATGGCCGTCTATCCGCGCGAAATCGTGCGGCGCGCGCTGATGCTCAATGCCGCGTCGCTGATCATCGCGCACAATCATCCGTCGGGCGCCGTGCAGCCGAGCGCGGAAGACCGTCGGCTCACGCGCGTGCTGCACGAGGCGCTCGCGCTCGTCGACGCGAAGCTGCTCGATCACGTCGTGGTCGGCACGGCCGATACATTTTCCTTCGCACGCGCCGGTTGGCTGTAGACTGTGGCCCGGCGAACCGTTTGCGGGTCGCCGCGACGGCAACGCGAAATTAGGTTTGATTTTTCTGAACTTTTTCTGCTAGAATCGCCGTCTGTCTTTTTTCCAACCAGTTCTAGCCATCGAAGGGCCTTGTCTGTAAGGGCTTCGGCGTTCTGAGTGCAGCCATGGATCACGTGGCGGTGCGATGAGAACCTTCACCGGCGATCGAACCCCGAATTTAGCGTATTAGGAGTGCTCTCATGGCACGCGTATGCCAAGTAACTGGGAAAGCGCCGATGAGCGGCAACAACGTTTCCCACGCCAACAACAAGACGAAGCGCCGCTTCCTGCCGAACCTGCAAAACCGCCGGTTCTGGGTAGAGAGCGAAAACCGCTGGGTGCGCCTGCGCGTTTCGAACGCCGGCCTGCGCCTGATCGACAAGAACGGCATCGATTCCGTGCTCGCTGACCTGCGCGCACGCGGCGAAGCCTAAGCCCAAGGAGCACAATCATGGCAAAAGGCGCACGCGACAAGATCAAGCTCGAGTCGACCGCTGGTACGGGTCATTTCTACACGACCACGAAGAACAAGCGCAACATGCCGGAAAAGATGGCGATCAAGAAGTTCGATCCCGTCGTCCGCAAGCATGTGGAATACAAAGAAACCAAGATCAAGTAATCTCCTGGTTTCTGCAGCCTGACGGCGACCGAAAAGCCCCGCACATGCGGGGCTTTTCGTTTTGCGCGCACGTTTCCGCACGCACATGCAAGCCCGACGCGGTATGCTCTCCCCTTTCCGTCGCGACGGCCGACGGAGCGCACGAGACCTGAAGCGTAACGATGGAGATAGCATGAAATTCGATGTGGCGATCGTCGGCAGCGGCCTGGCAGGGCTGTCGGTCGCGCTGAATCTGGCCAGCACGCGGCGCGTCGCGCTGATCGCGAAACGATCGATGATGGAAGGCGCCAGCGACTACGCACAAGGCGGCATCGCCGCCGTGCTCGACTCGGCGGACAGCATCGAGAATCATGTCGACGACACGCTCGTCGCCGGCGGCGGGCTATGCGACGAAGGCGCGACGCGCTACATCGTCGAGCACGGCCGAGAAGCGATCGAATGGCTGATCTCCCACGGCGTGCCGTTCACGAAGGACGACGCGGCCGAACTCGGCTTCCACCTCACGCGCGAAGGCGGCCATAGCCACCGCCGGATCATCCACGCGGCCGACGCGACCGGCCATGCGGTGCTCGCGACGCTGTCCGAGCGCGCACGCCAGCATCCGAACATCACGTTCTTCGAGAACCACCACGCGATCGACCTGATCACGTCGGACCGGCTCGGCCTGCCCGGCCGGCGCTGTCACGGGTTGTACGCGCTCGACGTCGACAACGACCGCACGATCACCATCGAGGCGCCGCACACGGTGCTCGCCACCGGTGGCGCCGGCAAGGTCTATCTGTACACGACCAATCCCGACACCGCGACCGGCGACGGTATCGCGATGGCGTGGCGCGCAGGCTGCCGCGTGTCGAACATGGAGTTCATCCAGTTCCATCCGACCTGCCTGTTCCATCCGTATGCGAAGTCGTTCCTGATTTCGGAAGCCGTGCGCGGCGAAGGCGGCCTGCTGAAACTGCCCGACGGCACGCGCTTCATGCCCGCGCACGATCCGCGCGCCGAGCTGGCGCCGCGCGACATCGTCGCGCGCGCGATCGACTTCGAAATCAAGAAGCGCGGCATCGACTGCGTGTATCTCGACATCAGCCATCAGCCGGAGGCGTTCCTGCGCGAGCACTTCCCGACGATCTACGCGCGCTGCCTCGAATTCGGCATCGACATCGCGAAGCAGCCGATTCCGGTCGTGCCGGCCGCTCACTACACGTGCGGCGGCGTCGTCACCGACCTCGCCGGACGCACCGACCTCACCGGCCTGTATGCGGTCGGCGAAACGTCGTACACCGGGCTGCACGGCGCCAACCGGCTCGCGAGCAACTCGCTGCTCGAATGTCTCGTGATCGGCCGCGCGGCCGCCGAGGCGATCGAGGCGGCGGGCTTCGACACCCAGACGCCGGCCGAGCTGCCCGCATGGGACGAAAGCCGCGTGTCGGATGCGGACGAGGAAGTCGTCGTCGCGCACAACTGGGACGAACTGCGCCGCCTGATGTGGAATTACGTCGGCATCGTGCGCACCGACAAGCGCCTGGAACGCGCGAAGCACCGGCTGTCGCTGCTGCGCGACGAGATCCAGGAGTATTACGCGAACTTCCGCGTGACGCGCGATCTGCTCGAACTGCGCAATCTCGTCGATGTCGCGACGCTGATCGTGAAGAGCGCGTATTCGCGCCGCGAAAGCCGCGGGCTGCACTTCAGCCGCGACTGGCCGCACACGCTGCCGAAGGCGCTGCCGAGCGTGCTCACGCCGCGCTCGCGCCGCTGAGCGGCTACGCAGGTCGCAAAAAAAAGCCGCCGGCGTGCAAGCGCCGGCGGCCTTTTCATATCGGACGACAGGTCGGGCTCAGTCGACGATGCGCATCGAATAGTCCGTTGCGCGCACGTCCTTCGTCAGCGCGCCGATCGAGATGCGGTCCACGCCCGTCTCCGCGAACGTGCGCACCGTATCGAAATTGACGCCGCCCGACACTTCGAGCACCGCCTTGCCGGCCGCGACGCGCACGGCCTCGCGCATCATGTCGAGCGTGAAGTTGTCGAGCAGCACCGACTGCGCGCCATGGGCGAGCGCCGTGTCGAGCTGCGCGAGCGTCTCGACCTCGATCTGCACCGGCACGCCGGCGTTCAGCGCGAACGCGGCGTCGAGCGCCTCGCCCACTCCGCCGGCCGCCGCGATGTGGTTTTCCTTGATCAGAATCCCGTCGTACAGCGCGAGCCGCTGGTTCTCGCCGCCGCCGACGCGCACCGCGTACTTCTGCGCGAGCCGCAGGCCCGGCAGCGTCTTGCGCGTATCGAGGATCTTCGCGCGCGTGCCTTCGACACGATCGACGTAACGGCGCGTCGCCGTCGCGACGCCCGACAGCAACTGCAGGAAGTTCAAGCCGTTGCGCTCGGCGGTGAGCAGCGCACGCGCCGGCCCGTCGAGCTCGCAGACGGTCGAGTCGGCCGTCATCCGGTCGCCTTCGCGATAGCGCCACTGCACGACGATCGACGGATCGATGCGCGCGATCACGGCCTCGAACCACGGCACGCCGCACAGTACCGCTTCCTCGCGGACGATGATGCGCGCGCGCCGCCGCTCGTCGGCCGGCACGAGGCGTCCGGTCTGGTCGCCGGCGCCGACGTCTTCGGCAATCGCGTCGGCGACGTTGCGCGCGATCGCTTCGTCGAATGCCGCGCCGTATTGCACACGGACGCTGTCGAACAGCGGGGATACCGCGTCGCTCATGCCGCCCCCACGTTCGCGAACAGTTGCTGATCGCGCTGCAGATCGCCGCTCGCCTGCACGCGCTTCTTGTGCGCCGCTGCGAAATCGAGCATCCGGTCGATCGGCACGCGCGCACGCGCGGCGATCGCCGGATCGACGAAGATCTCGTTGTGGCCGCGCTCGAGCACGTCGGCGAGGTTCGCGAGGCCGTTCATGGCCATCCACGGGCAATGCGCGCAGCTCTTGCAGGTTGCGCTGTTGCCCGCCGTCGGCGCGGCGATGAAGGTCTTGCCCGGTGCGGCGAGCTGCATCTTGTGCAGGATGCCGAGATCGGTCGCGACGATGAAGTGCGTCGCATCGAGCTTCACCGCGGCGTCGATCAACTGCGTCGTCGAACCGACGACGTCCGCCTGCGCGACGACGTTTTCCGGCGACTCGGGGTGCACGAGCACCTTCGCGTCCGGGTATTCGGCGCGCAGCAAGTCGAGCTCGATGCCCTTGAATTCGTCGTGCACGAGGCACGAGCCTTGCCACAGCAGCATGTCCGCGCCGGTCTTCTTCTGGATATAGCTGCCGAGATGGCGATCCGGCGCCCAGATGATCTTTTCGCCGCGTGCGTGCAGGTCGGCGACGATCTCGAGGCCGATCGACGACGTGACCATCCAGTCCGCGCGCGCTTTCACGGCGGCGCTGGTGTTCGCATAGACGACGACGGTGCGATCGGGATGGGCGTCGCAGAACGCCGAGAATTCGTCGGCCGGGCAGCCGAGGTCGAGCGAGCAGGTGGCGTCGAGATCGGGCATCAGCACGCGCTTGCCGGGGCTGAGGATCTTCGCGGTTTCGCCCATGAAGCGCACGCCGGCGACGACGAGCGTTTGTGCGTCGTGGTCGCGGCCGAAGCGGGCCATTTCGAGCGAATCGGCGACGCATCCGCCGGTTTCGTCGGCCAGTTCCTGCAGTTCGGCGTCCACGTAATAGTGGGCGACCAGCACGGCCTTTTCGCGTGCGAGCAGCGTCTTGATGCGTGCCTTGAGAGCGGCGCGCTCTTCGGCGGACGGTGCATCCGGCACTTTGGCCCATGCTTGCCCGACGCTACAGACGGTCCCGGCCGAGACCGGTCGGTCGTACTCGACGGCTTTGATCGTCGATTCCATCTCCATATCTCCTGTCGACCCACGTTAGCGCTTTAGCGCTTACGTGGGTCCCATGCTTCGCGGTCGACCCACGTTAGCGCTTTAGCGCTTACGTGGGTCCCATGCTTCGCGGTCGGCCCACGTTGGCGCTTTAGCGCTTACGAAGGCCCCATGCTTCGCGGTCGACCCACGTTAGCGCTTCAGCGCCTACGTGAACTCCACACTTCCCGGTCGCCCGAAGTTTCAACCCTATTCCGCCGCCTTCATCCGACCTGGACAGAACGTCGGCCCAAAAGAAAAAACCCCGCCAGCGCGGGGTTTGTGACGTCCTAAGATTCTAATCGATTTCGAATCAGGCGTAGCGACGCAGGCGCGTCGCAAATTCCTGCAGCGACTTGATGCCGCTTTGTTCCGCGCGATGGCACCAATCCTGCAATTGCGCGAGCAGCTGTTCTCGCGATGCGGTAGAGCGATCCCAGATCGCAGCCAGATCCTGGCGCAGCTGGTAGTACGTATGCAACTTCTGGCTGTTCGCGAAAATCTCCGGGAGCAGCTTCTTCTGCGGCTCGTCGAGACCGTCGGCATCCTTGTGGAACCACTTGCGCGCGCCGCGCATCAGCTGGTACTTGTCACGCGAACCGAGCTCCTTCAGATGCGCAAGCTCCTGACGGTACGCACGCTTGACGGCCTTGCCGTAGCGCGCCATCACTTCGTAGCGGTTCGACAGCACGGCCTGCAGCGTTTCCTGATCGAGCACCGTCTTCGGCTTGTTCAGGCGCGGCGTCGGCGCGATCTTCTTCACCTTCGCGAGGCCGAATGCCGACATGATGCGGATGTACATCCAGCCGATGTCGAACTCGTACCACTTGTTCGACAGCTTCGCCGACGTCGCGAACGTGTGGTGGTTGTTGTGCAGCTCTTCGCCACCGATCACGATGCCCCACGGGAACAGGTTCGTGCTCGCATCGGCCGAGTTGAAGTTGCGGTAGCCCCAGAAGTGGCCGAAACCGTTCACGACACCGGCGGCCCAGAACGGGATCCAGACCATCTGCACGGCCCACACGGTCAGACCGAGCACGCCGAACAGCGCGACGTCGATCACCATCATCAGGCTCACGCCGAGGATCGGATACTTCGAGTACACGTTGCGCTCGATCCAGTCGTTCGGCGTGCCGTGACTGAACTTGCGCATCGTCTCCTCGTTCTTCGCTTCGGCGCGATACAGCTCGGCGCCTTCGAGGAACACCTTCCAGATGCCGCGCGTCTGCGGGCTGTGCGGGTCTTCCTCGGTTTCGCACTTCGCGTGATGCTTGCGGTGGATCGCGGCCCACTGACCCGTCAGCATGCCGGTCGTCATCCACAGCCATACGCGGAAGAAGTGGCTGGCGATCGGATGCAGCTCCAGCGCGCGGTGCGCCTGGCAGCGGTGCAGATACACCGTCACGCCGATGATCGTCACGTGCGTGACGGCCAGCGCGAACAGCGCGACCTGCCACCACGAAAAGCGCAGAAGCCCGTGGGAAAGAAAATCGAGCAGGGAATTCAACAAGGCAGTTACCTGTGGTGAGAGCGATGCCGGCCAAGCCGACGTCAGAAAAATGAAAGCATACCGCGTATAGACCGGAATTTTACTTCAACCGTTCCAAGTCTTTGTAAAAAATGAATATTTTCTTGTCATGACGCAACGACGATAGTCCACCTCCGGACCGGCGACGGCCAACGATCCGATTGTGGCCGCCGCTGCATCAGACTCGCAGCGGCCCGCCCCGCTACGCCGCCGACGCATGCCCGGCCGGGGCGCTGGCATCGGCCGAAACCGGCGAGCCTTCCGCCACCACGCCGGTCGCGCCAAAACCAAAACCTTCCGGCAGCCCGACCACGCGCACTTCCCGCTGCGGAAACGGGATCGAGATGCCGTGCTCGGTGAACAGCCGCCAGATGTTGCGATTCACGGCCGAACGCACGCCCGACGTGCCCTTCGCCGAATCCTCGATCCAGAAACCCAGCTCGAGGTCGATCCCGTCCGCCCCGAAGCCGACCAGATACGGCGTCGGCGCCGGTTCGTCGAGCACGCGCGGCACGCCCTGCGCAGCCTCTGCCAGCAAGGCGAGTGCCTGCTCGACGTCGCTCGTGTAGGCGACCTGGACCGCGAGCTTCGCGTAGCCGCGCGTCAGGTACGACGACTGGTTCTGCACGACGTCCGTGATCAGTTTTTCGTTCGGAATCAGCGTCTCGTTGCCGTCCAGCCCGCGCACGACCGTATAACGCGTGCGGATCTGCGTGACGACGCCTTGCAGGCCGCCGACGCTGATCGCATCGCCGAGCCGCAGCGAACGATCGAGCAGGATGATGAAGCCCGATACGTAGTTGCTGGCGATCTTCTGCAAGCCGAAGCCGAGGCCGACGCCGAGCGCGCCGCCGAACACGCCGAGCACGGTCACGTCGATGCCGACCAGCGACAGGCCGATCAGGACCGCCGCGAACACCAGCAGCGCGCGGCCGACCCGCGACATCACGACCTTCAGGTTCGCGTCGAGCGTGGTCGCGCGCGCAAGACGCTCCTCCAGCACCGAGCCGAGCCACATCGCGACCATCAGCGTCACGCAGACCCACAGCGCGCCGGAGATCACCGACAGCAGCGTCAGATGCGCGTTCGCGACGCGAAACTGCACGCTGTCGAGCCAGCCGAGCACGTCGCGCTGGATGCCGAGCACGGTCAGCACCATCGCGACCCAAACGACGCTCGACACGATCTTCTCGACGATCGACAGCCACGCATGCGTGTGTCCGTCGCGCGCGAACACGCGCCGCGCGAAGAAGAACAGCACGTAGATCAAGCCGATGCCGAACAGCGGCACCAGCGCGAGCGACAGCAGCGACGTCGACATGAACGGCTCGAAGCCGAGCTCCGCGATGCCGACGAACACCCCGCCGAACAGCGGAAACAGCGCACGCTGCAGGCTCTGCGCGCCCGCGCCGGGCGCGCGGCCGGCCGCCCGGCGGCGCGCGTCGATGCGCGCGTGCGCGAAGCGCGCGGCGAGCCACGCGAAGCACAGCGCGCCGACGAGGATCGCCGCCTGCCAGATCATCACCGGCTGGTGGAAATCGCGAATCACCGACGCCAGCCGGTGCGACAGCAGACGGCTCTGCAGACTCTCCATCATGCCGGCCCGCCGTCGTTACTGCGCACGCCGCTCGAGCACCGCGGCGAAGAAGCCGTCGGTCGCGTGGCGATGCGGCCACAGCGACAGGTAGTCGCCGGTATCGAGCTCGATGCGCTGGTCGGCCAGCACCTTCTGCGCGGGCACGAGCACGAAGTCGGGGTGATCGGCCAGGAACTGCTCGACGATCGCCTCGTTCTCCGCGTCCAGCACGCTGCAGGTCGCGTACACGAGCCGGCCGCCCTTCTTCACGAGCCGCGCGGCGCTCGCGAGGATCGACGCCTGCTTCGGCGCGAGCTCGTCGATCGACGTGCGCGTCTGACGCCACTTCAGGTCGGGATTACGGCGCAGCGTGCCGAGCCCGCTGCACGGCGCGTCGACCAGCACGCGGTCGATCTTGCCGGCGAGCCGCTTGATCTTCGCATCGTGCTCGCTGTCGATCAACACCGGGTTCACGTTCGACAGCCCGCTGCGCGCGAGGCGCGGCTTGAGCTTCGCGAGACGCTTTTCCGACACGTCGAACGCGTACAGGCGCCCGGTCGAACGCATCATCGCGCCGAGCGCGAGCGTCTTTCCGCCGGCGCCCGCGCAGAAATCGACGACCATCTCGCCGCGACGCGGCGCGACCAGCGAGCACAGCAGCTGGCTGCCCTCGTCCTGCACTTCGATCTGGCCTTCCTCGAACAGCTTCAGGCGCGTGAGCGCCGGCTTGCCGACCACGCGCACGCCGTTCGGCGCGAACGGCGTCGCGCCCGCCTCGATACCGTTCGCGCGCAGCGCGTCGATCACCTGGTCGCGCGTCGCCTTCTGCACGTTGGCGCGCAGGTCGAGCGGCGCCGGGTAGTTCAGCGCGGCGGCGAGCTGCGCGAGCTCGTCGGCATCGAAACGCGCCGACAGCGCCTGGTAGATCCAGTCCGGCAGGTTCGTGCGCACGCGCACCGGCAGGCTCGCCGGGTCGATCTTCGACACGTGCTCGAGCCACGCGGCCTCGTTGTCCGACACGAACGGCTTCAGCGCGTTGCGGCCGAGCGTCTGCATCAGGCCCAGCAGCGTCAGGCGCCGCGCGGGGCTGCCCGTGCCGCTTTCGGCGAGGTGCGAAAACTCCATCTTGCGGCGCAGCACCGCGAACACCGCCTCGGCGATCACGCCGCGCTCGGCATGGCCGAGCTTCGGGTGCGCGCGGAAGAACCGGCTCGTGGTCGCGTCGGCCGGGCCGGCGAACTTGAGCACCTCCGCCAGCAAGGTCTCGGTCTGGCCAATCAGAAATCCGTGCAGCTTCATACGCCCTCGCTCGTTTCGGTATGCGGTTGATCCGCGAAAATCCAGCGCGCCTCTTGCGGCGCCACCACTGCCCGGCCGTTCTCGAGGCGCAGGCTGCCTTCGACGAACCAGCGCACCGCACGCGGATACAGCACGTGCTCGACCGCCAGCACGCGCTGCGCGAGCGCCGCGGCGTCGTCGCCGGCCAGCACGGGCACCGCGCCCTGCGCGACGATCGCGCCGCTGTCGAGTTCGGGGCTGACGAAATGCACGGTCACGCCGTGCAGCGCGACGCCGGCGTCCAGCGCCTGCTGATGCGTGTGCACGCCCTTGAAGCTCGGCAGGAGCGACGGATGGATGTTCAGCAGCCGGCCCTCATATCGTCTGACGAAATCGGGGGTGAGAATGCGCATGAAGCCGGCCAGCACGACGAGATCGGGCGCGAAGCGGTCGATTTCGGCGGCCAGCGCCGCGTCGAAGCTGTCGCGGCCGTCGAAGGCGCGATGGTCGACCACCGCGGTCGCCACGCCGTGCGACGCGGCAAAAGCCAGGCCGGCCGCGTCGGGCCGGTTGGCGATCACGGCGGCGACCTGGGCCGGCCAGCGTTCCTGCGCGCACGCGCGGACGATGGCCTCCATGTTGCTGCCGCGACCGGAAATCAGGATCACGAGTTTTTTCATCCGCGAATTTTACCATTCGCCCCCGCGTTTCCTGCCTTCTCGGCCGCCAGGCCGCCCGAACGTTTATAATCTTCTGCTTTGCGGCATTCCACCGCTCATTCCCCGACGCTGCATCCGCTATCGTGAAAGTCTTCCGCGGCCTGCCCAACGCCGAGAGCCGCGCGCCCTGCGCGCTGACGATCGGCAACTTCGACGGTGTCCATCGCGGCCACCAGGCCTTGCTCGCGCGCGTGCGCGCGGCAGCGGACGCGCGTGGGCTGCCCGTGTGCGTGATGACCTTCGAGCCGCATCCGCGCGAGTTCTTCAACCCGGCCGGCGCGCCGCCGCGCATCGCGATGCTGCGCGACAAGCTCGAGGCGCTGCGCGAGCACGGCGTCGATCGCGTCGTCGTCGAGCACTTCAACCACACGTTCGCGAGCCAGTCGCCGCAGGCGTTCGTCGAACGCACGCTGGTCGGCGGCCTGCACACGCGCTGGATGATGGTCGGCGACGATTTCTGCTACGGCGCGAAGCGCGCGGGCACCTTCGACACGCTGAAGGCCGCCGGCGAGCTGCACGGCTTCGAGGTCGAGCAGATGGACACGGTGGCCGGCAGCGACGGCACGCGCATTTCGAGCTCCGGCGTGCGCGCGGCGCTCGCCGCCGGCGATCTCGACGCGGCCGCGCAGGCGCTCGGCCACGGCTACGCCATCAGCGGCCACGTCGCGCACGGGCTGAAGCTCGGCCGCGACCTCGGCTTCCCGACGCTGAACCTGCCGATCGCGCACAAGCGGCCGGCGCTCGCCGGCATCTTCGTCGTGCAGGTGCACGGCCTCGGGCCGGCGCCGCTGCCGGGCGTCGCGAGCCTCGGCGTGCGCCCGACCGTCGACGATTCCGGCCGCGTGCTGCTCGAAGTCCACCTGCTCGACTGGCATGGCGACGCGTACGGCAAGCTGATCCGCGTCGAATTCCTGAAGAAGCTGCGCGACGAGGCCAAATACGACGATCTCGAGGCGCTGTCGCGCGCGATCGCGCTCGACGTCGCGAACGCGCGCGCGTATTTCGTGGAGCGCGCACGCGCACCGGGCAGCCGCGCGACCGGCTTCTCGACGTCGGCGACCGACCGAATTAGCTGATCCGGACGGCGGCGCCGCGCGCCGCACCCTCGCGCCGCCGAACCGCGCGCATCCCCGATTCACGACGCTCGAGCGTCCCCCGATTTAGATAGCGATCCCACCATGAGCAACAAGAAAGCCGATTCGAAACCGCAGGCCAAGTATCCGGTCAACCTGCTCGACACGCCGTTCCCGATGCGCGGCGATCTGCCCAAGCGCGAGCCGCAGTGGGTGAAGGAGTGGGAAGAGCGCGGCATCTACGAGAAAATCCGCGCGGCCAGCAAGGGCCGGCCGAAGTTCATCCTGCACGACGGCCCGCCGTATGCGAACGGCGACATCCACCTCGGTCACGCGGTCAACAAGATCCTGAAGGACATCGTCGTGAAGTCGCGCAACATGGCCGGCTTCGACGCGCCGTACGTGCCCGGCTGGGATTGCCACGGGATGCCGATCGAGATCCAGATCGAAAAGCAGTTCGGCAAGTCGCTGCCGGCCGCCGAAGTGATGAGCAAGGCGCGCGCGTACGCGACCGAGCAGATCGAGAAGCAGAAGGTCGGCTTCAAGCGCCTCGGCGTGCTCGGCGACTGGGCCAATCCGTACAAGACGATGAACTTCGTGAACGAGGCGGAAGAGATCCGCGCGCTCGGCAAGATCATCGAGAAGGGCTACGTGTACCGCGGGCTCAAGCCGGTGAACTGGTGCTTCGACTGCGGCTCGGCGCTCGCCGAGGCGGAAGTCGAGTACAAGGACCGCACCGACCCGACGATCGACGTGATGTTCGCGTTCGCGGAGCCGGAAAAGACCGCACAGGCGTTCGGCCTGCCGGCGCTGCCGCGCGCCGACGGCGGCATCGTGATCTGGACCACCACGCCGTGGACGATCCCGGCGAACCAGGCGCTGAACCTCCATCCCGAGATCGTCTATGCGCTGGTCGACACCGAGCGCGGGCTGCTGATCATCGCCGAGGAGCGCGTCGAAGCCTGCATGGCCGACTTCAAGCTGACCGGCCGCATCGTCGCGACCGCGCCGGGCGTGAAGCTCGCGAACCTGCGCTTCCACCATCCGCTCGCCTCGGCCCACCCCGGCTACAAGCGCACCGCGCCCGTCTACCTCGGCGACTACGTGACGACCGACACCGGTACCGGCGTGGTCCATTCGTCGCCCGCGTACGGCATCGAAGACTTCGTCTCGTGCAAGTCGCACGGGATGACCGACTCCGACATCATCAACCCGGTGATGGGCGACGGCCGCTACATCGAATCGCTGCCGCTGTTCGGCGGCCTGTCGATCTGGGATGCAAACCCGAAGGTCGTCGAGGCGCTGCGCGCGGCCGGCTCGCTGCTGCGCAGCGAGAAGTACACGCACAGCTACATGCACTGCTGGCGCCACAAGACGCCGATCATCTACCGCGCGACGTCGCAGTGGTTCGCCGGCATGGACGTGACGCCGCACGCCGGCGGCAAGACGCTGCGCGAAACGGCGCTCGAAGGCATCGACGCGACCGCGTTCTACCCGTCGTGGGGCAAGCAGCGGCTGTTCAGCATGATCGCGAACCGTCCCGACTGGACGCTGTCGCGCCAGCGCCAATGGGGCGTGCCGATGGCGTTCTTCGTGCACAAGGAAACCGGCGAGCTGCATCCGCGCACGCTCGAGCTGCTCGAGGAAGTCGCGAAGCGCGTCGAGCAGTCGGGCATCGAGGCGTGGCAGTCGCTCGACCCGCGCGAGCTGATCGGCGACGACGCGAACCTCTACGAGAAGAACCGCGACACGCTCGACGTGTGGTTCGACTCGGGCACGACGCACTGGCACGTGCTGCGCGGGTCGCACAAGGATCAGCTGCAGTTCCCGGCCGACCTCTACCTCGAAGGCTCGGACCAGCATCGCGGCTGGTTCCACTCGTCGCTGCTGACCGCGTCGATGATCGACGGCCGCGCGCCGTACAAGGGGCTGCTCACGCACGGCTTCACGGTCGACGGCGAAGGCCGCAAGATGAGCAAGTCGCTCGGCAACGGCATCGATCCGCATGAAGTCGCGAACCGCCTCGGCGCGGAAATCATCCGGCTGTGGATCGCGTCGACCGACTATTCGGGCGAACTGGCGATCTCCGAAGAGATCCTCAAGCGCGTGACGGAAGGCTACCGCCGCATCCGCAACACGCTGCGCTTCCTGCTCGCGAACCTGTCGGACTTCGACTTCGCGCAGCACGCGGTGCCGGTCGACGAATGGCTCGAGATCGACCGTTATGCGGTCGCGTTCTCCGCGCAACTGCAGACGGAGCTGCTCGGCCACTACGAGAAATACGAGTTCCATCCGGTCGTCGCGAAGCTGCAGACGTACTGCTCGGAAGATCTCGGCGGCTTCTACCTCGACGTGCTGAAGGACCGGCTGTACACGAGCGCGGCCGATTCGCGCGCGCGCCGCTCCGCGCAGACGGCGCTCTACCATCTGACGCAGGGGCTGCTGCGCGTGCTCGCGCCGTTCCTGTCGTTCACCGCGGAAGAGGCATGGAAGGTGTTCCAGCCGGCGAGCGACACCGTGTTCACGGAGACGTACTACGCGTATCCGGAAGTCGCCGGCGCGGCCGCGCTGATCGAGAAATGGGCGCTGCTGCGCGACGTGCGCGGCAACGTGACGAAGGCGCTCGAGGAAGCCCGCACCGCCAACCGCATCGGCTCGTCGCTGCAGGCCGAAGTGGCCGTGCACGCGAGCGGCGCGCGCTACGACGCGCTCACGAGCCTCGGCGACGATCTGAAGTTCGTGCTGATCACGTCGGCGGCAAGCGTCGTGAAGGTCGACGACGAAGCGCACGAAAGCGTCGACGTCGCGGCGTCGAAGTACCAGAAGTGCGAACGCTGCTGGCACTACCGTGAAGACGTGGGCGCGCACGCCGAGCATCCGACGCTGTGCGGCCGCTGCTTCTCGAACCTGTTTGAAAACGGCGAAATCCGGAGCGCTGCGTAACCATGGCGAAAACCCTGTCGAAACCGGCCAGCGGCGCGCTCGCGCCCTGGCTCGGCATTTCGCTGATCGTGATCCTGTTCGACCAGCTGTCGAAGATCGCGATCCTGAAAACGTTCGCGTACGGCGCGCAGCATGCGCTGACGTCGTTCTTCAATCTCGTGCTGGTGTACAACCGCGGCGCCGCGTTCGGCTTCCTGTCGACCGCGAGCGGCTGGCAGCGCTGGGCGTTCACCGCGCTCGGCATCGGCGCGACGCTGGTGATCTGCTACCTGTTGCGCCGGCACGGCCAGCAGCGGCTGTTCAGCCTGTCGCTCGCGCTGATCCTCGGCGGCGCGCTCGGCAACGTGATCGACCGGCTGCTGTACGGCCACGTGATCGACTTTCTCGATTTCCATCTCGGCGGCTGGCATTTCCCGGCGTTCAACCTCGCCGATTCCGCGATCACGGTCGGCGCGGTGCTGCTGATCTACGACGAACTGCGTCGCGTGCGCGGCACGCGCTGAGCGCGCATACTCCGTGTCGACGGCCGGCTTCACGCCGGCCGTTCCGTTTGATCCTTGGAGACCCGAGTTGGCACACGCAGAACTCGCAGGAAAACACCTCGTCCTCGGCCTCACGGGCGGCATCGCCTGCTACAAGATCGCCGAGCTCACACGGCTGCTGACGAAGGCCGGCGCGACCGTCCAGGTCGTGATGACCGAAGCCGCCGCGCAATTCATCACGCCCGTCACGATGCAGGCGCTGTCCGGCCGGCCCGTCTACACGAGCCAGTGGGACGCCCGCGTCGACAACAACATGGCGCACATCGACCTGTCGCGCGAAGCCGATGCGATCGTGATCGCGCCGGCCTCCACCGACTTCCTCGCGAAGCTCGCGCACGGGTTCGCCGACGACCTGCTGTCGACGCTGTGCGTCGCGCGCGACTGCCCGCTGCTCGTCGTGCCGGCGATGAACCGGCAGATGTGGCAGAACCCGGCCACCCAGCGCAATGCGGCGCAGCTGCGGGCCGACGGCGTGTCGGTGCTCGGCCCCGATTCGGGCGCGCAGGCGTGCGGCGAGGTCGGCGACGGCCGCATGCTCGAGCCCGAGGCGATCTACGAAGCGATCGTCGCGCACTTTGCGCCGAAGCTGCTCGCGCACCGCCGCGTGCTGATCACGGCCGGCCCGACGTTCGAGCCGCTCGATCCGGTGCGCGGCCTCACGAACCGCTCGAGCGGCAAGATGGGCTTCGCGCTCGCGCGCGCCGCGCAGCAGGCCGGCGCGGACGTGCATCTGGTGGCCGGGCCGGTCGCGCTCGACACGCCGTGGGGCGTGTACCGGCAGGACGTGCAGACCGCGCAGCAGATGTACGACGCGGTCATGCATGCGGTATCGGACGCGGACATCTTCATCGCGGTGGCCGCGGTCGCCGACTGGCGCGTCGAGCAGCCGGCCGAGCACAAGATGAAGAAGACCGCCGATCGCAAGATGCCGGCGCTCACGTTCGTCGAGAACCCCGACATCCTCGCGTCGGTCGCCGCGCTGCCCGATCCGCCGTACTGCGTCGGCTTCGCGGCCGAAAGCGGCGACCTCGACGTGCACGGCGACGAAAAGCGCAAGCGCAAGAACGTGCCGCTGCTGATCGGCAACCTCGGCCCGCTGACGTTCGGCCGCGACGACAACGAAGTGGTGCTGTTCGAGGCGGCCGGCCTCACGCCGCTGCCGCGCGCGCCGAAGGACGAACTCGCCCACGTGCTCGTCGCCGAAATCGCGCGGCGCCTGCCCGACAACCGGCTGATCTGATCTCCCGCGCGGCGGCTCGCGCCGCCGCGCCCTACCGAACGACTCGACCACCGCATGAAACTCGATCTGAAGATTCTCGACGCGCGCATGCGCGACTACCTGCCCGCCTATGCAACCACCGGCAGCGCAGGCCTCGACCTGCGCGCGTGCCTCGACGCGCCCGTCACGCTGCAACCGGGCGAAACCACGCTGGTGCCGACCGGCCTCGCGATCCATCTGGCGGACCCCGGCTATGCGGCGCTGATCCTGCCGCGCTCGGGCCTCGGTCACAAGCACGGGATCGTGCTCGGCAACCTCGTCGGCCTGATCGATTCCGACTACCAGGGCCAGCTGATGGTGTCGACGTGGAACCGCGGCCAGAGCGAGTTCGTGCTGAACCCGTTCGAACGGCTCGCGCAACTGGTGATCGTGCCGGTCGTGCAGGCGCAGTTCAACATCGTCGACGACTTCGCGCAAAGCGAGCGCGGCGAAGGCGGCTTCGGCAGCACCGGCCGGCACTGAGCCGCGCCGCATCGAAAAGGGGCCGCGCGGGCCCTTTTGCTTTTCCGGGTGCCGCTCAGCGGCCGGCCGTTTGCGCGATGCGCACGGGTGTCCGCTCGCGGCGCCGCGCCTGCGCGATGCTCGCGTAGATCACCATCGCGACCAGCACGCCGAGCAATACGGCAGACGAGCCGACCGTGCCGAGTGCCAGGCCGCCCTTGGCGGCCGGTTTCGTGAGCCAGTCCCCGAGCGTCGCGCCGAACGGACGCGTGAGCACGAACGCCGCCCAGAACAACAGCACGCCGGAGACGCGGGTGAGATAGCGCGCGAGCACGATCGCCGCGAGCAGGCTGCCGATCAGCAATGCGCCGCCGCCGAAACCGAGGCCCGAACTGTCCGCGAGAAAGTCGCCGAGCGCGGTGCCGAGCGTGTTCGAGAACAGGATCGCCACCCAGTACAGCAGCTCGACGCGACGCGTGCGGATCAGGTCCACCGAAAGCGATTCGCCGCTGAGCCGCCACACCGCGAAAGTCGCCAGCAGGATCGCGACGAGAATCGACGAGCCGGCTGCGTAGCCGAGGCCGAGCGTGCGGTCCATGAAGTCGGACATCGTCGTGCCGGCCGTGCTGGTGGCGACGATCACGGCCCAGTAGAGCGCCGGGCGATAGTGCGTGGCCCGCAGCTGCGCGCCGAGCGTGACGAGAAAGAAACCGAGCAGCAGCAGCGAGCTTGCCGCGTAGCCGACGTCGAGGGTCATCGACAGCAGGTCGCCGCCCGTTTCGCCGAGCGTCGTCGCGCAGATCTTCATGATCCAGAACGCGAGCGTGATTTCAGGAAGCTTCTTCATCCGAACCCCTTTGCGAATGGCGATGGGCCGCCAGGCGGCCCTGAATCGCGAACGGGTTCGACTGTACGCGCCGCCGGCTTAACGCAAGCTTAGCGGCTCGCCGGCGCGCCCGGCCGCGTGCCGCCATGCATCACCGCGCGTGCTGGTGCCGGTAATGCAGCGCGTACGCGAGCGTCAGCAGCACGACGAACACGACGCCGACCACCATCGTCATCCGGAATGCGTGCGTGAACGCGGTCGTGAGCAGGATCGCGCCGACGAGCGCCGCACCGAGCAGGCTGCCGAACGGATGCGCCCACATGCGGAACGCGAGCGCCGGGCCGCGGTAGCGCGCACGAAAGCGCAGGTGCGTGACGAAGATCATCAGCCACGTGAACAGCGCGCCGAACATCGCGATCGCCATCATCACGGTGAACGCGGTGCCGGGCGAAAGCGCGACCAGCACGGCCGCGACCGCGACGCCGCTGGTCGAGATCCACAGCGCCGCACGCGGCACGCCGTTGTCGCCCACCCGCCCGAACACCGCCGGCGCGAGCCGCGCGCGCGACAGGCTGAACATCATCCGCGTCGTCACGTAGAGCTGGCTGTTCATCGCCGACAGCGCCGCGATCAACAGCACGAAGTTGATCACGCCGGCCGCGTAAGGCACGTGCGTCGCGGCCATCACCTTCACGAACGGGCTTTCGTCGGTGCCGGCCTGCGTCCACGGCACGATCGCGAGCATCAGCGCCAGCGTCAGCAGATAGAACAGCACGAGCCGGAATACCGTCGAGCGGAACGCGCGCGTGACCGCATGCTGCGGATCGCGCGCCTCGCCGGCCGCGATCGCGACCGCCTCGATGCTCATGTAGCTGAAGATCGCGACGATCACCGCGACCCAGGTGCCCCACGGCCCTTTCGGCATGAAGCCGCCGTGGCCGGTGTAGTTCGCGAAGCCGATGCCGGACGCCGGCGGCGCCGACCACACCAGATAGGCGCCGAGCACGATGAACACGATGATCGCCGCGATCTTCAGCAGCGAGAACGCGTATTCGACCGACCCGTACAACGTGACGCTCGCGAGGTTCACGGCGATCAGCAGCGCGGAGAAGCCGATCACCCAGTACCAGCCGGGCACGGCGGGAAACCAGTACTTCATGAACACGGCGATCGCGCTGATCTCGGTGCCGATCGCGAACACCACGGCGAACCAGTACGCGTAGCGCACCAGAAAGCCCGCGAGCGGGCCGACGTAGTGCTCCGCATAGGCGCCGAACGAGCCGGCCGTCGGATGCGCGACCGTCATTTCGGCGAGCGCGCCCATCAGCAGCAGCGCGATCAGCGCGCCGATCGCATACGAAACCAGCACGCTCGGGCCTGCGAGTCCGATCGCGAACCCGCTGCCGAGGAACAGCCCCGTGCCGATCGCGCCGCCGATCGCGATCATCGCCATCTGCCCCGATGTGAGCGCGTGGCGCAACCCTTGTTCGCGCGCGACGATGTTGTCGAACGATCGTTGTTGTCGTGTCACTGCGTTACCACTCCCCTGCACCGCCGTGGCGCCGCTGGCGCCGGATAAAACGAAACGGCGCGGAGAACTTCCCGCGCCGTTCGCATGAACTGCCAATTATCGCTTACTCGACTTCGACCGTCTCTTCGTTCGGCTTGTGCGGCGGATTCGCCAGCTTGTCGAACGACAACTGCACCTTGTCGTTCTCGTCGACGTCGACCGTCACGTGACCGCCCGCCACCAGCTTGCCGAACAGCAGCTCGTCCGCCAGCGCACGACGGATCGTGTCCTGGATCAGCCGCTGCATCGGCCGCGCGCCCATCAGCGGGTCGAACCCGTGCTTGGCCAGATGCTTGCGCAGCGCGTCGGTGAACAGCGCATCGACCTTCTTCTCGTGCAGCTGCTCCTCGAGCTGGATCAGGAACTTGTCGACCACGCGCATGATGATTTCCTCATCGAGCGAGCGGAAGCTGATGATCGCGTCCAGACGGTTGCGGAACTCCGGCGTGAACAGGCGCTTGATGTCGTTCATCTCGTCGCCCGTCTCGCGCCGCGTCGTGAAGCCGATGGTCGCCTTCTGCATCGACTCGGCGCCCGCGTTCGTCGTCATGATGATGATGACGTTGCGGAAATCCGCCTTGCGGCCGTTGTTGTCCGTCAGCGTGCCGTGGTCCATCACCTGCAGCAGCACGTTGAAGATGTCCGGATGCGCCTTCTCGATTTCGTCGAGCAGCAGCACGCAATGCGGCTTCTTCGTGACGGCTTCGGTCAGCAGCCCGCCCTGGTCGAACCCGACGTAGCCCGGCGGCGCGCCGATCAGACGGCTCACCGCATGACGCTCCATGTATTCCGACATGTCGAAGCGGATCAGCTCGATGCCGAGCGTAAACGCGAGCTGGCGCGCCACTTCGGTCTTGCCGACGCCGGTCGGGCCGGAGAACAGGAACGCGCCGATCGGCTTGTCCATCTTGCCGAGGCCCGCGCGCGCCATCTTGATCGACGCCGCGAGCGCGTCGATCGCCGGATCCTGGCCGAACACGACGCTCTTCAGGTCGCGATCGAGCGTCTGCAGCTTGCTGCGGTCGTCCTGCGACACGCTCTGGGCCGGCACGCGCGCGATCTTCGAGATGATTTCCTCGATCTCGCTCTTGCCGATCGTCTTCTTCTGCTTCGACTTCGGCAGGATGCGTTGCGCGGCGCCCGCTTCGTCGATCACGTCGATCGCCTTGTCGGGCAGATGGCGGTCGGTGATGAAGCGCGCCGACAGTTCGGCCGCGGCCGACAGCGCACCCGACGAATACTTGACGCCGTGATGCTCCTCGAAGCGCGACTTCAGCCCGCGCAGGATCGCGACCGTCTGCTCGACGGTCGGCTCCGACACGTCGACCTTCTGGAAGCGCCGCGACAGCGCCGCATCCTTCTCGAAGATGCCGCGATATTCGGTGAAGGTGGTCGCGCCGATGCACTTGAGCGTGCCCGACGACAGCGCGGGCTTCAGCAGGTTCGACGCGTCGAGCGTGCCGCCCGACGCGGCGCCCGCGCCGATCAGCGTGTGGATCTCGTCGATGAACAGGATCGCGTGCGGACGCTCCTTGAGCTCCTTGAGCACCGTCTTCAGACGCTGTTCGAAGTCGCCGCGATACTTGGTGCCCGCGAGCAGCGCGCCCATGTCGAGCGAATACACCTGCGCGTTCGCGAGAATGTCCGGCACCTCGCCGCGCGTGATGCGATAGGCGAGCCCTTCGGCGATCGCCGTCTTGCCGACGCCGGCTTCGCCGACGAGCAGCGGATTGTTCTTGCGGCGACGGCACAGCACCTGCACCACACGCTCGACCTCCGGCTCGCGGCCGATCAGCGGATCGATGCGGCCGTCCTTCGCCATCTGGTTCAGGTTCTGCGTGAACTGGGCGAGCGGGGTTTCCTTCTGCGCGTTCGCGTCTTCGCTTTCCGCATTGCCGTCGGTCGACTTCGCGGCTTCGCCGCCGTTCGTCTTCGCGATGCCGTGCGAAATGAAGTTCACCACGTCGAGACGCGTCACGCCCTGCTGCTGCAGGTAATAGACGGCATGCGAATCCTTCTCGCCGAAGATCGCGACCAGCACGTTCGCGCCGGTGACCTCCTTCTTGCCGTTCGACGTCGACTGGACGTGCATGATCGCGCGCTGGATCACGCGCTGGAAACCGAGCGTCGGCTGGGTATCGACATCGTCGGTGCCCGGCACGGTCGGCGTGTTGTCGTGGATGAAATTGCGCAGGTTCTGACGCAAGTCCTCGATATTGGCCGCACACGCGCGCAACACCTCGGCTGCCGTCGGATTATCCAGCAGGGCCAGCAACAGGTGCTCTACCGTAATGAATTCATGGCGCGCCTGACGTGCTTCCATGAACGCCATGTGCAGGCTGACTTCCAATTCCTGGGCAATCATGCTTCCTCCATCACGCACTGCAGCGGATGCCCGGCCTGCCGCGCATGGGTAACGACTTGCTCAACCTTGGTCGACGCGATGTCCCGCGTATAGACCCCACATACCCCTCGCCCTTCGCGATGGACCTTCAGCATGATCTGCGTGGCCGTCTCGCGATCCTTCTTGAAATACTCCTGGACGACCATGACGACGAACTCCATTGGCGTGAAGTCGTCGTTGAGCAGCACCACCTTGTACATCGAAGGCGGCTTGAGCTTCTGCTGCTTGCGTTCCAGGACGGTGCTGTCCTGCTTGTCCGGGATAATCGCCATACACCCATTCTAAACAACTCGGACAGGCCCGCAATCCTGCCATTACCCGACCGACAGGCCGGCGCCCTTCGTGGTTCCCGACGACGCGCGATCGTCTTCGTGCCATACGAAAGCCGGCTGCGGTGCCGGCTTTCACGCGTGGCGCGGAACACGAACCGTCAGGAGGAAACCGCACCGGACCGTCGCATCCGCATCCAGTATCCCACAAGCCGGGACGACTCGATCGCGTGTCACTCGAGCCTGGTATATGAACCGATTATGCGACTTTTCAAGTGCGCGCGCTCGGCGGCATGCTGCGAAGCAAAGCCGGAAAAACCCTGAAAATGGGTTCTTTACAACGTCCCTCCAAACGTCTAAAAATTCCGCTTGACACTCAAATAAAGAGCGCCAACAATCAAGCTGGCACCTTTTTTCATTCGCCGGCTGGCGAAATGAAAAGGGCCGAAGGTGAGCTTGTGAGGGGGGAACGGCTGTATTTACGGTCGTTTAGCTTTTCGAGCGTGCTCGTGGTAAGTAGCAGCGACTGTGTGACAGGGGAAGTAGGAAATGGCAACTGGTATCGTTAAGTGGTTCAACGACGCGAAGGGCTTCGGTTTCATCACTCCCGACGAGGGCGGTGAAGATCTGTTTGCGCACTTCTCGGCCATCAACATGCAGGGCTTCAAGACCCTGAAGGAAGGCCAGAAGGTAAGCTTCGAGGTCGTTCAAGGGCCGAAGGGCAAGCAAGCGTCGAACATCCAGGCCGCGTAAGGGCACCGGATATCGGACGAAGAAACCCGGCATTGCGCCGGGTTTCTTTTTTTCAGGCCGGCCAATCGTTAATTCGATTGGCCGGCCTTTTCGTTCAATCCCAATAATTGAACGCGCATTGTCCACGCGTACACGCAAATCGAATGCGTTCATACGCGTGAAACAAAATGATTCGCCGTTACACGACTTTCAGCGTGCCCATCATGCCCAGGTCCTCGTGCTCCAGAATATGGCAGTGAAACATGCGCTCGCCGGGCATGTCCTGCTTCACCAGTAGCGTGACGGTTTCGCCGCTGCGCACGTTCACCGTATCGCGCCAGGCACGGAACGGCTCGGCCGTGCGCGTGCCGCCGGATGCACGTTCGGTCACCTGAAACTGCGTGCCGTGCAAGTGGAACGGATGATCCATGTCGGTGGTGTTGCGGATCGTCCAGCGCTCGAGTTCGCCGCGCCGGCTCGTCAGCGTCGCCCGGTGCGGCGCGTAGGTCGCGCCGTTGATCATGAAGCGCATCCCGGCCGGCCGGCCGTGCGCCGGGCCGCTCATCATCGCGTTCATGTCCATCGCCTCGCCGAGCGCGACGTCCTTGTCCGCCACCGGCTCGCCCGGCGCGGGCACGGCGCGCAACGTGGCCGGCAGCGCCCGCGCGGCGGCCGGCGCGAACGTGACGTCGGCCAGCGGCAGCGCCGGATCGGGCGGCAGGCTGCCGCGGCCGCCGTCGTGCGACATCGCCATCTTGCGGCGATCGTATTCGGCCGCCTGCAGCACGGCGCGTGACGCGCGATCGCCGGCCCGCACCAGCAGTTCCGCGCGCTCGCCCGGAGCCAGCAGCAGCGACGTCACGCGACGCGGCGTTTCGAACAGCCCGCCGTCGGTGCCGACATGCTCGAATGCGCGTCCGTCGTCGAACGCGACGCACACGTAGCGCGCGCTGCAGGCGTTCCAGACCCGCCAGCGCTCGTCGCCCGCGACGTCGATGCGCGGCCGGCGCGCGCCGTTGACCAGCGCGAACTGGCCTTCGCGGCCGTTCATCCAGTCCATCATGTCGTTCGGCGGAATCGAGCCGTCGCTCGCGAGCTTCAGATCCGACACGAACAGGTGGCGCTCGGGCCAGCCGGCGAGCGGATCGTCGGCCGCACGCACGATGAACGGACCGGCCAGCCCGCGAAACGCCTGCTCGGCCGTCATCATGTGCGGATGCGGGTGATACCAGTACGTGCCCGCACTGCCCTTCGGCAGCGTGAAGCGATAGACCCGCGACGCGCCCGGCGCGACCGGATCCGACGGGTTGCCGTCCTGCTCGGGCGGCACCGGCAGGCCGTGCCAGTGGATCGTCGACGGCTGCGGCAGCTTGTTCACGAAGCGGATTTCGACGGTGTCGCCCTCGTGCACGTCGATCAGCGGGCCGACCACCGGCCCGGCAGTGCCCGCGCCGAACTGCCAGAAGGTCGTCGGATGCGTATGTTGCAACATCGGACGCGCGACCGGCTGCGCGACCAGCGTCGCGCGGAACGTGCCGGCTTCGCCGCTTTCGTTCGCGAGCGTGCGCAGCGGTGCGAGCGGCGCGCCGGCCGGCAGCGCGTCGGCGGCCGCGAGCGCGGCCGGTGCCGGCTTCGCGTGCTGCGCGTGATCCGCCATCCCCGCCATGCCGGGCATGTCGTCCATCGGTTCCATACCGGCCATGCCCGCATGAGCGGCATGCTGCGCCCACGCGCTGCGTGCAAACAGCGATGCGGCTGCGACACCGATCGCGTGCGACAGGAAGGTTCTCCGTATCATCAATCGTTCCTCGTTATGGGTGCTGTATCGCGCGGCCGCCGCGACACCGGTGCCGCCGGTGCCGCCGGTGCGTAATGGACCCGCCGCGACGAGAAACCGGATGGCCGCGCCATCATAACCGCAGCCTCGGGCGACGGCGCAGCGCGGGCCGCCAAGGGCCTGCCCGCGTCAATACGCCGCAGCGCTCGGGGGCTCGCATGACTCGCCTGCCTCGAGCGGCGCCTGCGCGCGATTCCCGACGCCCCGACGCGCTCCAGACCCCGCTCCAACGAGCCCGGCCACACCACACGCTATGCGCAATCGACACAGCGTTCGCCGGTTGTATCTACCGGCCTAACCCGCGCGACAGGCGCGCCCTGTCGAAAATCCGCCAATTTTTCACGATGCGGAACAACGCCTTGCGTTATAAAAATTCGTGGTGCAGGGCACAAATTCGCTGTTTCGCGATGCCAAAAATCGTTCCGCAATACAAAACACACGACGTAAGCCAATGTTTATAAAGCAATATTTTTCTCTCGAAAAAGCACTCTACGCGCACCATCGGACGCGGCCGCAGACGTAGACTTTGTTCCATGCACTGACGCTTCGCCGCGACGTTCGACACGGCACCCGACACGGACCACCCGTCGGGCCACAGTCGGACCAACCGGCAGACGTCTCAACAGAATCGCTTGCAATCAGATAGGGAGAACGGAAATGAAGGGATTTCGCTTTGGTTCGGCGCTCGGGTCGTTCTATATCCTGCCCGGCAACGGCGGCTGGGAAGCCAGCTTCGGCAACGCTCGGCTCGGCGCGTTCTCGTGCCCCGAAGTCGCAGCCGACCACATCTCCCGCGGCGACTGCGAGCAGTTGTCCGACCTCGACACGGCCACGCTCGAAGTGCCGCACGAAATCGCCGAATGGGAAATCGTTCACGTCTGAATGAACGCCCCGCAACGCAAAACGCCCCGGGCGACCGGGGCGTTTTCATGTTCGGCGCGACGGCGAGCCGCGCAGGCTGCTGCCGTCGCCGCGATGCGGCCGCTGTCAGGCGACTGCGTCGACGATCGCGTTCAGCGTCGCGCTCGGACGCATCGCCTGGCTCGTCAGCGCGACGTCCGGACGGTAGTAGCCGCCGATCGCCTGCGCCTTGCCCTGCGCCGCACCGAGTTCTTCCAGAATGCGCGCTTCGTTGTCGGCGAGCGACTTCGCGACGCCTTCGAATTGCGCCTTCAGTGCTGCGTCCTCGGTCTGCTCCGCCAGCGCCTGCGCCCAGTACATGCACAGGTAGAAGTGGCTGCCGCGGTTGTCGATGCCGCCGACCTTGCGCGCGGGCGAGCGGTTTTCATCGAGGAACTTGCCGGTCGCGCGATCGAGCGTCTTCGCGAGCACCAGCGCCTTCGGGTTGTGGTACGCGTTGCCGAGGTGCTCGAGCGATGCAGCCAGCGCAAGGAATTCGCCGAGCGAATCCCAGCGCAGGAAGCCTTCTTCGACGAACTGCTGCACGTGCTTCGGCGCCGAACCGCCCGCACCCGTTTCGAACATGCCGCCACCGGCCATCAGCGGCACGATCGACAGCATCTTCGCGCTGGTGCCGAGTTCCATGATCGGGAACAGGTCGGTCAGGTAGTCGCGCAGCACGTTGCCGGTCACCGAGATCGTGTCCTTGCCCGCACGGATGCGCTCGAGCGAGAAGCGCGTCGCGTCGACCGGCGTCATGATGCGGATATCGAGGCCGTTCGTGTCGTGATCCTTCAGGTAGCGCTCGACCTTCGCGATGATCTGCGCGTCGTGCGCGCGCACCGGGTCGAGCCAGAACACGGCCGGTGCGCCGGTCGCGCGCGCGCGGTTGACCGCGAGCTTGACCCAGTCCTGCACCGGTGCGTCCTTCGTCTGGCACATGCGCCAGATGTCGCCCGACTCGACCGCATGTTCGAGCAGCACGTTGCCGGCTTCGTCGGTGACGCGCACCACGCCGTCGGCCGGGATCAGGAACGTCTTGTCGTGCGAACCGTACTCCTCGGCCGCCTGCGCCATCAGGCCCACGTTCGGCACGCTGCCCATCGTGACCGGGTCGAACGCGCCATGCTGCTTGCAGTCCTCGATCACCGCCTGATAGACGCCCGCGTAGCAGCGGTCCGGAATCACGGCCTTCGCGTCGTGCAGCTGGCCGTCGACGCCCCACATGCCGCCCGAATCGCGGATCATCGCCGGCATCGACGCGTCGACGATCACGTCGCTCGGCACGTGCAGGTTGGTGATGCCCTTGTCCGAGTTGACCATCGCGAGGCGCGGGCGCACCGCGTACTCGGCCTTGATGTCGGCTTCGATCGCTTCGCGCGTATCGGCCGGCAGGTCCTTCAGGCGCGCGTACAGGTCGCCGATCCCGTTGTTCGGGTTGAAGCCGGCCTGCGCGAGCACGTCGGCGTGCTTCGCGAGCACGTCGCCGTAGAACACCGACACGAAGTGGCCGAACATGATCGGGTCCGAGACCTTCATCATGGTCGCCTTCAGGTGCACCGAAAACAGCACGTCCTGCGCCTTCGCGTCGGCGATTTGCGCTTCGATGAAGCTGCGCAGCGCCTTGCGGCTCATCACCGATGCGTCGATGACTTCACCGGCCTTCACGGCCGTCTTTTCCTTCAGCACCTTCTTCACGCCGTCGGTCGTCGTGAGTTCGATCTTGACGCTGCCGGCGTCGGCGATCAGCGCCGACTTCTCGCTGCCGTAGAAATCGCCGTCGGTCATGTGCGCGACGTGCGACTTCGACGTGGGCTTCCATGCGCCCATCTTGTGCGGATGCTTGCGTGCGTAGTTCTTCACCGACAGCGGCGCGCGGCGGTCCGAGTTGCCTTCGCGCAGCACCGGGTTCACCGCGCTGCCCTTGATCTTGTCGTAACGGGCCTTGACCGCCTTTTCCTCGTCGGTCGACGGCTCTTCCGGATAGGCGGGCAGCTTGTAGCCCTGAGCCTGGAGTTCGGCGATCGCCGCCTTCAGCTGCGGCACCGATGCGCTGATGTTCGGCAGCTTGATGATGTTCGCTTCAGGCTTCAGCGTGAGCTGGCCCAGGTCGGCCAGATCGTCGGAACCCTTCTGCTCCGGCGGCAGCACGTCGGCGAATGCCGCGATGATGCGGCCGGCGAGCGAGATGTCGCGCGTTTCGACGGCGACGCCCGACGAGTGCGTGAAGGCCTTGACGATCGGCAGCAGCGAGTAGGTCGCGAGCGCGGGCGCTTCGTCGGTGAGGGTGTAGATGATCTTGGGCGAAGTGGACATGGTCGATGCGTTGCTACGTGAAAATTTGGGGCTGAATAGCGCCGGCGGTAACCGGCGGGGGAGCGACCGGGTGGATCGCGAAAGGAGCGCGCCGGCTAGCCGGGCGGTGGTGTTGCGAGGGCCGTCATGTTCTACCTTGCAGGGCATGCACGCCGCTTCGCGGCGCCGCGGCCCGCATGCCGGACCGTCCTGCCAACAAACCTGCCGTTCGTGAAACGCCCCGACGCCGGCAGTAGGCGCCGGGGCCGCCGACATGCGCCGGCCTGCCCGCGAGGGGCGCTTACATGTTCTCGATCAGCACGTCGCCGAAGCCCGAGCACGACACCTGCGTCGCACCTTCCATCAGACGCGCGAAGTCGTACGTGACGCGCTTCTGCAGGATCGACTTCTCCATCGCGGCGATGATCGTGTCGGCCGCTTCCGTCCAGCCGAGGTGGCGCAGCATCATTTCGGCCGACAGGATCTCGGAACCCGGGTTCACGTAGTCCTTGCCCGCGTACTTCGGCGCCGTGCCGTGGGTCGCCTCGAACATCGCGACCGAGTCCGACAGGTTCGCACCCGGCGCGATCCCGATCCCGCCGACCTGCGCGGCCAGTGCGTCGGAGACGTAGTCGCCGTTCAGGTTCAGCGTTGCGATCACGTCGTATTCGGCCGGACGCAGCAGGATCTGCTGCAGGAACGCGTCGGCGATCGAATCCTTGATGACGATCTCGGCGCCCGTCTTCGGGTTCTTCACGCGCATCCACGGGCCGCCGTCGATCAGCTCGCCGCCGAATTCCTTCTGCGCGAGCGCATAACCGGCGTCACGGAACAGGCCTTCCGTGAACTTCATGATGTTGCCCTTGTGCACCAGCGTGACCGACTTGCGATCGTTGTCGATCGCGTACTGGATCGCCTTGCGCACGAGACGCTCGGTGCCTTCGGTCGACACGGGCTTGATGCCGATCCCCGAGGTTTCCGGGAAGCGGATCTTCTTCACGCCCATCTCGTCCTGCAGGAACTTGATGACCTTCTTCGCCTGCTCGGAGCCGGCCGCCCACTCGATGCCCGCGTAGATGTCTTCCGAGTTCTCGCGGAAGATCACCATGTCGATCTTCTGCGGCTCGCGCACCGGCGACGGCACGCCCTTGAAATACTGGATCGGGCGCAGGCACACGTAGAGGTCGAGCTCCTGGCGCAGCGCGACGTTCAGCGAGCGGATGCCGCCGCCGACCGGCGTCGTGAGCGGCCCCTTGATCGAAACGACGTATTCCTTCAGCACCTGCAGCGTTTCGTCGGGCAGCCATACGTCCGGGCCGTACACCTTCGTCGCCTTCTCGCCGGCGAAGATCTCCATCCAGTGGATCTTGCGCTTGCCCTTGTACGTATGCGCGACCGCCGCATCGACGACCTTGATCATCACCGGCGTGATGTCGAAGCCGGTACCGTCGCCTTCGATGTAAGGGATGATCGGCTGATCGGAAACGTTGAGCGAGAAGTCCTTGTTGACGGTGATCTTGTCACCGCCTTCCGGAACCTTGATGTGCTGATACGGCATGATCGACTCCAGTGACGTGGCTGAGCAGGTGATGCTGGTCGAAACTGCGCGCGCGGCGGGTGGCCCTTGCCACCGTCGTGACGGCAACAGCGAGCCGCTATTCTAGCGCCCCAACCGCGGCCGGCGGCACGAAGCGCGACGCTGCGTATCAAGTCTTCCCTTATGTCTTATATAAGACAGAGGACTTGCCGTTCCGTATTATGCATTAAGATTCCGCCATTTGCCATAGACCGCCCGCCGCGCCGCCCGCGCCTTGCGCACGACAGGCCGCGGGCCGCCCCGCCATGACCTTGATCGCCCTCAACAAGCCGTTCGGCACGATTTGCCAGTTTTCCGCGCACGAGACGCGGCCGTCGCTCGGCGACTGGGTAAAAACGCCCGGCGTGTACGCGGCCGGCCGGCTCGACGCCGACAGCGAAGGGCTGCTGCTGCTCACCGACGACGGCGCACTGCAGGCGCGCATCGCCGAGCCGCGCCACAAGCTCGTCAAGCGCTACTGGGCGCAGGTCGACGGCGCGCCGGACGCGGCCGACCTGAAGGCGCTCGCGCGCGGCGTCGATCTCGGCGACTATGTGACGCGCCCGTGCCGCGCCGAATTCATCGAGCCGCCCGCCGCGCTGTGGCCCCGCACGCCGCCGATCCGCTACCGCGCCGCGATCCCGACCACGTGGATCGAACTCGCGATCACGGAAGGAAAGAACCGCCAGGTGCGCCGGATGACGGCCGCGGTCGGCTTCCCGACGTTGCGTCTCGTGCGCGTCGGCATCGGCGTGCTGGACATATTCGCGCTCGGCATTGCACCGGGCGAAACAATCGAGCTGCCGCCGCGAGCGCCGTGGGACGGTTTCGCACGTGCCGACTGAAGGCTCGGCTGGGCCGAAAGCCGATCGTCGATTTTTTCGTCATCTGTTTCGTCAACCGCCCGCGAAGATCGCGCGTTAAACCACGCAGATGCCACCCTGAGCTATCCGGCATTGGCAGCCGAGCCGTTATTTACGCGTTTGCGTCACGAAAGTGACGTTTTCTTCGAATACGATTCGGCGCCCGCAGCGCAATGAGAAATTTCTCGAAGCGTCTGTCAACCGAAAGGTGGATGGCACCGTTAGACGTCATGACTCCTATGCCGGGTCATTTGGTTAATTAACTAAAGCTGAGGAACACAACATGAACAAACTGATCGCCGCTCTGGTCGCTGGCCTCTTCGCAACGGCTGCTTTCGCACAAGCTTCGGCTCCGGAAGCTGCTTCGGCTGCTGCTCCGGCAGCTGCTTCGGCACCGGCAAAGCACGCTGCCAAGAAGCACCACGCAAAGAAGAAGCACCACGCAGCTAAGAAGGCAGCTAGCGAAGCCGAAGCTCCGGCAGCTGCTTCGAACTAAGCAAGCTTGCTGTAATAACGCAGTCAAGAACACGCAGTCTTGCCGTTCTTACGGCGTTGAAAGGCAGATCACCGCGAGGCGATCTGCCTTTTTCCTTTTGTGCCCGCCGCTACGCTTCGCGTACCATGCGGGTCTCGTTTTCCCGATAGGAGCCTTGCTGTGCGACTCTCCCTGCGCTCGTCGCTCGGCCGCCTTGCGCGCGCCGCCGTGTTTCCCGCCGCGCTCGCCGTGCTCGCGCTCGGCATGCAGACCGTCCACGCCCAGGTGCCGCCCGGCGCGAAGCAGCCGAGCGAGTTCCCGCGCGTGAAGCTGCGCGCCGGCATGTACGTGATCGACGCGGCCGTCGCCGCCAACGACGCCGATCGCGAACAGGGGCTGATGTACCGCTCGCAGCTCGCGCCGAACGAAGGCATGCTGTTCGTGTTCAACGAGAACGCCGTGCACTGCTTCTGGATGAAGAACACGCTGATCCCGCTGTCCATCGCGTTCATCCGCGCCGACGGCACGGTCACCGACATCGACGAGATGAAGGCCGAGACGACCGACAACCACTGCCCGCGCAACAACGGCGTCTATGCGCTCGAAATGAGCAAGGGCTGGTTCGCGGCGAAAGGCATCAAGCCGGGCATGAAGCTCGACGGGCTGCCCAAGGCCCCGTAATACATCGGCGGCGGCACCGCCGCGCATCGAACCAAGCCGGTCGCCCGTGGCGCACCGGCTTTTTTTGCGCCGCCCGCCGGCCTTCGCCTTGATTCGGCCGCCGCCGACCGCATCTGCAAAAGCCACGGACAAGCGCTATCCTTTAAATCTCGCTAGTTCCAGTCCGGGCCGCCATATCTGCCGGCCCGCTTACGATCCGAACCACCAGGAGGTTCACGTGCCCCGCAAAACCCCCATCGAGCGCTATCGCAATATCGGGATCAGCGCTCACATCGATGCCGGCAAGACCACCACGACCGAGCGCATCCTGTTTTACACCGGCGTGAGCCACAAGATCGGTGAAGTGCACGACGGCGCGGCCACGATGGACTGGATGGAGCAGGAGCAGGAACGCGGCATCACGATCACGTCGGCCGCCACCACGGCCTTCTGGAAGGGCATGGCCGGCAACTATCCGGAACACCGCATCAACATCATCGACACCCCCGGGCACGTCGACTTCACGATCGAGGTCGAGCGCTCGATGCGCGTGCTCGACGGCGCGTGCATGGTCTACGACTCGGTCGGCGGCGTGCAGCCGCAGTCCGAAACGGTGTGGCGTCAGGCGAACAAGTACAAGGTGCCGCGCATCGCGTTCGTCAACAAGATGGACCGCATCGGCGCGGACTTCTTCCGCGTGCAGAAGCAGATCGGCGAGCGCCTGAAGGGCGTCGCCGTGCCGATCCAGATTCCGATCGGCGCGGAAGATCATTTCCAGGGCGTCGTCGACCTCGTCAAGATGAAGGCGATCGTGTGGGACGACGAAAGCCAGGGCGTGAAATTCACGTACGAGGACATCCCGGCGAATCTCGTCGAGCTCGCGCACGAGTGGCGCGAGAAGATGGTCGAGGCGGCCGCGGAAGCGAGCGAGGAGCTGCTCGAGAAGTACCTGCACGACCATGAATCGCTGACCGAGGACGAGATCAAGGGCGCCTTGCGCAAACGCACGATCGCCAACGAGATCGTGCCGATGCTGTGCGGCAGCGCGTTCAAGAACAAGGGCGTGCAGGCGATGCTCGACGCGGTGATCGACTATCTGCCGTCGCCGGTCGACGTGCCCGCGATCCTCGGCCACGACTTCGCCGATCCGGACAAGCCTGCGGAACGTCATCCGAGCGACGACGAGCCGTTCTCGTCGCTCGCGTTCAAGATCATGACCGACCCGTTCGTCGGCCAGCTGATCTTCTTCCGCGTGTATTCGGGGGTCGTCGAGTCGGGCGACACCGTGCTGAACGCGACCAAGGACAAGAAGGAGCGGCTCGGCCGGATCCTGCAGATGCACGCGAACGAGCGCAAGGAAATCAAGGAGGTGCGCGCGGGCGACATCGCGGCGGCGGTCGGCCTGAAGGAAGCGACCACCGGCGATACGCTGTGCGACCCGGCCAAGCCGATCATCCTCGAGAAGATGGAGTTCCCGGAGCCGGTGATCTCGCAGGCCGTCGAGCCGAAGACGAAGGCCGACCAGGAAAAGATGGGCCTCGCGCTGAACCGTCTCGCGCAGGAAGACCCGTCGTTCCGCGTGCAGACCGACGAGGAATCGGGCCAGACGATCATCTCCGGGATGGGCGAGCTGCACCTCGAAATCCTGGTCGACCGGATGAAGCGCGAATTCGGCGTCGAGGCGACGGTCGGCAAGCCGCAGGTCGCGTATCGCGAAACGGTGCGCACCACGGCGACCGACGTCGAGGGCAAGTTCGTCAAGCAGTCGGGCGGGCGCGGCCAGTACGGCCACGCGGTCATCACGCTCGAACCGAATCCCGGCAAGGGCTACGAGTTCCTCGACGAGATCAAGGGCGGCGTGATTCCGCGCGAATACATCCCGGCCGTCGACAAGGGCATCGTCGACACGCTCAAGAGCGGCGTGCTCGCGGGCTACCCGGTCGTCGACGTGAAGGTGCATCTGGTGTTCGGCTCGTACCACGACGTCGACTCGAACGAAAACGCGTTCCGGATGGCCGGCTCGATGGCGTTCAAGGAAGCGATGCGCCGCGCGAAGCCGGTGCTGCTCGAGCCGATGATGGCCGTCGAGGTCGAGACGCCCGAGGACTTCATGGGCAACGTGATGGGCGACCTCTCCAGCCGCCGCGGCATCGTGCAGGGGATGGAGGACATCGCGGGCGGCGGCGGCAAGCTGGTGCGCGCCGAAGTGCCGCTCGCCGAGATGTTCGGCTACTCGACGTCGCTGCGCTCGGCGACGCAGGGCCGCGCGACCTACACGATGGAGTTCAAGCACTACGCGGAAACGCCGGCGAACGTGTCGGAAGCCGTGATCAACGCGAAAACGAAGTAAGCGCGGGGCGGCGCGCGCCGCCGCGCGGCAAGCTGCCATCCGCAATCAGCAATCCGTCCAGCCCGTCCGAATCCGGACGGGCTTTTTTTCGTCCGCGCGCAGGCATGCGTTTTCGACCCGCGAACCCGGCGACTTTTTCGCGTGACACAATCGGCGCTCGATTCGTCCGAAGGAAACGCCGCGATGCCGCCGACCCCTGCCCTGCGCCGCCTGCTGATGCTGTATGCGGGCTTGATCGCCGCCAACTTGGCCGTCTGGGTTTGGGCGCTCGCGATGCTGCGCGACCATCCGCTGCTGCTCGGCACCGCCGCCGTCGCGTACGGGCTCGGGCTGCGTCATGCGGTGGATGCCGATCACATCGCGGCGATCGACGTCGCGACCCGCAAGCTGATGCACGACGGCCGGCGGCCGGTCACGGTCGGCCTGTTCTTCTCGCTCGGCCATTCGACGATCGTGGTCGCCGCGACGCTCGGCGTCGCGCTGACCGCGTTCGCGATGCGCGAGCGCTTCGACGCGTTCCGCGAACTCGGCGGCACGCTCGGCACCGCGGTGTCGGCGGCCTTCCTGCTGGTGCTCGCATGCATGAACCTCGCGATCCTGCGCGACGTGTGGCGGCGCTATCGCCGCGCGCCCGGTCACGCGCCCGGTCACGCGCACGGCGGCACGCATACGCATCGCCCGGCCGGCTTCGTCGCGCGGCTGCTGCGCCCGCTGTTCCGGTTCGTGTCGAAGAGCTGGCACATGTATCCGGTCGGCGTGCTGTTCGGACTCGGTTTCGACACCGCAACGGAAATCGCACTGCTCGCGATCGCGGCGGCACACGCGAGTCACGCGCTGCCGGTCTATGCGGTCATGCTGTTCCCCGCACTGTTCGCGGCCGGCATGACGCTGATCGACTCGACCGACAACGTGCTGATGATGCATGCGTACGGATGGGCGATGGACGACCCGCAACGCAAGCTGCTCTACAACGCGAGCATCACGTTGGTGTCGGCGGTCGTGGCACTGGCGGTCGGCGGGATCGAGGCGGCCGGCCTGCTGGCGGACAAGCTGTCGTTGACCGGCCCCGTGCGCGATGGGCTCGATGCGGTCGCTCAGCACTTCGGCGCGCTCGGCTACGGGATCGTCGCGCTGTTCGTCGTCGCCTGGGTCGCGTCGATCCTCTGTCATCGCTGGCCGCGCGCGGCCGACACGACGGCGCGCTGAACGGAGTCGGACGCTTCATCGCGGCAACAGAGCGCACACCGGCGACGGTGTTTCCGGCGCTGTCGTGCGGCATATCGGCGCGTAGTCGATCGATGGCGCGAGGCTCGCCAGCTGCGCGGTACACGGCGGTCCGTGTGCGCAGCAACGAACGACAACGGCAACCGCGGCGCCACCAACCGGCGCACCGCATCCCGCGATCGCTTCAGAGCATTTCGAGCGCGCGCTTGCTGCGCGGCGGACGGAAGTACGCGTCGAGCTGCGCGCGCTCGTCGACGCTCAGCACGAGATCGAGCGCCGCACGATTGTCGCGCACGTGTTCGATCCGCGACGCCTTCGGAATCGCGATCACCTGCGGCTGCGCGAGCACCCATGCAAGCGCGACGCGCATGACCGACACGCCGCGCTGCCGCGCGATCTCGTCGAGCGGCGAATGCTTCGGCAACCGTCCGTGATCGACCGGGCTGTACGCCATCGCCGGTATCCGGCGCTCGCGCAGCCACGGCAGCAGATCGAATTCCGGACCGCGGCGCGCCAGGTTGTACAGGATCTGGTTGGTCGCGCAGGCGCCGCCGCCCGCGTCGTCGACGAGTTCGGCCATGTCCGACGTGTCGAAATTGCTGACGCCCCAATGGCGGATCTTGCCGGCGCGCCGCAGCGCTTCGAAGCCGTCGACCGTCTCGTCGAGCGGCACCGAGCCGCGCCAGTGCAGCAGGTACAGGTCGATGCGATCGGTGTGCAAGCGCTTCAGGCTCGCGTCGCACGCAGCGACGACGCCGCGCCGGCTCGCATGATGCGGATACACCTTGCTGACGATGAAGACATCGTCGCGCAGGCCGGCGAGCGCGTCGCCGACCAATTCCTCGGTCGCACCGTCGCCATACATCTCCGCGGTGTCGATCAGCGTCATCCCGAGCGCGATGCCCTCGCGCAGCGCGGCGATCTCGTCCGCGCGCCGGGCGGGCCGCTCGCCCATTTCCCAAGTACCGAGGCCGAGCTTCGGAATCGTCTCACCGTTCGGCAGGACGACCGTGGCGATCGTGTCTGTCATGCGCTCCTCGCTGCGGATAGTCGGCCGCACCCCGCGGCCGACGCATGGGCCAGTGTAGTCAATCGCCGCGCGGCCCGCCTGTTACTGGGCAAAATCCCGTTATAACGGCACCGCATGTTGACTTAGAATGGCCGGCAACCTGATCGATACCCATTCCATGAAGGCACCCACGGACGACCGCTGGCAGGACCTGCGCCCCGACCCCGACAACGACACGCCGCTTTATCTGCAGCTCGCCCGCAAGCTCGGCGACGCGATCCACGACAACCGCTGGGCGGCCGGCGAGGCGCTGCCGTCCGAGCGCGTGCTGTCCGAAGCGCTCGGCGTGTCGCGCATCACCGCGCGCAAGGCGATCGCGCTGCTGGTCGAGCAAGGGCTGATCCGCCGCACGCAGGGCGCCGGCAATTTCATCCAGCCGCGCTACGAGGATCCGCTGTCGCGGCTGTCGAGCTTCAGCGAGATGCTCGAGCGCCGCGGCTTCAAGCCGAGCTCGCAATGGCTCGAGCGCGAGATCCAGCCGGCGAACCGCGACGAAGTGATCCAGCTCGGCCTGTCGCCGGCCGCATCGGTCACGCGGCTCAAGCGCCTGCGCCTCGCCGACGGCATCGTGATGGCCGTCGAGAACTCGACGTTTCCGGCCACGCTGATTCCCGATCCGCAGGCGATCAGCGGTTCGCTGTACAGCTATCTCGAAGCACGCGGCACGCCGATCGTGCGCGCGCTGCAGCATTTCCGCGCGGTCAACGCGAGCGACGAGATCGCGCAGCAGATGGGCATCGCGCCGCACGACGCGCTGCTGCTGATCACGCGCATCGGCTACACGGCCGACCAGCGCGCGATCGAGCTGACCGACACCTACTGCCGCAACGACTACTACGACTTCGTCGTCGAACTGCGCAGGTAGCGCGGGGCGCGCCGCCTTGGCTCACAGCCAGCGCGCGTCGTCGCTGCCGAGCGGCACCGGCGGTTGCTTGAAGCGCGGCGGCGTCGCCGACAGGCGTTCGGCCGGACGCACGGCATCGATCGTGCCGAACGGCGACGCCATCCGCTCCAGCCGGTCGCGCACGTCGTCCGGCGCGAACTCCGGCGCTTGCAGGCCGTCGGGCACGACACCGAACGATTGCAGCCAGCGCCCCGTCTGCGCGAGCGATACGCGCACGTGCCAACTGCCGCCTTGCGTCGCACGCCGCGCGAGCGCGATCATCGCGCCGAACGCCGCGAGATAACCCGTCGCGTGGTCGAGCGCCTGGCACGGCAGATGGCGCGGGCTCGCCGCACCGGCCGCGTGCTGCTCCTGCCACGCGATGCCGCTCGCCGACTGCACGAGGCTGTCGAAGCCGCGCCGCTTCGACCACGGCCCCGCATGCCCGTACGCGGACACCGACACGCAGACGATACCCGGCCGCCGCTGCGCGAGCGCCTCGGGCGCGAAGCCGCGTGCCGCTAGCGCGCCCGGGCGGTACGACTGCACGAACACGTCCGCGTCGCACGCCAGCGCATGCAGCGCGGCGGCGCCTGCGGCGTCGCGCAGGTCGATCCACGTCGAGCGCTTGCCGCGCCCGTTGTCGATCACGAGCGACGCGATGTTCGGCAGGTGCGGGCCGTTGACGAGCAGCGTCTGCGCCCCGTGCGATGCGAGCGTGCGGCCGGCGACCGGCCCCGCGATGATGCGCGTGAGGTCCAGCACGCGTACGCCGGCGAGCGGCCGGTCCGGCTCGCCGCGGCCGATCGCCTCGACCGGCGCGTCGCCGATCCGCTCGATCTCGAACAACGGCAGCGCCGCAAGCGCGCGCGCCTGCTCGTGCGTGGCCCATTCGTCTGCGCTCCTGATCAAGGCCGCGCACAGGCCGGCCTCGGCCAGCGCGGTATCGAGCGCCGCGCCGTCCCAGGTGCGAATCGCCGCGGCGACGTCATCGGGCTGCGGGCCGCAGCCCAGCACGTCGAGAATCCCGTGCAGATGGTGCGGGAAGTTCGCGTGCAACTGGATCCAGCGCGCATCGCGCGTCGCATAGAAGCCGGTGACCGGATGGCGCGGCTCCGGCGGCGGCCCGCCGTCGACGCGCAGATAGCGCTCGCTGCGGAACGCGACGAGCGCGTCGCGCAGCGACACGTCGACACGCTGCGCGACGCCCGTGCGCAGCCGATGACATTCGGCGGCCGCGAGCCCCGCCGCCGCGATCGTCGCCGCGGCCAGCGTGCCGACGTGGAAGGTGGACGGCAACGTCGGGTCCTGCCCGGTCACGGTCACGCGAGCCAGTGCGTCGGGCTCGCCGTGTGCGAGTTGCCACAAACGGGTCAATGCAAGTTCGGGTGTCATCGTGCGAGTGCGCCGTTGGGAAAACGGAATCGAGTCTAGAATTCGCGACGGACGCGATCAATCTTGATTGCGCGAATCAACGCATAACGAATAGTTGTAGCCGGGCCGCGCTTCATGCGCACCGACAGGAGTGATCGAATGAGGTCTCTCAGCGCGCCGCAAGCCGCGGACATTCTCGGCGTCAGCATCAGCACGCTCTATGCGTACGTGAGTCGCGGCCTGCTGCGCTCGCTGCCGGACGGCGCGAGCAAGCGCCGCCGCTACGATGCGGACGAAGTGCGTCTGCTCGCACGCCGCCGCGCCGATGCGAAGCGCGCGGGCGGCGTCGCCGAGCGCTCGCTCGACTGGGGTGTGCCCGTGCTCGAATCGAGGATCACGCAAATCGCCGATGGCCGCCTCTACTATCGTGGCATCGATGCGCTCACGCTCGCCCACGACGCGACGCTCGAAGAAGCGGCCGCGCGGCTATGGGATTGCGCGCCGGCGCGGCTTGCCGCTGCGTCGCTCGCGTCGACCGGTTTCGACGCCGCGCAATGGAGCGACTGGGCGCGCCGCTGGGCGCATCTCGCGCCGCTCGAGCGCACGCTGGTGCTGCTGCCGGCCGCGGCCGCATCGCTGCCCGGCCGGTGGGCGCCAGGATGCGACGCGCAACTCGACACCGCCGCGCTGCTGCTGCGCGTGACGGCCGCGGCGCTGGCCGGCGTCGCGCCGCGCGACGCGCCCGTGCATCGGCAGCTCGCCGCCGCGTGGGGCATCCGGCGGCGCGCCGACGCCGATCTGCTGCGCCGTGCGCTCGTGCTGTGCGCCGACCACGAGCTGAACCCGTCGACCTTCGCGGTGCGCTGCATCGCGTCGACGGGCACCCATCTGTTCGGCGCGATCGCGGGCGGGCTCGCCGCACTGTCGGGCCCGCGGCACGGCGGCGAGACGTTGCGCGCCGGTGCGCTGCTCGACGAAGCGGCGCACGCCGCCGACCTCGATCGCTACCTCGCGCAGCGGCTCGCGCGCGACGAGCGCAGCGAGGGCGCGCGCACGGCGCTGGCCGGCTTCGCGCATCCGCTCTATCCCGACGGCGATCCGCGCGCACGCGCGCTGCTCGATGCGCTTTGCGCGACGCAGCCCGAACGGCAGCCGCTGCGCGCAGCGGGCGCGCTGGCCGCTCGCGTCGAGGCGGCGACCGGCCTGCGGCCGACGATCGATTTCGCGCTCGCGGTGCTGGAGCGCACGCTCGCGCTGCCCGCAGGCGCCGCCTTCACGCTGTTCGCGGCCGGCCGCACGGCCGGCTGGATCGCGCATGCGATCGAACAGTATGCGGACGGCAAGCTGATCCGGCCGCGCGCGCGTTACGTCGGCAGCGACGCGCCGGGCTGACCCACGCGGCCGCGCGCAGCGTCGAGCCAGCGCCACGTGAGCGGCACGGCCTGACGAGCGCGCGCGGCCTGCGGACCGAACGCGAACACCGCACCGCCGGCCGCCGCGCTGACCCACACGCGCATGCCGGGCAGCAGCGCCAGCGATTCGCCGGCGTGCAGCCAGTAATCGGCCGGGCGGCCCTCGATCGTCACCCACAGGTCGCCGTCGGCGACGTGCAGGTCGGTGCGATCGACGATGCGCCACCGCGCGGCCGGTTCGTTGCCGTCCATTTCGTAGAGTCGCAGTTCGCGCATGGTCGCCTCCGGTCCGCGTGGTTTCGATGGCTCCAGTATTCCGGAGCCGGGCACGACGCCGACAGATACGCCTGCGGACAGTTTCGGCTGAACTGTACCGGCGCGCCGGCGCACGAGCGTCCGTTCGACGCTGCTGCGGCGGCTGCCCCGTTCTGCGGGGTGCGGCGGCTTTCCCTACAATGGCGGCTGTCCCGCACCATCGGTCCACTCCATGTTCCAGCGCCCGCCCGCCGCCGCTCCCGGCGAAAAGAACCTCACCGTGATGCTCTGGCTCGTTGCAACGGGCTTCTTCATGCAGACGCTCGATGCGACGATCGTCAACACGGCGCTGCCGTCGATGGCCGTGAGCCTCGGCGAATCGCCGCTGCGGATGCAGTCGGTCGTGATCGCGTATTCGCTGACGATGGCCGTGATGATCCCCGTGTCGGGCTGGCTCGCCGACACGTTCGGCACGCGCCGCGTGTTCTTCAGCGCGATCCTCGTGTTCTCGCTCGGTTCGCTGCTGTGCGCGAACGCGCATACGCTGTCGCAACTCGTCGTGTTCCGCGTCGTGCAGGGCGTGGGCGGCGCGATGCTGTTGCCGGTCGGGCGGCTCGCGGTGCTGCGCACCTTTCCGGCCGAGCGCTATCTGCCCGCGCTGTCGTTCGTCGCGATTCCGGGATTGATCGGCCCGCTGATCGGCCCGACGCTCGGCGGCTGGCTCGTGAAGATCGCGTCGTGGCACTGGATCTTCCTGATCAACGTGCCGGTCGGCATCGCCGGCTGCGTCGCGACGTTCTACTCGATGCCCGATTCGCGCAATCCGGCCGTCGGCCGCTTCGACCTGAAGGGCTATCTGCTGCTGACGATCGGGATGGTCGCGATCTCGCTGTCGCTCGACGGCCTCGCCGATCTCGGCATGCAGCACGCGGCGGTGCTCGTGCTGCTGATCCTGAGCCTCGCGTGCTTCGTCGCGTACGGGCTCTACGCGGTGCGCGCGCCGCAGCCGATTTTCTCGCTCGAGCTGTTCCGGATCCACACGTTCAGCGTCGGCCTGCTCGGCAACCTGTTCGCGCGCATCGGCAGCGGCGCGATGCCGTACCTGATCCCGCTGCTGCTGCAGGTGAGCCTCGGCTATTCCGCGTTCGAGGCCGGGCTGATGATGCTGCCGGTCGCCGCCGCGGGCATGTTCTCGAAGCCCATCATCACGCAGCTGATCACCCGGCACGGCTACCGCAAGGTGCTGCTGGTGAACACGATCATGGTCGGCGTGATGATGGCGAGCTTCGCGCTGATGCGCGACACGGTGCCGGTCTGGGTGAAGGTCGTCCACCTCGCGCTGTTCGGCGGCTTCAACTCGATGCAGTTCACCGCGATGAACACGCTGACGCTGAAGGATCTCGGCACCGGCGGCGCCAGCAGCGGCAACAGCCTGTTCTCGCTCGTGCAGATGCTGTCGATGAGCCTCGGCGTCACGGTCGCGGGCGCGTTGCTCGCCACCTTCACCGGGATGCTGCGCACGGTGACGCCGAGCAACACGCTGCCGGCGTTTCACGCGACCTTCGTCTGCGTCGGGATCATCACCGCGGCGTCCGCGTGGATCTTCGCGCAGCTCGCGCCGGAAATCCGCGGCCGCGCGCAGCACAAGACCGATCCGTCCGAACGCACATGATGCGCGCCGGCGGGCGCCGATAATTCGACGACGATCGCCACGGCACGCCCGCGATCGCCACGACGGCGCGTGGCGCACCATGTCGGTGCAGCGCCGCTGCATCGGGCCGCAGCGGCGCACGGCAGACAGCCGCGGCGGGCCGCTGCACGTGGCGCAATGCCGTGCATGCTTCTTGCTGACCTATTCTGTAGGTAAACTGGCAGTCTTCCTCCGGCCGACATCATGAGCATGATCGACATCGATCCCCCCGGCTTTCAGCCGCCCCGCCCCGTTGCCGGCGACGACGGCAAGCGCCGCACCGTGCTGTACGGCGCCTACACCGTATTCAGCGTGTTCCAGCCGGTCTTCTCGGTGTCGCATCGCCGCGCGATCGGCTATCACGCGTCGCTGCGCGCGCACGACGAGGAAGGCCGGCAGGTCGCGTCGCACGAGGTGTTCACGCAGGCGGCGCGGCGCGGCGATCTGCTCGAACTCGGCCGTCTCGCCGAATCGCTGCACCTCGGTAACTTCCACGCGTTCGACAGTCACGACGAATGGCTCTTCCTGAGCCTGCATCCGGCCGCGCTGATGGACACCATCTACGGCGACGCGCTGCTCGCGAACCTGAAGGCGCTCGGGCTGCCGCCGCATCGCGTGGTGCTCGAGGTGCCCGAGCAGGCCGGCGGCGAGACGCCGCGCTACGCGGCGATCGTCGACGGGCTGCGCAAGGCCGGCTTCCTGATCGCGCTCGGCGGCTTCGGCGCGAAGCATTCGAACATCGACCGCGTGTGGCATCTGCATCCGGACATCGTCACGCTCGACCGCGGCATCCTCGCGCAGGCGAGCGAACACTCGCATCTGGAACGCGTGCTGCCGGGGCTCGTGTCGCTGCTGCACGAATCCGGGCAGCTCGTGCTGATGGGCGGGCTCGCGACCGAGCGCGACGCGCTGATCGCGCTCGAGTGCGACGTCGATTTCGTGCAGGGACAATACTTCGCCGGTCCGAGTGTCGACCCGGTGCAGCCGCAGGCCGCAGCCGGCTGCATGGATACGCTGTCGGCCGCGTTGCGGCTGCGCGTCGCGCAGCGCGAGCGCACGCAGGCCGAACGGCTCGCGCCGTACGTCGCCGCGCTCGAGGAAGCGAGCCGCAAGCTCGCCGCGGGCGAACCGCTGATCGACGCGGCCGGCTGCGTGCTCGGGCTGGCCGAGACCGCGCGCTGCTTCCTGCTCGACGCATCGGGCCGCCAGATCGGCGACAACGTGCTCGCACGCGGCAGCGTTTCGCAGCGCGCGAAACGCTTTCGGCCGCTGCTGCATTCGGAAGGTGCGAGCTGGGAACGCCGGCCGTACTTCATCGAAGCGATGCGCGCGCCGGGCCGCGTACATCTGACGGCGCCGTACCTGTCGATCAACGAGGCGCACCTGTGCGTGACGGCGTCGATCGCCGCGCCGGCCGCGCAGGGCATGCAGGTGCTCTGCGTCGACATCAACTGGGAAGCGGCGCTCACCCGCGCATGAACGCGCGGGCCGCGCTCATGCCGTGGCCGTGCGGCGCGCGATCAGCCGGTGCACGCGCTTGCCTGACGACGCACTGACCACTTCGTGCTCGTCGAGCACGTCCATGCCGGCGCCGAGCGCGGCACGCATGCGCGCCGCATCGAGCGGCGTATAGAGCCGGCCGCGGTCGTCGCGCAGCGCGCCGTTGCCGGCGACTCGCCAGCTCAGATACAGCGTGCCGCCGGGCATCAGCAACGTGGCCAGCCGCGCAACCGCCGCGGCCGCATCGGCATGCTCGAGGTGCATCACCACCGTCTCGCACAGCACGTTGCGAAACGCGCCGGACGGCACGCCGTCGAGCGCCGGCAGCGCGGCGAGCTCGAACGTCAGCGACGGATGCGACGCGCGCGCCTCGGCGAGCAGCGCGGCGCTCGCGTCGTAGCCGCGCACGTCGTATCCCTGCGACGCGAGCCACGCGGCGTCGCGCCCGACGCCGCAGCCGACGTCGGCCGTCGGCCCCGGCGTGAAATACTGCTCGAGCAGCGCATACATGTCGTCTGGCGCGGCCTGGTCGAGCCAGTCCTGCGCGTATTGCGCGGCATGCGTGTCGTACGCATCCAGAGTCGGGCGATCCACCATGGCGATTGCTCCACGTAAGCGTCGGATGACGCACTCAGCATCTTAGCCGCTGCGCCGCGCGCACGATACGCGGCCGCAGCAGCGGGCCGGCGCCGCCCCCCTTTCGCCCTTGCCCCCTTGCCGCGCGGGCGACGCTCACACGTGCGAATGCGCGCCGCCGCGCAGCGGCCCGGCGCGCCGCTCGACTTCGCGGCGCAGGTCGCCGCGCAGGCCGGCGAAAAACGCCACTTCGGCGACGACGAACAGCGGCCCGACCGCCAGCCCGATCAGATCGTCGACGAACGCGGGCTTGCGTCCCTCGAACCAATGACCGACGAACTGCACGATCCAGCCGACCACGAACGCGCCGATGCCGATGCCGAGCCAGCGCGCCGTCGGCAACAGCGCGACGGTGTGCGCCGCCCACAGGCCGACGGCGAGCAGCGCGGTCATCGCGAGCCCGAAGCGCAGATCCAGGCGCAGGTAGAACGCCGCGAACGCGGTCGCGAACAGCAGCGCCGGCGACCCCGCGACGCCGGCCAGCGTGCCGAGCAGCGGCCGCGACAGCAGCACTTCGACCGCGAACACGATCAGCGGAATGCCCACCAGATGGGTCGCAATGTTGCGCACGTCGCGGTGGTAGGCCGCATACTGGGACAGGTGGTCTTCGAGGGTCTTCATCGCGTCTCCTGAACGGTCATCGAGCGCTATGATGCGCGTCACGCCCGAGAACCTCTGTCAGCTATCCGACATCGCGCCGCCATGACCTCGTCGCTCGCCCCGTACCTGCCGCAACTCGAAGCGCACCCGTGGTTCGCCGCGCTGCCGCCGGCGTTGCGCGCGGCGCTGCTCGAGCGCGCCGCGCTGCGCCGCCTGCCGGCCGGCCATCCGCTGTTCCGGCGCGGCGATCCGCCGTGCGGGCTGTATGCGGTGCTGAGCGGCTCCATCACGATAGGCGCCGTCGACGCGCACGGCAAGGAAGCGCTGCTGACGGTTGCCGAGCCCGTCACGTGGTTCGGCGAAATCGCGCTGTTCGACGGCCTGGCGCGCACCCACGATGCAGCCGCGCTCGACGACACGCTGCTGCTGCACGTGCCGCAGCCAGCGCTGCTCGCGATCCTCGACGCGACGCCGCAATACTGGCGGGAGTTCGCGCTGCTGATGGCGCAAAAGCTGCGGCTGAGCTTCGTGTCGGTCGAATCGCTGAGCATGATGACGGCCGCGCAGCGGCTGGCGGCGCGCCTCGCGATGATCGCGGACGGCTACGGCGGAGTCAGCGTCGGCCGCACGCGGGTCCGGCTGTCGCAGGAGAAGCTGGCGGCAATGCTGTCGCTGACGCGGCAGACCACCAACCAGCTGCTGAAGGCGCTGGAAGCGGACGGCGCGGTGCGGCTGCACGTCGGCGAAATCGAAATCGTCGACCTCGACGCGCTGCGGCGCGCCAGCGGACTGCCCGACGACATGCCGTGACGGCGGCTGCGGCCGCGTGCATGACGCCGCCGCGCTATCGCAGCGCCGCATTTCCGTCGTTACGATCGCACTATCCCGCTATCGTGGCGACGCCTCCCCTCTCACCTCTTGCCCGAATCCACTCTTGAACCACGACACCTCGACCGTCACCGCTGCACCGCGCCACGCATGGCCCGTGTTCGTCGCGTTCCTGCGGCTTGGCCTCACGTCGTTCGGCGGTCCCGTCGCGCATCTCGGCTACTTCCGCGAGGCGTTCGTCACGCGGCGCGGCTGGCTCAGCGAGCGCGCGTATGCGGATCTCGTCGGCTTGTGCCAGTTCCTGCCGGGCCCGGCGAGCAGCCAGGTCGGGATGGCCATCGGGCTGTCGCGCGCCGGCTATGCCGGGATGTTCGCCGCGTGGCTCGGCTTCACACTGCCGTCCGCGCTCGCGATGACGCTGGTCGCGCTCGGCATGCACGCGGCCGGCATGCCGGTCGCGACCGGCGCGCTGCACGGGCTGCGGATCGTGTCGGTCGCGGTGATCGCGCAGGCGGTGTGGGGCATGGCGCGCACGCTGTGCCCGGATGCGCGCCGCGTCACCCTGATGGCGCTCGCCGCGTGCGTCGCGCTGTTCGCGCCGGCCGCATGGCTGCAGGTCGTCGTGATCGCGGCGGCCGGCGTGGCCGGCCTCGTGCTGCTGCCGCAGCCCGAGCGCGGCGCGCACGAGCCGTTGCCGCTGCACGTCTCGCACCGCGCGGGCGCGTTGTGGCTCGTGCTGTTCGCCGCGCTGCTCGTCGCGCTGCCGCTCGCGGCCGATGCGCTCCATTCGCACGCGCTCGCGGTGGTCGACGCGTTCTTCCGCACCGGTGCGCTGGTGTTCGGCGGCGGCCACGTGGTGCTGCCGCTGCTGCAGGCCGCCGTCGTCGCGCCGGGCTGGGTCGGCGATTCGGCGTTTCTGGCCGGCTACGGTGTCGCGCAGGCGGTGCCGGGGCCGCTGTTCACGTTCGCGGCGTTCCTCGGCGCGGCGCTGCGCGATGCGCCGAACGGCTGGCTCGGCGCAACGCTCGCGCTCGTGTCGATCTTCGCGCCGTCGTTCCTGCTGGTCGCCGGCACCGCGCCGTTCTGGGAACGCCTGCGCCGCAGCACGCGCATGCAGGCGGCGCTCGCGGGCGTCAATGCGGCGGTCGTCGGGCTGCTGCTCGCCGCGCTGTTTCAGCCGGTATGGCGCGAGACGATCGTGTCGTCGCGCGATTTCGCGGCCGCGCTCGTCGCGTTCATTGCGCTGGTGTTCTGGCGCGTGCCGCCGTGGGCCGTCGTGATCGCGAGCGCGGCGCTCGGCTGGGCGGCGACGACGTTGATCTGATCCCGCGCCGCGTGAGGCGCAGCGCGACGGAAAACGAAAAAGCCCTCGAAGCGTTCCGTTTCGAGGGCTTTTAGCTGGAGCACACGGCGCGCCGTGACGGCGCGCGGCACCCGCGGACTTACGCGAAGTTCTTCGCTGCGAAGTCCCAGTTCACGATGTTCCAGAACGCTTCGACGAACTTCGGACGTGCGTTGCGGTAGTCGATGTAGTACGCGTGTTCCCACACGTCGATCGTCAGCAGCGGCTTGTCGGCCGTCGTCAGCGGCGTCGCGGCGTTGCTCGTCGACACGATGTCGAGCGAACCGTCGGCCTTCTTCACGAGCCATGCCCAGCCCGAACCGAACGTGCCGACCGCAGCCTTCGTGAAGGCTTCCTTGAATGCGTCGTACGAACCCCACTTCGCGTTGATCGCGTCGCCCAGCGCGCCCGACGGTGCGCCGCCGCCGTTCGGCGACAGGCTGTTCCAGAAGAACGTGTGGTTCCAGATTTGCGCGGCATTGTTGAAGATGCCGCCCGACGACTTCTTCACGATCTCTTCCAGCGGCAGGTTTTCGAATTCCGTGCCCGGGATCAGATTGTTCAGGTTCGTGACGTATGCCTGGTGATGCTTGCCGTAGTGGTACTCGATCGTCTCTTTCGAGATGGTCGGCGCGAGTGCGTCTTCTGCGTACGGGAGCGGCGGGAGCGTATGAGCCATGGCAATTCCTTCGTTGAGTATGTAGGGGGGCTGTGTTGAATGCTGCCGAGCGTCCGATTGTAGGCGAGTCCGAATATCCCCGCAAACTCACGGGTATTCGTCCGCGGTATGCGGAAAATCGGCGCTGGCGCTGCCTCCGGCGGATATCGGCCGAGCCGATGGCGCGCGCAGTATCCGTGCCTGCCGCGCGCACGGCGCACACGTGCGCGCGACGTGCGCAGCGCAGCCGCCGCGGGCGGTCAGATCGTGTCGGTGAGCCGCGGCTGCACGTCGGCGAGCGACACGTCGGCGGAGCCTTCGGCGAGATGCACGGTCAGGCGCCGCTGCGGCTTCAGCGCGCTCGGCGAGCGCACCGCACGGCCCGTCTGCGCATCGATCAGCGCCGCGTAGCCGCGCTCGAGCGTGCGTTGCGGGCTCAGCACCTCGAGCCGCGCCGCGCATGCCGACACGCGCGCGCTGTCGCGCTCGTGGCGGCGCTGCAGCGCGACCGCGAGACGCTGCGACAAACCGGCGAGCACGTGACGCGCCTGCGCCGGATCGGGACGCGCGCGTTGCCAGCGCAGCTGCGCGAGCGCGAAGCGCGCACGCGCGTCGCGCACCGGGCGCGACGCCGCCGACGCGAGCCGCGCGGCCAGTTGGTCGACGTGGACGCGTTGCCGCTGCAGCCGCTCGGCCGGGCTGACGAGCCGGCGCGCGAGCCAGTCGAGCTGCTGCGCGCGCTGCTCGAGCCCGCGCGCGACGCAGCGCGCGAGCGCACGCTGCCGCTCGCTCAACTCTCGCAGCAACAACGCGCGCTGCGGACTCGCGAGCTCGGCCGCGCCGGTCGGCGTCGGCGCGCGCACGTCGGCCGCGAAGTCCGCGATCGTGAAATCGGTTTCGTGGCCCACGCCGCAGACGACCGGCAGCTCGCTCGCGGCGATCGCCCGCGCGAGCGCTTCGTCGTTGAACGACCACAGATCCTCGATCGATCCGCCGCCGCGACACACGAGCAGCACGTCCACCTCGCGCCGCGCGTTCGCGGTCTGCACGGCCGCGACGAGCTTCTCGGCGGCGCCCGCGCCCTGCACGGGCGCCGGGTAGACGATCACCGGCAGATGCGGCGCGCGGCGCGCGAGCGTGGTCAACACGTCGCGCAGCGCGGCCGCCTGCAGCGACGTGACGATGCCGATCGCGCGCGGATGCACGGGCAACGGCCGCTTGCGCTCGGGCGCGAACAGCCCCTCGGCCTCGAGCTGCGCCTTCAGGCGCAGGAACGCCTCGTACAGGCGCCCCTGCCCGGTGCGCCGCACGGCCTCGACGTTGAGCTGCACCTCGCCGCGCGGCTCGTACATCGTGACGACCGCGCGCACCTCGATGCGATCGCCCTCGCGCGGCGTGAATTCCGCATACTGCGCCCGGCCGCGAAACATCACGCAGCGCATCTGCGCCTGCTGGTCCTTGATCGAGAAATACCAGTGCCCGCTCGCGGCGCGCGTGAAGTTCGACACTTCGCCCGCGATCCACAGCAGCGGAAACGAGCGCTCGAGCATCGTCGAAATCGCCCGGTTGAGCGCCGAAACGGGGATCACTTCGTCGCCGCCGCGCGAGGCGCCGGGTGCGGAAAAAGGGGTATCGGAAGGCATGAGCGGTCGGATGAATGCTGGCGGCGACACGATAGTCCGACGCGCGCGCCGCGTCCAGCGCCGACCGTCCGCGGCGCGCCGCTGAAAATGTTTCCACATTCCGACAATCGTCCGGCAAAACCATTTGAAAAGCCCGGAAAAAGCCAGACGATTCTTCGCAACGCATTGATTTTTATATATTTTTAAACCTTGCAAGGCGATTCGGAGTCGATTCGATGTCCGTCCGACGGGCATTCGGCGGGAGCGGACGGGGAGTTCTTCACAGAGTTGTCCACAGGCCACCTCGATCCGGCCCCACCAGCGGCGTCGGCCGGCGGCGCTTGCCGCGTGCGCCTGCGGCGCGCTAGAGTGCCGCCTTCCGAAGACCTAGCGGCATCCGCCGCCCAACGGAGCATCCGTGTTGACGAATCCGTTCCACGCCGCGGCGCACGACACGCCGCGCCCGGCCCGATGAGCGCCCGCGGCGGCCCGCTCGCGCGGCTCGAAGCGCGCATCACGCGCGAATGGCAGCGCCGCGGCGCGCTCGCGTGGGCGCTCACGCCGTTCGCGTGCGTATTCGGCCTGTGCGCGGCGCTGCGCCGGACCGCGTACACGCAGGGCTGGAAGCAGCCGGTCGACGTCGGCGTGCCGGTCGTCGTGGTCGGCAACGTGACCGTCGGCGGCACCGGCAAGACGCCGACCGTGATCGCGCTCGTCGATGCCCTGCGCGCGGCCGGCTTCACGCCGGGCGTCGTATCGCGCGGCTACGGCGCGAACGTGCAGGCGCCGACCGCCGTCACCGCCGCGTCGCGCGCGAGCGCGGCCGGCGACGAGCCGTTGCTGATCGCCCGCCGCACCGGCGCGCCCGTGTGGGTGTGCCCTGACCGCGTGGCGGCCGCGCAGGCGCTGCGCGCCGCGCATCCGGAGGTCGACGTGATCGTCAGCGACGACGGGCTGCAGCACTACCGTCTCGCCCGCACGGTCGAACTGGTCGTGTTCGACCACCGGCTCGGCGGCAACGGCTTCCTGCTGCCGGCCGGGCCGTTGCGCGAGCCGCTGTCGCGCCATCGCGACGCGACGCTCGTCAACGATCCGTACAGCGGCGCGCTGCCGCCGTGGCCCGACACCTACGCGCTCGCGCTCACGCCGGGCGCCGCATGGCATCTCGACCAGCCGACGCTGCGCCGTCCGCTGTCGCAGTTCGCGAACGAGCGCGTGCTCGCCGCGGCCGGCATCGGCGCGCCCGAGCGCTTCTTCGCGACGCTGCGCGCGGCCGGCCTCGCGCCGGCGACGCGCGCGCTGCCCGACCATTACGCGTTCGCCGACAATCCGTTCGTCGACGACGCCGTCGACGCGATCCTGATCACCGAGAAGGATGCAGTAAAATTGGGCGCTTCCTGGCGCGACGCTCGGCTGTGGGTCGTCCCCGTCGAAGCCGCGCTCGATCCTCGCCTCATTGCCCTCGTTGTGGAGAAACTCCGTGGACGCTCGCCTGCTTGAAATTCTTGTGTGCCCTATCTGCAAAGGCCCGCTCCACTATGACCGTGCCGCGCAGGAGCTGATCTGCAACGCGGACAAGCTCGCCTACCCGATCCGCGACGGCATCCCCGTGATGCTCGTCGACGAAGCGCGCCAGACCGTCGAAGGCACGCCGGTCGATCCGGCCGGCCCCGCCGGCAGCTGAACGCCGCTGCGGCGCACGACCGCGGCCATCCGCGGTCGTGCGCGCCGAACCCTGCCGGGCCGCCCGCACTCGACGCGCCGCCCGCCCCGCTCTTCTCTTCGCCCCGTTCCGATGACCCATCCGCAGCCCTTCATCGCCGTCATTCCTGCCCGGCTCGCGTCGACGCGCCTGCCGAACAAGCCGCTCGCCGACGTCGGCGGCAAGCCGATGGTCGTGCGCGTCGCCGAGCGGGCCCGCGAAGCCGGCGCCCAGCAGGTGCTCGTCGCGTCCGACACGCAGGCCGTCCTCGACGCCGCGCGCGATCACGGTTTCGACGCGGTGCTCACGCGCGCCGACCATCCGTCCGGCACCGATCGGCTCGCGGAAGTCGCGGCGACGTTCGGATGGCGTGACGACACGGTCGTCGTCAACGTGCAGGGCGACGAACCGCTGATCGACCCGACGCTGGTGCGCGACGTAGCGTCGCACCTGGCCGCGCATCCGGACTGCGCGATCGCGACCGCCGCGCATCCGATCCACGATGCGGCCGACGTGTTCAACCCGAACGTCGTGAAGGTCGCGCTCGACGCGCGCAGCGTCGCGATGTACTTCTCGCGCGCGCCGATTCCGTGGAGCCGCGACGCGTACCAGCCGCACTGGCCCGACGTCGCGGCGATGCCCGCACCGGCCTTTCCGGTGTATCGGCACATCGGTCTCTACGCGTATCGCGCGCGCTTTCTGCGCACCTATCCGTCGCTCGCGCAGGCGCCGATCGAGCAGGCCGAGCAGCTCGAACAGCTGCGCGCGATGTGGCACGGCGAACGCATCGCGGTACTGATTACCGAGCGCGCACCCGAAGCCGGCGTCGATACGCCGGCCGATCTCGCACGCGTGCAGGCCCTTTTTCGGCCGAGTTCAAAATAACCCGTGGCATAATCAGGCGATTGTGCGAGCCGTCCGCGACCCGCGCGTCCTCGCTTGACCCCGCCGCGGCCCGTGCCGGCAGCCGCGCGTCGCCATCGCCGACGCGCCGCGTCAGACCGGTCCGCCGCGCGCCAGGCAAGCCCCGCGCACGTTATCGCCGACGCTTGAGCGTCTCGCCACACGAATCTACATACCGGAGATATCACCATGCGTTTGATCCTGTTGGGCGCGCCCGGCGCGGGAAAGGGCACCCAGGCAAACTTCATCAAGGAAAAATTCGGCATCCCGCAAATCTCGACGGGTGACATGCTGCGTGCGGCCGTCAAGGCCGGCTCGCCGCTCGGCGTCGAGGCGAAGGGCTACATGGATGCCGGCAAGCTCGTCCCCGACGCGCTGATCATCGGCCTCGTGAAGGAACGCCTGAAGGAATCCGATTGCGCCAACGGCTACCTGTTCGACGGCTTCCCGCGCACGATCGCGCAGGCCGACGCGATGAAGGAAGCCGGCGTCGCGATCGACTACGTGCTCGAGATCGACGTGCCGTTCTCGGAAATCGTCGAGCGCATGAGCGGTCGTCGCACGCACCCGGCATCGGGCCGCACCTACCACGTGAAGTTCAATCCGCCGAAGGTCGAAGGCCAGGACGACGTGACGGGCGAGCCGCTGATCCAGCGCGACGACGACAAGGAAGAAACCGTCAAGAAGCGCCTCGAAGTGTACGAAGCGCAGACCAAGCCGCTGATCACGTATTACGGCGACTGGGCGCAGCGCGGCGAGGAGAACGGCCTGAAGGCGCCGCAGTATCGGAAGATCTCGGGCCTCGGCAGCGTCGAGGAAATCCGCGAGCGTGCGTTCGAAGCGCTGAAGTAAGCAGCGTGATCGGCCGTGAGCCGCAAGCCGCCCCGTCGGGGCGGCTTTTTTTTCGACCGTGGCGGCCGGCATCGGGCCGCGATGCGCGGCGTGCCGCGTTCGGCGTTGTGCGCGCTACCGTTCTCCGCAGCCGTGCGGGCGCGTGCAGCGTCAGTCTTCGCCGTCGCGCTGCATGCGCTGCCGCAGCTCGCTCACCTGCGATTCGACGACGGTCGCGTCGTCGGCATCGGGCCGTTCGCCGAGATACTGCTCGAGATCCTCGAGCGCCGGGCGCAGGTAATCGAGCCGCGCATACGCGAAGCCGCGGTCGCGCACCTCGTCGAGCTGTTCGGGCAGCAGGATCACGAGCCGCTGCTGCACCGCGAGCAGCCGCTGCCAGCGTTCGGTCTGCAGATAGATCGTCTTCAGGTTGCGCAGCATGCGCGCGATGATCTCGCGGCTCGTCGCCGGCTGCAGCAGCGCGCGCAATGCGCTGTCGACCGCGCCCGCCGCCCGCGCGACGTACGGCTCCAGCATCTCGACCATTTCGGCTTCCGACAGCGAATGGCCGTTGGTCGGATCGATGATCAGGTCGCCGTCCGGCAGCGTCACGCGCAGCAGGAAATGGCCGGGAAACGATACGCCGCGCGCCGGCACGCCGATTTGCTCGGCGAGCTCGAGATACAGCACCGAAAGCGAGATCGGAATCCCGCGGCGGCGTTTCAGCACCGCGTTCAGGTGGCTGTTATCGGGGTCGTAATAATCGTTGTGATTGCACGCAAAGCCGAGCTCGCGAAAGAAGAACTCGTTGAGCGCGGCGACGCGGTCCTTCAGCCCCGTATCGTCGGTGAGCCGACGGCGCAGCCGCGCGGCGAGCATGTCGATCTCGGCCAGCGTGCCCTGCAGGTCGAGGTCCGGATACGCGTCCTGGGCGAGCGACAGCGCGGCTTCCGTGACGGGCAGACTGTCGTCGTCCGCCACGAGCGTGCTGAAGTAATCAAGGACGCGGGTCATTGCGGTGGTCACTTGGCGCGCCTTTTGAAGTAAGCGTATTTGAAGCCCATCACCCACAACATACCGAAATATAGTGCAGCGAACAGCACGAGGCACGCGGCCATCAGCGCGATGCGATCGAGCGGCTGCGCGCGCATGCCGGTCCAGTCGAAATTGATCGCGCACCAGTGCATCAGGCCCGCGAGCACGAGCGCGGCGCCCGTCAGCTGCACGAAGAAACGCAGCCAGCCCGGCGACGGCTGATAGATGCCGCGCTTGCGCAGGCCGAAAAACAGCAGCAGCGAATTCAGGCACGCGCCGACGCCGATGCTCAGCGTCAGACCCGCATGGCCGATCAGCGGCACGAACACGTAGTTCGAGATCTGCGTGACGATCAGCACGATGATCGCGATCTTCACCGGCGTCTTGATGTCCTGCTTCGCGTAGAAGCCCGGCGCGAGGATCTTGATCAGGATGATGCCGACGAGGCCGATCCCGTAGGTCGCAAGCGCGCGCGACACCATCGTGACCGTGTGCGCGTCGAACTTGCCGTAGTTGAACAGCGTCGCGGTGAGCGGCGTCGCGAAGAAGAACAGCGCGAGCGCGCTCGGCGCGGCGAGCAGGAACGTGACGCGCAGCCCCCAGTCGAGCAGCGCGGAATATTCGTGCGTATCGGCATCGACGTGCGCCTTCGACAGGCTCGGCAGCAGGATCGTGCCGAGCGCGACGCCGAGCAGCGCGGTCGGGAACTCCATCAGCCGGTCCGCGTAGTTGATCCACGACACCGCGCCCTGCCCGAGCCGCGATGCGATGTTGGTGTTGATGATCAGCGACAGCTGCGCGACCGACACGGCGAAGGTGGCGGGCACCATCTTCGCGAGCACGCGCTTCACGCCGCGGTGACGCAGCGCGCGCACCGGGTTGAGGCCGATCAGCGGCACCATGTCGATCTTCTTCAGGCCCGGCAGCTGCACGATGAACTGCAGCACGCCGCCCGCGATCACGGCCCACGCGAGCGCGAACACCGGCACCTTCAGGTGCGGCGCGACGAACAGCGCCGCCGCGATGAACGCGACGTTCAGCAGCACCGGCGCGAACGCGGGCAGCGAAAAGCTCTTGTAGGTGTTCAGCACGCCGGACGCGAGCGTCGTCAGCGAGATGAACACGATGTACGGGAACATGATCCGCGTCATCGTGACCGCGAGCGGGAACGCCTGCCCGTCGGCGTGCAGGCCGGACGCGACCGCGAACACGACCCACGACGCGCCGGCGATGCCGAGCACCGACAGCGCGGCGAGCGCCCACGCGAGCACGGTCGACATCGCGTCGACGAGCGCCTTGGTCGCGTCGTGCCCCTGCTGGTTCTTGAACTCGGCGAGGATCGGCACGAACGCCTGCGAGAACGCACCTTCGGCGGACAGGCGGCGCAGCAGGTTCGGAATGCGGAACGCGACGTAGAACGCGTCGGTGTATTGACTGGCGCCGAACGCACGGGCGATCAGCGTCTCGCGGGCCAGTCCGGTCACGCGCGACAGCAGCGTGAAGCCGCTGACCGTCAGCAGGGCTCGGAATAGATTCATGGGGCGCTTATTATACGGGGCTTGTGTGTGCCGGCACGGACGGATGCGGAAAAGCGCATGCCGCGCGCGGCCTCTCTCGGGCGCCAGTCACTTCCGGCTTGCCACGCACTTGATTTTGTTGCTATAATCGCCGGTTTCTGAGCCTGTTACATGCACGGCGCCTGTCGTTTTCATGTCTCGGCCTCGGTTAAAATCACCGTTTTTTTATGCGCCCCTGGGCAATCGTTCTCAGGGGACGGATCGAAAAGCAGCGCTTGGCCGTCAGGCTCCAAGCTCTGGAAACAGGACAGGATAAGGAACCGTCATGGCTAACTCCGCACAAGCACGCAAGCGCGCCCGCCAGGCCGCGAAGGCAAATTCGCACAACTCGGCGCTGCGCTCGAAATTCCGCACCGCGATCAAGTCGGTTCGCAAGGCTGTTGAAGCCGGCGACCAGGCAAAGGCTGCCGAGCTGTTCAAGGCTGCCGTGAAGACGATCGACACGATCGCCGACAAGAAGATCGTTCACAAGAACAAGGCCGCTCGCAGCAAGAGCCGCCTCGCCGCAGCCGTCAAGGGCCTGCAGGCAGCAGCGTAAATCCGGTGTGCCCGCTTCGGCGGGCGCCCTGTTTCCTGCGATCGTGAAAAAGCCCGCCTAGGCGGGCTTTTTTGCTGTGCGCGCGCCGCGCGCGTCGGGCCGCATGGGCACCACGCGCAAGCAGGCGTCGCGCGCCTCGCTCACTTCTTGTCGTTGTAGTCCGGCAATTCGCAGGCTTCGGTCACGACGAGGTTGTTGTCCTTCGCGAAGTTGAGCACGAAATCGAATGCCATCGGCTCGATGTCGCGCAGCCGCGAATCGAGAATCACGCATTTCAGATCGCCGAGCATCGTCGGGCGCACGTACAGCGAATACTTCAGCCGTGCATTCGGTCCGCTTGCACCGGGCCCGAAACAGGCCATCACGCCGGCCAGACGCTCCGACCAGTCGCTCGGGCGAAACTTTTTCCCGTCTTTCGTGATGCCCTGGATGAAGAATTCGGTCGGAGGGGTTTCAGCCATGTGGTTACCCAAGTGACGGCCCGGCAATGCCCAGGCGACGCTGCCTGGAGATGCGAACACGAGCTGGAGTGGACGGCGGCGCAGATGCTCCGACATCCCGAAAAGAGGCCGTCGCGCCATGCCGCCAGCGCGCCGCACCGGATTTGTGCAGCGCACCCGCTTGTGTCCGGCAGTACGCGAAGAGGCTTGTCTGCCGGGCTGGAGAAAACTTTTGAATTATACCGCAGCGCGCCATCGCGCGTCGTGCCGAGCCCCACTGCCCGACTCGCGGGCCGTCCGCGCGACGATCCATCCCCGCTTTTCGCCACGGCTCGTCAAAGCACGGAAAATCCATTATGCTGCTTTGAGTTATCCACATCCGACGGCGGCGCCGTCCGGCTCCGCTGCCGGGTGAGACCCGCCGTATTTCGTTTCATGACCGCCAAAACCATTCGTCACTACCTGCAGTTCAAGGATTTCTCGCTGGAAGACTACGAGTACGTGCTCGAACGCACGGGTATCCTGAAGCGCAAGTTCAAGAACTACGAGACCTACCATCCGCTGCACGATCGCACGCTCGCGATGATCTTCGAGAAGAGCTCGACGCGCACGCGGCTGTCGTTCGAAGCCGGCATCTTCCAGCTCGGCGGCCACGCGGTGTTCATGAGCACGCGCGACACGCAGCTCGGCCGCGGCGAGCCGGTCGAGGATTCCGCGCAGGTGATCTCGCGGATGGTCGACATCATCATGATCCGCACGTTCGAGCAGGACGTGATCACGCGCTTCGCGCAAAACTCGCGCGTGCCGGTGATCAACGGCCTGACCAACGAATACCATCCGTGTCAGGTCCTCGCCGACATCTTCACGTACTACGAACACCGCGGCCCGATCGCCGGCAAGACGGTTGCGTGGGTCGGCGATGCGAACAACATGCTGTACACGTGGATCGAAGCCGCGCAGATTCTCGGCTTCAAGCTGCGCCTGTCGACGCCGCCGGGCTACGCGCTCGACATGAAGCTCGTGTCGCCCGACAGCGCGCCGTTCTACGAAGTGTTCGACGATCCGAACGAAGCGTGCAAGGGCGCCGATCTCGTGACGACCGACGTGTGGACGAGCATGGGCTTCGAAGCGGAGAACGAAGCGCGCAAGCAGGCGTTCGCCGACTGGTGCGTCGACGAGGAAATGATGGGCTACGCGAACGCGGACGCGCTGTTCATGCACTGCCTGCCCGCGCACCGCGGCGAGGAAGTGACGGCCGGCGTGATCGACGGGCCGCAGAGCGTCGTGTGGGACGAGGCGGAAAACCGCCTGCACGTGCAGAAGGCGCTGATGGAGTTCCTGCTGCTGGGCCGTCTCAAGCACTGAACGCAGCCGCCGCATCGCCGCGCAATGCGGCACGTGCGAACGAAGAAGCGCCGATCGTCGATCGGCGCTTTTTTTCGCCGCGACAGCCCACGCGCCGCGCGACCCGAGGCCGCGCTACAGGCAGACGGGTTCGGGCTCCAGCTCCACACCGAAGCGCACGCGCACGTCGTGCTGGATCGCCCGCGCGAGCGCGAGCACGTCGGCGCCGGTCGCGCCGCCGCGATTCACCAGGACGAGCGCCTGCCGCTCGTGTACGGCCGCCGCGCCGAGCGCGCGCCCTTTCCAGCCGCACTGGTCGATCAGCCAGCCGGCCGCGAGCTTCACCTGGCCGTCCGGCTGCGGATACGACACGACGTCCGGCGCGCGCGCGCGCAATGCATCGAATTGCGCGGCGTCGATCACAGGGTTCTTGAAGAAGCTGCCGGCATTGCCGAGTACGCGCGGATCGGGCAGCTTCGCGCGGCGGATCGCGACGACCGCATCGAACACGTCGCGCGGCGTGGCCGCGTCGGGCGCGATGCCGCGCGCGTCGAGTTCGCGCGTGACGTCCGCGTAGCCGAGCCGCGGCGTCCAGCGCTTGGGGAGCCGGAACGTCACCGCGACGATCGCGAAGCGGCCGCGCCCGTCCCGCTTGAAGAAGCTATCGCGATAGCCGAACGCGCAGCGCGCGGCGTCGAAGCGCTCGCTGCGTCCCGTCGCCAGCTCGACCGCGATCAGCGAGTCGAAGTACGCCTTCATCTCGAGGCCGTATGCGCCGATGTTCTGGATCGGCGCCGCGCCGACGGTGCCCGGAATCAACGCGAGGTTCTCGAGCCCCGGCATCCCCTGCTCGAGCGTCCACGCGACGAACGCGTGCCACGGCTCGCCGCCGCCGGCTTCGACGTACCACGCGTCGTCGTCCTCGCGCACCACGCGGCGGCCGCCGATCTCGTCGAGCAGCACGACGCCGTCGAAATCGCGCGTGAACACGACGTTGCTGCCGCCGCCGAGCACGAGCTGCGGCAGCGACGCGACGCGCGGATCGCGGTGCAGCGCCTCGAACTGCGCGGCGTGCGTGATGCGCGCCGCATAGCGCGCGGTCGCGGCGATGCCGAACGTGTTGTGCGCGGCGAGCGGATGGTCGGGAAGCAGCGACAGCGGGGAATCGTCAGGAGGCATCGGCATTCGCGTGGCGTCAGCCGGGCGGCCGGACGGCCGGCCTTGGGCAAACGCAGGGGCATCGGTAAAATGGCAAACAGTCCGCAATTATAGCGAGTGCCCGCGCGTGAGCCGGGCGCCGCACCTCAAGGGAGAATGCCATGCCATCGTTCGACGTCGTTTCCGAAGCGAACATGATCGAAGTGAAGAACGCCATCGAGCAGTCGAACAAGGAAATCTCGACACGCTTCGACTTCAAGGGCTCGGACGCGCGCGTCGAGCAGAAGGAGCGCGAGCTGACGCTGTTCGCCGACGACGATTTCAAGCTCGGCCAGGTCAAGGACGTACTGATCGGCAAGCTCGCGAAGCGCAACGTCGACGTGCGCTTCCTCGACTACGGCAAGGTCGAGAAGATCGGCGGCGACAAGGTCAAGCAGATCGTCACCGTGAAAAAGGGCGTGACGGGCGACCTCGCCAAGAAAATCGTCAGGCTCGTGAAAGACAGCAAGATCAAGGTGCAGGCGAGCATCCAGGGCGATGCGGTGCGCGTGGCCGGCACGAAGCGCGACGATCTGCAGAGCGTGATCGCGATGCTGCGCAAGGACGTGACCGACACGCCGCTCGACTTCAACAACTTCCGCGACTGAGCGACGTCGCCGGCCGCCAAGTCGGCCGGCCGCGCACACCGGCTGCCGCACCGCGCGGCAGCCGCGACGCCTCGACACCGCGCGTCAGACCTTTCCGCCGCCTTGCGCGCCGCCGTCGGCCGCAGCCTTCTTCTTGTCGCCGATCCGGCTCTCCTGCCCCGCCAGCAGCTTCGCGATGTTGCCGCGGTGACGCCACACCAGCAACACGCTCATCGCCAGCACCGCCCAGGCGATCGGATTGTTGCGCGTGCCGAACAGGAACACGTCGAACACCGGCGCGAATACGGCGGCCACCAGCGCCGCGAGCGACGAATAGCGGACGAAGAACGCGACGATCAGCCAGGTCAGCGCGGTCGCGAGGCCGAGCACCGGATGCACGGCCAGCAGCACGCCGGCCGCGGTCGCGACGCCCTTGCCGCCCTGGAAGCGGAAGAACACCGGATACAGGTGACCGACGAACACGGCGATCGCGACCCATGCGACGGCGACGTCGGGCATCCCGAAGTGCCGCGCGAGCCACACGGCGAACCAGCCCTTGAACGCGTCGCCGACGAGCGTCAGGATCGCGGCCTTCTTGTTGCCGCTGCGCAGCACGTTGGTCGCGCCGGGATTCTTCGACCCGTACGAACGGGGATCGGCCAGGCCCATCGCGGCGCTGACGATGACGGCGAACGACACCGAACCGATCAGATAGGCAACAAGTGCGGCGAGCAGGATCTGCATGCGGAGAACTCTTCTTTCAACGTATCGATGATGGGGGCGGCCGGGCAGGCACGCGCGCCGCGCGGTGAAGCGCGGCCGCGTTACACACGAGCCGCGGCGGCCGGCCGGGCGGGCCGACCGGCCGAAACGGCGCCCATTCTACCGAACGTGCAGCGCGTGCGACGAAGGTGAAACCCTCAGTCGACGCTCGCGCACTGCACGGGCGTCGCGCCGAGCAGCGTCGTGAGCACCGCCGGCGCGAGGCTCACGAGATAGCCGCGGCGGCCGCCGTTCAGATAGATCGTCGGCAATTCGAGGATGGTCGACTCGACGTAGACGGGCATCGTCTTGCGGGTGCCGAACGGCGACGTGCCGCCGACCAGATAGCCCGAGTGGCGGTTCGCGACGTCCGGCTTGCACGGCTCGACGCGCTTCGCGCCGATCTGCCGCGCGAGGTTCTTGGTCGACACCGTACGATCGCCGTGCATCAGCACGATCAGCGGCTTCGCGTGCTCGTCTTCCATCACGAGCGTCTTCACGACGCAGTGCTCGTCCACGCCGAGCTGGCGCGCCGATTCGCCGGTGCCGCCGTGCTCGACGTAGTCGTACGGATATTCGTCGAACGCGACGCCGTGGCGGCGCAGCAACTGGGTCGCGGGGGTTTCGGACACGTGTCTGGATTTGCTCATCGCCGCATTTTAATGGCGAACGACCGGCATGCGCGCCATTGCGCCATCGCACGATCGCGTGCGGACGTCGGCGGTATACTCGCGGCCCGCTGGCGCAGCCCAGCCGGCCGGCCGCTGCGCCATCATTGCGGACATCGCGACGCGCTATTGACCGAATGGCCGATTGTGGCGGCCCGGCCGCCATGGCACGATCGTTCGCAACGCTGCCCGTGCCGCTGCCCGTGCCCTTCTTCATGGAGACGTCATGTCCTCGTCCGTTCGCTCATCCGCGCCGCCCGACGTCGCGGCCCTGCTCGCCGCGCTGCCCGCTCGCATCGCCGACGTGCCCGCGCTGCGGGCCGCGCAAGCGCCCACGCACCCGGCGCTGATCGAGGACGCGCGCCGCCTGTCGTACGCCGAACTCGCCGAGGCCGTCGACACGGCCGCGGCCCGGCTCGTCGCGCTCGGCGTGCGCGGCGGCGATCGCGTGATGATCGTCGCGGAAAACAGCGTCGCGCAGATCGTGCTGCTGCTCGCAGCCGCGCGCGTCGATGCGTGGGCGCTGGTGTCGAACGCGCGCCTGGCAGCCAGCGAACTCGACGCGATCGCCGCGCATGCGCGCCCGAAGCTGATCGCGTTCGCGACCGAAGCCTCGCCCGATGCGCGCGCGCATGCCGCGCGCTACCGCGCCGCGCCCGCCGACGCGCTGCCGATCGACATCGGCGCGTGGTCGCATCACGTCGACGCCGACGCGCCGGCCGAGCCGGTCGCGGCCGACGGCGCCGCTCAGTGCGCGGCGCTGATCTACACGACCGGCACGACGGGCGCGCCCAAAGGCGTGATGCTGTCGCATCGCAACCTGCTGTTCGTCGCCGCGACGTCGAGCGCGCTGCGCCGCGTGTCGCCCGACGACGTCGTCTATACGGTGCTGCCCGTGTCGCACGTGTACGGGCTCGCGTCGGTCTGCCTCGGCAGCCTGTACGCAGGCGCGACGCTGCGCCTCGCGCCGCGCTACTCGCCCGAAGCCGTGCGCGTCGCGCTCGCCGACGAACGCGTGACGATCTTCCAGGGCGTGCCCGCGATGCATGCGAAGCTGCTCGAGCACCTGCACACGCACAGGCACGCGTGGCGCGCGCCGCGGCTGCGCTTCGCGTATTCGGGCGGCTCGCCGCTCGACGCCGACCTGAAGGCGCGCGTCGAGCGCGTGTACGGCGTGCCGTTGCACAACGGCTACGGAATGACCGAAAGCAGCCCGACGATCACGCAGACGCCGCTCGACGCGCCGCGCGCCGACTGCTCGGTCGGTACGCCGATTCCCGGCGTCGAGATGCGGATCGTCGCGCCGGACGGCGCCGACGTGCCGCGCGGCGAGGTCGGCGAAATCCGCGTGCGCGGGCCGAACGTGATGCTCGGCTACTACCGCAACGCGGACGCGACGCGCGCGGCCGTGTCGCCGGACGGCTGGCTGAGCACCGGCGATCTCGCCCGCCAGGACGCCGACGGCGCGGTGACGATCGCGGGCCGCAGCAAGGAGCTGATCATCCGCTCGGGCTTCAACGTGTATCCGGTGGAGGTCGAACAGGTGCTGAACGCACATCCGGACGTCGTGCAGGCGGCCGTCATCGGGCGCGCGGTCGACGGCAACGAGGAAGTGCTCGCGTTCGTCGAGCTCGCGCCCGGCGCGACGGCGGCCGACGCCGAACTGCATGCGTGGTGCGCGCAACGCCTCGCGCCGTACAAGCGCCCGGCCCGCATCCGCGTGCTCGACGCGCTGCCGGCCGCCTCTACCGGCAAGGTGCTGAAACACCGGCTGCGCGACCTCGCGTAGCGCGCGGCGCCGGCGCTAGCCGCGCGGATGGTGCTGCGCGTGCAGCGTCCTGAGCCGCTCGCGCGCGACGTGCGTATAGATCTGCGTGGTCGAGATGTCGCTGTGGCCGAGCAGCAGCTGCACGACGCGCAGGTCCGCGCCGTGGTTCAGCAGGTGCGTCGCGAACGCGTGCCGCAGCGTGTGCGGCGACAGGTGCGCGCGCACGTCCGCGCGCTGCGCGTGACGCTTGATGATGTTCCAGAACTGCTGGCGCGTCATCCCGTCGCCGCGCGCGGTCACGAACAGCGCGTCGGCCGCGCGCGCGCCGAGCAGCGCCGGCCGCGCGTCGCGCAGATAGCGCTCGATCCAGCCGTGCGCGACTTCGCCGAACGGCACGAGGCGCTCCTTCGAGCCCTTGCCCATCACCCGCACGACGCCCTCGTTGAGCCCCACCTCGACGGTCTTCAGCGTGACCAGTTCGCTCACGCGCAGCCCGCTTGCGTACATCAGCTCCAGCATCGTGCGATCGCGCAGCCCGAGCGGCGTGCCGATGTCCGGTGCGCCGAGCAGCGCCTCGACCTGCGCCTCCGACAGCGTCGACGGAAACCGCGCGCCCTGTTTCGCGGACGCGATCCGCAACGTCGGGTCGGCGCTCGCGCGATGCTCGCGCACGGCCCAGCCGTAGTAGCGACGGAACACCGACAGCCGCCGGTTCGACGACGTCGCCTTGCCGTCGCTGCGCGCGGCGATATAGCCGGTCACCATCGCTTCGTCGGCGGAGTCGAGCGCCGCGTGGTGGGTGGCCGCGAGCCATTGGGAAAACAGCATCAGGTCGCGCCGGTACGCATCGAGCGTATTGCGCGACAGCCCGTGCTCGAGCCACAGCGCGTCGCAGAACAGGTCGATCGACGCGCGGCTCGCGAGCTGCGCCGGCGAAGCGGCGAGCGGATCGCCGGCGGCATCGGCATCGGAAGCGGGGGAAAGCAACGGTTCGTTCATCGGTACGGCACGCCTTCATGCGCGAGCAGCCAGCGCTTCACTGTCTGGAAATAACCGCCGTCGTCGTGGTTCGCGAAACCGCCGAGGCCGCCCGCCGCGACGACGCGGTGACACGGAATCACGAGCGGAAAGTAGTTCGCGCCGCACGCCTGCCCGACCGCGCGCGGCGCGCTGCCGATCCGCTTCGCGACCTGCCCGTAGGTCAGCACCGTGCCCGGCGGAATGTCGCTGATCACGTCCCACACGCGCTGCTGGAAGGCACTGCCTACGGGCGCGAGCGGCAGGTCGAAGCGTGCCGACGCCCGCTCGAAATAGCGCTCGATCTGCTCGACCGCACGCTCGGCGAGCGGCGAATCGGGTGCGACCGACCCGACCGATTCGGGCAGATAGACGATCTCGCGCACCACCGCCGCGTCGGTGCGGATGCCGACCTTGCCGAACGGTGCGTCGATCACTGCGTTGAACATCATTCTCCTCCCGGTGAAACGCGCGGCGCCGCCGCGCCGACGACACTTTACGCCGCGTTCATGCGGCGCGCAGCGCCCATTCGACGTGCTCGCGCACGACCGGCGACGGATCGTCCGCTCGCGCGCGCAGCGCGGCGACGATCGCGTCGCGCGCAGCGGGCGCGAGCCGCCCGGCCGGCGCACGCAGCGCGTTGCCGAGCCCGACCGCGAGATTGCGCAGCCAGCTTTCGTGGCCGATGCGCCGGATCGCGCTGCCCTGCATCCGCGTGTCGAAGGTTTCGGCGTCCCAGCCGAACAGCTCGACGAGCGTCGCGCGATCGAGCCCGTGCCGCACGTCGAAATCGGCGACCGGCGCGGCCTGCGCGAACTTGTTCCACGGGCACACGAGCTGGCAGTCGTCGCAGCCGTACACGCGATTGCCGATCAACGGCCGCAGCGGCTCCGGAATGCTGCCCTTCAGCTCGATCGTCAGATACGAAATGCAGCGGCGCGCGTCGACGCGATACGGCTCGACGATCGCGCCGGTCGGGCACGCGCCGAGGCAGCGCGTACAGCTGCCGCAGTGCGCGCCGGGCGTTTCGGGCGCCGCATCGGGCGCCGTCTGCGCATCGGTCGGCAGCGCGACGTCGACGTAGATCTCGCCGAGGAAGAAGAGCGAGCCCGCGTCGCGCTGCAGCAGCAGCGTGTGCTTGCCGCGCCAGCCGACGCCGGCCTTCTGCGCGAGTTCGACCTCGAGCACCGGCGCCGAATCGGTGAACACGCGGTAGCCGTATGCGCCGATCTCGCGCTCGATGCGCTCCGCGAGCGTCTGCAGCCGGTTGCGCAGCACCTTGTGATAGTCGCGGCCGCGCGCGTAGATCGACACGACGGCCGCCTGCGGATCGTCGAGCCGGGCGCGCTCGCGGGCGCGCCAGTCGTGCGGCGCGGACGACGCGTCGGGCGCGTCGGCGGCGAGCGTCGCGGCCGGCAGATAGGCGAGCCGCGCGGAGATCACGCGTCGCGTACCGGCCACAAGTTCGGCCGGCCGCGCGCGTTTCATCCCGTGTTTCGCCATATAATCCATTTCGCCGTGGTACCCGGCTTCCAGCCAGGCGGCGAGGCCCGCTTCGGCATCCGAGAGATCGGTATCGCTGATGCCGATCGCCCCGAAACCCAATTCGCGCCCCCACGCCCTGATGCGCGCGGCGAGCGCAGTCAACGCCGCATCGTCGAGCGCGCACGGCGCCGCGCCCTCGGCACGAGTCGAAGGGCCGTCGGATGCGGCGAGTTCCGGTAAGCGGTTCATCGCACTATTTTACGAGAATGCCAGCCACGCCCCATCCGCCTCATGCAGACACGCTGCCCGCTCCGCTCGCGCAGCGCGTGATCGCACTCGCCGACGAAGCGGCGACCGAGGCCTTCGGCGCCCGCTTCGCGCATGCGCTCGACGCCGCACGCACCGAGCTGGCGCGCACCCACGCGTTCGCGGGGCTGCAGATCCAGCTGATCGGCGATCTCGGCGCGGGCAAGACGACCCTCGTGCGCGCGATCCTGCGCGGCCTCGGCCACACGGGGCGCGTGCGCAGCCCGACCTACACGCTCGTCGAACCATACGCGTTCGCGCGCGACGACGGGGAACTCGAGGTCTATCACTTCGATCTGTATCGATTCAACGATCCGGCCGAATGGTCCGACGCAGGCTTTCGCGAATATTTCAATTCGAGCGCGATCTGCCTCGTCGAATGGCCGCAACAGGCAGGCGCGCTACTCGGCGTGCCCGATCTGGTTTTCTCGCTCGACGTGGACGGCGACGGCCGCGCCCTCACCGTCCGGGCGTTCAGCGCTTCAGGAAAGGCATGTCTCGAAAGATGTTGATCAAACCGTTCCGCTCGATCGAATCGGCGGCCACCGCGACGCACAACTGGCGGCGCCGCCAGATCCTGCGCGCCGGTGCGTCGACGCTGGTGCTCGGTCTCGTCGCGCCGCGCGTCGCGCACGCATCTTCGGTGCTCGGCGTGCGCGTCTGGCCCGCGCGCGACTACACGCGCGTCACGATCGAATCCGATCAGCCGCTGCAGAACAGCCAGCAGCTGCTGCAGGGGCCGGACCGCCTCGTCGTCGACCTGAACGGCCTCGATCTCGACCAGGCGCTGCGCGACCTCGTGTCGAAGATCGCGCCAAACGATCCGCAGATCCAGTCGGTGCGCGTCGGCCAGTATCAGCCGCACGTGGTGCGGATGGTGTTCGACCTGAAGGGGTCGGTGAAACCGCAGGTGTTCACGCTGCCGCCGGTGGGCACCTACAAGTACCGGCTCGTGTTCGACCTGTATCCGGCGGTCGCGCCCGATCCGCTGACCGACCTGATCGCACAGACCGAACGCAAGGAGCAGGCGCTGAACGACAGCGCGCGCGCGCAACAGATGCAGCCGCCGTCGAGGCTCACGGGCCCGGCCACGCCGCCCGCCGCGGCCGACAACAGCGACGCGTTCTTCCAGCGCTTCGCGCAGAACACGCCGGCCGCGCCGCGCACGCCGCAGGCCGCGCCTTCGACGCCGGCGAAGCCGGCCGTCAAGCCGCCGCCCGTCATCGCGCGCCGCGACGACAGCGACGACGACGCCGACACCTACAAGTTCACCGCGCCGAAATCCGGCAAGGGCGGCACGATGCGGCTGCTGACGGTCGCGATCGATCCCGGCCACGGCGGCGAGGATCCGGGCGCGATCGGCGGCGCCGGCACCTACGAGAAGCACGTCGCGCTCGACATCGCGAAGAAGCTGCGCGCGAAGATCGACGGCGCGCCCAACATGCGCGCGATGATGACCCGCGACGCCGACTTCTTCGTGCCGCTGAACGTGCGCGTGCAGAAGGCGCGCCGCGTCGGCGCGGACCTGTTCGTGTCGATCCACGCGGACGCGTTCACGACGCCGTCCGCGAGCGGCTCGTCGGTGTTCGCGCTGTCCGACCACGGCGCGTCGAGCGCCGCCGCGCGCTGGCTCGCGAACAAGGAAAACGCATCCGACCTGATCGGCGGCATCAACATCAAGACGCAGGACGCGGCCGTGAGCCGCGCGCTGTTCGACATGTCGACCACCGCGCAGATCCGCGATTCGCTGCGCTACGGCAACTACGTACTGAAGGAAGTCGGCGGCATCAACAAGCTGCACAAGGGCTCGGTCGAGCAGGCCGGGTTCGCGGTGCTGAAGGCGCCCGACATTCCGTCGATCCTGGTCGAGACCGCGTTCATCAGCAACCCGGACGAAGAACGCAGACTCAACGACGACAGCTATCGCGAGGAAATGGCCGACGCGATCTTCCGCGGCATCAAGCGCTACTTCGCGGCCAATCCGCCGCTCGCGAAGAACCGGATGGCCTGACGTACGGCCGGTGCGAGCGGCACGGCCCGCTCGTCCTGGCCGACCTTTCCCGCGCCTGCACCGGCTTCCCCGCCCCTGCCTTTCCCGCCGCCGGCACGCGCCGCGTGCCGGCGCGTCACGACGCCGCGAAGCGGCGCAGCAGCTTCCCACCGAACACGTTCACCACGAGTCCGCCCATCACGAGCGCGGCGCCGATCAGCTGCATGCGGCTCAGGTGCTCGTCGAGCAGCAGCGCCGACGACGCGAGCCCGACGATCGGCACCAGCAGCGAGAATTGGGCGACCTGCGCGGCCGGATAGCGCGACATCAGGCGGCTCCACAAGCCGTAGCCGACGAGCGTCGCGACGAACGCGAGATAGACCACCGCGAAGATCGACGTACCGTTCAGCCCCGCGAGCGCGGCGCCGATCCGCTGCGGCCCCTCGAACCACAGCGACAGCAAGAAGAACGGCAGCGGCGGCACGAGGCTCGCCCACACGACGAGCGACACGAGGTTTGCGCGGCCGACCTTCTTCGTGACGATATTGCCGAACGCCCACATCACGGCCGAGCCGATGGTCAGCAGGAAGCCGGCGAGCGTCATCGCGGCGCCGCCCTGCACCGCGATCACGACGAGCCCGGCCGCGGCGATCGCGAGCCCCGCGAGGTTCTCGGCGCGCAGCCGCTCGCCGAGAAACAGCATCGCGAACACCAGCGTGAAGAACGCCTGCGACTGCAGCACCAGCGACGCGAGGCCGGCGGGCATCCCGACGTACATGCCGGTAAACAGGAATACGAACTGGCCGAGCTGGATCGTCGCGCCGTACAGGATCAGCATGCGCCACGGGATCTGCGGCCTGCGCACGAAGAACACCGCGGGCACCGCCGCGAGCGTGAAGCGCAGCGCACCGAGCAGCATCGGCGGCATGCCGTGCAGGCCGACCTTGATCACGACGAAGTTCACGCCCCATGCGAGGATCACGATCAGCGCAAGCAGCAGGTCCTTCGGGGCCATCATGGGAAGTCTCCTCGATAATCGGCCGGGCTGCCGAGCCGGCCAGTCTACCGAATTCGCGGCGCGATCCGCGACCCGCGCGGCGCATCGAATCGCGCCGTGCCGCGACGAGCGGTGCGGCGCATCGTGCGTGCCCGCGAGGTGACATCGTTTCGCGGGCGATTCGGCTGCGATTCGCCGCCGCTGCACCGCCGATTCGCCGCCGCATCCGAATCGCTTTCTCATCGCCGCCCCACCGCTTCGCCGTCGCGGCCCGGCCGCCCGGCCGCCGAGCCACGCCGCCTCACCCACCTCGCCCACCTCGCCCGCCTCGCCCACCTCGCCCGCCTCACCCACCTCACCCACCTCGCCTCATGCGCTTCGTGCGCTTCGTCCGCCTCGTCCGCCTCGTCCGCCTCGCCTCGTCTGCCTCACCTCGTCCGCCTCGCCCCGAATTGCCCACGCTGCCCGCACGCGCGCCGCCACCGCCCCAGTACAATGACCGGCACCGCGCCGCTCCCCACGAGACCCGTCATGACCGATTCGATCAAAGCCCTGCTGAAACCGCACTTGCGCGACATCGGCAACCTGCAGGTGCGCCGCACGCTTCCCGCACTCGCCGCCCGCCTCGTCGGCCCGTTCATCTTCTTCGATCACATGGGGCCCGCGGCGCTGCCGCCGGGCACCGGCCTCGACGTGCGCCCGCATCCGCATATCGGGCTCGCGACCGTCACGTATCTGTTCGACGGCGCGATCCTGCACCGCGACAGCCTCGGCTCGCTGCAGGAAATCGTGCCGGGCGACGTCAACTGGATGACGGCCGGCCGCGGGATCGTCCACTCGGAGCGCACGCCCGACGCGCTGCGTGAGAGCGGCCATACCGTGCACGGGATCCAGACCTGGGTCGCGCTGCCGGTCGCGCACGAAACCACCGAGCCATCGTTCGAGCACCATGCGGCCGACACGCTGCCGACGCGCGACGAAGGCGGCGTGTCGCTGACGGTGATCGCCGGCGACGCTTTCGGCCTGCGCTCGCCGGTCACGACGTTCTCGCGCACGCTGTACGTCGCCGCCCGGTTCGCGGCCGGCAGCCGTCTCGAGCTCGACGCGTCGCACGAGGAGCGGGCCGTCTACGTCGTCGACGGCGACCTCACGATCGACGGCACGCCGGTGCCGGCGCAACAGATGGCCGTGCTCGTGCCGGGCACGACCGTCACGCTCGCGAGCAGCGGCGGCGCGCGCGCGATGCTGCTCGGCGGCGACAAGCTCGACGGCGAGCGCTTCATCGAATGGAATTTCGTCGCGAGCAGCCGCGATGCGATCGAGCGGGCGAAACAGGCGTGGACGAAGCAGGAAATGGGCAAGGTGCCCGGCGAAACCGAGTGGATTCCGCTGCCCGCAGCGAAGCCGCGTTGAAAAACGCGCGCGCCGCCCCCATCCTGAACACATTCGAACTGCAGAGAACGACATGGACACCACGCTTGCCACTTTCGAGAAAGACGTCATCGAGGCGTCGCTGGACACGCCCGTGCTGGTCGACTTCTGGGCGCCGTGGTGCGGCCCCTGCAAGACGCTCGGGCCGTTGCTCGAAAAGCTCGAAGCCGATTACGCCGGCCGCTGGAAGCTCGTCAAGGTGAACGTCGACGAGAACCAGGAGCTTGCCGCGCATTTCCAGACGCGCAGCATCCCGCACGTGATCGCGTTCGCCGACGGGCGCCCGGTCGATCAGTTCATCGGCGTGCTGCCGGAAGGCCAACTGCGCGAGTTCCTCGATCGGCTGCTGCCGGCGCCCGACGAAGCCGAACGCCGCGCCGCACAATACGCGCTCGCCGAGTCACGCTTCGACGACGCGCTCGCGCACCTCGAAGCGGCCCTCGCGTTGAACCCCGGCTTCGACGACGCACGGCTCGACCTGATCGAACTGCTGCTCGCGAACAACGAGGTCGACGCGGCGCGTGCCGAGGCCGAGCGCCTGTCGCCGCAGACGCTGCAGGCCGATCCGCGCTACCAGGCGATCAAGACCCGTTTCGACGCGCTGGACGCGACGGCCGACCTGCCGCCGACCGACGCGCTCGAAGCCCGCATCGCCGCGAATCCCGGCGATCTGGACGCGCGCTTCGACCTCGCGCAGAGCCTGATCGCGCGTCGCGCGTACGAAGGCGCGCTCGAGCAGTTGCTGGAGATCGTGTTGCGCGACCGCGCGTACGGCGACGACCTCGGCCGCCGCACGATGATTTCGGTGTTCGAACTGGCGGGCGACCGCCCCGAGCTGGTCGCCGCGTGGCGGCGCAAGCTGAGCATGGCGCTCAATTAATGGAGGAGGCGGGGGCTGGCTGGTTTCCCGATCAGCGCACGGCCCGCGCCGCAATCGCGCGCAACGCATGCGCGGCGGCCGCGAAGCCGAAGCTCGCGGTCACGCACACGCTCGATCCGAACCCCGCGCAATTGAGCCCCGCGACGTGCGCGGCGGCCGACGGCTCCGCGCCGTCCTCGAGGTCGCACGCGGCCGCCTCCGGATAGATCAGCGGCTCGTCCGAATACACCGCGCTGACCTTGAAGCGCGCCTTCGGACCGCGCGCAAAGCCATGCTGCTTGCGCAACTGCGCGCGCACCTTCGACAGCAGCGGGTCCTGGATCGTCAGCGCGAGATCGTCGATGCGGATCCGGGTCGGGTCCAGTTGCCCGCCCGCGCCGCCGACCGTCACGAGCGGCTGCCCTTTCGCGACGCACCATGCGATCAGCGCGACCTTCGTGCGCACGCTGTCGATCGCGTCGATCACGTAGTCGAAGCCGCCGCCGAGCAGCGCGTCGAAGTTGTCGGCCTCCACGAAATCCTCGACCCGGTTCACGCGACACGCGGGATCGATCAGCGCGATGCGCTCGGCCATCGCGTCGACCTTCGGCTTGCCGAAATTGCCGTCGAGCGCGTGGATCTGCCGGTTCGTATTGCTTTCGGCGACGTTGTCGAGATCGATCAGCGTCAGCGTGCCGACCGCGCTGCGCGCCAGCGCCTCGGCCGTCCACGACCCGACGCCGCCGATGCCGATCACCGCCACGTGCGCGCGCTCGAACGCGGCGAGCGCCGGCGCGCCGTACAGCCGTGCGATACCGCCGAAGCGGCGCTCGCGATCCACGTCAAGCTGGATCGGCGGGCTCGCGGTAAGATCGGAGGAACTGGGCAGGGCAGCGTCGGCAGCGGGCATGGCAGCAAGGAAAACGTAAGTCGTGCGGCCCTCTATTTTGCCTGAACTCCCCCGCCTTTCCTCGCGACGGTGTACGCACGATTCTCGCGCGTTCGCTATACTGGCCCCCGATTGAAGCGTTTGCATAACATGACGACACTCGCCGATCTCCGCATCAACTATTCGCGTGCTTCGCTCGACGAGGCCGACGCCGCCCCCGACCCGTTCGTCCAGTTCGACCGCTGGTTCAAGGAGGCGCTCGCCGCCAAGCTGCCCGAGCCGAACACGATGACGGTCGCCACGGTCGGCGACGACGGCCGGCCGTCGGCCCGAATCCTGCTCATCAAGGCCGTCGACGAACGCGGGTTCGTCTTCTTCACCAATTACGAAAGCCGCAAGGGGCACGACCTCGCCGTCAATCCGCATGCGGCGCTGCTGTTCTACTGGATCGAGCTCGAGCGCCAGGTGCGCATCGAAGGCCGGATCGAGAAGACCAGCGCCGACGAAAGCGACCGCTATTTCGCCTCGCGCCCGCTCGGCTCGCGCATCGGCGCATGGGCGTCCGAGCAGAGCACGGTGATCGACAGCCGCGCGACGCTCGAGGCGCGCGAGAAGGAAGTCGCCGCCCGCTACGGCGAAAATCCGCCGCGTCCGCCGCACTGGGGCGGCTACCGCCTCGTGCCCGACGCGATCGAATTCTGGCAGGGCCGCCCGTCGCGGCTGCACGATCGACTGCTCTATACGCGCGACGACGCCGCGGCGACGGGCTGGTCGATCTCGCGCCTGGCGCCGTAAGCGACGCCGCAGCAGCGCCGGCGCCGGCCGTATCTCGTGTTGCAACCGGGCGCCCGCATCGCAAGATGCGGGCGCCCGGTCAGAAAACCTGGCTGTATTCGATTCAACGAACAAACGGAGATTCCAAATGTTCTGGGAAAAGAAGCTGGCACAGTGGGCGGACGAAGTACGGACGAAGGCGAACTTACCGGCGCGCCTCGTGTTGTGGAACGGCGAGCAACTCGATTTCGGCACGTTCAGCGCGCCGCAGGTCACGCTGAAGGTCAACAGCGCATCGGCGTTGCCGCTGCTGCTCGAGCCGAGCCTCGACAACCTCGGCGAGGCATACGTGAAGGGCAAGATCGACATCGAGGGCCGGCTGTCGGACATCATCAACATCAGCTACTCGCTCGCGCGCAGCACGGTCACCAGCGCGAGCAAGCTCGCGCGCGTGCGGCGCTACTTCAATCACACGAAGAGCACCGACAAGAAGGCGATCCAGTACCACTACGACGTGTCGAACGAGTTCTACAAGCTGTGGCTCGACGAGAACATGGTGTACTCGTGCGCGTACTTCGAGAACGGCGATGAAGATCTCGCGACCGCGCAGATCAAGAAGATCGACCATATCCTGACGAAGATCCAGCTCGAGCCCGGGCAGCGGCTGCTCGACATCGGCTGCGGCTGGGGCGCGCTCGTGCTGCGCGCCGCGCAGAAGTTCGGCGCGACGTGTCTCGGCGTGACGCTGTCGCAGAACCAGTTCGATCTCGCCACCGCGCGCGTGAAGGCGGCCGGCCTCGAGGACAAGATCGAGATCCGCCTGCAGGACTATCGCGAAATCGACGGGCAATTCGACCGCATCACGAGCGTCGGGATGTTCGAGCACGTCGGCCGCAAGAATCTGCCGCTCTACTTCTCGCGCGTGCGCGAGCTGCTCGCCGACGACGGCATCGCGATGAACCACGGCATCACGTCGACCGACGCGGAAAGCGGCGAAACGGCGCTCGGCGGCGGCGAATTCATCGATCGCTACGTGTTCCCGGACGGCGAGCTGCCGCACATCAGCCTCGCGCTCGAAGCGGCGCAGCGCGGCGGGCTCGAGGCGGTCGACATCGAGAGCCTGCGGCGGCACTATGCGCGCACGCTCGAAATCTGGACGGAGAATTTCGAGGCGAACGCCGAACAGGCGCGCGGGCTCGTCGACGACGAGAAATTCCGTATCTGGCGCGTGTATCTCGCCGGCTGCGCGTATGCGTTCGAGCACGACGACGTGTCGATCTTCCAGATCGTGTGCCGCAAGGCCGGCCGCAGCGCGAAAACGTTGCCGTGGTCGCGGCGCTACATGTACGAACACGCGCTGCCGCGCTAGGCGGCGCTTCACGCTGGGCATGCATGGGTGACGGCAGCACGCGGCGCAACGCGCGACCGCAACGACAGCAGCGCGACGGGACGCCGGGACCGGGTGCCGACGCGCAATTCGACCTGTTCGGCGCGTCCGCCGACGATGCATGCGCGGGCCCGGGCCCCGGTGCCGCAGGCAATCCCGAACCGGCCGGCGAGCACGCGGCGCCGCAAGAACGACGCCCGGCGCGCGCTGATCGAGCGTCGCCGCGCGCTACCGACGACCCCGAACCGCCCTCGCCTGAATCCGGCCTGCTGTGGGACGAGCCGCCTCCGCCGGCCGCACCGCCGAAGCGCGCGCGGCGCGGGCGCGGCGTGCCGCCCGCGCCGGTGTCCGCCGAGGTCGCCGAACTGGCGGCCGCGCTGCCGCCGAACGTGCGGCTCGGCACGTCGTCGTGGTACTTCCCCGGCTGGAACGGCATCGTCTTCGACGGCGACTTCGCGCAGTCGAAGCTGTCGCGCGAAGGGCTCGGCGCGTATGGCGCGCACCCGCTGCTCCGGAGCGTGAGCCTCGACCGGTCGTTCTACGGCCCGCTGTCGGTGGCCGACTATCTGCGCTACGCGCAGCAGGTGCCGGACGATTTCCGCTTCGTCGTGAAAGCGCCCGCGTCCGTGACGGACGCCGTGGTGCGCGGCCGGCGCGGCGAACCGTCGGGACCGAACCCGACGTTCCTCGACGCCGCGCTCGCGACGCATGAATTCGTGCAGCCGTGCATCGATGGCCTGGGCAAAAAGGCCGGCGTGCTGGTGTTCCAGTTTTCGCCGATGCCCGATCAGTTGCTCGCCGACCCGGCCGCGCTGATCGAGCGGCTGGCCGCGTTCTTCGCGGCGTTGCCGCCGCTGCCGCCGGAGCCGGACGGCACGCGCTACGCGATCGAGATCCGCGACGCCTGCCTGCTCACGCCGCGCTTCATCCGGACGCTTGCGGCGCTCGGCGTTCGCTACTGCGTCGGCCTGCATGCGCGCATGCCGGACCCGCTGCGCCAGGCGGCCGCGCTCGCGCTGCTCGACGGCGATGCGCCCGGCCCGCTGATCGTGCGCTGGAGCCTGCACGGCGGTTTCAAGTACGAACAGGCGAAGGCGAAGTACGAGCCGTTCGACCAGCTCGTCGACGAGGACCCGGCCACGCGTTCGGCGCTCGCCGAGCTGGCCGCGCGCTACGCGCTGGCCGGCCAGCCGGTGATCATCACGATCAACAACAAGGCGGAAGGCTCGGCGCCGCTGTCGTGCATTGCGCTCGCGCGGGAGATCGTCGCCGCGTGTGCGCGGTGGAGCAGTGAAGCGGCGTAGCGGCGTAGCGGCGGACAGCGAGCCGCCGCCGAGTGACGCGCTCCTCACGCGCCCCTCACGTACCACTCACGCGCCGCGCTGCGACTTCAGCCGATGCGCGAACTTCTGCCGGAATTTCGCGAGCTTCGGCCCGATCACGACCGAGCAGTACCCCTGCTCCGGATTGCGCGCGTAATAGTTCTGGTGATAATCCTCGGCCGGCCAGTAGTTGCCGTCGAGCGGCACGACCTGCGTGACGATCGGCTGCCCGAACACCTGCTCGCGCTCGAGCTCGGCGATCACGTCGAGCGCGGTGTCGCGCTGCGCATCAGAATGCGTGAACACGACGGAACGGTATTGGGTGCCGACGTCGTTGCCCTGCCGGTTCAGCTGGGTCGGATCGTGCGTCGCGAAGAAGATCTCGAGGATCTCGCGATAACCGATGCGCGCGGGATCGAATGTCACGTTCACCACTTCCGCATGTCCGGTATCGCCGTCGCACACGTCGCGATAACCGGGATTGCGCGTGTGGCCGCCCGCATAGCCCGACTGGACGGCCGTCACGCCGTCGACGTCGAGAAACACGGCCTCCGTGCACCAGAAGCAGCCGCCGCCGAGCGTCGCGGTTTCAAGCATCTCGTTCACCATGAAGTTGAGTACCTCGTTGAAGGTAGCGGCCGGCACGCGCGCGTGCCCGGCTCGCCGGTCCGTATCGCCGCTGCCCGGTCGCCCGGCGCGCAGCGGCACGCGTTCAAGTATCTCACTCGCACGAAAAACCGGCAGACAGGCATGCGCGCGCCGCGCCCGACCCGCCGCGCATTTCTCGTCTACACTTAGGCACGCTTCGCCGCGACGGCGCCCCGCCGCGGCCGCACGCAGCGCCGATGCATGCCCGCCCCGATGCCAACGTCATCCGCCGGAACATCGATATGCACGCCTTAGCAGATACCGTCCGCCTCGCAGGCGAACCGACCGACGCGCATTGCGCCGCGTCGTTCATCCGATCGCATTGCGACGCAACACGCGTGCGTGAGCGGCGCGCGTCGGATGCCGCTTCTTTCCGCACCGTTTCCACCTGACGTACCGCAGCGCGCGCCGCGGCGGCGCGTTCGCCCCGCGCAGCGCTTGCCCACGCATGGCCGGACCGCGGCGCACCCGTGATTCGACACCACCGACAGGAGGCACCACGATGAACATGCGGCCCGATCCGACCTTTCACGCCTCACCGGAGCTTGCGATGCAGGCGCCGCCCGAGGCGTTCGCCTATACGTTGTTGCTGAGCCCCGATTTTTCCAGACCCGACGCGCTCGCCGTCATCGACGTGAAGCCCGGCTCGGCGACCTACGGGAAGATCGTCCACACGGTGACGATGCCGCACACCGGCGACGAGTTTCACCACTTCGGGTGGAATGCGTGCTCGTCGTCGCTGTCGCCGCTGACGGGCCACGCCTTTCTCGAGCGCCGCTTCCTGATCATTCCGGGCCTGCGCTCGTCGCGCATCTACGTGATCGACACGAAGCCGCATCCGACGCAGGCGCGCATCCACAAGATCATCGAGCCCGACGAAGTGTTCGCGAAGACCGGCTACTCGCGGCCGCACACGGTCCACTGCGGCCCGGAAGGCATCTACGTCAGCACGCTCGGCGGCGCAGGCAAGGACGGCACCGACGGCGCGCCCGGCATCTTCATCATGGACTGCGAGACCTTCGACGTGCTCGGCCGCTGGGAAATCGACCGCGGCCCGCAGGACAAGCACTACGACTTCTGGTGGAACCTGCCGCGCGACTACATGGTGTCGAGCGAATGGGCGCTGCCGCCGCAATTCGAAAACGGCATCGTGCCGGAAGACCTGCTCGCCAACCGCTACGGGCACCGTCTGCACTTCTGGGACTTGCGCGCGCGCCGCAACGTGCAGACGATCGACCTCGGCGCGCAGCACCAGATGGCGCTCGAAGTGCGGCCCGCGCACGATCCGGCGCGCGAATACGGGTTCGTCGGCGTCGTGGTCGATACGGCCACACTCGAAGGCTCGATCTGGACCTGGTGGCGCGAAGACGGCAGGTTCCACGCGAAGAAGGCCGCGACGATTCCGCCGGAGCCGGCCGCGGCCGACGAATTGCCGCCGCTGCTGAAAGGCTTCGGCGCGGTGCCGCCGCTCGTGACCGACATCGACCTGTCGCTCGACGATCGCTTCCTGTACGTGTCGTGCTGGGGCACCGGCGAGATGCGCCAGTACGACGTGTCCGATCCGCATCGGCCGGTGCTCGTGGGCTCGGTGCGCATCGGCGGCATCGTGCGGCGCGCGCCGCATCCGAACGGCCGCGCGTTCGCGGGCGGCCCGCAGATGGTCGAAGTCAGCCGCGACGGCCGGCGCGTGTACTGGACCAACTCGCTGTACTCGACCTGGGACGACCAGTTCTATCCGGACGGCGTGCCGGCCGCGCAGGTGCTCGCGCACGCGGGGCCGGACGGCGGCCTCACGCTCGCCGACGACTACTGGGTCGAGTTCCCCGACGGCTATCGCGCGCATCAGATCCGGCTCGACGGCGGCGACTGCTCGACCGATTCCTTCTGCTACCCGTCGGTCAGGCGTTGAGCGCCACCCTGCCTGCGTCGCTCGCGCTGTGGGCGGCCGTGCTCGCGAGCGGCGTCTACCACGGGCTGAACCCCGCGATGGGCTGGCCGCTCGCCGTGTCGAACGCGCTGATGACGCGCCGCGTCGACGCGCTCGTCGCGGCGCTCGGCTATCTCGCACTCGGCCACGCGCTCGCCGTGTTCATGGTGATGCTGCCGTTCGGGCTGCTCGCCGCGTTGCTCGCGTGGCAGCCGGCGATCCGGATCGGCGCGAGCGTGCTCGTGATCGGCTTCGGCGCGGCGCTGCTGATCCGGCGCCGGCACCCGCGCGCGCTCGCCCGCATCGCGCCGGCGCGGCTCGGGCTGTGGTCGTTCGCCGTCGCGCTCGCACACGGCGCGGGGCTGATGCTGGTGCCGATCTATCTCGGGCTCTGCGGGCCGGACCGGGATGCCGGCCATCGCGCGGCCGCCACGCTGATCGACGCGCATCTCGGCACGGCGCTCGTCGTCGCGGCCGTCCATGCGGCGGCGATGGTCGGCGCGGGCGGCGTGCTCGCGTGGCTGGTCTACCGTTATCTGGGGCTGAAATTCGTCGCGCGCAGCTGGTTCAATCTCGATGCCGTATGGGCGTCGAGCCTGATACTGACCGGGGCGCTGTCGCTCGGGCTCGCCGCGGCGCGGTAGGCGGATGGCTGCGGTATGGCGGGAAGGGGCGCTGGCGGTGAGCTGGCTGCGCGGCGTCGTGGATGTCGGCGTTGCCGTGGATGCCGCAGTTGGCGTGGTTGCCGCTGCCGCCGTTGCCGCGGTTGCCGCCGTTGCCGCCGTTGGATGCCCTGGATGCCGAATGCCGCCGGCCGATTCGGTGTCGCGAATGCTGCGGATGCCCCGATGGCGCCAACGCCCCCCACCAATGTGCGCTACCTCACGCTCGCCCCGCGCTGGGCGTGGCGCGGAGGTCCGCCCCGCGCGATTCCGCTAGAATCGCGCCATGCGCACCACTTTCGAACCGATCGCCCCGGCCCCGTCGCCATTCGTCCGCCGCGCCCGTCGCATCCGCCGCGCGCCGCGCCCGTCCGTTTCGTCGTTGATGGCGGCCCGATGAAGCACGCCACTCCGCCCGATTTCGACTCGGCCGCATTTCGTCAGGCGCTCGGCCAGTTCGCCACCGGCGTCACCGTCATCACGACGCGCGCGCCGTCCGGGCAACTGATCGGCATCACCGCGAGCTCGTTCAACTCGGTGTCGCTCGATCCGCCGCTGGTGCTGTGGAGCCTCGCGCACAAATCGGCGTCCACGCCCGTATTCCGCAGCAACAGCCATTACGTGGTGAACGTGCTCGCGGCGTCGCAACTCGACCTGTGCAAGCGTTTCTCGACCTACAAGGGCGATCGCTTCGAAGGGATCGCGCACGCGGCCGGCAACTCGGGCATGCCGGTGCTCGACGGCGCGCTCGCCTGGTTCGAATGCCACAACCGCAGCCGCTACGACGAAGGCGACCATGTGATCTTCGTCGGCGAAGTCGAGCGTTGCGGCGTGCGCGCCGCAGCCGACGCCGCGCCGCCGCTGGTGTTCCACGGCGGCGGCTTCCACGGGCTCACACCGCTTTGATCGCCCCCGTGCGCGCCAGCCCGACCGGCGCGCCCGCTTCGTCCTTCAGCGTCTGCAGCACGATGTTCGAGCGGATGTCCATCACGCCGGGCGCCTTGTACAGGCGGTTCAGCACGAAATCCGAATAGTGCTTGAGGTTGTGCGCGAGCACGCGCAGCAGGTAATGGCTTTCGCCGGTCACGACGAACGCGCCGACCACCTCCGGCCATTCGCGCAGCGCTTCCGCGAAGCGCTCGTGCCACTGGTTTTCCTCGTTGCGCATCGACACCTGCACGAACGCCTCGAGCTCGAAGCCGAGCTTCTCGCGGCTCAGGCACGCACGGTAGTGTTCGATGACCCCTTGCTCCTCGAGCAGCCGCATCCGGCGCAGACAGGCCGACGGCGAAAGCGAGATGCGTTCGGCCAGGTCCAGATTGCTGATTCTGCCTTCCTCCTGCAGTACGGCGAGAATCCGGCAGTCGGTGGCATCGAGCGTGATCGCATGCATTTTTGGTCCCCCTTTTCCCTCTGAGTCGAATTATCTGCCAATCCGGCGGATTGTCCATGGTTATTTCGCAAGCACTTTCTGCGAGCGTCCACCTATCATTCGAAGGATCGATTCACCGATTCGTCATGCCATGGACACACTCTGGGACATCTCGCCGCCGCTCAGCCCCGCCACGCCCGTGTGGCCGGGCGACACGCCGCTGTCGGTCGAGCGCGTATGGCAGATGGAGGCCGGCTCGCCGGTCAACGTCGCGCGCCTGACGCTGTCGCCGCATACCGGCGCGCACTGCGACGCGCCGCTGCATAACGACGCCGACGGCGCGCCGATCGGCGCCGTGGCGCTCGGCGCGTATCTCGGCCCGTGCCGCGTGATCCACTGCGTCGGCGCAGCGCCGCGCGTGCAGCCGGTCGACGTCGAGGCCGCGCTCGATCGCGTGCCGCCGCGCGTGCTGCTGCGCACCTGCGCGCACGCGAGCGTCGAGCGGTGGGACAGCGATTTCTGCGCGGTCGCGCCGGAGACGATCGACCTGCTCGCCGCCCGCGGCGTGAAGCTGATCGGCATCGACACGCCGTCGCTGGACCCGCAGGAATCGAAGACGATGGATGCGCATCACCGCGTGCGCGCGCACCGGATGGCGATACTCGAAGGCATCGTGCTCGACGACGTCCCGGCCGGCGATTACGAGCTGATCGCGCTGCCGCTGAAGTTCACGACGCTCGATGCGAGCCCCGTGCGTGCGGTGCTGCGCGCGCTGCCCGGCCATTCCTCCTGATTACCGAACCCCTCATCGACATCATGATCAAGACCCGTGAAGACGCGCTCGCCCTCGACCGCGACGATCCGCTCGCCGCGCTGCGCGGCCAGTTCGCGCTGCCCGACGGCGTGATCTATCTCGACGGCAATTCGCTCGGCGCGCAGCCGCGCGCATCGGCCGCCCGCGCGCAACAGGTGATCGGCGCCGAATGGGGCGAAGGCCTGATCCGCAGCTGGAACACCGCCGGCTGGTTCGCGCTGCCGCGCCGCCTCGGCGACAAGCTCGCGACGCTGATCGGCGGCGCAGCCGGCGAAACGGTCGTGACCGACACGATCTCGATCAACCTGTTCAAGCTGCTGTCTGCGATGCTGCGCCATCAGGCCGAGCGCGCGCCGCAGCGCCGCGTGATCGTGTCCGAGCGCTCGAATTTCCCGACCGACCTGTACATCGCGCAAGGGCTGATCGAGCAGCTCGGCGGCGGCTACGAGCTGCGTCTGATCGACGATCCGGCGGAATTGCCGGCCGCGCTCGGCGACGACACGGCCGTCGCGATGATCACGCACGTGAACTACCGCACCGGCTACATGCACGACATGCCGGCCGTCACGCAGCTCGCGCACGACGCGGGCGCGCTGATGCTGTGGGATCTCGCGCACTCCGCCGGCGCGGTGCCGGTCGACCTGAACGGCGCGCGTGCCGACGGCGCGGTCGGCTGCACGTACAAATACCTGAACGGCGGCCCCGGCTCGCCGGCGTTCGTGTGGGTGCCGCATCGCCATCACGCGCATTTCTCGCAGCCGCTGTCCGGCTGGTGGGGCCACCGCGCGCCGTTCGCGATGCAGCCGGCGTTCGCGCCGGACCCGGGCATCGCGCGCTTTCTGTGCGGCACGCAGCCGATCGTGTCGATGTCGATGGTCGAATGCGGGCTCGACGTGTTCCTGCAGACCGACATGCAGGCGATCCGCCGCAAGTCGCTGGCGCTGACCGACGCGTTCATCGCGCTCGTCGAAGCGCGCTGCGCGGGGCTGTCGCTGAAGCTCGTCACGCCGCGCGCGCATCACCAGCGCGGCTCGCAGGCGAGCTTCGAGCATCCGCACGGCTATGAAGTCATGCAGGCGCTGATCGCGCGCGGCGTGATCGGCGACTACCGCGAGCCCGACGTGCTGCGCTTCGGCTTCACGCCGCTCTATACGCGCTTCGTCGACGTCTGGGACGCCGTCGACACGCTGCGCGACATCCTCGCCACCGACGCGTGGAAGGCGCCCGAGTTCGCCGAGCGCGGCGCGGTGACCTGATCCGTTACGCCCGGCGCGCCGGGCCCCGTCATGCAAATCTGGAGAAAGTCGTGAATTCTGGTCATATGCAGCCTCCCGGCGACGACGCGCCGGCCGGCTGCCCGTTCTCGGGCACGCGCGCCGCGCCGTCCGCTCATCAGGCGCCGGGCGATGCCGCGGGCGAGCCGGGCTGGCATAACGCGCAACTCGATTTCTCGAAGTCGATGAGCTACGGCGATTACCTGTCGCTGAATTCGATCCTCAACGCGCAACATCCGCTCTCGCCCGATCACAACGAGATGCTGTTCATCATCCAGCATCAGACCAGCGAGCTGTGGATGAAGCTCGCGCTGTTCGAGCTGCGCGGCGCGCTCGACGCAGTGCGTGGCGACGCGCTGCCGCCCGCGTTCAAGATGCTCGCGCGCGTGTCGCGGATCCTCGAGCAGCTCGTGCAGGCGTGGAACGTGCTGTCGACGATGACGCCGTCCGAGTATTCGGCGATGCGCCCGTATCTCGGCCAGTCGTCGGGTTTTCAGTCGTACCAGTACCGGCAGCTCGAATTCCTGCTCGGCAACAAGAACGTGCAGATGCTGCAGCCGCATGCGCACCGGCCCGAGATCCTCGCCGAGGTGCGCGCGACGCTCGAAGCGCCGTCGTTCTACGACGAAGTCGTGCGCCTGCTCGCGCGGCGCGGTTTCCCGATCGCGCCGGAGCGGCTCGAGCGCGACTGGACGCAGCCGATGCGCCACGACGAGACCGTCGAGGCCGCGTGGCTCGAGGTCTATCGTCACCCGCAGCAGCATTGGGAGCTGTACGAGATGGCCGAGGAGCTCGTCGATCTGGAGGACGCGTTCCGTCAGTGGCGCTTCCGTCACGTGACGACCGTCGAGCGCATCATCGGCTTCAAGCAGGGCACCGGCGGCACGAGCGGCGCGCCGTATCTGCGCAAGATGCTCGACGTCGTGCTGTTCCCCGAGCTCTGGCACGTGCGCACCACGCTGTAGCGCACGCGCGGCTCACGCGGCCCGCGCGTCGTGACGACGAGCGGGCCGCATCATATGCGCGCGGCAAGGCCGGCGCGGGCGGTCAGACGACGCTCGACGCGTTCCTCCGCCACCGTGGCGCGCCGGTGCAGCCGCTTCGGCACGCTGCCGCTATCTGCGCCGCCGCGCCGGTCTGATTCGCCGCCTGATTCGCCGCCTGATTCGCCGCCTGATTCGCCGCCCGCTTCCCCGCCCCACCCCGCCGCACCGCACCATCGAAATGCCCCGTCCCCGCCTTGACTTTCGCTCGCCCCAATACGATCATTCGCTCACACGTAGAGCAAATGATCGTATTCGACAGCGCGGATCGCCGGCTTCCCTGCCAGGCCGGCATCCGATCGCGACAGGAGACACCGGATGACCGCATCGCCTTCCGAGCACCCGCCCGTGCTGCTGCATATCGGCGCAGGCTCGTTCCATCGCGCGCACCAGGCGTGGTATCTGCACCGCGTGAACGCGGCCGTGCCGGCCGGCGAGCGCTGGACGCTGACCGTCGGTAACATCCGCGACGACATGCGCACGACGATGGACGCGCTCGCCGCCCAGCACGGCGCCTACACGCTCGAAACCGTCACGCCGCAAGGCGAGCGCGCGTACGAGACGATCCGCGCGATCTCGCGCGTGCTGCCGTGGTCGCCCGATCTGGCCGCGCTGATCGACGCCGGCGCCGATCCGGCGTGCCGGATCGTGTCGTTCACGGTCACCGAAGGCGGCTACTACCTCGACGAGCACAACCGCCTCGACCTCGCGAACGCCGATCTCGCAGCCGATCTGCAAGGCGCGCGCACGACGCTCTACGGCGCGCTCGCCGCGCTGCTGGCCGAACGCGTCGCGCGCGGCGCGGGCCCGCTCACGCTGCAGAGCTGCGACAACCTGCGCAACAACGGCGCGCGCTTTCGCGCCGGGATGCGCGCGTTCCTCGAGCAGCGTGGCGAAACCGCGCTGCTCGCGTGGTTCGATGCGCACGTGGCGACGCCGAGCGCGATGGTCGATCGCATCACGCCGCGCCCGACCCCGGACGTGCGCGAACGCGTGCGCGCGGCGACCGGCATCGACGACGCCTGCCCCGTGATGGCCGAATCCTTCATCCAGTGGGTGATCGAGGACCGCTTCGCGGCCGGCCGCCCGCGCTGGGAGCTGGCCGGCGCGGAGCTGGTGGACGACGTGCACCCGTACGAAGAAGCGAAGATCCGCATCCTGAACGCGACCCACAGCTGCATCGCGTGGGCCGGCACGCTCGCGGGCCACACGTATATCCACGAAGGCACGCACGACGCCGGGATCCGCCGCTTCGCGCACGACTACGTGACGCAGGACGTGATCCCGTGCCTCACGCCGAGTCCGCTCGACCTCGAACGCTACCGCGACGTCGTGCTCGAGCGCTTCGGCAACCCGTACGTGCTCGACACCAACCAGCGCGTCGCGGCCGACGGCTTCTCGAAGATCCCCGGCTTCATCGCGCCGACGCTCGCCGAATCGTTCGCGCGCGGCGCCGCGCCGATCGCCACCGCGGTGCTGCCCGCGCTGTTCCTGCGCTTTCTGGAGCGCTGGGCGCGCGGCCGGCTGCCGTATGCCTACCAGGACGGCGTGATGGACGAAGGCGCCGCGCGCGCGATCGTCGCCGCCGACGACCCGGTGCTCGCCCTGTGCGCATCGCGCGCGCTGTGGGGCACGCTCGCCGGCAACGCGGCGCTGCTCGACGCGCTGCGCACCGCGCTCGCGCGCGTGGACGCATGGCTCGCGCAGCGCTGATCGCGCCCCGCGCCGCCGCGGCCGCGGCCGCGGTCACCACGGCAGCACGCAAACACCCGCGCATTCGGGCGAACCTGCGTTGGCATGCACGCATGCGTGCGGCTAAAGTAGCGGCTCCTCACTGACGGAGCGGATCGCTCATGTATCTCGGCATCGACCTCGGCACCTCGGAAGTGAAGGTGCTGCTGCTCGCCCCGGACGGCACCGTGGTCGGCACCGCCGGCACGCCGTTCAGCGTGTCGCGGCCGCATCCGCGCTGGGCGGAACAGCATCCCGACGACTGGTGGCAGGGCACGCTGGCCGCGCTCGCGGCGCTGCGCGCGCAGCACCGCGACGCGTTCGCCCAGGTGCGCGGAATCGGCCTGTCGGGCCAGATGCACGGCGCGGTGCTGCTCGGTCGCGACGACCGCGTGCTGCGCCCCGCGATCCTGTGGAACGACATGCGCAGCGCCGACGAATGCGCGCTGCTCACCGAGCGCGCACCCGACCTGCACACCCTCGCCGGCAACCTCGCGATGCCCGGCTTCACCGCGCCGAAGCTGCTGTGGGTCGCGAAGCACGAACCCGACGTGTTCGCCGCGACGGCCTGCGTGCTGATGCCGAAGGACTACCTGCGCTTCCGTCTGACCGGCGCGAAGGTGTCCGACCCATCGGATGCGGCCGGCACGCTGTGGCTCGACGTCGCGCGCCGCGACTGGTCCGACGCGCTGCTCGCCGCCTGCGACATGACGCGCGCGCAGATGCCGCGCATCGTCGAAGGCAACGCGCCGTCGGGCATGCTGCGCGCGGACGTCGCGCGCGAGCTGGGACTGTCCGAAGCAGTCGTCGTCGCGGGCGGCGGCGGCGACAACGCGACCAGCGCGCTCGGCATCGGCGCGATCCACGCGGGCGACGGCTTCGTGTCGCTCGGCACGTCGGGCGTGCTGAGCGTCGTCGGCGACCGCTTCATGCCGAATCCGGCGTCGGCCGTGCACGCGTTCTGCCATGCGATCCCCGACCGCTGGCAACTGATGAGCGTCGTGCTGTCCGCGGCGAGCTGCCTGCGCTGGGTCTGCAAGCTGACGGGCACCGACGAGCCCGCGCTGCTCGCCGAGATCGAGGCGCTCGACGCGGACGCGCTCGCGACGGCGCCGCTGTTCCTGCCCTACCTGTCCGGCGAACGCACGCCGCACAACGATCCGTATGCGCAAGGCGTGTTCTTCGGGATGACGCATGCGACCGAGCGCGCGCATCTCGGCTACGCGGTGCTCGAAGGCGTGACGCTCGGCCTCGCCGACGGCCTCGACGCGCTGCATGCGGCCGGCGTCGAGACCGACCGGCTGTCGCTGATCGGCGGCGGCGCGCGCAGCGCGTTCTGGGCGCAGCTGATCGCCGACGCGCTGAACGTGCGCACGCGCCGGCACGGCGGCGGCGAAACCGGTGCGGCGCTGGGCGCCGCGCGGCTCGGCTGGCTCGCCGTCGGCGGCGATCCGCAGACGGTGCTGACCAAGCCGCCGGTGCGCGCCGAATACACGCCCGACGCCGCGCGCCATGCGCTGCTGCGCGAGCGCCTCGACGCGTTCCGCGCGCTGTATCGCCACGTGCGTCCGCTGTACGAGCCGTCGCGCGCGCGGCTCGCGTGAGCGCCGCGGCGGCGCGCCCGGCATGCGTTACAGTGGATGCCGCCGCGCCGCCCGACGGCCTGCCCAGATCCGAACCGAATCGCTATCGTGTCCAAGTCCTCAGAAAAACTCGATCTCGCCACGCGCGCCGCGTGGCTCTACTACGTCGCCGGCGACACGCAGAACGAAATCGCCGAGAAGCTGCAGGTGTCGCGCCCGGTCGCGCAGCGGCTGGTCGCGTTCGCGGTCGAGAAGAACCTGATCCGCGTGCGCGTCGATCACCAGCTCGCCGACTGCCTGGACCTCGGCGCGCAGCTGTCGAAACGCTACGGGCTCACGATGTGCGAAGTCGTGCCCGTCGATGCGGATGCGCCCGAGGCGATCGACCGCAAGCTCGCGGTCGCCGGCGCGCAGGTGATGGAGCGGTATCTGAACGAGACGCGGCCGATGGTGATCGCGGTCAGCAGCGGCCGCACGCTGAAGGCGGCCGTCGCGCAGATCGCGCAGATCGACCGGCCGCAGCACCGGCTCGTGTCGATGGTCGGCGCGATCGCCGCCGACGGCTCGTCGAACCGCTACGACGTCGCGCAGTACATCTCCGAGAAGACCGGCAGCAAACACTTCCTGCTGCCGGCGCCGCTGTTCGCCGACAGCGATGCCGAGCGCGCGCAATGGTGCAATCACCGGCTGTACCGGATCGTCGACGCGCTGTCGGCGCAGGCCGACGTCGCGTTCGTCGGCGTCGGCAACCTCGGCCCGCACTGCCCGCTCTACGAGGACGGCTTCATCACCGAACAGGAACGCGACGAGATGACCGCGCGCGGCGCGGTGGCCGAACTGCTCGGCGTGCCGATCGATGCACAGGGCAAGCTGGTCGACGTGTCGACCAGCGCGCGCGTGACGAGCGTCGCGCTCGACACGCCGCCGAAGCGCCCGACGATCGCGTTCGCGGGCGGCACGAAGAAGCGCGACGCGGTGATCGCGGCGCTGCGCGGCGGCTGGCTGTCGGGGCTCGTCACCGACGAGAGCTGCGCGCGGGCGGCGCTCGACGCGTGATGGGCGGCGGTCATCGCGACCGCTTCGTGATTTCAGGCGATCGCTAGCGAAGCATGGGGTGGACGAGCGCGCGCTCGGTCGTCGTCGTTGCGCCATGCGTGCGCATCGTCGGCCGATGTGCGTCGCGGATCGTTGCTGCTAGGCGCGCCGCCGTGCAATACAGCCTCGCCAACAGCCCCGCCCCCAAGCCCCCGCACCCGCTCACGCCGCCTTCGCATGCGCGGCCAGGCGCCGGAACGCGTGCCCCTGTTCGTCGAACAGATGGCAATGCCCGGCCTGCGCATGCAGATGCAGCGACTCGCCGCTGCGGTACGTATCGAGCGGCGGAATGCGCGCAATCAGCCCGTCCGGCGCGACCGGCGACTCCGCATACAGATACGCGGCGTCGCCGAGCGATTCGACGGCCATCGTCCGCGCTGCCACGCCGTCGGCCGCGTCGCCCACCAGCAGATGCTCGGGCCGCACGCCGACCGTCACGGCCGCGCCGCGCTGCAGTCCGGCCGCATCGACGGCGACGCGCTGCGTCGCGCCGCTGTCGAACCGCACCAGCACGCCGCCCGCATCGGCCGACTCGACCGTGCCCTTCAGGAAATTCATCTTCGGCGAGCCGATGAAGCCCGCGACGAACTGGTTCGACGGCGCGTGATACAGCTCGTTCGGCGTGCCGACCTGCTGCACCGCGCCGCCCGACAGCACGACGATCTTGTCGGCGAGCGTCATCGCCTCGACCTGATCGTGCGTCACGTAGATCATCGTGGTCTTCAGCTCGTCGTGCAGCCGCGCGAACTCCAGCCGCATCTTCACGCGCAGCGCGGCGTCGAGGTTCGACAACGGCTCGTCGAACAGGAACACCTTCGGCTTGCGCGTGATCGCGCGGCCGATCGCGACGCGCTGCCGCTGGCCGCCCGACAGCTGCTTCGGCTTGCGGTCGAGCAAGTGATCGATGTGCAGGATCTTCGCGGCCTGCTTCACGGCCTGGTCGATCTCCGGCTTCTTCGCGCCGGCGAGCTTCAGCCCGAACGCCATGTTGTCGTACAGCGTCATGTGCGGATACAGCGCGTACGACTGGAACACCATCGCGATGCCGCGCTTCGCGCTCGGCACGTCGTTGACCTTCGCGCCGTCGATCAGCAGCTCGCCGCTCGAGATGTCCTCGAGCCCGGCGATCATCCGCATCAGCGTGGATTTGCCGCAGCCGCTCGGCCCGACGAACACGACGAATTCGCCGTCGGCGATGTCGAGGTTCACGTTGCGCAGCACTTCGGTGTCGTCGTAGCGCTTCGCGATGTTGCGCAGGTGCACGCTTGCCATGATCTGTCTCCGTTCGTTCGTGATGCGCCGCGTTCGCCGCGGCGCGCAATCGTTGCTAGTTCGGCAGCACGGCGCCCGTCGCCTGCCAGCGCGCGACGTAGCCGGGCAGCTCGTGCATGTCGTCGAATACGTGGCGCGCGCCGATCCCGCGCAGCGCGTCGATCTGCGCGGCCGACGCGTGGCCGCCGCCGACGAAGCCGAGCACGGTCATGCCCGCCGCCGCCGCCGCGGTGATGCCCGTCGCGCTGTCCTCGACGACGAGGCATTGCGCGGGCGCGACGCCGAGCGTGCGCGCGGCCGCGAGATAGACGTCGGGCGCGGGCTTCGGCCGCGCGACCGCGTCCGCGCAGAACAGCCGGTCGCCGAAGAAGCGCGTGAGCCCGGTACGCGCGAGCGCCGCCTCGACGTACGCGCGATAGCTGTTGCTCGCGCACGCGGTGGTCAGCGCGATCTCGGCCAGCGCCGCATCGATGCCGTCGACCATCGGCGCGTTGACGGCCGCCGCTTCGACCGCGCGCCGGATCGCTTCGACGTCACCGTCCGTCAGCGCGCGGCCGAGCGCGCCGGCCGCACCGGCCAGCACGCGCTCGATGCGCAGGCCCAGCAGCGGCATCACGGCCGGCCGCGCGTCGACGCCGGGCCAGCGCGCCTCGAGCTCGCGCACGAGGACGTCGGCGGCGACGGCCTCGCTGTCGATCAGCACGCCGTCGCAATCGCAGATCAGCACGCTCGGTTCATGGCCGGCCGCCGTCATTTGACGGCCCCGAACGTGAGCCCGCGCACCAGCTGCTTCTGCGACAGCCAGCCGACGATCAGGATCGGCGCGACCGCGAGCAGCGAAGCGGCCGACAGCTTCGCCCAGAACAGGCCCTCGGGGCTCGAATACGACGCGATGAACACGGTGAGCGGCGCCGCGTTCGAGCTCGACAGGTTGATGCTCCAGAACGCCTCGTTCCACGACAGGATCACGAGCAGCAGCGCGGTCGACGCGAGGCCCGGCAGCGCCATCGGCATCAGCAGGTAGACGATCTCCTGCCACGTCGACGCGCCGTCGATGCGGCCCGCTTCGAGGATGTCCTTCGGGATCTCGTTGAAGTACGTGAAGGTCATCCACACGGCGATCGGCAGGTTGATCAGCGTGTAGACGATCACGAGGCCCGACACGGTATCGAGCAGCCCCGCGTTCTTCCACAGCAGATAGATCGGCACCAGCACGCCGACCGACGGCATCATCTTGGTCGACAGCATCCACAGCAGCACCTTCTGCGTGCGGCGGTTCGGGAAGAACGCCATCGCATACGCGGCCGGCACCGCGAGCAGCAGCGAGATCACGGTGACGCCGGCCGAGATCAGCACCGAGTTCCACGCGAACGCGAAGTAGTCGCTGCGCGCGAACACCTCGCGGAAGCTGTCGAGCGTCGGCACGAACAGCAGCGTCGACGCATACGCCTGCTGCTCGGTCTTGAACGCGGTGATCGCCATCCAGAAGATCGGAAAGAACAGCAGCAGCGCGATCAGCCACGCGAGCGCGCCGGGCAGCGCGCGGCGCACGAGCGCGAACGGGGCCGGCGCAGGCCGGCTTGCGAAAGTCAGGTCGCTCATTTCTCGTACTCCCCTTTCAGGTTGCGCGCGAGCATCCGCACCAGGAAGAACGACACGACGTTCGCGACCACGACGGCGATGATCCCGCCCGCGGACGCGAGGCCGACGTCGAACTGCTGCAGGCCGAGCGCATAGATCAGGTACGACAGGTTGGTGGTCGCGTTGCCGGGGCCGCCGCCCGTCGTCGTGTAGATCTCCGCGAAGATCGACAGCAGGAAGATGGTCTCCATCATCACGACCACCGCGATCGCGCGCTTCAGATGCGGCAGCGTGATGTAGAAGAACATCGCGATCGGGCCGGCGCCGTCGATGCGCGCGGCTTCCTTCTGCTCCTGGTCGAGCGACTGGATCGCCGTGAACAGGATCAGGAACGCGAACGGCAGCCACTGCCACGCGACGATCGCGATCACCGCGGTGAGCGGGTAGTCGGCGAACCAGTCGACCGGCGTCATCCCGAGCGCGCGCATCGCGTTCGCGACGAGCCCGTACACCGGATGCAGGATCATGTTCTTCCAGATCAGCGCGGCGACCGTCGGCATCACGAAGAACGGCGCGATCGCGAGCAGCCGCGCGATGCCCTGCCCGTAGAACTTGCGGTCGAACAGCACGGCCATCAGCACGCCGCCGACCACGGTGATCGCGAGCACCGCGCCGATCAGCACGAGCGTGTGCCAGATGGCCGGCAGGAACGACGGATCGGTTGCGAGAAAGCGGTAGTTGTCGAAGCCGGCGAAGCCCTTCACGTCCGGGTTCAGCAGGTTGTAGCGCGAGAACGAATACCAGATCGTCATCGCGAGCGGGATCGACATCCACAGCAGCAGCACCGCGACGGACGGCGACACGAGCCAGCTCGCGCCGCCGCGCGCGCGGCGCGGCGCATCGGGCGGCGTCGCCGCGTCGCCGACCGACGGCGCGTGGCTCAGGGGAAGACGTAGATGACGCATGATCGGATTCCTCCGGTTGATGCGCGGGCAGATGCGGCCTGCCCGCGCTTGCGCTGCGCCGGGCCGGGGCGCACGCGACGTGCGCGCCACGGCGCGGCGCGAGCGGCCTGCGTTACTTCCGGTAGCCGGCCTGGCGCACCGCGCGGTCGGCCGCCGCCTGGCCGGCCGCGAGCGCCTGGTCGACCGACATCTGCCCGGCGACCGCACCGGCGATCGCCTGCCCGACCACCGTGCCGAACGACTGGAATTCAGGGATCCCGACGTACTGCACGCCCGTGTACGGCACCTTCTTCAGCGACGGATCGTTCGGGTCGGCCGTCTCGATCGCCTTCAGCACGAACTCCGAGAACGGCGCGGCGGCCTTGTACTCGGCGCGCTGGTACGTCGACGTGCGCGTGCCCGGCGGCACCGACGCCCAGCCTTCGTCCTTGCCGACCATCTCGATGTACTGCTTCGACGTCGCCCACGCGATGAACTTGCGCGCGGCGTCCTGCTGCTTCGACGTCTTCGGGACCGCGAGCGCCCACGCCCACAGCCAGTGCGAGCCCTTCGGCGTGACGGCGACCGGCGCGGCCGCGAAGCCGATCTTGTCGGCGACCTGCGACTGCTGCTTGTTGTAGAGCATCCCGGCCGCGACCGTCGCGTCGATCCACATCGCGCACTTGCCCGACGCGGTCAGCGTCAGGTTTTCGTTGAAGCCGTTCGAGCTCGCTCCCGGCGGGCCGTCCTTCTTCAGCAGGTTCACGTAGAAGCCGATCGCCTTCTTCCATTCGGGCGACGTGAGCTGCGCGTTCCAGTTCTCGTCGAACCAGCGCCCGCCGAACGTGTTCACGACCGTCGACACGTACGCCATGTTCTCGCCCCAGCCGGCCTTGCCGCGCAGGCAGATCCCGTAGATGCCCTTCGACTTGTCGGTGAGCTTGTCGGCGAACTCGGCGACCTGGTCGTAGGTCGGCTGATCGGGCATCTTGAGCCCCTTCGCCGCGAACAGGTCCTTGCGGTAGAACGTCATCGAGCTTTCGACGTAGAACGGCAGCGCGTACAGCTGGCCGTTGTACGACAGGCTGTCGCGCGCGGTCTTCACGATGTCGTTGAGGTCGTAGTCGGCGGGCAGCCCGGTCATCGGCGCGAGCCAGCCGCGCTTGCCCCACTGCGGCGTCTCGTAGGTGCCGATCGCCATCACGTCGAACTGGCCGCTGCCGGTCGTGATGTCGGTGGTCGCGCGCTGGCGCAGCACGTTCTCCTCGAGGATCACCCAGTTCAGCTTGATGTCCGGGTTCGCCTTCTCGAACGCCGGCGACAGCTTCTTCAACTCGATCATGTCCGGGTTGTTCAGCGTCGCGATCGTCAGCGTGCCGGCCCACGCGGCGCACGCAGCCGTCGCGAGCGCGGCTCCGGCGAAGCAGCGTACGGCGGCATCGAGCGTCTTTCGTTGCATGGCATGTCTCCTGTGATTGTTCGAACTGTCGTCGGTGGTGCGTGTTGCGTGTTGCGTTGGTGGTGCGTGTTGTTGCGTCTTGCTGTATCCGTCGTGCTGCGCTTCGTTCGCAGCCGGTCACACCGGCCGCTGCATCCCGCACGCACGCGCATAGTGCGCGATCACGTCGCGGATCCGGTGGCGCACCCACGCGCGCGGCGCCTTCGCGAGCACGCCCGCGCGGCACGCCGCGTACACGTCCGGCAGCCACTGCGCGACGAGCGTCTCGGGCACCGGCTGGCGCGCGAGGTTGTCGAACAGCTGCTCGACCGCCGCCGCGACGGCCGGCTGCAGCCAGTAATAGCGGATCCGGTCGCTGTAGCCGAACTGACGCGCGAGCCGCTGCTCGGCCTCGTCGCCGCGGTAGTACGGCGCCCAGTGTTCGGGCTGCGCGCGCATCGCCGCGTCGACCACGTCGCGCAGCCGCGAGCGCAGCGCAACGTCGCCGATCAGCGCGTCCTCGATGAAGCTGAGCGCGAACAGCGCCTCGCGCAACGCGAAGGTCAGCGCGGGGCCGACCTTCAACACCGCGAAATGATCGCGCACGAGCGCGGCGAGCGCGTGCTCGGTCTGATAGTCGGTCGAATGCGCTTCGAACACGAGGCGCGGCACGCGCAGGATGCTCGCGCCGAGCGCCGCGGCCTTCGCGCTGTCGTAGTCGAGCACGTGGCGATCGTCGAAGTCCACGCCCGGCTGCGCGACGACCGCGACCACGCGCGTCCATGCGTCGTCGAGCCCGGCCGCCGCGAACGCGCTGCGATGCGCATCGAGCGTCGCGCCGATGCTGTCGCTGCGCGTGACGGCGATGCGTGCGATGGCCGCGCCGTCGGCGTCGCCGTCGGCCGACAACTCGCCGCCGGGCGTCGGCACTTCGGTGCCGATCACGTAGACCGGCGCGAGGCCGGCGCGCGACGCGGCGCTCTCGGCCGCGCGGCAAAGCTGCGCCGCGCGCGCGGCGATCGTGCGATCGTCGAGCCGCGCCGGATCGTCCGCGCACGCCATGCTCGCATCGAGGTGGATCTTCTCGAACCCGGCTTCGACGTATGCGGCGACCATCGCAGCCGCCTCGCGCATCGCGTCGGCCGCGCGGCGGTGCCGCCACGGATTCGGCCCGAGATGATCGCCGCCGAGCACCAGCGCCGACGGCGCGAGCCCGCAGCGTTGCGCGATCGCATCGACGTCGCGCCGGAAATCGCCCGGCGTCATCCCCGTATAGCCGCCGACGTGGTTCACCTGGTTGCAGGTCGCCTCGATCAGCAGCGGCGAGCCGTCCGCGCGCGCGGCCTCGCACGCGGCCTCGAGCACGAGCCGGTGCGCGCTGCAGACCGAATAGATGCCGCGCTGCGCGCCGCCGCGATTCGCGTCGAAGATCATCCGCAGCACGGTGTGCGCGTGCGCGGTGCGCGGCGGCTCGACCGTGCTCGTCAGGCCGGGCATGCGACACCCCGCTCGGTCAGGAACCACTCGATCTCGGCCGCGTCGCTGTTGCCCTCCATCGGGCCGCGCCGCGTGACCGCGATCGCGCCGGCCGCGTTGGCGCGGCGCAGCGCGGCGTCGGTCGGCATGCCGGCGACGAGGCCCGCGACCAGCGTGCCGCCGAAGCAGTCGCCGGCGCCGGTCGGATCGAGTTCGTCGACGGGCCACGCGGGCGCGTCGACGCGGCTCGTCCGGTCGAATGCGGCGCTGCCGGCCGCGCCGCGCTTGAGCACGACGCGCTCGAGCAGCGGATGCGTGGCGAGCAGCCCGGCGATCGCGCGCTCGGCCGGCTGCGGCCCGCAGAAGAACGGCAGATCGGCGTCGCTCGGCAGGAACAGATGGCAGGCGGCGAGCATCGCGTCGAGCGCCGCGCGCAGCGGCGGGAAGCTCAGCATCTCGGGCCGCACGTTCGGATCGAACGACACCTTCGCGCCCGCGCGCGCCGCCTCGATCACCCCGCGCTGCACCGCCGCGATCGCCGCCTCGCTCGTCAGCGACGAGCCCATCACGTGGAAGTAGCGGCAGCCGTCGAACATCGCGGCATCGACGTCGCCGGCGTCGAGGCAGGCGGCCGCGCTGGTCGCCAGATTGAACACGAAGCTGCGCGAGCCGTCGTCCCGATACGCGACGAACGCGGTGCCGGTCGGGCGCTCGACGCGGCGGATGCGCGCGACGTCGACGCCGTCGCGCTCGAGCCGCGCGACGATCGCATCGCCGAACGCGTCGCGCCCGACGCAGCCCGCATAGGCGACGCGAGCGCCGAGCCGCGCGGCCTGGTCGGCGAAGATCGCCGGCGCGCCGCTCGGGAACGGGCCGGCGAACAGGCCCGGTGCGTCGAAGCCCTGACCGCGTTCGAGCGCGACGAATTCGGCGAGCAGTTCGCCGACGATCACGATCTCGGCCATCATGCAGGCCCTCGTGCGACGGCGGCCGCGTGCGGCGGCTGCGTCAGGCTGGCGCGTGCGAGCGGCGGCATGTCAGCTCATCCAGTTGCCGCCGTCGACGTTCAGCGTCTGGGCGGTGATGTAGTCGGCGTCGGCCGACGCGAGGAACAGCGCGGCGCCCGTCAGGTCGCCCGGCACGCCCATGCGGCCGAGCGGCACCGCTTCGCCGACGAGCCGCTTCTTCTCGCCGAGCGGGCGGTTTTCGTAGCGTGCGAAGAGCGCGTCGACCTGCTCCCACATCGGCGTGTCGACCACGCCCGGCGCGATGCCGTTCACGTTGATCCGGTGCGGCGCGAGCGCGAGCGCGGCCGATTGCGTATAGCTGATCACGGCCGCCTTGGTCGCGCAGTAGTGCGACACGAGCGCCTCGCCGCGACGCCCGGCCTGCGACGACATGTTGATGATCTTGCCGCCGCGGCCCTGCTCGACCATTCGCTGCGCGACGGCCTGCATCAGGAAGAACAGCCCTTTCACGTTGACCGCGAACAGCCGGTCGAACACGTCCCACGATTCGTCGAGGAGCGGACGCATGTCGAACAGCGCCGCGTTGTTGAAGAGGATGTCGACGCCGCCGAAGCGCTCCACCGCGGTGGCGACGATGCGCTCGATGTCGTCACGCCGCGTGACGTCCGCGGTGACGGCCGCCGCGCGGCCCGGATGCGCTTCGATCAACCGCGCGAGCGAGCCGCTGGCCGGCTTCAGATCCACCAGCACGCAGCGCGCGCCCTCGTCCAGATAGCGTTGCGCGACCGCCTCGCCGATGCCGCTTGCCGCGCCCGTCAGGACCGCGACCTTCTGTTCCAGTCTCACTGGGTGTCTCCGGTTCGTTCTGCTGCATGAGGGCCGTGAGGTGAGCGAACGCTCGCCAGCCGATCAATTGCTCTGTTTGTGGTCGAATGATCGGATACGCGATTCGCGCTGTCAAGGCGACGCGGCGGCTTTCGATGATGCGCTGCGGCACGCCGATGCACGGCGGCGGCCGTCCATGCCCGTCCGGCAAAGGCGCGCGGGTTCGGTGCAGCGCGGCTGAGGCGGGGCGCGTGCGGCGGCGCGCATCGGCGACGCCGCAAGAGCGGTGCAAACCGGCGAGATACGTTATATCATCTCGGTACTCCGTCACCTTGCCTGCTTGCTGCCATGGCTACCTCAACGCCCATCGACGCCCGCCTGTCCCGGGCCGACGCATTCGCCACCGAGCACGGGCTCGCGTGGACGCCGCTGCGCCGTCAGGTCTACGAACGCGTGCTGGCCGCGCAGCGGCCGATCGGCGCGTACGACCTGCTCGCGGAGCTCGAGCCGCAGCGCGGCCGCGTCCCGCCGACCACCGTCTATCGCGCGCTGGATTTCCTCGTCGAGCACGGCTTCATCCATCGGATCGAATCGAAGAACGCGTTCTTCGCGTGCTGCGAGATCGGCGTGCCGCACGAAGGCCAGTTCCTGATCTGCGATTCCTGCGGCGAAACCGTCGAAATTCCGGGCAGCGACCTCGCGAAGCAGCTGTCCGCGAGCGCGCCGGCGCACGGTTTTGAAGTCCATCACCAGGTCGTCGAGCTGAACGGCCTGTGCGGGCACTGCAAGGGCAAGCCCGCGTCACGCTGATCCCGCATCGGGCGGCGTGCAGCGCCGCCCCTTCCTACGAGGAGTTTCATGTTCATTGCCCTGAAGCGCGCGCCGCGGCGCGCCCGGTCGCTTGTCCGTCTGCTCGGTGTGGCCGCCGCCGCGCTGTCGATCGCCACGCCCGCGCTCGCACAGAGCGCGACCGTCAACGTCGTCGCCGCCGAAAATTTCTATGGCGACGTCGCGTCGCAGATCGGCGGCCGCCACGTCGCGGTCACGAGCATCCTCAGCAATCCCGACCAGGATCCGCACCTGTTCGAAGCGAGCCCGAAGACGGCGCGCGCGCTGCAGCACGCGCAGATCGTCATCTACAACGGCGCGAACTACGACCCGTGGATGGCCAAGCTGCTTGGTGCTTCGACGCAGGCGCGGCGCGCGACGATCGTCGTCGCCGATCTGGTCGGCAAGAAGGCCGGCGACAACCCGCACCTGTGGTACGCGCCGGCGACGATGCCGGCCGCCGCGCGTGCGCTCGCGGCCGAGCTCGGCCGCGCCGATCCGGCGCACAAGGCGGACTACGACGCGAACCTGCAGAAGTTCGTCGCGTCGCTGCAGCCGATCGACGCGAAGGTCGCCGCGCTGCGCGCGCAGTACCACGGCGTGCCGGTGACGGCCACCGAGCCGGTGTTCGGCTACATGTCGGATGCGATCGGCCTCGACATGCGCAACCAGCGCTTCCAGCTCGCGACGATGAACGACACCGAGGCGAGCGCGCAGGACGTCGCCGCGTTCGAGAACGACCTGCGCAAGCGGCAGGTGCGCGTGCTGATCTACAACAGCCAGGCCGAAGCGCCGATGACCAAGCGCCTGCTCAAGCTCGCGCGCGACGGCGGCGTGCCGACCGTGAGCGTCACCGAGACGCAGCCGGCCGGCAAGACGTTCCAGCAATGGATGGCCGGCCAGCTCGATGCGCTCGCGGCTGCGCTGGCCGCCGGCAAGCAATGATCGCGATCGCGCCATGAACGCCACTCCCCCCGCACTCGCACTCGAGGGCGTCACGCTCGAACTCGGCGGACGCACGATCCTGCGCGACGTCAGCTTCTCGATCGAAGCCGGCGAATTCGTCGGCGTGCTCGGCCCGAACGGCGCGGGCAAGACGACGCTGATGCGCGCGGTGCTCGGCCTCGTGCCGCTCAGCGGCGGCACGCTGTCGGTCGGCGGCGTGGCGCTCGCGCGCGGCAACGCGTCGATCGGCTACATGCCGCAGATCAGGAGCGGCCTCGCGAATCGCCGGATGCGCGGCTACGACTTCGTCGCGATGGCGGCCGACGGCCACCGCTGGGGGCTGCCGCATACGAGCGCCGCGACGCGGCGCGACGTCGACCGCGTGCTCGAGCTGGTCGGCGCGACCACGCTCGCGCGCCGGCCGCTGTCCGAGCTGTCGGGCGGCGAGCGGCAGCGGCTGCTGCTCGCGCAATGCCTGCTCGGCAATCCGAAGCTGCTGCTGCTCGACGAGCCGCTGATCAGCCTCGACCCGAACCATCAGCGCGGCGTCGTCGAACTGGTGCGCACCGTGCAGCGCGAGCTCGGCATCACCGTGCTGTTCTCCGCGCACGAACTGAATCCGCTGCTGAACGCGCTCGACCGCGTGCTGTATCTCGGCAACGGCGTCGCGGCGCTCGGCACCGTCGACGAGGTGATCACGAAGCCGGTGCTGTCGCGCCTGTACGGTTCGCCGATCGACGTGATGCGCGTGAACGGCAAGATCTTCGTGATGTCGGGCGACGTCGAGATCGAAAAGCACGACCACGAACACGAGCACGACGATGGCCACGCGCACGGCGGCGGCGCACATGCTCATCAACACCACGGACACGCTCATCCCGGGCATTCGCACGATGTTTGAATACGATTTCATGATCAACGCGTTCGCCGCGGCGGGGATCGTCGCGGTGCTCGCGGGCATCGTCGGCTACTTCCTCGTGCTGCGCGGACAAACCTTCGCGGGCCACGCGCTGTCGCACGTCGGCTTCACCGGCGCGACCGGCGCGGTGCTGCTCGGCATTTCGCCGATCTGGGGGATGGTCGGCTTCACGCTCGCGGCCGGCATCGGGATGGGCGCGCTCGGCGAACGGCTCGCGGGCCGCGACGTCGCGATCGGCGTGATCCTGTCGGGCGCGCTCGGCTTCGGCTTGCTGTTCCTGCATTTCTACACGTCGTTCGCGACGCAGGTCACCGCGCTGCTGTTCGGCAACGTGCTGGCGGTCAGCCGCGACACGCTCGCGGCGCTCGCCGGCATCGGCGCGGTGAGCCTCGTCGCGCTGGCGCTGATCGCGCGGCCGTTGCTGTTCGCGTCGCTGCAGCCGGAACTCGCCGAAGCGAAGGGCGTATCGCTGCGCACGGTGTCGGTGCTGTTCCTCGCGGTGTGTGCGCTGGCGGTGGCGGCGGCGACGCAGATCGTCGGCGTGCTGCTGGTGTTCACGCTGCTGGTCGGGCCGGCGGCGGCCGCGCAGAACCTGTCGACGCGGCTGTCGACCGGCGTGCTGCTCGCCGCGCTGTTCGCGCTGTTCGAAGCGTGGGTCGGCATCGCGCTCGCGTATTACACCGACTGGCCGACGAGCTTCTGGATCACGGCCCTGTCCGCGCTCGTGTACGGCGCGAGCCTGCTGCGGCGGCATTGAGCGTCGCGCGACGAGGCGCGCAACGCCGGCTTGCCGTCGCGCATGCCGGCGTTTTCTTATGCGGCATGCGCGCGCGACGTGCGGCGCGCGCCGCAGGTCACGCAGCGGGGACGAAGCTCACGGATTCAGCACGCGCGCATGATGCGCGATGTGATCGGCGATGAACGTCGAGATGAAGTAGTAGCCGTGATCGTAGCCGGGATGGCGGCGCAGCGTCAGCGGCTGACCGGCCTTCTCGCACGCGGCTTCGAACACGTCGGGGTTCAGCTGGTTCGCGAGGAACTGATCGGCCAGCCCCTGATCGATCAGGATGCCTTCGTCGAACTTCGGCGCATCCGCGCGCGCGACCAGTTCGCTCGCGTCATGCTGCTTCCACGCTTCGCGATCGGCGCCGAGATAGCCGGTAAACGCCTTCTCGCCCCACGAGCAACGCGACGGCGCGGCGATCGGCGCGAACGCCGACACCGACCGGTACAGGCCCGGATGACGCAGCGCGAGCGTCAGCGCGCCGTGCCCGCCCATCGAATGGCCGAAGATCCCGAGCCGCGTGCCGTCGATCGGCAGCTCGGCCGCGACCAGCGCGCGCAGCTCGTCGGTCACGTACGACTCCATCCGGTAATGGGTCGACCACGGCGCCTGCGTCGCATCGACGTAGAAGCCCGCGCCGACGCCGAAATCCCACGCGTCGGTCTCGCCCGGCACGCCCGCGCCGCGCGGGCTCGTATCGGGCATCACGAGCGCCAGCCCGTACTGGGCCGCGTACTGCTGCGCGCCGGCCTTGATCGCGAAGGTCTCGTCGGTGCACGTGAGCCCGGCGAGGTAGAACAGCGCCGGCACGCGACCGTGCGACGCCTGGCGCGGCAGGTACACCGAGAACTTCATCGGCAGGCCGATCGCCTTCGAATCGTGGCGATAGAAGCGTTGCTCGCCGCAGTGGCAAGCATGCGAAGAAATGAGTTCGAGCATGGGATTCCCTTCCGTTCAATACTGCGTGACCGGGCCAATCGAATCGCCCGCGTTCATCGGTTGAAGCCGTCGGCGAGCTTCGTGCGTGGTGGCGTGCGCGCGGGGCGGCGTCGACTGCAACTCCAACCGCAACGAGACCGCCCCGGCAACCGTCCCCGCAACCCCATCGTGGCCGCCATGATCCTCGATTGCGCCGACTGTCGCACGCGTGAATCGGCCGCCCGCTTGCCACGACACGTCATCGCCAGCATGCGCCGGCTCGCGCCGGCATGTGCGCGAGTTTAAACGCCGCTCGTGAACCACGTGTCGGTTCGCGCATACAGATCGATGAAGCGCGCATATCGCCCGGCCAGCGCGCGATCGTCGCGCGGCGCCGCGACCGGCGACGCTGCCGGCGCGAGTGCGCGCAGCGCGTCCTCGCGCCAATGTCCGAGCGCGACGCCCGCGAGCAGCGCCGCGCCGCGCGTCGCCGCGTTCGGACAATCGACCGCCTCCAGCGACGCACCGAGCGCATCGGCGAGCAACTGGCGCCAGCGCGGGTCGACGGAGCCGCCGCCCGCGAGCCGCAACGTCGCGACCGGATCGGCCGGATTCGCGTCGCGAATCGCATCGAGCCCCGCGCGCAGCGCGAACGCGACGCCTTCGAACGCCGCGCGCATCATGACGCCGCGCGTGTCGCCGAGCCCGAGACCGAGCCAGCCGCCGCGTGCGTCGGGGTTCATCCACGGCGAGCGCTCGCCGCTCAGGTACGGCAGGAAGCCAAGCCGCTCCGACGCCGGCTGCGCGAACGCGTCGTCATAGGCATCGGCCCAGTGCGCATAGCCGAGCCAGCCGCGCACGGCCTCGAGCGCGAGGCCGACGTTCTGCATCGCGGCCATCGTGTAGTAGCCGCCGCCGGCCGCCGTGCGATAGCGATGCAGCCCGCGCCGCGCGGGCGGCAACGCGTGTGCGAGCACGACGATCTGGCCGCCGCTGCCGGTGGTCAGCAACGCGTCGCCGGCCGCGACGAGCCCGCTGCCGAGCGCCGCGCACGCGGTGTCGGCCGCGCCCGTCGCCAGCGGCACGCCGGTCGGCAAGCCGAGCGCGGCCGCGGCCTTCGCGTCGAGCACGCCGCAGCGCGCGCCAGACGGCCGCGGCGGCGCAAATGCGTCGAGCGGCAAACCGAGCGCGTCGATGCGCGCCGTCTCCCATGCGCCGTCCGGCGTCGCGAGCGCGGTCGCGCAGGCGTCGCTCGGATCGGCGGCGAGCTCGCCGCCGAGCGCGGTGCGCAGCCAGTCCTTCGGCTGCACGGCGTGGCGCGCGGCGCGCAGCGACTGCGGCTCGTGCACGGCGAGCCATCTCAGCAGCGGGCCGGCCATCCCCGGCGCGACGGGGTTCGGCGCGTCGGGCCACGCAGACGCAGCGGCTTCGCGCACCGCGCGCGTGTCGGGCCACAACAACGCGGGCCGCACCGGCCGGCCGACGGCGTCGAGCAGCACGACGCCGTGCATCTGTCCGGAGAAGCCGATCGCGGCGACCTGCTCGCGTTCCGCCGACGGCAGCCGCGCAGCGGCGCGCACGAGCGCCTGCCACCACGTGTCGGGCGCGATTTCGGCCCAGCCGGGCCGCGGCGACGACAACGCATAAGGTTCGCTCGCGACCGCGCGCTCGACGCCGTCGGCATCGAGCGTGACGAGTTTGACGGAGCCGGTGCCGAGGTCGATTCCGAGCAGGCGCATGACGGGACGCAGTATTCGAATGAACGGATGTCGATGATAGCGGGATCGCGCCGCGCGCCCCGCTTCGCCGCGGTTTTTTCGACGCCACGGCAACGCGACACGGCCGCAACGCGACGCCGCCGCGCGCGCATGCTGCGCGTCCCCTGCCGCGCCGGCAAAAACCTCGGCGCGCGGGTTAACCCGGCGCGATTTCCGCCAGGTCGTTTTTGCCACTATGCCGGCGCGGCGATACAGACCATAAGGCCGGCCATATTTGACATGGGGGTCCGCGCTATTTTGAACGGCTATAAAAGTGGGAAACCTTGCTCCCGCGTGAGTTTCCCGATGATCGACACCCAATCGCCTGCCCTGACGGCATATCGAACCAGCAAAGAACGGAATAGAACCCAGTGCTCTTGTTGCGATGGTGCATTCCGCATAACTTCGTACCACCCCGAAAACAAGATCATGGAGTGAGACAGATGCAATCGAACACGGTCCATCCGTGCGATGAGGTGCTGCCGACCGGCAAGCTGGTAACGCTCGGTCTGCAGCACGTCCTCGTCATGTACGCCGGCGCCGTCGCCGTGCCGCTTATCGTCGGCGGCGCGCTGAAGCTGCCGAAAGACCAGATCGCGTTCCTGATCAGCGCCGATCTGTTTTCGTGCGGCATCGCGACGCTGATCCAGACGCTCGGCCTGTGGATCTTCGGCATCCGCCTGCCCGTCATCATGGGCTGCACGTTCGCGGCGGTCGGCCCGATGATCGCGATCGGCACCAACCCCGGCCTCGGCATGCTCGACATCTTCGGCTCGACGATCGCGGCCGGCATCATCGGCATCGTGCTCGCGCCGACGATCGGCAAGCTGCTGCGGTTCTTCCCGCCGGTCGTGGTCGGCACCGTGATCGCGGTGATCGGGCTGTCGCTGATGGAGGTCGGGATCAACTGGGCGGCCGGCGGCGTCGGCAACCCCGACTACGGCAGCCCCGTGTATCTCGGCCTGTCGCTGCTGGTGCTCACGCTGATCCTGCTGATCAACAAGTACGGTCGCGGCTTCATCGCGAACATCTCGGTGCTGCTCGGCATCGTCGCCGGCTTCGCGATCGCGTTCGCGATCGGCCGCGTCAATACCGATGGCGTCGCGCACGCGCCGTGGGTCGGCTTCGTGATGCCGTTTCATTTCGGGATCCCGCACTTCGACCCGCTGTCGATCGCGACGATGGTCACGGTGATGTTCGTCACGTTCATCGAATCGACCGGCATGTTCCTCGCGGTCGGCGACATGGTCGATCGGCCGGTCGACCAGGAGCGCCTCGTGCGCGGGCTGCGCGTCGACGGCCTCGGCACGCTGATCGGCGGCATCTTCAACTCGTTTCCGCATACGTCGTTCTCGCAGAACGTCGGCCTGATCGGCGTGACCGGCGTGAAGAGCCGCTACGTATGCGCGACGGGCGGCGTGATCCTGGTGCTGCTCGGGCTGTTCCCGAAGATGGCGCAGGTCGTCGCGTCGGTGCCGCCGTTCGTGCTCGGCGGCGCGGGCATCGTGATGTTCGGGATGGTGGCCGCGAACGGTATCAAGGTGCTGTCGAAGGTCGACTTCGTGAACAACACGCACAACCTGTTCATCGTCGCGGTGAGCGTCGGCATGGGCCTCGTGCCGGTCGTGTCGCCGCACTTCTTCTCGAAGCTGCCGCCCGCGCTCGCACCGATCCTGCACAGCGGCATCCTGCTCGCATCGGCTTCCGCCGTACTGCTGAACATCGTGTTCAACGGCGTCAAAGGCGAGAAGGACGCGCGCTGCGAGATTCGCCGCGCCGGCCACGACTTCGACGGACGCCCGGCCGACGTGCATCACTGACCGGCTCCGGCCGGCAGCGTACCGGAAGCGCAGAACGCCACGGCTTGCCGTGGCGTTCTGCTTTTGGGACCTACGAGCACATGCACGCGACGGCGGCCGCGATACGCGCGATCGCCGGCTTGCGCGCGACATCGCCACGCCGAGCGGTCGCGCAAAAAGAAACGCCACGGACCTCCGTCCGTGGCGTTGTCGCATACGCGTATAACGGCGTACGGGAGCGTTGCCCCCGTACGCCGGCGCGCCTACCCGTTCGTCGCCGCGGCGGATGCCGGCGCCGGCGCGGCCGCCTTGTCGTAGCCTTCCGTCACGTCCGGCGCGCGCGGCGTCTCGCCGGCGTGCTGAATCCAGCCGCCGCCCAGCGCACGATACAGATCGACGAGGTTGGTCCAGCGCGCGAGGCGCGCGCTGATCAGCGACTGCTGCGCGGAATACAGATCCGTCTGCGCGGTCAGCACCGACAGATAGCTGTCGACACCGTTCTTGTAACGCAGGTCCGACAGATCGAAGCGACGCTGCTGCGCATGCTCGTTGCGCTCGAGCGCGGCGATCTGCAGATCGTACGTGCCGCGCGCGGCAAGACCGTCCGACACCTCGCGGAACGCCGACTGGATCGCCTTCTCGTAGTTCGCGATCTCGATGCGCTTCTGCACGTTCGCGAGGTTCAGGTTCGCGATGTTCTGCCCGCCTTCGAAGATCGGCATCGTCAGTTGCGGCGCGAACGACCACGCCGCCGTGCCGGCCTTGAACAGCCCGCCGAGCGTCGGGCTCGCGGTGCCGAACGCGGCCGTCAGCGAGATGCGCGGGAAGAACGCCGCGCGCGCCGCGCCGATGTTCGCGTTCGCGGCCAGCAGCGTCTGCTCGGCCTGCATCACGTCGGGACGACGCGTGAGCAGGTCCGACGGCAGGCCCGCCGGCACATCCGTGAGCAGGTTCTGCGCGTCGAGCGACATGCCGGCCGGCAGATCGTCCGGCAGCGGCTCGCCGATCAGCAGCACCAGCGCATTCACCGCCTGCGCCCGCGCACGCGCCTGCGCCTGCTGGTTCGCGAGCGCCTGCTCGACGACCGTCTGCGCCTGACGCAGATCGAGCTCGGAGCCCGTACCGTTGTCGAACTGCAGCTTGGTCAGGTCGTACGACGCCTGCGCGGTCTTCAGCGTGTTCTCCGTGACCTTCAGCAGGTCTTCGGTCGACAGCAGCGTCAGATACTGGTCCGCGACCTGCGACACGAGCGAGATCTCGGTGGCCTGCCGTGCATACGAGGTCGACAGGTACTGCGCGAGCGCCTGGTCCTTCAGGCTCTGCACGCGGCCGAACAGGTCGAGCTCCCAGGACGCGGAAAGCCCGACGCTGTAGGTGCGCGTGATGAGCGGCTGGCGCGTCGTCGACACGCCCGCGGGATAGCGCTGGATGTTGCCGGAGCCGGTGCCGTCGAGGGTCGGGAACAGCCCCGCGCGCGTGATCTGGTACTGCGCGCGCGACGCCTCGATGTTCAGCACCGCGACGCGCAGGTCGCGGTTGTTGTTCAGCGCGATCTCGATCAGCCGCTGCAGGCGCGGATCGGCGAAGAATTCGCGCCAGCCGATGGCGCTCGCCGCCTGGCCGTTGGCGCTGCGCGTGCCGGCCGCAGCGGGCTGCGTCGCGTAGACGCCGCCGGCCGGATACGCCTGCGCGACGGGCGCGTCGGGCCGCGTGTAATGCGGCGCCATCGTGCAGCCCGTGGCAAGCAGCGCGACCGCGATTGCAGTCAAAGCGTGTTTTTGCATCATCACTGTCCCTTGTTGCCTTCGTCGCCGGTGCCCGGCGTCTCTTCGTGGTGCGAGTGCTCCTGAGCCAGACGCAGCGCCTCGTCGGCGTCTTCCTTCTCGCCGCTGAAGATCGCGCGGATCTTCACGAAGAACATCGGGATCATGAAGATCGCGAGGAACGTCGCGGTGATCATCCCGCCAATCACGCCCGTACCGATCGCGTGCTGGCTCGCCGAACCCGCGCCGTTGCTGATCGCGAGCGGCATCACGCCGAGAATAAACGCGAGCGACGTCATCAGGATCGGACGCAGCCGCAGACGCGCCGCTTCCAGCGCGGCCTCGATCGGCCCCATCTTCTCCGTCATCTGCAGTTCGCGCGCGAATTCGACGATCAGGATCGCGTTCTTCGCCGACAAGCCGACCGTGGTCAGCAGACCGACCTGGAAGAACACGTCGTTCTCGAGGCCGCGCAGCGTCGCCGCCAGCAGTGCGCCGATCACGCCGAGCGGCACCACCATGATCACCGAGAACGGGATCGACCAGCTTTCATACAGCGCCGCGAGACACAGGAACACGACCAGGATCGAGATCGCGTACAGCACCGGCGCCTGCGAGCCCGACTGGATTTCCTGGAACGACAGGCCGGTCCACGAGTAGCCGATACCGACCGGCAGCTTCTTCGCGAGCCCTTCCATCGCGGTCATCGCCTGACCGGTCGACTTGCCCGGCGCGGCCTGACCCTGGATCTCCATCGCCGACACGCCGTTGTAGCGCTCGAGCTTCGGCGAACCGTAGGTCCAGTGACCGGTCGCGAACGCGCTGAACGGCACCATCCCGCCCGAACCGTTGCGCACGTACCAGATGTTCATGTCTTCCGGCGTCATCCGGAACGGCGCGTCGGCCTGTACGTACACCTTCTTGATCCGGCCGTCGGTGTCGAGGAAGTTGTTCACGTACTTCGACGCCCACGCGATCGAGAACGTCTGGTCGATCGCATCGGCCGTCACGCCGAGCGCGTTGGCCTTCTCGCGGTCGATGTCGACCTTGTACTGCGGCGTATCGTTCAGCCCGTTCGGACGCACGCCCTGCAGCGTCGGATCCTTCGCGGCCATCCCGAGCAGCTGGTTGCGGGCGGCCATCAGCGCGTCGTGGCCGAGACCGGCGTTGTCCGTCAGCTCGAAGTCGAAGCCGGCGGCCGTACCGAGTTCCGGAATCGACGGCGGGTTGAACGGGATCACCAGCGCGTCCTTGTAGCTGCCGTAGCGCCCGAACATCCGGCCGATCAGCGCCTGGACCTTCTGGTTCGCGTGCTGACGCTGCGAGTAATCCTTCAGTCGCACGAACACGAGACCGGAGTTCTGGCCGCGGCCGGCGAAGCTGAAGCCGTTGACCGTGAACGCGGACTCGACGATGTCCTTCTCGTCCTTCAGCAGATAGTCGGAAATGTTCGCGAGCGTGCGCGCGGTGGTTTCCTGCGTCGAGCCCGACGGCGTCTGCACGATCACGAACATCAGCCCCTGGTCCTCATCGGGCAGGAACGACTTCGGCAGGCGCACGAACAACAGGCCGACCGCGACGATCACGACCAGATAGATGATGAGCCAGCGGCCCGAGCGCTTGATCACGTGGTGCACGCCGACGTGATACTTGTCGCGGCTGTTGTTGAACGTGCGGTTGAACCAGCCGAAGAAGCCCTTCTTCTCTTCGTGATGGCCCTGCGGGATCGGCTTGAGGATCGTCGCGCACAGCGCCGGCGTCAGAATCAGCGCGACGAGCACGGACAGCACCATCGCGGACACGATCGTCAGCGAGAACTGCCGGTAGATGGCGCCGACCGAACCGCCGGAGAACGCGACCGGCACGAACACCGCCGACAGCACCAGCGCCACGCCGACGAGTGCGCCGGTGATCTGGCCCATCGCCTTGCGGGTCGCCTCCTTCGGCGACAGGCCCTCTTCGGCCATCACGCGCTCGACGTTCTCCACCACCACGATCGCATCGTCGACCAGCAGGCCGATCGCGAGCACGAGGCCGAACATCGACAGCGTGTTGATCGAGAAGCCCACCAGCGACATGATCGCGAACGTGCCGAGCAGCACCACCGGCACGGCGATGGTCGGGATGATCGTCGCGCGCAGGTTCTGCAGGAACAGATACATCACGAGGAACACGAGCACGATGCCTTCGAGCAGCGTCTTGACCACTTCCTCGATCGACAGCTTCACGAACGGCGTCGTGTCGTACGGATACTTGACGACGAGGCCGTGCGGGAAGAACGGTGCGAGCTCGTCGATCTTCGCGCGCACGGCCTTCGCGGTCGCGAGCGCGTTCGCGTTGGTCGCGAGCTGGATACCGAGCGCGGCGGTCGGCTGACCGTTGTACTTGGTGTCGAAGTTGTAGTTCTCGCCGCCGAGGCCGATCTGCGCGACGTCCTTCAGGCGCACCTGCGAGCCGTCCTGGTTGACCTTCAGCAGGATGTTGCCGAACTGCTCGGGCGTCTGCAGCAGCGTCGATTCGGTGATCGTCGCCTGCAGCACGGTGCCGGGCTTGGCCGGCGTGCCGCCGATCTGGCCGCCCGCGATCTGCACGTTCTGCGCGGTGATCGCGCTCGACACGTCGACCGGCGTGAGGCCGTAGTTCGTCAGGCGGTTCGGATCGAGCCAGATCCGCATCGCGTACTGCGAGCCGAACAGCGTGACGGTGCCGACGCCGTTCAACCGGCTGATCGGATCCTTCACGTGCGACGCCACGAAGTTCGCGAGGTCGTACTTGCTCATGCTGCCGTCTTCGGAGTTGAACGCGAGCACCAGCAGGAAGCTGCTGCTCGACTTCGTCACCGACAGACCGAGCTGCTGCACGACCTGCGGCAGAACCGGCGTCGCGAGCGACAGCTTGTTCTGCACCTGCACCTGCGCGATGTCGGCGTTGGTGCCCGGCGCGAAGGTCAGCGTGATCGTCGCGTTGCCCGAGTCGTCACTCGTCGACGACATGTACAGGAAGTTGTCGAGGCCGCTCATCTGCTGCTCGATCACCTGCGTCACCGTGTCTTCCACCGTCTTCGCGGAAGCGCCCGGGTAGTTCGCGGTGATCTGGATCGATGGCGGCGCGATCGTCGGATACTGCGCGATCGGCAGCGAGAAGATCGCCGCGACCCCGGCCAGCATCAGGATGATGGCGATCACCCACGCGAAGATCGGGCGATCGATAAAAAACTTTGCCATGAAGCAGGCTCCCTGTTATTGCGCGCTCGACGCAGCGGCGGCGCTGGCCGGCGCGGCGCCCGACGCGGCTGCGGCACCGGAACCGGCGGCGGCCGGCGCGGCGGATGCGGCTGCACCCGATGCGGCATCGGCTGCCGGCAGCTGCGCGGCGACCGTCTTCACCGTCGTGCCCGGACGCGCCTTGTCGCCGCCCTGGACGATCACGCGGTCGCCCGCGTTCAGCCCGCCTTCGACGATCCAGTTCTGACCGTTCATGCCGGTCGTCTTCAGCGGACGCGGCTCGACCTTGTTGCTCGCGTTCACCACCATCGCGATCGCCTGGCCCTTCTGGTCGTGCGTGACGCCGATCTGCGGCACCAGGAACGCGTTCTCGTTCACGCCTTCCTCGATGCGGGCGCGCACGAACATGCCCGGCAGCAGCACGCGGTTCGGGTTCGGGAACACCGCGCGGATCGTGACCGAGCCAGTCGTCTGGTCGACCGTCACGTCGGAGAACTGCAGCTTGCCGGGCACCGGGTAGGTCTTGCCGTCCTCGAGGATCAGCGACACCTTCGCCGCGCCGGGGCCGCTCGTCTTCAGGCGGCCGCTCTGCACGTCCTGGCGCAGCTTCAGCCCCTCGAGGCTCGATTGCGTCAGGTCGACGTAGACCGGATCGAGCTGCTGCACCGTCGACATCAGCGTCGCCTGGCTCGCCTGCACGTAAGCGCCCGGCGTCACCTGCGAGATGCCGACGCGGCCGCTGATCGGCGACACGACGTCCGTATAGCCGAGGTTGATCTGCGCGGTTTCGACCGCTGCCTTGCCGGCTGCGACGTCGGCCGCGGCCTGGCCCTGCGTGGCCACCGCGTTGTCGTAGTCCTGCTTGCTGACCGCGTTGGCGGCCACCAGCACCTTGTAGCGCGCGACCAGCGCGTTCTGCGTGACGAGGTTCGCCTGCGCCTTCGCGAGCGTCGCCTTCGCGCTGTTCAGTTGCGCGAGATACGGCGCCGGATCGATCTTGTAGAGGCGCTGGCCGGCCTTCACGTCGCTGCCTTCGACGAATTCACGGCGCAGCACGATGCCGTCGACCCGCGCGCGGACCTGCGCGACGAGGAACGCACTGGTGCGGCCCGGCAGTTCGGTGTAGATCGGTACGGCTTGCGGTTGGACGGTGACGACGCCGACTTCCGGCGTTTGCGGCGGCGGTGCCGATTCTTTTTTCCCGCACGCGGCCAGGAAAACGGCGGCCGTCGCGACAGTGAGTAAGCGGTATGGAACCCGTTCGACGCGCATGGAGCGACCTCTGTGTATAACCATTGGAATGAGTGCGGCGCCCGGACCGAGCGTCACACGGATGCGCCTTGCGGCGCTGATCGAACACCTGAATTACGGGACTACTGGACTACTGGATACGGTACGTCGGCACGAGGCTTCCGGGCCGACGCGATGCCGCAATGCGGCCTGGTACTTTGGCGGGAATCAGCAGAGTGGGATATTAACTGATTGCCCCTTGGGTCATTCGATCGTAGGGTGGTATTGTATATACATTCACGGATGTATGTAAAAAAGCCCCTACGCTCGTCACGCATGCTGAGTCTTACGAAACATTACGAATTGTGAGCATGGCGGCCGCCGCAGCGGCAACGGGGGGTTGCAGCCTCCATATTCACACCTACGATCGATCCATTCAGGCCTGCACATGGTCAGACGCACCAAGGAGGAGGCACTCGAGACGCGCAACCGCATTCTCGACGCCGCCGAACACGTATTCTTCGAGAAAGGCGTGTCGCACACGTCGCTCGCGGACATCGCCCAGCACGCCGGCGTCACGCGCGGCGCGATCTACTGGCATTTCGCCAACAAGAGCGAGTTGTTCGACGCGATGTTCGACCGCGTGTTCCTGCCGATCGACGAGCTGAAGCGGATGCCGCCCGATGCGCCGGGCGCCGATCCGCTGGAAAAGATCCGCAAGATCCTGATCTGGTGCCTGCTGGGCGTGCAGCGCGATCCGCAGTTGCGGCGCGTGTTCAGCATCCTGTTCATGAAGTGCGAATACGTGGCCGACCTGGAGCCCCTGCTGCAGCGCAATCGCGCGGGCATGAGCGAGGCGCTGCACGCGCTCGACGCCGATCTCGCGCTCGCCGTGCAGCTCAAGCTGCTGCCCGAGCGGCTCGACACGTGGCGCGCGACGCTGATGCTGCATACGCTCGTCAGCGGCTTCGTGCGCGACATGCTGATGCTGCCCGACGAGATCGACGCCGAACAGCACGCGGAGCAGCTGGTCGACGGCTGCTTCGACATGATGCGTTATAGCCCGGCGATGCTGAAGACGGGGGGATGACGGGGGGGCGCGGGGACGGCGCGGTTCATCGCCCCATCATGTGCTGCGATTGAATCGATCGCGAGCGCACCGCGCCGTCCGATCGACTTTTCAACTACCCCATCCGCTCAGGCCGCCTGCGCGCGCCGCGCCCGCGCCCGCCGGTTCGACGCCGCCACCGAATCGTGCGCAGGCATCGCCGCGCCGCCCAGGCCCGCGATCCACGCGTCGGTCGACATCACCGCCGCGAAATTCGACTGGAACACGACCGTGTACGCACGGTGTATCTCCTCGGCGCTCGCCGCCCCCGCTTCGTTCTCGTACGGCAACGCGCCGGTCGCATCGGCGAGGTACTCGACGCCGAGCCCCGCGTGCGCCGCGTGCAGGACGGTCGCCGCATTGCAGTTGTGCGTCATGTAGCCGACGACCGCGAGCGTGTCGATGCCGCGCGCGTCGAGCCATGCGGCGAGGTCGGTCGCGGCGAACGCGCTGGCCTGCGCCTTCACGATCAGATGCGCATACGGACGCTCGGCCACGACCGGGTGAAGCGCGACGCCGTCGGTGCCGGGCGCGAAGATCGTCGCGCCGGCCGGCGCGACGTGCTGGACCACGATCACCGGCACGCCGGCCGCATGCGCGGCGTCGATCGCCCGGCCGATGTTCGGCAGCGACACGTCGAGCGGCGGATACTCGATCGGCAGATTGCCGCTCACGTATTCGTTCTGCACGTCGATCACGATGAGGGCACGGCGGGAAACGACTGACGACGGGGACGACGGCGTGGCGTTCGACATGGGAAGCTCCAAAATCGGCCGCGCCGCGCTGCTCCGGAGCGGAGCGGCCAGCGACGCGATGCGAGGCATTGTCGGGTCGCGCCGCGCGGCCGGACAGTGGCCCGTTTGCCATTCTTCGATAGAATCGGGCCATCGCCATTCCGGAGCCCGTCATGCCCGCCGCCGCGTCGCCCGCCGCCCTCGCCCCGACCGTCGTCGCCGTGATCGCGTACGACGGCATCAGCCCGTTTCACCTGTCGGTGCCGTCCGTCGTGTTCGGCAACGAGCGCGATGCCGCCGCGACGCCCGTATTCGATTTCCGCGTGTGTTCGGCCGAGCGCGGCCCGCTCGCGACCACCGGCGGCTTCACGATCACCGCGCCGCACGGTCTCGACGCGCTCGCCGACGCCGACATCGTCATCGTGCCCGCATGGCGCGACCCCGATGAAGCGCCGCCCGACGTGCTGGTCGACGCCGTCCGCGCGGCCGCCGCGCGCGGCGCGCAGGTCGTCGGGCTGTGTCTGGGCGCGTACGTGCTCGCCGCCGCGGGTCTGCTCGACGAGCGCCCGGCCACCACGCACTGGGCCTGGGCCGACGATTTTGCGCGGCGCTTTCCGCGCGTGAAGCTCGACCCCGACGTGCTGTACGTCGACGACGGCAACCTGATGACGTCGGCCGGCACGGCGGCGGGGCTCGACTGCTGCCTGCACGTCGTGCGGCAACGCTTCGGCGCCGACGCGGCGAACCGCATCGCGCGCCGGCTCGTGATCCCGCCGCATCGCCAGGGCGGCCAGGCGCAATACGTGCCGCAACCGGTCGCCGCGCATCCGCGCGACGCGCGGCTCGCGGAACTGCTCGACTGGGTGCGCGCGCATCTCGACGTCGCGCACAGCGTCGATTCGCTCGCGGCGCGCGTGCTGATGAGCCGGCGCACCTTCACGCGCCGCTTCCGTCAGGCCACGGGGACGACCGTCACGGCGTGGCTGCACGCCGAACGGCTCACCCACGCGCAGCATCTGCTGGAAACCACCGGACAATCGATCGACGCAATCGCGCAGGCGGCCGGCTACGGGTCGAGCGTGTCGTTGCGCCAGCATTTCGCGGGCACGCTCGGCACGTCGCCGTCGGCCTATCGGCGGGAATTTCGCGGCGCGGCGCCCGGCGGGCGGCGGTAGGGCCGATCGCCCAAAAGCGCCGCGGCTGCGGACACGGTTTCGCCGGGGTTAGGTTCGTCGATCGTCAGCCGCCCTGCGTGCACGGTGAAGCCCGGCACACCGAGCCACAGCAGCAGTGTCGTGCCGCGGCGGCCGATGCTCGCCGCATCGTGCAGCGCGAGGATCGGCGCGGGATCGACGATGACGATGTCGTAGCGCCGCGCCGCGGCGTCGAGCACCGTCTTGAAGCGGCCGTCGTTGAACGGCGCGGACGTGCATATGACGGAGGGGAAAAGTCGCGGTCATCGCGCGGCCTGAGCGCCGGGCTGCCGGCGCGCAGCCCACGCTCCCTGCGACGCAACGGCTCAGGCGCCGTTGATCCAGCGCGCCGCGTACAACAGCACCGCAACGAACAGGATGATCGCGGCCCACGCCCACAAGGGCAGCGGCCCCGATGCGCGCGGTTGCACCGCACTGGCCGCGCGGCCGCTCAGCGCGCCGCCGAGATGCGGCAGCGGCCGCTTCGCGGCGGCCATCAGCGACGCGGGCCGCAGGAACACATGCTGGCGACGCGGCGCGCTCGACGCCGCACGGTTCGGCACGAGGCCATGCTTGGCCTGCACGACCGCACCGAATTCGCGGAAGAAATCGTCGGTCCACTGGTGCAGCGCGCGCTCGATCTGCCGGCCCGGCAGCTCGGCGAGCGGCCCGCTGGCGGTCGCCCACACCACGTAGTCGATCTGCGTCGTGGTTGCGTCGTCGCCCGGCAGCAGCGCGAGCTCGACCTGCCCGCGCAGCGCGCCGAGTCCATCGGCCCGCGCCTTGAAGCTGATCACGCGCCGCGCGTCGTCCTGCTGGCCGGCCGAATGCGCGCGCACGTCGTAGCGCGCGCGCAGCGGGCCGAGCGGCACCGTGATCGTCAGCGCGAACTCGCCGTGCGCGAGCTTCGCGAACGATTCGCAATGGTCGAAGCTCGCGCGCAGCAACGCGAGATCCTCGAGCGCGTCCCGCACGACCGCCGGCGCGAGCGGAACGCGTAACGTGTCGTTCAGTTCCATGATGCCTCCCCGATGACCACACGTCGCATCAGGACGTCTCGACGAGACTGTCGATCCGTGCGACATCGAAGGCGACGTAGTGCGCGAGCGCGAACGCCGTCTCCCCTGGTTCCTCGTAACTCCATGCGGCGCTGCGGATCACGCCGTCTTCTGTCTGCAGATCGAAATACACGGCCAGGCCGCGCAGCGGGCAGGCCGTCGTGACGCTCGACTTCACCAGCCGATGCATGTTGACGTCGCCGCGCGGCAGGTAATGGGTGTCCGGCGCACCGGTCTCGCGCACCGTCAGCGCGCCGAGCGAATCGGCATAGGTGATGCCGCGGTGAATCACGCGCACGCGATGGCGGTTCGGCACGATTTCGAGGCGACGGTCGGCGGCATCGGACATCGTTGTTCCTCCGGGCGGCCGCGGCATCGAGGCCGGGCGCAGGAAACGAAAAAGCCACGGCACGCGGCCGTGGCTTTCATTATCGGCGAAACTCGGTCCGATTGCGCGCCCCGCGACGGGGCCGCCGCGCTACTGCGCGCTCCACTGGAACGCCGCCTTCGTGCCGCCCTTCGCGCCCACCGTGACCGCGCGCGATTCGTCGCTGCCCTGGTACGACGCATGGACGGTGTAGCGCCCCGGCGGCAGCTTCACAAGCATGTACGGCCCGCGCGCGTCGGTCCTCAGCACCTCGGCGCCCTTCGCGTCGACGATCCGCACATGGACGTCGGCCAGATATTCGCCGCCCTTGCCGGTGAAGCGCAGCGCGAGCGGCCACGCCGATTCGTTGTGCTCGAAGGCCGTCGACTGATCCTTGCCGATGCCGCCCGACACATAGCTGACATCGCCCTGCTGGCTCGCCTCCGGCAAACCGTCCGACTGCGCGTAGGCGCCGGGCGCCGCGACGGCGACGCCCGCGGCCAGCGCGACGGCCACCGCGAATCGGGATACGTTGCGTAGATGTTGCATGGCTCTCTCCTTTCGGGTCGGAACACTGCATCACGGGTGCCGACGACGCCGGACACCCGGCGACGCCCGCCCAGACCGGTCGAGCCGGCCTGAGGCGGCCGCCGCCGGTCAGCTCAGATCGACCGGCACGAAGATCTGTGCATTATCGCGCTGGATCAGCAGAGCAAGACTGTTGCCCGCTCCCTTGACGGCGTCGCGCAACTGCTCGGGGTTCGTGACCGGCCGGCCGTTCACCGCGAGGATCACGTCGCCCGGCTGGATGCCCGCGCTGGCCGCGGGGCCGCCCGCCTGCTGCACCATCAGCCCGTGCGACAGGTTCGTCGCGCTGCGCTCCTGCGGCGTCAGCGGCCGCACCGCGACGCCGAGGCGCCCCTGCTCGACGGGGCCGCCGTCGTTCGACGCCAGCTTCGCATCGGTCATCGCGCCGAGCGTCACGCTGATCGACTTCTTCGACTTGTCGCGCCAGATCTGCAAGTCGGCCTGCGAGCCGGGCTTCAGGCTCGCGATCTGCGCGGGCAGCGACGTCGAATCGGCCACCGGCGAACCGTTGACCGCGAGGATCACGTCGCCCGGTTGCAGGCCGGCCTTCGCGGCCGGGCCGCTCGGATCGACCGAGCTGACCAGCGCGCCGTCCGGCTTCGGCAGCCCGAACGAGCTTGCGAGCGTCTGGTTCAGCCCCTGCACGGCGACGCCGAGGCGGCCGCGGCTCACGTGGCCCGTCTTCACCAGTTCGTCCTTGACCTTGATCGCCTCGTTGATCGGGATCGCGAACGACAGGCCCTGGAAGCCGCCCGTCTGCGAATAGATCATCGAGTTGATACCGATCACTTCACCCTGCAGGTTGAACAGCGGGCCGCCCGAGTTGCCGGGGTTGACCGGCACGTCGGTCTGGATGAACGGCGTGTAGTTCTCGTCCGGCAGCGCGCGCGACTTCGCGCTGATGATGCCGGACGTGACCGTGTTGTCGAAGCCGTACGGCGAACCGATCGCGACGACCCACTGGCCGACCTTGCTGCGCGCCGGGTCGCCGATCTTCACGGTCGGCAGGCCGCTCGCGTCGATCTTCAGCACCGCGACGTCGGACTGCTTGTCGGAGCCGACGACCTTCGCCTTGTACTCGCGCTTGTCGGTCAGCTTGACGGTGACGACGTTCGCGCCGTCGATCACGTGCGCGTTGGTGAGGATGTAGCCGTCGGGGCTGACGATGAACCCGGAGCCGAGGCTCGCGCTCGGCTGGTCGTCCGGCTGCGCGTCGCCGCCCATGCCCGGCACCTGGCCGTAGAAGTGCTTGAAGAACTGGTAGAACGGGTCGCTCGGATCCATCGGCAGCTGCGGCTGCTGCACGCGACGCGACACCTGCTTGACCACGTGCTTCGCGCTGATGTTCACGACCGCCGGGCCGTAGGTTTCGACCAGCCCGGAGAAATCGGGAATGCCGGTCTTGGCCGCGGCCTCGGCCGGCATCAGCGCGGCGGCCTGCGCGGGCGTGATGATCTGCGGATCGGCATGGCGGGTGCCCGCGACGTAGCCGGCGGACAGCGCAGCAGCAACGGCGACCGCAACGGCGCCACGCGCAAGGAATCGGGTGTTCATCGTGAGACCTCCTCGTTGTTAGGTCGCAGCGTAACGACCCTGACTTAAAGGAGGCTTAATCGCCCTTAAGCGGGGCTTAAGCAGCCCCGCGCGAGAACGGTTACGCAGATGCCGACCGTGCCTGCGCCCCCGTGTCGGCCTCGCGGAACACGACGCTCACGAGCAGGCCGCCGGCGGCCGCATCGCCGAGCGACACCGTCGCGCGCTGCTGCGCCGCGACGCGCTTGACGATCGCGAGCCCGAGCCCGCTGCCCGACACGTCCGCCCGCGCGCGCGCCGAGCTGTCGCGATAGAAGCGGTCGAACACGCGCTCGCGCTCCTCGGCCGGGATGCCGGGGCCGCTGTCGGCGATCTGCACGCATGCGCGGCCGGCCGCGTCGTGCGTCAGCGACACGTCGATGCGCCCGCCGTCGGGCGTGTACTTCACCGCGTTGTCGAGCAGGTTGCCGAACATCACGCGCAATGCGCCGACGTCCGCGACGACGGTCGCCGCACACGCCTCCTCGAAGCCGAGGTCGATGCCGCGCCGCTGCGCGAGCGGCGCGTGCGCGGCCACGCATTCGGCCAGCAGCGCGTGCAGGTCGATCGGCTCGCGCACCGACGCGCCGTCGGGCTCCGCGCGGGCGAGCGCGAGCAGCTGTTCGGTCAGGCGCGTCGCGCGCGTGACGCCGTCCTGCAGATCGGCGACCGCCTCGCGGCGCGCCGCATCGTCCTTCGCGCGCGCGACGAGCTGCGCCTGGATCTGCACGGCGGCGAGCGGCGTGCGCAGCTCGTGCGCGGCATCGGCGACGAACGCCTTCTGCGTGTCGAGCGCGGCCGACAGCCGCGCGAGCAGCCCGTTCAGCGCGCGCACCAGCGGCTGCACCTCGAGCGGCAGCCCCGCGTCGGGCAGCGGATCGAGCGCTTCCGGGCGGCGCGCCTCCACCGCGCGCGTCACGCGGCCGAGCGGCGCGAGGCCGCGCCCGACGATCATCCAGACCGCCGCACCGAGGAACGGCAACAGCACGATCAGCGGCCACAGCGTGCGCAGCGCGACGTTCGCGGCGAGCCGGTTGCGCACCGACAGCGGCTGCGCGAGCTGCACGACGTTGTCGCCGACGATCGCGCCGTACACGCGCCATTCGCCGCGATCGGTGCGCTCGGTCGAGAAGCCGAGCTCCGCGCGCGGCGCGATCGGCGCGCGCGGATGCGAGAAGTACATCAGCACGCCGTTGCGATTCCAGATCTGGATCACGATGCCTTCGTCGCCGTTGGTGCGCGAGCCGAACACCTGCGAGAACGGTTCGGACGGCAGCGCCGCCGCGATTTCCTGCAGCTGGTAGTCGAACAGCTCGTTCGCTTCGGCGAGCGCCTGCCGGTAGATCAGCCAGCCGGCACTGCCCACGCCCGCGACGACGATCGCGAGCAGCCAGATCAGCAATTGATGACGAATCGACCTCACGCGTCAGCTTTCCTTGACGACCATGTAGCCGAGGCCGCGCACGTTGCGGATCAGGTCCGAGCCGAGCTTCTTGCGCAACGCATGGATGTAGACCTCGACCGTGTTGCTGCCGATCTCTTCGCCCCAGCCGTACATCTTCTCCTCGAGCTGGCTTTTCGACAGCACCGCGCCGGGCCGCACGAGCAGCGCCTCGAGCAGCGCGAATTCCCGCGCGGACAGCGCGACGGGCGCGCCGTCGAGCGTCACCTGGTGAGACGCCGGATCGAGCGTGAGCGGGCCATGGCGAATCAGCGATTCGCTGCGGCCGGCCTGGCGGCGGATCAGCGCGCGCATGCGCGCGCCGAGTTCGTCGAGATCGAACGGCTTGACGAGGTAGTCGTCGGCGCCCGCGTCGAGGCCCTTCACGCGATCGGCGACCGCATCGCGCGCGGTGACGATCAGCACCGGCAGCGCCAGGCCGCGCGCGCGCAGCGTGCGCAGCACGTCGATGCCGTCGCGCTTGGGCAGGCCCAGGTCGAGCAGCAGCAGGTCGTACGTCTCGCCGCCGAGCGCCGTGAGCGCCGCGTCGCCGTCCTGCACCCAGTCGACCGCGAAGCCATCGGCGCGCAGCGCCTTGCGCACGCCGTCGGCGATCATGCGGTCGTCTTCAACAAGCAGAATGCGCATCGGAACCGGAACCCATGGGACGAGTGAAACATGGCGACCATTGTAGCGCCGCGGCTCGCTTGCGCCGTCTGCAATGCAACAGTAAGGCGACACGCGTGTGGCGCATGCGCACTTGTCTCTACAATGTGCGCTCCGGCGCCGCGCGCCCCCGCTCGAAGCCTCGTGTCTTTCCCGTATTCGCCCATGCCGATTTCCGCTCTGTCCGCCCGGTTCGTCAGCCGCACCCGTCTGTGTGCGCGCACGGCCGCCGTCGTCGCCGCCTGCACCGCGCTTGCGTTCGCGCCGCCCGCGCATGCCCGCAAGAAACTCCACAAGGACGCACGCAAGACCGTCGTCGTGTCGCCCGCCGCGCGCGCGGCCGGCCTGCCGGCGTCCGTGCTGGTCGCGCTGCAGCGCGCGAACGTGCCGGCATCCGCGATCAGCGTCGTCGTCGAGCGCGTCGGCGACCCCGAGCCGCTGATCGCGTGGAACGGCAGCCGGCCGATGCTGCCGGCGTCGACGATGAAGCTGGTCACGACGTTCTCCGGCCTGTCGATCCTCGGCCCCGACTACCGCTGGCGCACCACCGCGTACGCGGACGGGCCGATCGACCCGGACGGCACGCTGCAGGGCAACCTGTACATCAAGGGCACCGGCGACCCGAAGCTCGTGCCCGAAGAGCTGATCGACCTCGTCGACAAGATCCGCAAGGCCGGCGTGCGGCGCGTGGCCGGCCGCCTCGTGCTCGACAAGAGCTATTTCGCGGCGTCGACGCGCGACCTGCCGTCGTTCGACGACGACGTGAGCGCGCCGTACAACGTCGGCCCCGATCCGCTGCTGTACGCGTTCAAGGCCGTGTCGTTCACGGTCACGCCGGGCGACGACGGCAAGGTGGCCGTCGACGTGCTGCCGCCGCTCGCGAACCTGTCGATCGACAACCAGCTCGTCGAGGGCGGCGGATCGTGCGGCGCGGCGGCCGCGGCCGCACGCCCGACGCTGTCGGGCGCGGGCACGGCGGGCGGGATCATGACCGCGTCGTTCTCCGGCGACTATCCGCTGCGCTGCGGCGCGCACACGACCAATCTCGCGATCCTCGACCACACGGCGTTCTTCGCGCGCGGCTTCCTCGCGCTGTGGCAGCAGGACGGCGGCACGATCGCGGGCCCGGTCGACGAAGGCAAGGTGCCGAACACCGCGCGGCCGCTCGCCGTGCACCACAGCCCCGTGCTCGGCAGCATCGTGTACGACATCAACAAGTTCAGCAACAACGTGATGGCGCGCAACCTGTTCCTCACGATCGGCGCGGTGGCCGGCAAGCCGCCCGCGACGCCCGAGCAGTCGAGCCGTGCGATTCACGCGTTCCTGCAGAGGAGCGGAATCGCGATGCCCGAGCTGGAACTGGAGAACGGCTCGGGGCTGTCGCGCGACGAGCACGTGAGCGCGCTGTCGCTCGCCGCGCTGCTGCAGGCCGCGAACGCGAGCCCGGTCGCGCAGACGTTCGTCGATTCGCTGCCGATCGCCGGCATCGACGGCACGATGAAGAACCGGCTCACCAACGCGGGCGTGCTCGGCAATGCCCACATCAAGACCGGCACGCTGCGCGACGTGCGCGCGATTGCCGGCTACGTCGCGGGCGCCGACGGACAGAGCTACGTCGTCGTGAGCTTCATCAACGACGAGCACGCGGAAGCCGCGCGCGCCGCGCACGATACGCTGCTCGAATGGATCTACGCGGGCGCGCATTGACGGTGTCATGCGGGGCGGTGCTGTAGCTTGGGTTCGGTTGAGCTGCGGCCTGCTCCGTTGATCCGTTGCTCGGCCTGCGGCGCTGCATGGGCGGCTGGCGGCATGTGGTGTCAGCCGGCGGCTACCGATGGCTGCCGGTGTCCTCTTTCTGCTACCTGAGTGCTCCCTCTGACGCGTGCTTCGTGCTGCCTGCTGTTGCCTACCGGCGCCCGCTGCACGCGCTAGTGCCGCACTAGCCGCCACGTACGAAAGCGCGCTGCGACACGCCTCACCCTCGCCCGCCAATAACCCCATCCCGCATCCTCCGCGCGACCGTCGAAAGCACCGGCCTCGGTTTGAAACGGCCACGGCCACAGGCACGCCGCGCACCGCCCGCACGCCGTGCCGGCAAAACGGTGCCACACCGCCCGGCCCCGCGTGGCGCGGCTTCCGTAGAAACCCTGTCCTCTGAGGGAACCCTCTACGCTGCCCCCTCGCCTAGCGCGTGGCGATTGCGTAGGCTGTTGGCCTGACGATATCTACAACGGGCCACGTGCCCGGCCTGACGGCCTGCAGGGGAAAGGAGGAGACACGCCCATGCGATTCGACGTCGAATTGCTTCTGCTCGCGCTGGCGCCCGTCTTCCTGCTGTGCATCGCGTGGGAAGCCTGGCACCTCGCCCGCACGCGCGCACAGGACCACGTCTATGCGTGGCGTGACACGCTGTGCAACGCGGCGCTCGCGCTGATGCACCAGGGCGCCGACAAGCTCGCATGGTTGTTCGTGATCCCCGTTTATGCGTACTGCTACGCACATTTCCGGCTGTTCACCTGGCACGACGGCTGGCTGTCGTTCGCCGTGCTGTTCGTCGGCCAGGACTTCCTCTACTACGTGTTCCATCGCGCGAGCCACCGCGTGCGCTGGCTGTGGGCCGCGCACGTCGTGCATCACTCGTCCGAACGGATGAACTTCTCGACCGCGTTCCGCCAGAGCCTGATGTATCCGGTCGCGGGCATGTGGGTGTTCTGGCTGCCGCTCGCGTTCGTCGGCTTTCCGCCGCAGCAGATCGTCGGCATCGTGCTGATCAACCTCGCGTTCCAGTTCTTCGTCCATACGCAGGCGATCGGCAAGCTCGGCTGGCTCGAATACGTGCTGAACACGCCGTCGATCCATCGCGCGCACCACGCGCGCAACCCGCGCTACATCGACCGCAATTACGCAGGTGTGCTGGTGATCTGGGATCGCCTGTTCGGCAGCTACGTCGACGAATCGGCCGACGATCCGCCGCAATACGGAATCGTCGAGCCGCTCGGCTCGAACAACCCGCTCGTCGCGACGTTTCACGAGTGGGTGTCGATGGCGGCCGACGCGTTGCGCGTACACGGATGGCGCAACCGGCTGCGCGCGATTTTCGGCCCGCCCGAATGGGCGAGCGCTTATCATGCGCAGATCGCCGAGGCCGCAAACCATGATCCGCGCACCGTGCCGCTTGCGGCCGTGCGCGACCAATAAACCGCTTCAGCCAACGGCCGCCGTGCCGCCCGAACCTGAGCGGGCACACGGCAGATGCACAACACATCGGGCCATATCTACGAGGAGATCCATCGATGCAGTCACGACAATCCACTCCGTCGCGCAACCGTCAACGCCTGCTGCGCACCGCCCAGGTCGCGATCGCGGGCGCCGCGCTCGCGCTGCTCGCCGCCTGCGGCGGCGGCGACGACAACAGCAGCAGCGCATCGAACACGCCGCCGTCCGGCGTGAAAATGCAGGTCGTGTCGTTCGGCGACAGCCTGTCGGACGTCGGCACCTACTCGCAGATCAAGCTCGGCTTCGGCGGCGGCCGCTTCACGACCAACCCCGGCCAGGTGTGGACGCAGAACGTCGCGCAGTACTACGGCGACACGCTGCAGCCGGCGAACCAGGGCGGCTTCGGCATCCCGTTGCAGGCGACCGGCGGCCTCGGCTACGCGCAGGGCGGCTCGCGCGTGACGCTGCAGCCCGGCATCGGCCATGCGGACGCCAGCGTGCCGAACCCCGACTATGCGCAGGCCACCACCACGCCGATCGCCGATCAGGTCAAGCAGTACCTGGCGCAGCACGGCAGCTTCAACGCCGGCCAGATCGTGCTGATCAACGGCGGCGCGAACGACATCTTCTATCAGGCGCAGGTCGCGCAGGCGCAAGGCAACACGCCGGCCGCGCAACTGGCGGCCGCGCAGGCGATCGGCCTCGCCGCGCAGCAGCTCGGCGGCCTCGTCCAGCAGATCGTCGCGGCCGGCGCGACGCACGTGTTCGTGTCGAACGTGCCGGACATCGGCGGCACGCCGCTTGCGCTGCAAGGCGGCACGCAGGCCGCGTTCACGCAACTGTCGGGCCTCTTCAACCAGACGCTGGCCGGCACGCTCGCCGCGCTGCAGGTCGATCCGACCAAGTACGCGTTGGTCGATACGTTCACGTGGCAGGACGGCATCGCGGCCAACTACCAGGCGAACGGCTTCAGCGTGAAGAACACCGACACCGCGTGCAACCTGAAGGCGATGGTCCAGGCGGCCACGCAGTACGGCGTCGCGAACGCGACCGCGTTCGGCTCGTCGCTGTTCTGCTCGCCGCAGACCTACACGGTCCCGAACGCGGACCAGACCTACATGTTCGCCGATACCGTGCACCCGACGACGCGCCTGCATGCGCTGTTCGCGCAGTACGTCGAGCAGCAGATCGCGAAGTCCGGCGTCGGCAAGTAACGCGCTCGCGGCACGCCGATACGAAAACGCCTGACCGGCGAGTCGCCGGTCAGGCGTTTTTCATTGCAGTGCGCGTCGAAGCGGCCGAAGCGAGCCGGGTCAGTCGGCCGCGTCCCCCGCATCGAACGCCGCGGCCGCGCGGCCGAGCCGGTCGTTGACCGCGATCCACTCGACGGTCTCGGGCAGCTTCTCGACGAGAATGCGTGCGACCTGCGCGCGATCGAGCGCGCGCAGCATCCCGTACAGATCGCGCGCATATGCGTGCGGATCTTCGGGCGCGGCGATGAAGTGCACGCCGTCCGCCTGCGCCCAGCGCCCCGCACGCGACGCGCGTGCGACGAGCGCGACGCGTTCGCCGTCCGCCTGCGCGGCCGCGAGCAACGGCTCGAGCGCGTCGAACGGCAGCAGCGCGAGCGGCGTGCGCGGCGCGTAATGCGCCTTCAGCGTGCCGGACGCGCGCGGCGCGGTCGCGTCGCTGCCATCGGGCAGACGCGGCGCGCGGCCGAGCACGTCGGCGATCTGCTGCGGCGTCACGTGACCGGGCCGCAACAGCGCGGGAAAGCCGCGCGACAGATCGACGATCGTCGATTCGATCCCGACTTCGGACGCACCGCCGTCGAGCACGTGCACGGTGTCGCCGAATTCGTCGCGCACGTGCTGCGCCGTGGTCGGGCTCACGTGGCCGAAACGGTTCGCGGACGGTGCGGCCACGCCGCCGTGGCCGCCGCGGCGCGCGCTGAACGCGGCCAAGAGCGCCTGCGCGACCGGATGCGACGGACAGCGCAGACCGACCGAATCCTGGCCGCCGCTCACGGCATCCGGGATGCGCGGATGGCGCTTCAGGATCAGCGTCAGCGGGCCCGGCCAGAACGCGTCGATCAGTGCCCGCGCATCGGCCGGAACGTCGGCGGCCCAGTAGCCGGGATCGCCGCCGGGCGGCAGATGCACGATCACCGGATGGTTCGCCGGACGCCCTTTCGCCGCGTAGATGCGCGCGACGGCTTCCGGATTCGCCGCATCGCCGCCGAGCCCGTACACGGTTTCGGTCGGGAACGCGACGAGCTGCCCGGCGTCGAGCAGCGCCGCGGCCGCGTCGATCTGCGCGGGCGTCACCGTGTTCGGGAGCGCGATGGACATCGGCCGGCGCCTCAGTCGAGCGGCACGCGCAGCAGCTGCGCACACGCGTTGGCGGCCGCGACCGCGTCGTCGCGCGTCTCGGCCGTGAAGTTCACGTGACCCATCTTGCGGCCGACGCGCGCCTCTTCCTTGCCGTACAGATGCAGATGCGCGGCCGGCATCGCCGCGACCGTGTCCCACGGCGGCGTGACCGGCTCGGCATCGGCGCCGTTCGGGAACCACACGTCGCCGAGGATGTTCAGCATCGCGGCCGGCGAATGCTGGCGCGGGTTGCCGAGCGGCATGCGCGTCATCGCGCGCACCTGCTGCTCGAACTGGCTGGTTGCGCACGCATCGACCGTGTAGTGGCCGGAGTTGTGCGGGCGCGGCGCCATTTCGTTCGCGACGAACGAGCCGTCTTCCAGCACGAAGAATTCGACGCACAGCACGCCGACGTAATCGAGCTTGTCGGCGATCCGGATCGCGGCCTGCTGCGCCTCTTCGACACGCGCGGCATCGGCGGCCGGCGCCGGCACCACCGTCAGTGCGAGGATGCCGTCGTGATGTACGTTCTGCGCGAGCGGGAACGCGGCCGAGCGGCCGTCCACGCCGCGCGCGATCAGCGCCGACACTTCGTATTTCAGCGGCAGGCGCTTTTCGAGCACGCACGGCACGCCGCCGAGCGCCGCGTGCGCGTCGCGCGCTTCGCGTGCGGTGCTCACGCGCACCTGCCCCTTGCCGTCGTAGCCGAGCCGCGCGGTCTTCAGGATGCCGGGCAGCACCGCATCGAGCGCGGCATCGTCGAGGGCGGCGAGCGCGGCCGGCGACTCGATCACGACGTGCGGCGCGACCGGCACGCCGGATGCCTCGATGAAACGCTTCTCCGCGATGCGGTCCTGCGCGACAGCCACGCAGCGGCCGGCCGGCGCGACGAACGTCGTGCGCGCGAGGAAATCGAGGCTCGCGGCCGGCACGTTCTCGAATTCCGTCGACACGGCTTCGCACAGCGCGGCCAGCTCGGCGAGCGCGGCTTCGTCGTCGTAGGCCGCGCGCAGATGGCGGTCGGCTACCGACCCGGCCGGGCTCGTCGGATCGGGATCGAGCACGGCGACGCGATAGCCCATCGACTGGGCGGCAAAGCAGAACATGCGGCCGAGCTGGCCGCCGCCGACCATGCCCAGCCACGCGCCGGGCAGGATCGGGGAAACGGAATCAGGAGTTGCGGTCATGTCAGTGATCGATCGCGGCGGGCGCGGCCCGCCGCAGTGGGGAAAGTCAGGCGACGCGCGGCCGCCGGCGCGCCGTCAAGCGAGCGGCGGCAGCACCATCGCGTGCGCGGCTTCGTTCTGGCGCACGCGGAACGCGGCGAGCCGGTTCGCGTAGTCGACCGACGTGCCGGACAGGATCGACACCGCGAACAGCGCGGCGTTCGCGGCGCCGGCCTCGCCGATCGCGAACGTCGCGACCGGCACGCCCTTCGGCATCTGCACGATCGAGTGCAGCGAATCGACGCCCTTCAGGTACTTGCTGGCGACCGGCACGCCGAGCACCGGCACCGTGGTTTTCGCGGCCAGCATGCCGGGCAGATGCGCGGCGCCGCCGGCGCCCGCGATGATCGCACGCAGCCCGCGCTCGCGCGCCTTCTCCGCATAGTCGAACATCTCGTCGGGCATCCGGTGCGCGGACACGACCTTCGCTTCGTACGGCACGCCGAATTCCTGCAGGATCGCGACCGCGTTCTTCATCACGTCCCAGTCGGAACTCGAACCCATCAGCACGCCGACGAGCGGCGCGCTGTGCGTGTGGGCAGTCTGGACTTCAGTCATGTCGATGTGTCCTTGCTTACGCGAGCGGCTGGCCGGTGATGCGCTCGAGCGCTTCCTGGTACTTCGCGGCCGTCTTCGCGACGACGTCGGCCGGCAGCGCCGGCGCCGGCGCCGTCTTGCCCCACGGCTGCGCCTCGAGCCAGTCGCGCACGAACTGCTTGTCGAACGACGGCGGGTTGGTGCCGACCTGGTACTGGTCGGCCGGCCAGAAGCGCGACGAATCGGCGGTCAGCACTTCGTCCATCAGGTACAGCTTGCCGTGGTTGTCGAGGCCGAACTCGAACTTCGTGTCGGCGATGATGATGCCGCGCGTCGCCGCGTAGTCGGCCGCTTCCTTGTACAGGCGGATCGAGATGTCGCGGATCGTCGCGGCCAGCTCGGTGCCGATGCGGCGCTCGGTTTCCTCGAACGTGATGTTCTCGTCGTGCTCGCCGAGCTCGGCCTTCGCGGCCGGCGTGAAGATCGGCTCCGGCAGCTTCTGCGCGTTCTGCAGGCCGGCCGGCAGCGCCACGCCGCACACCGCGCCCGAGGCCTGGTATTCCTTCCAGCCGCTGCCGGCCAGATAACCGCGCACGACCGCTTCGATCATGATCGGCTCGAGACGCTTGACGACCGCCGCGCGGCCCTTGACCTGCTCGACTTCATCGGCCGCGACGACCGCTTCCGGCGCGTCGCCGGTCAGGTGGTTCGGCACGATGTGCGCGAGCTTGTCGAACCAGAAGTTCGCCATCTGGTTCAGCACGCGGCCCTTGTTCGGAATCGGCTCGCCCATGATCACGTCGAATGCCGACAGACGGTCGGTCGTGACGATCAGGAGCTTGTCGTTGCCGACCGCGTAGTTGTCGCGGACCTTGCCGCGACCGAGGAGCGGCAGCGAGCGGAGCGTGGATTCGTAAAGGGTAGACATCGTCTTTTCGCAGATAAGGAGCCAAACAAAAAGGGAAACGCCGTTCCCCGCGGCAGGCGGGAACGGCGGTCTTGCAATGCGTCGGCGAACCGCCGGCGCGAACGCGCCGGGCGGTTGCCGGCCGGCCCTCGTTCGGCCGGACGGAACGGCTGCCGGGGCCGGATCAGGTCCGCCGCGGGCAGCCGCCGCGCCCGGCGACCACGCCGGGCGGGGCAATCGTACTACAGTCTCAGCGCACGACCTGCGCGAGCGCGCCGGACTTGTACTGTTCGGCGATCTTGTCGAGCGACACCGGCTTGATCTTCGCGGCCTGGCCTTCGCAGCCGAACGCGAGGTAGCGATCGACGCAGACCTTCTTCGCGGCTTCGCGCGCGGGCTTCAGGTAGTCGCGCGGATCGAACTTGCCCGGGTTCTCGAACAGGTAGCGGCGGATCGCGCCGGTGATCGCGAGACGCAGGTCGGTGTCGATGTTGACCTTGCGCACGCCGTGCTTGATGCCTTCCTGGATTTCCTCGACCGGCACGCCGTAGGTTTCCTTCATGTCGCCACCGAATTCGCGGATCTCGGCCAGCAGCTCCTGCGGCACCGACGACGAACCGTGCATCACGAGGTGCGTGTTCGGAATGCGTGCGTGGATTTCCTTGATGCGCTGGATCGACAGGATGTCGCCGGTCGGCTTCTTCGAGAACTTGTACGCGCCGTGCGACGTGCCGATCGCGATCGCGAGCGCGTCGCACTGCGTGAGCTTCACGAAGTCGGCAGCCTGTTCCGGATCGGTCAGCAGCTGCTCGCGGGTCATCGTGCCTTCCGCGCCGTGGCCGTCTTCCTTGTCGCCCTTCATCGTCTCGAGCGAGCCGAGCACGCCGAGTTCCGCCTCGACCGTCACGCCGATCGAGTGCGCCATCTCGACGACCTTGCGCGACACGTCGACGTTGTACTCGTACGAGGCGACCGTCTTGCCGTCGGCTTCGAGCGAACCGTCCATCATCACGCTGGTGAAACCGCTGCGGATCGCGGCCATGCACACGGCCGGCGACTGGCCGTGGTCCTGGTGCATCACGACCGGGATGTGCGGATACGACTCGACCGCCGCTTCGATCAGGTGGCGCAGGAACGGCTCGCCAGCATACTTACGCGCGCCGGCCGATGCCTGCATGATCACGGGCGCGCCGACCTGGTCCGCCGCCGCCATGATCGCCTGGACCTGCTCCAGGTTGTTCACGTTGAAGGCCGGCAGGCCGTAACCGTGCTCTGCCGCGTGGTCCAGCAATTGACGCATTGATACGAGAGGCATTGTGGAACTCCTTGGAATGAAAACCGGTGCGCCCTGACGCCGGCGCGGCGCTCGCTCCCGCCTGAAACGGGGCGGCACGGCACGGCTGAGCGTCGAATAGCGGCATTTTATCGCGAAGCGCCGCCGATTCCGACCGCGCCGGCGCGCCCGCTCGCAATTTGTTACCGTGGCACGGCACAATCCGCCAAAAAACAGAAAAAAAGCCGCGCGGGGCATCCGACCCCACGCGGCTTTTCGGTCCAAACGGTGCCGGATCGACCGGGCCGACGGCCCGACGCAACCCGGCCAGCCCGGCGCTCAATAGTGCTCGCCGACCCGCACGATCTTCAGCGTATTGGTGCCGCCCGCCTGCCCCATCGGCTCGCCGACGGTCAGCACGACCATGTCGCCGTGCTGCACGTAGCCCTGCTTGACGATCATCTCGAGCGCCGCCTGCAGCGCGGCGTCGCGGTCGCTGTTGAAGTCGACGTGCAGCGGCGTCACGTTGCGGTACAGCGCCATCGTGCGCTCGCTGCCGACGCGCGGCGTCAGCGCGAAGATCGGCACGTGCGTGTAGTGACGCGACATCCACAGCGCGGTCGCGCCCGATTCGGTCAGCGCGACGATCGCCTTCGCACCCAGGTGATACGCGGTGAACAGCGCGCCCATCGCGATCGACTGGTCGATACGCGTGAACGTGCGGTCGAGGAAATCCTTGTCGAGTTCGACGTGCTCCGATTTTTCCGCTTCGACGCACACCGCCGCCATCGTCTCGATCGTGACGACCGGATACTTACCGGCGGCCGTTTCGGCCGACAGCATCACCGCGTCGGTGCCGTCGAGCACCGCGTTCGCGACGTCCGACACTTCGGCGCGCGTCGGCACCGGCGCGTGGATCATCGATTCCATCATCTGCGTCGCGGTGATCACGAGCTTGTTCGACTCGCGCGCCATCCGGATCATCCGCTTCTGCAGCGCCGGCACGGCCGCGTTGCCCACTTCGACCGCGAGGTCGCCGCGCGCGACCATGATCCCGTCGGACGCATCGAGGATGCTCTGCAGCGCCGGAATCGCCTCGGCGCGCTCGATCTTCGCGATCATCTTCGGCTTGATGCCGTACGGCGCGCCCGCGATGTTCGCGAGCTGGCGCGCCATTTCCATGTCGGTGGCATTCTTCGGGAACGACACCGCGACGAGATCCGCGCCGAGCGACATCGCGGTGCGGATGTCCTCCATGTCCTTCGCGGTCAGCGCGGGCGCCGACAGGCCGCCGCCCTGACGATTGATGCCCTTGTTGTTCGACAGCTCGCCGCCCACCTTGACGATCGTGTGGATCTCCTCGCCGAGCACGCGCTCGACGGTCAGCACGATCAGGCCGTCGTTCAGCAGCAGCAGGTCGCCCGGCTTCAGGTCGCGCGGCAGTTCCTTGTAGTCGAGGCCGACGCGCTCGTCGTTGCCGAGCTCGCAACCCGCGTCGAGGATGAACGCCTGGCCCGGCGCCAGCGTGGTCTTGCCGTTCTCGAACTTGCCGACGCGGATCTTCGGACCCTGCAGGTCGGCCATGATCGCGATCTCGCGGCCGACCTTGCGGGCGGCCTCGCGCACCATCTCGGCGCGCTGGCGATGATCGTCGGCCGTGCCGTGCGAAAAATTGAGCCGCACGACGTCGAGGCCCGCCTGCATCATCTGCAGCAGAATCTCCGGCGAACTGGAGGCCGGACCGATCGTGGCGACTATCTTGGTGGCGCGCTGCATGAAACTCCTCATCTGGATCAGGGTTGATGCGCTGGGTGAAACGCTGCGAGAGCCGGAATCGGCGAGCCCAGCGGCGGCCGTCCCGGGGAGCGTGCCGGTGCTTGCGCCCGGCATCGCTTTGTTCTGAATCTCATGGTGCTGCACGACCGCGTCGCCGGCGGCCGCCGCTGCGCGCGGGGTGGTGTCCGCCCGCGCGGGCGCGCGTTTGCGCTTGCCCGCGCCGGCCCGCTGCTCCGCTGTCGCGGAGCGCGCGGCCTTCGTCACCCCTGCGCGCACCGCCACGCTCAGGCCGCCCGCGTTTCCAGCACTTCCACCGCCGGCAGCTTCTTCCCTTCGAGGAACTCGAGGAATGCGCCGCCGCCCGTCGAGATGTAGCTGACCTGGTCGTGGATGCCGTACTTCGCGATGGCCGCCAGCGTGTCGCCGCCGCCCGCGATCGAGAACGCGGACGACTTGGCGATCGCGTCGGCAAGCGTCTTCGTGCCGTTGCCGAACTGGTCGAACTCGAACACGCCGACCGGGCCGTTCCACACGATCGTGCCGGCCTTCTCGAGCTGGCTCGCGAGCGCGCGGGCCGTATCGGGACCGATGTCGAGGATCATGTCGTCCGCTTCGATGTCGGCGACCTGCTTCACCGTGGCCGCGGCCGTCGGCGAGAATTCCTTGGCCGTCACGACGTCGGTCGGGATCGGCACCGACGCGCCGCGCTCGCGCGCCTCGTCGATGATCGCCTTCGCTTCGGCGACCAGATCGGCTTCCGCGAGCGACTTGCCGATCGACAGGCCGGCCGCGAGCATGAACGTGTTCGCGATGCCGCCGCCGACGATCAGCTGGTCGACCTTGCCGGCCAGCGACTTCAGGATGGTCAGCTTGGTCGACACCTTCGAGCCCGCGACGATCGCGACGAGCGGACGCGCAGGGTTGCCGAGCGCCTTGCCGAGCGCATCGAGTTCGGCAGCAAGCAGCGGGCCCGCGCAGGCGACCGGCGCGTACTTCGCGATCCCGTGGGTGGTGGCCTCGGCGCGGTGCGCGGTGCCGAACGCGTCGTTCACGTAGATATCGCAGAGCTTCGCCATTTTTTGCGCGAGCTCGTCCGAATTCTTCTTCTCGCCCTTGTTCACGCGGCAGTTCTCGAGCAGCACGACCTGGCCCGGCGCGACGTTCACGCCGTTCTCGACCCAGTTCGACACCAGCGGCACGTCGCGGCCGAGCAATTCGGCCAGACGCTTCGCGACCGGCGCGAGCGAGTCTTCCGGCTTGAATTCGCCTTCGGTCGGGCGGCCGAGGTGCGACGTGACCATCACGGCCGCGCCGGCGTCGAGCGCGGCGCGGATCGCCGGCACGGACGCGCGCACGCGCGTGTCTTCGGTGATGTTGCCGTGATCGTCCTGCGGGACGTTCAGGTCGGCGCGGATGAACACCCGCTTGCCGGCGAGCTGGCCGGCGGCGATCAGGTCGGTAAGACGCTTGACTTGGCTCATGGTGGACAGATTGAAGTAGTGGATGGGGAAAGGGGCTTCACGCTGGACGTGCGCGGGCTGCCGCGAAAGGGCGCCGGATGCGGCCGTGGCTGGCGGTTCGCATGACGCGCACGGGTAAAAATCTCGAACGGGCATTCTAGCCGATCCACCCGGCAGACTGACCGTGCGCGGCCGAATTCCGCCTATTTGGGAGCGCGGGCGGCCGGCGGCATGCTGCTGCAATGCAGCAATCCGCTGGCGCCGGCGCACCGGGCGCCGGCCGGCCGCCGCCGCGATTCATCAGAACAGGATCCGCAGCACGGTGAACACGAGCATGCCGCTGACGATCGTGCCGAGCATGCTGCGGCGCCACAGGAACCAGCCGAGGCCGGCGAGCGCCGCGTAAAACGGATGATTGGTCAGCGCGAACGACAGGCCGGCCGGCGTCTCCAGCACGTCGGGCAGCACCACGGCAACCAAGGCGGCGGCCGGCGCATAGCGCAGCGCGCGCTGCGCGCGCTCGGGCAGCACGGTGCGCTCGCCGCCGATCAGGAACAACGCGCGCGTGACGGCCGTGACGATGGTCATCCCGACGATCACGAGCCAGATTTCGGTCGCACTCACTCGCTCTCCTTCTCGTGCACGATTTCGGTACGGATGCGCCGCCAGTCGGCGCGCTCGACGAAGAAATCGGCGGTGCAGCCGGCGGCCAGCGCCGCGAGCACCGCGATCGGCAGCGCGAGCCGGTACGGCAGGTCGAACAGCACGAGCGACACGATGCCGGCCACCGCGACCGCCACGAGCGTCGAGCGGTTCGCGACCGCCGACACCATGATCGGAATCAGCGCGAGCGTGCCGGCCAGCTCGAGCCCCCAGCTCGCCGGAAAGAAGCTCGCGAGCAGGATGCCGGCGAGCGACGACGCCTGCCACGACGCCCAGCTGGCGAGCGCCATCCCCCAGAAGTACGCCTCCTTGCCCGGCACGTGGCCGTAGGCGAAGCCCTGCTTCTGGAACAGCAGGTAGATCACGTCGCCGTTGAAATAGCCGATCGCGACGCGCCGCCACAGCGGCAGGTAGGAGAAATGGGGTGCGAGGCCGGCGCTGAAGATCACGAAGCGCATGTTGACCATCGTGGCGGTGAGCAGGATCGTCCAGAGCGGCAGCTTCGCGACGAGCAGCGGCAGCACCGCGAGCTGCGACGAACCCGCGTACACCAGGATCGACATCGCGCTCGCCTGCCCGAGCGTCATCACCGACTTGCTCATCGCGATGCCGGTGACGAGCCCCCAGGAGAGGATCGCCATCAAGGTCGGGGAATAGTCGCGCGCGCCCTGGATCAGCGCGAAGCGGTCGGTGGCGGACAAGCGAGCGAGCATGGGGAGGCGGGCCGCAGCGGGCGGTTCGTCCGGGCTCCGGCGTCTCCTGCCGGCACGGCCCGTCGTCGTTGGAATCGGTACCGGACGATTATAGCCCCGGCCCCATGGCGACCGACCGGATCGGCGCCAAATGACGCTAAAATAAGCGTCTTTCCGGTTCAACGCTGCACAACCACCGCAGCACCCCACTGCTTCCAGGAGAATCCTATGTCAATGGCCGACCGCGACGGCAAGATCTGGATGGACGGCAAGCTGATCGACTGGCGCGACGCCAAGATCCACGTCCTGACCCATACGCTGCACTACGGCATGGGCGTCTTCGAGGGCGTGCGCGCATACAAGACGGCCGACGGCAGCACCGCGATCTTCCGCCTGCGCGAGCACACGAAGCGGCTGCTGAATTCGGCGAAGATCTTCCAGATGGACGTGCCGTTCGACCGGGAAACGCTCGAAGCCGCGCAGCTCGAAGTCGTGCGCGAAAACAAGCTCGAATCGTGCTACCTGCGCCCGATCATCTGGGTCGGCTCGGAAAAGCTCGGCGTGTCCGCGAAGGGCAACACGATCCACGTCGCGATCGCGGCCTGGCCGTGGGGCGCCTACCTCGGCGAGGATGGCCTCGCGAAGGGGATCCGCGTGAAGACGTCGTCGTTCACGCGCCACCACGTCAACGTGTCGATGGTGCGGGCAAAGGCCTCGGGCTGGTACGTGAACTCGATTCTCGCGAACCAGGAAGCCACGGCCGACGGCTACGACGAAGCGCTGCTGCTCGACGTCGACGGCTACGTGTCGGAAGGCTCCGGCGAAAACTTCTTCCTGGTCAACCACGGCAAGCTCTACACGCCCGACCTGTCGTCGTGCCTCGACGGCATCACGCGCGACACGATCATCACGCTCGCGAAGGACGCCGGCATCGAGGTGATCGAGAAGCGCATCACGCGCGACGAGGTCTACACGGCCGACGAAGCGTTCTTCACGGGCACGGCCGCCGAAGTCACGCCGATCCGCGAGCTCGACAACCGCACCATCGGCAGCGGCGCACGCGGCCCGGTCACGGAAAAGCTCCAGTCGGCGTTTTTCGATATCGTGTCGGGCAAGAACGCGAAGTACGCGCACTGGCTGTCCAAGGTCTGAGCGCGCCGCGCCGCCGACCGCCCACAAAAAGAGTGATTAGAGAAAGTCTCATGAGCGAAATCAAGGAAATGCCGCTGGTCGAACTGACGGCCAAGGACCTCCCCGCGTATTGCCCGAACCCGGCCATGGCGCGCTGGAGCGCGCACCCGCGCGTGTTCATCGACGTCTCGCACGGCGAGGCACGCTGCCCGTACTGCGGCACGCGCTACAAGCTGCGCGACGGCGAGGTGGTCAAGGGCCACTGAGCCCGGCCGCGGGCCTGCGGGCCCGTCGCACGCGAGGCGGCGCCGCCGGAGTTTCCGGCGCGCCGCCCTTTTCCCTTTCTGACAACCCGAACGCGGTGCATGCGCGCCGTGCTTCATTACGACATCGGAAGTCGACCTGATGCGTCGAGCGCTGGTTATCGCACCGAACTGGATCGGTGACGCATTGATGGCGCAGCCGCTTTTTGCGCTGCTGAAGAAGCTCCATCCCCGCATCGCGATCGATGCCGTCGCACCCAGCTGGGTCGCGCCGGTGCTCGAGCGGATGCCGGAGATCCACGATGTCTACGCGACCGACCTCGCCCACGGCAAGCTGCAGCTGCTGCGCCGCTGGCAGCTCGCGAGCGACCTGCGCGACGTCGGCTACGACGCGGCGTACGTGCTGCCGAATTCGTTGAAGTCGGCCGTGATCCCGTGGCTCGCGAACATCCCGCTGCGGATCGGCTACACGGGCGAGCACCGCTACGGCTTGCTGAACGTGCGGCACGCGAACCCCGACAAGTCGGCCGAGCGGCCGCCGATGACGACCCACTACGCGGCGCTCGCCTATGCGCCGGGCGCGAAGCTGCCCGAGTCGATGAAGACGCTGCCCGCGCCGCGCCTCGACGCCGATCTGAACGAGACGGCGCGCGTGTCGGCGCGTTTCAATCTCGATACGCGCAAGCCGCTCGTCGTGTTCTGCCCGGGCGCCGAATACGGCCCGGCCAAGCGTTGGCCGCCCGAGCATTTCGCGACGCTGGCGACGATCGTCCACCAGTCGTTCCCGTATACGCAGATCGTCGCGCTCGGCTCGCAGAAGGACGCCGCGGCCGCGCAGGCGATCGCCGACCACGCGCCGAACGTGCGCAACCTGTGCGGGCAGACGTCGCTGTCCGAGGCATGTGCGCTGATCGCGCGCGCGAACGCCGTCGTCACCAACGATTCCGGGCTGATGCACGTGGCCGCGGCGCTGCGCCGGCCGCTCGTCGCGCTGTACGGGTCGACGGATCCGCGCCACACCCCTCCGCTGTCGGAGCTGGCGAAGGTACAATGGCTGCATCTCGAATGCAGTCCCTGCTTCGAACGCGAATGCCCGCTCGGCCATCTGAACTGCCTGCGCGAGCTCGGCCCGGAGCAGGTATTCGGCGACTTGCGCGGCATGCTCGTCGGGCAGCGCTGACCCTGGCCGGCGGCGTCGCACGACGCGCCGGGCAATCCGATTCACCGGTGTACGGCGGCCTCATCCGGGCCGCCGTGCTGAATACGGCGCGCGACGCGCGCGAGAGATAACCCCGATGCCACGTTTTGCCCGCCTTTTCGAAGCCGCCGCCGATACGCTGAACGCTTACTACCAGGCCGTCGCCGACGCCAATCTCGACGCGCTGCTGGGGTTGTGGATCGACGAGGACTTCGCCAGCTGCGTGTGGGCCGACGGCGAGCATCTGCACGGCCTCGACCAGATCCGCAGCGGCCTCGCGAACCGGCTCGCCACCCGCCCGGTGACGATCGAGCCGCTCGACATCCGCGTGTACGACAGTCTCGGCACCGTCGTCTATACGATCGCCGAGGCCCATCAGCAGGCCGACCTGACGGCCGAACCCGACATGGTGTTCGCGACGTACGTGATGATTCACGAGCGTGGCGAGTGGCGCATCGCGCATATCCACGCGAGCCCGATTCCCGAACAGGCGGCCGGACAATTCGCCGCGAAGATCCGTCACGGGCAGGGTCCGCTGCACTGACGAAGCAACGTAGCAACGCACTAGCAGGGCGATCATGAGTACGGCCTCCCCGCCTACCTCGCCGCTGACCGGGGCCTCGGCCCCCGCCGACGACCTACTGCGCTATCGCGCACCGCGCTGGCTGCCGAACAGCCATGTCCAGACCATCGTGCCCGCGCTGTTCGCGCGGCGTCCGGCCGTCGCGTACCGACGCGAGCGCTGGGAAACCCCCGACCACGACTTCATCGATCTCGACTGGGTCGCGCACCTCGACAGCGCGGCGCCGGCGCCCGATGCGCCGCTGTTCGTGCTGTTCCACGGCCTCGAGGGCAGCTCCGGCTCGCACTATGCGCTCGCGATGATGGCCGCCGCGCAGGCGAACGGCTGGCACGCGGTCGTCCCGCACTTTCGCAGCTGCAGCGGCGAGCTGAATCGCCAGCCGCGCTTTTATCATCTCGCCGACAGCGCCGAAGTCGACTGGATCCTGCGCCGGCTCGCCGCGCAGCATCGCGGGCCGATCGTCGCGGCCGGCGTGTCGCTCGGCGGCAACGTGCTGCTGCGCTGGCTCGGCGAGCATCGCAGCGACACGTCGATCGTGCACGCGGCCGCGGCGATCTCGACGCCGATCGACGTGCATGCGGGCGGCCGCGCGCTGTCGCAGGGCTTCGCGATGGTCTATACGCGCAGCTTCCTCAAGACGCTCAAGCGCAAGGCACTCGCGAAGCTCGATCAATATCCGGGGCTGTTCGACCGCGACGCGATGCTGCGCGCCGTCACGATGCGCGACTTCGACGAAGTCGTCACCGCGCCGCTGCACGGCTTCGCGAACGCCGACGACTACTGGACCCAAGCCACCACGCGCCCGCTGCTGCGCGCGATCGACGTGCCGACGTTGATCCTCAATGCACGCAACGATCCGTTCCTGCCCGAATCCGCGCTGCCGAGCGCCGCCGACGTGTCGCCGGCCGTCGAGCTCGATCAGCCGGCGCACGGCGGTCACGCGGGATTCATGACCGGGCCGTTCCCCGGCCGACTCGACTGGCTGTCGGCGCGTGTGTTCGGCTATTGCTCGAAATTCGTCGACCATGGATGACATCGTCCGACAGGCCATCGCCAAATGGCCGAACGTTCCGCACTGCACCGGCTGGCTGCTGCTCGACCGGCGCGGCGCATGGCGGCTGCGCGACGACGCCGCGCAGGCCGCCGGCGAGCTCGGCTCGCCCGTGCGGCATGACGCGCTGAACGCATTCATCGCCCGCAACTACGCATGCGACGCGCATGGGCAGTGGTTCTTCCAGAACGGCCCGCAGCGCGTCTATGTCGAGCTCGCCTATACGCCGTGGGTCGTGCGCCTCGTCGAACGCGACGGGCAGCTCGAGCTCGTCGATCACACCGGCGCGCCGTTCGAGCCCGAGGCCGCGTGGCTCGACGATGCGGGCGGCGTGCTGTTTCGTGCGGCGGGTGCGGCGGGCGCTGCGAACGCGCCGCCGCGCGTCGCGGTGCTGCACGATCACGATCTCGGCCTCTTTGCCGATCACGCCGATTTCGACGCGACGCCGCCCGTGCTGCGCTGGCGCGACGGCCGCACGCTGCCGCTCGGCAGCATCGCTCGCGCCGACGTGCCCGCGACCTTCGGCTTCGTCGCGAGCCCCGCGCAGCGCGCACGCGACACCGCCGCTGCAGCGGATCCGGGCGGCGGCGAAGGCTGACGCACGGTCGCCACATAGGTGTGAAGGTCGTCAGCCGCGGCCGTTCTTCTCGTCTTCGCGCTCTTCCTTGTAGCGCGCCTCGAATTCCAGCAGCCGCGCGCCGATGATCGACTGATCGTAGAACGACACGTCCTTCGCGTCGCGCGCCTCCTTCAACTGCCGAATCGCCGACGGCCACGCGCCGTCGAGCGCCAGCTTCTCCGCGAGCGCGCGGCGCCGCGTGAGCACGTCGCCCTTGCCGTCGCTCGCCTTCGCGAGGTAGTCCCACCAGTCCGGCTGCTCGGGGTCCGCGTCCGCCTGCGTGCGGGCCAGCGTCTGCGCTTCGGCGAAGCGGCGCGCCGCGATCAGCGCCTGCAGGTGCGCGACGATCGCCGCATGCGACGCGGGCCAGCGGCGTTGCGCGAGCGCCGCCAGCCGCACGGCGTCGTCGGTACGACCCGCGCGGCGCGCGAGATCCGCGGCCAGCACGTCGAGGCTCGGCGAACTCGTCGTCGGATCGTCGGCGCGCCGTTCGCCGGCTTCGAATGCGCCGCGCGCCGCCGCGAGCGCGCGGTCCGCGGCGTCGTACTGGCCGAGCAGCGTGTTCGCGAGCGCGATGCCGTAGTGGTTCGCCGCGACGTTCGGCGCGGTGCGATCGTCGATCTCGAGCTGCATCCGGTGCGCCTCGGCGGCGATGTCGGTCGGCGCGCGGTTCTGCAGGACCCGCAGCCGCGCGCGCACGAAGCCGTATTCGGCCGACTGACGCGGTTGCCGGTACGGCGCGCGGCGGGCGCGATCTTCCATGTCGGCGATCCGTTCGCCCGTCAGCGGATGCGTGCGCGCGTAGGCCGGCACGCCCGCGTCGCCCATCGACGCGCGATCGAGCCGCTCGAAGAAGCCCGGCATCCCGTACGGGTCATAGCCGGCGCCCGCCAGCAGCTGGAAGCCGACGCGATCGGCCTCGCGCTCGGCCGAGCGCGAGAAACGCAGCTGGTTGTCGACCGCGTATGCCTGGCCGCCCATCGCGATCGCGCTGCCGAGATCGCCGCTGCGCGCGAGCACGCCGGCCAGCACGCCGAGCAGCATCGTCGCGAGCGCCGTGTAGCCGGTCTTTTCGTTCGCGCCGATCATGCGGGCGATGTGCCGCTGCAGCACGTGGCCCATCTCGTGGCCGACCACCGACGCGAGCTCGGATTCCGTCTGCGTCGCAACGACCAGGCCGCTGTTGACGCCGATGAAGCCGCCCGGCATCGAGAACGCGTTGATCTGTGGGTCGCGCACCGCGAACAGGTCGAAGTCGGGCATGTAGCCGCCGATGAAGCGCGCGGCCGCCGCGGCCGCGAGCCGCGCCGCCATCGCATTCAGGTAGTCGCGCACGAGCCAGTCGTCGAGATAGTCGGGGTCGCGCCGCACCTCGCGCATCACGCGCTCGCCGAGACGGCGCTCGGCCTGCGGCGTGAGCGAGCCGCCGGAGCCGTCGCCGAGATCGGGCAGTTCCAGTGCGCGCAACGGCGCGCGCAGGTTCGCGACGGGCGCGGAGGCGCCGTCGGCGCTGGAGAACCGGCTTTCCGCGCCGCCGTAGGTGCCGAACACGCCGGTCGCGATGCCGGACGGGACGGTGGAGATCGACGGCGACGCGCCGGCCGCCGACTCGAGCGGCGGCGCCGACGCGCGCTGCGCATAGCCGTTCGGCGGCAGCACGAGCGCCGCCGACAGCAACACGGCAAGCAACTGTTTGACACGCATGGCAGAGTGAAAGCGGCGCCTTCCGCGCGCCCGGCGCGCATCGCGGCGTGTGGTCCGAATAATCGGGTCATTGTACCGGGGCGATCGCGACGGTTCGTTGCGGCGCATCGGCCGCCGGTGCGCGCGGCGCCGTCGAGGGCGCTGAGGCCGCAGAGGCCGCAGAGGCCGCAGAGGCCGCAGAGGCCGCTGCTATGATAGGCGCCCGTTGAAACGTTGGATCGGCGCGGAGAGCGGGAAGCGGATAGCGGATCGAACGCCCCGGCCGGCCGTGAAGCAGGATCGATGTACGCGCTCGCACGCGCGTGCGTTCCACTGGAGCCAGACATGTCAGGACTTACCCACTTCGACGCCGCCGGCCATGCGCATATGGTCGACGTCGGCGGCAAGCAGGAAACGCAGCGCGTCGCGGTTGCACGCGGCACGATCCGGATGTTGCCCGCGACGTTCGCGCTGATCCGCGACGGCAAGGCAAAGAAAGGCGACGTGCTCGGCGTCGCGCGGATCGCCGCGATTCAGGGCGCGAAACGCACGGCCGATCTGATTCCGCTGTGTCATCCGCTCGCGCTGACGCGCGTGGCGGTCGACTTCGAACTCGACGACGCGCTGCCCGGCGTGCATTGCGTCGCGCAGGTCGAGACGTTCGGGCGCACCGGCGTCGAGATGGAAGCGCTGACGGCCGTGCAGGTCGGGCTGCTGACCGTGTATGACATGTGCAAGGCCGTGGATCGCGGGATGGTGATCACCGATGTGAGCGTCAGGGAGAAGCGCGGCGGGAAGTCGGGCGATTGGACGGCGGAGGATGCGGGGGGTTGAGGGCGAGAAAGGCTGTCGGTCCGCGAGGGGAGATTCCAGCGCCTTTATCTCATACAATTGGTGGATTCCACACGAGAGAGCGTGTGACCAGCAGAACAAAAAGAGTGAGTCCTGGTAATGAATTCGAACATGTTGAGAAGCGCGATGCTGGGCAGGCCGGTCCAGCATGAGCGCCTTGTCAAACTAGATACGCCGCTTGGCCCCGACATACTGTTGCCGCACCGCGTCAAGGGGTGGTCGCGACTCGGGCGCCAATTCGAGTTTATCGTCGATGCGGTTTCCGTATCCGACAACATCGAGCTCAAGAAGCTGATCGCGCAGCCGGTGACGCTGTGGATACAGCAGAGCGATCAATCGTACGCGCCTCACCACGGCTACGTGCATTCCGCTCGCCGGCTCGGGTCGGACAGCGGTGTCACGTACTACCAGATTGCTTTTGCATCGTTCCTGCATTTCCTTAAGTTCCGCCGCGACCAGCGCATCTGGCAGGATCAGTCCGCGGAAGACATCATTGCCGACGTACTGAACCAGCATCCGCAGGCAAAGGGACGCTTCGCCTTCAGGCTCTACCAGCCGGTACCAATTCGCTCGTTCTGCATGCAGGACGAGGACGATTGGAATTTCGTGCACCGGCTGATGGAATCCGAAGGCCTGTACGGTTTCTGGGAACAGGACCGAGACGGCAAGTCGCACCGGTTCGTCATCGTCGACCGCCTCGACGCGCTGCCCGCGCTGTCGCCACGAGTAGTGCATTTTCATCGCGCGGGTACAAGCGACGAAGCCGACACACTCGTCCATTTCTCTGGCACTCGTACGCTGCGGAGCGTCGAGCGCGCCACGCGCACGTTCGACTACAAGCAGCCGCCCACCGCCGCGAATCCGAAGGCCACTCACACGCCGACGATCGCGAACCAGGGCGACCTCCCGCAGCAGCTGGAGGTCTATGAATACACGGGCGCGCATACGTATGCCGAGCAATCCCGCGGCGACCATCTGTCGAAGCTCTGGATGGAGGATCAGGAGTCGCGCGCGAAGCGTTTTCACGGCGTCGGCGGCGTGCGGCGCATGGACGCGGGGCGCACGTTCCAATTCGCCGATCACCCCGAACACGACAAGGACGATCCCGGCCAGCGCGAATTCGCCGTAATCGAGACGGCGTGGGTCATTGTCAACAACCTCCCCGTGGCGGACGAGCAGGCGGTTTTTCCTCATAGCCTGAAGGCGGAGATCGACAGCATCGTGCACGCGACAGATTCCGCCCTGTCGCGCGTCCGTCATTCCGATGGTAGCGAGGGCTTCTTTCAGATTCGCGTGGAAGCACAGCGCACGACCGTACCGTTTCGCAGCCCGTTCGAGCATGCGAAGCCGACGATGCATTTGCAATCGGCGATCGTCGTCGCACCGCAGGGCGAAGAGGTTCACACGGATGCACTAAACCGTGTCAAAGTCCGCTTTCATTGGGATCGCCTGAACGACGGTGACGAGAAGGCGTCGTGCTGGCTACGTGCCACGACGTCGGATTCCGGAAATGGCTACGGCGCCGTTCATCCACACCGCAGCGGCGAGGAGGTGCTGGTCGACTTCGTCGGCGGCGACTGCGATCGACCGATCATCGTAGGCAAGGTCTATAACGGCGCAACAAGTCCGCAATGGCACAGCAACGGCATCCTGTCCGGATATCGCTCCAAGGAATATGCGGGCGTCGGGTACAACCAGTTGGTCCTCGACGATGCGACGTCGCAGAATCGCGTACACCTGTATAGCAGCCAGACCAATGCGCATCTGCATCTCGGCTATTTGATCGAGCACGCAGGCAATAATCGCGGCAGCTATCTCGGCAGCGGCTTCGACCTGCGGTCGGACGCATATGGCGCAGTGCGCGCGAACCGCGGCCTGTACGTCACGACGCACGAGAAGCAGCCGGCAAGCCAACCGCTCGACGTTCAGGAAACGCAGCAACAGCTCGTTCGGGCGGAAGGCCTGATGGAAGCCATGTCGGATGTCAGCACGCAGCATCGAGCGGAGCCGCTCGAGTCCGGGCATTCGGCACTGAAGCAGTTCACCGATGCAACTCAACGCAGCGTGACCGGCAGCACGTCGGGCGGCAGAACCGCCGGCGGCGGCACGGGCATCGCCAATGCGTTCAAGGAACCTGTGATGCTGTTCGGCAGTCCGGCAGGCATCGGGATGTCGACACAACAATCTGTGCATGTTGCTGCGGACCGGCACATCAACGTCGTCAGCGGGCAAAGCACGCATGTCGCCGCGGGGAAATCGCTGGTCGCCAGCGTGATCGACCGCATCAGCCTGTTCGCCCAGAACGCCGGGATCAAGCTGTTCGCCGGCAAGGGCAGGGTTGAAGTGCAAGCACAGGCTGACAACATCGAGCTGACCGCCCAGAAAACGCTGAAGCTGATCGCGGCCACCGGGGCACTCGAAGGCGCTGCGGCGAAGGAGATCCTCTTGACGTCCGGCGGCGCTTACATCCGGATCGCGGACGGCAACATTGAAGTCCATGCGCCCGGCAAGATCGACGTCAAGGGTGCGCAACACGCATTCAGCGGGCCCACGCATCTGGCGCAAACGATGCCGACACTGCCCAACTCGACGGGCAACTACGATCAGGCCTTCATCGCGCACTGGGCCGGCACCGACATCCCGGTTGCGAACACTCGGTATCAGATGTTTTCGAACGGGAAGTTGATCTCAGAAGGCGTCACCAACGCGGCCGGTGAGACGGGGCTCACGCAGAGCCACGTGCCGCACGACGTCGTCGTCAAGTTTTTGGGGAAATCGAATGGCTGACGGGCAACCGGACAAGAACGTACTCGGCACCGGCTCCGGGATGCTGACGCCGACGGGCTACAAGGATCGTCCAAAGGTGGCGATCAATATCTGCGACAAGTACGCACCACCGGCCGCAGATTCCATTGTCGGCACGTGTCCCTTCTACTACCAGCCGCTGCACGGCGAGTACTGGGAGACGGTCGAAAAGGTCAGCAAATCGAGTGCATGGGAAACCGTGAAGAAATTCGCGACCTCGTGGGATCCATGGAAAGACAAGGAAGTCGCGCGCCGCCTGCTACATCGACGGGAAAAGCTGATCGAACTGAAAAGTACAGATTCCGACTGGTCGCGCCACGGCAATTTCATGATGCGCCATATCGGTTGCGGGCACAAACCGCCCGATTACTACGTGAGTTACGGCTATTACTATTGTTCGGACTACGGCAAGAATCTTTATCCCACTCTAACGGCTCAAGGAAAGAAATGGCTGGAAAACGCCCGGTGGTGGCTTCAGCGCTACATCGAAATCGGGCTGCAGCAAAACATGCAGGGAGACCAGATCGCATTCAAGAGTGCGAAGCCGGGCAACGGTGAGCTTTCAATGCAAGTGGAACGATACGAACTCGAACTCGAAAACAACGGGGACACGTTCAAGACTTTCGCCTTTGTCACCCACCCGTTGGCTTATCTGGACGGTGGGCTGGCCGGTCTACCGGTCGCGGATCTAACCAAGATCGGCATGCGGCCGAATCTTCAGGAATGGGGCGATGGCCGGACGCTCAAGCAAGCGTGGGACGCGGGTATCCCGGTCGCCAAACAAAAGGCGCACGATTGGAGTTCGGAAGCGGCCGACCAGGCGCGAGAGTGGGGCTCAGACGTGGCCAGGAAAGCACGCGAATGGAGTTCGGACACGTCCGACGAAGTCAGCCGGGCGCTGGAACGTTTGCTAAACAAGTGACATGCTAAAACTCAAACGATGGAAATGGATCGCCGGGAGCCTCGTTGCCCTGGCCATTGCAACATACGGGTACGTAAATATGGCAACGAGCTGGGAAACGATCTCGACCAACTTCATGCGGAACGACACACCGTATGGCGGCGGCAGCTTCCGCATCAAGGGCAACGACGTGATGAGCGTCAAGCTCGCCAATCCCCAGGTGACATTCAAGCCCACCGCTGAATCGAACGAACCGCAGCGGCCCGAGCCGACCGAAGCCTGGATGAACGACACAGGCGAGCTGCTGAACCGCATGACGATCAGCTTCCTTCGCGGGACCATCGACGGCGGGATGAAACGCCAGTTCCAGCAAGTCGGCCAGAATGCCGCATGGTGGTATTCGCCAGACTGGTCGGTTCAGTTCATCAGCACCTCATGGATGAACTACAAGGCACCGGAGGCACATGGCGGCGATGCGCCTCAGACGACGAAGCTGTGGAAATCGCTCAACGGCGGCCAAACGTGGTCGCAACTGCAATGGCCCGAAAACCAGAACATCGGCCGCCTGCTGTTCATCGATCCGCAGCGCGGCTACGCGATCGGCTGGGGCCCGCGAGTATGGCGCACCGCGGACGGCGGCAACACGTGGCAGGCGATCGACGTGCCGGTCGAGGCGCGCGTCGCCGGCAAGACGCGCAAGAATTTCAATGCGGTGAGCCTCGGCCCTGACGGTGTGCTGCGTGTCGCCTACTCCATCGCTCCCACTGCAGAGACGCCGGCGCACAGCGTGATCGGCCGGCTCGACTGGGAGCAGCACGCCTTCGTGACCGAAACCGAACTGCCGGGCCAGGTCATCACTGCGCTCGATACCACGCCGGGACCGGCGACACACTATTCGCTGTACGCGCTGTCACGTCTGGACAAGCCGCAGAACGGCGAGAGTCGCGACAACGGCCGCCGGGTGGGCGCCATTTCCATGTGGACGAACGACCATCCGGAGTCGGTGCGCCAACTGCGCACGTTCGACGAGACGCTCAGGCTCGACAGCCTGAGCGTCGGCCGTGACGGCCTCCTGCTCGTCTATGCCACCGACCCGAACTCGGGCAGTCGCGGCGGTGCGCCGATCGACCTCACGTTCACCAGCACCGACGGCGGTAAGTCGTGGGATCAAACCGCCGACAAGGTTGCACAAGGCGGTTACTTCGACGCGCAGACCAACACGCTGTACTGGTTGCACGGATATACGCTGAAAAAGCGCACCTTCTGATCGCGCGAACGGCGCGCTCGCGCGCCGATAGAGCGAACCTGCTGCCGCGACACCGAGCGTAGGCCACTCGACGAAGCGGCGAAGCGCGACGTGGCCGCGGCGCGCCGGCAGGCAGTCAACGACCACAACCGGCCGGTGCGCCACACCACGATCACCCGCACCAGCCCCCACTACTCCCCGCGCCGCGGCTCGAACACGAATGGTTGCGTGAGCAGGAACGGATTCGCGGTCGCGCCGGTCTGCGCGCAGCTCGCATGCGTCATCGCGTCGACGGCCGCGCGGTCCGCCGCCGCGTTGCGGCTGCTCGTCGTCACGGTCACGTTCTGCGCTTCGCCGGACGTCGTCATCAGCGCGCGTACGAGCACGGTGACTCGGCGCGTAAGCGGCTTCGCATTGTCCGGATAGACGGCGCGCGGAATGTGGCAGGTCAGCTTGCTTTCCTGCGACGACGACAGCATCGCGCAGCCGGAAAACAGCACGGCGACGGCCGGCAGGATCAGAAGGGTCGAGCGAAGGGCCATGGTCGAATATCGTTCTTCAGTACTGTTCCAGGCGAGCGTCGCGCCGGCGGACATCGTCCGCCGCACCGCCAGCATCGCCCCGCGCCGCGGCCATCGGACCGGCGCCCGCTACGGCCGCAGGCCGCGCGTGGCATCGGCCGCGATCGTTCCAGGCAGGCTCCCGGATCTGCGGACCTGCGCTCGCTCGTGCGGCCGACATCGCCGCGCGCACGCGAGCGCTTCCGCGCATTGTGCACGTGCCGTCTTTCCCGTGGCGACGATTTGACAATGGTTGACGCGAATCGCGCGATTCCGTCGCTACCCGTTCGCGACGGGAAGCAATGTGCGCGCCGTCACGAGCCGCCACCGCACCGCCGCTTCACCGCGATCCGGCGCGCGCCGGGACTTCCCGCCCGGCGCGGCGCGCGTTATTCCGAATCGTCTTCGGAGTCGTCGTCTTCCGCGTCGGCCGGCACTTCACCGTACTTCGCGACGACGGCTGCCTTGAACGTCTTCAGCCCCGGCTGCTCGTCGCACAGCTTGTACAGCAACGCCAGTTGCTGCGGCCAGTCCTTCAATTCCTTCGCGAACACATGCAGCCGCTCGACCGTATCGAGCGCGTCGGCTTCGCGACCGGCCAGCGCCTGCAGCGCCGCATAACGGCGCAGCACCGTCTCGCCGGGCAGCAGCGCGATCGCCCGCTCGTGCGCGGCAAGCTTCAGCGGCAGGTTGTCCGGCGAAATCGTCAACAGCGTCGCCGCCCCGTAGTCGCCCCACGCGCCGAACAGCAACGACGGCGCATCGCGATACTGCACGGCCGGCTCGGTGCCGTAATACAGCACTTCGGCGCGCTGGTAGTCGCGCAGCACCGGCACCGCCGCCAGCACGCCGCCGACCGACAGCACCGCAAACAGCGCGAACGCCGCGCGGCCGGGCAGCCAGCGCAGCGGCTTCACGTCGAGCAGCCCGATCACGAACATCGCCGGCAGCAGGAAGAACATGTACTGCTGCGGATACTCGACGAGCGCGTGCATCAGCAGCACGCCGATCAGCGCGAAACCGAACACGCGCGTGCTCGACTGCGGCGCGCGCACCGCACGCACGAACCACGCGACGAGCGCGAGGGCCAGCACGCCGAGGCCGACGAGGCCCGACTTCGCGAGCAGGTCGATGAAGATGTCGTGCGAGTTGTTCGCGATCTCGACGCCGCCGAGCGCGCGCGCAAGCGCGAACTGGTGCGACGGGAATTCGCCCCAGCCGACGCCGAGCAGCGGATGCTCGCGGAACATCGCGAGCCCGTACTTCCACAGCGCAAGGCGCGGCGCAATCTGGCCCGCGTCGCGCATGCGCTCGGCCGCCGATTCGGCGAGCCCCAGATGGAAATGCACGTTGGCCCAGCGCACCGCGACGTTCACCGCGACGAACGCCAGCGCCAGCACGACCGGGATCAGCCACGCACGGCGATTGCCCGGCGCACGGCGCGACTCGACCCATGCCATCCAGAAACCGGCGACGACCATCACCGCAACCTGCAGCCACGGCCCGCGCGACACGGTCAGCGCAAGCCCGGCCGACAGCACGATCGACAGCGCGAGCCATGCCCACACCGCGAGGCGGCGGGTCTGCACCAGATAAAGCGCGCCGGCGAGCGCGAACGCGATATAGGTCGCGAGGTGGTTCGCCTGCGCCATGTTGCCGTACGGCCGGCGGTCGACCGCGATGCTGTACACCACGACGAACGGCGACAGCGCGGACTCGAAATGGAACAACTGGACGATCTGGGTCGCAACCGCGAACACTCCGCCCACGAGCAACGCGCCCGCCATCATCCGGGCGGTGGCTTCGGCGAGCCCCCCGCGCGCGAGCATGTAGCCGGCCTGCATCGCGACCAGCGCCGCGGCCAGATAGCCGAGCGCCAGCCAGTTCATCGACGGCACCTTCAGCGGCAACAGCGCGACCTGCGCGAGCAGCACCGCGCCAAACCCGAGCGGCGCGACGAATGCGGCCGGCGCCGCGAACGGTTCGGCCGGGCGGCCGGTGCGCGCGAGCAGCACGACGGAAACCCCGACCAGCAGATACAGCACCAGCGCGGCGAACTCGGAATAGAACGTCGGAATCGGATACGTATGGTTCGTGATCGAGTACGGCACGATCAGCGCGACAGCCAGCGCAACGAGCGACAACGAGCGGGAAAAAGTAGAAGGCATGAGCGAACCGGATGTCAGCAACCGGCGCACTATACAAAACTTTCCCCACTCTGTGCGGGAGCCGTCGCCCCGGCAGCCGCCATGTGCGGCCGGCCCGGGCCGGCCGGCACCCCGCGATGCGTGCCGCCCGCACCATCCCGCGCATGCCTGCCGTTACGCGCGGCATTCCGCCGGTGCATATTTCGCAGGCAAGGTCGCCGCCTCGGCCGGCATCGGGCCTGCGCCGGGCGCCGGCAGCGACGAAGCGTCCTTGCCGCCGGCAAAACACTCCCACGCGATCGCGCCGGCCTGCATCGTCCCCTTTTTGAGCGGCACGCGTGCGGTCGGCGCGTCGGCCTTGTCCGGCGCCGACGGCACCAGCACCAGCGTATTCGCGCCCGCCGCGGCGACGCGGGCCGTGAACGCAACCGTGATCTGGCCGGTGTCGCCGTCGATCCGAACGGATTCGACGTTGCGGGTCGCGGCCGGCGCGCTGTAGCCGCCGTCGAGGGCCGCGCCGCTCGCGGCGTTGTCGGCCACCGCAAGGCGCGCGGACGACGCAAGGGCGAGCCCCTCGCCCACCCGCGAACGCGCGAGGTAATCCTGATAAGCGGGTATCGCGTAGGCGGCGATCACGCCGACGATCGCGAGCACGATCATCAGCTCGATCAGCGTGAAGCCGGCCGGATGCCAGCGCGGCACCGGCCGGCGCGCGCGCCGCATATCGGCGGCAAAGCGACGAAACAGGGAAACGGAAAAGGCTTCGAACATGACTGGCTCCAGAAACGAAAAACGCCTGCCGAATCGGGCAGGCGTTTCGATCGTAGCCAGCGGGCCGCGCGGCCGACACTCGGCCTGACGGCCAACCGTCAATGCGCTTGCGGGATGCCGCGGCGGCGCCGCAGCAGGAAGCCGGCGGCGACGACGAACAGCGCGCCGGCAATGCTCGCGCCGTAGATCGCGGCCGGCGTATCGAGCACCGGCCAGCCATCGCCGACCGGATCGTGGACCATCAAACCGCCCGCGATCCAGCCGAGCAGGCCGGCGCCGAACGCGACGATGATCGGGAAGCGATCGAGCAGCCGCAGCACCAGCGTGCTGCCCCACACGATGATCGGCACGCTCACGATCAGCCCGAAGATCACCAGCGCCAGCCGGTGCTGCGGATCGGCCTGCTCGGCCGCGCCCGCGATCGCGATCACATTGTCGAGGCTCATCACGGCGTCGGCGAGCACGATCGTCTTCACCGCGTCCCACAGCCGATCGGCCGGCTTGACGTTGTCGTGCGCGTCGGCGGCCGGCGCCATCAGCTTGATGCCGATCCACAGCAACAGCAGGCCGCCGCCGAATTTCAGGAACGGCACGTCGAGCAGTGTGACTGCAAATGCGATCAGCGCGACGCGCAGCATGATCGCGCCGGCCGTGCCCCACACGACGCCGCGCAGCCGCTGATTGGCCGGCAGGTTGCGGCACGCGAGCGCGATCACGACCGCGTTGTCGCCGCCGAGCAGGATGTCGATGACGACGATCTGCAACACGGCGCCCCAGTGCAGCGACGTCAGGAATTCAGGCATGAGTGGCGGCAGGTGCAGGATGACGGCCGCCCGACGGGCGGCCCGGTTGGTCGTCGGCACACGCAGTGCGCATGCGCCCCGGCTTACAAATTAATTTCGCGAGCATAACAAAAAACGCCGGCTGGGCCGGCGTTTCTTGCAGGACGAACCACGCGGAACTTACAGCGCCTTCTTGAGCAGACGGCCCATTTCCGACGGGTTGCGCGTGACGGTGATGCCGCACGCTTCCATGATTTCCAGCTTCGCTTCGGCCGTGTCCGCACCGCCCGAGATCAGCGCGCCGGCGTGGCCCATGCGCTTGCCCGGAGGCGCCGTGACGCCCGCGATGAAGCCGACCACCGGCTTCTTCATGTTGTCCTTGATCCACTGAGCGGCGTTGGCTTCATCCGGACCGCCGATTTCGCCGATCATCACGACCGCATCCGTATCCGGATCGTCGTTGAACATCTGCATCACGTCGATGTGCTTCAGACCGTTGATCGGGTCGCCGCCGATACCGACCGCCGACGACTGGCCGAGGCCGAGTGCCGTCAGTTGCGCAACGGCTTCATACGTCAGCGTGCCCGAACGCGACACGACACCGATGCGGCCCTTGCGGTGGATGTGGCCCGGCATGATGCCGATCTTGAGCTCGTCCGGCGTGATCGTGCCCGGGCAGTTCGGCCCGAGCAGCAGCGTCTTGCGGCCTTCGCGACGCATGCGGTCCTTCACTTCGATCATGTCGCGCACCGGAATGCCTTCGGTGATGCAGATCGCGAGATCGAGGTCGGCTTCGACCGCTTCCCAGATCGCTGCAGCTGCGCCTGCCGGCGGAACGTAGATGACCGACACGGTCGCGCCGGTTTCAGCCTTCGCTTCCTTGACGCTTGCGTAGATCGGAATGCCTTCGAAATCTTCGCCGGCCTTCTTCGGGTTCACGCCCGCGACGAACGCTTCGCGGCCGTTTGCATATTCACGGCAGGCGCGCGTATGGAACTGACCGGTCTTGCCGGTAATGCCCTGCGTGATGACCTTCGTGTCCTTGTTGATCAGAATCGACATGTATTTTGACCTCTGTTCGATTGGCGTCGCGTGCACACCGCGCCGCCATGCGTGTTCATTGAGCGCGCTTACTTGCCTGCCGCAGCCGCGACGACCTTCTGCGCAGCCTCTTCCATGCTGTCTGCCGAGATGATCGGCAGGCCCGAATCGGCCAGCATCTTCTTGCCGAGGTCCTCGTTCGTGCCCTTCATGCGCACGACGAGCGGCACGTTCAGGTTCACGGCCTTCGAACCGGCGATCACGCCTTCCGCGATCACGTCGCAGCGCATGATGCCGCCGAAGATGTTCACGAGGATCGCCTTCAGGCCCGGGTTCTTCAGCATCAGCTTGAACGCTTCGGTGACCTTCTCGGTCGTCGCGCCGCCGCCGACGTCCAGGAAGTTCGCCGGCTCGCCGCCGAACAGCTTGATCGTGTCCATCGTCGCCATCGCGAGGCCTGCGCCGTTCACGAGGCAGCCGATGTTGCCGTCGAGCGAGATGTACGCGAGATCGAACTTCGATGCTTCGATTTCAGCCGGATCTTCTTCGTCGAGATCGCGGTACGCGACGATTTCCGGGTGGCGGAACAGCGCGTTCGAGTCGAAGTTGAACTTCGCGTCGAGTGCGGTGACCTTGCCGTCGCCGGAAACGTTCAGCGGGTTGATTTCGGCGAGCGACGCGTCGGTTTCCCAGAATGCCTTGTACAGGCCTTGCAGGATCGTGCGCGCTTGCGGGATCGATGCAGCCGGCACGCCGATCTTCGCGGCGAGGTCGTCCGCCTGCGCGTCGAGCAGGCCCGTCGACGGCTCGACGATGACCTTGTGGATCAGTTCCGGATGCTTTTCCGCAACTTCCTCGATGTCCATGCCGCCTTCGCTCGAACCCATCAGAACGATCTTTTGCGACACGCGATCGACGACGAGGCTGACGTACAGCTCCTGCTTGATGTCGGCGCCTTCTTCGATCAGCAGACGGTTGACCTTCTGGCCTTCCGGACCCGTTTGGTGCGTAACGAGCTGCATGCCGAGGATCTGGTTCGCGTATTCGCGAACCTGCTCGATCGTCTTCGCGACTTTCACGCCGCCGCCCTTGCCGCGACCACCCGCGTGAATCTGAGCCTTCACGACCCACACCGGGCCGCCCAGCTCTTCTGCCACCTTGACGGCCTCGTCAACCGAGAACGCCGGCTTGCCGCGCGGTACCGCGACTCCGAATTTCCGCAGGATTTCCTTACCCTGGTACTCGTGAATCTTCATGCGTGATTCCCTTCAGTCTGAGAGATGGATGAAATGTCGCTTAAGACGCTTCTTCGAATGATTTCCGTTCATTCCTTCGTGCTGCCTTCAACGCGCATATCGGGCCGGATCGGACCATACCAGCGCGGGTAATACTGCCGCACGACTTCGCCGTCGAACCGCAACGCCTGGCAGCGGCCGAGCTGGAACGGCGGCTCGACGTGCTCCACGCCGTGGCCCGGCCCTTCGCCGCCTTCCTCGCGCACGTTCCACACGTCACCGGCGAACGCCTGGATCGCCGCCGTCGGCAGCACGGCGCACAGTTCGGTGAGGTGGGAGCAGCCTGCGACGCCGGCGAGCAGCCGGTTCGCGTTACGGCGGAAATTGCGGAAGAGGTTGAGCCCGATGAGGGCCCGATAGGCGGGAGGAGCAGATTGGCAGTGACCGGGATAGGGAACCCATTCCGAGGACGCTTCGGCGTCGACGACATTGAGGTCACGATCGATGGTCACGCGCAGCCAGAGTTCGTGAATCGGCAAGCCCTGGGGCCGAATGCCCGACGCAAGCGCAACATCGCGCGGCTTGTGATCGGTCAGGCAGGCTTCGATGTCCCACAAGCCGTCGCCGCGCTCGTAGGCTTCCGCTCGGATTGCGCGTCGATGTCGCAACTGACGGGGCACGGGCTCGGATAGCGGCATGCTGGAGGTTGAGGCCGAAGAGGAAAACCCGTGGATTTTAGCATATTGGGTATCTGAGGCATGGGCGCGCGACGGCGGGTATTCCCGCCTGTCCGGAAGCGGTTGCGTTGCAGCAAAATCGCGCGCAGCGCGCGCGACGGAGCCCGTCAGTCGTCGATCGGGAGATCGTCGCCGGCCTTCAGCAACTTCACGATGGTCGCGCTCGAGAAGCCCCGCGCCGCGAGAAAGCGCGCCTGCTTCGCGCGCTCCGCCGGAGTTTGCGGCAGCGCACCGAATTTCTTGCGCCAGACGGCCTGCGCGCGGGTCAATTCGGTCTCGCGCAATTGAGCATTCACTTCTTCGACGAGCGTGTCGCCGACTGCATGGCGCTTCAGTTCGCTCACGATGCGCGCGACGCCGACACGCGATGCGCGACGATGCACGAGGCTCTCGGCAAAGCGCGCGTCGGACAGCCAGCCTTCCTGCTCCAGCGCATCGAGCACCGGCTCGACGGATTCGTCCTCGCCGACGTACGGTGCGAGCTTGCGGGCCAGCTCCGCGCGGCTGTACTCGCGCCGCGACAGATAGCCGAGCGCGCGGCCCTTCAGCGAGCGCGGCGGCTTCGACGATTTGCGCTCGGCGGTGGCGGAAGGCTCGCCGGCAGCACCGCCGGACGCGCGACGCGTGCGGCGCGGATGCTGACTGCTGCGCGTGTAGACATCTTCCGTGACCGGCGCCGCGGCATCGGCCGCGCGCGCGCCGAGGATGCCGATGCCCGACACGCGCCGACGCGACCGGTCGTGCGCATCGAACGATTCGTCGTCGTCGAACGGATCGACCGGCGGCGCAATCTCAAACGAAACGAGGGCATCGTCGGATGCCCTCGTTTCGGTGCGATGCGCGGCACGACTGCCCGCGCTGCGCCGGTCGGTGCCCGAGGATGCGGCTCGCCGGCCGGAGCGCCCCGTCACGTCGGACGTGTCGCTCGCTTCCGGTTCGCCGGCCTGCCCTCGGCGCCCTGCCATCACTCTTCTTCGTCCATCGCCTCGGCTTCGTCGACCACGCCATCGGGCATCGCGACGACACCGAGCGACTCGCGAATGCGGTTCTCGATCTCGCGTGCGATTTCGGGATTCTCGCGCAGGAATTCACGCGCGTTGTCCTTGCCCTGACCGATCTTCTCGCCGTTGTAGCTGTACCAGGCGCCGGCCTTGTCGACGATTTTCGCCTGCACGCCGAGATCGATGATCTCGCCCTGACGCGAAATGCCTTCGCCGTAGAGGATGTCGAAGATCGCTTCGCGGAACGGCGGCGATACCTTGTTCTTGACGACCTTCACGCGGGTTTCGTTGCCGATCACCTCGTCGTTCTTCTTGATCGAGCCGATCCGGCGGATGTCCAGACGCACCGACGAATAGAACTTCAGTGCATTGCCGCCCGTCGTGGTTTCCGGGTTGCCGAACATCACGCCGATCTTCATCCGGATCTGGTTGATGAAGATCACGAGGCAGTTCGTGCGCTTGATCGTGCCCGTCAGCTTGCGCAGCGCCTGCGACATCAGACGCGCCTGCAGGCCCGGCAGCGAATCGCCCATCTCGCCTTCGATTTCGGCCTTCGGCACCAGTGCCGCGACCGAGTCGATGACGATCATGTCGATCGAGCCCGAGCGCACGAGCGCGTCGGTGATTTCGAGCGCCTGTTCGCCGGTGTCCGGCTGCGAGATCAGCAGCTCCGGCACGTTCACGCCGAGCTTCGCCGCGTACTGGACGTCGAGCGCGTGCTCGGCGTCGATGAAGGCTGCCGTGCCGCCCAGCTTCTGCAGCTCGGCGATCACCTGCAGCGTGAGCGTGGTCTTGCCGGACGATTCCGGACCGTAGATTTCGACCACCCGGCCGCGCGGCAGGCCGCCGACGCCGAGCGCGATATCGAGGCCCAGCGAGCCCGTGGAGACGACCTGGATGTCTTCCTTCACGTCGCCGTCGCCCATCCGCATGATCGACCCTTTGCCGAACTGCTTCTCGATCTGCGCGAGTGCGGCCGCCAGCGCCTTGCTCTTCTCGGCGGTCATCCCGGAGCCCTTCTTGCTATCTTCCATGAATCGTCCTTTGCTATGATGAGCAGCGTCTGTCAGAGGCGCGCCCGCTTCAAGCGCTGCCCACGAATGCAGACACTGTATAAAAAAACAGTGTTTTATGCAAGCCCGCAATGCAGGCTGCGTTGTACACGGATCAGTTCGGAGACAGCCGCGCCGGCGCGCCCGCCCGCCGGCCATCGGTCAGCAACATGCGAATTCTCATCGCCGAAGACGACAGCATACTCGCGGACGGCCTCACCCGGTCACTCCGCCAATCGGGCTATGCGGTCGACCACGTGAAGACCGGCGTCGACGCCGATACCGCCCTGTCGATGCAAAGCTTCGACCTCCTGATCCTCGATCTCGGGTTGCCGAAAATGTCCGGGCTCGACGTGCTCAAGCGCCTGCGCGCGCGCAATTCCAACCTCCCCGTGCTGATCCTGACGGCCGCCGACAGCGTCGACGAGCGCGTGAAGGGGCTCGACCTCGGCGCCGACGACTACATGGCCAAGCCGTTCGCGCTCAACGAGCTCGAGGCGCGCGTGCGCGCGCTGACCCGGCGCGGCGCCGGCGGCGGCCCGACCGTCGTGCGCCACGGCTCGCTCGCGTTCGACCAGGTCGGCCGCATCGCGTATGCGAACGAGCGCGTGCTCGACCTGTCCGCGCGCGAGCTCGGGCTGCTCGAAGTGCTGCTGCAGCGCATCGGCCGGCTCGTGTCGAAAGAGCAGCTCGTCGACCATCTGTGCGAGTGGGGCGAGGAAGTCAGCAACAACGCGATCGAAGTGTACGTACACCGGCTGCGCAAGAAGATCGAGCCGAGCGGCGTGCGGATCTCCACCGTGCGCGGCCTCGGCTACTGCCTCGAGAAAGCCGCGCCCGCGGCGCCGGCCGACCCGGCTGCCGCTGCGCCGCCCGCGGCGGCCGGCACGCCGCTGCGCTGAGCCCGGCCGTCGCCGCGATGGCCTCGCCGGTCCATTCCCGCCCTTCGGCCGGCGAACAACCGTCCGCCGCCGACGCCGCGCGCGATGCGCGCTACGAGAACCCGTTCGCGCCGCCCGACGAAACCGAGACGCCCGAGGCCGCGCGCCCGCGCTCGCTGTTCGGCGAGATCCTCGACTGGATGCTCGCGCCGCTCCTGTTGTTGTGGCCGATGAGCATCGCCGTCACCTATCTGGTCGCGAAGACGATCGCCAACGGCCCGTTCGATCGCGCGCTGGAGACCAACGCGTACGTGCTCGCGCGGCAGATCCACCCGGTCAACGGCGTCGCCGAGCTGACGCTGCCGCAGCAGACGCGCGACTTCCTGCGCGCGGACAACGTCGACAGCGTGTATTTCCAGGTGCTCGGCACGCGCGGCGAGCTGGTCGCGGGCGAGGCCGACATGCCGCTGCCGCGCGAAGAAGACCGGCCGCCGCCGGGCGTCGTCGTGTTCCGCGACGATCTGCTGCGCGGCAACGACGTGCGCGTCGCGTACACGACCGTCGCGTTGCCGACGCCGGGCGGCCCGCAGCCGGTGCTCGTGCAGGTCGGCGAGACGCTCGACAAGCGCAACGCGCTCGCGAACGACATCATCAAGGGCGTGATCCTGCCGCAGTTCGTGATCCTGCCGCTCGCGATCCTGCTCGTCTGGTTCGGGCTGTCGCGCGGGCTCGCGCCGCTCAACGCGCTGCAGGCGCACATCCGCGCGCGGCGGCCCGACGACCTGTCGCCGGTCGAGGCGCAGCGCGCGCCGCCCGAGATCGAGCCGCTCGTCACGTCGTTCAACGATCTGCTGGCGCGCCTCGAACAGAACATGGCGCTGCAGAAGCGCTTCATCGCCGACGCCGCGCACCAGATGAAGACGCCGCTCGCCGGGCTGCGCACGCAGGCCGAATTCGCGCTGCGTCATCCGGTGCCGCCCGACGTGCAGCGCTCGCTCGAGCAGATCGCGACCAGTTCCGAACAGGCCGCGCGGCTCGTCACGCAACTGCTCGCGCTGGCGCGCGCCGAGAACCGCGCGAGCGGGCTGACGTTGGAGCCGGTCGAGATCGCCGAGCTCGCGCGCCGCACGGTGCGCGACTGGGTGCAGGCCGCGCTCGCGAAGGGGATGGACCTCGGCTACGAAGGCCCGGACGACGACGCGCCGCTCAACGTCGACGGCAACCCCATGATGCTGCGCGAAATGCTCGGCAACCTGGTGGACAACGCGATCCGCTACACGCCCGACGGCGGCCGCATCACGGTGCGCGTGCGCGCCGAGCGCGACGCGCAGCGCGTCCACCTCGAAGTGGAGGACACCGGCCCCGGCATCCCGGCGGCCGAACGCGGCCGCGTGGTCGAGCGCTTCTACCGGATCCTCGGCCGCGAAGGCGACGGCAGCGGCCTGGGGCTGTCGATCGTGCGCGAGATCGCCGAGCAGCACGGCGGCACGCTGACGCTCGACGATCACGTGTACCAGCAGACGCCGCGCCTCGCGGGCACGCTGGTGCGCATCAGCCTGCCGCTGTCAGGCAGCGCTGCGGATTAACCCTGACAGGCGCGTGACGAATCGCGGCGAAACCGGTGTTTTACCGCCTGTTTGCGGCACGATCGGGCCGCGAAACCACCGATTCGTCGCGGGTTAACGCGCAGTCAATTTGTGCATGCGAGTCAGTGCGCCGTAAGTTTCCGTGCCAATAATCGTCGTCAGGCCCGCCCTCCCAAAGCGGCCGCACATCTATATCAAGGGACTTGGAGACGATTCATGGCAACGCTAGGCGAGCAAATTTCGCACTCGCCGATGACGGGCGAAGAAAAGAAGGTGATCTTCGCGTCGTCGCTCGGCACCGTGTTCGAGTGGTACGACTTTTATCTGGCCGGATCACTCGCGGCCTACATCAGCAAGAGCTTCTTCTCCGGGGTCAACCCGACTGCCGCGTTCATCTTCACGCTGCTCGGCTTCGCGGCCGGCTTCGCGGTGCGCCCGTTCGGCGCGATCGTGTTCGGGCGCCTCGGTGACCTGGTCGGCCGCAAGCACACGTTCCTCGTGACGATCGTCCTCATGGGCATCTCGACCTTCGTGGTCGGCTTCCTGCCCGGCTACACGTCGATCGGCATTGCTGCGCCGGTGATCTTCATCGCGATGCGGCTGCTGCAGGGCCTTGCGCTCGGCGGCGAGTACGGCGGCGCGGCGACCTACGTCGCCGAGCATGCGCCGGCCAACCGCCGCGGCTTCTACACCGCGTGGATCCAGACCACCGCGACGCTCGGCCTGTTCCTGTCGTTGCTCGTGATCCTCGGCGTGCGCACCTTCATCGGCGAGGAAGCGTTCGGCAACTGGGGCTGGCGCGTGCCGTTCGTCGCGTCGATCCTGCTGCTCGCGGTGTCGGTGTGGATCCGGATGCAGCTGAACGAGTCGCCGGTGTTCCTGCGCATCAAGGCCGAGGGCAAGACGTCGAAGGCGCCGCTGACCGAAGCGTTCGGCCAGTGGAAGAACCTGAAGATCGTGATTCTGGCGCTCGTCGGGCTGACCGCCGGCCAGGCCGTCGTCTGGTACACGGGCCAGTTCTATGCGCTGTTCTTCCTCACGCAGACGCTGAAGGTGGACGGTGCAAGCGCAAACATCCTGATCGCGATCGCACTGCTGATCGGCACGCCGTTCTTCCTGTTCTTCGGCTCGCTGTCGGACAAGATCGGCCGCAAGCCGATCATCCTCGCCGGCTGCCTGATCGCGGCGCTCACGTACTTCCCGCTGTTCAAGGCGCTCACGCACTACGCGAACCCGCAGCTCGAACTCGCGACGCAGAAGGCGCCGATCACGGTGCTCGCCGATCCGGCCACCTGCTCGTTCCAGTTCAATCCGGTGGGGACATCGAAGTTCACGAGCTCGTGCGACATCGCGAAGAGCGCGCTCGCGAAAGCCGGCCTGAACTACGAGAACGTCGCGGCGCCGGCCGGTACGATGGCGCAGATCAAGGTGGGCGACACGGTGATCCCGGCCTATGACGGCAAAGCCACCGATGCGAAGGCGCAAGGCGCGGCGTTCGACAAGACGCTCGCGTCGACGCTGAAGGGCGCCGGCTACCCGGCGAAGGCCGATCCGGCGCAACTGAACTGGCCGATGACCATCGTGATCCTGACGATCCTCGTGATCTACGTGACGATGGTGTACGGGCCGATCGCCGCGATGCTGGTCGAGATGTTCCCGACGCGGATCCGCTACACGTCGATGTCGCTGCCGTATCACATCGGCAACGGCTGGTTCGGCGGCTTCCTGCCCGCGACCGCGTTCGCGATCGTCGCGGCGAAGGGCGACATCTATTCGGGGCTCTGGTATCCGATCGTGATCGCGCTGGCGACGTTCGTGATCGGCGTGCTGTTCGTGAAGGACACGAAGAACTCGAACATCTACGCGCAGGATTGACGACGGGTGCGCGGGCGGTGTTTCGCCCGCGCGGTCGGCGCCGGCATGAGACGGTCGGCAACTTTTTTCGGGGAAGATCGAAAAAGGTGTTGACAGCCGGGCGGTAGATCTACATAATTCAAGTCTTCGGCGAATTAGCTCAGTCGGTTAGAGCGACGGAATCATAATCCGCAGGTCCGGGGTTCGAGTCCCTGATTCGCCACCAAATGCAGAAAGGGCTCAGCGCAAGCTGGGCCCTTTTTCTTTGCTCCGCAAACCAGCCCATGCTCCGCAAACAGCATGCAGGCAACCACACCTGCATCGCGAATCTTAGCCACGCGGCTCCGCGCCAGGGTTGTCCAGAATCTGACTTGCTTCCTGCAGCCGGCCCCTTAAGGCCCGCATCAGTTTCGCCTTTTCCTCACCGCCACAACGCAACAGCTCCTGCTTCGTCCGCCATATCTTGCGATGCCGTTCGTTTGGAAGTCGCAGCTCGCGTTCAACCACAACCGCGCCCGTGACAACCTTGACCGACGTCGCGGCATAGGTTTTCGATTTCTTCTGCTTGGTCTTATAGCCGTACCTACTAACCACCTTCCGAACCTCGCCCAACAGCTTCTTCGTGGCGGCCGGTCCCGAAATCGTTACATCGTCTACGTAAGCAGTCATTCGACATTGCTCGCCCTCTGCCAGTTCGGCGATATCGTCGAACATATGCCTTGCCGCAAAGAAAGCGACCCGGCCGCTCAACGCACTTCCCGTCGGAAGATGCTCCTGCCGATAACAGCAAATATCGGCTAGACGATGGGCAATGTCCTCCGCGCACATAAAATCCACGAGAAACATTCGATAGACCATCTGCCGCGTGGTGCTCGGATAGAACTTGTGGATATCAGTCTTGATGAGAGGCGTTGACCCGACATGCTGTCGAGCGTTGTCAGCGTATGAACGCCCCTTTTGCGAATACAGATAGTCGGGCAGTTCAATCCGGGAAAGCAGCTTACCTATGCGGCCGTGGACTTGACCCAGCCAACCGATTGGCTGCTGGATCTCCCGTCCCTTATCGTTTTCCCAGACTCGGTAGCAATCGGAAGCGAGTAGCTTGCTAACTGCGCTCCACGCGACACCCACTACCTTCTCGAACTGCCCTTTCCCCCTCAAGCGATACAGCGGGGATTGATGGAGCGCATAGCGCTCAGGCGTGTTTTTCGATTTCATCGCGCTCTTCTAACCATTCAAGGAGACGCAGAATCTTGTCCGCCGCGGCAATACGCAGCTTACCGCCACGCGTCCGTTCTCCTTCCATGGTTTCAGAGAAGAGCAAAATGGACGACGTCGGCATCTTGAACACTTCCGAATACTTGCCAAGCAAGTCCAAGCCAGGTGCTTTATCACCCTTCTCGATCTCACTTAGATACGAGTTCGAAATGCCAAGACGCTTCGCCAGCTCGACCTGCGTGAGCTGATGGTACGTCCTCAGTAGTTTCAATGCTCGGTACAACATGGTTCATTCCCGGTTTGAAATAAAGGGGTGCCGAATTGCCTCAGGGCTTGTCGAAAATCTTCACGACCAGATCGATCAATTGCAAGATGGCAACAGCCACCTTGATCGTCTCCGGACGCGTCAACCACGACTTGACCCGGCTCCTCGGCCCCCGCCGTTTGGGAGGCTTTCGAACATGATGCATGGTTGTTCTCCTTGGCTACACCACCGGTCTGAGCGAAATGCGCAGATCGTGGCTGTCGTCCGTAACCAAGCAGAGCAAACGGCAGGTTTTCCCCTCTATTCCCAATGCATGCCCGGTGTCGTCCCGGGCATGCTCGCATCGGCAGCATCGTCATGGTCCGTCCAGATACTCGGCTCCACGGCGCACGGCACACGGCCTAGCGAAAGACAGGACCTTGCGGCCCCACAGGGTGCTTACACACCCCACAGACACGACAGTTGTCTCTGTTAGCCTCACGACCAATATAGCCAATCGAGTTCGCCATTTCAAGAAATATTTCGCTGCGAGCGAAACATGTTCGCACACTGATTGCACGACTCACCGATCTGTCACATCGCCACGAACGTGGGCAGCCATAACAGTGACGAACTCCTCAGTGGTGATCTCCCCAGCGATCAACCGCTCTTTCTGAGTCTCCTCGAAATGGCCCGGCTCATACCCCTCCAACCGCGAAATTGCGTCCGCCTGACGAAACCGCTCCCGCAGCTCACGCTGGCGCTCGATCGAATTCAGCTTTCCCGCCATATCACCCTCACTTCGTCGGATCGACCTTATCACCCTTGCGCTCGCGCACGTAGTGCTCGGTCATCGCAAGCGACTTGTGCCCCAACTGACGCTGCGCCGCTCGAATATCGCCGGCCAACTCGGTTTTATCTGTCCCCGCTTTCGCGCGAAGATCCCGGAACTGGAACGCGTCCTTTGGCACACCCGCCAGCTCGCGCGCACGATCAAACCGAAACCGGAGCGCGTCCGCCATCAACCGCTCGCCGGCCTCATTCACCACTAGCGCAGTGCTGACGACCTTGTACCCCTTCTTCCGACCGCGAATTCGCTCCAACACATCCGCCAACCGCCCCGTAACCGAAATCCGGAGACGTTTACCGCGCTTGCCCTGCTCAACCCACAGCTCGCCGTCTTTAATGTCGCGTTCATCAAACTTGAGCGTATCGGCCGGCCGCTGCCCCGTCAGATACGCAAGATCCATCGCATCGCGCAACGGCTGATCAGCAGCCTCCCAAACTTTCTGAAACACATCATCCTCGACGTACACGTTGCGTCCGGTCTCCTTGTTTCGGCGAACTCCGGTACTAGGATTCGTCGCATCGGTTAGGCCGTGCTCGCGCGCGAAGTTAAAGATGTGGGAAAACAGTGCAATCTCGCGATTCGCGCGAACATGTCCGGCCTTCTCAGGCACCAGCTTCTTTCGCTCGACGTACCATACCTTCGCCTGTTCCATCCGCCAGGACAAGTACTGACGAACATGCACCGGCCGAACGTCGCTCAACAACGCCGGAGGATCATCGAAGAACTTAAACAGATTCTCCAACTCGACCAGATTGTCGCGCTGCGTCCGCCGAGATTTCAGCGGCAACACGTCCCTCATGTACCGCTCGGCCGCATACCGAAACGTCACCAGCTCGGTATGACGCGACCGGTTATCCAGCTCCAACTCCGACCACTTCCGCACGGCCTCGACAAAATCCGAACCTAACGGAATTTCCTTACGCGGAACGCCGCCCGTGTCGTAATAGTAGTAAACGACACCGCTCCTCTGCGTCCGTGCTCGCATACGGGGCGGGAGATTGAGATTCTTCGTTCTACGTCGGCCCATTTCATCCAATAATCACACGCGGCTCCCAACCGCGTCGCACGGCTCGAGGAGCATTCTCGCGCTTACCCTCGATCGTCGACCGAGCCACAATCGGCCGACCAGCAGCGTTCACATAGAACGCTATCCCCATGCGACGAAGCGCATCGATTTGCTTCGACTTCAACTTACGCCCCGTCAAAACCTCCACCTCCTCGACCGAGAGAAACGTCTCGACATCCATCACGCCTCCCGAGTCGAAAGCCAAAAACACCCTAACGCCTCATTCCAATACGTCTGACACCGATCCAGCGTCGCACCAACACGCATCGCCGCCTCAAACGCAATTCGCAACGCACCAACAGGACTATCCGACACGATGTGATCGATCGGCACAACCTCAGGCACAACCACGCCTCGACTTGTCCAATACCGCTTCTCATTAAGCTTGTGCTCAGAAAAATCCTTCGAAATATACTTCGCGAGGTACGACGCCAGCTTGTGCCTCAACCCCTTTTCTCGAAACGGGTTGCGCACATGAATATTGCCGTTCCCGACTCCAACGACGCTTAACCAAATTCGTCGCAACACCCGATAATTTTGCCGCCCCTTCACCGCGATGTGCACATGCCACGCACCACGCTCCTGACGCTCAAGCACGGCAACGTAGTGAAAGTCGGCCACTCGGGACACCCGTCGACGAAAACGATCGAAATCTCGCTTTGCACGCGCCTTGTCCTGCATATTCTCGCGATACGTCAGCGTGATCATGCGATCAGCACCAATCGCCTTACAGCGAAGCCGCACCTGCTGTTTAGCCCTTCGCTCCGCGTCCTTAAGATTCGCTTCGCTGTTATCCGACTCGCCGCGCTTCGCCTTCGGTCTAGCGTTCAACGACAACGCGCCCAAGTACCGATCGAACCGATCAACAGTCACCTCGACCAGCCCATCCCCGAAGTTCCGGCCACGAACCACCCACTCCCGGCTAAACGCCGAGAAATCACCTATACTCTCGTCGTGCATTGCAACTAGTCCTTGTAATGCTGTTGTCCGAGCCCTGCACCGTTGCCGCGGTCAGGGCTTTTTCTTTTACTGGCCTACATAAAAATCGACTCAAACAGCTCCCGCTCAGCGCGTCCGACCAACGTACGAGCGATCCACGCCTGCACTTGATCCAGCGAACCAAACCGCCGAACCCCTTCGCCATCGAAGCCGATTCGCTCAAACTGAAACCAACAGGGCGTACGACGGACGCCACCATCGAGCGTCACCAGAATCAACGCCCCTGCAACCACGTAAAAATCACGCTTCCGCTTCACCACCATTACCGGAGCGCGACCTTGCGGCGCCTCCACAAGCAACTTAGGGAAAACAGCCACCAACTGCACTCCGCGATCGAAATAGATCGCGCCAAGGGCCGGAGATTCGTTCACTGACATATCGGTTTCCTCAACATCAGACCACCAACTCACCGTGAAACGCCACATGCAACCGCCCGCGTACATCGTCTAGCCAGCGCTTTAGCAACTCCGCCGTACGAAAACGGCGAACGCACCGGCCGTCCAATCCCTCCAATCTCAAATACACCCAATGCTTATCCGGGCCTTCACTCTCATCTACGTCAAGCAGCACAAACGGACCAGCAACCAAACACATATCGGCACCACGCCTCACGACCATGACCGGTAGTCGCCCCTCCGAGGTCCACAAGGTCAGACCGCGAACTACACCCAACAAAACGCAGTTACCCTCAAACGAAACCTCAAACAAGCCGCCCATCTTTCTGCTCATATCCGCAGCGATATCGCGCACCATTGCCGCCCTCATACGTTAAGTGTCCCTGATACAAGTTTAGGGGCCGCGCTGCGCGCGGCCCGCCTTGCGCGCTCCCGCTGCGCCTGGCGAGCCGCCCGCAGCGATTACCCCCAAACTCCCCACTCCAATCGCTCGCACCCAACCGGCGCGCTGTTCGGCATGGGTTGTGCCGTCCTATGGCCGACACAACCCATCGCCAGAGCGTGCAGCGGTATAGCTGCCGTCAAGGCCAAGCCCTCCGGGTCGCTACGCGAGCCTTGACCGCAGCGCGACCGCTACCGCTTCGTTACAGGTCCGACACCTTGCTCACCTGCAACACCAACAGCACTTCTGTACGCCCTTTCGAACCCGACCTTCCATCGAGAAAGCTCGGCAACCAACCAATCGAATTGCGCGACGACGTGTCCTGATCCTGCACAAGCCCACCGAGCACGATGACCTCACCATCCTTCATATTCACAACCGTCGACATTTCCCGCGTGTTTTTCGTCGGCGAGTTATTCACGCCGGTTGTCGTCGCAACGAAACTCGATAGCTGCTCAGATAAGCGGACCTGTATCGCATCACCGAGCACTACCGGCTGAACATCGAATATCAAACCGGCGTCCTGATACTCGACCGACTGCACCGGCGTCCCGCTTTGCCCTTGATAGCTGATGCTCCCCAGCGTCGGCACCTGTGCGCCAACGTTGAGCCTCACCCGCTCGCCGGACACCACCCGCACATGCGGATCGCTCACCTGTTTGAACCGACTGTCTGCATCGAGCGCCGAAATCGCCGCATCAAGCACCGTGCTCGAGAACCGCAACGCCGTAGGATCAGCATCGGTCGATCCGTTCGAAAAACCGAGCTTGCCGCCCAACACGTTCGCCGCGATGCTGAACGCCGAATTACGTGAATTGACGTCCGACACCTCATACACCCAGCCGCGCACAACAACCTCGCCGGCCTCACGATCCAACTCGGCAATCACCTTTTTCAGATCGCGAATCTCCGACGCTTCTCCGCTGAATACCAGCTCGTCACCCGCCGAGATCGACGGACGCGCCGACGGCAACGCAACCGTACGCGGGGGAGCCGCAGCAACGCCAGACGCAGCTACCGGCACTTGCGCAACGTCTCCTAGGGGCAACGCCGAAGCACCACCCGCAGCAGCCGTCATACGCCCCGAAAACAGCGGCTGTAACACCCTCGCCAGATAGTCCGCCGTCCGAAAGCGCGGGCGATATACGAACGTCTCTCGATCCGGCGCCTTGACCTCCGATGCAGCCTTCCGCGATACAAAATCCACACCGTCTCGCGTCTCAACCTTGAAGCCTTGCGAATCGAGAAACACCTTCACGAACGACCGAAGATCGCCCGACTTGCCGTCGTACTGAAACGACACCAGCCGACCGTCTTGCAACACCTCCGAATCGATCACGTGCGGCACGTGCATTGCATCGCCGTACAACAGATCGACCAACTGACCAACGCTCACATACCGCAGATCGAACGCCCCGCCCTTCACCCGAGGCAGCGGCTTTAGCGGCACGCTCGGCAACGAATCAGGCGACGCAACTGACACCGGCCCCGCAGACAATGGCGCGGACACCCCGAAACCCGGTAACGTCGGCAACGGTGGAACACCAGCGGCAAACACGGACGACGCGAACAACAGTCCACCAGCGAAACTCGACGCGCGGCCACCTTTCACTCGACAAGACCGATCAGCAACGATGTTTCTCATTTCCGCGCCCCTGTCGCACCACCTACGCTGCCCGTCCAAACAGCTACACGCTCCCCATCCACCGTGCCACTAACGTCCAATGTTTCGCCACGAAAGCCATCCGCCGACTCACGGCGAAAACGACCATCGCTATCAGTCAGCAAAACGTAGCCGCGCCCATCTACTGAATACTGACCCGCAACACGCCACTTACTCGACCCGCCATTCCCACCAGCCCTAGCGGGACCACTACCGACCGAGGCACTGCTCGCACCACTTGCGACCGATGCAGCCGGACTAATACCGAAACCGCTACTCACACTCTTGAAGCTTTTCCACCCTAAAACGACCGCGAAAACCGCCGCAATCGGCAACACGATCAGCGCCTTCGGTATCACCGCCTTCGGTTTCGTATGCAGCTCAGCGCTCGTATAGAGCTGAAATACATCCTTCGGATAAAACCACGGCCTCTTAACCGCACCCGCCAAACTCTGCGGGTTATGCGCGTGATCCCACTCATACAACATCGCTCTTCGGCCGCCGAACAAACGCCGCACGTGAACATGGTGTCCGACGAGATCACGGATCGTCTTATTCAAACGCTGCGGATGCTGCGTGATCAAAATGAAATCCACGCCGAAATGGCGATGCACGTGCAGCTTCTCAATATCCTCAGTCGGCTTCACGCTCACCGAAACCGGAGGCCAAATGCGCTGCACTTCATCGATCACGATCAAATCATTTGGCTGACAATGCTCCCACCACTTTCTGATCCACTGCTCGTCAACCAATACGTGATCGACTGCTAAATCACGAATCCCATCGACCAAAATCCGCCGCCCTGCCTTCGCTTCTCGCCGCAAACGGTCTACGGTATGCAGTGTCTTGCCGCTACCGGGCGTGCCCGTCACAAGGTCAATGCTCATTTCACGAAAAACTTCTTCATGCTCGACACCCCGGCCATAGCCACGCGCGCGCTAAACGCACCACCGATATAGCCGATCCCCTGAAACACACCGCCCATCGCCAAAATGTTCGCCAAGTCGGACGGAAGCCCGCCAACCGATGAAGTCATCCAGTCCATAGTCTGATTCAGCGCGGCATCGATTCCCGCGACCGTCACCACACCGACACCGAGCGCAATCAGCGCCTGGACGATGATCGGCTGAACTAAGCTCAGAAGAAACGTCGCCCATGTCATCGCTCATACCCCGTAACGCCGTGCACCACGTCGACCGCATCACGCGACGAATGCCCCGCCGATCCAAGCATCCAACCGAACCACACACTTACTACGATCGCAAATACGAACAGCATCCTCATAACGACACCCCCATCGCGACAATGAACGCAGCAGCCAACGCACAAAGAGCCAACACGAGCGGCCTCAGCTTCTGCACCACTGTGCAGAACGGGTCGAAAGAAAATGAATAGTCAGCGTCAAAAATGCGAACGGTTTGAGGCGCAGGACACGTACCGTCGACCGAACCGATAGACCACGGCGTAAACGGAATCGACGTTTCACTCGCTGGTATCGGAGCAGATGCAGGAACATCACCAAGCGGCACACAGCCAGCCAATTGAGAGCCAGCCACGCAACCCGAGCTGTTCGACGGTGACGTACCTGTACCCGTGCCGGTTGACGGATAGAAATCCGGAGCAATCGACACCGTTGAATCAGACACGGATGCTTTGGGCGTGCCCTCGACCAGATCACTCCAAGTCGGAGATTGGCCCGACGACGCGAGATCCGCGCTTGAAACTGGATTGACCGACGAATAGGGATATCCGTTATAACCAGGCATCGCCGACGCCTTCTCCCAAAGCTTCTCCGCGAGCTGAGACGTAAGCTCATTCGGCGCAGGAGCCGTCAGCATGTCATTCGTGATCGGCAATTGCGTGAGCGTTCCCGTAACCGGCTGAGGCTGGGTCGACGGCACATAACCAGGGTTCTCATAAACCCAATACCCGTCATCAAAGCTCTGAACCACCGAATTCGCATCGGTGTAAGTCAAGTGCCCGACGTACCTGTTTAAGGTCACACCATCCGACGCGACAATCCCCGACGACGGCGCCGCATCAACAACGATCTGACAACCGCTAGCACCAGAAAACGCGGTCACCGGAGGCGCGCAATGCTGAGAGTCAAAAAGCGCCGCCTGCACCACGCAATCGCGTTGAGAACTACAGGCTCCAACAACGGCGTTACCGGCGTAATACGTCGCCACATAAAACTGATAGTTCGACGGCAACGCACCGTATCCCGGTGTCACCTTGCTAGGCCCGGAATAAAGCCCGCCACCCGCCGGCACCTCCTGAACCGGTCCACTACCACCACTCGGAGACGAAGCACCGCCCGGTGAAGAAGCCCCATTGGGCGACGAAGCACCGCCCGGAGCAGTCGCAGTCGTCGTCGGAGTCAGCGTCAACTGAGGAGCCGACGCCGTACCACTCTGCGTCAACTCATACACCCCCCAAGCCACAGCACCAGCAGCCGCCAGCGCACCAACACCTACCGCAGTAGCGAGCCACACCGGCGCACCGGCAATACTTGCGACCGTCCCCGCCGCTGCCCCAACATACGACGCATCGTTCGCAGCCTGACCAACCCATTTCATCGTGCTCTGGAACACGGCATCGTTAGCCGCAGTAACAAGGCCGCGCCGCTCTAGATTCGCAAGAATCGCCCCACCAACAGCTCGATTTATCACGCCGTTGAATACCGGCTCCAATACGGCCAACGCCTGAGCATTCGCCGCTTGCTGATGACATAGCATCGAAATGAGCGCGAATGCGATAACGAATCGCTTGAACATAGTGTCAACCGAAGATGATGTAACCGGCCAACAGCAGCGTCGCGACCACAATTCCGACGCACTCGTAAAACCACGTCATTTCGCCCTCCGCCGATCGATCACTTCCAAAACCAAGTCCGGCGTCATCGACAAAAATCCCCCAACCGCAAACGACACCACCCCGACCAAACAGAGCAACTGCACAAAATCTCCCACTATCGCAACATCACCACCTAATCCAACAGCCACTCTCCAAAACAACTCATTAATTCGGTAACACATGCCCAGAACGAAGCCCCCAACAGCAGCAATCAGAGCAGCAACAAATGCCGACCGCACAACATACCGCCTCGAAACCATCACGCATCTCCCGATGAATTGAGAAAACTCATCAATGCACGAATGCCCCAAGCAACCGCAAGGACACCGAGACACGCCGCACCAATCTGCAACCCTACAATCTCGCCACCGGACACTGGCTGATCGCCAGCCAACGTTGACACCTGCAAATACAACGTATTTCCGTTTGAATCAGCCCCACATTCGATCTGCGCCCCATACAACTCCGCATACGTCACACCGGCTTGACCACCCGGCCCACACACGACACCGGATACCGCCATACGGCCTCCTAAGAGCCCTCAAAAAAGGGCGCTCAGTCGCCCGAACGCCCTTAACTTCCTCGCCGGAACCCCGATCAACGACCGAGGAAGCCCTTCACCGTCTTGTAGCCCCACGCCAGCACCACGATCGCCAGCACCGCACCACCAATCGTCACGATCGACGGTGCGACGCCATTAATCGAGGCAACGATCGGCGTCACGTCCACACCCGACGCTTGCGCGAACGACGCCGACGACAGCAGAGCAGCAGCACCGCCAGCAGCAACGATGGCAAGTTTTTTCTTCAGGTTCTTCATCTACCAACTCCTCAAAAACGGCTCACTGATTAGGATTCGTCCGACCGAGCCACATTCGAACGAATCGACTTCTTCGGCGGATCGCGGCGCGACACAACGCGCGTCACGTACTCCACCCCCTTGCAGACCAGATGCACGAACAGCAGCAGATTCAGCAACATGAGCTGCGTCGACACCGGGTCCACCGCAAAGGCCGACAGACGGTCCATATCCAGCCACCTCCATCTCTTAATAAATAAGCAGTCCTGATATGACTGGACACAACACCGTCAAACGATATGCGTGCCTCCGTCAGACGGTCGCGCCCCCCGAAGCCGGCTTCGCTTTCGGCATCCCGAACGGCACCAACGAAACGATACGAGGCACCAACTTCCCCGAGTCCGGCCCGCTACCCTGAGCCAACGCGAAATCAGCCAGATATTCCCCTGAATCACGGTCAGCCAGCGCATCGGGCAGATTGATCACCCCGACGACCACGCTCCGCTGCCCTTCGATCTCCTGCTCCAAAATGCATTGCGCCTCACGAATCGTATAAGGCCGACCCGTTTTCGCACTAACGCCACTACGAACATTGATTGCAAGAATCGTGACTTTTTGTTTGCTGGACATTTTCTCTCTCACGTTTAGGTGTCTATCGAAAGCGCATCGTGCGATGCGTGATCGAACAATACGCAAAACAATGCGCACGCTCAATCTTGTGAACATTGATAAGTGAACAACAGATCGCCCAATGTGATAGACAAAAGCAACAGAAGACAATCAAGTACGAAAATCAATGTCTAGCAAACATTCAACCAACCAACTGATTTCGTTGATGATTTTTCATGTCATCAAAAATCTATCGAGCAACAACACTCAATAAAAATATTTTCCGTCTATCAATTAAAATTCTTCTGGAAATTCCACCTAAGCGACGGAAACATGCGTCGATAACAACGAGCACCGGCCCGCTCAGTACCGCATGAGAAACGCACCGCAATCGAACCTTGACGCACGTATTTGCAAGCCTCCGCGCCCCTTCGCTTACCAGTATTTGAGGAGCTGAAATCGCGCCAACCCCATGTTTTAATTCTCTTTTGGGGTGGAATCATAATCCGCAGGTCCGGGGTTCGAGTCCCTGATTCGCCACCAAATGCAAAAAGGGCTCAGCGCAAGCTGAGCCTTTTTTCTTTTCAGCGGTTCAACGAAGATTCAACCGCGCATCCCTCTCTCTCATCCGCCCCCTCGGGCAGCCGCAGCCTCGATCACCGACGTATCCCACCGTCCGTACTGCATTGCCTCAGCGAGCATCCCGAGCGTCAACGGAACGACAGCCGGCCGGCGATACCGCTTCGAAAACAAGCCGAGGAACCCCGACAACATTTCCTGACCTTCTGGCCGGAAATAGCGTCGATACGGAAAATCCCGCACCTGGACGCTGAACGTCTCAGCCCACTTGTCGATGAATTCGACAGCATCCTCCCCCGTCAGCCCCAAGTCCTCTTCAAGACGTGACGTGGGCAGCAAATCCAGCCGTCCACCGAACAACGGCCGACCCAGCTCTTCCCGAGCAAACGTCTCAAGACGTTCCCAAACATCACTTTCCATCACAACACCCTATCTTCCGGCTTAACGACACGGTTATAGGCCATCACCGTGTTGCGCATGATCAGCACCACATCCACTGCCAAGAACATCTCCCCGGCAACAGGAATCAAACGCCCGACCCAAGCACCAAGGTTCCGAGTAAACGCAACACGAATCCCGGAAAGCCCCACGCCGGTAATCATCGGCAGCCGCACCGCAACCTTGAAAGGCAACAGCTTGCGCGCAGCCAACGAGGCTACGGATGTACCTGCCGTAGCCCCGACAAACTTGCCCGGCGCAGGCACGTCAGCCTGACCGAGCAACACGGCCGCAGCAGCCCCCAAATCATCCAGTCCAAGCTGTTTCTGCGTCTCATCCAACGCCACGTAGACGAACAAATCCACCGGCCTCAGGTTCTGATGGATACCGAATCTATATCGATTTTCGCTCATTGCTGTCCATCCACCTCAGATCGCCGACTGACGACTGTTACGAACATACAGGTACAGAAGCCCGACCGGTGCAATAAAGATCGCGCAACTCCAGCAGAGCGCCATCGTCATCCACTTAAAGAACAACACAACTAGCGCAGGCAGGAAGAAAACATTCCGCCCAACGATGTAGTCAACGATGCCCTCGTAAACGAATCGCGAATAAGGATAAAGAAAGCAGTTAACCGCGAAGAACAGCAACGCACCCACCGGTATAGCCACCGGCTTCGACCCACGACTCAGAACAAAAAGAAGAAGTGCCGGGAAAATCAGCCCAAACAGAAACTGACGAACGTAATACTGCGTTGATAGACCGCCGAACGATTTTGCAAGAATCGGATGCATAACTATTCCATTGTTTATTTTTCGAACACAAATCGAGACCCTCACCCGATTTGTCCGATTTTAACGTATCCGCACCCTACATCCAAAATGCATATCGCATCCAACATCAGCGCCAAGTCGCACGGCCTTTCGACGTTCTGCTACCTCCGCCCTCGCCTCAGCAGCACGTGGACGTCCTACCTTGCACGTACGCAGCCATCGTCTCCCAATCTGCCGCGAAGCCAGATTGGTAGCGCCGCATCCTGCTCCTGAAACGCACGGACATGTGTCAACGGGTGGTCCGTCGCCCAATGCCCGAAGCGACCTAACTCATTGAGCATCGCTCGCAGATACACGCACTTGCGTGCCGAGGACGTTGCCGGCAAGCTAGATGCCATCAAAACGGCGCCGCCGATCTAACGGAGTTCACGACCTATGCCCGCTAACGAGCAATGGGAACAGTTGCTGACGCCAGCGGTGATGCAAGAAAAGCTCATCTCGGCGTCGCTCTACATCACCGCCTTTGAGCTTCTGAGGCAATCAATCGTCGGGCGTATCCGCGATTTCTACAACATTGAAAGCATTGGTCTCGAGCCTGGTACATACCAGTTCAGCGGCGAATATCGCTCGAAAGTTCTCGCTCGCAACAAAAGCACCCTGTACGCATCGCTCGATTGGTTGACCGAGTATGGCGCAATCGATCTTGGCGATCTTGCGACCTTCGAACGCATCAAGTCGATTCGGAACAAGCTAGCTCACGAACTGCCATCGATTGTGACGGGCACGGTGGATTTCGACCACATAGAGATTTTCCATGATTTGATCACAATCTTAAGAAAAATCGAGGTCTGGTGGGTGGTGAACGTTGAGATTCCGACCAATCCCGATTTTGACGGGCGGGAGATCGATGAGGCGGCAATCGTCCCGGGACCAGTCTTGATGCTTCAAATGATGGTGGAGGTCCTTTCCGGGAACGAAGATCTGCTAGAGCACTATCGAATGGGCAAGGCCTAAATCATTTCAAACTCAAAAGCCGCGTTTTTCCGCAGAGGCTCGTTCGGCCAGTTGCTGCTTCTTGAGCTGGCCGGCAGCTCAATTCGCCCGGAAGCACCCCGGCATCCTTGCCCTGAATCTGGGCAAGCAACTGATCGATCAGTTCATTGAGAAACAGCTTTGGCGCCTTCGGGTTCTTGATCTTCTTGGCTACTGTAGTGTTGCATCGGTCATAGAACGGTAGTTCCGTTGCCCCCCGCGAATCAAACCACCACCGCCCCCCTCTGCACCTCCGCCCCTCCCGCCCGCCCCTTCCCGCGCCAATTCTCCCCGCCCTCCAGCGACGGCGTCGCCTCGAACAGCTCCGAGATCCAGTCAGCGAACACGCGCACCTTCTGCGACAGATGCCGGTTGTGCGGATAAACGATCGAGATCGGCTTGGGCTTCGGATTGCACTCGGGCAGCACCTCCACCAGCGAGCCGTCGCGCAGATGCGGCAGCACCATGAACAGCGTCGGCTGGATCATCCCGAACCCTTCGAGGCCGCTCGTCACGTACGCATCCGAATCGTTCACGGTGACGGTGCCGGCCATCCGCACCTCGACCGGCTTGCCGTCGATCATGAACACCCACGGAATCGGACGCGCGCCGTGGCTCGCCCGGAAATTCACCGCATGATGGTCGGCCAGATCGGCGATCTCCTGCGGCTCGCCATGACGCGCCAGATAGTCGGGCGACGCGCAGGTCACGCGCTTGAGCATGCCGATCCGTCGCGCGACCATCGACGAATCCTCCAGCGGACCGACGCGGATCATGCAGTCGATCCCCTCCTCCACCGGATCCACATAGCGGTCGGACAGCCCGAGATCGAGCGCGATGTCGGGAAAGCGCTGCCGAAAGATCGACAGCGACGGCAACACCACACGCCGCCCGAGCGAGTTCGGCATATGCACGCGCAGCACGCCGCTCGGCTTGCGGTTCCCGGTCTGGAAGCTCGCGTCGACTTCGGCGATCTCCGCGATGATCTTCATGCAGTGCTCGTAGTACGCCGCACCTTCCGGCGTCAGCGACAGCCGGCGCGTCGTCCGATGCATCAGGCGCACGCCGAGCAGCGCCTCGAGATTCTGGATGATCGTCGTCACCGACGCGCGCGGCATCGCGAGCGTGTCCGCCGCGCGCGTGAAGCTGTTCGCGTCGACCACGCGGGTGAAAACTTCCATTGCCTGAATGCGGTCCATGCTGCGCCCCTGTACGAATCGCCAACAGGACAGAATAGAGCGCCCACCGGCCGCGGCACAAGCCCCGGCCCATTGTTCCGCAAGCCCGAACAGTACGCGCCGCCTCGGCCTCAAAGTGCGCGACTTCCATGCGATTGCCTCACATCGCACCCGACCACATCCGGTAATCGCATCGTGAGCATCCCGCCTCGCCCCATCACCGCACGAAGCGCTCCCGATACCCCTGCGGCGACACACCGAGCACACGCACGAAACTGCGCCGCAGCGTCTCCTCCGACCCGAAGCCGCAGCGCGTGGCGATCCGCTTGATCGGCCAGTCGGTCTCGCCGAGCAGCCGTTGCGCCGCTTCGATCCGAATCTGTTCGACCGCCCGCGCGGGCGTGCGGCCGGTGCCCGCGCGATAGTGACGCACGAAGCTGCGCTCGCTCATGCTGACGCGCTCGGCAAGCGCGGGCACCGACAGATCGGCCGCGAGGTGTTCGGCGATCCACGCATGCAGTTCGCCGAAGCGGTCGTCGGTGCGCTGCATCGACAACATCGCGCTGAACTGCGCCTGCCCGCCCGGCCGCTTCAGGAACACGACGAGTTCGCGCGCGGCGTCGAGTGCGATCGCGCGCCCGAGGTCCTCCTCGACGAGCGCAAGCGCGAGATCGATGCCGGCCGTCACGCCGGCCGACGTCCACAGCGCGCCGTCGCGGATGAAGATCGGATCGGGCTCGACGCGCACGTTCGGATAGCGCGCGGCGAATTCGTCGCAACGCGCCCAGTGCGTGACGGCGCGCCGCCCGTCGAGCAGGCCGGCCTCCGCCAGCAGGAACGCGCCGGTGCATACGGACGCGACGCGTCGCGCGTGCTGCGCCTGCCGGCGCACCCAGCGCACCGTGCGCGCATCCCGCGACGCCGCATGCACGCCCTTGCCGCCGGCGACGATCACCGTATCCGGCCGTCCGGCCGAGCGCAGCGAATCGGCCATCACGACGAGCCCGGCGGACGTCTCCACCGGCCCGCCATCGGCCGCCACGACGCGCGGCGCATAGGGCGCCGGTTGCCCGCGCTCCTGCGCGAGCTCGTTGACCGACGCGAACACCTGCAGCGGCCCGCTCACATCGAGCAACTGCGCACGAGGGAACGCGAGGACGACGATCGAACGGGGAGCGGCATGCATGGCGATTGGCTTAAAACGTGGGCGATATGGCAATTTCGCCAAACACTACGCGCCTAGAATCGATCTGTCCATCGTGCGCCGGCAGCGGCGCTTGTCCTTCTCTTCCGGAGTGTTCGCATGACCCTGCATATCGGCCTTCTCGTGTTTCCGGGCGTCCAGCAACTCGATCTCACCGGCCCGCACGACGTGCTGGCGTCACTGCCCGATGCGGCCGTCCATCTGGTCTGGAAATCGCGCGACACCGTCGCATCGAGCAGCGGCCTCGCACTCGCGCCGACCTGCACGTTCGACGATTGCCCGCCGCTCGACGTGATCTGCGTGCCGGGCGGGATCGGCATCAACGAGTTGCTGCTCGATGCGCAGACGATCGCGTTCGTGCGCCAACGCGCGGCCACCGCGCGCTACGTCACGTCGGTGTGCACCGGCGCGCTGCTGCTCGGCGTGGCGGGCTTGCTGAAAGGCCGCCGCGCGACGACGCACTGGGCGTTTCACTCGTTGCTCGAGCCGCTCGGCGCGGTGCCCGTGCGCGAGCGCGTGGTACGCGACGGCAATCTGATCACCGGCGGCGGCGTGACGGCCGGCATCGATTTCGCGTTGACGATCGCGGCGGAACTCGCCGGCGTCGAAGAAGCGCAGTCGATTCAACTCGCGCTCGAATATGCGCCGGCCCCGCCGTTCGACGCGGGCTCGCCGGATACCGCGCCGGCGTCGGTCCTCGAGCGCGTGACGCAGCGCTCGGCGGCCGGCCTCGAAAAACGCCGGCAGACGATCGACGCGGCATTGCGTGCGATGGCGCGATAGTGCGATAACGCGTCGAATCCACGTCCTGATCCGAGGCCGCACGGCCTCGTCGCTCCCTGCGAAATTCCAACCGCACCTGCGAACCCGTCGATGAACATCATCCGCAGCACGACCTTCACCGCTGCGCGCCCGTGGGGCGCGCTCGACATCGCGAACCTGAACGGCATCACGGTCCGGCTGCACTGGACCGATCGGCCGTATCGCTGGCACGTGAACGACGGCGAAGAAGTATTCGCCGTGCTCGACGGCCGCGTCGAGATGCGCTATCGCGAAGCCGGCATCGAACGCGCGACGGTGCTCGAAACGGGCGACCTGTTCCACGCGACGATCGGCACCGAACACGTCGCGCATCCGCTCGGCGAAGCGCGCATCCTCGTGATCGAATCCGCAGGCAGCGTTTGACCACGCACGCCGCGCCGGTTCGTCGGTCGCGGCTGGCCGGTTCAGATTGCGACGTGCCGCCACGGCGAGCGCATTCGCACGCAGCGTGCTGTAACACGCACGCGCGCTGCACCGAACACCCATCACCGGCGCCGCGTTCGCGCCGCCGCGCGCTCGCTCAGAAGAACAACGATACGCACAGCGCCGCGCCGCACAGATACGTACCGAACGCGCCGGTGAAGCGCACCGGATTGGGTCTGGCCATCGTCGGCCAGACAATCAATCCGACCACCAGCAGGCAGCGGCACACGGTCGCCGCGACGATCAGCGACAGGATCGCGCGAGACGGCGCATGCGCGCCGACATACAGGAACAGCACCGCGAGGAACGGCGCGTATTCGGCCGTGTTGCCGTGCGCGCGCACGACCTTGTGCAACCGGTCGGTCGGATCGGGCAGACATCCCGAACCCGTGGTGTGAAGAAAGCGCGACACCGACACGACGAGCCCGAGCCCGAACAACAGCAGCCCGAGAATCGCCGTACAAAAGAGCGCGACGGGATGGATCGACATGGTGGTCCTCGCCAATGCGGGCACGGCGGCACGGCGCCGCGGTCCGCCGATCGTACCGCAGCGGCGCCGCGCCACCCTTGCCGCAACCCGTAGTACCGTCGCGCGGCAACGGGATCGAACCCGATTTGTCGCCCGCGCCCCACGCACGGACGCGGTGCAGCGCGCCCGGCCGACGGCCCGCGCCGGACACGTGCGTTGCATCCGCGCATCTCGGTAGTGAACACCCTTGGCAGCCCGCTGCGGAGGACTACACTAGTCCTTTATGAGGTGCGGCCGGAGCCTGCGCCTTCAGGGAGACGCCGCCATGAATCGGCCGCTGAATCGCATCCTGCCGCGCATGACCGGGAGTGCATCGGTCTGGACGTGGGTCAAGTGGTCTTTGCTGGCCGCGCTGCTGATCGCGATCGCGATCGTCGCCCGGCTGGTGATAACCGAGATCCAGACGTCGCGCCTGCAAGCGCACTACCTGTCGGAACTCACCCGCGACCTCAGCTACACGGTCGAGGCCGGCCCGAGCGACCACATCCGCTTCCCCGCCAACGGCCCGTACGACGAGCGCCTCGGCTACTCGATGATTCCCGCGTTTCAGCAACGGCTGCTCGCCCGCGGCTTCGTCGTCGGCAAGCAGGCCCGCGACTCGCAGCGGATGCTGTCGCTCGCCGATCGCGGGCTGTTCCTCCCGTATGAAGAGAAGGACCAGTCCGGGCTGATGCTGTTCGATTCGACCGGCGCGCCGCTGTTCGCGACCGTGTTCCCGCAACGCGTGTATGCCGATTTCGACGCGGTGCCGCGCGTGGTCGCCGACGCGCTGATGTTCATCGAGGATCGTTATCTGCTCGACCCGAACCAGCCGAACCGCAACCCGGCGATCGACTGGGGCCGCTTCAGCCGCGCGCTGGCGGACCAGGCGATGCACGTGGTCAACCGTCATCAGGCGCGCCCGGGCGGCAGCACGCTCGCGACGCAGATCGAGAAGTTCCGCCATTCGCCCGACGGCCGCACCGCGACGCCGCCCGAGAAGCTGCGGCAGATCGCGTCCGCGTCGGTGCTCGCGTACCTGAACGGCCCGCAGACGATGCTCGCGCGCCGCGCGATCCTGGTGCGCTATCTGAATTCGGTGCCGCTCGCGGCGCGCGCGCACGTGGGCGAAATCACCGGCATCGGCGACGGCCTCGCCGCGTGGTACGGCCGCGACTTCAACGACGTGAACCGGATCCTGTCAGCGCCGACCACCGGCGACAACGTCGACGCACAGGGCAAGGCGTTCCGCGAGGTGCTATCGCTGATCATCGCGCAACGCGCGCCGTCGTTCTTCCTGAATCGCGGCTATCCGGCGCTGCAGAAGCTGACCGACAGCTACCTGAGGCTGCTCGCGAACGGCGGCGTGATCTCGCCCGCGCTGCGCGATGCGGCGCTCGCCGCGTCGATCGAGCGCAGCGCGCCGCCGCCGGCCGCGCGCGTGCAGTCGTTCGTGTCGCGCAAGGCGGTGTCGTCGGCGCGCGCGTCGCTGTTGTCCGCGCTCGGCATCAGCGACCTGTACCAGCTCGATCAGCTCGATCTCGAAGCGACCAGCACGCTCGACAACGGCGTGCAGCAGGCGGTCGCCGAACGCCTCGCGCAGGCGTCGACGCGCGACGGCGCGCAGGCCGCCGGCCTGTACGGCTTCGAGATGCTCGCGCCGAAGGACGATCCGTCACACCTGACGTACAGCTTCACGCTGTACGAGCATCGCAACGGCGCGAACCTGCTGCGCGTGCAGACCGACAGCGTGAACCAGCCGTTCGACGTGAATCGCGGCGGTCGCATCAACCTCGGCTCGACGGCGAAGCTGCGCACGCTGATCACCTACCTGCAGATCGTGACCGAGCTGCATGCGCGCTACGGCGGCCTGTCGAACGCGCAGCTCGCGCAGGTGAAGCTCGATCCGCTCGACGGCTTGTCGCGCTGGGCCGTCGACTACCTGTCGCATACGCGCGAGCGCTCGCTGCAGGCGATGCTCGACGCGGCGGTCGAGCGCAAGTATTCGGCGAGCCCCGACGTGTTCTACACGGGCGGCGGCGCGCAGGTGTTCTCGAACTTCGAGAAGTCCGACAACGGCCGCATCCTCACGCTGCATACGGCGTTCGAGCATTCGGTGAACCTCGTGTTCGTGCGGCTGATGCGCGACATCGTGCACTACGAGATGCTGAAGGCGGCCGGCCCGTCGTCGTCGTGGCTCGGCGACCCCGAGCAGCGCAAGCACTACCTCGCGCAATTCGTCGACGGCGAAAGCAAGGTCTACGTGAAGCGCTACTACACCCGCTATGCGGGCAAGGCGCCCGACGACGCGCTCGCGCTGATGTTGCGCGACGTGCGCAAGTCGCCGGCGAAGATCGCGACGGTGCTGCGCAGCGTCGCGCCGAACGAGCCGCGCGCGTGGTTCGATGGGCAGATGCGCGCGCAGTTGAAGGGCACGCCGGCCGCGACGCTGTCCGACGACGATCTCGCCGCGCTCTACGCGAAGTACGCGATCGACCGCTTCAACCTCAACGACCGCGGCTACATCGCGAGCGTCCATCCGCTCGCGCTGTGGACGCTCAACTATCTGCGCGCGCACCCGAACGCCTCGCTCGGCGACGTGCAGCGCGACAGCCGCGACGCACGCGTCTACACCTACTCGTGGCTCTACAAGACGCGCTACCACGCAACCCAGGACCGGCGCATCCGCCACATGGTCGAGCTGCGCGCGTACGAAGAGATCACGAAGGCGTGGCGCGCGCTCGGCTACCCGTTCGCCGAAGTCACGCCGTCGTACGCGGCCGCGATCGGGGCATCGGGCGACCAGCCCGACGCGCTCGCGAAGCTGATCGGGCTGATCGCGAACGGCGGCCAAAAGGCGCCGACCGAGACGATCACGCGCCTCGATTTCGCGAAGGGCACGCCGTACGAAACCCGCTTCGTGCGCGCGGCCGCGCAACCGCAGCCGTTGCTGCCGCCGGAGATCGTCAACGTGGCGCACACGCTGCTGCGCGACGTGGTGCTGAACGGCACGGCACGGCGCCTCGCGGGCGGCTTCACGCTACCCGACGGCAAGACGCTCGAGGTGTACGGCAAGACGGGGACGGGCGACCAGCGCTTCAACGTGTACGCACGCGGCGCGCGGCTGATCGAATCGCGCAAGGTCAACCGCAGCGGCACGTTCGTGTTCGTGCTGGGCGACCGATTCTTCGGCGTGCTGACCGCGACCGCGCACGAGCCGTACGCGGCGCGCTACGACTTCACGAGCGCGATGGCCGTGCAGCTGCTGAAGTCGATGGCGCCGGCGCTCGCACCGCTGATCGAGCGGCCGGCGACGGCTGGCACACGGACGGCCGGCGACGCACCGCAGGCCGAAACGCCGCAGCCGCTACCGTCGTGACGGCCGCGGCGCGTCGCGCGCCGGTGCCGAGCTGCGCCGCGCGCTTCAACGCGAGCGGCCGTCGTAATGCGTGACCGGCAGCACGTCGGGATCGACATCCTCGAGACACCGCACGTTGATGCAGACCATCTCGGTGCCGTTCGGATGCGTGGCCTCGGCGAAGGTGTGGATCCCGCAGCGCTTGCAGAAGCGATGCCGGATCATGTGCTGGTTGAACGTATAGGTGGCGAGGTTGTCGTCGGGCGTCGAGAACGTGACGTGAGCGCGCGGCACGAACCACAACAGCGCGCCCTTGCGCCGGCAGATCGAGCAATTGCAGGCCATTACGCCCTGCAGGTCGCCTTGGGCGTCGAACTTCACGTCGCCGCAATGACAGCTTCCGCGATACAGCATGGTGATCTCCGAAGCGGCACCGGCGCATCGACGCATGACGGCGGGACGCCGTCACGCGGATGCGCTCGAGCGAGCACAGTAGCGCGCCGCCGCGCCGGCCGCAACGTACTGCGAGCCGCCGCGACGTCAATCGCGGCAGCCGCGACGAACGCGTCACATGACCGCGCCGACCGGCATTCCGCTCGCGACGAATCGGTCTGAACGCAGCGCGCGCAGCCGCCGACGGCGCGCCGGCGCGACCGCCCCGGCCGTCACGAGCGCTCGATGCGCGCGCGCGTCACCGCGAGCAGCGCGGCCATCGCGCGACGGGCGCCGTCCTCGTCGCGCCCGCGAATCGCATCGCTGACGGCCGTATGCTCGGCGAGCGACGCGTTGAACACGTGAGCGCGCCGCGCGTTCAGATGCAGCTGCGCCTCCAGCGTGCGGTCGATCAGCGCGCCGAGCGGCACCAGCAGCTCGTTGCCGCCGGCCTCGAGCACGCTCATGTGAAAGCGCAGGTCGGCGCGCACCCATTCGTCGACGTTGCGCGCCGCCGCCATCGCGCGCACCGCCGCCTCGATCGCGTCGAACCCGCCCGGCCCGTGCGCGCGGGCGGCCAGCGCGGCCGCATGCGGCTCGATCATCTCGCGCATCTCCTGCAGCTTCAGCGCGAACGCGATCGGCGGCGCGACACGCGCGTACCAGTCGAGCAGGTCGGCATCGAGCAGGTTCCATGCGCGACGCGGCCGCACGCGCGTGCCGACCTTCGGCCGCGATTCGACCAGCCCCTTCGACGTCAGCGTGCGCAGCGCCTCGCGCAACACCGTGCGGCTCACGCCGAACATCTCCATCAGGTCCGCCTCGCGCGGCAGCAGCGATTCGGGCGGATAGTCGCCGCGCAGGATCGCCGTCGCAAGCCGGAACGCCGTCTGTCCATGCAGGTCGCGTTGAATGATCGTTCTCCGTTGGGCGGGCAATGCGGCGACTGCCCACTATCTGCACAATAGTGCTATTAATACTATTTTTTAGCACGCTACGCTAGGATCACCGTCATGTATTCGGCCGGCACCGCAATCGCACGGCGCGCCGGCCTCCTTCGGAGACTCGCGACATGAAAATCACCCGCCTCGAAACCTTCGTCGTCCCGCCGCGCTGGCTGTTCCTCAAGATCGAAACCGACGAAGGGATCGTCGGCTGGGGCGAGCCGATCGTCGAAGGACGCGCGCACACGGTCGAGGCCGCGGTGCAGGAACTCGCCGATTACCTGATCGGCAAGGACCCGCTGCTGATCGAGGATCACTGGCAGGTGATGTATCGCGCCGGGTTCTACCGCGGCGGCCCGATCACGATGAGTGCGATCGCCGGCGTCGATCAGGCGCTGTGGGACATCAAGGGCAAGCATCACGGCGTGCCCGTGCACGCGCTGCTCGGCGGCCAGGTGCGCGAGCGCATCAAGGTGTATTCGTGGATCGGCGGCGACCGCCCGAGCGACGTCGCCAACAACGCGCGCGCGGTCGTCGAGCGCGGCTTCAAGGCGGTGAAGATGAACGGCTCGGAAGAGCTGCAGATCGTCGACACCTACGACAAGGTCGAGCAGGTGATCGCGAACGTCGCGGCGGTGCGCGACGCGGTCGGCCCGCACGTCGGGATCGGCGTCGACTTCCATGGCCGCGTGCACAAGCCGATGGCGAAGGTGCTCGCGAAGGAGCTCGATCCGTACAAGCTGATGTTCATCGAGGAGCCGGTGCTGTCGGAGAACGCCGAAGCGCTGCGCGACATCGTGAACCAGACCAACACGCCGATCGCGCTCGGCGAGCGGCTCTACTCGCGCTGGGACTTCAAGCACATCCTCGCGGGCGGTTACGTCGACATCATCCAGCCCGACGCGTCGCACGCGGGCGGCATCACCGAGTGCCGCAAGATCGCGACGCTCGCGGAAAGCTACGACGTCGCGCTCGCGCTGCACTGCCCGCTCGGCCCGATCGCGCTGGCCGCGTGCCTGCAGCTCGATGCGGTCAGCTACAACGCGTTCATCCAGGAACAGAGCCTCGGCATCCATTACAACCAGGGCAACGACCTGCTCGACTATCTGCGCAATCCCGAGGTGTTCCGCTACGACGACGGCTTCGTCGCGATCCCGCAAGGGCCGGGGCTCGGCATCGACGTCAACGAGGAGAAGGTGCGCGAAATGGCGAAGACGGGCCACCGCTGGCGCAACCCGGTATGGCGCCACAGCGACGGCAGCGTCGCCGAGTGGTGAAGCAAGGCGGCACGCGCGGCGCGGTGCGCCCGCCGCGCGTCGCATTCGAGACGGCCGCCCGAACGGGCGGCCGTCGTTGCATCTGCGCCGTGCGCGGGCCGCGCGCGCGGCTGCGCCGAACTGCGGTCAGCCCAGCGCCGCAAAGCCCGGCACGCTGAACGACAGCACCGCGGCCGCGACGAACACGCCGATCATCAGCAGCGCCTCGAGATGCAGGATGTTGCGGAACGTATGCGCGTCTTCGGTCGACGCGGTGCGGCGCAGCCGCGGCAACGCGGAGAAGCGGTTCAGGCCGCCGAGCACCAGCGCGAGCGCGACCAGCAGCAGCTTGAGCAGCAGCACGCGCCCCCACGTGCTGCCGTCGAGCGGCGCGAGCGAGCCGCCGAGCCCGCGCAGCGCGTTGAGCACGCCGGTGCCGAGCACGAACACCACCGCGATCGTCGACGTGCGCGACAGCTGCTGGCCGATCCGGATCAGCGCGCCGCGCGCGACCGACGAGCCGAGCGTCGGCAGCACCGCGAGCCCGCCCGCCAGCACGAGGCCGCCCCACACCGCGGTCGCGAGCAGATGCAGCGTCTGCACGCCGACCGCCGCCGACAGCGCGCCCGTGTCGGCCGCATGGCCGAGCGACGCCTTGCCGGCCGCGATCGCGATGACGGCGAGCCACAGCACCGCGTGCGCGAGCGGGCCGTCCGGTTTGGCAAGCGCGACGATCGCCAGCACGACGGCGCCCGCGAACGCCACGCTCCACGCGAAGCCGACGTGGGTCTGCGCGAGCACCTTCGGCAGCGCGCCGAATGCGCCGCCGAGCCCCGTGCCGCTCATCGACGCGGCCTCGTACAGCAGCCAGCCGAGATCGGCGAGCACGAGCGCCAGCGCGGCCGCGACGAGCGAATGTTGCGCGCGCAGCCATGCGGGGTGCGACGGCGCGACGACCGGCCGCGCGCCGTCCTTGCCGAGCCACGCCTTGAGCAGCGCCGAGCCGGCCGCCATCGCGAAGGTCGCGTCCATCAACGCCGCCAGCGCGACCTGCCCGATCCACAGACTGTCGAACCTCGTCATGCGCGACCTCCGCGAAACGGGCTGCGGGCGATACGGCTGCGAGTGCAACGACAGGGAGAAGACGGCAACGGCACGGTAACGAACGTCATCGATGAATCCGGAAACGGGAGAAATGACTGGATCAGCGGCGGAGGCGGCGCCGCGCGACCCGCGAGTGTACGGTCTTCGACGGCCAACGCGCACGCCGGTTCAGACTGCGACCATATAAAGCGCGTCAAATTGTCGCAAGTCGCAAACAGGCAGGAACCGACGTCCTTTTGCCAAATAGCCGTCATTACCCATCGGTGATAGAATGCCGCGTCGCAGCAGCCCGGCTGTCCTGCCGTCCATGCGCCGAGCCGATCGTAGCCCGGACAGGTCCCCGACGAATAAACATGGAGTCTCGTGTGTCTTCAAGACGCCTCTTCCGTCCGCTGCTCGCCGTTCTGTTGATCGGCGGCGCGGGCCTTACGAGCGCTGCCCAAGCGCAGACCAAGCCCACGGAGCAAGCGCACGCGCAGCAGGCGCCGCTCAAGGCACCCGATACGATGGCCGAGCGCGTGCGCGGCTGTACCGCATGCCACGGCGTCCACGGCCAGGGCACCGACAACGACTACTTCCCGCGGCTTGCCGGCAAGCCGGCCGAGTACCTGTACAACCAGCTCGTCAACTTCCGTGACGGCCGGCGCAAGTACCCGCCGATGAACTACCTGCTGACGTACCTGAACGACGACTACCTGAAAGAGATCGCCGAGCACTTCTCGGCCGAGCGTCCGCCGTACCCGACGCCGGCCAAGCCGACGCTGCCGGCCGCCACGCTCGCGCGCGGCAAGCAACTCGTGATGCAAGGCGATCCGTCGCGCAAGCTGCCGGCCTGCGTGGCCTGCCACGGCGCGGGCCTGACCGGCATGCAGCCGGCGATCCCGGGTCTCGTCGGTCTGCACGCCGATTACCTGAGCGCACAGCTCGGCGCATGGCGCTCGGGCAACCGTCGCGCGAAGGCGCCCGACTGCATGCACGAGATCGCGTCGAAGCTGTCCGACGAAGACGTGACGGCCGTGACCGCGTGGCTCGCCGCACAACCGGCGCCCGCCAACCCCGTGCCGGCTCCGGCGCGTTCGATGAAGACTCCGCTCGCCTGCGGCAGCGAACCGCAATAAGGCAAGGGAGACAGACACAATGAAACGCAAGTCCCTGTTTGCACTCTCGGCCGTCGCGATCGTCGCGGCTGCCGCTCTCGTGCCCGTCCTGTGGCCCGGCAACGATACGCTGCACGGCGCTGCCGCCGTCGCCGCAACGCCGGCCGACCAGGCCGCGCTGATCAAGAAGGGCGAATACCTCGCGCGCGTCGGCGACTGTATCGCGTGCCACACGGTGCGCGGCGGCAAGCCGTTCGCCGGCGGCCTGCCGATGGCGACGCCGTTCGGCACGATGTACACGCCGAACATCACGCCGGACGACAAGGACGGCATCGGCAAGTGGACGTCGGACGACTTCTATCGCGCGATGCACACCGGCCGTTCGAAGGACGGCAGCCTGCTCTACCCCGGCTTCCCGTTCGCGAGCTACACGAAGGTCACGCGTGCCGATTCGGACGCGATCTACGCGTACCTGCGCTCGGTCGCGCCGGTGTCGGTGCCGAGCCGTCCGCACGAACTGAAGTTCCCGTTCAACAACCGCAACCTGCTGATCGGCTGGCGCACGCTGTTCTTCAAGGAAGGCGAATACAAGCCGGATCCGACCAAGTCGGTCGAATGGAATCGCGGCGCCTACCTCGTCGAAGGCCTCGGCCACTGCTCGATGTGCCACACGTCGATCAACATGATGGGCGGCCCGGTGAACTCCGCGGCGTTCGCCGGCGGCCTGATCCCGCTGCAGAACTGGTACGCGCCGTCGCTGACGAACGACAAGGAACTCGGCCTCGGCGACTGGCACGTGCAGGAGCTGTCCGACCTGCTGCAGGCCGGCGTGTCGCACCAGGGCGCGGTGTTCGGCCCGATGGCCGACGTCGTGCACAACAGCCTTCAGTACATGACCGACGAAGATACGCGCGCGATGTCGACGTACCTGAAGTCGATCCCGCAGAAGGCTGAAGCGCCGAAGAACATGCAATACGAGCCGTCGAAGCAGTTCGGCAACGCGCTGTTCGACCAGGGCAAGAAGATCTACGCCGACAACTGCGCGACCTGCCACGCCGAAAACGGCGCGGGCAAGCCGCCGGCCTATCCGCCGCTCGCGGGCAATCATTCGATCGTGATGGAATCGGCAGTCAACCCGATCCGCATGGTGCTGAATGGCGGCTATCCGCCGAGCACGTTCAAGAATCCGCGTCCGTACGGGATGCCGCCGTTCGCGCAATCGCTGTCGAACCAGGAAGTCGCGGCGGTCGTCACGTATATCCGGATGTCGTGGGGCAACAACGGTACGCCGATCTCGCCGCAACAGGTGAGCGACCTGCGTTCCGCGCCGCTTGACTAAATAACGCGCGACACAGACGGGGGCGCGGCTGCGGGAAACCGCAGCCGCGCCCCTTTGCTTTTGGCGACGTCACTTCCCCGCGCTGGCCGCGCGAGGCGTCGCCGATCATAAAACTCAAGAGTGGTATCTATGTCTTTCGAATCTCTCGGCCTGGCCGAACCGCTCGTCAAGGCGGTCAACGAGCTCGGCTACACGTCGCCGACCCCGATCCAGCAGCAGGCGATCCCCGCCGTCCTCGGCGGCGGCGACCTGCTCGCCGGCGCACAAACCGGCACCGGCAAGACCGCCGGCTTCACGCTGCCGATCCTGCAGCGGCTGCATACCTTCTACACCGAGCATCGCGGCGCAAAGCGTGCGGTGCGCGCGCTGATCCTCACGCCGACGCGCGAACTCGCCGCCCAGGTCGAGGAAAGCGTGCGCGCGTACAGCAAGTACGTGAAGCTGCGCTCGACCGTGATGTTCGGCGGCGTCAGCATCAATCCGCAGATCGACGCGCTCAAGCGCGGCGTCGACATCGTCGTCGCGACGCCGGGCCGTCTGCTCGACCACATGCAGCAGAAGACGATCGACCTGTCGGATCTCGACATCCTCGTGCTCGACGAAGCGGACCGGATGCTCGACATGGGCTTCATCCACGACATCAAGCGCGTGCTCGCGAAGCTGCCGCCGCGGCGGCAGAACCTGCTGTTCTCGGCGACCTTCTCCGACGAGATCAAGGCGCTCGCCGACAGCCTGCTCGATTCGCCGGCGCTGATCGAAGTCGCACGCCGCAACACGACCGCGGAAACCGTCGCGCAGAAGATCCACCCGGTCGATCGCGATCGCAAGCGCGATCTGCTCACGCATCTGATCCGCGAGCACAACTGGTTCCAGGTGCTCGTGTTCACGCGTACCAAGCACGGCGCCAACCGGCTCGCCGAGCAATTGACGAAGGACGGCATCAGCGCGATGGCGATCCACGGCAACAAGAGCCAGTCGGCCCGCACGCGCGCGCTGGCCGAGTTCAAGAACAACACGCTGCAAGTGCTCGTCGCGACCGACATCGCCGCGCGCGGGATCGACATCGACCAGTTGCCGCACGTCGTCAACTTCGACCTGCCGAACGTGCCGGAAGACTACGTGCACCGCATCGGCCGCACGGGCCGCGCGGGCGCGACCGGCGAAGCGGTGTCGCTGGTGTGCGTCGACGAGAAGCAGTTGCTGCGCGACATCGAGCGGCTGATCAAGCGCGAGATTCCGCAGGAAGTGATCGCGGGCTTCGAACCCGATCCGAACGTCAAGCCGGAGCCGATCCAGCAGCGTCGCGGCCAGCAGCCGCGCGGCGGCGGCAACGGTGGCGGCGGTGGCGGCGGCGGTGGGAATCGTCAGCCGCGTGCGGGCGGCTCAGGCCAGGCCGGCGCGAAGCGCGACGCCAACGCGCAGCCGAAGGCCGCGAAGGCGGCCAAGCCGCGCGCGGCCGGCGGTGCGAGCGGTAACGCCAACGGCGGCGGCCGCCCGGCCGGCGGCGGCAACGGCGCACGTCCCGCCAACGGCAATGCCGCGCACCCGAACCGCAACCGTTCGTCGCGCAGCGGCCAGCGCGGTCACTGAAGCCGCGCGGCCGCGCGCCGCAGGTGCTCGATCTGGCGTTGCCAGCGCGCGAGCACCTCGGCGCGCGTCTCCCCTTCCAGCGCGAACGTGACACCCGTCGCGAGACGCGCATAGCCGACCCGCTGCGCATCGCCGTGTGCGATCGTCGCAGCGAATCCGCGCAAGCCGCCGACATCCGCGTCGAGCGGTTCGATACTCAGTTGTGCCTGAAAGAACGCGCCGTCGGCGACGAGCGTCAGCGCGGCCGCGCGCCGCTGCGCGAGCGCGCGCGCCGCACGCGATTGCGGCCATAGCGCGAGCAGCAGCGTGTGTGCGTCGCGTGCGAAGATCTCGCCCGCGCTCAGCAGCGTCGTGCGCAGCTGGCCGTCGTCGGTCGCGACGAGCAGCGACGCCGCAACGTCGGCATGGCGCTCGAGCGCGGTGCCGTCGAACAGCGAGACGACGGCCGACGGCCACGCGTCGAACGTCCATTGTTCGAGCGCGTGGCGATGGGTATCGGTCATGATGGCGGGCCCGGTGGAAAGCGAAACACGAGGCGACAGCATACGCGCGACGGGCCGCGCCGGGGGCTCAGCGCATGAACACGTGCCGCGTGATCTTGGTGAGCGGATAGTGGACGCTCGGCTGGATCTTCGCGGGCAGGTCGAGCGGCTTGAGCAGCATCTTCACGCACATGTCGGCCGACAGATTGCGCCGCACGAGCGAGCTGATGCGTGCGGCGCGCTCGCGGTTGTACTGATTGTCGCCGACGCGATCGGGATAGCGCACCGCGAACACGTGGCGCAGCGCGATCTCGGAGTCCTCGTTCTTGATCTCCATCACGCGGCGCATCAGCGCACCGAGCACCGCGAGCCGGCCGTTTCCTTCGAGCTTGTTGTACTTCTTGAAGAACTTGAAGAAGTGCTTGTAGTGGCGCACTTCGTCCGAGCGGATGTTGTCGGTGATTTCCTTCAGCACGGGCTCGTCCGAGCATTCGTTGATCGCGCGATAGAGCGTGGCCGTGCCCGTCTCGACGACGCAGCGCGCGACCATCTCGAGCGCGCGGGTTTTCTCGAACGCGTCGACCGAGCAGGTCTTCGAATACTCGGCGAAGAAATTCGCGAACGCGGCATCCCAGTCGAACTCGGGCCACACGTGCGCGATGTACGCCTTCAGCGCGCGCCCGTGCTGCAATTCTTCGTGCTCCCACGCACTGTTGAGCCACGCGGATACTTCCGGATCGTCGTTGAAGAACTCGCTCAGATTGCTCGTGTAGAGATCCGAGCCGCTTTCGATGAACGACGACGCGCACAACAGCAGCAGCAGATCCTCGTTCGCGGCGGCACGCTGACGATCGATCCGGTTCAGATCGATGTCCTCGATACGCCACGGCATGACATGCGTCGTTTCAGTAGGCATGGTGTTGCGCTCCCAGTCGTCGCGCGGCGCGCCGGCCCTTCCCTTCGGCACCGGCCCGGCGCCCGCAGGCGACGTTTTGCTTGCATTTATAGTGACTTGGTCCGGCCGAACCATCCTGGCATCTTAGCCGGAGATTTATGTTCGTGCTTCAACCACTGACCGTACCCGGCGCGCGCAGTTCCACCCGCCATGTTGCGCTTCGTTAGACGGGTTCTTCGAACCCCGCACGTGCCACGACATGCGCCACGTCAAGCCGGCTGGTCGGCTGGTCGGCTGGTCGGCTGGTCGGCTGGTCGGCTGGTCGGCTGGTCGGCTGGTCGGCTGGTCGGCTGGTTGGCTGTTTTGCCGATCGCCCTCGGATCGGCGCCGCCACCGACTGGAAGCGTTCCGTCAGAAACCGGCGGCGAGGCCGTCGCGGCGGCTGTCGCTCGCGGCCACGTAGCCGCGCTCGGGATCGTCGGGATCGAGGCGCCAGACGAACTGCCCGGAGCCGAAATCCATGTAAGGATCGTCGACCGACTTGATCGTATGGCCGCGCGCGGCGAGCGCGTCGACGGTCTGCCGGTTCATCGTCGCCTCGACGTCGAGCGTGAAGTCGCGGTTGACCTTCCAGCGCGGCGCGCAGCACGCGGCCTGCGGCTGCTGGTGGTAGCCGAGCATCCGCACGATGGTCTGCAGATGGCCTTGCGGCTGCATGTCGCCGCCCATCACGCCGAAGCTCATCACCGCCTCGGTGCGCCCGTCGACCTGCTCGGTGACGAACGCCGGGATGATCGTATGGAACGGCCGCTTGCCGCCCGCGACCACGTTCGGCGAGCGCGGATCCATCGAGAAACCGTGCCCGCGGTTCTGCAGCGCAATGCCCGTGCCGGGCACGACGAGCCCCGAACCGAAGCCCATGTAGTTGGACTGAATGAAGCTCACCATCATCCCGCGCTCGTCCGCCGCCGACAGGTAGATCGTGCCGCCCGAATGCGGGCGGCCGGCCGCGAAGTGCGTCGCCCGCGTGCGGTCGATCAGCTTCGCGCGTTCGGCGAGATACGCGTCGTCGAGCATCTCGGCCGGCGTCACGTCCATCGCGCGCGGGTCGGCGACGTAGCGATAGACGTCCGCGAACGCGAGCTTCATCGCCTCGATCTGCAGATGCTGCGAATCGGCCGAATCGACGGGCCAGTCGGTCACGCCCACGTGCTCCGCGATGCCGAGCGCGATCAGCGCGGCGATGCCCTGCCCGTTCGGCGGAATCTCGTGGACCGTATGGCGGCCGAAGCGCTTGCCGATCGGCTCGACCCATTCCGGCCGGTACGCGCGCAGGTCGGCCTCGGTCAGCGCGCCGCCGCCTTCGCGCGCGAACGCCGCGAGCCGCGCGGCGAGCGCGCCTTCGTAGAACGCGCGCGGCCCGTCGTGGGCGAGCGTGCGCAGCGTCTGCGCATGGTCCGGCAGGCACATGCGCTCGCCGACGAGCGGCGCGCGCCCGCGCGGCATGAAGGTCTGGGCGAAGCCCGGCAGCGCGTGCAGCTCGGGCACGGCGGCCGCCCATTTGTGCGCGACGATCGGCGACACCGAATAGCCGCGCTCCGCGTGCTCGATCGCCGGTTCGAGCAGATCGGCGAACGGCAGCGAGCCGAACTTCGCGTGCAGCGCTTCCCAGCCGGCGATCACGCCCGGCACCGTGACGGTGTCCCAGCCGCGCGTCGGCTGCTTGGCGATGCCGTGCGCATCCTCGCCGTGACGCCGGCGGAAGTAGTCGGGATTCCACGCCGCCGGCGCGACGCCCGACGCGTTCAGCCCGGACAGCCGCTCGCCGTCCCATACGAGCGCGAACGCGTCGCCGCCGAGCCCGCACGACACCGGCTCAACCACCGTGATCGCGGCCGCGGCGGCCAGCGCCGCATCGACGGCGTTGCCGCCCTTCCACAGCATCCGCAGCCCGGCCTGCGCGGCGAGCGGATGCGACGTCGACACGACGTTGCGCGCGAATACGGGGATGCGGGTCGTCGGATACGGGTTGTGCCAGTCGAAGCCTGTCATGTCGGTTCCACCTCGTTGGAAGCTGGGATGAGCGCGCGGGGCGCGGGGTTCGGCCTCGGCTCGGGCTCGGACTCCGCTCGCGAGCCGTTCCAGCGCCGTTCCGGCCCCCACTCGAGCTCCCCGCCCCGCGCGCGAACGGTCCGTCATTGCAGCGCGATCCGCGTGCTCGCGCAAATTCATTTGCGACATGAAATCATGCACCTGCGAACTGTATCCGCGGCCGTGGTGCGCCGCCGGCCGCTGCGAACGCGGTTCGCGCCCTTACAATATCCGGTCCGCACCACGATTCGACCGCCGAGCCATGACCCGAGATCCCCGCCTCACCCTCAACGCGCGCCAGCAGGAATTGCTCGAATGGGTGCAGCGCGACGGCTTCGTGACCGTCGACGATCTCGCGTCGCACTTCGCGGTCACGCCGCAGACGATCCGCCGCGACGTGAACTGGCTCGCCGACCTGAACCTGCTGCGCCGCTACCACGGCGGCGCGAGCCTGCCGACCAGCTCGGAGAACGTCTCCTACACCGCGCGCCAGCGGATGTTCCACGACGAGAAGCGGCGCATCGCGGCGCTGGCCGCGTCGCACATCCCCGATCAGGCATCGCTGTTCATCAACCTCGGCACGACGACCGAGGAAGTCGCGCGCGCGCTGAATCGCCATCACGGCCTGCACGTGATCACGAACAACCTGAACGTCGCGTCGATGATGAGCGGCTACCCCGACTGCGAGGTGCTGATCACGGGCGGCATCGTGCGGCCGTGGGACAAGGGGATCGTCGGCGAGCTCGCGATCGACTTCATCCGCCAGTTCAAGGTCGACTACGCGATCATCGGCACGTCGGCGATCGAGGCCGACGGCACGCTGCGCGACTTCGACACGCGCGAGGTGCGCGTGGCCGAGGCGATCATGCAGCATGCGCGCACCGTCTACCTGGTCGCCGATCATTCGAAGGTCGGCCGTCCCGCGCTGGTGCGCCAGGGGCACCTGAGCCAGGTGCACGCGCTGTTCACCGACAAGCCGCTGCCGCCCGAGATGACCGACACGGTGGCCGCCGCCGGCACCCAGGTGTACGTCGCCGAATGACCGCCGCGATGCTGCACCGCACGCGAAACTTCAAGTGAAATCAAGAAGTTCGCGCGCCGGCCGAACCGCTTGCGGCGCGCGCCTGTGTCAAACGGAAAATTAACGGGGCACGATTTGTCGTTGCCCGCACGCTCGACTAGACTCCAGTTCCCCGGCCCGTCGCACGATCCGCTCCTGGCAGCGCATATGCGACATCCCGGCCGGCGAATGCAGCTTTTCCCCCCAAGCCCTACCCGCGGGGTATCGCGCACCGGCGTTCACGCCAGCCGCGCGGGCAGACCGGTTGCCATGGAGAGAACGATGCTGAGTCCGCATGAATTCGCCACGCTATTGCTTGTGAAGGACGCCCCCGACCAGGGCGACATGGAGCGCGATGAACTCGACGCGCTGCTCGAACAGCAACTCGTCCGGCTGGAAGGCCTGGGATCGGGACGCCGATATTGCGTGACCGAAACCGGCGACGCCGCGCTGCGATCCATCAAATACCGCTATTCATGAAGCGCCCGCCGCACCGCCGTTCCAGATGACCCGCGCGCCGGCCGGATTCCCGGCCGCGCCGCTTTCCGCCTCCCTGCCGCCCTTCGTGCGTTCGCGCGTCAGCCGCCGCGCAGCGTCGGATCGACCGTCGCGCGCCAACTGATGGCCTGCGCGCGTGCGCCGTTGAAATACGCGATCCACGCGGCACGCTGCGCCGAGTTCGGCGCCGCGTAGCGCGCTGAAAGTTCGTTTACGAACGCACAATAGTTCGTTTCCGTCAGCCCCCGATAGCGTTTCGCCACGTACGCGTCGTACAGCGTCGAATAGACCGGCACCGCGTCGTCGCCCCAATCGCGCGCGGCGCCGCCGCAGCTCGTCTCCAGGTCGACGAACGACGGCGCGCGCCAGTTGCCCGCCAGCGGCGGCACACCGACGCCGCACCCCGCCAGCAACACGGCGCACGCGCCCGCCCACATCCCAATACGCATGATTCACCTCGCGAAACGGTCGATTGCGTCAGTATCGCCCGCGGTCGCGCCGCGCGCCACTGGCCCGCTTTTTCGAACTTTACTTTTTCGATTCCGTTCGTTAAATTTCGAATTCGAACATTTCATGTTCGCCAATTTCCATCAGACGATAAGGACAGCAGGTGACACAACCGAATCGCTACGATCTGCTCGTCGTCGGCGGCGGCATCAACGGCGCCGGCATCGCGCGCGATGCGGCGGGCCGCGGCCTGTCGGTGCTGCTTTGCGAGCAGGACGACCTGGCGTCGCACACGTCGTCGTGCAGCACGAAGCTGATTCACGGCGGCCTGCGCTACCTCGAATACAACGAGTTCGGCCTCGTCCGCAAGGCGCTGCAAGAGCGTGAAACGCTGCTGCGCGCGGCGCCGCACATCATGTGGCCGCTGCGCTTCGTGATGCCGCATATGCCGAACCTGCGGCCGGCGTGGCTGATCCGCGTCGGCCTGTTTCTCTACGATCACCTCGCGAAACGCGAGCTGCTGCCCGGCTCGCGCGGCATCGACATGCGCCGCCACGCGGCCGGCGCGCCGCTGATCGACTCGATCAAGCGCGGCTTCGTCTATTCGGACGGCTGGGTCGACGACGCGCGTCTCGTGGTGCTGAACGCGCTCGACGCGCAGGAGCGCGGCGCCGAGATCCTCACGCGCACCAAGCTCGTGTCGGCGCAGCGCGTCGGCGACGCATGGGAAGCGCGGCTCCAGCTTGCCGACGGCTCGATGCGCGTCGTCCACGCCCGCGCGGTCGCGAACGCGGCCGGCCCGTGGGTCGGCGAGGTGCTGCACGGCGCGCTGGGCCGCGGCGCGCATCACAGCGTGCGGCTCGTGAAGGGCAGCCACATCATCACGCGCCGCCTGTTCGAGCACGACCACGCGTACATCTTCCAGAATCCGGACAAGCGGATCATCTTCGCGATCCCGTACGAACACGACTTCACGCTGATCGGCACGACCGACGTCGAATACACGAGCGATCCCGCGAAGGTCGCGATCGATCGCGACGAGACGCAGTATCTGTGCGAGTCGATCAATCGCTATTTCAAACGCAAGATCTCGCCGGCCGACGTGCACTGGACCTATTCGGGCGTGCGCCCGCTGCTCGAAGACGAAAACGCGGCGAACGCGTCGGCCGTCACGCGCGACTACCGGCTGGAGATGGACGACGGCGCCGGCGCGCCGCTGCTGTCGGTGTTCGGCGGCAAGATCACGACCTTCCGCAAGCTCGCGGAGGAAGCCGGCGACATGCTGTGCCGCGCGCTCGGCCGCGACGCGCCGACGTGGACGGCCGGCGCGCCGCTGCCCGGCGGCGACATCCCCGACGCGAAGTTCGACGCGTTCGCCGACGCGTTCGCGACACGCCACCCGTGGCTGCCCGCCGCGCTCGCGCGCCGCTATGCGCGCGCGTACGGCACACGCGCGGAGCGCATGCTCGACGGCGCGCAGTCGCTCGCCGAGCTCGGCGCCGAAGTCGCACCGGACCTGTTCGACGCGGAGCTGCGCTACCTGCGCGACGTCGAGTGGGCCACCTGCGCGCAGGACGTGCTGTGGCGCCGCTCGAAGCTCGGCCTGCACGTCGCGCCCGGCACGCTCGACGCGGTGACGGCCGCGCTCGACGCGTGGTTCACCGCCGCACACGCGCCGCACGCCTGACCCGTTTGCAGTTGCAGTTTGCATTTGCAGTGGCCTTACCGATGTCGATTCACCGACGCGCCGCGTAATATGCGGCGCGCATCACAACTACGCCGATCCACGGATGGAGATGAGAGACATGCAGGACCAGTACATCCTCGCGCTTGACCAGGGCACGACGAGCTCCCGCGCAATGCTGTTCGATCGCCAGGGCAACATCGTTTCGATCGCCCAGAAGGAATTCGAACAGATCTACCCGCAACCCGGCTGGGTCGAGCACGACCCGCAGGAAATCTGGTCGACGCAAGCCGGCGTCGCCGCCGAAGCCGTCACGCGCACGGGCCTGAACGGCACGTCGATCGCGGCGATCGGCATCACCAACCAGCGCGAGACGACCATCGTCTGGGATCGCGAAACCGGCCAGCCGGTCTACAACGCGATCGTGTGGCAGGACCGCCGCACCGCCGACTTCTGCGATTCGCTCAAGCAGCAGGGCCTCGAGGCGAAGGTGCGCGCGAAGACCGGCCTGCCGATCGACTCGTACTTCTCCGCGACCAAGATCCGCTGGATTCTCGACAACGTGCCGGGCGCGCGCGACAAGGCGCGCCAGGGCAAGCTCGCGTTCGGCACGGTCGACAGCTGGCTCGTGTGGAACTTCACGAAGCACGAGCTGCACGTGACCGACGTGACGAACGCATCGCGCACGATGCTGTTCAACATTCACACGCGCGAGTGGGACAGCGAGCTGCTCGAGCTGCTCGACATCCCGCGCAGCATGCTGCCGGAAGTGAAGGCTTCGTCGGAAATCTACGGCCATACGAAGACGACGGTGTTCGCGTCGAAGATTCCGCTCGCGGGCATCGCGGGCGACCAGCACGCGGCGCTGTTCGGCCAGATGTGCACGACCTCGGGCATGGTCAAGAACACCTACGGCACCGGCTGCTTCCTGATGATGAACACCGGCGACAAGCCGATCGAGTCGAGGAACAACCTCGTCACGACGATCGCCTGGCAGATCGGCGACGACGTGCAGTACGCGCTCGAAGGCAGCATCTTCATCGCGGGCGCGGTCGTGCAATGGCTGCGCGACGGGATGGGCATCATCAAGACGGCCGCCGAAATCGAAGCGCTGGCCGCGCGCGTGCCGCATACCGACGGCGTCTATCTGGTGCCGGCGTTCGCGGGCCTCGGCGCACCGCACTGGAATGCCCGCGCGCGCGGCTCGGTGTTCGGCGTCACGCGCGGCACGACGTCCGCCCATCTCGCGCGCGCGGCGCTCGACGCGATCGCGTATCAGTCGCTCGACGTGCTGGCCGCGATGGAAGCCGACTCGGGGATCAGCATCGGCGAGCTGCGCGTCGACGGCGGCGCGAGCGCGAACAACCTGCTGATGCAGTTCCAGGCCGATCTGCTCGGCGTCGACGCGGTGCGTCCGCAGATCACCGAGACGACCGCGCTCGGCGCGGCCTACCTCGCGGGCCTCGCGATCGGCTACTGGAAGAACCTCGACGAAGTGCGCAGCCAGTGGCAGCTCGATCGCCGCTTCTCGCCGTCGATGCCGAAGGAGCAGGTCAAGCAGTGCATGGCAGGCTGGCAGCGCGCGGTGCGCGCGGCCAAGGCGTGGGCCGACGACACGCAGTAAGCGCGGCGCTGGCCGCAACACGTCCAAACGAAATACAACAACACCGGCGGGCCGCGCAATGCGCGAGTCCGCCGCACTCCAAGAGAGACAACATGTCACCTTATATTGCGGAATTCATCGGCACGGCGATCCTCGTGCTGCTCGGCAACGGCGCGGTCGCAAACGTGCTGCTTGCGAAGACCAAGGGCAAAGGCGCGGACCTGATCGTCATCGTGATGGGCTGGGCGATGGCGGTGTTCGTCGCCGTCTACGTGACCGCGTCGTTCAGCGGCGCGCACCTGAATCCGATCGTCACGATCAGTCTCGCGCTGGCGGGCAAGTTCGCGTGGTCGAAGGTCGCCGGCTACGTCATCGCGCAGATGCTCGGCGGGATGGCCGGCGCGCTGCTCGTGTGGCTCGCGTATCGCCAGCACTTCGCGAACGAAGCCGACGCGGACCTGAAGCTCGCGGTGTTCTGCACGGCGCCCGCGATCCGCAGCACCACGCACAACGTGCTGACCGAAGCGATCTGCACGTTCGTGCTGATCCTCGGCGTGCTGTACCTTGCGTCGCCGCAGGTCGGCCTCGGCGCGCTCGACGCGCTGCCCGTCGGCCTGCTGGTGCTCGGCATCGGCATCTCGCTCGGCGGCCCGACCGGCTATGCGATGAGCCCGGCGCGCGACCTGTCGCCGCGCATCATGCACGCGCTGCTGCCGATTCCCGGCAAGCGCGACAGCGACTGGCGCTACGCGTGGGTGCCGGTGATCGGCCCGCTGCTCGGCGGCGCCGCGGCTGCCGGCCTGTATCTGCGCCTGCACGCGATGGCCTGAGCGCGGCGGCGGCGGCGGTTGGCGGTTGGCGGTTTCGAAACGGCGCGCGGCGGCCGCCGTCGCGCGCTTCATGAACTCCTCACGCGGCGTCACGGCGCAGTGCGCCGGTGACGCCCGCTGCTGCCGCCGCTGCCTGCGGCCAGCATCGCCGGTGGCGAACCGCGTCGCGTCACGGCGGTTCCGCATGCTCGTCAACGCGCATCCCGTTCACGCATGCCGACACCCGGCCGAAGCCACCCGCCGCGGCAGCCGTTCATCTACCTCGAAGCCGAATCTGGCCTGCCTCGCGCCCGGCATTGCGAGGGCGAGCCGCGTCGCGCCACGGCGGCCTCGCATGCGCAGCGACGCCAGGCCCGCCCCCGCATGCCGGCACCCAGCCGACGCCGCTCGCCGCAGTCGCCAATCATCTGCACCGAAGCCGAATCTGTCAGCCGCACGCCGCCGGCACATCCCCCAAGCCCGCTGGCCGCATCGCGAAAACACGTATCATGGCGGCACGTTCGGCGTCGCCGACACCCCGCATCTTCTTCATCATGCTCGATCACCTTATCTGCGACTGCGACGGCGTGCTCGTCGACAGCGAAGTCATCGCCGACCGCGTCCTGTTCGACACGCTGTCCGCCACGTTCCCCCACCTCGATTTCGAAGACGCTGCAAAGTCGGCCTTCGGCCAGCAGACGTCACGCTTTCTCGCGGGGCTCGAAGCGCGGTTCGGGATCAGGATGCCGGAGAACTTCATCGAAACCGTCGAGCACAACATCGAGACCGGTCTCGCGCAATCGCTCGCGCCGATCACCGGCGTGCGCGACGCGTTGATGCAGGTCGGCCTGCCGGCCGCGGTGGTATCGAACAGCCGGCTCGTGCGCGTGCGCAGCTCGCTCAAGCGCGCGGCACTCACCGAGATCTTCGGCGATCGCGTGTTCAGCTCCGAGCAGGTCGCGCGACCGAAGCCCTACCCCGACGTCTATCTGCATGCGGCGCAGACGCTCGGCGTCGAGCCGACGCGCTGCGTCGTCGTCGAGGACAGCGTGTCGGGACTGAACGCGGCGCGCGCGGCCGGCATGAAGACGATCGCGTTCGTCGGCGCGAGCCACATCCCGGACAACTACGCGGACGCGCTGCGCGCGATGGGCATCACGCGCATCATGCGCCGGATGGACGAACTGCCGGCGCTCGTCGCGGCCGGCGTACGCGGCGAATTCGGCGACGTGCAGTCCTGACGGTTGGCCGCCGCGCGATAAATCGACTGGTGCGCGCGGCTGCGCGCACGCGGTGCGCCGGGCGCAACGACGCGCCCGTGCGCCACGCTCAGGCCGGCTCGCAGCAGCGCTCGCGCGCGGCCGCCAGCGCCTCGCGGAATTCCACGAGTTCGGCGATCGTCAGCATCGGCAGCCCGTGCTGCTGCGCGAAGCGCTCGACGTCGTCGCCGCGCGTCATCGTGCCGTCCGGGTTCATCAGCTCGCACAGCACGCCGGCCGGCCTCAGGCCCGCGAGGATCGACAGATCGATCGTCCCTTCGGTGTGACCGCGGCGCGCGAGCACGCCGCCCGGTTGCGCACGCAACGGGAACACATGGCCGGGGCGGACGATGTCGTACGGCTTCGCATCGTCGGCGATCGCCGCGCGGATCGTCGTCACGCGGTCGGCCGCGGACACGCCGGTATGCACGCCTTCGCGCGCCTCGATCGACACGGTGAACGCGGTGCCGTTGCGGCTCTCGTTGGTCTGCACCATCGGCGGCAGCTCGAGCGCGCGGACCTTGTCGTCGGTCAGGCACAGGCACACGATGCCGCTGCACTCGCGGATCAGCAGCGCCATCGTCTCGGGCGTGATGCGCTCGGCGGCGACGATCAGATCGGCCTCGTTCTCACGGTCGTGATCGTCCTGCAACACGACCGCGCGGCCCGCGCGCAACGCGTCGAGCGCGGCGGCGATGCGCGGCGGCACCGGTTCGGATTCGAGCAACGGGAGATCGGCAAAGGCGTCGGCGGGTGCCGACGAAACGGACTTGAAGGACATGTGAAACGCTCCTCGCAATTACGATTTGGGCGAAAAACGTTTCAGGGCATTGCAAACAGACAGAACGACAATCCGCTACGCACGCACGGCGAAGCGGCCCTGACGGACATGACTATCTGCACATCTTCTCTCATCCGGACTATGACCGTCGGCTCTGGCATTCGACCAGATCTGCTGACCCCGCGCAGCTGCGCGGGCGCTCGCGGGCTCGCCGGCTTTCGCCAGCCTACCGCCGGTGGGGAATTTCGCCCCGCCCTGAAGACGCACTGATTGCCGGCCGGGACATCGATCCCGGAACCAGCGGGCAAAGCATACCTCAGCTGCAAACGCCGCGCAGCGAACCGCGGCTATACCCTTACCGGCGACACCGTCTAACGAAGTCGCCGCTACGGCCCGACGCCCGCCGCGGCAATCGCGGCGTTCGCGCGCAATCAGCCGGCCGCCGAGCCGGCCGCGGCCGCATCGCGCACGTGCCAGCGCGGCGGCGCCTCGGGGCCGACCGTCACGCGGAACGCGCGCGCATCGCTGTCGCCGGGGTTGCGCAGGCTGTACGGCTGGTCGGCGTCGAACACGATCGCGTCGCCGGTCGCGAGCAGCTGGCGACGGTCATGCACGCTGACTTCGAGCGTGCCCTCGCTGACCACCAGATTGATCGTCGTGCCGGGCGCACGCGGCGTGCCAGGCTCCGTATGCAGCGGCGCGATGCGCAGCTCGTGGAACTCGGCCGCGGCCGGTTCGCCTTCCGGATACAGCGCGCGCGCGGAAAAGCGGCCGTTCGAGCTGACGACGCGCACCGCGCGCTCGGCCGCCAGATGCTCGAAGCCGTTCACCGCGTGACGGCGCAGGAACGCGGCGACCGACACCTTCAGGGCCGCGGCGATCTTGCAGAGAACCTTGATCGACGGCACGCTGCGCGCGGATTCGATCTGCGCGAGCATCGCGCGCGACACGCCGGACAACCGCGCGAGCGCATCGAGCGACAGTTGCCGCTCGGCACGCAGGCGCGCGAGATTCACGCCGACGACGTGCTCGAGCGCGTCGAGCGAAGCGGACGTCCGCGCGCCGGCGGCGTCGCCGGACTCGAACGAAGACACGTCGCGCACCAGCGCCAGGGGTGTAGACATAGCATGACCTCCGGGCCGCGATGCGGCCCTGCAATGGGGTAAGCCGGAATCGGAGTGCGCCATGCACGGCGCGTATCGACACGCTATCACCGGGCCCGGAGCGGGCAAACGAAGTTATCTTCACACCGTTATCAGCAGCGCGGCGCAATGGGTGTTCCGCGCGACGTCTGTGCTCGCCCCTTGCCGGGATGGGGCCAGCAAGGGGCCGGAACGCACCGGCACGGCGGCGCGCGCCCGCAACCGGCCACCGGTCCGGCGGGCCGCGAAAAGCTATAATGGAAAGCTTTCCCGACGGCCTGTCCTGTCCCATGCGCGCCATATCATGCAGCGTGCATGCAGCGCGCGGCCGTCCCGATTCACCCTTGACGACGCCCCCAGGTCAACCACTGCGAACGGCGAACCCCATGACCAAGAAAGTTTACGTAAAGACCTTCGGCTGCCAGATGAACGAGTACGACTCGGACAAGATGGTGGACGTGCTGAATGCGGCCGAAGGCCTCGAGAAGACCGACACGCCCGAAGACGCGGACATCATCCTGTTCAACACGTGCTCGGTGCGCGAGAAGGCGCAGGAAAAGGTGTTCTCCGATCTCGGCCGCGTGCGCGAGCTGAAGGAAGCGAAGCCCGGCCTGCTGATCGGCGTCGGCGGCTGCGTCGCGAGCCAGGAAGGTGCATCGATCGTGTCGCGCGCGCCGTACGTCGACCTCGTGTTCGGCCCGCAAACATTGCACCGCCTGCCGCAGATGATCGACGCGCGCCGCGCGAGCGGCCGCGCGCAGGTCGACATCACGTTCCCCGAGATCGAGAAGTTCGACCATCTGCCGCCCGCGCGCGTCGAAGGCCCGAGCGCGTTCGTGTCGATCATGGAAGGCTGCTCGAAGTACTGCAGCTACTGCGTGGTCCCGTACACGCGCGGCGATGAAGTGTCGCGCCCGCTCGACGACGTGCTGACCGAAGTGGCCGGCCTCGCCGATCAGGGCGTGCGCGAAGTGACGCTGCTCGGCCAGAACGTGAACGCGTACCGCGGCGCGCTGAGCGCCGGCTCGGCCGACATCGCCGATTTCGCGACGCTGATCGAATACGTCGCCGACATTCCGGGCATCGAGCGGATCCGCTACACGACGTCGCATCCGAAGGAGTTCACGCAGCGCCTGATCGACACCTACGCGAAGGTGCCGAAGCTCGTGAGCCACCTGCACCTGCCGGTCCAGCACGGCTCCGACCGGATCCTGATGGCGATGAAACGCGGCTACACGGTGCTCGAATACAAGTCGGTGATCCGCAAGCTGCGTGCGATCCGCCCCGACCTGTCGCTGTCGACCGACATGATCGTCGGCTTCCCCGGCGAGACCGAAGACGACTTCGACAAGATGATGGCGCTCGTCCACGAGATGAGCTACGACACCAGCTTCTCGTTCATCTACAGCCCGCGGCCCGGCACGCCGGCCGCCAACCTGCACGACGACACGCCGCGCGAGGTCAAGCTCAAACGCCTGCAACATCTGCAGGCGACCATCGAGGAGAACGTCGCGCGCATCAGCCAGTCGATGGTCGGCAAGGTCGAGCGCATTCTCGTCGAAGGCCCGTCGCGCAAGGATCCGAACGAGCTGTCGGGCCGCACCGAGAACAACCGCGTGGTGAACTTCCCGGCACCGCTCGCATCGCACCCGCGCCTGATCGGCCAGATGATCGACGTGAAGATCAACCATGCGTACCCGCACTCGCTGCGCGGCGAGCTGCTGCTCGTGAGCGACGACGCGAGCGCGGCCACCCACTGACCGACTGACGTTCCACAGGAGCCCGACGCTACTTTGAAGACCGTCCAAGCACTGGAATTCACCGCACCGCGCGACGACAACGCGCGCCTCGCGAACCTCTGCGGCCCGCTCGACGAGAATCTGCGGCAGATCGAACAGGCGCTCGACGTGACGCTCGCGCGGCGCGGCCACCGGATCACGATCCGCGGCCGCGGCGCGAAGCTCGCACTCGCGGCGCTCGAGAACTTCTACAACCGCGCCCGCGATCCGCTGTCGGTCGACGACATCCAGCTCGCGCTGGTCGAAGTGCGTCACACCGCCGGCAACGGCCGGCAGCACACGGTCGACGTGCGCTTTCGCGGCGATCCCGACCATCCGTTCGACGAACCGGCGGCGGCGCTCGACGACGCCGCGCCCGACGAGGAGCCCGCGCCGAAGCTGTACACGCGGCGCGCCGACCTGCGCGGCCGCACGCCCGCGCAGCGCGAATACCTGAAGCAGATCCTGCAGCACGACGTGACGTTCGGCATCGGACCGGCCGGCACGGGCAAGACCTACCTCGCGGTTGCATGCGCGGTCGACGCGCTCGAGCGCGACCAGGTCAAGCGGATCGTGCTGACGCGCCCGGCCGTCGAGGCCGGCGAGCGGCTCGGCTTCCTGCCGGGCGACCTCGCGCAGAAGGTCGACCCGTATCTGCGGCCGCTGTACGACGCGCTGTACGACCTGCTCGGCTTCGACAAGACCGCGAAGATGTTCGAGCGCCAGATGATCGAGATCGCGCCGCTCGCGTACATGCGCGGACGCACGCTGAACCACGCGTTCATCATCCTCGACGAGGCGCAAAACACGACGCCCGAGCAGATGAAGATGTTCCTCACGCGGATCGGCTTCGGCTCGAAGGCCGTCGTCACCGGCGACACGAGCCAGGTCGACCTGCCGCGCGGACACAAGAGCGGGCTCGTCGAGGCGCAGCAGGTGCTCGGCGACGTGCGCGGGATCGCGCTCACGCGCTTCACGAGCGCGGACGTCGTGCGCCATCCGCTCGTCGCGCGCATCGTCGAGGCGTACGACGACTTCCACGCGCAACACAAGGACGCATGAGGACGCCTGACGACGCGTGACGCTGCTGCGGCGCCCGCGCGCCGCAGCAGCCACCGGCCCGGCCCGCCCGACGGCGCGCCGGGCATTTTTTCACCCGCGTCCGGACGCGGCGCATTCGGGTGCGATCGGCCGTTTGGTGTATCCTCAACGCGTTCCAATCGCCGCCCCAGTCATGAAATCATCCCGTTCTCGCAAGTCCGGGCGCGCGCAGTCTGCCGCGCCAGAATCCCCCCGTGTTTCCCTGTTCGATGCGAAGGGCAAGGCCCGGAGCGTCAACGCGCAAGGGCTGCGAATCGACTTCCCGGATGGCCGCAGCCTGATGTTCGACCTGTCGGGCAGCTCGGGCGACGCGGCCGTCGCGATCGTCGCTCAGCACAACGATCCGACCATGCGCGCGAAGCTCGCGCTGCAGCCCGAGCACTACGACAGCGTGACGCTGCACGTCGGCGCCGAACTCGCGCCGCGCGACGAAGAAATGGATGAAGGCGGCCGCGAACTGGAGTTCGAACTGTCCGTGCAATACGGCGACGAAATCACCGCCGAGCTGCGCAAGACGCTGCCGAAGCGCAAGCTGATCGCCGAATGGATCGAGCCGGCGCTGTTCGCGAGCGCGCAGCTCACCGTGCGCTTCGTCGGCGAGGAAGAAGGCCGCACGCTGAACGCCGGCTATCGCCACAAGGACTATCCGACCAACGTGTTGACGTTCGCCTACGATCCGGCGCCGGACGGCACCGTGATCGGCGATCTGGTGCTGTGCTGCCCGGTCGTCGAAAAGGAAGCGCGCGAGCAGAACAAGCCGCTCGCGGCCCACTACGCGCACCTGCTGGTCCACGGCGCGCTGCACGCGCAAGGCTACGACCACGAGACGAGCGACGCTGACGCCGCCGAAATGGAAGCGCTCGAAATCGACATTCTCGCGAAGCTGGGCTTCCCGAACCCGTACCAGTAAACGCCGTCCGCACCATGCACCACGCCGCGCTGCTGCCGCCCGCCTACCCGCCGTCGATCGGCGAGGGCCGGCTGCTGACGGAAGAGGAACTCGCCGCGTCGCTCGCGCACACGATGCGCGATTGGGACGGCCGGCAAGACCTGTGGCTGTTCGGCTATGGGTCGCTGATCTGGAACCCCGGGCTGCCGACGGTCGCCGCCGTGCGCGGCAAGGTGCACGGCTATCACCGCGGGCTCTATTTGTGGTCGCGCGTGAACCGCGGCACGCCCGAGCATCCGGGCCTCGTGCTCGCGCTCGATCGCGGCGGCTCCTGCGCGGGCATCGCATTCCGGATCGCGGGCCCGACCGCCCAGCCGCATCTCGAGACGTTGTGGAAACGCGAAATGCCGATGGGCTCGTACCGGCCCGCTTGGCTGCCGTGCTCGCTCGAGACCGGCGAACGCGTGCAGGCGCTCGCGTTCGTGATGCGCCGCGACGCGCCCACCTACACGGGCAAGCTGCCCGACCCCGTCGTGAAGGCGGTGTTCGACAGCGCGGCGGGCCGCTACGGCACGACGCTCGATTACGTGAGCCGCACCGTCGACGCGCTGCGCGCGAGCGGCATCCCCGATCGCGCGCTGGAAGCGCTGCTCTCGCGATGCCGGTGAGGCGCCGCACGCCGGTCCGCGCCGGGCGAGCGCGCCGCCGCGCCCCTGCATTCGAACCAGGATGGCCACGATGAAACCGTCAACCAGATCGCGCTGCATCGTCGCCGCGCTGCTGATCGCCGCGAGCGTCGCGGTGTCGGGCTGCGGAATGTTCGGCTGCGGCGGCGCCGCGACCAACGGCGCGGCCGCGGGCGGCTGCTCGGCCGGCATGCGCTTCTGACGCGGCGCCCGCCGGGCCGGCGCGACGAAATGCCGCCGCGCGGGCCTCGGGCCTCGGGCCTCGGGCCTCGGGCCTCGGGCCGCCGGCCGCACCCGCTCCCGCCCGGGTATTTTTGCCTTCGCTGCGCTGCCGGCCCTTTCTGAGATAGGATGGACCCGAAGCAGGGCCGCCGTGCCGCGCGCGGTCGAGTCCCGGCCGACGCGCGGGCCGCCCGGCCTGGCCGGACGGCCGGTGACACGGCCGCGCCATGCCCTTGGTGTATCCTTCCCTACTCCGTGACCGCGCGCCCCGGCATGATCCGGGCGCACCACCATGAACGATTCGTATCCCAGTCGTAAGCCAATCGACAAACCGCAAGAAAAGCGCTCGCTGCTCGAGCGCCTGACCGACTTCATCTCGCCCGAGCCGGAATCCCGGACGGAACTGCTGGAAATCCTCCAGGATGCGCACGAACGCAACCTGATCGACGCCGATTCGCTGTCGATGATCGAGGGGGTGTTCCAGGTGTCCGACCTGTGTGCGCGCGACATCATGGTGCCGCGTGCGCAGATGGACGCGATCAACATCACCGACAAGCCCGAAGATTTCATCCCGTTCGTCCTCGAGAAGGCGCACTCGCGCTATCCGGTGTTCGAGGAGAACCGCGACAACGTGATCGGCGTGCTGCTCGCGAAGGATCTGCTGCGCTTTTACGCCGAGGAAGAATTCGACGTGCGCGGCATGCTGCGCCCGGCGGTGTTCATCCCCGAATCGAAGCGCCTGAACGTGCTGCTGCACGACTTCCGCGTGAACCGCAATCATCTGGCGATCGTCGTCGACGAATACGGCGGCGTCGCGGGCCTGATCACGATCGAGGACGTGCTCGAGCAGATCGTCGGCGACATCGAGGACGAATACGACTTCGACGAAGAGGCCGGCAACATCATCTCGGCGCCCGACGGCCGCTACCGCGTGCGCGCGCTCACCGAGATCGAACAGTTCAACGAGACCTTCGGCACCGACTTCCCGGACGACGAGGTCGACACGATCGGCGGGCTGATCACCCATCATTTCGGCCGCGTGCCGCATCGCGGCGAGAAGCTGCAGCTCGGCAACCTCGTGTTCGAGATCCAGCGCGGCGATGCGCGGCAGGTCCACGTGCTGCTGGTGCGCCGCAACCCGCTCGCGAGCCGGCGCGCCGAAACCTCGCACGACGACTGACCTGACCGGCCGCGCCGGCCGCGCCTTCCTCAACCGCTCGCCCTCTTTCGCTTCACATGGACGATCCGATCCCGTCCCGCCCGGCTGGCGGCCTCCTCGCGCCCGCCCCCGGGCGCGCGCTGCCGCGCTGGCACTATCCGGCCGCGCTGCTCGCCGGCGCGGCCAATACGCTCAGCTTCGCGCCGACGCCGCACGGCGGCTGGCTGCAGCTCGCCGTATTCGTCTGGTTCTTCGCGCAGCTCACGCGCACGTCGAGCTGGCGCGGCGCCGCGCTCACCGGCGGCGCATTCGGGTTCGGCAACTTCATCAGCGGCATCTGGTGGCTGTACATCAGCATGCACGTGTACGGCGAGATGGCCGCGCCGCTCGCGGGCGGCGCGCTGGTGCTGTTCGCGCTGTACCTGTCGCTGTACCCGGCGTTTTCGGCCGCGTTGTGGTCGTTTTGCGCGGGCCACGCGTGGCATCGCCGCGCGCCCGACCCGCGGCCGTTCGCGCCGACGTGGCACGGCGCGTTCGCGTTCGCGAGCGCATGGGCGCTCGGCGAATGGCTGCGCGGCACCGTGTTCACCGGCTTTCCGTGGCTCGCGAGCGGTTACGCGCAGGTCGACGGGCCGCTCGCCGGGTTCGCGCCGGTCGTCGGCGTGTACGGGATCGCATGGGTGCTCGCGCTGTTCGCCGCGCTGGCCGTGCAGGCGCTCGTCGCCGCGCGCCGGCCGCGCACCGCCGAGCTTGGTGCTCCCGGCGCTGCACGCGCGCCCGCGATCCGGGCGGCCGCGCCGGCCATGCTGGCGGTCGCGCTGGCGGCGCTCGGCATCGGGCTGTCGCAGGCGAGCTGGACCGTGCCCGCGAACGCGCCGCTCACGGTGCGGCTGCTGCAGGGCAACGTGAAGCAGGACATCAAGTTCGAGCAGGAAGGCATCGACGCGGCGATCAAGATGTACACGCAGATGATCGTCGAGAAGCCGGCCGACCTGATCGTCACGCCGGAAACCGCGATCGCGGTGATGATCCAGGAGCTGCCCGAGCCGTTCGCCGTCGCGATCCGCAAGTTCAGCGACACGACGGGCTCGGCCGTGCTGTTCGGCGCGGTCGGCGCATCGGTGACGCCGGACGGCCATTACGTCGACTACACGAACAGCCTGTATGGCGTGACGCCGCATTCGCGCGACATCTACCACTACGACAAGCACCATCTCGTCCCGTTCGGCGAGTTCATTCCGTGGGGCTTCCGCTGGTTCGTCGACCTGATGAAGATGCCGCTCGGCGACTTCGCGCGCGGCGCACCGGTGCAGAAGCCGTTCCTCGTTCACAACCAGCCGGTGATGGCCGATATCTGCTACGAGGACTTGTTCGGCGAGGAGATCGCCGCGACGATCCGCGACAACCCGCAGCCGCCCGGCGTGCTCGTCAACGTGACGAACCTCGCGTGGTTCGGCGACACCATCGCGCTCGACCAGCATCTGCAGATCGCCCGCATGCGCGCGCTCGAAACCGGCCGGCCGATGCTGCGCTCGACCAATACCGGGATGACGGCCGCGATCGACGCACGCGGCCGCGTGCTCGGCCAGCTCAAGCCATACACGATCGGCTCGCTCGACGTGCGGATCGAAGGCACCAGCGGCTTCACGCCGTACGTGACGAGCGGCAACGCCGTCGTGCTCGCCGTGTCGCTGATGCTGCTCGCGTTCGGCTTCACGTTCGGGCCGGGGCTGCGCCGCCGCGAGCGGGCGATGCGCGACGGGGACGGCGACGTGTGAGCGGGGGTTGGTCGCTCGGACCGGCCGATCCATCTGAGCCCTCAGGCCAGTCGTTCAGGCTGATCGCTCAGACCAGCCGCCAATGCGAGCCGCTACCCCCAGCGGCTGCCAGCCCCTCAACCCCGCCCAGCCGCGAGCCCACGCAAATCGCGCGCGAGCGCGTCCATCACCGGCGCCCATGCGCCGAACGTCGGCTGCCGGTAGAGCGTCGCGCTCGGATACCACGGGCTGTCGGTGCGATCGAGCAGCCACGGCCAATGCGGATTCACGTCGAGCGCGACCCAGGTGCGCGCGCCGAGCGCGCCCGACAGATGCGCAACCGACGTGCACACCGTGATCACTAGATCGAGCGCGCCGATGAACGCCGCCGTGTCGTCGAAACTCTTCAGCTCGGCGGTAAAGTCCTCGATCGCGAAACCGGCCGCGCGCGCCGCGGCGACATCGGCATCCGCGCCCGGCTGCAGCGAATAAAACGCGACGCCGTCGATGCCGCCGAACGCATCGGCATAGCGCGCGAGCCCGACGCGCCGGAACGGGTTGCGCTGGTGCCCCGCGCTGCCCGTCCACACGAGCCCGACCTTCAGCCGCCGCTCGCCCGCGAGCCGCGCGCGCCACGCGTCGCGCGCATGTGGCTCCGCATGCAGGTACGGCACCGACGCGCCGAGCGTCGACGTCTCCATCCCGAGCATCAACGGCAGGCCGATCAGCGGCACCTCGTAATCGAACGGCGGCAGCGTGTCGACACCGCCGCCGGCGCTGAACGCGTCCACGTGCGCGCCGAGGCTGCGCTGCATCAGCGTGCCGAGCTGCGGAAACGTGTTCCACACGAGCCGGCCGCCTTCGCGGTGCGCGCGCTCGGCGAGCGGCGCGACGAAGCGCGCGAACTGCAGCACGTCGCCGAGCCCCTGCTCGCCCCAGACGAGCAAGGTCTTGCCGGCGAGCGGCTCGCCCTGCCAGCGCGGGCCCGGCAGCGCCGGGCGGCGGCCGCGCAGCTCGCCGGCGCCGTCCCAGCGCGCCTCGTGGCCGCGCCAGCCGGCCGCGTAATTGCCGCGCACGAGCTGGATGATCGCGAGGTTGAAACGGAACGATGCGTCGTCGGGCGCGAGTTCGCACGCACGCGTCGCGTAGCGCTCGGCGTCGTCCCAGCGCTGCGCCTCCTTCATCGCCATCGCGATGTTGTTCAGCGCGAGCGCGTTGTCGGGCGCGATCTCCGCGAGCCGCGCCGCGGATGCGAGCGCGCCGTCGAGGTCGAGCGCCGCGAGCCGCGCGACGACCAGGTTGATCCACGCCTGCACGTCGTACGGATCGGCCTCGACGGCCGCGTCGAGCAGCGCGATTTCCTCGTTGCGATCGCCGCCCGACAGCCGCAGCGCGATCGCGAGGTTGTTGCGCAGCGACGGCCAGCGCGGATCGAGCGCATAGGCCGCGCGGTACGGCGCGACCGCGTCCGCGTGACGGCCGGCCATCTGCAGCGCGTAGCCGTGGTTGAACAGCGCCGCGACACCGGGATGCACGCGCGCCGCGCATTCTGCCAGCGCGAGCGCGTCGGCGATGCGCTGCCGCGCGACGAGCGTCGTGGTCAGCTGCGCGAGCGCCGCGCTATCGGCGGCGTGCAGCTGGCCGGCCGCGGCCAGCCACAGTGCGTGCACATCGGCATCGCCGCGCGCACGCGCGTCGGCGGCGTGGCCGAGCAGCGCGAGCAGCGGCGGCAGCAGCGGAATCAGGAGTTCGTTCGAGTCTTGCATGCGATCGGGATAGGCGAGCGGACATGCGGCGAGCGCCGCAATACGCGCATCTTAACGCCCGCAAGACGTCGCGCAACGGCGCGCAGAAGCCGGCGCGGCATGCGCGTCGCGACGCCGTACGACCGCGCGCGCCGCGCGTATCGACACGCCGCGCCCGGCGCGCCGGAACCCCGCCGGCAGCGCATCGGCAGCGCATCGGCAGCGCATCGGCGGCGTTCCGGCCGCATCCGCTCGCCGATCCGGTAAAATTGCACGTTTCAGCACACTAACAAGCCGCGCCGCCGCGCGAGCCGACCCTCCGGGCGTTGCCCGGAGCGCCGCCCGCAACGGAGCGCCAGCGCCACGAAGGCTCTTCATGCTTACGTTTCAGCAAATCATCCTGACGCTGCAGTCCTACTGGGACAAGCAGGGTTGCGCTCTGCTCCAGCCCATCGACATGGAAGTCGGCGCGGGCACGTCGCACGTCCACACGTTCCTGCGCGCGGTCGGCCCCGAGCCGTGGCGCGCCGCCTACGTGCAGCCGTCGCGCCGCCCGAAGGACGGCCGCTACGGCGAGAACCCGAACCGCCTGCAGCATTACTACCAGTATCAGGTCGTGCTGAAGCCGGCGCCGGAAAACATCCTCGATCTCTACCTCGGCTCGCTGGAAGCGCTCGGCTTCGACCTGCAGCAGAACGACGTCCGCTTCGTCGAGGACGACTGGGAGAACCCGACGCTCGGCGCGTGGGGCCTCGGCTGGGAAGTGTGGCTGAACGGGATGGAAGTCACGCAGTTCACGTATTTCCAGCAGGTCGGCGGCCTCGACTGCAAGCCGGTGCTCGGCGAGATCACCTACGGCCTCGAACGCCTCGCGATGTACCTGCAGAAGGTCGAGAACGTGTACGACCTCGTGTGGACCGAATGGGAGGAGCAAGGCCCGAACGGCCCCGAGCTGCGCCGCCTGTCGTACGGCGACGTGTACCACCAGAACGAGGTCGAGCAGTCGACCTACAACTTCGAGCACGCGAACGTCGATCTGCTGTTCACGTTCTTCAACAGCTACGAAGCGGAAGCGAAGAAGATGATCGACGCGCAGCTCGCGCTGCCCGCGTACGAGCTCGTGCTGAAGGCCGGTCACACGTTCAACCTGCTCGACGCGCGCGGCGCGATTTCGGTCACCGAACGTGCGGCGTACATCGGCCGCATCCGCGCGCTGTCGCGTCTCGTCGCGCAGGCTTACTACGACTCGCGCGAGAAGCTCGGCTTCCCGATGCTCGGCAATCCGCCGGGCGTGCCGGGCCTCACCACCGACGCCCAGGACGCCGCGCAGCCGGCATGGGCGCCGCCGCTGAAGGTCGAACGCAAGATCGATCAGGACTGACGAGACGAGACTCATTCAAGACATGACGCATAACCATCCCGCTCCCCTGCTCGTCGAACTGCTGACCGAAGAGCTGCCGCCGAAGGCCCTCGCGCGCCTCGGCGACGCATTCGCCGAAGGTCTCGCGCAACGCCTCGCGGCGCGCGACCTCGTCGAAGGCGAACTCGTGTTCGAACGCTACGCGACGCCGCGCCGCCTCGCGGTGGTCGTGCAGAACGTGCGCGCCGTCGCGCCGGACCGGCAGGTCCGCGAAAAAGTGCTGCCCGTGTCGGTCGCGCTCGACGCCGAAGGCAAGCCGACCGCCCCGCTCGCGAAGAAGCTCGCGGCGCTCGGCCACCCGGACCTGACGATCGCCGAGCTCGAGCGCGCGCACGACGGCAAGGCCGAGGCGTTCTTCGTCAACTACTCGGCGGCCGGCGCGACGCTCGCCGACGGCCTGCAGGCCGCGCTCGACGAAACGCTCGAGAAGCTGCCGATCCCGAAGGTCATGACCTATCAGCGCCCGGACGGCACGGACGTCAAGTTCGTGCGCCCGGTGCATCGCCTGACCGTGCTGCACGACGATCGCGTCGTGCCGGTGGCCGCGTTCGGCGTCGACGCCGACGACACCACGCTCGGCCATCGCTTCCTGTCCGACGGCCTCGTCGCGATCCAGCATGCGCGCGCGTATGCGGACACGCTGCGCGACAAGGGCCGCGTGATCGCGCATTTCGCCGATCGCCGCGAGACGATCCGCACGCAACTGAACGAGCACGCGAACGGCGACACGGTCGTGATGCCCGACGCGCTGCTCGACGAAGTGACGTCGCTGGTCGAATGGCCGGTCGTCTATCCGTGCCGCTTCGAGGACGAATTCCTGCAGGTGCCGCAGGAATGCCTGATCCTCACGATGCAGACGAACCAGAAGTACTTCGCGCTGACCGATATCGCCGGCAAGCTGCGCTCGCGTTTCCTGATCGTGTCGAACATCGAGACGAAGACGCCCGGTGAGATCATCGAAGGCAACGAGCGCGTCGTGCGCCCGCGCCTGGCCGACGCGAAGTTCTTCTTCGAGCAGGACAAGAAGAAGCCGCTCGCCGAGCGCGTCCCGCTGCTCGCGAACGTCGTCTATCACAACAAGCTCGGCTCGGCCCTTGCGCGCGTCGAGCGCCTCGAGGCGCTGGCCGGCGAGATCGCGCCCGCGATCGGCGCGGACGTCGCGCATGCGAAGCGTGCCGCGCGCCTCGCGAAGGCCGACTTGCTGACCGACATGGTCGGCGAGTTCCCGGAGCTGCAGGGCACGATGGGCACCTACTACGCGCGCCACGACGGCGAGCCCGACGACGTCGCGCTCGCGTGCGCGGAGCACTACCAGCCGCGCTTCTCGGGCGACGCGCTGCCGACCACGCCGGTGTCCACCGCCGTCGCGCTGGCCGACAAGCTCGAGACGATCGTCGGCATCTGGGGCATCGGCCTCGCGCCGACCGGCGAGAAGGACCCGTTCGCGCTGCGCCGCCACGCGCTCGGCGTGCTGCGCCTGCTGCTCGAGAAGCAGCTGCCGCTCGATCTCGTGTCGCTGCTGCGCACCGCGCATGCGCGCTTCGAGCAGGTGCCGGGCGTCGCCGAAGCGACGGACGCGATCTTCGCGTTCTTCATGGACCGCCTGCGCGGCCTGCTGCGCGAACGCGGCTACACGGCTGGCGAAGTCGACGCGGTGCTGAGCCTGAATCCGACGCGCGTCGACGATCTCGTCGCGCGCCTCGACGCGGTGCGCGAATTCACGCGCCTCGCGGAAGCCGAAGCGCTCGCGGCCGCCAACAAGCGGATCTCGAACATCCTGAAGAAGTCGGAAGGCGGCGTGAACGGCGCGGTCCAGCCGGCGCTGCTCGTCGAGGCCGCGGAGAAGGCGCTGCACGAGCAGCTCGCCGCGGTCACGCCGCACGTGCAGTCGCAGCTCGACGCGCGGGCGTACACGGGCGCGCTGTCGGCGCTCGCCGCGCTGCGCGCGCCCGTCGACACGTTCTTCAACGACGTGATGGTCAACGCGGAAGATCCGGCGCTGCGCGCGAACCGTCTCGCGCTGCTGTTTGCGCTGCATCAGCAGATGAACTGCGTCGCCGACATCTCGAAGCTCGCCGCTTAAGGCCCGACGATGCCGACCAGCCCCAACCGCAAGCTCGTCGTCCTCGACCGGGACGGCGTGATCAACGTCGATTCGGATGCGTTCATCAAGACGCCCGACGAGTGGGTCGCGCTGCCCGGCAGCCTCGAGGCGATCGCGCGGCTCAATCACGCGGGCTACCGCGTGGTGGTCGCGACCAACCAGTCCGGCATCGGCCGCGGGCTGTTCGACATGGCCACGCTCAACGCGATGCATCTGAAGATGCATCGCGCGGCGGCCGCGGTCGGCGCGCGCATCGACGCGGTGTTCTTCTGCCCGCATACGGCCGAGGATCAGTGCGACTGCCGCAAGCCGAAGCCCGGCATGATGCAGATGATCGCCGAGCGCTTCGAGATCGATCCCGGTCATACGCCGGCAGTCGGCGATTCGCTGCGCGATCTGCAGGCCGGCGTCGCGTCCGGCTTCCGGCCGCACCTGGTGCTGACCGGCAAGGGCAAGAAGACGCTCGCCGCCGGCAACCTGCCGGCCGGCACGAAGGTCCACGACGACCTGCGCGCGTTCGCGCTCGACTTCCTTTCACACGAACACGAGTGATGCGGCGGCCGCGCGCATCCTCCCTACTGTCAGACCCACGCCGATGCGCTTCGTCCGCTCCCTGCTGCTGCTGATCTACTTCATCCTGTACACGGTGCCGTACGCGACCGCGTGCTTCATCGCCTTTCCGTTCATGCGCCCCGACGCCCGCTACTGGATGGCGGCCGGCTGGTGCAAGTCGACGCTGTGGGTCGTGCGCTGGCTGAACGGCATCCGCTACCGGATCGAAGGGATGGAGAACCTGCCCGACGGGCCGGCCGTGCTGCTGTCGAAGCATCAGTCCGCTTGGGAAACGCTCGCGTTTCCGGCGCTGATGCCGAAGCCGCTCTGCTACGTGTTCAAGCGCGAGCTGCTGTACGTGCCGTTCTTCGGCTGGGCGCTCGGGCTGCTGCACATGGTCAACATCAACCGCAAGGAAGGCAAGAACGCGTTCGTGTCGGTGATCCGCCAGGGCAAGAAGCGCCTGTCCGAAGGCGCGTGGATGATCATGTTTCCGGAAGGCACGCGCACGCCGGTCGGCAAGCAGGGCAAGTACAAGACGGGCGGCGCGCGCTTCGCGATCGAGACCGGCACGCCGGTCGTGCCGATCGCGCACAACGCGGGTCGCGTGTGGCCGCGCAACTCGTTCACGAAATTTCCGGGCGTCGTCACGGTGTCGATCGGCAAACCGATTCCGGTCGAAGGCAAGACGCCCGACGTATTGAACTCGCAGGTCGAAGCCTGGATCGAAGCGGAAATGCGCCGCATCGATCCCGATGCCTATCGGCAGGCGGGCAATGCCGGCACGCGCGATGCCGCGCGCGTCTGACTCCCGCGGACTGCAGCCGTTGCGTACGACGAAACGAAGCGAACTGATGAAGAAGCGTCCGCGGCCACGGCCTGCCGTCGTGGCCCTCGATCATCGCCAGATGGACCTGCCGCTGTTCGACGGGCCGGCAGCCGCGTCGCCCGCGCCGGCTACACCTGCCACGCCCGCGGCCGGCGCGCCTGCCGCGCCGCTCGATCCGGGGCCTGCGCGCGATCGCTCGCGCGTGCGCACGTTCGCGATCGACAGCCGCGTGCTCGAATATCGGCTCAAGCGCTCGGCGCGCCGCACGATCGGCTTCACGATCGACGGCAGCGGCCTGTCGATCACCGCGCCGCGCTGGGTCACGCTCACCGACATCGAAGCGGCGATCGCCGAAAAGCAGCGCTGGATCTTCGCGAAGCTCGCCGAGTGGAAGACCCGCACCGAACAGCGGGCGCTGCCGCAGATCGACTGGCGCGACGGCGCGCAACTCCCGTATCTCGGCAAGACGGTGACGATCGCGCTCGGCGCGAGCGCCGTCGCCTTCGATACCGACACGCTGCGGCTGTCGCTGCCGCTGCCCGCTCAGGCCGACATGCAGCAGATCAAGGATCGCGTGCAGGGCTGGCTGCAAGGCGAAGCGAAGCGGATCTTCGGCGAGCGCCTCGCCGTCTATGCGCAAAGGCTCGGCGTCACGTATTCGACCTACGCGCTGTCGTCGGCTGCGACGCGCTGGGGCAGCTGCTCGAGCGACGGCAGGATCCGGCTGAACTGGCGGCTGATCCACTTCCCGATGTCGATCATCGACTACGTCGTCGCGCACGAGCTGTCGCATCTGCGCGAAATGAACCACAGCCCGGCGTTCTGGCAGACCGTCGAATCGATCTTCCCCGAATTCCGCGAAGCACGGCACACGCTCAAGCATCATCCGCCCGAGCTGCTGCCGTCGCTGTAACGCCGAGCTTCGCACCGCGAAGCGAAACGGGCGATGCGCATCCTGCGGCATCGCCCGTTTTTCATTGCTCGCGGCGCGCACTGCGCTCAGTGCGCCTTCTTCTGGATGAACTCGATCTTGTAGCCGTCCGGATCCTCGACGAACGCGATCACGGTCGTGCCGTGCTTCATCGGGCCCGCTTCGCGCGTGACCTTGCCGCCCTGCGCCTTGATCTTCTCGCAAGCCGCGTACGCATCGTCGACTTCCACCGCAAGATGGCCGAAGCCGTTGCCGAGATCGTAGGACGGCGTATCCCAGTTGTGGGTCAGCTCGAGCACGGTGCCCGTGCTTTCCGCTTCGTAGCCGACGAATGCGAGCGTGAACCGGCCTTCCGGATAATCGTCGCGACGCAGCAGCTTCATGCCGAGCAATTCGGTGTAGAACTTGATCGAGCGGTCGAGATCGCCGACTCGCAGCATCGTATGCAGCAAACGCATCTGTGTACTCCTGTGGGGACTTTCCGGAACCGGAAATTCTACCGGAGACGGGTGAATCCCGCCGGGGGTGGAGGCGCGGGGTTGGGGGTGGTTTGCGGGCGGTGCTGTCACGGTTCCGGGGCGATCGGGCGGGATTTTGGGCGGCGTTCGGACGTGCTTGAGACCATCACCCGACCGCCTGCGCCCACGCGCGGACCGGCACCGCTCCGCCGGAGGCTCGCCGGCAAGTCCATCGATCGGGTAACATCGTCGCACGTCGCACCAAACGTGGGCATCCGCCCGCCGCCGGCCCGCGCCGCCTCTTCCCATTCAGCCACATTGCCCGCCGTGCGAAATCGCCAACTCGTTCGCCAACAACGCGCCGTCTGCCCGTCTCGTTCGCTGCCCGTCCTGCGTCACGCCGGCGAGGTCCGCCGATGAGCGCGCTCGCCGCATCGCCGACGCGCGGCGCGCTGGACGCACGCGCGGTCGGCGTGATGCTGCTGCTGTGCGCGATCTGGGGCTTCCAGCAAGTCGCCATCAAGAGCACCAACGCCGCGATTGCGCCGATGTTCCAGGCCGGGCTGCGCTCGGTGATCGCCGCGCTGCTGCTGTGGGGCTGGGCACGCTCGCGCGGCACGCCGTTGTTCCGCGCGGACGGCACGCTCGGGCCCGGCATCGCGGCCGGCGCGCTGTTCGCCGGCGAGTTCGTTTGTGTGTTCTTCGGGCTGACGCTGACGAGCGCGTCGCACATGGCGATCTTCCTGTACACCGCGCCGTGCTTCACGGCCCTCGGCCTGCATCTGTTCGCGCCCGGCGAGCGGCTGCAGCGGATACAGTGGGCCGGCGTCGGCCTCGCGTTCGCCGGCATCGCGCTCGCGTTCGCGGACGGCTTCCTGAAACCGCGCGCGCCAGGCACGTCGGTGCTCGCGGGGCTGGCCGGCGATGCACTCGGCATTCTCGGCGGCGCGATGTGGGCCGCGACGACGGTCGTCGTGCGCTCGACGTCGCTCGCCCGCGTCAGCGCCAGCAAGACGCTGTTCTACCAGCTCGCGGTGTCGGCTGCCGTGCTGCTCGCGCTCGCCGCGCTGCTCGGCCAGATCTCGTTCGCGCGCGTCACACCGCTCGCGCTCGCGAGCCTCGCGTATCAGTCGGTGATCGTCGCGTTCGTCAGCTATCTGTCGTGGTTCTGGCTGCTGACCCGCTACAGCGCGTCGCGGCTGTCGGTGTTCACGTTCCTGTCGCCGCTGTTCGGCGTCGCGTTCGGCGTGCTGCTGCTCGGCGAATCGGTCGGCTGGCGCTTCATGTCGGCCGCGGCGCTCGTGCTGACGGGCATCGCGCTGGTCAACGCACCGGCGCGTCGGCGCGCGTAGCGGGGCTTGGCGGCGAGCCGGAGGGGTCAAAGGCGCTGATCGCGCCGGTCGCGACGAAGGCGAAGGCGGAGGCGACGACCAAGACCAAGACTGGGACCACGACTGGGACTGGGACTGGGACTGGGACTGGGACTGGAACGGTAGCTCAGCCGCATGCGTCATCGCATCCGCAGCCTCAACAGTAGCCGCGACCACACCCGCCACCCCATCTGCATCCGCAAACGCCGCAGCCAGCACGCCGCATCCGCCCCAAAAACAAAAAAGCCACCCTCAAAGGCAGCCTTCCGAACCCCGAACCCGCGCACGGTCGCCCGTGCGCTTGCGTCACTGCGCGACGTTGCGCGCGCGGGCAAGCGCCTGCGCGACGCCGACATATTCGGCCACGCTCACGTCCTCCGCGCGCCGCGCCAGATCGAAGCCGAGCGCGTCGAAATCGATCGTGTCGCGATACTCGCCGAGCGTGTTGCGCAGCATCTTGCGGCGCTGCGAGAACGCGGCCGTGACGAGTTCGCCGAGCAGCACCGGATCGACGTCCGGCAGTTCGTGCGGTGCGTACGGAATCATCCGCACGATCGCCGAATCGACCTTCGGCGGCGGCTGGAACGATTCCGGCGGCACATCGAGCATCTTGTCCATCACGTAGCGGTACTGCAGCATCACCGACAACCGCGAGAACGCCTTCGTGCCCGGCTCCGCGACCATCCGCTCGACCACTTCGTTCTGCAGCATGAAATGCTGGTCGATCACGACAGGCGCGAACGTCATCAGATGGAACAGCAGCGGGCTCGAAATGTTGTACGGCAGGTTGCCGACGATTCGCAGCGACGGCGCGTCGCCCGGCGCCGCGAGCGAGCCGAAGTCGAACGCGAGCGCATCGCCCGCGTGCAGTTCGAGCAGCGCGCCGAAGCGCTGCTGCAAGCGCCCGATCAGGTCGCGGTCGAGCTCGACTGCGTGCAGCGGCGACTCCGGCGTGGCGACGCGCGCGATCAGCGGCTCGGTCAGCGCGCCGAGGCCCGGGCCGATCTCGACCATCCGCTGGCCGCGCACGGGGCCGATCGTCGCGACGATCGAGTCGATCACACCGTGATCGACGAGGAAGTTCTGCCCGAAGCGCTTGCGCGCGAAGTGGCCTTGGTGCTGTCTGCTGTTCGACATCGACTGAGAAAAACCAAAAATGCGACGAATGAGGTGGAACTACGCGCGTCAGGATGCGCGGCGATGGCGCGCCATCGTGACGGCCGTGTCGAGCGCCGCGACCATGCTGCCCGGATCGGCGCGGCCGGTGCCGGCCAGATCCAGCGCGGTGCCATGATCGACCGACGTGCGGATGATCGGCAGCCCGAGCGTGACGTTGATGCCCTCGCCGAAGGTCGCATACTTCAGCACGGGCAGGCCCTGATCGTGGAACATCGCCAGCACGCAATCGGCGCCGGCCAGATAGCGCGGCTGGAACAGCGTGTCGGCCGGATACGGGCCGCGCGCATCGATGCCGCGCTCGCTCGCGCGGGCCAGCGCCGGCGCGATCACGTCGATCTCCTCGCGGCCGAGATAGCCGTTCTCCCCGGCGTGCGGGTTCAGCCCCGTCACGAGGATGCGCGGCGCCGCGAGGCCGAAGTCGCGTCGCAGGTCGCGATCGATGATCGCGAGCGTGTCGACGAGCCCGTCGATCGTCAGCGCGGCCGACACGTCCTTCAGCGGCAGATGCGTGGTCGCGAGCGCGACGCGCAGCGGCCGCTCGCCGGTGCCGGCCAGCATCATCACGACGCGCGGCGTGTGCGTGCGTTCGGCCAGGTATTCGGTATGGCCGGTAAACGGTACGCCGGCATCGTTGATGGTGCTCTTTTGCAGCGGGGCCGTGACGATCGCGTCGTAGCGGCCGGCCAGCGCGCCGTCGATCGCCGCGTCGAGCAGCGCGAGCACGTAGCGGCCGTTGGCCGCGTCCAGCGTGCCCGCGTGCGCGGGCGCCGCGAGCGGATGATGTTGCACCGACACCGGGCCGCCCGCGAGCACCGCACGGTCGGCGCCGACGGCCGCCGCGCGTGCGTCGAGCAGCGCGGCGTCGCCGAGCACGGTGAACTGCGCGTCCGGCCAGCGCCGCGCGGCATCCTGCAACGCCTGCACGGTCAGCTCAGGGCCGACGCCTGCGGGCTCGCCAGTCGTGATCGCGATCTGCAACGCGGCTGCCGTCATCTGAAGCTCGCTCAGTTCGCCGGCCCGACGCCGTCGATCTTGTACTGCACGTACGACGAGTCGCGCAGCTCGCGCAGCCAGTCGGCATATGCCTGCTCGGCCTTGCGCTGGCCGATCGCCTGGCGGGCGATGTCCATCTGCTGCTGCACCGACCCTTCGGCCTCGCGCCGGTCGATCACCTGGATCAGGTGATAGCCGTACTCGGTGCGCACCGGCTGGCTGATCTGGCCGTCCTGCAGGTTGTTCATCGCGCGCTCGAATTCCGGCACGGTCTCGCCCGGGCTGATCCAGCCGAGATCGCCGCCCTGCGACGCCGACCCGTCCTGCGAGTAAGTGCGCGCGAACTTCGCGAAATCGCCGCCGGCCTCGACCTGCTTGCGGATGTCGAGCAGCTGCTGGCGCGCCTGGTTTTCCGACTTGCCTTCGCCGACGCGCAGCAGGATGTGGCGCACGTGCGTCTGCACGATCTTCGGCGCCGCGGCGCTCGCGCCCTGGCTCTGGCGGCGATCGACCAGCCGGATGATCTCGAAGCCGTCCGGCACGCGGATCAGCGTCGGATTGACCTGGCCGGGACGCAGCTTCGACGCGGCCGCGACGACGTCAGGCGGCAGCGTGCTCGGTGCCTTGAAGCCGAGGTCGCCGCCCTTCTTCGCGTCGTTCGCTTCCGAATTGTTGCGTGCGAGCTTCTCGAAATCGGCGCCCGACGTCGCTTGCTGCAGCAGCGCCTCGGCCTTCTTCTGCGCGGCTTCGATGTCGGCTTGCGGCGCGTTGGTGGGCGCCTTGATGAAGATGTGCTGGAAGCGCAGATCCTGCTGCTGCGACGCGTTCGGCCCGCGCTGGCTCGCGATGTAGTTCGCGACCTCGGCGTCCGACACGGTGATCTTGCCGTCGACCTCGCGCTCGCGCAGCTTCGACAGCATCAGCTCGGTGCGCGCATCGCTCGTGAAGACGCTCCACGGCACGCCTTGCGCCTCCAGGCGCGCGCGATACTGGTCGAGCGTCATGCCGTTGGCCTGCGCGAGGCGCTGGAGCGTGGACTGCACGGTGGCGTCGTCGATGCGGATGCCGTCGTCCTTCGCCTTCTGCACCTGGATGCGCTCGAGCACCATCTGGTTCAGCACCTGCGCACGCAACTGTTCGGCCGGCGGCACGGGCGCGTTCTGCTGCTGCAGCCGGCGCGCGATTAGGCCGACCCGCTGGTCGAGTTCGCGGCCCGTGATCACGTCGTTGTTGACGACCGCGACGACTTCGTCGGTCAGTTGCGCGCCTTGCGAACCGAGCGCCTGCGCCGCGGCCGGCGCAGCGGCGAGCAGCGCGGCGGACGCGGCGAGGCTGGACACGACTGCCGCGAAACGAAGGGTTTTCTTCATTGCCACTGATACTCCATTGAAAGCGTGCTGACCGGTGCGGACAAGCCGGCGTTACTCGTAGTTGCTGAAGCGGGACATCGGCGGCGGCGCGGACGGCAGCGGCTGGTAGCCCGGCACGCCGGCGCGGAAGGCGGCGACGAGCCCGTTGTCGATGCTCGACAGCCCCTTCAACGTGAGCTGCATCATGAAGCGCGTCGACGAGTTCTGCTGCCCCGACGTGTTCACGCCGTTCGCGTACCGCTGGATCCCGACGCCGAGCGCCCAGCAATCCGCGTCGTATTGTAAGCCGAGCAGACCGTCGACGACCCGATCGGCGGCCAGGTCGTAGTTGAAGCGACCGACCGCATACAGGCGCCGCGTGAGCGGCCATTGCGCGGACACCAGGAACTGGTTGATCGGCTGGTTGTCGAGCGTCGTGTTCGAGCGCGTATAGCGGTAGCCGACGTTGATCACGCGGCGCTCGCCCGGGCTGAAGCCGAAACCGATGCTCGACTTCACGAGCTGGTTGTTGTTCTGGTTGTACTGGAACGCCGTCTCCGACATGAAGCCGGAGCCGAGCTTCAGCGCCGCGCCGACGATCAGGTCGGAATGGCGCGCCAGCACGCCGCTCTGGTTCGAGTTCAGCGCCACGCGCTGATTGGCGAAGTAGTACTGCTGCGCGACCACGAAGCGCGCGCGCTCGTCGCCGGTACGCGGATCGATGAAGCGCGAGGTCAGGCCGGCCGTGATCCGGTTCGCGTCCGCGATCCGGTCGTTGCCGACGAACGTGTTCGGCTGGTAGATCTCCGCGAGCCCGAAATCCGACTCGGCGGTATCGAACAGCGGCGCGTTCGACTGGTCGCGATACGGCGTGTAGACGTAGTACAGGCGCGGCTCGAGCGTCTGGATGAAGTCCTGGCCGAACAGATGGACCGAGCGGTCGAAGATCAGGCCCGAGTCGAAGCTCACGGTCGGGATCGACTCGGTGAAGTGCTTCGGGCTGTTCGGCGTGCTCGACGACAGATGGTTCAGGTCGTACGACGCGAGGTGGTACTGGACCTTCGGCACGACGAAGTAGCCGGGCCCGTACACGCCGTAGGCGATGTACGGATTGAAGACGATCCGGTCGCCTTCGGTCGAATCGGCGGTCGTGATGCGAAAGCGCGAATAGTCGGCTTCCGCGCCGAAGTCGAAGCCGCCGACGTTGTACTTCGTGTACTTCACGTTCAACTGCGGCTCGCGGCTGTACGGCGAGATCGACGGCGGCAGCGTCTGCCAGTGCTGGTAGCGCGCGAGCACCGACCACGGACCCTTGTTGTACGTGATGCCGGCTTCCTGCTGGTACAGCGTCTGCGTCCCGTTGATGAACTGGTTCATCGACCCAAGGTCTTCGGGATAGGTATTGTCCGAGACCTTGTTGTAGTAGACGTAGCCGGCGAAACCGCTGCCGAAGTTCTGCTGGTGCTGCCAGTAGATCGCGTAGCGGTTGCGGTGCGCGAGGCGGTCGTCCGGCAGGTAGTTGGCCGTGAACGTGCCCGAGTACGACGGCGACAGATAGCGGAACGTCGCTTCCGTCTGCACGCCGCGCCGCGAGATGATGCGCGGCGTGATCGTCAGGTCGCGGTTCGGCGCGATGTTGAAGTAGTACGGCAGCGACAGCTCGAACCCGTTGTTCGAGTTCATCGAGAAGGTCGGCGGCAGCAGGCCGCTGCGCCGGTCGCCCGACAGCGGGAACGTGAGCCACGGGCTCGCGAAGATCGGCACGCCCTGGAAGAACAGCACGCCGTTGCGCGCGGTGCCTTCGTCGGCGCCGGTGTCGAAGTCGAAGCGGCTGCCCTTGATGTACCACGCGGGATCGGTCGCGCACTGGCACGCGGTGTAGGTGCCGTTCACGAACACCGAGCGCTCGCTGTCGAGCAGGTCGACGCGCTCCGCGCTGCCCGAGCCGCCCGTCACGTTGAAGTGGTACTTCGGCGCCGTCATGAAGCCCTGGTTCGCCTCGACCTTCAGATGCGCCTCGGGGCCAGCGAACGACGTGCCGCCGTTGATCACCCTCACCTGGCCGTACGCGTCGGCCATGTCGGTGTCCTGATCGTAGTGGATCGCGTCGGCCTTCACGACCGCGTCGCCGCGGCGCAGCTCGGCCGAGCCCTTCGCGGCCAGATCCTGCTCGGCCGTGCCGCTCGTGTGGTCGGCGATCACGAAGGCGGCCGGCTTCGCGCCGTCCTTCAGCGGGTGATCCTCGAGCTGCGGGGCAAGGCGCAGGTCCCACGGCGAGCCGAGCGGCTGCGGTTGCGCGGCCGCGCCCGACAACTGCGCGTACGACACGGCCGGCACGAGGCCGGGCACGGCCAGGAGCGCGAGCGCGAGCCGCCTTTTGCGCGGCGCCCCGTCACCGGGGAAGACATTCGGGAATAGCGGTTTGGGCGGCATCTATCGTTTGGCGAATCGCCCCTTGTCAACCGTCGCTGCACGGCACCGCCGCGCTCGGCGGGCCGCACCGTCGCACCGCGACTGCGGCTGAGCGCAAACCGGGAAGGCGAGCGGGCGGACGGCGCGACAGGCAACTGGCCGGTGCGGCGGAAGCTGACGCGGGGCGCGTCAAAAAAGTCGTGGGGTATTATATGGCAAGACGTTCCCCCCTCCGCCGAGTTTCATGACGCCCCCATCCGCCGCATCCCAGCCCGACGCCCGCCTCGACGCGCTCACCGCGTGGCTGCGCCCGCTCGCCGAGCGCCACGCGCTCGATCTGTCCACCCTCGCGCCCGCGTCTTCGGACGCCAGTTTCCGCCGCTATTTCCGCGTCGCGTCGGCAAACAGCCCGGGCGGCTCGCTGATCGCGGTCGACGCGCCGCCGCCCGAGAAGTGCCGTGAGTTCGTCCAGGTCGCGCAACTGCTCGCCGCGGCCGGCAACCACGTGCCCGAGGTACTGGCCCACGACTTCGACGCCGGCTTCATGCTCGTGACCGACCTCGGCCGCACGTCGTACATCTCGGTGCTCGATCCGGCGGACCCGGCTGCCGCACGCGGGCTGATGCGCGCCGCGCTCGACGCGCTGATCCGCTTCCAGCTGGCGTCGGCGCCCGACGTGCTGCCGCCGTTCGACGAGGCGTTCCTGCGCCGCGAAATGGAGCTGCTGCCCGAATGGCTGATCGGCCGGCACCTCGGCAAACCGGTCGACGACGCGATGCGCGGCACGCTCGACCGCACGTTCGCGCTGCTGATCGCGAGCGCCCGCGCGCAGCCGCAGGGCTTCATGCTGCGCGACTTCATGCCGCGCAACCTGATGGTGTGCGAGCCGAACCCCGGCGTGCTCGACTTCCAGGACGCCGTGTACGGGCCGCTGACCTACGACGTCGTGTCGCTGCTGCGCGACGCGTTCATCAGCTGGGACGAGGAGTTCGAGCTCGACTGCTTCGCGTATTACTGGGAAAAGGCGAAGAAGGCCGGCCTGCCGGTCGATCCGGATTTCGGCGAGTTCTACCGTCAGCTCGAATGGATGGGGCTGCAGCGCCACATCAAGATTCTCGGCCTGTTCGCGCGGATCAACTATCGCGACGGCAAGCCGCATTACCTGGCCGACCTGCCGCGCTTCGTCGCCTATGCGCGCAAGGTCGCGCTGCGCTACCGCCCGCTCGTGCCGTTCGCGAAGCTGCTCGACGAGCTCGAGGGCAAGGGCGCGGCCGATGTCGGCTACACGTTCTGAGCGCCCGCACGACCTGCCGAACATGAGCACGACCCTGACCACCGCGATGATCTTCGCCGCCGGGCGCGGCGAACGGATGCGCCCGCTGACCGACACCCGCCCGAAACCGTTGCTCGAAGCCGGCGGCAAGCCGCTGATCGTCTGGCAGATCGAGGCGCTCGCGCGCGCCGGCATCGACACGATCGTGATCAACCACGCGTGGCTCGGCGCGCAGGTCGAGGCGGCGCTCGGCGACGGTTCGCGCTGGGGCGTGCGGCTCGCGTATTCGGCCGAGCGCGAAGCGCTCGAGACCGCCGGCGGCATCGCGCAGGCGCTGCCGCTGCTCGAGCGCGACGGCCGGCCGACGGTGTTCGCCGCCGTCAGCGGCGACGTGTTCTGCGAATTCGACTACCGCACGCTCGCGTCGCGCGCGGCGCCGATGGCCGCGCTCGAAGCGCCCGCGATGCACCTGGTGATGGTGCCGAACCCGCCGTTCCATCCGGCCGGCGACTTCGCGCTCGGCGACGACGGCCGCCTGTCGCTCGACGGCCTCGCGCGGCTCACGTTCGGCAACATCGGCCTGTACGACACGCGGATGTTCCGCGATCTCGAACCCGGCACGCGGCGCGCGCTGACGCCGTACTATCGTGCGGCGATCGAAGCGGGCCGCGCGACCGGCGAACGGTACGACGGCGTGTGGGAGAACGTCGGCACGCCGGCGCAGCTCGGTGAACTCGATGCGCGGCTGCGGGCCGCGGGTTGATCGATACGCGGGGCGGCGCGGCATGACGCGACGCGGTGGGCGGGTGCCGCATGCGGCGGCATCGTCCCGGCGGTCGACGACCACCGGCAGGCCTTGAATCGGCGCGGATCGCCGCGCCGGGCAACGCGGCGATAACGGCGCACCGCCTCACCGCCTCACCGCCTCACCGCCTCACCGCCCGCAGCGTAGCGCGCGCCCTCGGCACGCACCGCAACATCCGCGCTCGCAAACAACACCTCAAGCAACAACTCAAGCAGCCTCCGCCGCCTCCCCACCCGTCGCCGCACGCTGTTGCTGCAGCGTCCACATCTGCGCATACAGCCCGTCCGCTTGCACGAGTTCGTCGTGCGTGCCGCGCTCGACGATGCGCCCGCGGTCCATCACGAGAATCTGCTGCGCATGCACGACCGTCGACAGCCGGTGCGCAATCACCAGCGTGGTCCGGTGCCGGGCGATCTGGTCGAGCTCCTGCTGGATCGCGCGCTCCGAACGCGAATCGAGCGCGGAAGTCGCCTCGTCGAACAGCAGGATCGGCGGGTTCTTCAGCAGCGTACGCGCGATCGCGACGCGCTGCTTCTCGCCGCCCGACAATTTCAGCCCGCGCTCGCCGACCGGCGTGTCATAGCCCTTCGGCAGGCTTTCGATGAAGTCGTGGATGTGCGCGGCGCGCGCGGCCGCGATCACTTCGTCGCGGCTCGCGCTCGGGCGGCCGTACGCGATGTTGTAGTAGATCGAGTCGTTGAACAGCACGGTGTCCTGCGGCACGATGCCGATCGACGCGCGCAGCGAATCCTGCGTGACGTCGCGGATGTCCTGCCCGTCGATCCGGATCGCGCCGCCCGTGTGCCGGTCGAGGTCGTAGAAGCGAAACAGCAGCCGCGACAGCGTCGACTTGCCCGACCCGCTATGGCCGACCACCGCGGTCGTCGTGCCCGCATCGATCGTGAACGACACGTCGTGCAGGATCGGCCGCGCCGGCTCGTATGCGAAGTTCACGTGCTCGAAGCGCACCTGCGCGCCGGCCACCGCGAGCGCGCGCGCGTCGGGCAGATCCGCGACTTCCTTCGCAGCCGACAGCAGCCCGAACATCCGGTCCATGTCGGTGAGGCTCTGCTTGAGCTCCCGATAGACGACGCCGAGAAAGTTCAGCGGGATGTACAACTGCAACATGAACGTGTTGATCAGCACCAGATCGCCGAGCGTCAGCTTGCCGGCCAGCACGCCCTGCGTCGCGCGCCACAGGATGAACACGAGCCCCGTGCCGATGATCGCCTGCTGCCCGAAGTTCAGCAGCGACAGCGAATTCTGCGAGCGGATCGCGGCCTGGCGGTAGCGCTTCAGGTTCTCGTCGTAGCGCTGCGTCTCCCACTCCTCGTTGCCGAAGTACTTGACCGTTTCGTAATTGATCAGCGAATCGATCGCCCGCGAGTTCGCGCGCGAATCGAGCTCGTTCATCGTGCGGCGGAAGTGTGTGCGCCAGTTGGTGACCTTCACGGTGAACACGATGTAGGTGACGAGCGCCGCAAACGTCACGTACGCGTAATACGCTTCGTACTTGACCACGAAGAAGCCGAGCACGAGGCCGACCTCGACGAGCGTCGGCAGGATGCTGTACAGCGAATAGGAAATCAGCTGCTGAATGCCGCGGGTGCCGCGCTCGATGTCGCGCGACATGCCGCCCGTCTGGCGTTCGAGATGGAACCGCAGCGACAGCCCGTGCAGATGCCGGAACACCTGCAGCGCGAGCTGGCGCACCGCGCTCTCGGTCACCTTCGAAAACAGAATTTCGCGCAACTCGGTAAACAGCGACGTCGACAGCCGCACCAGTGCATAGGCCACCACCAGCAGCCCGACGCCGCCCGCGAGCACGATGCCGGCCGACTGCTCGGCGCGGCCGAGCGCGGTGAGCTGCTGCACGGCGGACAGATGATCGACGATGCGCTTCATCACGACCGGCACGCCGAGGTTCGCGACCTTCGCGCCGATCAGGCAGCCGAGCGCGAGCGCGACGCGCCATTTGTAGGTCGCGAGGTAAGGCAGCAGCGAGCGGATGGTCTGCCAGTCGTTGCGGGGCCCGGTGGGAGCCGGCGCGGGCTCGCCGGAAGCGGAATATCGGCGCATGGGGAGGATCGGCGGCGGCGTCAGGCGCATGGCTGCGGCGGCCCGCTCGCCCGCTTTCTCGTACAATTTATGGTCGTTGTATTGTCGCAGAAGCCGCTACGCGCCGCTGCCGGCGGCCCGGCCGGCCGGGCTGCGCGCGGCGGCGCATTTATTACAGGATGAAAGCCCCGCCATGACCGATCCGATCCTCGAGCTCCCGCAGAAACAGCCCGCCCTGCGCGTCGTCCCGCAACCGCACGACGCCAACGTCCACGGCGACGTGTTCGGCGGCTGGATCATGTCGCAGGTCGACATCGCCGGCTCGATTCCGGCGAGCCAGCGTGCCAACGGCCGCGTCGCGACGGTCGCGGTCAATTCGTTCGTGTTCAAGCAGCCGGTGTTCGTCGGCGACGTGCTGAGCTTCTACGCGACGATCATGCGCACCGGCAACACGTCGGTGACGGTCGACGTCGAGGTGTACGCGCAGCGCATGCGGCTGATGGGCGAAATCGTGAAGGTCACCGAAGCCACGCTCACCTACGTCGCAACCGGCGCCGACCGCAAGCCGCGGCCGCTGCCGCCGCTGTGACCGGCAGCTGCGCCGACGGGCCGCGGCAGGCGCGTCAGTGCGCGGCCGCCAGCCCGAACTCGCGCATCGCCGGCACGAAATCGTGGTTCAGCGTCGGCTTGCGCGACAGCTTCATCAGCACGTAGCGCTGAAACGGCGCGAGCTGCTGCCACTGCGCCAGCGCGGGCGGCAGCAGCCCGGCCAGCGCGCTTTGCTGCACCAGCGCGTCGGGCACCGAGCCGGTGTCGCGCCAGCCCGGCTGCTCGTCCGGCTGGAACCACGACGGCTCGAGATCGGCATGCGTGCGCAGCATCTCGAACAGCGCGTGATCGAAATTGGGCTCGATCGCGGTATCGTCGTCGGCGGGAAAGCGTGCGAGCAGCTTGCGGTCCTCCAGCGGCAGCAGCTGCCACTGCTCGAGCGAGATGCGCAGACCGAAGCGGTCGAGATTGAAGCGCACGATCATCGGGATGTACGTCAGGTTTTCCGACGAATCGTGTTCGAAATCGAATAGCAGCGGAGCGTCGCTGAGTCCCATGGTCGTTACCTGAGTGTCGGATGCCGGCGCGGCCGGCCTGCCTGAGGTATTTTAGAACCTCCGGGCGCGCGCGGCCGACATGATCGACGCCGCAACCGCCCCATCCACCGGAGTGCCCGTGAATCCGACTGACACAGAAGAACCGCGCGGCGCGATCGAGTTGCCGGTGCGTCGCACGCGCGGCGGCGCGGTCGAGGCCGCGCACGATTACGTCGGCCAGGAATGGCCGGTCGCGCTCGTCTTCAACGGCATCTCGCATGCGGTGATGATGTGTACGCCGCGCGACCTCGAGGCGTTCGCGGTCGGCTTCGCGATCTCCGAAGGGATCGTCGAGCGCGGCAGCGACATCAAGGACATCGACGTGAGCGTGCACGCCGACGCGCCGCTGCCGTATGCGCAGGTGCACCTCGAAGTGGTCCAGCAGGCGTTCGCCGCGCTGAAGGAGCGGCGCCGCGCGCTCGCCGGCCGCACCGGCTGCGGCGTGTGCGGCATCGAAAGCATCGACCTGCTCGATCTCGCGCCGGAGCGCGTGCCCGACACCGGCTTTCTCGCGCGCGTCGCGCCCGACGCGCTCGCGCGCGCCGCCCGCGCGCTACCGGCCCATCAGGCGCTCACGCAGCTGACCGGCGGCCTGCATGCGGCCGCGTGGTGCGATGCAACGGGCGCGATCCGCACCGCGTTCGAGGACGTCGGCCGCCACAACGCGCTCGACAAGCTGATCGGTTCGCTGGTGCTCGCGCGCGCCGACCTGACCGACGGCTTCGTGTTTCTGTCGAGCCGCGCGAGCTACGAACTGGTGCGCAAGTCGGCGCGCGTCGGCATTCCGATGGTCGCGACGATCTCGGCGCCGTCGTCGCTCGCGGTCACGATCGCAAAGACGGCCGGCCTGCGGCTGGTGAGCTTCTGCCGCGAGACCGGCCACGTGGATTACGGCACCGCGTGAGCGGTCGCGGCCGGCGCATGGTTCGCCGTGTCGGCCGCATCGGACGCCGCACGCTGCACCGTGCGCACCTCGGGCGCCGCATCGCTCGTGCGCTTGCCGCGATAGTCGGTCCACAGCTTGAGGTCGGTGTCGTAGAGCTTGCAGCGGCGCGCCGTGTCGAAGTACCAGCGCAGGCTGAAGCGCTGCACGACGATCCGGCCGGGCAGCATGTCTTCCAGCTTCGTCTGCGCCGGCTTGAGCCGGTACAGCGGCACGCTCATGTCGACGTGATGCGCGGTGTGCTCCATGATGTGATGCAGCAGGCCGCCGATGCCGAACGGGAACGTCAGGTGCAGCGTGGTCGACACGAACGGCGCGGCGTTCGACCATTCGGCGCGGTTCGCGTGCCATGCGATGCGCGGGTCGGTATGGTGCACGTACACGACGAAGCCGATCATCGAACACCAGAACAGGAACGGCACGAGCACGCCGGTCGCGAGCAGCAGCGCGACCGATTGATGCGTGCGCAGCGCGACCGCGACGACGGCGGCGATCCACACGGCCGCGAAGGCCGTCACCAGCAGGCAGTCGCGCCGGAACACCGGCCGCGACGCGCCGATATAGCCGCGGCTCGGGAAGTACATCCGCAGCCACCAGATCTCGACGAGATAGTAGAGGCCCGGCGCCCAGCCGCTCCGGTAGATGCGATCGAGCAGCCGGCGCGTCGGCGACAGCGCGGCGAACTCCGCCGGCGTATGCGGCGCCCAGACGAAGTCGAAGCCCTTCAGGTTCGTATAGCCGTGGTGCACGACGTTGTGCCCGACTTCCCACAGGCTGTATGGCGTCAGCGACGGCAGAAACGCGATGCGGCCGAGCCAGCGGTTCAGCCCGCGGTTCGGCGTGAGGCTCTGATGGCACGCGTCGTGCCCGATGATGAACAGTCGCCCGGTGATGAAGCCGGCCGCCATCCCGCAGACGATCTTGCCGACGATCGAGCCGAGCAGCAGCGCGCCGGCGAACGCGGCGAACAGCAGCAGGTAATCGAGCACCAGCAGCAGGATCGGGCGCGCGATCTCGCGCGTGGCGAACGGCACGAGCCAGGCGCGGATGACCTTGCGATGCGGGATCGGCTCGTCGGCGCGAACCGGAGTATGAGTATCGTGATTGTTCATGATGCGGAGAAGGCGCGCGGTACGCGCGCCTGAAAAGGGGAAGCCGCGCCGCTTAGCGCGACATCATGTTCATGCTGACGTTGTGCATCACCCACAATGTCCCGACGATCAGGATCAGCGCGGTCAGCACCGTATAGCTGAACGCCATCACGTTCCAGCGCTGGCTCGACGCGGTGTTCATGTGCAGGAAGCACACCAGATGCACGAGGATCTGCGCGAACGCGAGCACCGCGAGCGCGATGACCGCCGCCTTCGGCGCGAGCACGCCAGCCATCACCAGCCCGAACGACGCTGCCGTGAGCAGCACCGACAGCACGAAGCCGACGACGTAGCCACGGGCCGTGCCGTGCGCTTCGTCGTGGTGGATGAGTTCCGAATGAGCCATTTAGATCACGCTCGCGAGGTAGACGAAGGAGAACACGCAGATCCAGACGATGTCGAGGAAGTGCCAGAAGAGGCTCAGGCACGTGAGACGCCGCACGTCGCGCTCGGTCATGCCCGAGCCGCGCGCCATCTGCACGACCAGCACTACCATCCACAACAGGCCGACCGCCACGTGCAGCCCGTGCGTGCCGACCAGCGCGAAGAACGCCGACAGGAACGCGCTGCGCTGCGGGCCTGCGCCGTCGGCGATCAGGTGCGAGAACTCGCGCAGTTCCATCGCGAGAAACGCGGCGCCCAGCACGAACGTCACCGCGAGCCACACGAACACGGCGCCGCGCCGGCGGCGCTGCGCGCCGAGCATCGCGAAGCCGTACGTGATGCTCGACAGCAGCAGCGCGGCCGTCTCGAGCGCGACGCCCGGAATGTCGAACAGGTCCTTCGCGGTCGGACCGCCCGCGAACTGGTTGCCGAGCACGGCGAACGTGGCGAACAGCGACGCGAAGATCACGCAGTCCGTCATCAGGTACAGCCAGAAGCCGAACACCGAATGCGACGGCGGATGGTGGTGCGCGGCCGCATGAGGGGCGGCGCCCGACAGAGATTGATACGACATCAGTTCGTCTCCAGTTCAACTTCCGGCGCCGCGGCGCCGAGCTGCACGCCCGCGCGTTGTTCCTCGATGCGGCGGACGGTGTCCGCCGGAATGTAATAGCCGTCGTTGTCCTGCGCGCTGTACAGCACCACCGTCGCGACGATGCCGACGAGCGCGGCGATCGCGAGCCACCAGATGTGCCAGACGAGCGCGAAGCCGAGCAACAGGCTGAAGATGCCGACGAAGAAGCCCGCGCTCGTGTTCGACGGCATGTGAATGTCGTCGTAGCGGACGTTCTTGCCGAGGCCGAGCCCGAGGCCCTTCGCCTTGCGATACGCGAGCTCGTCGAGTTCGTGCACGTTCGGGATCACCGCGAAGTTGTAGACCGCGGGCGGCGACGACGTCGCCCATTCGAGCGTGCGGCCGTTCCACGGGTCGCCGGTCGCGTCGCGATACTGCGGCTGGTGACGATTGCGCCAGCCGACCCACACCGATGCGACCTGGCAGAGCACGCCGAGCGCGATCAGCACGACGCCGCACGCGGCGGCCACCAGCCACGGATGCCATGCCGGGTTGTCGTAGTGGTTCAGACGGCGCGTCATGCCCATGAAGCCGAGCACGTACAGCGGCACGAACGATGCGTAGAAGCCGAGGAACCAGCACCAGAACGCGCGCTTGCCGAACTTCTCGTCGAGCCGGAACCCGAACACCTTCGGGAACCAGTAATGCACGCCTGCGAAGTAGCCGAACACGACGCCGCCGATGATCGCGTTGTGGAAATGCGCGATCAGGAACAGGCTGTTGTGCAGCACGAAGTCGGCGCCCGGAATCGCCATCATCACGCCGGTCATCCCGCCGAGCGTGAACGTCACCATGAAGCCGATCGTCCACAGCACGGGCGTCGTGAATTCGATGCGGCCGCGGTACATCGTGAACAGCCAGTTGAAGATCTTCACGCCGGTCGGGATCGCGATGACCATCGTCATGATCCCGAAGAACGCGTTGACGTCGGCGCCCGAGCCCATCGTGAAGAAGTGATGCAGCCACACCAGGAACGCGAGCACCATGATCACGCACGACGCGTAGACCATCGTCTTGTAGCCGAACAGCGGCTTCTTCGCGAAGGTCGCGATCACTTCCGAATAGATGCCGAACGCGGGCAGCACGAGGATGTACACCTCCGGATGGCCCCACGCCCAGATCAGGTTCAGGTACAGCATCGCGTTGCCGCCGGCATCGTTCGTGAAGAAGTGCATGTCGAGGTAGCGATCGAGCCCGAGCAGCGCGAGCGCGACCGTCAGGATCGGGAACGTCGCCATGATCAGCACGTTCGAGCACAGCGCCGTCCACGTGAACACCGGCATCTTCATCAGCGTCATGCCGGGCGCGCGCATCTTGACGATCGTCACGAAGAAGTTGATCGCGGTGATCAGCGTGCCGACGCCCGAGATCTGCAGCGCCCACAGGTAGTAGTCGACCCCTACCCCCGGACTGAACTGCAGCTCCGACAACGGCGGATAGGCGAGCCAGCCCGTCTGCGCGAATTCGCCGATCACGAGCGAGATGTTCATCAGGATCGCGGCGACCGCCGTCATCCAGAAGGACAGCGAATTCAGGAACGGGAACGCGACGTCGCGCGCGCCGATCTGCAGCGGCACGATCAGGTTGAAGAACGCGACCAGCAGCGCCATCGCCATGAAGAAGATCATGATCACGCCGTGCGCGGTGAAGACCTGGTCATAGTGATGCGGCGGCAGATAGCCGGGCGAGTTGTATGCGAGCGCGAGCTGCAGGCGCATCATCACGGCGTCCGCGAAGCCGCGCAGCAGCATCAGCACCGCGACGATCAGATACATCACGCCGATCTTCTTGTGGTCGACCGACGTCAGCCACTCGCTCCACAGCCATTTCCACCGTCCGGTCACCGTCAGCGCGGCGACGATGCCGAGCACGACGAGCCCCATGAACGCGCTCGCGCCCATGATGATGGGCTGATCGAACGGGATCGCCGATAGTGTGAGTTTGCCTAGCATGCGTTACCCCTTCGTCGTGCAGGCGGCGTCCTTCGGATCGAGGACATGGCCGTTGTTGTACTTAGCGATGATGTTGTGGAACAGCTTCGGGTCCACCGACGAGAAATAGCGCACCGGCGCCTTCTCGCTCGGCTGCGCGACCGTGCCGTACGCGGTCATGTCGAGCCGGTCCGCCGACGCCTTCACTTTCTGCACCCACGCGTCGAACTGCTCGCGCGGCTCGGCGAGCGTGCGGAACTTCATGTCGGAGAAGCCGCGGCCGCTGTAGTTGGCGGACACGCCGGCGTAGTCGCCGGCTTCGTCGGCGATCAGGTGCAGGCGCGTCTGCATGCCGGCCATCGCATAGACCTGCGTGCCGAGTTGCGGGATGAAGAACGAATTCATCACCGAATCCGACGTGATGCGGAAATTCACCGGCGTGCCGACGGGAATCGCGAGCTGGTTCACCGACGCGATGCCGAGCTGCGGATAGATGAACAGCCACTTCCAGTCGAGCGCGACGACTTCGACGTCGATCGGCTTGACCGACGACTCGAGCGGCCGGTACGGGTCGAGTTCGTGCGTCGTGCGCCACGTGAGCACGCCGAGGAACAGGATGATCAGCGTCGGGACCGTCCAGATCACGACTTCGATCGCGGTCGAGTGCGACCAGTTCGGCGCGTAGGTGGCGTTGCGGTTGGATGCGCGATAGCGCCATGCAAACCACAGCGTGAGCAGGATCACCGGGACCACGACGATCAGCATCGTCCACGTGGCCGTCGCGATCAGCGACTTTTCCGCGACGCCGACGGCACCCTTCGGATCGAGCACGTGGAGGTCGCTGCATCCGGCGAGTCCAGCCAGCAGCCCGATGGCGGGTGCCGCACGCGCCCCGCCGGTGATTCGTCCGATCATTGTTCGTTCGCCTGATTGTCGTTGAGGAGTACCAGCGGTCGCGCGCCGCCTTCGCGCGACGCAGCCGGCCGCGGCGACCCGACCGCGAACTGTACGGAAATTTGCGGCAGCGCAACTTGATGGCGGACAAGGTTTGCCGTTGCGAGCGGGAGACGGTCGCGGTAGGCGGGGCGGGATTTTTGGCGGTTGCCGCTTTCGCTTGGGCTCGCGGCGCGGCGCCGGGCCGCGTTCAGGCTGGGGGCAGGCCCGAAGGCGCTACACCGCGACGCGGGTGTCGGCGGGGAGCACGGTAGATATGGGGGACGATCGCGCGCGGCGATCGGCGACGATTGCCGCGGTATGGCGTGCCACGCGAACGCGCGGCGACGCGGGATCGAACCGAGATGCCGCTCGGCGCGTCTTCCCTACGCGCAGATTACGCGCCGGGCGGCGAGCCGCCGGCGCGGCCCGAGCGTCGCGCTCGGCCGCGCCGAGCCGCGCGCTCGTTCTGGATCGCGAAGCGTTCGCGCCACGTATCAGTCGAATTGTCGAAAATCCGGCTTCCGCTTCTCGAAAAAGGCAGTCATCGCCTCGCGCGCTTCCGGCGCGCGCAGCATCGCCGAGAAATGCGCAGCCTCCTCCGCCATCCGCGCGGCCACCGCGACGCCGCCGGTATCCTTGAGCAGCGCCTTCGTCACGCGCAGCGACGACGCGGGCAGCGCCGCCAGCTTCGCGGCCTGCTTCGCCGCGAACGCGTCGAGTTCGGCCGCCGGCAGCACGCGATTGACGATGCCGATCCGGTGCGCCTCAAGCGCGTCGAACGGCTCGCCGAGCAGCAGCTTTTCGGCGGCGATCTGATGTCCGGCCAGCCGCGGCAACAGCACGCTCGACGCGGCCTCCGGGCACAGCCCGAGCTGCGCGAACGGCAGCGAGAACGTCGCGGTGTCGGCCGCATAGACGAGATCGCAGTGCAGCAGCATCGTCACGCCGACGCCGACCGCGATGCCCGGCACCGCCGCGACGATCGGCTTCGCCGCGCCGCTGATGCGGCCGAGGAACTGGAACACCGGCGCGTGCTCGTCCGTCGGCGGCGCCTTCAGGAAATCCTCGAGATCGTTCCCCGAGCTGAAATTGCCGTCGCTGCCGCGCAGCAGGATCGCGCGGATCGCGTTGTCCTCGTGCGCATCGGCGAGCGCATCGGCCATCGTCTGGTACATCGCCGCGGTGAGCGCATTCTTCTTCGCCGCACGCGCGATCGTGATCGTGATCACGCCGTCGGCGCGCTCCACTTGAATTTCGGCCACAACCGTCTCCTTTGACTTTCCTCTACCGGAATGAAAAACGGTGCGCGAGCTCGTGGCCCGCGCACCGTCGTCGCTGCTCGTCGCGTCCCGCTTACAGGCGTTCGATGATGCCCGCCGCACCCATGCCGGTGCCGACGCACATCGTGACCATCCCGTACTTCAGGTTGCGGCGGCGCAGCCCGTGCACGACGGTCGCCGCGCGGATCGCGCCGGTCGCGCCGAGCGGATGGCCGAGCGCGATCGCGCCGCCCACCGGGTTGACCTTCGACGGATCGAGGCCGAGATCGCGGATCACCGCCAGCGATTGCGCGGCGAACGCCTCGTTCAGCTCGATCCAGTCGATGTCGTCCTGCTTCAGGCCCGCTGCCTTCAGCGCGGCCGGGATCGCTTCCTTCGGCCCGATGCCCATGATTTGCGGCGGCACGCCGCGCACCGCGAAGCTCACGAAACGCGCGAGCGGCGTCAGGTTGAACTCCTTCAGCACCTTCTCCGACACGACCAGCAGCGCGCCCGCGCCGTCGGACGTCTGCGAGCTGTTGCCGGCCGTGACCGAGCCCTTGTTCGCGAACACCGTGCGCAGCTTCGCGAGGCCCTCGAGCGACGTATCGGCACGCGGGCCTTCGTCGAGCGCGATCTCGCGGGTCTTCACGTCGACTTCGCCGGTCGCGAGGTTCGGGAAGCGCTCGGTGATCGTGTACGCGGCGATCTCGTCGCCGAATTCGCCGGCCTGCTGCGCGGCGAGCGCCTTGCGGTGCGATTCGACCGAGAACGCGTCCTGGTCTTCGCGGCTCACCTTCCACTGCTCGGCCACGCGCTCGGCGGTCAGGCCCATGCCGTACGCGATGCCGAAGTCTTCGCTGCGATCGAAGATGTGCGGCGACATCGACGGCTTGTTGCCCATCATCGGCACCATGCTCATCGATTCGCAGCCGCCCGCGAGCAGCGCCTCCGACTCGCCGACGCGAATGCGGTCGGCCGCCATCGCGAGCGCCGTGATGCCCGACGCGCAGAAGCGGTTGACCGTCACGCCGCCGACCGTCTGCGGCAGCCCGGCAAGCAGCGCGCCCATGCGCGCGACGTTCAGTCCCTGCTCGGCTTCGGGAATCGCACAGCCGATGATCGCGTCCTCGATCAGCTTCGTGTCGAAGCCCGGCACCTGCGCGATCGTCGACTTGATCGCGTGAACCAGCAGCTCGTCCGGGCGCGTGTTCTTGAAGACACCGCGCGGGGCCTTGCCGATCGGGGTGCGGCTGGCGGCGACGATGTATGCGTCTTGCAGTTGTTTGCTCATTTGAAGCTCCTTGTCGGCTCGCTCACTCAGTTACGCACCGGCTTGCCGGTCTGCAACATGCCCATGATCCGCTCCTGCGTCTTCTGCGTGCCGAGCAGCTCGACGAACGCGCGGCGCTCGAGCGCGAGCAGCCATTGCTCGTCGACGAGGCTGCCGGCTTCGACGTCGCCGCCGCACACCACTTCGGCGATGCGGCTCGCGATCAGGAAGTCGTGGTCGCTGATGAAGCGGCCGTCGCGCATGTTGACGAGCGACGCCTTGATCGTCGCGATCGCCGAGCGGCCGGCGACCGGCACGTCCTTCGCGCGCAACGGCGCGCGATAACCGGTCGCGGCCAGCGCACGCGCTTCCTTCTTCGCGGTGTCGAGCAGCTCGAACACGTTGAAGACGATCGTGTCGGACGGCTTCACGTAGCCCATCGCGCGCGCGTCGTGCGCCGAGCTCGACACCTTCGCCATCGCCGCGTTCTCGAACGACTTCGTGACGAACTTCAGGATGTCGGTCGTCGCGTTCGCAGCCGTGGCGGCGTCCGCCGCGCGCAGCGCCGCTTCCTTCAGGCCGCCGCCGGCCGGCACGAGGCCGACGCCCACTTCGACGAGCCCGATGTAGCTCTCGACGTGCACGACGCGCTTCGCGCTGTGCAGCATCAGCTCGCAACCGCCGCCGAGCGCGATGCCCGACACGGCCGCGACCACCGGCACGTTTGCGTACTTCACGCGCAGCATGCCTTCCTGGAACTTCTTCACGAACGGCTCGATGCCCTTCGCGCCGCCCATCATGAACGCGGGCATCGCCTCCTCGAGGTTCGCGCCGGCCGAGAACGGACCGCCCGGCGTGCCGAGCTTCAGCGACGTCGGCTGCCAGATCACGACGCCCTTGTAATCCTGCTCCGCGAGCTCGATCGCCTGCACGAGGCCGTCGATCACACTCGGCCCGATCGTGTTCATCTTCGACTTGAACGACACGATCACGACGTCGTCCTCGCCCGCGCGGTCGTCGACCCATGCACGCACCGCATCGGTTTCGAACAGCGTCTTGCCGTAGGTCTTCGGGTCCGCGCCAGTTTCGCCGAGCAGCGGCGCGCGGAACACCTGCTTGCCGTAGACGGCAAGATCCGAGCGCGGCACGAAGCGCTTCGACGCCGGCGCCCACGAGCCCTCGGCCGTATGCACGCCGCCCTTCTCGGCGACCGGGCCTTCGAGCACCCACGACGGCAGCGGCACGTTGGCGAGCGCCTTGCCGGCCGCGATGTCTTCCTGCACCCACTCGGCGACCTGCTTCCAGCCGGCGGCCTGCCAGCCTTCGAACGGACCTTCGTTCCAGCCGAAGCCCCAGCGGATCGCGAGGTCGACGTCGCGCGCGTTGTCGGCGATCGACTCGAGGTGCACGCCGATGTAGTGGAACACGTCGCGGAAGATCGACCACAGGAACTGCGCATGCGGATGGTCCGTCTCGCGCAGCAGCTTCAGGCGTTCCGCCGGCGGGCGCTTCAGGATGCGGCCGACGGTTTCGTCCGCCTTCGCGCCCGAGTCGACGTAGGCGCCCGTCTTCGCGTCGAGCACCTTGATCGCCTTGCCTTCCTTCTTGTAGAAGCCGCCGCCGGTCTTCTGGCCGAGCGCGCCCTGCTTCACCAGTTCGGCGAGCACCGCGGGCGTTTCGTAGACCGGGAAGAACGGATCGTCGGCGAGGTTGTCCTGCATCGTCTTGATCACGTGCGCCATCGTATCGAGGCCGACCACGTCCGCGGTGCGGAACGTCGCCGACTTCGCGCGGCCGAGGCGGGCGCCGGTCAGATCGTCGACTTCGTCGAAGCGCAGGCCGAACTTCGCGGCCTCGGCGATCACCGCGAGGATCGAGAAGATGCCGACGCGGTTCGCGATGAAGTTCGGCGTGTCCTTCGCGCGCACGACGCCCTTGCCGACGACGCTCGTCAGGAACGTCTCGAGCTGGTCGAGGATCTCCGGGCGCGTATGCGCGGTCGGGATCAGCTCGACGAGGTGCATGTAGCGCGGCGGGTTGAAGAAGTGCACGCCGCAGAAGCGTGCCTTCAGCTCGTCGGAGAAGCCTTCGGACAGCTTCGTGATCGACAGCCCCGACGTGTTGGTCGCGAAGATCGCGTTCGGCCCGATATGCGGTGCGACCTTCTTGTACAGGTCGTGCTTCCAGTCCATCCGCTCGGCGATCGCTTCGATCACGACGTCGCATTCGGCCAGCTTCGCGATGTCGTCCTCGTAGTTCGCGGCTTCGAGGTATTTCGCGTCGTCCTTCACGCCGAACGGCGCGGGCGACAGCTTCTTCAGATTCTCGATCGCCTTCAGCGCGATCGCGTTTTTCGGGCCTTCCTTGGCCGGCAGGTCGAACAGCAGCACCGGCACGCGCGCGTTGACGAGATGCGCGGCGATCTGCGCGCCCATCACGCCGGCGCCGAGCACGGCGACCTTGCGAATCAGAAAATTGCTCACGGGATGTCTCCGGATAGTGCCGTGCAGCGCGGGTTATGAGGGCTGCGCGGCGAAGTGAGTACCAGGAACCGTTGCGTTCGGGCGGCGCGCGATGCGCACCGCCCGGACTCGCGTCAGAACAGCGATTCGTCGACTTCCATCAGCGTCTTCGAACCGGCGCGCGCGGCGCGGATCGTCGCGGCCGTTTCGGGCAGCAGGCGCGCGAAGTAGAAGCGGGCCGTCGCGAGCTTCGACTTGTAGAATGGGTCGCCCGACGCTTCGTGATCGAGCGCGATGCGCGCCATGCGCGCCCAGAAGTACGAGAACACCAGATGACCGACGGTACGCAGGTACGGCACGGCAGCCGCGCCGACTTCGTCCGGGTTCTGCATCGCCTTCATGCCGATTTCCATCGTCAGCTTCTGCACCTTCTCGCCGATGTCGGCGAGCGGGTTGATGAACTCGGCCATCTCCGGCTTCACGCCTTCGGCTTCCGCGAACTCGGTCACGAGCTTGCCGAACTTCTTCAGCTTCGCGCCCATGTCGCCGAGCACCTTGCGGCCCAGCAGGTCGAGCGACTGGATCGAGTTCGTGCCTTCGTAGATCATGTTGATCCGCGCGTCGCGCACGTACTGCTCCATGCCCCACTCGGAGATGAAGCCGTGGCCGCCGTAGATCTGCATCGCGTGGTTGGTCGACTCGAATGCGTTGTCGGTCAGGAACGCCTTGATGATCGGCGTGAGCAGCGCGACGAGGTCGGCGGCTTCCTTGCGCACCGCTTCGTCGGCGTGCGACAGCTCCTTGTCGATCTGCAGCGCCGACCAGTACGTGAACGCGCGCGCGCCTTCCGCATAGGCCTTCTGCGTGAGCAGCATGCGGCGCACGTCCGGGTGGACGATGATCGGGTCGGCCGGCTTGTCCGGCGCCTTCGGGCCGGTCAGCGAGCGCATCTGCAGGCGTTCCTTCGCGTAGGTCAGCGAGTTCTGGTACGCCACTTCGGTGAGACCGAGGCCCTGCATGCCGACGCCCAGGCGCGCGGCATTCATCATCACGAACATCGCGTTGAGGCCCTTGTTCGGCTCGCCGACCATCCAGCCCTTCGCGCCGTCGAGGTTCATCACGCACGTCGAGTTGCCGTGGATGCCCATCTTGTGCTCGATCGAACCGCACTTGATGCCGTTGCGCTCGCCCGGCTCGCCCGACGCGTCCGGAATGAACTTCGGCACGATGAACAGCGAGATGCCCTTGGTGCCTTGCGGCGCGTCCGGCAGCCGCGCGAGCACGAGGTGGACGATGTTCTTCGACATGTCGTGCTCGCCGCTCGAGATGAAGATCTTCGTGCCGCTGATCGAGTACGAGCCGTCGCCGTTCGGTTCGGCCTTGGTGCGCAGGATGCCGAGGTCGGTGCCGCAGTGCGGCTCGGTCAGGCACATCGTGCCGGTCCATTCGCCGGACACGAGCTTCGGCAGATATTGCTGCTGCAGCTCCGGCGCGCCGTGGGCGTGCAGGCATTCGTACGCGCCGTGCGACAGGCCGGGATACATCGTCCAGGCCTGGTTCGCCGAGTTCAGCATTTCGTAGAGCGCGTTGTTGACGAACGCGGGCAGGCCCTGGCCGCCGTATTCCGGGTCGCAGCCGAGCGCGGGCCAGCCGGCCTCGACGTACTGGCGGTACGCTTCCTTGAAGCCGGTCGGCGTCTTCACGACGCCGTCGCCTTCATAGGTACAGCCTTCCCGATCGCCGACCTGGTTCAGCGGGAACAGCACCTCGGAGCAGAACTTGCCCGCTTCCTCCAGGACCTGGTTGATCGTGTCGGCGTCGAGGTCCGCATGCCGCGGCATTTGCTTGACCTCGGCTTCGACGTTCAGAAGCTCGTGCAACACGAATTGCATGTCGCGCAGCGGCGCGGCGTACTGTCCCATGACTCTCTCCAAAGGTGGGCAAAACGGCTCGAGCTCCTGGCGGCGGTTCCCGCGCCGCTAACGGCTCTCGCTCTGATACGAAACGATCGTCTTTTCCAGCGCGGCCCACGTGAGGCGCACGGCATCCGGCGAATGCAGGAAGCGTGCGTCGTGATGCAGGCCGAGCGTGAAGCTGTACAACTCGAAGAGCATCAGGTCCGGATCGGAATCCGCACGCAGATGGCCCTCTTCCTTCGCCTGCGAAATGGCGCGCAGCAACGCGGCACGCCAGGCGGTCACGCTCGCGATCAACTGCTCGCGCACCGGGCTGTCCGGCCGGTCGTCGTACTCGACGGCCCCGCTGATGTAGATGCAGCCAGTCGTCACCTCCTGGATGCGCTTCTCGATCCAGCGCGCCAGCATCGCCCGCAGGCGCGGCAAACCGCGCGGCTCGCGCAGGCTCGGAAAGAACACCTCGTTCTCGAAACGATGGTGATATTCGCGGACGACCTCGACCTGCAGATCCTCGCGCGATCCGAAGTGCGCGAACACGCCGCTCTTGCTCATCTGCATGCGCTCGGCCAGCAGGCCGATCGTCAGCCCCTCCAGCCCGTCACGGCTGGCGAGATCCAAAGCAGCTTCGAGTATCGCGGCACGCGTCTGTTCGCCTTTTCGCATAGCTTTTTCTGTAACCGTTCGGGGGGTCGAATAAAATCGAACGGCCGTACTATTATTGAGTGCGGCCGCTCGTGAAACAAGGAAATTATTAGAAACCGGTGTCTAACCGAGCCGCTATTTTGCGCGATTCCGGCGGGACCGGAGCGGCTTTTCCGCACGAACGTGCGGACAGATTTTTGAAGCGGGCGCTTAGTCGTAACCGCCGACCGTCAGCGCCTTCATCACGAGGCGGTACGTGTTGTACGCGAGCCAGTTCAGGATACGCTCGATGCGCGGCCGCGTCGCGTACAGCGCGGCGTCGATTTCGCGGCCTTCGGCGAACGCGGCGCCGATCGCGTCGCGCAGCTCGTTGGTGACCGTGTCGTAGCGCACCAGCACCACGTTGGCCTCATTGTTCAACATCAGGCTCAACGCGTCCAGATTCGACGAACCGACCGTCGCCCAATTGTCGTCGATCACGGCCACCTTGCCATGCAGGATCGTCTTGTCGTATTCCGCCACGCGCACGCCGGCGCGCAGCAGCGCGTGGTACAGGAACGGCACCGCGGCGTCGAGCGCGGTGAACTCCTTGCGGCCGATCAGGATGCGCACGTCGACGCCGCGGCGCGCCGCGCGCGTCAATGCGCGGCGCAGCTTGCGACCCGGCATGAAATACGGATTCGCGAGCAGGATCTGCGCGCGCGCCTTGCCGATCGCGGCGAGATACGCCTTCTCGATCGCGCGGCGGTTCACGACGTTGTCGCGCGCGACGAACGCGACGCTCGGCTCGGTCACGACCCGCAGCGCGCCGGCCTTGATCCAGCGATGGTTGCGCATCCAGCGCCGGAACATGTCCGGGAACGCTTCGCCGCCATGCAGCCCGGCCGCGTACTGCGCATACGGCTTGTGGCCGAAGCGGATGCGGTGCCATTGCAGCTCGAACGCGGCGCGCACGTCGGCCACCGCGGGCCCGGCCATCTCGACCGCGAAATCCCAGCGCGGAAACGGCAGCGTCGCGCTGCCCTGCGTGTAGTCGTCGACGATGTTGATGCCGCCGCAGAACGCGACCGCATGATCGATCACCGCGAGCTTGCGGTGCGTGCGCGAGAAGCCGAAGCGGCCGAACAGATAGCGGTTGTAGATGCTGTGCTCGACGCCGGCCGCGGCCCAGGCGTCGAACAGCGGCAGGCGCGCGGTGCCGACGCCGTCGGTGATCACGCGCACGCGCACGCCGCGCTGCGTCGCGCGGATCAATGCGTCCGACACCGGCCGGCCGGCCGCGTCGTCGCAGAAGATGTAGGTTTCGAGCATCACCTGCTCGCGCGCCGCGTCGATCCGCTCGATCAGCGCGTGGAAGAATTCGGCGCCGGTTTCGCACAGCCGCACCGTGTTGCCGGTCGTGAACGCGAGCCGCGATGCGGAGCCGCGCTCCTGCAGGAACATCTGCCGCAATTGCGCGAAGCGCTTGCGGGCCTGCCCATTCATGCGGACGAGCCGTACGTCGCGCCGGCGAGCGCGACGCGCACCGGCAGTTGCAGGATCGCCTCGGCGTTCGACGGCGAAAAGCAGCGCGCGGCCGCTTCACGGTACGGCAGCCACGCGTAGTCGACGTGCTCGCGCGGCGACAGCGTCACGTCGACACGCCGCGGCACGCACAGCCCGAACCAGTGCTCGACGTTGCGCGTGACGCCCGGCGCATAGCGATGCAGGTATTGCGGATAGATCGCGTATTCGATCCGATGGCGCCAGTCGGTCAGCGCGGCGGCCGGCACGTCGTGCGAGCCGACCGCGATGCCGGTTTCCTCGACGACTTCCCGCGCGGCGGTGAGCGCGAGCGGCTCGTCGGGCGTGTCCTTCGAGCCGGTCACCGATTGCCAGAAGTCGGGCTGATCGGCGCGCTTGATCACCAGCACGTCGAGTTCGGGCGTGTAGATCACGACGAGAACGGATTCGGGGATTTTCGGCGGCTTCGTCATCGTTGTTTCATGCGGCACAGGGCCGTGCGCCGGGCCTGTGCCGGAACGGGCGGCAAGTGCTGCGACTGTACCGCAAAAAACGAAAAAGGCGCATCGGATGCGCCTCTTTCATCGGGTGCGCGTGTGCGCGTCGCCGCGCACACGCATGACTGCGAACTTACGCCTTCGGCTGTTCCGGCTGGCGCAGGCGGATGTGCAGCTCGCGCAGCTGGCGCTCGTCGACCGGGCTCGGCGCCTGCGTGAGCAGATCCTGCGCGCGCTGCGTCTTCGGGAACGCGATCACGTCGCGGATCGAGTCGGCGCCGGCCATCATCGTGACGATGCGGTCGAGACCGAACGCGATACCGCCGTGCGGCGGCGCGCCGTATTGCAGCGCGTCGAGCAGGAAGCCGAACTTCGCCTGCGCTTCTTCCGCACCGATCTTCAGCGCGCGGAACACCTTGCTCTGCACTTCCTCGCGGTGGATCCGCACCGAGCCGCCGCCGATTTCCCAGCCGTTCAGCACCATGTCGTACGCCTTCGCGAGGCAACGGCCCGGATCGGTCTCGAGGTACTCGAGGTGCTCGTCCTTCGGGCTCGTGAACGGGTGGTGAGCGGCGACGTAGCGCGCGTCTTCGTCGTCGTATTCGAACATCGGGAAGTCGACGACCCACAGCGGCTTCCAGCCGGCCTGAACGAGGCCGTTCGCCTTGCCGAATTCCGAGTGGCCGATCTTCAGGCGCAGTGCGCCGAGGCTGTCGTTCACGACCTTCGCGCGGTCGGCCGCGAAGAAGATGATGTCGCCGTCTTCAGCGCCGGTGCGCTCGAGGATCGCCGCGATCGACGCGTCGTGCAGGTTCTTGACGATCGGGCTTTGCAGGCCGTCGCGGCCCTTCGCCTTCTCGTTGACCTTGATCCACGCGAGGCCCTTCGCGCCGTAGATGCGCACGAATTCCGTGTAGCCGTCGATGTCGCCGCGCGACAGCTCGCCGCCCTTCGGCACGCGCAGCGCCGCGACACGGCCGTCCTTCGCATTGGCCGGCGTGCTGAACACCTTGAAGTCGACGTCCTTCATCGCGTCGGTCAGCTCGGTGAATTCGAGCTTCACGCGCAGGTCCGGCTTGTCCGAGCCGAAACGCGCCATCGCTTCCGAGTACGGCATCACCGGGAATTTCGCGTCGAGCTCGACGTCGATCGTCGTCTTGAAGATGTGACGGATCATGTCTTCGAACAGATCGCGGATTTCCTGCTCGCCGAGGAACGAGGTTTCGCAGTCGATCTGCGTGAATTCCGGCTGACGGTCGGCACGCAGGTCCTCGTCGCGGAAACACTTGGTGATCTGGTAGTAACGGTCGAAGTTCGCGACCATCAGCAGCTGCTTGAACAGCTGCGGCGACTGCGGCAGCGCGAAGAACTGGCCCGCGTTCACGCGCGACGGCACCAGGTAGTCGCGCGCGCCTTCCGGCGTGCTCTTCGTGAGCATCGGCGTTTCGATGTCGATGAAGCCCTGCTCGTCGAGGTACTTGCGCGCCTCGATCGCGACGCGGTAGCGCAGACGCAGGTTGTGCTGCATCTGCGGGCGGCGCAGGTCGAGCACGCGGTGCGTGAGGCGCGTCGTTTCCGACAGGTTGTCGTCGTCGAGCTGGAACGGCGGCGTGACCGACGCGTTCAGCACGATCAGCTCGTGGCACAGCACTTCGATCTTGCCGCTCTTCAGCCCCGCGTTGACCGTGCCTTCCGGACGGTTGCGCACCAGCCCCTTGATCTGCACGCAGAACTCGTTGCGCACGCCTTCGGCGGTCGCGAACATTTCCGCGCGATCCGGGTCGCAGACCACCTGCACGAGGCCTTCACGATCGCGCAGGTCGATGAAGATCACACCGCCGTGATCGCGGCGGCGCTGCACCCAGCCGCACAGCGACACGGTTTGGCCCAGCAGGTGTTCGGTCACGAGACCGCAGTATTCAGTACGCATCGACATGATGTTTGCTTTCGTTCGGTTTGATCAACGGGCGCCGCAGCGCGCGGCCCGGGCGATGATACGTTGGTTACAGCGGCGGCTCGACGGGACGGCGGGCGGGCGCAGGAACCGGCGCCGGGGGCGCCACGACGCCCATCGAGACGATGTACTTGAGCGCGGCATCGACCGACATGTCGAGTTCGATGACTTCGCTCTTCGGCAGCATCAGGAAGAAGCCCGACGTCGGGTTCGGCGTCGTGGGCACGTACACGCTCACGAATTCTTCCGTCAGATGGTTGACCACGTCGCCGCCCGGCGTGCCGGTCAGGAACGCGATCGTATACGAGCCGCGGCGCGGGTATTCGATCAACAGCGCCTTGCGGAACGCGTTGCCGCTGCTCGACAGCAGCGTGTCCGACACCTGCTTGACGCTCGTGTAGATCGGGCCGACCACCGGGATGTGGCGCACCACCGCGTTCCACCACGTGACGAGCTTCTGGCCGATGAAGTTGCGCGTGGCCAGCCCGACGACGAAGATGAACGCGAGCGTCAGCACCGCGCCGATGCCCGGCAGGTGAAAGCCGAGCAGCCGCTCCGGCTGCCACGACTCGGGCAGCAGCAGCAGCGTCTGGTCCATCGTGCCGATGATGAGGCCGAGCACCCACAGCGTGATCGCAAGCGGGACGAGGACCAGCAGGCCGGTCAGAAACACCGATTTCAGGGTCGTCTTTTTCATCATCTGCCGTCAATGAACCGCGCCTCGAGCGCGGTGTGAGCGCGGCCCGGCCGGGCCGCGACTGTCAAGTGCCGGCGGCGGGCGTCGCGGCCGGGGCCGGCGCGGCGCTCGTCGTCGTGCTTTCGGTGCTCGCGGCAGCCGGCGCGGCCGCAGCCGGGGCTGCACCGCCCGCGGCGCTGCCCGCTTCGCCGGACGTCGACGCCGGCGCGCTGGTGCCGCCCGAGCCACCGCGGAAATCGGTGACGTACCAGCCGGAACCCTTCAGCTGGAAGCCGGCGGCGGTGACCTGCTTGCGAAAAGCATCCTTCCCGCATTCGGGGCATTGCGACAGCGGCGCATCGCTCATCTTCTGGAGCACGTCTTTCGCGAAACCGCACGCTTCGCATCGATAGGCGTAGATCGGCATGATATTTTTCCCGCAGAAACTGGAAACGGCTTGCAAAACCTTGAATTATAGCCGAAACCCCGGCGCGCTCCGGCAACGGCAGCGACGCGCGGCGTTCAGCGACGGCGCCACGTGAGCCAGCGCTCGTGCCCATCGAACACGGGCAGCGAATCGGTCACCGGCAGCTCCTCGATCAGTTCGAACGAGGGCGCCAGCAAGGCGTCGAGCTCGGCGCGCTCGATGCCGAACGGCGGCCCCTTCGGCTTCTTCATCACGAAGAAATAGCCGGCCAGCAATCCGCCGGCCGGCAGCAGTTCGGCCATCCGCGCCGCGTAGCCGGCGCGCAGGCTCGGCGGCAGCGCGCACAGGAACGCGCGCTCGTACACCCACTGCACGACGAACGGCGGCTGGTACGCGAAAAAATCCGCCTGCTCGACGACGTCCGCATGCGCACCGAGTGTCGCCTTCGCGGCGACGACCGCCTGCTCGGCGAAATCGATCGCGCGCACCGGCCAGCCGGCCTGCGCGAGCCAGCCGGCCTCCTGCGCGCTGCCGCAGCCTGGAATCAGCACCGTACACGGCGCGCGGCGCTGCGCGAACGCGCGGAACCCGTCGGGCACGCCGCCGAATTCCCACGGCGTCACGCCGCGCGCGAAGCGCTCGTCCCAGAACGAAGCATTGGCCGGATCGCGCGTCGCGAAGTCGGCGGCGCTCGGCGGCGGCGGTTGGGTCGGGTTGGACATCGCTCGGCTCCTGTCGGTCATGCGCCGTACGTGAGCGCGAGCAGCACGCGCGCGACGAGCGCGCCGACGCCGACGGCCAGACCGAAGATCAGCAGCGCCTGCAGCAGCCGGTTGGTGCGCTTCTGCTCGAGGAGGATCTGACGCATCAGATCGTCGCTCGCCGCGCGCGTGCCATCTTGTCGTTCGGCCAGCGCGTGGTGGATCAGGCGCGGCAGCTGCGGCAGCGTCTTGCTCCATTGCGGCGCCTCGACCTTGAAGCGCTCGTACCAGCCGCGCAGGCCGATCTGCTCGGTCATCCAGCGCTCGAGATACGGCTTCGCGGTCTTCCACAGGTCGAGCTCGGGGTCGAGCGAACGGCCGAGCCCCTCGACGTTGAGCATCGTCTTCTGCAGCAGCACCAGCTGCGGCTGGATCTCGACGTTGAAGCGGCGCGACGTGGAGAACAGGCGCATCAGCACCTGGCCGAGCGAGATGTCCTTCAGCGCGCGGTCGAAGTACGGCTCGCACACCGCGCGGATCGCGCTTTCGAGCTCCTCGACGCGCGTCTCGGGCGGCACCCAGCCCGATTCGAGGTGCAGCGTCGCGACGCGATGGTAATCGCGCTTGAAGAACGCGAGGAAGTTCTGCGCGAGGTAGTTCTTGTCGAAATCGGACAGCGCGCCGACGATCCCGAAATCGAGCGCGACGTAGCGGCCGAACGTGTTCGGATCGAGGCTCACCTGGATGTTGCCCGGATGCATGTCGGCGTGGAAGAAACCGTCGCGGAACACCTGCGTGAAGAAGATCTCGACGCCTTCGCGCGCGAGCTTCTTGATGTCGACGCCCGCGCTGCGCAGCGTCTCGACCTGGCTGATCGGCACGCCGGTCATGCGCTCCATGACGAGCACCTGCGACGTCGAGAAATCCCAGAACATCTCGGGCACCAGCAGCAGGTCGAGCCCGGCGAAGTTGCGGCGCAGCTGGCTGCCGTTCGCGGCTTCGCGCATCAGGTCCAGCTCGTCATGCAGGTACTTGTCGAACTCGGCGACGACCTCGCGCGGCTTCAGGCGCCGCCCGTCGGCCCACATGCGCTCGGCCCACGTCGCGATGTCGCGCATCAGCGCCAGATCGGAATCGATCACCGGCAGCATGTTCGGACGCAGCACCTTGATCGCGACGGCCTTGCCCGCGTGCACGCCCTGCTTGAGCTTCGCGAAATGCACCTGCGCGATCGACGCGCTCGCGACCGGCTCGCGCTCGAATTCGTCGAACAGCTCGTCGACCGGCGCGCCGAGCGACTTTTCGATGATCGCGATCGCGACCGCCGAGTCGAACGGCGGCACCTGGTCCTGCAGCTTCGCGAGCTCGTTCGCGAAATCGACCGACAGCAGATCGCGGCGCGTCGACAGCACCTGCCCGAACTTCACGAAGATGGGGCCGAGGCTCTCGAGCGCGTGACGCAGCCGCACCGCGGGCGGCGACGAATAGCGGCGGCCGATCGTCGTGATTCGCAGCAGCAGCTTCACGCGCCGGTCGTCGATCCGGGACAGCATCACCTCGTCGAGGCCGAAACGGATGACGGTATAGACAATCTTGATGAAACGTAAAATGCGCATGCGCTGCGGCCCTCAGTGCGCGCCGCGCAGGCTGGAACCCGCACGCGCGCCGATTTTTTGTTCGAGTCGCTCGATCCGTTTCTCGACGCGCGCGAGCGCATCGCGCGCCCGCGCCAGTTCGGCGTCGAAGCCGCCGAGCGCGGTGCGCCGGACGACTTGCGGGTTCTCGTCGAGCCAGTACTCGGCGACGGAATCGAGCACGTTGCGGCCGGTGCGGCGCGCGCGTGCGCCGGCGTCGCGCACGACCGTCGCGATCCGGTGCGCCGCCGCGTCGCCGACCAGCTTCGCGAGATCTTCCTCAGGCTCCCAGCGCAGGTGCTCGGCGAGCTTCGCGATCTGCGTCGCGAACTCCGCGTCGCCCTCGATCTTCACGTGCTTCATCACGGCGGCCTGGCCGCCCTGCAGGAACGCGGCGAGCGTATCGCCGGCGAGTGCGATCGACACGTCGACGCGTTGCGCATCGTGCGCGTCGACCGCGGACAGATAGCCGTCGGGCTGCACCAGCAGCGTCAGCGTGACGGGCGGCACGACGAGCCGGGCGGTCTTGCCCGCGTATGGGATCAGGCGGTCACGCGCCCACGATTCGCGCGCGAGCAGGTGATTGACGGCAGCAGCAAAAGGCTTGGCGGCAAAGGTCATCGGGCTGGGAAAGAAAAAACCCGCGCAGGCCGGGCGCCCACGCGGGTTTCTATTGTAACGTCGGATCGTCGGCAGACTGCGCTCGACCGCACGCGCCGGCGGCAAGCGGCCGCACTGCGGCGACCGTCGCCAGCAGCCGGCAAGCCGGCCGCCGGCTGCGTTCAGTGCGTGTTCAGCTGCTGGATGCCCGCGAGCAGCCAGCCCTGACCGCCCGACTTCGACAGGTTCCACACCTCTTCGAACGGTGCCGCCGACGCGTTCGCCGATTCGCGGATCAGCCCGTGGAAGCGCACGCTCGCCGCCTGCTCGATGCCGCGATCCTCGATCGCGACCAGTTCCGCGTCGAGCTGCACGACGTCGGTCTGGTTCGCTTCGTTGCCGCGCGAATCGAGGTCGATCTTGATCTCGGCGAACATTTCGGGCGTCGTGAACTCGCGGATGTCGGCCATGTTGCCCTGGTCCCATGCCGCCTGCAGGCGCACGAAGTAGACCTTCGCGCTGCGCAGGAACGCTTCGGTGTCGAAGCCGGCCGGCACCTGCAGCGGCGCCGCGCCGAGCGCGCCTGCCGCGCCCGCGGCCGCCGCACCGCCGCCGAACACACTTTGCGCCTCGTTGGCATAGCTGCTGCCGCTGCCCGCGTAGTTGCCGCCGCTGCCCTGCTGGAACGACGAACCCTGGGCATAACCGCCCGCCGACGACGCCGAGCCGCCAGCCGAATACGCCGGCTCGTGCGGGCGGCGCCGGTTCATGAACTTGCGGATCAGCCAGATGCCGACCATCGCGAGCAGCGCGATCACGATGACGTTCGCCATCATGCTCGCGAACGCGCCGCCGAGACCGAAGTGCGACAGCAGCGCCGCGATGCCGAGGCCGGCCGCGAGACCGGCGATCGGCCCGAGCCAGCGCGAGCGGTTCGGCTGCGCGGCCGGCGCCGGAGCGGCCGGGTTGGTGCGCTGCGCCGGCGCGGCCTGCTGCATCGGCTGCTGGGCGGGCGGCGTGGCCTGACGCTGCGTGACGGTGGAGCTCTGGCGGCCGATGCTGCGCCCGCCGCCCATGCGCCGCGCCTCGGCGTCGAGCGATGCGAACGTGCCGGCCGTGAGCAGGCCGACCATCAGCAGCGTGCCGACCCGTCGAGCCCACGGCTTCGACGGCTTGCTACGGTTGAACAACGAACGCGACTCGGACATCAGCTTCTCCAGATGTAAGACGAATGTAGGGATAGAACCCTTTAGTCCCTTTAGTACTTGGATCCTACGTGTAAAGCTACCACGCCACCTGACAAATTGTAATATTTGACGGCGTCGAGACCCGCTTGTTCCATCATCGTCTTGAGGGTGTCCTGATCGGGATGCATCCGGATAGATTCAGCAAGATACCGATAACTGTCGGCATCTTTCGCGAACCTGTCGCCAAGCCACGGTAATACTTTGAAAGAATAAAGGTCGTAGGCCTTTTTCAGCGGCTCCCACACTTTCGAGAATTCCAGCACCATTACGCGGCCGCCGGGCTTCGCGACACGGCGCATCTCGGCGAGGGCGGCGTCCTTGTGCGTCATGTTGCGCAGCCCGAACGCGACGGTGACGACGTCGAAGTAGTTGTTCGGGAACGGCAGCTTTTCCGCATCGCACAGCAGCGACGGCGTCACGACGCCCTTGTCGAGCAGCCGGTCGCGGCCCACGCGCAGCATCGATTCGTTGATGTCGGTGTGCCAGACTTCGCCCGTCGGGCCGGCCGCCTTCGCGAATGCGCGGGTCAGGTCGCCGGTGCCGGCCGCGATGTCGAGCACCTTGAAGCCGGGGCGGACGTTCGCCTGCGCGATCGTGAACGCCTTCCACGCGCGGTGCATGCCGGCCGACATCAGGTCGTTCATCAGATCGTAGTTGCTCGCGACCGAATGGAACACGCCCGCCACTTTCTTCGCTTTTTCGGTTTCCTCGACGCTTTCGAAGCCGAAGTGGGTTTTGCTCATCGCGTTGATCCTCAGTAAATGGCAAGACGGCGCCGAGCGGGCGCCGTCGATTTCAGTGGCAGTGGCCGTGCGGCGCGGGGGCCGCCTGCATCGGCGCATCGCGCTCGACGCCCGCCGCCTTCAGTTTGTCGAAATAGTCGCGCCACAGCGCATCCTGCTGCGTCGCCAGTTCATACAGCAGATCCCACGAATAGATGCCGGTCGAATGGCCGTCGGAGAAGGTCGGCTGCAGCGCGTAGTTGCCCACGCCCTCGAGCGCGGTGATGGTCACCTCGCGCTTGCCGGTCTGCAGCGTCTCCTGGCCGGGCCCGTGGCCGCGCACCTCGGCCGACGGCGAATAGACGCGCATCAGCTCGAACGGAATCCGGTAGCTCTCGCCGTTCGGGTACTGCAATTCGAGCACGCGCGACACCGCGTGCACGACGACGCCGGACGGAATCGGCGTCGTGGAAGTCAAACCGCTCATGCCTGCCTCGAATCGGGGGTTCGTTGAATTTCTTCGCGCACCGCATTGTGCAGCAGCGACGCCTGGGCCGCGCGCGCGCGCAGCAACGCCTCGGACACGCTGCGCTGGCGCGGCGCCCACACCGGCTGCGGAAAGTGCGCGTCGTTCGAGAAGCGCGGAATCACGTGCCAGTGCACGTGCGGCACCATGTTGCCGAGGCTCGCGAGGTTCACCTTGTTCGGCTGCATCACGCGGCGCACCGCGCGCTCCACTGCGTACACGATGCGCATCAGATGTGCCCGCTCGGGCTCGCCGAGATCGGAGAACTCGGCCACGTGCGCGCGCCAGATCACGCGGCAGAAGCCCGGGTAGTCGTGCTCGGCCGTCGCGAGGACGACCCGCAGCACGTCGTCCTGCCAGAGCACCTCGCCGCCGTCTTCACGGCAAAACACGCATTCCATCGTCGCTCCCTGTGCACGGGCGCCGGCTCGTCAACGCCGGCGCCCGCTCTCGTTGCATGCCCGCATTAGACCAGTACGCGCTCGATCCCGCCATTGTTCGCACGTGCGACATAATCGGCCATCCAGTTCTCGCCGAGCACCTGGCGCGCGATTTCGACGACGATGTAGTCGGCCTCGAGGTTCGCGTCCTCGTTGTAGCGCGACAGGCCCTGCAGGCACGACGGGCAGCTCGTCAGGATCTTCACGTCCGGGCCGCTCGCGGCCGCCGGCGCCGGCGCGCCGTCGGCCATGACGGGAATGCCGCGCAGCTTCGCCGCGCCCTTGCGGATCTCCTCTTCCTTGCGGAAGCGCACCTGCGTCGACACGTCCGGACGCGTGACGGCCAGCGTGCCCGACTCGCCGCAGCAGCGGTCGTTCTTCTCGATCCGGTAGCCGTCCTTCTCCGCGCCCATCAGCTCGTTGACGAGCTTGACCGGGTCCATCGTCTTGATCGGCGTGTGGCACGGGTCGTGATACATGTAGCGCGTGCCCGTCACGCCGTCGAGCTTCATCCCCTTCTCGAGCAGGAACTCGTGGATGTCGATGATCCGGCAGCCGGGGAAGATCTTGTCGAATTCATAGCCGGCGAGCTGGTCGTAGCAGGTGCCGCACGACACGACCACCGTCTTGATGTCGAGGTAGTTCAGCGTGTTCGCGACGCGGTGGAACAGCACGCGGTTGTCGGTGACGATCTTCTCGGCCTTGTCGTACTGGCCCGAGCCGCGCTGCGGATAGCCGCAGCACAGGTAGCCCGGCGGCAGGACCGTCTGCACGCCCGCTTCCCACAGCATCGCCTGCGTCGCGAGGCCGACCTGCGAGAACAGGCGCTCGGAGCCGCAGCCGGGGAAGTAGAACACCGCTTCCGAATCGACGGTCGTCGACTTCGGGTTGCGGATGATCGGCACGATCTTGTTGTCCTCGATGTCGAGCAGCGCACGCGCCGTCTTCTTCGGCAGGTTGCCCGGCATCTTCTTGTTGACGAAGTGGATCACCTGCTCGACCACCGGCGGCCGGCCGGTCGTCGCCGGCGGATGCTGCGTCTGCTTCGTGACGACCTTCTTCAGCATGTCGTTGGCGAAGCGCTGCACCTTGTAGCCGACGCCCATCATCACGGTGCGCGCCGCGTTGATCGTCTGCGGATTGGTGGCGTTCAGGAAGAACATCCCCGCCGCATTGCCGGCGTTGAACTTCTTCTTGCCCATCTTGCGCAACAGGTTGCGCATGTTCATCGTGACGTCGCCGAAGTCGATCTTCACTGGGCACGGCGTCGCGCACTTGTGGCACACCGTGCAGTGGTCGGCCACGTCGTTGAACTCGTCCCAGTGCTTGATCGATACGCCGCGGCGCGTCTGCTCCTCGTACAGGAACGCCTCGACCAGCAGCGACGTCGCGAGGATCTTGTTGCGCGGGCTGTACAGAAGATTGGCGCGCGGCACGTGGGTCGCGCACACCGGCTTGCACTTGCCGCAGCGCAGGCAGTCCTTCACCGAATCGGCGATCGCGCCGATGTCGGACTGCTGCATGATCAGCGACTCGTAACCCATCAGCCCGAAGCTCGGCGTATAAGCGTTGCGCAGATCCGCGCCGTCGAGCAGCTTGCCCTTGTTGAAGCGGCCGTTCGGGTCGACGCGCTGCTTGTACGCGCGGAATTCGGCGATCTCGTCGTCGGTCAGGAACTCGAGCTTCGTGATGCCGATCCCGTGTTCGCCGGAGATCACGCCGTCGAGCGAGCGCGCGAGCGTCATGATGCGCGCGACGGCCGCATGCGCGTCCTGCAGCATCTCGTAGTTGTCGGAGTTGACCGGGATGTTGGTGTGGACGTTGCCGTCGCCCGCGTGCATGTGCAGCGCGACGAACACGCGGCCGCGCAGCACGCGCTTGTGGATCGCCTGCGCTTCGTCGAGGATCGGCTTGAACGCGCCGCCGTTGAAGATCGCGCGCAGCTCCGCGCGGATCTCCTGCTTCCACGAGATGCGGATCGTGCGGTCCTGCGTGACGTGGAACACGCTCGCGCCCGGCTGCTCGTCGGCGCGATCGGCGAACTTCTCGGCGAGCGCCTCGTAGCCGAGCTGCACCAGGTAGTGCTGCGCCTCGCGCAGCGGCTGGTCGAGCCGGTCGCGCACGAACTCCCAGCGCGCACGCACGCGCTTGAGCAGCTCCAGCGCCTGCTGCACGCGGTCTTCCAGCAGTTCGGCGCTGGGGATCTCGTTCGCGTCGTCGGTCTTGCCGAGCGGCAGGTTGCCGCCGCGGAAGAACGCCTCGAGCGCGTCGACCAGCTGCAGCTTGTTCTTCAGCGACAGCTCGATGTTGATCCGCTCGATGCCGTCGGTGTATTCGCCCATCCGGTTCAGCGGAATGACGACGTCCTCGTTGATCTTGAACGCGTTGGTGTGCTTCGCGATCGCGGCCGTGCGGCTGCGGTCGAGCCAGAAGCGCTTGCGCGCCTCGGCGCTGACCGCGACGAAGCCTTCGCCGCTCTTGCCGTTGGCCATCCGGATCACTTCGGAGGTCGCCTGCGCGACCGCATCGGCGTCGTCGCCGACGATGTCGCCGATCAGCACCATCTTCGGGAACGCGTTGCGCTTGCTCTTGGTCGCGTAGCCGACCGCGCGCAGATAGCGCTCGTCGAGGTGCTCGAGGCCCGCGAGGATCGCGCCGCCCTGCTTCGACGTCTCGAACAGGTAGTCCTTGATCTCGACGATGCTCGGGATCGCCTCGCGCGCCTGGCCGAAGAATTCGAGGCAGACGGTGCGCGTGTGCGCGGGCATCTTGTGCAGCACCCAGCGCGCGGACGTGATCAGCCCGTCGCAGCCTTCCTTCTGCACGCCCGGCAGGCCGGCGAGGAACTTGTCGGTCACGTCCTTGCCGAGCCCTTCCTTGCGGAAGCGGCGGCCTTCGATCTCGAGCATTTCGGTGCGCAGCAGCTTCTCGCCCGGCGCGTACGCGCCGTCGAACCACTTCAGCTCGAAGCGCGCGACCGCGATGTCGTGGATCTTGCCCTGGTTGTGCTCGTGGCGCGTGACTTCGAGCCAGTTGCCGTCCGGGTCGACCATCCGCCACCAGGCGAGGTTGTCGAGCGCGGTGCCCCACAGCACCGCCTTCTTGCCGCCCGCGTTCATCGCGACGTTGCCGCCGATGCACGATGCGTCGAGCGACGTGGGGTCGACCGCGAACACGTAGCCGGCCGCTTCGGCCGCTTCCGTCACGCGGCGCGTGACGACGCCCGCGCCGGAGAAGATCGTCGGCACCTTGTGCGCGACGCCCGGCAGCTCGGTCAGCTCGACCGCGCCGAGCTGCTCGAGCTTCTCGGTGTTGATCACCGCGGAGAACGGCGTGAGCGGCACCGCGCCGCCCGTGTAGCCGGTGCCGCCGCCGCGCGGGATCACGGTCAGGCCGAGCTCGAAGCAGGCCTTGATGAGCGCCGCGATCTCGGCTTCGGTGTCGGGCGTCAGCACGACGAATGGGTACTCGACGCGCCAGTCGGTCGCATCGGTCACGTGCGACACGCGCGACAGCCCGTCGAAGCGGATGTTGTCCTTCTGTGTGCAGCGGCCGAGCGCCTTGGTCGCGCGGCGGCGCAGGTCGGCCATCTTGTCGAATTCGTCGGCAAACTCGTCGACCGCGCGCTGCGCGGCGGCCTCGAGCATCTCGACGCGGCCGGCGCGCTCGCGGCCGGCGTCGTCACGATGCTCGGTGAGGTCGGCCCGGCGGCGCTTGCCGATCTCGGTCAGCCGGTGGTTCAGCGCCTCGATCAGCAAGGCGCGGCGCTTCGGGTTGTCGAGCAGGTCGTCCTGCAGGTACGGGTTGCGGCGCACGACCCAGATGTCGCCGAGCACTTCGTACAGCATCCGTGCCGAGCGGCCCGTGCGGCGTTCGGCGCGCAGCTCGTCGAGCACCGACCACGCGTCCTCGCCGAGCAGGCGGATCACGATCTCGCGGTCGGAGAACGACGTGTAGTTGTAGGGAATCTCGCGCAGACGGGGCGCGGGGTCGGCGGCGACGGCGGCGGCCGCGCCATGCGGATCGAAAACTTGTGGTGCGTTCATGTTCGGACGACTCGGAGGGCCGATACACCGTGCACGGGCGTCGGCAAGCGCGTGGGCGCAATCTTGGGGAAATCTGTTCTGGTGCCAGGCGCGCGACTATCTCGCAGGGGGCCGGAACGGGTGGAGACTCACCGATCCGGGCCGGCAGGGCCTGGCGGCACTCGGCGCCATCAGCACGATCGCGCGCGGCGCGCATGCCGCTGCGCCGCGGGGCTGGCAGCGCGCGGCGTCGGCTTCAACGGGGCGATCCGAGGGTGCCTCTGCATCTTCCGATCCTTGATTCAAAACGGAATTCTAACCCATGATCGGGCCGTCCGTGGCACGCCGGACAGGTCGTGGGGCTTTCGCCGCAAGCCGCGCCAGGCCTGGCTCGACGCCGCTTCGCGCCGGCATTCGCCGGCCGGCCGGTCGGTAACCGCGCGGTTAAACCGCGGTTTAGCCGCGCAGTTGACCCGGCAAGCACGGCATGGCTGGCCACAAACGGCGTCGTGCGCGCCGCGCGGCGAAGCTGCCGCCGGCACGTCGCTTGCGTGCAGGCGGACCCTTGGCGCTATCATTGATCCTTTACCCTCTGCTTTTCGCACTGCCCGCGAGCGCCCATGGCATCCCACGACTACCTGAAGAAAATCCTCACCGCGCGCGTCTACGACGTCGCACGCGAGACGGAACTCGAACCGGCCCGCAACCTGTCGACACGGCTGCGCAACCCCATTTACCTGAAGCGCGAGGACAACCAGCCGGTGTTCTCGTTCAAGCTGCGCGGCGCGTACAACAAGATGGCGCACATTCCGGCCGACGCGCTCACGCGCGGCGTGATCACCGCGTCCGCCGGCAACCATGCGCAGGGCGTCGCGTTCTCGGCGGCGCGCATGGGCGTGAAGGCGGTGATCGTCGTGCCGGTCACGACGCCGCAGGTGAAGGTCGACGCGGTGCGCGCGCACGGCGGCCCGAGCGTCGAGGTGATCCAGGCAGGCGAGTCGTACAGCGATGCGTACGCGCATGCGCTCAAGGTGCAGCAGGAGCGCGGCCTCACGTTCGTGCACCCGTTCGACGATCCGTACGTGATCGCCGGCCAGGGCACGATCGCGATGGAAGTCCTGCGGCAGCATCAGGGGCCGATCCACGCGATCTTCGTGCCGATCGGCGGCGGTGGGCTCGCGTCGGGCGTCGCCGCGTACGTGAAGGCCGTGCGGCCCGAGATCAAGGTGATCGGCGTGCAGGCGGAGGATTCGTGCGCGATGGCGCAGTCGCTGCAGAAGGGCGAACGCGTCGAGCTCAGCGAAGTCGGGCTGTTCGCCGACGGCACCGCGGTGAAGCTGGTCGGCGAGGAGACCTTCCGGCTGTGCAGCGAATTCCTCGACGGCGTCGTCACCGTCGACACCGACGCGCTGTGCGCGGCGATCAAGGACGTGTTCCAGGACACGCGCAGCGTGCTCGAGCCGTCCGGCGCGCTGGCGGTCGCCGGCGCCAAGCGTTACGTGGAACGCGAAGGGATCGAGAATCAGACGCTCGTCGCGGTCACCTCCGGCGCGAACATGAACTTCGACCGGATGCGCTTCGTGGCCGAACGCGCGGAAGTGGGCGAGGCGCGCGAAGCCGTGTTCGCGGTCACGATCCCCGAGGAGCGCGGCAGCTTCAAGCGGTTCTGCTCGCTGGTGGGCGACCGCAGCGTGACCGAGTTCAACTACCGGATCGCCGATGAAAAATCGGCGCACATCTTCGTCGGCGTGCAGATCCGCCGGCGCGGCGAGTCGGCCGAGATCGCCGCGAACTTCGACGCGCACGGCTTCAAGACGGTCGACCTGACGCACGACGAGCTGTCGAAGGAGCATATCCGCTACATGGTCGGCGGCCGCTCGCCGCTGGCGCTCGACGAGCGTCTGTTCCGCTTCGAGTTTCCGGAACGGCCGGGCGCGCTGATGAAGTTCCTGTCGTCGATGGCGCCGGACTGGAACATCAGCCTGTTCCACTACCGCAACCAGGGCGCCGACTACAGCTCGATCCTGGTCGGGCTGCAGGTGCCGCAGGCCGATCGCGCCGAGTTCGAACGCTTCCTGGCCGCGCTCGGCTATCCGTATGTCGAAGAGAGCGCCAATCCGGCCTACCGCCTGTTCCTGTCGTAAAGGTTGCGTGCCATGAACCCCGAACATTCCCCGCTCGGCAAGGCCACCGTCTACGCGGCGCAGTACGACGCGTCGCTGCTGTTTCCGATCCCGCGCGCGGGCGCGCGCGAGCAGCTCGGCATCGCCGCCGCGCTGCCGTTCTTCGGCACCGACATCTGGAATGCGTACGAGCTGTCGTGGCTGAACGCGCGCGGCAAGCCCCAGCTCGCGGTCGCGACCTTCTACGTGCCGGCAGAATCGCCGAACATCGTCGAATCGAAGTCGTTCAAGCTGTATCTCGGCTCGTTCGCGCAATCGAAGTTCGATTCCGTCGATGCCGTGCGCGACGTGCTCAAGCGCGACGTGTCGGCCGCGTGCGGCGCGAGCGTGTCGGTGCAGCTGGTGTCGCCGCACGACTTCGGCAAGCTGCAGATGGAGGAGCTCGACGGGCTGTCGCTCGACCGCCTCGACCTCGACACCGACGTGTACGAGCCCGATCCGTCGCTGCTGTCGGCCGCCGCCGACGAAGCGCCGGTCGAGGAGACGCTGGTGTCCGACCTGCTGCGCTCGAACTGCCCGGTCACCGGCCAGCCCGACTGGGGCAGCGTGCAGATCCACTACGTCGGCCCGCAGATCGATCACGCGGGGCTGTTGCGCTACATCATCTCGTTTCGCAACCACACGGGCTTTCACGAGCAGTGCGTCGAGCGCATCTTCCTCGACATCCTGCAGGCGTGCAAACCGCTGAAGCTCGCGGTGTATGCGCGCTATACGCGCCGCGGCGGGCTCGACATCAACCCGTTCCGCACCAACTACAACCAGTCGATGCCGGACAACGCGCGCACAGCGCGGCAGTGACGCGCACCGGCCGCTGCGCGCGGCCCTGAACGCAACAGCCCCGCCGGTTTGCACCGGCGGGGCTGTTTGACTTGCGACCAGCAGCGCGGCCGCGTTACTTCGCCGGCGCCTTGTACGCGATGCAGTCCACTTCGACCTTGCAGTCGATCACCATGCTCGACTGCACGCACGCGCGGGCCGGCGGGTTGGCGCCGAAGTACGACACGAACACCTTGTTGAACGACGCGAAATCGCGCGCGTCGTCGAGCCACACGCCGCAGCGCACGACGTCCTCGAGGCCGTAGCCGGCTTCCTTCAGGATCGCGATCAGGTTCTCGATCGCCTGCTTCGACTGCGTGACGATCCCGCCTTCGACGACCTCGCCGTTCACCATCGGCGTCTGCCCCGACACGTACAGCCAGCCGTCGGCCTCGACCGCCCGCGCGAACGGCATCACCTGGCCGCCCGTCCCCTTCGCTTCGCCCACGCCATATCGCTTCATCGTTTCACTCCGTTTCAGTTCCGGTTCAGTTCCATTTCATTGCGAAGGCGCGCGCCGCTCGCGGCACACGCCGAATCTCGACCTGCCTGCCGCGCTCAGAAGGCCGCATCGGCGGCGGCCGCAGAACGCTCGCCACGCGCCACGAAGCCGCCCGCGCGCGCGCCGGTCGGCTGCCCGTTCTCGTAGGTCAGCACGCCGTTCACCCACACCGCGTCGATGCCGTGCGCCGGCTGCTGCGGCTGCTCGAAGGTCGCCGCATCGATCACGCGGGCCGGATCGAACAGCACCAGATCCGCGTGGTAGCCGACGTGCACCTCGCCGCGACGCGCGAGCCCGAAGCGCCGCGCGGACAGCGACGTCATCTTGCGGATCGCCTCCTCCAGCGGCAGCAGGTTCGTGTCGCGCACATAGTGGCCGAGCACGCGCGGGAACGCACCCCACAGGCGCGGATGCGGCAGCGGATCGTTCGGCAGCCCGTCGGAGCCGACCATCGTCGCCGGGTGCGACAGGATGCGCCGCACGTCGTCCTCGGACATGTTGTGGTATACGGCGCCGGCCGGACGGATACGCTGCGCGGCTTCCTGCTCGGTCACGCCCCAGTCGGCCGCGATCGCCTTCAGCAATTTGCCGGCGACTTCCGGATGCGGCGCCGACCACGTGATCGTGATGTCGATGTCGCCGCTCACCTGCTTCAGGTCGAGCGTCGACGAGCTGCGGCTGTACGGATAGCAGTCGCAGCCGACCGGCTGAAGGCGGCGCACGCCGTCGAGCGACGCGAGCACCTCGGTGCTGCGCCCCCAGTTCGACGGCCCCGCGCACTTCAGATGCGAGATCACGACCGGCACCTGCGCGTGCCGCCCGACCCGGTACGCCTCGTCCATCGCATCGAGGATCGCGTCGAACTCGGTGCGCATGTGCGTCGTATACAGCGCGCGCGCCTTCGCGAGCGGCTCGGCGAGCGCCATCACTTCCTCGGTCGGCGCCGCGAACGCGGAGCCGTAGGCGAGGCCCGACGACAAACCGAGCGCGCCGTTCTGGAGCGCCTCGTCGAGCTGCGCGCGCATCGCGGCGATTTCGCCGTCGGTCGCCGCGCGGTCGAGCCGGTCCATCTGGTTGTTGCGCAGCGCCGTGTGCCCGACGAGCGCCGCGACGTTGACCGCCGGGCGCGCTTCGTTCACCGCCGCGACATAGGCGGCGAAGGTCGGGTAGCGGAACGCGTCGCGCTCGCCGAGCAGGTTCATCGGATCGGGCGGGTCGCCGGCGAGCGTGACCGGCGACGCGCTGATCCCGCAATTGCCGACGATCACGGTCGTCACGCCCTGCGAGATCTTCGGCAGCATCTGCGGCGCGCGGATCACGTGCGTGTCGTCATGCGTGTGCACGTCGACGAAACCGGGCGCGAGCGCGCGGCCGTTCGCATCGACGACGCTCTCGGCGAGCCAGTTCGACAGGTTGCCGATCGCCGCGATCGCGCCGTTGCGGATCGCGACGTCGCGCGTGACGGGCGGCGCGCCCGTGCCGTCGTACAGCTGCGCGCCGACGATCAGCGTATCGGCGGCTTCGGGATGCGAATGCATGGTCAGTCTCCTACCGGTTGACGATCTCCGCCGCCGCGATGCGCGTCGAGCGCATGCTTGATGCGGCGCAGCGATTCGCGGCCCGCATCGCCGAGCCGCAGCGCGACGCCGGTCACGAGCACGTCGATCGCCATCATCATCGCGTAGCGCGACGTCGACGGCTTGTAGATGAAATCGGTTTCGAACGCGACCACCGGGATCAGGTGATCGGCGAGCTTCGCGAGCGGCGAAGCCGGCGCGGTGATCGCGATCAGCGTCGCGCCGTAGCGCTTCGCGACGCGGCAGCTGTCGAGCAGCTCCGGCACGCGCCCGCTCACCGACAGCGCGACGACCACGGCGTCGCGCGACAGCGTCGCCGACACCATCCGCTGCAGCAGGCTGTCCTGGTAGCTCGCGACCGGCCGGCCGAAGCGCACGAGGCGAAAGCGCAGCTCGTCGGCGAGCGCGGTCGAGCCGCCGCCCTGCCCGTACACGTAGATCATCTGCGCGCCGGCGAGCAGATCGGCCGCCGCGTCGAACGACGTGTTGCGCAGCAGCTGGTGGTTGTGCGCGAGCGCGACGCAGATCTCGTCGTAGACCACCGATGCCGGGCTCGTATCGTCGGCGTGCGGCTGGTCGGACGGCGCCAGAAACCGCCGGCCCACCGCCGCCGCCTGCGCGACGAGCACCTTCAGCTCGCGCACGTCGCGGCAGCCGACGGCCTTCGCGAACCGCGTGACCGTCGCGACGCTCACCTGCGCGTCGCGCGCAAGCGCGCCGATGCTGGCATGCGCGGCGCGCGCCAGATCGGCGAGGATGAACGCAGCGACCTTGCGCTCGGCGTCGCGCAGTTCGGGCGCGCATTCGGTGATGCGTGCGACGATGTCGACGGCCGGCTGCGCAAGCTGCGCGGATGACTGGGCGGCCGCGCGTGACGCGGCCCGCGAGACGGGGGAATTCATCGGTGGAAAGCGCTGGCGCGCATCGTGTTACTAAATAACATCACCGCGCCGATGCTACTTTCGGTACCATCGGCATGTCAACTTTGATGCAATGCATAGTGATGATGGAGCGGGACGACATGAAAGTTACAAACTATCAGGAGCCGAAAATAGATCCGTTGGGCAAGGGCCTCGGCAACGTGCCGAGCGCGAGCGTGCCGCTCGACGAAGCGGGCCGCCTCGAGTGGAACCTGCTCGCGGAGGACGTCAGCCTGCCCGCGGCCGTGCTGTACGCCGACCGGATCGAACACAACCTGAACTGGATGCAGGCGTTCGTCCAGCAGTACGGCGCGCAGTTCGCGCCGCACGGCAAGACGACGATGGCGCCGCAGCTGTTCCGCCGCCAGCTCGCGGCCGGCGCGTGGGGCATCACGCTCGCGACCGCGCACCAGACGCAGGCCGCGTATCACGGCGGCGTGCGGCGCGTGCTGCTGGCGAACCAACTGGTCGGCCGCCAGAACATGACGATCATCGCGGGGCTGCTGTCCGATCCCGAATTCGAGTTCTTCTGCCTCGTCGATTCCGTCGATGGCGTCGAGCAGCTCGGCCGCTTTTTCGGCGCGGCGAACAAGACGCTGAACGTGCTGCTCGAGCTCGGCGTGCCGGGTGGCCGCGCCGGCGTGCGCGACGCTGCGCAGCGCCAGGCGGTGCTCGATGCGATCGCCCGCCATCCGGACACGCTGAAGCTGGCCGGCATCGAACTCTACGAAGGCGTGCTGAAGGAAGAAGGCGAGATCCGCACGTTCCTGCAACACGCGGTCGCACTCACGCGCGAACTGGCCGAAGCCGGCCGCTTCGCGCGCACGCCGGCGATCCTGTCGGGGGCCGGCTCCGCGTGGTACGACGTGGTCGCGGAGGAATTCGCGAAGGCGTCCGACGCCGGTTTCGCCGAGATCGTGCTGCGTCCGGGCTGCTATCTGACGCATGACGTCGGCATCTACAGGAAGGCGCAAGCGGACGTGTTCGCGCGCAATCCGATCGCACGCAGGATGGGCGAAGGGCTGCTGCCGGCGCTGCAGCTGTGGGCGTACGTGCAGTCGGTGCCGGAACCGGACCGCGCGATCGTCGCGCTCGGCAAGCGCGACGCGGCGTTCGACGCGGGCATGCCGGAGCCGGCGCGCCATTTCCGCCCCGGCCGCGACAGCGCGCCGCGCGAGCTGGCCGCCACCGAAGGCTGGGCCGTGACGGGGATGATGGACCAGCACGCGTATCTGCAGATCCCGCCGGGCGCGGATGTGAAGGTCGGCGACATGGTCGCGTTCGACATCTCGCACCCGTGCCTCACGTTCGACAAATGGCGGCAGTTGCTCGTCGTCGATCCGCAGTACCGCGTGACGGAAGTCGTCGAAACGTTCTTCTGACACGCCGCCCGCGCGTGGCACCGCCCCGCCGCGGGTGGCCGTCACGCACGCTTCGAGCGGGCGGAGTACACTGCGCATTCGTCCTCGGGGCCGCATCGCCGCCGCGGCGGCCGTGCGCCGCTCGCCGCGCGAACGGCCCTTCAACGCCGTTGAATGGAGAGTGCCATGGCCGCGAAGAAGATCCTGTTCCTGACCGGCGATTTCGCCGAAGACTACGAAACGATGGTGCCGTTCCAGGCACTGCAGGCCGTCGGCCATCGCGTCGACGCCGTGTGCCCCGGCAAGCACGCCGGCGACAAGATCAAGACCGCGATCCACGATTTCGAAGGCGACCAGACCTACACCGAAAAGCCCGGCCACTATTTCACGCTGAACGCGAGCTTCGACGACGTCGACGCGTCGAGCTACGACGCGCTCGCAATCGCCGGCGGCCGCGCGCCCGAATATCTGCGTCTCGATGCGAAGGTGATCGCGCTGGTGCGCGCGTTCGCGCAGGCCGGCAAGCCGATCGCCGCGATCTGCCATGCGGCGCAGCTGCTGGCGGCCGCCGACGTGATCCGCGGCAAGCGCATCTCGGCCTACCCGGCCTGCGCGCCCGAAGTGAAGCTCGCCGGCGGCGAATATGCGGACATTCCGGTCGATGCGGCCGTGACCGACGCGCCGTTCGTCACCGCGCCCGCGTGGCCCGCGCATCCGGCATGGCTCGCGCAGTTCCTCGCATTGCTCGGCACGCGCATCGAGCTGTGAGCGAAGTCGTCGTGCCCGTAGAACGGAAATGAAGTGATGTGACGAGCGCCGGCCGGCGCCGGGCGGTGGGCTCTCGGGCCCGCCGCGCCGCGCCGGTCGCCGCCCTTCAGTGCGGAGACGGCGTCGAGCCGACCTCCGCGATCCGCGACTCCAGCATCGCCAGCGCGCCCGACAGCGCGGTCAGCACGTCGTCCGGCAACTGCGCGACGGTGCGGTCGAGGAACGCCTTGCGGCGCGGCAGGCACGCGTCGAACGCCGCCCGCCCGGCGGCGGTCAGCGTGACGTTGGTCACCCGGTTGTCGCGGGCATCGGACGCGCGCTCGATCCAGCCGAGCGCATCGAGCGATTTCAGCTGGCGCGTGAGCGCGCCCGGATCGATGCGCAGCACCTCGACGAGCTTCTTCTGCGACGCCTGGCCGTCCAGCGTGTGCAGCGCCACCATGATGCGCCAGCGCGGCATCGGCTGCCCGACGTGCGTTTCGAACGCGCTCATGAACGCGCGATACGTGCGTCCGAATTGCTGCAAGATCGCGATGCGGTCCGGTTCTTCCATGCGCTGATGCCTACTCGTTCATTCGGTGAATCGTTTCAATCGGCCGCGACATGCGGTTCGACCTTGCGTCGCAGCGCGATCGGCGGCACGCGGCGGCATTGCCACACCGACACCACGGCGACGACGGCCGCCATCGCGACGCCCAGGTGAATCGCACCGACGAGCGATTCGCGGGCCGCCTCCAGCAGCAGCGCGCCATTATGCCCGGCCGCCGTCAGCTCCGCGACCAGACGGCCTTGCGCCGCACGGTCGATCAGGATCTGCGGATCGGCGAGTTGCGCATGCCACTGCAGCGCGCGGTCGCCGGCCAGCGCATCGTGCACGCCGCTCGAATACATCTGGTTGACGAGCGTGCCGGTCAGCGCGGTGCCGATCATCCCGCCGACCATGCGCAGCGATTGCAGGAGCGCGGTCGCGATGCCGAGGTGCTCGCGACCGGCGGTCTGCTGCGCGAACACGGTGAGGTTCGGCAGCACGAAGCCGAGCCCGATCCCGCCGGCGACCATCAAGACCATGAGCATCCAGCCAGGCGTCGTGTGGGTCGACACGACGACACCCGCGCAGGTGAACGCGAACAGCCCGAAGCCGACGTGCAGCATCGCGTTCGGATGGCGGATGCGCGTGACGACGCGCCCGTTCATGATGCTGCCGATCGTGATGAACACGACGAGCGGCGTGATGACGAGCCCCGCCGCCTTCGGCGACATCCCGAAGCCGCCCTGGAACAGCAGCGGCGCATAGAACAGCAGCGAGAACATCGAGAAGCCGGCGAGCATCGCGAGCACGAACAGCGCCGACAGCGCGCGGTTGCCGAACATGTCGAACGGCAGGATCGGCTGCGCGCAGCGCTTCTCCCAGTGCCACAACGCCATGCCCGCGCCGAGCGCGACTACCAGCAGCAGCGACGCCCAGCTCATCAAGCCGTATTTCGGCAGCCATTCGACGAACAGCTGCAGCGCGCCGAGCGACAGCGCGATCAGCAAGGCGCCGGGCCAGTCGAGCCGCATGCTGCGGTCGTGCTCGACGTGCCGCAGGTGCGGCAGGTAGCGCCACACGAAGAACAGCGACAGGATGCCGATCGGCAGGTTCACGTAGAACACCGAACGCCAGCCGAACGACTGGGTCAGGAACCCGCCGAGCGACGGCCCGATCGCGTTCGCGATGCCGAACGCCGAACTCATCAGCACCTGCCAGCGCAGCCGCACGACCGAATCGGGGAACAGGTCGGGGATGCACGCGAACGCGGTGCCGACCAGCATGCCGCCGCCGATCCCTTGCAGGCCGCGCGCCAGCACGAGGTACAGCATGTCGTTGGCCATCCCGCACAACACCGACGCGCCGGTGAACACGACGATCGACACGATCACGAACGGCTTGCGGCCGTAATAGTCGCCGAGGCGGCCGAAGATCGGCACGGTGATCACCGAGCTGAGCAGGTACGACGTCGCGACCCATGCGTACAGGTCGAAGCCGCGCAACTCGGCGACGATGGTCGGCAACGCGGTGCCGACGACCGTCTGGTCGAACGCGACGAGCATGGTGACGAACGAGATCCCGATCATCGCGAGCAGCGACTCGCGAAACGGCAGAAGTTGCCCGCTGGAATGGTGGGCGGCAGTATGGACCGGCATTTTTTGTTGATGCAATCTTTGACGTGTCAAACAATCGCGAAAGTGTAGCACGTCGGAGTAATCTACGCGGGCATGGGATGGGCGGCGTGCCGCCAGGGAGAACGATGGAACCGATTTCGATCACGCCTGCGGCGACGCTGTCGCCGCAGGACCAGGACGCGCTGCGGCGCGCGAAGCAGGTGCTGGAAAGCCCGTCGCTGACGTTGAAGCTGACCAGCGTGCTCGGTGCGCCGGTCGAGAAGATGATCGGGCGGCTGCCGACGTTCGCGACCGGCAAGATCAACGATGCGACACAGCTCGCGCTGCGCAAGTGCCTGAACATCGCGCTGCGCACGCTCGGCAAGCCGCCTGCGCCCGATGCCGAGCCCGACAAGCCGAGCAACCTGCTGCACAAGCTCGCGGTCGCGACGACCGGCGCGGCCGGCGGCGCGTTCGGCTTCCTCGCGCTGCCGGTCGAGCTGCCGGTCACGACCACGCTGATCTTCCGCTCGGTGTGCGACATCGCGCGCAGCGAGGGCGAGGATCTCGCGGCGGTCGACACGCAGTTGCAGTGCCTGGCCGTGCTCGGCATGGGCGGCGACACGGACAAGCGGGAAGAGGACGCAGATCTCGGCTATTTCGTGCTGCGCGGCGCGCTCGCGCAGGCGATCTCGAAGGCGTCGTCCGACATCGCGACGAAAGGTGTGGCCGCGCACAGCTCGGCGGCGGTGTTCAAGCTGGTGCAGACGGTCGCGTCACGTTTTTCCGTGCAGGTGACCGAGCAGATGGCCGCGAAGTCGATCCCGGCGATCGGCGCGGTGCTCGGCGCGACCGTCAACACGCTGTTCATCGATCACTTCCAGCAGATGGCGCACGGCCACTTCACCGTGCGCCGGCTCGAGCGCAAGTACGGCGCGGCGGCCGTGCGGGCCGCGTATCAGGCGATCGACGGCGCGCCGGCGCGGTGAAGCGCGGGGGTGGGTGCGAGGCGTTGGGCGTTGGGCGTTGGGCGTTGGGCGTTGGGCGTTGGGCGTTGGGCGTTGGGCGTTCGGGCGTTCGGGCGTTCGGGCGTTCGGGCGTTCGGGCGGTTCGGGCGGTTCGGGCGGTTCGGGCGGTTCGGGCGGTTCGGGCGGTTCGGGCGGTTCGGGCGGTTCGGGCGGTTCGGGCGGTTCGGGCGGTTCGGGCGGTTCGCCGGTTCGCCGACTGGCGGTCGAGCATCGCGCGCCTGCGGCGCGATCGGCGCTTACATCTGCCCGAGCGGCGGCCTGTCGAGCCACACGTCATCTCGACCGACTCGCCACCCGCCTTCGACACCCTATATGTCAAACGCCGCCGCGCGCATCAGTTCGCCGGCATCACCTGCCCGCGGATCTCGCCGGCCGGATGCGCCTTCGTATGCACGTTGAAGTACCACTTGCCGCTCGTCAGCTCGGCCACCTGCGCGTCGGTGAGCTCCTTCGAGCCCTTGATCGGGCTCGCGAGCTCGTCCTTCGGAATCGGCACCTGCACGCCGGCGTTCTGGCCGACCGGCGCGGGACCGTGGAAATGTGCGGCCGTCGCCGGCCCCGTCAGGTTTTCGTAAGTGACGGTCCAGCGCAGCAGGTGGGTCGCCGTGTCGTAGGTGGCGTCGACCGCGCCGGCACCCTTGGTCGCGGTGGGCGGCACCTCGCTCGACGGCTGCAGGTTCGCGGACAGACGCACCGTTTCGGCGGCGGCGCTGCCGGCCGCCAGAACGCCCGTGAGCAACGCCACCTGGAGCAAACGCAACTTCGGCATGAATCCTCCTTGTACGACGTGGTACGCCCCGCGGCCGGGGCGCTACGTGATGGTAGTCGATCGGCGCCGATCCGGCAGCGTGCCGAATCCAGGAAGGGACCTTTGCAGCGCAACGCCTGAATCCGCACGCGGCCTTTCGCTACACTCCGTCTCACAGTTGCTTGTTTCCTTCGTCCGAAGGAGTCTGCGAGTATTCACGCGGCCAGCCGGCCGCGTTTTTTTTTGCTCGTCGCGCACGCGATACCCGCCTCGTCCGCCGCTTCGGCGTCGGGCGTCGGCAAGCAGCCCCAAGCAATCTGCCCCGCCGCAGTTACGCATCACCCGCGTATCCATCACGCGCGATACCCCGGATCGATACGATCGACGATACGCTGCAGCGCGTCGAACGCGTCCTGTCCCGCACCGTGCTTCGGATCGAAATTCAGCGAATCGCGCACGCACCGGTCGAGCACCGGCGGCTCGATCGGCAACGGCTCGCCGATCGCGTGCGTCGCCACCTGCACCTCGCACGCGCGATTGAGCAGCCACATCAGCGAGAACGCGTGCGCGAGCGTCGCACCGATCGTCACCGGCCCATGGTTGCGCAGCAGCAGCACGGGCCGTCCGCCCGCGCTCGCGACGATCCGACGGCCCTCCTCCGCATGCACGGTGATGCCCTCGAAATCGTGATACGCGACCTTCCCGTAGAGCTGCGCCGAATAGAAATTCGAGAACGACAGGCCATCGCGCGCGCAGCACACGGCCATCGTCGGCGTCGTGTGCACGTGCATCACGCAGTGCGCGTCGGGCAGCGCCGCATGGATCGCGCCGTGGAACGTGAAGCCGGCCGGATTGATCGGCCAGTCGGAATGGCCGATCACGTTGCCGTCGACGTCGACCTTCACGAGATTCGACGCGCACACCTCGCGGTAATGGAGCCCGAACGGGTTGATCAGGAAGTGGCCGTCCGCGCCCGGCACGCGCAGTGAGATATGGTTGTAGATCAGCTCGGTCCAGCCGAGGTGAGCGAAGATCCGGTAGGCGGCCGCGAGCTGCACACGCGCTTGCCATTCGGCTTCGGAGAAACGGGCGGGACGCGTGAACGGCTGGTTCGGTACACGTTGCATCGGGCACTCCGGTTGCGCACGGGCGCGGCTGCGGCACGCGCGGGCGGCGCCTCGGGTCCGGCCCGCGACGCTGCGCGTATCGTTGTGCGAGCAACTATATCGCCTGTGCCGACACCTCGGTAACACGGGTTTTGCCGGAGCCGCGCCGCCGTTACAACTGATCGTCGACCGGCAGCAGCATGAAGACGCCGGTCATCACGTTGCGCAGCAGCCCGGCATGCGGGTCGACGTGATAGGTGGTGGTTTGCCCGCCGTCGGTGCCCGTCCATTCGAGCGCGGGCGGGCCGCCGCCCGGCTGCGGCGCGAGCGTCACGCGATAGCTCTGGTCGGGCTGCGTCACGTGCGCGAAGATCGCCGCCGCCTGCTGCGCGAGCTGCGGGCTGTGGATCACGAGCGCCAGTTCGGTGTTCAGGTGTGCGGAACGCGGGTCGAGGTTCAGCGAGCCGATCACGACGATCTGCCGGTCGATCACGTACGCCTTCGCATGCAGGCTCGCACGCGAGCGCGAGCCGAACAGCCGCGCGGGCGGCTGCTCGGGCTGCGACTTGAATTCGTACAACTCGACGCCGCGCTGCAGCAACGGCACGCGGTACGGCGCGTAGCCGGCCTGCACCGCGACCGCGTCGGTGGCCGCGAGCGAATTCGTGACGATCGCGACGCGCACGCCGCGCGCGGCCGTATCGCCGAGGATCTTCACGCCGGCGTCGTGCGGCACGAAGTACGGCGAAAACGCGAGAAATTCCGTGCGCGCGCCGCGCGTGAGGTCCGCCAGGCGCTGCATCGGCGGGCTCACGTAGGTGTCGGTCGGCTGCGCGATCTTGTCCGGCGCATCGACCTTGAACTCGGCCGGCGCCCACACGAGTTCCAGCTCGTCGCGCGCGATCTGGCGCGCCAGCGGCGTGGCGTTCAACGGCTTCGCGTTGTACGGGTCGGCGTTGTTGCGCCAGTGCTCGCGCAGCTCGTCGCGCACCGCGTCGAGATCCTTCGGATCGAAGCGCTGGTGGTTCAGCACGCGCAACGGATAGCTGCTCGCGCTCGCCCAGTAGTCGTCGAAGCTCTTCGAGATATCGTTCGTCACCGGGCCGGCCGCGAGCACGTCGAGATCCCGGAACTGCAGCGTCGGGCTCGCACTGAAGTATTCGTCGCCGAGATTGCGGCCGCCGACGATCGCGAGCTGGTTGTCCGCGATCATCGCCTTGTTGTGCATGCGGCGCGTGAAGCTGTCGAGCCGCGTGAAGAAATTGGCCGTGCGCTCGACCATCCCGTACTGCGACGCGCCGAACGGGTTGAACACGCGGATCTCGATGTTCCCGTGCGTATTGAGCGCGGCCATCACGCGGTCGATGTCGCGGAAGTTCAGGTCGTCGACCAGCATCCGCACCCGCACGCCGCGATCGGCCGCGTACAGCGCCGCGGCGAGCAACAGCTTGCCGGTCGTGTCCTCGGTCGCGATGTAGTACTGCATGTCGAGCGTCTTCGTGGCCGCCCGCGCGAGCGCGATGCGCATCTGCAGCGCGGTGGCGCCGTCGGCGAGCAGGCGGAAGCCCGACTGCCCGGGATGTGCGGCTTCCGGTGCGGCCAGCGCCGTGCGCAGCGGCGTCGCGGCATCGGCCGGCAGCGCGTGGGACACGGAGCGCTCGAGCGACGTCGCAGGCGGGTGCGTCGCGCACGCGACGAGCGGCAGCAGCGCGCAGACGACCAGCGCGCGGGCCAGGCGGCACACGGCGCGCCAACACGGCGCGGCCGGCGCGTGCCGGATCAAAGACGTGAGCACGGAGGCTTCCTCGACAGTCGGGTCAACGGGCACGTGAGCGCCGCGGCGCGCGGCGCACGGGCAGTTCCGACCGATTCTAGTGGGCGCCCGACGAGCCGGTCAATCGCGCGTCGAGCGGCGTTCGGGCGCCCCCGAGACCTTGGTTCGAGCGTAGTTCGATCGCGCTTCCGCCGTACTTCCATCGCACCTCCGCCGTACTTCGACTGCACTTCGACCGTACTACGAGCGCACCCGGCACCCCGCCCCCGCCCCTCGCACCACCCCACCGCCAGCGCGTTCAGGCACGGGCCACAGGCGCCGTGGTCCAACCAATCTCACGACGCGGCGCCGTTGCGCTCGAAGTGGCTGCGCACGTAGTCGATATGGGTCTGCATCGCGGTGCGCGCCTCCTCGGGCCGGTGTGCGCAGATCGCATCGCACACCACACGATGCTGCTGCAGCAGCAGTTCGGATGCCTGCTCGTCGTCGGTCGTCATCCCGGCGACGTTGATCGAAATGTGTTCGCGCAGCATCCCGAGCACGCTCGTATGCAGGTGCAGGAACATCGTGTTGTGCGACGCGAGCGCGATCGCCTCGTGCAGCTTCGCGTCGGCCGACGCCTCGACGACCGCGTCGTCGTTCGCATGCGCAGTCTCCAGCTCGCGCAGCAGCCCGCGGATCCGGCGCCGGTCGTTCGCATCGGCACGCAGCGCGGCGAAATACGCGGTCGCGCCTTCGAGCACGCGACGGAATTCGAGGATGTCGTCGCGCAGCGCCGGATGATCGGCGACCAGCTGGCCCCACGGCGACGCGATGCCCGCGCGCAACTGGTCGGTCGCGAACACGCCCGCGCCGCGCCGGCTCTGCAGCAGCCCGCGCGCGACGAGCCGCTGGGTCGCCTCGCGCACGGTATTGCGCGCGACCCCGTACTGCTGCGCGAGCACGCGCTCGGCCGGCAGCCGCGCGCCCGCCGGCCACGTGCCGTCGAGCAGCGCCGTCTCGATCTTGCGCATCACCACTTCGGTCCGGCCCCGTGCCGTCATCGCCGCCATTGCCGTCTCCCCGTTTCGTATCGCTGTCGCGTCGATTGGCCCAACCAATTTGAGCTCCGGCGCCGTCGCGGGAATTATGCAGCGAAATGGCCGCCCGCATGCAGATGCCGGGACGGCGTACCTGGAGCGAGACATGAACCCAAGGCCCTACCCCGCTGTCGCCCCCGCGCACGTGTACCTGTTCGCGACCTGCCTGGTCGACCTGTTCGTGCCGGAAGCCGGCCTCGACGCGGTCCGGCTGCTGGAGCGCGAAGGGCTGACCGTCCACTATCCGCGCGGCCAGAGCTGCTGCGGGCAGCCGGCCTACAGCAGCGGCAATCCCGACGAAGCGCGCCGCGTCGCGGCCGCGCAGCTCGACCTGTTCGGCGACGCGTGGCCGGTGATCGTCCCGTCCGGCTCCTGCGCCGGCATGATCCGGCACCATTGGCCGACCCTGTTCGCCGACGATCCAGTGCATGGCCCCAAGGCCCGTGCGATCGCCGAGCGCACCTACGAACTCGCCGAATTCCTCGTCAACGTGCTGCACGTGCGGCTCGACGCCATCGCGCCGCCAGCCGGCCCCGACGAACGCGTGGTGCTGCACACGTCGTGCGCGGCCCGCCGCGAGATGGGCACGCGCGCCCACGGCGTCGCGCTCGTCGATGCGCTGCCGGGCGTCACGCGCGTCGAACATGAACGCGAATCGGAATGCTGCGGCTTCGGCGGCACGTTCTCGCTGAAACACCCCGATATTTCGGGCGCGATGGTGCAGGACAAGGTGGCGTCGGCGTGCGCGACCGGCTGCGATCGGCTCGTGTCGGCCGACTGCGGCTGCCTGCTCAACATCGGCCATGCGGCCGACAAGGCCGGCGCGAAGCTCGCCGTCGAGCACCTCGCGAGCTTCCTGTGGCGCCGCACGGCCGGCGCGGCGTCGCTGAGCGGAGATGCACAATGAGCGCCCGCGACGCGATCCTCGCGCGGCTGCGCGCCGCCGCGCCCGGCGTCGCCGGGCACGCGAGCGCCGCGGTCGACACGCGCATCGGCGAGCATTACGCCGCGCAGCGCGCCCCGCTCGCCGCCGATCTCCACACGCTGGTGCAGACGATGCAGGCCGCGCTCGCCGCGTCGCATACCGACGTCTGGTGCGCGAGCGCCGACGCATGGCCCGCCCAACTCGCCGCGAAGCTCGCGGCGGCCGGCGTGCGGCGGCTGCTGCTCGACCCGGCCCGCGCCGAAGCCGCGGCGCTCGCGCACGCGCTGCCCGAGACGGTCGCGCCGGTGCCGTTCGATCGCCCAATCGACGCGTGGAAGACCGAACTGTTCGACACGATCGACGCCGGCTTCACGGTGGCGCGCTCCGGCATCGCGGCGACCGGCACCGTCGTGCTCGCGCCCGACGCCGGCACGCCGCGCACGGTGTCGCTGGTGCCGCCGCTGCACGTCGCACTGGTGCACGCGCGCACGCTGCACGCGGACCTGCACGCGGCCGTGCACGCCGAGCGCTGGCATGCCGGCATGCCGACCAACCTCGTGCTGGTATCGGGCCCGTCGAAGACTTCCGACATCCAGCAGACGCTCGCGTACGGCGCGCACGGCCCGCGCGAACTGTGGGTCGTGATCGTCACCGAACCGGCCGATGCATCCGCCGCACCCGCTTTCCAGGAGCTGCCGCGATGAGCGACCAGCCGCTGCACTTCGTCGCCCCCGGCGACTTCAAGACCCGCGCGCGCGCCGCGCTCGACGATCCCGCCTTGCGCCGCAGCTTTCGCGGCGCGATGGACTTCCTGCAAGGCAAGCGCGCGAGCCAGTTTCCCGACGGCGCCGAGCTCGAGCAGCTGCGCGACGTCGGCGAAGCCGTGCGCCGCCATGCGCTTGCGCAGCTGCCGGCGCTGCTCGAACGGCTCGAGGCGAAGCTCACCGAAGCCGGCGTGCAGGTGCACTGGGCCGAGACGGCCGACGACGCGAACGCGATCGTGCTCGGCATCGCGCAGGCGCGCAACGCGCGCCGCGTGATCAAGGGCAAGTCGATGGCGAGCGAGGAGATCGAGCTGAACCATTACCTCGCGGAGCGCGGCGTCGACTGCATCGAGTCCGACATGGGCGAGTTCATCGTCCAGCTCGCGGGCGAGAAGCCGTCGCACATCGTGATGCCGGCGATCCACAAGACGCGCGCCGACATCGCCGCGCTGTTCGAGCAGCACATCGCCGGCACCCGCTACACGGAGGATGTCGACGCGCTGATCCAGACCGGCCGGCGCGCGCTGCGCCGCGCGTTCGCGGAAGCGGACATCGGCCTGTCCGGCGTGAATTTCGCGGCGGCCGACACGGGCACGCTGTGGCTCGTCGAGAACGAGGGCAACGGCCGGCTGTCGACGACAGTGCCCGACACGCACATCGCGATCATGGGCATCGAGAAGGTCGTCGAGAAGCTCGAACACATCGTGCCGCTGGCGAGCCTGCTGACGCGCTCGGCCACCGGCCAGGCGATCACGACCTACTTCAACCTGATCTCCGGCCCGCGCCGCGACGGCGAACGCGACGGCCCGCGCGAGCTGCATCTCGTGCTGCTCGACAACGGCCGCACGCAGGCCTACGCGGACGAGCAATTGCGCGCGACGCTGCAGTGCATCCGCTGCGGCGCGTGCATGAACCACTGCCCCGTCTATACGCGCATCGGCGGCCACGCGTACGGGACCACCTATCCCGGCCCGATCGGCAAGATCATCTCGCCGCACCTGCTCGGCCTCGATGCGACGGCCGACCTGCCGAGCGCATCGACGCTGTGCGGCGCATGCGGCGAGGTGTGCCCGGTGCGCATTCCGATCCCGCAGCTGCTGGTGCGGCTGCGCACCGAGGCGAACCGCAAGCCGGACGAGGCCGTGGCGCACCCGCTGCGCGGCCAGGGCGCCAACTACAACCGGGCGGAAGACCTCGTGTGGCGCTTCTGGTCCGGCGCGTTCGCGCATCCGCGCGCGTATCGCGCGTTCCGCTGGGCCGCGACGCGGCTGCGCGCGCTGACGCCGGCGAAGCAACTCGGCTGGACCCGGCACCGCACGCCGCTCGAGCCGGCGCCGCGCAGCCTGTCCGACCTGCTGCGCGCGCGCGGACAACCCGAATAGCCGCCCATTCAAAACCCGTACCAACAGCAATCCATGGAGGAGACCACCATGCAGGTTTGGCACCAGATCTACACGCCGCTCGGCAGCCTCGGGCTGTCGGCGTTCGTCGCCGCGATTCCGATCATCTTCTTTTTCGTCGCGCTCGCCGCACTGCGGATGAAGGGGCACGCGGCCGCCGCGATCACGCTGCTGCTGTCGCTCGGCGTCGCGATCCTCGCCTACGGGATGCCCGTGCGGCAGGCGCTCGCGGCAGCCGGCTTCGGCTTCGCATACGGCCTCTGGCCGATCGCGTGGATCATCGTCGCGGCGGTGTTCCTGTACAAGATCGTCGTGAAGACCGGCCAGTTCGACATCATCCGTGCGTCGGTGCTGTCGATCACCGACGACCAGCGGCTGCAGATGCTGCTGATCGGCTTCTCGTTCGGCGCGTTTCTCGAAGGCGCGGCCGGCTTCGGCGCGCCGGTCGCGATCACAGCCGCGCTGCTCGTCGGCCTCGGCTTCAAGCCGCTGCACGCGGCCGGACTGTGCCTGATCGCGAATACCGCGCCGGTCGCGTTCGGCGCGATGGGCATTCCGATCATCGTCGCCGGGCAGGTGACCGGCATCGACGCGTTCCACATCGGCGCGATGGCCGGCCGCCAGCTGCCGCTGCTGTCGCTCGCCGTGCCGTTCTGGCTCGTGTTCATGATGGACGGGCTGCGCGGCGTGCGGCAGACCTGGCCGGCCGCGCTGGTCGCGGGTGGCAGCTTCGCGGTCACGCAGTACTTCACGTCGAACCATATCGGGCCCGAGCTGCCGGACATCACGTCGTCGCTCGTCAGCCTCGTGTCGCTCGCCACGTTCCTGAAGGTCTGGCAGCCGAGCAGCGCGAAAGCGACGGCCGGCAGCGTCGTCACGTCCGGCGGCGGCGCCGCGCTCGCCGGCTTCGGTGCCGGCGGCAACGCCGCGGGCTCGAGCCGTCAGGCGTCGCCGTACTCGCTCGCGCAGACCGTGCGCGCATGGTCGCCGTTTCTGATCCTGACGGCCGTCGTGACCGTCTGGAGCCTCGCGCCGTTCAAGGCGCTGTTCGCGGCGCACGGCCCGCTCGCGGCAACCGTGCTGAAATTCCACGTCGCCGGGCTCGACCAGCTGGTCGTGAAGGGCGCGCCGATCGCGGCTGCGCCGAAGGTGCTCGACGCCGTGCTGAAGATCGACCTCCTGTCGGCCGTCGGCAGCGCGATCCTCGTGACGGCGCTGATCTCGATGGTGCTGTTGCGGATGAAGCCGCGCGACGCGCTCGTCACGTTCGGAGAGACGCTGAAGGAGCTCACGCGCCCGATCCTGTCGATCGGCCTGGTGCTCGCGTTCGCGTTCGTCGCGAACTACTCGGGGATGTCGTCGACGCTCGCGCTGATGCTCGCCGCGACCGGCGCCGCGTTCCCGTTCTTCTCGCCGTTCCTCGGCTGGCTCGGCGTGTTCCTGACCGGCTCGGACACGTCGTCGAACGCGTTGTTCTGCTCGCTGCAGCAGGCCACGGCCCACCAGCTCGGCGTGCCCGAGACGCTGGCCGTCGCCGCCAACACGACGGGCGGCGTGACCGCGAAGATGATCTCGCCGCAATCGATCGCCGTCGCATGCGCGGCGACCGGCCTGGTCGGCAAGGAGTCGGAGCTGTTCCGCTTCACGGTGCGCCACAGCCTGCTGTTCGCGGTGATCGTCGGCGTGATCACGCTCGTACAGGCCTACCTGCTGCCGGGCATGGTGCCGTAAGCCCCTCGCGCGGCGCTCGCCACAAACAAAAACCCCATGCCCGCGAGGGCATGGGGTTTTGTTCATCCGAACGCGCGGGCCTGGCCGGGGCCGCGCGGCGGGCAACGGCGATCAGCTGCCCTTCGCGATGCGATCCTGGATGTGCTGCGCACGGCTCGTCGACGACGGGTGCGAGCTCATCATCGAGCTCTTGCCGCCGTCGAGCTGCGCGAGCTTCTGGAACGCGGTGACGAGGCCCTTCTGGCTCATGTTCTTCTGCTTCATCAGGTCGAACGAATAGTCGTCGGCCGCGCTTTCCTGCGATTGCGAGAACTGCGCGTTGATGAACTTCTCGGTGATGTCGCCGAGCTGCGAGCTGGTCAGCGCCGCGACGCCGGGCGAGGCCGCGCCGGCCGCCGTGCGCGCCGCGCTGACGGCGTAGGCCGTCTGCATCGCCTTCTTCGAGTGGCCCAGCGCAACGTGGCCCATTTCATGGCCGATCACGCCGCGCAGCTCGTCGTCGTTCATCATGTCCATCAGGCCGCTGTACACGCGCACGCAGCCGTTGCCCATCGCCCACGCGTTGACGTCCTTCGTGACGTAGACCTTGTAGTTGATCTTCTGGCCGTTCAGCGTCATGTCGCCGAAGCCCTTCATCACCTTCGTCAGACGCTTCGAATACGCGCTGTTCGGCGCGGCGATCTTCGATTCCGCGTCGCTCGCCTTGCACGAGTCGTTCGACAGGGCCGCGATGTCGCTGTCCGACAGCGTCGCCGCCTTGAACAGGCTGGTGCCCGCCGACGTCAGGCCGTTCGCGTCGAGGTTCTGCACCCCGCCGCACGCGCTCAACAGGAACGCCACGCCACACGCTGCCGCCGCTTTCTTGATATGCATTCCGTAACCCTCGGTAGTTTTATTTGGGAGCGGCGATTTTGCATAATCCGGCAGAAAATTACCAGACGTTTACGTCTAATGACAGGACCATTACCGGCGCAATCGGCCGGAAGTAACAATAGTTAACGGATTGACGGTCAGCGGGACGGTCGATCGCCGCGTCGCGGCCGGTCGAACGCGCGGCGCGAGCGGCGCGTCAGCCGCCGCGCGGCCAGCAGCGGCAGCCGCAGCACGAAGCCGGCGACGAGCCGCACGTGCATCCATGCGAGCAGCGCGTTGTCGCGACCGTAGTGAAAATGCGACACGCCGCCCTCGTGGGCGCCGAAATAGCGCACCGGCGCGTCGATGCGGATCGGCCGCACGCCGGCCCAGCAAAGCCGCACGGCCGCTTCGGGATCGAAGTCGAAGCCGCGCATCCACGGCTGCCGGTGCATGATCGCGGCGAGCGGCGCGATCGGATACACGCGAAAGCCGTACAGCGAATCGCCGATCCCGGCCCACAGCGTCTCGAGGTCGGCCCAGCCGTTCGACAGGCGCCGGCCCTGCACGCGCAGCCGCGGCGCGCTCGCGTCGAATTTCGGCAGGCCCAGCACCATCGCGTCCGGCGCCGCCTGCGACGCGGCCATGAATTGCGGAATCAGCTCGGCCGGATGCTGACCGTCGGAATCCATCGTCAGCACGTGCGTGAAGCCGCTCGCGGCGGCCGCGTCGAGCCCGGCGAGCACGGCCGCACCCTTGCCGCGGTTCTGCGGCAGCACGATCACGCGCAGGCCGGGATCGCGCTCGGCCATCGCCTGCAGCCGCTCGGCGCTGCCGTCGGTGCTGCCGTCGACGACGACCCACACCGGGTTCCACTGCGCACGCGCGTTGCGTACGGTCGTGTCGACCTTGACGCCGGGGTTGTAGCTCGGGATCAGCACGAGATGGGTGGTCGACGCGTGCAGCTGGGACATGGGAACGACCGATTGCGAAGACGATGATCCTGACAAAAGTGTATGACCTGCGGGCGACTGCCGGCAGGCTTCGTCGATGCCGGGCGACGGCTCGCGCAGCAACAGGCCGGCGCGCTTCACGACCGATGCTCCGGCGGATGGGCGGCGCTCGCGTCGATCTCGACCGGCGGATTGCCGCCGCATGCATCGGCGTGGACGAACGACGTGCGTACGCCCAGGCCGGCCGCGTCGCGCAGCACGCCTTCGATCGCGGCGCGCGCGCCGGGAAACGTCTGCCGGAACGCGTCGCCGCGCCGTTGCGTACCGTGCTGCGGCGCGGCGAGCCGCGCCTCCGCGCTGCGGACGAGTCGCAAGGCACGACCGCCGCCACGACGCACGGCGCGCGCGCCATACGGGGCTGCGGCTGCGGCCGGGACGGTGGACGGAGAACACACGCGCCGTTCGGCGCCGACTAGTTGCACTGACACTTCGATTTCCTCAACAAGCGGCGCGGCGTGGGACGCACGCGCGGTCATGCAAGCCCGCCGTTGACCGACAGTACCTGCCCGGTCACATAGGCGGCCGCATCGGACACCAGATACGCGACCATCGCCGCGACTTCGTCGGGCCGGCCTGCGCGTTGCGCGGGCACGAGCTGCCTGATCCGTTCGATCGGGAACGCGTCGCCGGCCATCGGCGAGCCGATGATGCCGGGCGCGACTGCGTTCACGGTAATGCCGCGCGACGCGAGCTCGAGCGACAGCGATTTCGTCGCCCCGATCAGCCCGGCCTTCGCGGCCGCATAGTTGACCTGCCCGCGGTTGCCGGTCACGCCGGCGACCGACGCGATGTTCACGATGCGCCCGCGCCGCGTGCGGATCATCGGCAGCAGCAGCGGCTGCGTGACGTTGAAAAAGCCGTTGAGCGTCACGTCGATCACGTCGTGCCATTGGCGGCGCGACATGCCGGCCATCGGCGCGTCGTCGTGAATGCCCGCGTTGTTGACGAGGATCTGCACCGGCGCGCCGTCGATGAAAGGTGCGAGCGCGGCGAGCGTCGCGTCGGCGTCGGTCACGTCGAACGCGATCGCGTGCGCGGCGCCGCCGGCCGCGACGAGCCGCTGCGCGACGGCCTGCGCCTGGGCGAGATTCCGGTTCGCATGCACCCACACTTCATGGCCGGCCTGCGCGAGCGCCGTGCAGATCGCCTGCCCCAGTGCGCCGCTGCCGCCCGTTACGAGCGCCCGCATCGAATGGCTCCGTTCATTGCACGTCGCGTTGAGCGACGCCGCCGCCTCGTATCGTGCCGCAGGCGTCGCCGCGTGCCGTCGTCCATGGCGTGCCGTATCGCGCCGCCGTCACTTCGTGCGATGCACGGCGACGTAGGCGGCCAGCGCGCCGAGATTCGAGAAGATCTGCTGGTTGTCCGGGTTGTCCGAGCGCAGCTCGAAGCCATACTTCTTCGAGATCAGCAGCGCGATTTCGAGGATGTCGATGGAGTCGAGCCCGAAGCCCTCGCCGTACAGCGCGGTCGCGGCCGTCACCGTGTCGGGCGAGACGTCTTCGAGATTCAGTTCGCCGATGATCAGCGTGGCGAGCTCTTGTTCCAGTGCGTTCATCATGCTTGCGGGCAGGCGGCCCGGGGCAGCGAAAGGCGCATCGAACCGGCAGCCGCCGTGCCCGCGCGGCGCGTGCGAAGCGCCGTCGCGCCAGCGTCTGCCGGCTTCCCCGCCTGCGTTATGGGGGACCATGTGTAAAAGTTACGCGGATTCTAGACGAACGGATATCGGGGCGTATACCGCGAATGGTTACAGACTGAAGGGCCCGCGCGCGGGCCAGTTGGAGGTCCCGATCGCACGAGACGCTTGCGCCGCTTCGACTCGAAATGAATCGCCGCAGCGACGCGTGCGCGCGGCCGCCATACAATCCGTTACAAAACCCGGCCGCGCCCATCACGAAGCGTCGCGCCGCGGCCCTAAAATGTGCGTGCGTCACCACCGGCCCGGACTGCGTTCGGGCCATGGTTCGCAAGCCTTTTCGTAAGACTTTTTCGTAAGACCTTTGACAGCCCGACGCACGCGTGGGGCGACGATCCGCACGATGTTTCCAGCAGCCATGCCGCGCCCGTTCATTCGCCCCGCTCCCGTCCGTCCAGCCGTACGCCGCGCTACCGCGGCGGCCATCGGCCGTGCGCGGGCGCGCCGCGCAGCGGGAGCACCGCGATGAGCACGCCGCTCGCCATCGCGCGCGGCGCCGGCGCGCTGGCCGCGGTCGCCGCGTATCAGATCGGCGCGCATTACGCGGCCGCGACGCCGGGCGCGCACGGCTTCGGCCTCGCGATGGCGCTGGTGCCGCCGCTGCTGCTCGCGCTCGGTGCGGCGCTGCGCTCGCCGCGACGCGCGGCGCTCGTGCCGGTGTGGCTGCTCGTCGCCGGCGCGCTGTGGGCCGCACGCGTCCCGCTCGCACGCCATTTCGAATGGGGCCTGTATCTCGAGCACGCGAGCTTCAACGTCGCGATGGCGCTGCTGTTCGGCCGCACGCTGATGGCCGGCCAGGTGCCGCTGTGCACGCGCTTCGCGGCGATGATTCACGGCGAGATCACGCCGGCCGTCGCGCGCTACACGCGGCGCATCACGCTCGCGTGGGCGCTGTTCTTCGTCGCGATCGCGGCCGTGTCGACGCTGCTGTTCGCGACCGCGCCGATCGCCGCGTGGTCGACCTTCGCCAACTACCTGTCGTTGCCGCTCGTCGCCGTGATGTTCGCCGCCGAGCATGCGTGCCGGCGCGTCGCGCTGCCGGGCGACGCGCGCACGACGATGGCCGACTCGATGCGCGCGTACCGCGCGTCGACCCAGCCGTCGCGATGATTCCAAGGCCGGCGCGGCTGCGCCGGCCACTGCCTCACGCTTCAACCGATTTATGCCGACTCACCCGCTGGTATTCCCGCTGGTATTCCATTCGTCGCCGGACCAGACGATCGCCTGGCGCGACGGTGCGCCCGTCAGCGTGCGCGCGTTCGTCGCGGACGTCGCACGCGTCGCCGCCGTGCTGCCCGCCGGCGGCCACGTGTTCAACGTGTGCCGCGATCGCTACCGCTTCGCGGTCGGCCTGTGCGCGGCGCTCGTCGCCGGCAAGGTCAGCCTGCTGCCGTCGACGCACACGCCGGAGATGGTGCGCCAGCTCGCGTCGTTCGCACCCGATGCGTTCTGCCTGCACGATGCGCCGGACTGCACGATCGACCTGCCGCGCTTCACGTATCCGGAAGCCGCCGCGCACGCAGGCGGCGACGACGACGCCGCGCCGTGCGTGGTGCCGCAGATCGACGCGTCGCGGCTCGTCGCGTACGTGTTCACGTCGGGTTCGAGCGGCACGCCGGTGCCGCATCGCAAGACGTGGGGCGGCCTGGTCGGCTGCGTGCGCGCGGCGGCCGAACGCCTCGCGCTGCTCGACGGGCGTGCGGCCACGCTGATCGGCACCGTGCCGCCGCAGCACATGTACGGCTTCGAATCGACGGTGCTGCTCGCGCTGATCGGCGGCCTCGCGTTCAGCAACCGGCAACCGTTCTATCCGGGCGACATCCGCGACGAACTCGCCGCGCTCCCGCAGCCGCGCGTGCTCGTCACGTCGCCGGTGCATCTGCGCGCGCTGCTGTCGGCCGGCCACGCGCTGCCGCGCGCGGCGCTCGTGCTGTCGGCCACCGCGCCGCTGTCGGAAAAGCTCGCGGGCGAAGCGGAAGCCGCGCTCGACGCGCCGCTCGTCGAAATCTACGGCAGCACCGAGACCGGCCAGATCGCGACGCGCCGCACGTCGCAGGGCGCCGCGTGGCAACCGTTCCCCGAGATCCGGCTGGACGTGCGCGACGCCCTCGACCGGCCGGGCGCGGACGCCGCGGGCGACGACGGCGGCCCGACCGTCTGGGCGTCGGGCGGCCACGTCGAGGCGCCGGTGCCGATGGGCGACGCGCTCGAACTGCTCGGCGACGGCCGGTTCCTGCTGCACGGCCGCAAGGCCGACCTCGTCAACATCGCCGGCAAGCGCACGTCGCTCGCCTATCTGAATCATCAGCTCAACGCGATTGCCGGCGTCGTCGACGGCGTGTTCTTCATGCCCGACGAAGCCGCGCCGGCCGACGCCGATGCGCGCCGCGAACCGGTGACGCGGCTCGTCGCGCTGGTCGTCGCGCCGACGCTCGCCGCGGCCGATCTGCAGCGCGCGCTGCGCGAACGGATCGATCCGGCGTTCATGCCGCGTCCGCTCGTGTTCGTCGACGCGTTGCCGCGCAATGAAACGGGCAAGCTGCCGCGCGACGCGCTGGCCGCGCTGGTCGCCCGCCACGTGCGCACCGGCGCCGCCGCCGCGCGTACGCACTGCGCGCCGCAGACGCGGCTCGGCTTCACGATCGCGGCCGACCATCCCGCGCTGCCCGGCCATTTCCCCGGCCATCCGATCGTGCCGGGCGTCGTGCTCCTCGACCACGCGATCGCCGCGCTCGGCGCGTCGCTGAACCGGCCGCTCGACACGTGGCGGCTCGCGTCCGCGAAATTCCTGAGCCCGGTCGCGCCCGGCGAGCCGCTCGATCTCGCGTTCGAGGCGGCGGCGAACGGTGCGATCCGCTTCACGCTGCGCGCCGGCGCGCGCGACGTCGCGAGCGCCGTGCTGGCCGCGCCGCCCGCCACGCACGACGGCGGACAGCCATGAAGCGCACCGCGTGGGCCGAACGCCAGGAACGCAGCCATGCGGGTTTGCTGCGCGTGATGACCTGGCTGTCGCTGCGCTTCGGCCGGCGGCCGTCGCGCGTCGTGCTGCATGCGATCGCGACGTACTTCGTGCTGTTCTCGCCGGCCGCGTGCGCGGCGTCGCGCGACTACCTGCGCCGCGCGCTCGGCCGTCCCGCGCGATGGCGCGACGTGTACCGGCACGTGTTCACGTTCGCGACGACGATCCACGACCGCATCTATCTGATGAACGGCCGCTTCGACCTGTTCGACATCCGGCTGCACGGCGCTGCGCACGTCGACGAAGCGCTCGCCGGCGGGCGCGGCGCGTTTCTGCTGGGCGCGCACCTCGGCAGCTTCGAAGTCGTGCGCGCGATCGGGCGCACGCGTGCGGACCTGCGCGTCGTCGTCACGATGTACGAGGAAAACGCGCGCAAGATCAACGCGACGCTCGCCGCGGTGAATCCGGCCGCGACGCCGGAAGTGATTCCGCTCGGGCGGATCGATTCGATGCTGAAGGTACGCGAGCGCCTCGACGCGAACTGCATGGTCGGGATGCTCGCCGATCGCACGCTGCTCGACGACGCGGCCGCGTCGCTGCGCCGGCTGCCGCTGCTCGGCGCACCGGCCGCGTTTCCGCTCGGGCCGCTGCACATGGCCGCGATGCTGCGGCGCCCGGTGCTGTTCATGACCGGCCTGTACCGCGACGGCAACCGCTACGACGTCCATTTCGAAACGATCGCCGATTTCTCCGACGTGCGCCGCGACACGCGCGCGGCGGCCGTCGATGCGGCGCTCGCGCGCTACGTCGGCCTCGTCGACCGGTACTGCCGCGCGGCGCCTTACAACTGGTTCAACTATTTCGATTTCTGGCAGACGGGCGATGCCGCCGCGCGCGGCGACGATGCGCGCGCGTGCACCGAGCTGCCGGCCACCCGGGATTCCGACACATGATCGCCGTTCGTCGCTCGTTGGCATCGTCGATGTCGTCGTTGCCGCGGCCCTGCCCCCCGCGGTCGTCGTCGTTGCCGTCGTTCACGCTGCTCCATGCGCTACGCGGCGCCGCCCGCACGCTCGTCATCGCGGCGGCCGCGGCCTGCGCGCTGCCCGCCCACGCGGCCGACGCCGGCCCCGCGTGGACGCTCGACCGGCTGATGGCGACGCTCGCGCAGCACAAATCCGGCCGCGCGACCTTCACCGAGACGAAGACGCTGTCGATCGCGGCCGAGCCGCTGGAATCGTCGGGCGAGCTCGTGTTCGTCGCGCCCGACCATCTCGAGAAGCACACGCTGCGCCCGAAGCCCGAGCATCTCGTGGTCGACGGCGACATGCTCACCGTCGAGCGCAACGACCGCAAATACGCGCTCGCGCTCGCGCGCTATCCCGAGCTGGGCGCGTTCATCGACAGCATCCGCGCGACGCTCGCCGGCAATCGCTATGCGCTCGAACAGCTCTACAAGGTGGTGGTCGACGGACACGGCGACGACTGGACGCTCACGCTCACGCCGCTCGATGCGCGGATGCTGAAGGTCGTCAGCTCGATCACGCTCGACGGCACGCGCGACGTGCTGCGCAGCGTCGCGATCCGGCAGGCCGACGGCGACCATTCGACGATGCGCCTGCAACCGGCGCCCGCGAACCGATGAACGAGCGCCCCCGCTCGGCCGGCCCCGTCGCACGGCATTCGCCCGCCTGGCGGCAACCCGCGGTGCTCGTATGGGCACTGGCGCTGGTCGCGTGCGCGGCGGCGATCGCCCGCGCGAATTTCACCGCCGATCTGTCCGCGTTCCTGCCGCGTGCGCCGAGCGCCGCGCAGCGCGTGCTCGTCGACCAGCTGCGCGACGGGATCGTGTCGCGGCTGATCCTGGTGGCGATCGACGGCGGCGATGCGGCCACGCGCGCCGCGCTGTCGCGGCGCATCGCACGCACGCTGCGCGACGATCGGCAGTTCTCGGCGGTGAACAACGGCGAAGCCGCGAACGACGCGCGCGACCGGCAGTTCGTGTTCGATCATCGCTACCTGCTGAGCCCGGCGGTGAACCCGCAACGCTTCAGCGCGGACGGCCTGCACCGCGCGCTCGGCGACAGCCTCGACCTGCTGAGTTCGTCGGCGGGGCTCGTCGCGAAGGCGCTGCTGCCGCGCGACCCGACCGGCGAGGTGACGGCGCTCGTCGACCAGCTCGACAACGGCGCCCAGCCCGCGCTGCGCGACGGCGTGTGGGCGTCGCGCGACGGCACGCGCGCGGTGCTGGTCGTGCAGACGGCCGCGGCCGGCGCCGACACCGATGCGCAGGCGCGCGCGCTCGACGCCGTGCGGCGCGCGTTCGGGGCGGCGACGCAGACGCTGCCGGACCGCGCCGCCTACACGCTCGCGATGACCGGCCCCGGCGTGTTCTCGGTCGATACGCGCGACACGATCCGCCACGACGTCGAGCGGCTGTCGACGGCGAGCATCGTGCTGATCGTCGCGCTGCTGCTCACGCTGTACCGCTCGCCGCGCACGCTCGCGCTCGGGCTGCTGCCGGTGCTCACCGGCATCGCGGCCGGCATCGCCGCGGTCGGCGTCGCGTTCGGTACGGTCCACGGGCTCACGCTCGGCTTCGGCACCACGCTGATCGGCGAAGCCGTCGACTACTCGATCTACCTGTTCGTCCAGTCGGCGCGCGCCGATTCGCGCAACGTCGCGCGCGCAGGCGACGCGACCCGCGCATGGATCGCCGCGTACTGGCCGACGATCCGGCTCGGCGTGCTGACGTCCGTGTGCGGGTTCGCGTCGATGCTGTTCTCCGGCTTTCCGGGTCTCGTGCAGCTCGGGCTGTATTCGATCGCCGGCCTGACGGCCGCCGCGCTCGTCACGCGCTTCGTGCTGCCGCATCTGCGCGGCGAGCACGTCGCGATTCGCGACGTGTCGCGGCTCGGCGCGCTGCTCGCGCGCGCGGCGGCCGCGGCGCCGCGGCTGCGCTGGCCGCTCGCGCTGCTCGTCGCGGCCGCGTGCGCGACGCTCGTCATCCATCGCGACGGCCTGTGGAGCCGCGAGCTTGCCGCGCTCAGCCCCGTCCCCGGGAGCGCGCAGGCGCTCGATGCACGGCTGCGGGCCGACGTCGGCGCCCCGGACGTGCGCTATCTCGTCGTGATCTCGGCGCCGAGCGAACAGGCGGCGCTCGAACGCGCGGAGCAGGTCGCCGGGCAGTTGCAGCCGCTCGTCGATCGCGGCGCGCTCGCCGGCTTCGAAACGCCCGCCCGCTATCTGCCGAGCGACGCCGCGCAGCGCGCGCGGCAGGCGAGCCTGCCGGCCGCCGACGTGCTCGCCGCCCGCATGCGCGACGCGGTCGCGAATCAGCCGGTTTCCGTGAAGCCCGAGCTGTTCGCGCCGTTCATCGCCGATGTCGACGCCGCGCGCCGCGCGCCGCTGCTCACGCGCGCCGACTTGCGCGGAACCTCGATGGCCGTTGCCGTCGATGCACTGCTGACCGAGCGCAACGGCCGCTGGAACGCGATGCTGCCGCTGCGCGCGGCGGATCGCGCACGCAGCGCGTCGTCGGCCGCGGCGGCGCCCGATGCCGCGGCCGCGCTCGACACGGCGGCGATCCGCGCGGCCGTCGCGCGCGCCGGCGTGCGCGATGCGTTGTTCGTCGACCTGAAGGCAGAAGCCGATCGCCTGTACGTCGACTACGTGCGCGAGGACTTGCGGCTGTCGCTGGCCGGCTTCGCGGCGATCGCCGTGCTGCTGCTGATCGCGCTGCGCTCGCCGCGTCGCGCGCTGCGCGCGCTCGCGCCGCTGGTCGCGGCCGTGCTGGTGGTGGCAGCCGCGTTCGCGCTCGCCCGTGTGCCGCTGACGATTCTGCATCTGGTCGGCATGTTGCTGATCGTCGCGGTCGGGTCGAACTATGCGCTGTTCTTCTGCAAGCGCGAAGATGCGCAACCGGTGACGCCGTACACGCTCGTGTCGCTGCTGGTCGCCAACGCCGCGACGGTGGCGGGCTTCGGCCTGCTCGCGCTGTCGCACGTGCCGCTGCTCGAAACCTTCGGGCTGACCGTCGGCCCTGGCGCGATGCTCGCGCTCGCGTTCGCGGCGATCCTCTCGCCGCGGGCGACGGACACTGCCGAAGCATCGGAAGCACCGGACGCACCGCCCGCGCACCGCCCGCATCACAATCAGACAGGAGGTCGCTCATGAACGAGCCGTCGGCCAATGGGCGGCACCCGAGCGGCCCTGCGCGCCGCTGGAAGCCGACGCCGCTGATCGCCGGCACGGTCGCGCTGCATGCGGGCGCGCTCGCGGCCGTGCTCGCGCAACCGGGCGCGTGGCCTTGGGCTGTCGGCAGCGTGTTCGCGTCGCACGCCGCGCTGACGGCGGCCGGCCTGTGGCCGCGCAGTACGCTGCTCGGCCCGAACTGGACGCGGCTGCCGGCCGACGCCGGCCGCCGGATCGCGCTGACGATCGACGACGGCCCGGACCCCGAGGTCACGCCGCGCGTGCTCGACCTGCTCGAGCGCCACGACGCGCGCGCGACGTTCTTCTGCATCGGCGATCTCGCGCGTCGGCATCCGCGCTGGATCGAGGCGATCGTCGCGCGCGGTCACGCGGTCGAGAACCACAGCCAGCGGCATCGTCACACGTTCTCGTTGACGGGGCCCGCCGCGCTGCGGCGCGAGATCGCGGCCGCGCAGCAGACGCTGACCGAACTCACCGGCACGCGCCCGCAGTTCTTTCGCGCGCCGGCCGGGCTGCGCAATCCGTTCCTCGAGCCGGTGCTGTGCGAGCTCGGCCTGCAGCTCGCGAGCTGGACGCGCCGCGGCTTCGACACGCGCACGCGCGACGCGGGCATCGTCGCGCAGCGGCTGCTCCACGGCCTCGCGCCGCGCGACATCCTGCTCGTGCACGACGGGCACGCCGCGCGTGATGCGCGCGGCGTACCGGTCGTGCTCGACGTGCTGCCCGCGCTGCTGCGCGCGGCTGCCGACGCGCAATTGCAGTGGACCACGCTGCGCGCCGCCGCCGCGGCCGAGCCGCCCGCAGCGGGCGTCCGGCCGGGCCTGCAAGGGACCCCGTTTGATAAACTCTGACCACGCCCGACGCGCCGGCCGGCGTTGCTGCCGCGCGCGTTCCGGCTCCCGGATGCGATCCTCGTGAACCCTCTCCTGCTCTCGCACTTCACCAGCACCAGCTGCATCGGCCGCGGCGTCGACGCGACCGTCGATGCGCTGCGCACCGCGCGCGGCGGGCTCTCGCCATGTCGCTTCGAGCGCGCCGAACTCGACACGTGGATCGGCGCCGTCGACGGGCTCGATGCGCAGCCGGTGCGCGCCGATCTCGCCGACTTCGACTGCCGCAACAACCGCCTCGCCCAGCTCGCCCTCGTGCAGGACGGCTTCGACGCGCGCGTCGCGGCGGCCGTCGCGCGATACGGGGCGCAGCGCGTCGGCGTGTTCGTCGGCACCAGCACGTCGGGCATCCTCGAAACGGAACGCGCGTACATGCGGCGCGATCCCGCGAGCGGCGCGCTGCCGGCCAACTTCCGCTACGCGCATACGCACAACCCGTATTCGGCCGCCGCGTTCGTGCGCGCGTATTGCGGGCTGCGCGGGCCGGCGACGGCGATCTCGTCCGCCTGCTCGTCCGGCGCGAAGGTGTTCGGCTCCGCGCGCCGGATGATCGAGGCGGGGCTGATCGACGCGGCCGTGGTCGGCGGCGTCGACACGCTGTGCCTGACCACGCTGTACGGCTTCAATTCGCTCGAACTGCTGTCGCGTCAGCCGTGCCGGCCGTTCGACGTGGCGCGCGACGGCATCTCGATCGGCGAGGCCGCCGCGTTCGCGCTGCTCGAGCGCGTGCCCGCTGAACGCGACGCACTCGACGACGATGCGATCCTGCTGCTCGGCATCGGCGAATCGAGCGATGCGCATCACATGTCGTCGCCGCATCCCGAAGGACTCGGCGCGCGCCTCGCGATCGAACAGGCGCTCGCATCGGCCGGCCTCGACGCGACCGACATCGACTACGTGAACCTGCACGGCACCGCGACGCCGAGCAACGACGCCGCCGAAAGTCGCGCAGTCGGTGCGCTGCTCGCGCGCACGCCGTGCAGTTCGACCAAAGGCGCGACCGGTCACACGCTCGGCGCGGCCGGCGCGCTCGAAGCCGTGATCACCGCGCTCGCGCTGCGCGAGGGGTTCGTGCCGGCCGGCGTCAACACGACGCAACCCGATCCGGCGCTCGCTGCCGACTACGTGCTCGCGAGCCGCGCGGCGCAGATGCGCACGGCGCTGTCCAATTCGTTCGGCTTCGGCGGCACGAACTGTACGCTGGTGTTCGGCCGCGCCGACCATGCGAGCGCGAACCGCCGGGAGCCGACATGACGCTCAGCGCATTCATCGAAGGTATCGGCTTGGTCGGCCCGGGGCTGAACGACTGGCCGCACGCGGCCGCCGTCCTCGCCGGCCACGCGCCCTACGCGAGCGCGCGCACCGTGTTGCCGCCGCCGGCCGGCTTGCCGCCGGCGGAACGCCGGCGCACCGGCCCGGTCGTGCGCGTCGCGCTGGCAGCCGGCCTCGAAGCCGCGGCGGCGAGCGGGCGCGACGCGGCGACGCTTGCGACCGTGTTCAGCGCGTCGGGCGGTGATGGCCAGAACTGCCATGCGATCTGCGAAACGCTGGCCGGCGACGATCGCCAGCTGTCGCCGACGCGCTTCCACAACTCCGTACACAATGCGCCGGCCGGCTACTGGAGCATCGCGACCCGCGCGATGGCGACGTCGAACGTGCTGTGCGCGCACGACGGCAGCTTTGCGGCGGGCCTCCTCGAGAGCCTGTGCCAGGTGGCGGTCGACTGCGTGCCGATCCTGCTGATCGCTTACGACACCGACTATCCGGAGCCGCTGCGCAGCGTGCGCCCGATCGTCGACGCATTCGGCGTCGCGCTGGTGTTCGCGCCGCAGCCGAGCGAGCGCACGCTGGCGCGCATCGACGTGGCGCTCACCGATGCCGCGGCGACGCCGCTCGCGCTGCCCGCGCTCGAAGCGCTGCGCGCCGGCATTCCGGCCGCGCGTGCGTTGCCGCTGCTCGATGCGCTGGCCGCGCGGCGTGCGACGCGCGTCGTACTCGACTATCTGGACGATACGCGCGTGCAGGTCGATGTCGCGCCGGCCGATGCGGCCATGGAGCGTGTGCGATGACGACCGTCGACCCTACGCCGCAGCCGCCGATGTCGACCACGACGCTCGATCGCGAATGGATCGCCGCGCGCATTCCGCACGCGGGCGCGATGTGCATGCTCGAGCGCGTCGACGCGTGGGACGCCGTGCGCATCCGCTGCAGCGCGACGAGCCACCGCGATGCGCACCATCCGCTGCGTCGCGACGGCCGGCTCGCGTCGGTGTGCGGCATCGAATATGCAGCGCAGGCGATGGCCGTGCACGGCGCGCTGCTCGGCGCGCACGACGAACGGGCGCGTCCGCGCGCCGGCTATCTCGCGAGCGTGCGCAACGTCGATGCGTTCGTCGATCGGCTCGACACGTTCGAGCTGCCGCTCGTCGTGGAGGCAGAGCGCATCGGCGGCGACGACCGCACGGTGCTGTACGACTTCGCGCTGCGCTGCGGCGAGCGCGTGCTGCTGCGCGGACGCGCGGCGGTGATGCTCGATGCAGCGGCGGCCGGCGCATCGGCCGCGCCGCACGGCGATCGCATGGAGGCCCGATGAATCAATCCGAAGGAAACCACGTCGTGAAAGCACGCAAGTTCGTTTGCACCGCGTTCGTCGTCGCGCTGATCAGCCCGATCGCGCACGCGGACATGTCGGAAGTGAAGCAGGACATCAAGCGCGATTCGAAGGAAGCCGCGCACAAGACCGGCGAGGCCGCGCGCAGCTTCGGCCATGCGACCGCGAGCGCCGCGAAGGCGGTCGGCCACGGCATCGCGCACGCGTCGCGCGAGGGCTGGGATGCGACCAAGCGCACGACCAAGCGGGTCTTCCACAAGAACGACTCGGGCGACGGCGCGCAGACGCGCGGCGAGTGAGCCACGGCATCGCGCAGGCGTTGCGCGAGGGTTGGGATGCGGCCAAATGCACGACCGAGCGGATTTTTCGCAAGGGCGATTCGGGCGACGGCGCGCAGACGCACGGCGAGTGAGCGCGATTGACTGCGAGCGAGCGGCGCACCGCCGCCGAGCTCGCGGGTTGCAGGTTGCGGGCTACGGGCGCCGGGCTGCGGCACGGTACGTAAGCGCGCCGCAGCCGCCATCGCCTGCCGCTACGTGCTCACCCCGCCGCCCTCACCGCGCGCCGCTGCGCGTGCGCCGTACCGGCCGACGCGCAAGACGCCTGCCATACGCGACGACCCAGCAATCGCGATGATCGAAATTGCGCAGCAACCGCGCGCGGCGCCGCTCGAGCCAGTGCAGCGCGATCGCCATCGTCAGCGCGACGGCCAGCGCCGAGCCGCCGATCACGAGTCCCGTCCAGGTGTCGCCCATGCCTCCTCCGGAATGCGAGGCCGGCGCGGCGTGCCTACCGCGCCGGCGCTGGATACTGCGGGAACGCGGCCCGGCCGTGCGCGGCCGGGCCGCCACGCGTCAATGCATGTGCTGGCCGCCGTTGATCGCGATGTTCGAGCCCGTCACGAAGCCGGCCTCCTCCGAGCACAGATACGCGACCAGCGCCGCGACTTCCTCCGGCTGCCCGAGGCGACCCGCCGGGATCTGCGGCAGGATCTTCGTATCGAGGATGTCCTGCGGGATCGCCGTCACCATCTTCGTCGCGAGATAACCGGGCGACACCGTGTTCACCGTCACGCCCTTGCGCGCGACTTCGAGCGCGAGCGATTTGGTGAAGCCGTGCATGCCGGCCTTCGCCGCCGCGTAGTTGGTCTGCCCGACCGAGCCCTTCGAGCCGTTCACCGACGAGATATTGACGATGCGGCCCCAGCCGCGCTCGACCATGCCGTCGCACACCGGCTTCGTCATGTTGAACACCGAGTCGAGGTTGGTGCGGATCACCGCGTCCCAGTTCACCTTGTCGAGCTTGCGCAGCGTCATGTCGCGCGTGATGCCCGCGTTGTTCACCAGGATTTCGACCGGGCCGACGTCCCGGACGATCTTCTCGACGCACTGCTGACACGAATCGTGGTCGGCCACGTCCACCGGGTACGCGTCGAATTCATGGCCGGCCGCATGCATCGCGCCGAGCCAGCGATCGGCGCCGCTGTTGCCCGGCGAATACGTGACGACGACCCGGTGGCCCGCATCGCTCAGCCGGATGCTGATCGCTTCGCCGAGGCCGCCCATTCCACCCGTCACAACTGCAATTCGCTTAGTCATCCTGTTTGTCACCGACAAGAAAAGTAGACAATCACGCGAGACGGCCGCACCGCCGATGCCGCCGCCCCGCCGCTGCGATGCGTCCGCGCCCGCGGCGCGGACACGGCGCATCCCGGAACATCACGCTTGTTGTTGGCAACGTATCGCGCGCGAAGCCGCTGCTTCGTGCGCGCGCGGCGCAGGCTGCGCCGCCTCCATGCTCGAGCGTCGAATCGCGCTCATGCGCTTACGCGCGCTCCACCGCGAGCGCCACGCCCATCCCGCCGCCGATGCACAGCGACGCCAGCCCGCGCTTCGCATCGCGCTTGACCATCTCGTGCAGCAGCGTCACCAGAATCCGGCAGCCCGATGCGCCGATCGGGTGACCGATCGCGATCGCGCCGCCGTTCACGTTCACCTTCGACGTGTCCCAGCCCATCTGCTTGTGCACCGCCAGCGCCTGCGCCGCGAACGCCTCGTTGATCTCCATCAGGTCCAGATCGCCCGGCGTCCAGCCCGCGCGCTCCAGGCAGCGCCGCGACGCCGGCACCGGGCCCATGCCCATCACGCTCGGATCCACGCCCGCGTTCGCGTACGCCTTGATGCGCGCCAGCGGCGTGAGCCCCAGCGACTGCGCCTTCTGCGCCGACATCACCAGCACCGCCGCCGCGCCGTCGTTCAGCCCCGACGCGTTCGCCGCCGTCACCGAGCCGTCCTTCGCGAACGCCGGCTTCAGCCCCGCCAACGATTCCGCCGTCACGCCGTGACGCACGAACTCGTCGGTCGCGAACTGCAGCGGCTCGCCCTTGCGCTGCGGAATCGACACCGGCACGATTTCGTCGGCGAAGCGGCCGGCCTTCTGCGCGGCTTCCGCCTTGTTCTGCGACAGCGCCGCGAACGCGTCCTGCTCCTCGCGCGTGATCCCGTATTCCTTCGCGACGTTCTCCGCCGTGATGCCCATGTGGTACTGGTTGTACACGTCCCACAGCCCGTCGACGATCATCGTGTCGACCAGCTTCGCATCGCCCATCCGGAACCCGTCACGCGAGCCCGGCAGTACGTGCGGCGCCGCGCTCATGTTCTCCTGGCCGCCCGCGATCACGATCTCCGCGTCGCCCGCCGCGATCGCGTTCGCCGCCAGCATCACCGCCTTCAGGCCCGAGCCGCACACCTTGTTGATCGTCATGCCCGGCACCGCCGTCGGCAGCCCGGCCTTGATCAGCGACTGACGCGCCGGGTTCTGCCCCGAGCCCGCCGCCAGCACCTGGCCCATGATCACTTCGCTCACTTGATCGGGCTGCACGCCTGCGCGCTCCAGCACCGCGCGAATCACCGTCGCGCCCAACTCCGGTGCCGCAACCTTCGCGAGCGAACCACCGAATTTGCCGACCGCGGTCCGCGCGGCCGATACGATCACTACGTCCGTCATGTTCTGTTCCTGCGTTGAAATCAATGGGTCGATAGGGGATGCGCGGCGGTGGGCGGGCGGCGCGCAGACTGCCGCGCCTCGGCGCCGTGCGGCCGCGCGTGCGGACGCGCAGCGCGACCGTCAGAGCGGATGCGTCGCACACCGCGAAAGCGATACGCAGCACCTCCGCGCGCTCCGGCCGTTCCCGGACATCGCGCCGCAAGCCGACCGCGCGCACCGGCCGCCGCGCAGCACACGCGACGGCCGGCACGCGGCTCCCGTGGCGATCGAGCGATCGTGTTCGTGTCGCGCGTGTCGCGACCCGCGATCACGCCGCCGATTCGCGCGAAGCGGCGTCCTTGCGGGCGGCTGCGGCAGTCTGCTTCGCGCCGCGCGCGGCCGTGTCGCTGACCGCGTCGAAGCCGCTTTGCGCGGCCTCGATCGCCTGCCCGGTTGCCGCGCGCATCGAGTCGGCCGCGGCCGTCGCCGCGGACAGCGCCGAATTCAGTGCGGCCACCACGGCGCCCGAACCGGCCGGTGCGTGCTTGGTCAGCTCGCCGACCACGTCCTTCACGCGCTTGTCGGTCTCCTCATACTGCGCCTGAGCGACTTTGGCCCACTCGGCCTGCGTCGACACCGCGATGTCGAACAGATGGCGACCGTACGCGGCTGCCTTGCCGGCCGCTTCCTGCGGCGCGGCGACCTGCTGCGCGAAACCAGCCGCCGGGTTGCTCGCGTTGAACGCGTTCTTCAGCTTGTCCTCGTACTCAGCGAGCGCCGTCCGGGCCACTTGCAGATTGAGTTCGACGACGGCCTCGAAGCCGCTGATCGCCGGACGCGCGATCGCAAACCAGGCTGCGATACCGGACTGATAATCGGCGGCGAATTTTTCGGGGGCAAATACGGACATCGGGCACGCTCCTGTTTGGCAATGCGAGAGACGACGTAATGGAAAATGGAAGGCAGATCGACGGCCCGCTTCCTTATTGACAACCCGCAACTCCATTGAGCTCGAGAAGTTGAGGAAGGCCATTCTAGAACGTTTAATTGTCAATTAAATGGCATTAATGATAGGTAAAAACCCTTATGCCTCGAAATGACCGACGCCGCAAGGCGTCCTCAGGCTTGCATGGCGGCGTTGCACCGCATTGCCGACGAGCGCTTTTACCTTTTTACAGCATGCCGCGGCACGACGAGACGCAATATTTACCCCGTCATTATTCCCGATATTCGAAAAATGGTCGCATTTGAATGCGTCCATTTCTCATGTAATCGTTTTTCCGATTTATTCTGAAACCGTTGCCGGGATTACTAATACGCATTTAAATGATCGGATGATTCCGATTATTGCCGGCGCAGATTCACCCGGCCAACTCGCGGTGCAGTGCGCGAAACTCCTGCGCGAGCTTGTGCGCCGGCTCGAGATGAATCACGGGCTTGGACTGCTGGTGCGACTCGCGAATCTTCACCGACGCCGACAGCCGCGACGCGAGCACCGGCAGCCCTTCGCCGACGAGTTCGTCGACCAGCTGCTGCGGCAGGCTCGCGCGCGGCTGGAACTGGTTGATGACGATGCCTTCGACCTCGAGCGCCGCGTTGTGGTCCTGCTGGATTTCCTTCACGTTCTCGAGCAGCGTGTACAGCGCGCGGCGCGAGAAGTCGTCGCAGTCGAACGGAATCAGGCAGCGCTCGACCGCGATCAGCGCCGAGCGCGAGTAGAAGTTCAGCGCGGGCGGCGTGTCGATGTAGACGGCGTCGTAGCCGTCCAGCTCGTTCAGCGCGTCGCGCAGCTTGTAGATCTTGTAGCGCGACTCGAGCTTGCCGTGCAGCGTGTCGAGGTCCGCGTGCGCGGGCATCACGTCGAGCCCGTCGAATGGCGTCGGATGAATGAACGAGGCGACGTCGATCGGCCGGAAGTTGAACGTCAGCGCCGTCTCGAAGAACTCGGCGGCGCCGGGCCGCGCATCGGCCGCGCGATCGCCGAGCAGATAGTGCGTGGAGTTCGCCTGCGCGTCGAGGTCGATCACGAGCGTGCGCAGCCCTTCGCTGGCGCTGATCGCCGCCAGGTTGCAGACGATCGTCGATTTGCCCACGCCGCCCTTCTGGTTGAATACGACCCGCCGCATTGCGTCTCCTTCGATCGAACGTCGAAGAGACGAGCTTAGCCGGTCAATCATGGCGGCCGCGTGACATCGATCAGATGCGCGCGATTGCGCACGATTGCGGGCGGCATCCGCGGCGTGTCGGGCGCGCGGCACGTATACGGCAAAGGGCCCGGCGGTCCGCGCCGAGCGATTCGCTCGACTCGGGCCGCCGGGCCCCCTTCGGGTACGCGATGCCGTCGGTCCGCTTTAGAACGGAATATCGTCGTCCATCTCGTCGAAGCCGCCGCCTGCCGGCGCGCTCGGACGGCTCTGGCCGCCACCTGCACCGCCCGCACCGCCGCGCGATGCGCCGCCGGCACGGCTGCCGCGTTCCGCCTGCTCGCCGCCGCGGCTGCCGCCGCCACCACCGTAGCCGCCGCCGTAACCGCCTTCGTCACCGCCGCCACCGCCGCCGCCCGCACCGCCGCGGCCGCCGAGCATCTGCATCTGGTCGGCGACGATCTCGGTCGAGTAGCGATCCTGGCCATCCTGGCCCTGCCACTTGCGCGTGCGGATGCGACCCTCGATGTAGACCGACGAACCCTTCTTCAGGTATTCGCTGACGATCTCGGCGAGCCGGCCGAAGAACGCGACGCGGTGCCACTCGGTCATTTCCTTGAAGTCGCCGCTCGCCTTGTCCTTGTAGCGATCGGTCGTCGCGAGACGGATGTTCGCAACCGCGTCGCCGCTCGGCAGGTAACGGACTTCAGGATCGGCGCCGAGATTGCCGACGAGGATGACCTTGTTGACGGATGCCATGTGTTTCTCCAATAAATTCGATGCCGGACCGCTCGCGAAGGTGCTCCGAGCGGCCCGCCGAGCAAGCCGCCGAGCGCCGTCCGTGCGTGCCCGAAAAGAGGGTTCAGGCCTTGCGCGGCGGGGCTTTCATGCTGGCCGCGATTATAAGCCACGCCGCCACGAGCCCCGAACACGCATAGAAGACGGTGTTCGCGCCGCCGTGCTTCAGCAGCCAGCCGCCCGCGATGCCGCCGAGCGCGAGCCCGATCGATTGCGTGGTGTTGTAGACGCCCGTGGCCGCTCCCTTGCGCGAACCGGGCGCGAGCTTCGACACGAGCGACGGCTGCGACGCTTCGAGGATGTTGAAACCCAGGAAGTACACGAAGAGGATCGCGGCCACGATCAGAATGGTATGCGGTGCGCTGCCGAGCAACAATTGGCCGATCAGGATAGCGAGGATGCCGCCAAGCAGCACCGGCTTCATCTTGCCGCGCTTCTCCGCGACGATGATCGCCGGGACCATCATCACGAAGGCGAGCCCCATCACCGGCAGGTACACCTTCCAGTGCGACGCGACCGGCAGCCCGCCGTCCACCAGGAGCCGCGGCACGACCAGGAACAGCGCGGTCTGCGTCGCGTGCAGCACCAGCACGCCGAAGTTCAGCCGCAGCAGTTCGCCGTTGTGCAGCACCTCGCCGAACGGCGCCGGCACGTGCACGGGCCGCGCCGCGTCGGGCACGATCCACAGCACGACGCCGATCGCGACGATCGACAGCACGCCGACGATCGTGAAGAGCCCGCTCATGCCGACCCAGTGGAACACGATCGGCGCGCCGACGATCGCGACGGCGAACGACACGCCGATCGAGCCGCCGACCATCGCCATCGCCTTCGTGCGGTTCTGCTCGGAGGTCAGGTCGGCGATGAACGCCAGCACCGCGGACGACACCGCGCCCATCCCCTGGATCACCCGGCCGACGATGATCCACGTGATGTCGTGCGCGAACGCGGCGACGAAGCTGCCGAGCGCGAAGATCAGCAGGCCGGTCGCGATCACGGGCTTGCGGCCGAACTTGTCCGACGCCCACCCGTAGAAGATGTAAAGCAGCGACTGCGTGACGCCGTAGGCGCCGAGCGCGAGCCCGACGAGCAGCACGTTGTCGCCGCCCGGGATGGTTTTCGCATAGACCGAGAACACCGGCATGATCATGAACAGGCCGAGCATGCGCAGCGCGAAGATCGCCGCGAGCGACGCGGTCGCGCGCAGTTCGGGCGCAGTCATGCGGGAAGACGTGGCGGACGGATTGGACATCGGGAATGAATTTCGAATGATCGGAATGTCCGCCCGGCGGCGGGCGGCGAAAGATCAGGGCCAGCGCCCCGGCCAAGCCGGGCAGGCGCTTTCGGGAAGCTTTCCGGCGCACCTTGCAGGACGCCGCGCAGCCGTGCGGCAAGGCCGCTTTCACCCGCGCGGGCAGCGCGTCGACCGGCTGCTGCAAAGGCTGGGACCCCCAACGACGGCCTCGAAAAGCCGTTATAGTAGCAGGTTTGGTTCCCTCCATTTGGCCAGGTTCATGGAACAGATCCGTATCCGTGGGGCACGCACCCACAACCTGAAAAACGTCAATCTCGACCTGCCGCGCCACAAGCTGGTCGTGATTACCGGGTTGTCGGGGTCGGGCAAGTCGTCGCTCGCGTTCGACACCCTTTATGCCGAGGGCCAGCGCCGCTACGTCGAAAGCCTGTCCGCGTATGCCCGCCAGTTCCTGCAGCTGATGGAGAAACCCGACGTCGACCTGATCGAAGGCCTGTCGCCCGCGATCTCGATCGAACAGAAGGCGACGTCCCACAACCCGCGTTCGACCGTCGGCACGGTCACCGAAATCCACGACTACCTGCGACTTTTGTTCGCACGGGTCGGCACGCCGTACTGCCCCGACCACGACATCCCGCTGGAGGCGCAGAGCGTGTCGCAGATGGTCGACGCCGCGCTCGCGCTGCCCGAGGAAACCAAGCTGATGATCCTCGCGCCGGTCGTCGCGGACCGCAAGGGCGAGCACGCCGAGCTGTTCGAGGACATGCAGGCGCAGGGCTTCGTGCGCTTTCGCGTGCGCTCGGGCGGCGGCACGGCGAACGAAGGCGTCGCGAAGATCTACGAGGTCGACTCGCTGCCGAAGCTGAAAAAGAACGACAAGCACACGATCGACGTGGTCGTCGACCGCCTGAAGGTGCGCCCGGACATGAAGCAGCGCCTCGCCGAATCGTTCGAAACGGCGCTGCGCCTCGCCGACGGCCGCGCCATCGCGCTCGAGATGGACACCGAGCGCGAACACCTGTTCAGCTCGAAGTTCGCGTGCCCGATCTGCTCGTACTCGCTGCAGGAGCTCGAGCCGCGCCTGTTCTCGTTCAACAACCCGATGGGCGCGTGCCCGGAATGCGACGGCCTCGGCCAGATCACGTTCTTCGATCCGAAGCGCGTCGTCGCGCACCCGTCGCTGTCGCTCGCCGCCGGCGCGGTGAAGGGCTGGGACCGCCGCAACCAGTTCTACTTCCAGATGCTGCAGAGCCTCGCGGCGTTCTACGAATTCGACATCGACGCCGCGTTCGAAGATCTCCCCGAGAAGATCCGCAAGGTGCTGCTGTACGGCTCGGGCAAGCAGACCATCCCGTTCTCGTACATCAACGAGCGCGGCCGCACGACGATCCGCGAGCACGTGTTCGAAGGGATCATCCCGAACCTCGAGCGGCGCTACCGCGAGACCGATTCGGCCGCGGTGCGCGAGGAGCTCGCGAAGTACCAGAACAACCAGCCGTGCCCGTCGTGCGACGGCACGCGGCTGCGCCGCGAGGCGCGCCACGTGCGGGTCGGCACCGGCGACTACGCGCGCGGCATCTACGAGATCAGCGGCTGGCCGCTGCGCGACGCGCTCGGCTATTTCGACGGCCTGACGCTCGAGGGCGCGAAGCGCGAGATCGCCGACAAGGTGATCAAGGAAATCGTCGCGCGCCTGACCTTCCTGAACAACGTCGGCCTCGACTACCTGTCGCTCGAGCGCAGCGCCGAAACGCTGTCCGGCGGCGAAGCGCAGCGCATCCGGCTCGCGTCGCAGATCGGCTCGGGCCTGACCGGCGTGATGTACGTGCTCGACGAGCCGTCGATCGGGCTGCATCAGCGCGACAACGACCGGCTGATCGCGACGCTCAAGCACCTGCGCGACCTCGGCAACTCGGTGATCGTCGTCGAGCACGACGAGGACATGATCCGCACCGCCGATTACGTCGTCGACATGGGGCCGGGCGCCGGCGAGCACGGCGGCGTGATCGTGGCCGAAGGCACGCCGAAGCAGGTGCAGGCGAACCCGCAGTCGCTGACCGGCCAGTATCTGGTCGGCAAGCGCACGATCGAGTATCCGGACGAGCGGATCGCGCCCGATCCCGAGCGGATGCTGCGCATCGCCGACGCGCACGGCAACAACCTGAAGCACGTCGATCTCGAGCTGCCGATCGGGCTGCTGACCTGCATCACCGGCGTGTCCGGTTCCGGCAAGTCGACGCTGATCAACGACACGCTGTATCACGCGGTCGCGCGCCATCTGTACGGCTCGTCGGCCGAGCCGGCGCCGTACGAGGCGATCGAGGGCCTCGAGCATTTCGACAAGGTGATCAACGTCGACCAGTCGCCGATCGGCCGCACGCCGCGCTCGAACCCGGCCACCTACACGGGCCTGTTCACGCCGATCCGCGAGCTGTTCTCGGGCGTGCCGACCGCCAAGGAGCGCGGCTACGATCCCGGCCGCTTCTCGTTCAACGTGAAGGGCGGCCGCTGCGAGTCGTGCCAGGGCGACGGCGTGCTGAAGGTCGAGATGCACTTCCTGCCGGACGTCTACGTGCCGTGCGACGTGTGCCACGGCAAGCGCTACAACCGCGAGACGCTCGAGGTGCAGTACAAAGGCAAGAACATCAGCGAGGTGCTCGACATGACCGTCGAGCACGCGTACGAGTTCTTCAGCGCGGTGCCGGTGATCGCGCGCAAGCTGAAGACGCTGCTCGACGTCGGCCTCGGCTACATCCGCCTCGGCCAGTCGGCCACGACGCTGTCGGGCGGCGAGGCGCAGCGCGTGAAGCTGTCGCTGGAGCTGTCCAAGCGCGACACGGGCCGCACGCTGTACATCCTCGACGAGCCGACGACCGGCCTGCACTTCCACGACATCGCGCTGCTGCTCGAGGTGATTCACCGGCTGCGCGACCAGGGCAACACGGTCGTGATCATCGAGCACAACCTCGACGTGATCAAGACGGCCGACTGGGTGATCGACCTCGGTCCGGAAGGCGGCGCGGGCGGCGGCCAGATCATCGCCCAGGGCACGCCCGAGCAGGTCGCGAAGACCAAGGCCAGCTTCACCGGCAAGTATCTCGCGCCGCTGCTCAAGCGGCCGACCCGCAAAACGGCGGCCGGCTGACACGTTCCGTTCCCGCGCGCGGCCGCCCGGCCGCGCGCCCTCGGCGGCCCGCACGCCGGGCGCCCTGCGCGTTTTCCCTTCTGCGGTTTTCCCTTCTGCGTTTACACCACGAGCCAAACCGTCCCGTGGCGGACCATAATGGCAGCTATACTTTACGGTCGTAAGGTTCGCCCTCCGCACCAATCCGGTGCGGCGCGCGGCAACCGCGGTCCTGCCGCCCACCGCGCGGCACGCCACACGAACGACAGGAATCCATGATGGAGAAGCAACAAGAGTCGCGCGACGCGCAGAACCGCGAGCCGCACCTGCGCAGCGTGCGGCTGACGAGCGACTTCAGCCTGCCGAAGCTGTCGGCGATCGAGATCGGCAGCTACCTGTTCGCGCTGGTCGCGATGGTGGCCGTGATCGAGCTGAAGCTGCTCGGCGGGCTGCTGGCCGGCCTGCTGGTCTACCAGCTGATCCACACGATCGCGCCTGCGATCGAACGGCATACGACCAGCATGCGCGCGCGCTGGGTCGCCGTCGTGCTGCTGTCGATCGCGATCGTCGGCGGCCTCACCGGCCTGACGATCGGCATCATCCAGCACTTCGAGCACACGGTGCCGAACCTGCAGAGCCTGCTCGGCCAGCTGATGCAGATCGTCGAGCAGACGCGCGCGCGCACGCCGGCGTGGATCGCCAACCTGCTGCCGGTCGACGTCGAGCAGATGAAGGCGAAGGCCGCGCTGCTGATGCACTCGCACATGGACCAGCTCCAGCAAGGCGGCAAGAGCGTCGCGCGCGGCTTCGGCCACGTGCTGTTCGGGATGGTCATCGGCGCGATGATCGCGATCGGCGTCGAACATGGCAAGGTACGCCGGCCGCTGTCGACGGCGCTCGTCACGCGCGTGTCGCGCTTCGCCGAATCGTTCCGCCGGATCGTGTTCGCGCAGATCAAGATCTCGGCGATCAACGCGGCGTTCACCGGCATCTACCTGCTCGTCGCGCTGCCGATCTTCCAGCAGCGGCTGCCGCTGTCGAAGACGCTCGTGCTCGTCACGTTCATCGTCGGGCTGCTGCCGGTGATCGGCAACCTCGTCTCGAACACGCTGATCGTCGCCGTGTCGCTGTCGGTGAGCATGGGCACCGCGATCGCGTCTCTCGCGTTCCTGATCGTGATCCACAAGCTCGAATACTTCCTGAACGCGAAGATCATCGGCGGCCAGATCGAATCGCGCGCATGGGAGCTGCTGCTCGCGATGCTGATCATGGAGGCCGCGTTCGGGCTGCCGGGCGTGATCGCCGCGCCGATCTTCTACGCGTACGTGAAGCGCGAGCTGTACATGCTGCGGCTGATCTGACGCCGCGCGCCGCCGCCCGGCCTGCGAAAAAAACGCCGCGCTCGTGACCGAGCGCGGCGTTTTTGCTGGCGCGCCTGCAAGCGGCCGGCGCGATGCGTCGCTCAGCGGAACACGACGGTCTTGGTCCCGTTCAGCACGATCCGGTGCTCGACGTGCCACTTCACCGCGCGCGCGAGCGTCACGCACTCGACGTCGCGGCCGATCGCAGTCAGCTGGTCGGGCGTCATGCTGTGGTCGACGCGCTCGACTTCCTGCTCGATGATCGGGCCTTCGTCGAGGTCGGTCGTCACGTAGTGTGCGGTCGCGCCGATCAGCTTCACGCCGCGGTCGAACGCCTGGTAATACGGCTTGGCGCCCTTGAAGCTCGGCAGGAACGAATGATGGATGTTGATCGCGCGGCCGGCGAGCTGCTCGCACATGTTCGGCGACAGGATCTGCATGTAGCGCGCGAGCACGACGAGATCGGCGCGGTGCTCGTCGATCACCTCCAGCACGCGGGCTTCCTGCGCGGCCTTCGCCGCGTCCGACGATCCGCCGACGAGCGGAAAGTGATGGAACGGGATGTTGTAGCTGGCGGCGAGCTGGTAGAACTCCTTGTGGTTCGACACGATCGCCGGAATCTCGATCGGCAGCTGGCCGGTGCGATAGCGGAACAGCAGATCGTTCAGGCAATGGCCGATCTTCGACACCATGATCACGACGCGCGGCTTCACCTCCGCGTCGTGCAGCTCCCAGCGCATCTCGAACTGCTCGGCGAGCGGCGCGAATTCGCGGCGCAGCGTGTCGAGCGCGGCCGTGGCATCCACGCCGTCGGCATCCTGCTCGAAGTGCACGCGCATGAAGAACTCGCCGCTGCGGCTGTCGCCGAACTGCGCGGAATCGAGGATGTTGTTGCTGCGCTCGAACAGGAAGCCCGAGACCGCGTGGACGATGCCGTGCCGGTCGGGGCACGACAGTTTCAAGATAAAGCTGTGATCGGTCGACATGACCGCTACTCCCTTCGTTTCGGTATTCGTCAATTGGGCCGTGGGTTCGGCTGCGACGCCGGCCGCGCCCGCCACGGCATCGCGCGGGTCACGCGGCTGAGGCTCAGGCGGGCGGCGCGAACAGCGCATCCATGCCGTCGGCGTCGGCCGCTGCCAGCCAGCGGTGGCGCAGCAGCGTGTCGAGCATCGCGAGGCTCGCATCCATCGTCGCGCGGCCTTCGCGCAGCCAGCCGAGCACTTCCGGAACGCCGGCCAGCAGATGCTCGGCCACCTCGCCGTCCTGGTTGTGCGGCGCGAAGTCGCGCGGCAGTGGCAGGTCGTACACGAAGATCAGTTCGGATTGCGTGCCTTCGGGCAGCGAGCACAACACCTGCACCGCGCGGCCCGCGACCGCGCGCGCCGCCAGTTCGGCCGGCATGCCGGCCTCTTCCCAGCACTCTTTGGCGAGCGTCTCGCGCACGCCCAGCCCCCAGCCGATGCCGCCCGCGACGACGTTGTCGAGCATGCCCGGGTCGGTGGCCTTGGTGGCGCTGCGGCGGCCGAGCCACATCTGCGGCACGGCCGGCGCGCCCGGCGCGGCCGCATATTCTACGATGCCGTTCAGGTGCACCGCATAAGTCTGCGTGCCGAAGAAGCGCGCGGCGGCGCGCTCGATATAGGCGAGCGGCGGATCGTCGAAGCGGTTGCGGATCGCATAGATCTCGTCGCGCCAGCCGGGGATCGCGCCTTCCGCGGCCAGTGCGCCGATCGCGCTCGCGAGCGCCATGCTGCGTGCGTCGACCGTGTCGTAGCGCGCCGACAGCACGACGCGCGCGTCGCTCAGCTCGAACACGTCGGGCCAGCGGGCCAGCTTCGCGACGTCTGCGCGCCGCACCCAGCCGACCTCGCGGCCGGCGATCTCGAAGCGCAGGTGCGCGGCCGGATCGAAGCGGCGCGCGGCCGCAATGCAGGGGAACGTCATCGGCGTCAGTCCTTCAGCGCCACGCGGATGCCGATCGCGATGAAGGTCGCGCCGGCGATCCGGTCGAGCCACACGCCGGCCTTCGGGCGGCGCTTCAGCCACGCGCCGATCGCGCCCGCGCCGACGCCGAACAGCGAGAAGATCGCGGCCGTCTGCAGCATGAACAGCGCGCCGAGCTCGAACATCTGCAGCGTCACCGGCTGCGCGCCGTGCGGATCGACGAACTGCGGCAGGAACACGACGAAGAACAGCGTGACTTTCGGGTTCATCAGGTTGCCGATCACGCTCTGCCGGAAGATCGCGCCGAGCGGCTGCGGCGGGCGCGCATGCGCGTTCGCGAGCCCCTGGCTGCGCAGCGCCTTGATGCCGATCCACACGAGATACGCGGCGCCCGCGAGCTTCAGGATCTGGAACGCGACCGGCGACGAGCGCAGCACGGCCGCGACGCCGAGCGCCGCGAGCGTCGTATGGAACAGGATCCCGGCCGTGAAGCCGAGCGCGGCGACGAAGCCGGCCGCGCGGCCCTGCGAGATGCCGCGCGCGAGCACCTGTAGGTTGTCGGGGCCGGGCGCGAAGGTGATCGCGATCGACGTGGCGAGAAACAGCATGAAGTTGGGCATCGTGACCTCGCGGCGTGAGCCGGCGCTCGATGGTTCAGTGGCCGGCGAATTCGGTGACGGTGTAGATCGGCAGCCCTGCGTTGCGAAGCAGCGTCGAGCCGCCGAGGTCCGGCAGGTCGATGATCGCCGCGCCTTCGACGACGACCGCGCCGAGCCGCTGCAGCAGGTTGCGTCCCGCCATCATCGTGCCGCCGGTCGCGATCAGGTCGTCCATGATGATCACGCGGTCGCCGGGGCGGCACGCGTCCTCGTGGATCTCGACCGTCGCGCTGCCGTATTCGAGGTCGTACGATTCCGAGCACGTCTTGTACGGCAGCTTGCCGACCTTGCGGATCGGCACGAAGCCGACGCTCAGCTCATAAGCGACGATCGGCGCGATGATGAAGCCGCGCGCGTCGAGGCCCGCGACGTAGTCGAGCTTCGCATCGACATAGCGCTCGACGAACAGGTCGACGAGGATGCGCAGCGCCTTCGGGCTCTGCAGCAGCGTCGTGATGTCGCGGAACATCACGCCCGGCTGCGGCCAGTCGGGCACCGTGCGGATCTGGCTGTGGATGAAGGCGACCGGATCGAGCGGCGCGCCCGACGACGAATGCGGCATGAAACTCTCCGAAAAAAACGGTGCGCGACGATCGCGCACCGTTTCGAATTAATGCGGGTCAGGTTGTTGGGTCGCCCTTCGAGGCTTCGAGGCTTCGAGGCTTCGAGGCTTCGAGGCTTCACGCTACCGCGGCCGGCGGCTCGCGCCGCAGCCGCGACAGCCGCTCCTCGGCAATCGCGAGCGCCTCGGGCAGCCCGCGCAGCACGACGATGTCGCTCGCGCGCAGCTTGGTCTGCGGATCGGGCTCGACGCCGCGAATGCCGTGCCGGCGAATCGCCGTGACTTCGATCCCGAGCACGTACAGCCCGAGCTCCTCCAGCGAGCGCCCGACCGCGTCGGCGCGCGCGTCGACCGGCACCGATTGTAGCCGCACCTGCTCGTGATCGTCGTCGTCGGCATCGTCCGCGCCGTGGAAATAGCCGCGCAGCAGGCTGTAGCGCTCGTCGCGCATCTCCTCGACGCGCCGCACGACCTTGCGCATCGGCACGCCCACCAGCACCAGCGTATGCGACGCGAGCATCAGGCTGCCCTCGACGATCTCCGGAATCACCTCGGTCGCGCCGGCCGCGAGCAGCTTCTCGAGATCGGCGTCGTCGACGGTGCGCACGATCGCCGGCAGCGTCGGCGCCAGCTCGTGCACGTGGTGCAGCACGCGCAGCGCCGACGGCGTGTTCGCATACGTGATCGCGACGGCCGCCGCGCGATGGATGCCGGCCGCGAGCAGCGACTCGCGGCGCGCCGCGTCGCCGAACACGACCGATTCGCCGGCCGTCGCCGCGGCGCTCACGCGATCGGGATCGAGGTCGAGCGCGACGTACGGAATGCCTTCCTGCTCGAGCATGCGCGCGAGGTTCTGCCCCGCGCGGCCGTAGCCGCAGATGATCACGTGGCCGCGCTGCTTGAGGCTTTGCGTCGCGATCCGCGTCATCTGCAGCGACTGCTGCATCCATTCGGTCGACGACAGCCGCATCACGATCCGGTCGGCGTTCTGGATCAGGAACGGCGCGGCGAGCATCGACAGCAGCATCGACGCGAGGATCGCCTGCAGCAGCGTCGCATCGACCAGGTGCCGGTCGAGGATCAGGTTCAGCAGCACGAAGCCGAACTCGCCGGCCTGCGCGAGGCCGATGCCGGTGCGCATCGCGACGCCCGGCGTCGCGCCGAACAGCCGCGCGAGCCCCGCGATCGTCGTCGCCTTGAAAAGGATCTGCCCGATGAAGAAGCCGAGCACGAGCAACGGATGCTCCCAGATCACGCGCGGATCGAGCAGCATCCCGGTCGTTACGAAGAACAGCCCGAGCAGCACGTCGCGAAACGGCTTGATGTCTTCTTCGACCTGATGGCGGAACGGCGTCTCGGCGATCAGCATCCCGGCGATGAACGCGCCGAGCGCGAGCGACAGGCCGAAGCGGTCGGTGATGAACGCGGCGCCCAGCGTGACGAGCAGCAGGTTCAGCACGAACAGCTCCTGCGAGCGGCGCCGCGCGACGACGTTCAGCCAGCGCGTCATGAAGCGCTGCCCGACGATCAGCAGCAGCGCGAGCGCGATCACGATCTTGACCGCCGCGAAGCCGAGCGTGATCGCGAGATCCTTCGACGACTCGGCGCCGAACGCCGCGATGACGATCAGCAGCGGCACCACCGCGAGATCCTGGAACAGCAGCACGCCGAAGATGTTGCGCCCGTGCGCGGTCTCGATCTCGAGCCGCTCGGCGAGCATCTTCGAGACGATCGCCGTCGACGACATCGCGAGCGCGCCGCCGAGCGCGACGCTGCCCTGCCACGCGATGTGCACCCAGCGCTCGAACAGCGCGCCGAGCACGACCGCCAGCACGAGCGTCGCGACCACCTGCAGCAGCCCGAGCCCGAACACGAGCCGCTGCATCGCCCGTAGCTTCGCGAGCGAGAACTCGAGGCCGATCGAAAACATCAGGAACACGACGCCGAATTCGGCAAGATGCTCGGCGCGCTCGAGGTCCGCGGCGACGCCGAACGCGTGCGGGCCGACCAGAATGCCGACGGTCAGATAGCCGAGCATCGGCGGCAGGTTCAGCGAGCGAAATACGACGACGCCCACCACCGAAGCCAGCAGCAGCAGCAGCGTCATTTCGAGCGGGGAAATCACAGGCGAAGCGTCCTCGTTCGTCGGGGCCACGGCAATGCGGGCGCGGGTGGTGGCGGTAGGCAAGCGGCATCGGACGAGTCCGAAGGCGCGGCGCGGCGAACAAACGCCTTTGCTATACTCCGCGCATGATAGCGAAAATCAATGATGATCGGGCGCTCGCGCTCGCCCGCGACGTGCTCGACATCGAGGCGGATGCCGTGCGCGCGCTGCGCGACCAGCTCGACGGCGACTTCGTCCAGGCCGTGGCACTGCTGCTCGGCTGCCGCGGGCGCGTGGTGGTCTCCGGCATCGGCAAATCAGGGCATATCGCCCGCAAGATCGCGGCCACGCTGGCCAGCACCGGTACGCCTGCATTCTTCGTCCATCCGGCGGAAGCGAGTCATGGCGACCTCGGGATGGTGACCGCCGACGACGTCTTCATCGGCATTTCGTATTCCGGCGAATCGGAAGAGCTCGTGGCGATCCTGCCGCTCGTCAAGCGGATCGGCGCGAAGCTGATCGCGATCACGGGCCGCGCCGAATCGAGCCTCGGCAAGCTCGCCGACGTGCACCTGAACGCCGCCGTGTCGAAGGAAGCCTGCCCGCTGAACCTCGCGCCCACCGCGAGCACGACGGCCGCGCTCGCGCTCGGCGACGCGCTCGCCGTCGCGGTGCTCGATGCGCGCGGCTTCGGCTCCGAGGACTTCGCGCGCTCGCATCCGGGCGGCGCGCTCGGCCGCCGTCTGCTCACGCACGTGCGCGACGTGATGCGCAGCGGTGCCGACGTGCCGCGCGTCGGGCTCGACGCGACGCTGTCGGACGCGCTGTTCCAGATCACCGAAAAGCGCCTGGGCATGACGGCCGTGGTCGATCCCGACGGCCGCGTCGCCGGCATCTTCACCGACGGCGACCTGCGCCGCGTGCTCGCGCGCGACGGCGACTTCCGCACGCTGCCGATCGTCGACGTGATGACGCGCGCGCCGCGCACGATCGGCCCGGACCAACTCGCGGTCGAAGCCGTGGAACTGATGGAGCGCCACCGGATCAACCAGATGCTGGTGGTCGATGCAAACGGCATGCTGATCGGCGCGCTGAACATGCACGACCTGTTTTCGAAGAAGGTGATCTGATGAGCGCAGCGCTGACTGCGGCCGAACGCGCGAGCCGCGTGAAGCTGATGATTTTCGACGTCGACGGCGTACTGACCGACGGCGGCCTGCTGTTTACCGCGGCCGGCGACGCGATGAAGTCGTTCAATTCGCTCGACGGCCATGGCGTGAAGCTGCTCGGCGAAGCCGGCATCGCGACCGCGATCATCACCGGACGCCGTTCGGAGATCGTCGCGGCGCGCGCGAAGGAAATGAAGATCGCGCACCTGTTCCAGGGCGTCGAGGACAAGCTGGCCGTGTTCGCCGATCTGGCCGGCTCGCTCGGCATCGGCGCCGACGCATGCGGCTACATGGGCGACGACTGGCCCGACCTGCCCGTGATGCTGCGCTGCGGCTTCGCGACCGCGCCGGCCAATGCGCACCCCGAGGTGATCGCGCGCGCACACTGGGTGGCCGAGGCCCGCGGCGGTCACGGCGCGGTGCGCGAAGTGTGCGACGCGATCCTGCGCGCGCAGCGCCGCTACGATGCGCTGCTCGCCGCCGCGTGCGGAGTCTGACCGATGAATCCGCAATTTCGCTGGACCCAGCTGCTGCCGCTCGTCGCGGTGGCCGCGCTCGCGGGCATCACGTGGTGGCTGCTGCAGGCGACGCTGCCGCCGCCCGGCGAAGGCGCCGCGCAACCGAAGCGCCATACGCCCGACTATTTCGCCGACAACTTCTCGGTCACCGAGCTCGACCAGACCGGCACGACCCAGTACCGGCTGACGGCCGCGAAGCTGGTCCACTACGAAGACACCGACGACAGCGACCTGACCGATCCGGCGATGCGCGCGTTCCAGCCCGGCAAGCCGGTCGTCACGACCAC